>DATGHZ010000031.1:0-260072 GCA_035307565.1 bacterium | reverse complement strand
TCACGCGGCTCGCGCTGCAGAACGCCGCGAGCGTGGCGAGCCTGCTCCTCACGACCGAGGCACTTGTCGTGGAGAAGGGCAAGAAGAACGCGGCGGCGGCCACCCCAGGCGGCTACAACCCGGAGGACATGGACATGTAATGCCGGGCGAGGCTGTGCGCTCCTACCAAGTAGTGCAACGTACCACATATCGCCGCCTCAGGAGAGGAAGACAATGCATACACCACCGCTAGAGGAACTACTCGCCAAGGTTCCCGCACGGTACGCCCTCGTAAATGTGGTGGCCGTTCGGGCACGGCAGTTGATTGCGGGAGATTTGCCCGCCGTTGAGACAACCACGCGCAATCCTGTGCTCATCGCTATCGAAGAGCTGGCTTCAGGGAGGCTTCACCTGGAGTCACGAAGAACGCCGGTCGCTCCGAAGGATGATCCGGAGGTAGTAGAGGCCTCCGCGGTCTGATATTCTTCCCGGCTGGAATAGGCGCCCGCAATCTCGTGGCATGAATCTAGCGCACTAGTCTGTTACCGCGTGGCGGCTTTGCTAGAAAACTCAGGCGCCCCACCGGTCACCCAATCGTTCTTCGCCACGTCTTCAAAAACGACCTGACACGCCTCCCGAGTCGTTCCGCCGATCGTCACCAGCGCTTCCGTGATGGCCTCGGCGATCCTGCGTTTTTTCTCCGTGGAACGCCCTTCGTACAACGTCACTCGAACAAATGGCATGATGGACCTCCTCGAGTGCAGCGTCCGAGCGTCTATATTGCGAGGCACGCCCGCAACAACAGATACAACGCGTGCTGAGGGCACGCCTGCGATGGCAGGACCAGCGCGGAATTGCGCGGAAGCCGGGCCAACACGTCGAGCGTGGGGATGGCGATAATGCGACGAATCGTCCGGTTCTTGGCGCTGATCTGTGTTGGAAGCCTGCTCCCCGGAGGTCTTCCGTCAGTGCGCGCCGCGGCGGTCGCCTCGCTGCCCGTCACGGTGTCGGGTATCCGAAACGGCGCGCTGATCCCAGGAATTTTCACGCTGTGCGTGCCCGCCACACCACATATGCGGCCGGGGCCGAACAAGAACCCGGCCGTCAGTTGGGGGAAAGGTCCGGGTGGCACGGCCTCTTATGCGCTTATCACCTACGATACGGATGTGCCGGAATCGTTCACCAACGCCTACAAAGATGGCCCGATCCTCACCGCATCCGACAAACGGCGCGATTTTTGGTACCACTGGGTGCTGATCGACATTCCGCCCGATGTGACGCAGATCCCGGAAGGCGCTGAGCCCGCTGGTCCGGCGGGACCCGGCAAGTTCGGTCTTCGCGTCGTACATCAAGCGGGCGGCGGTGGCCATGCGGGCTACGACGGGCCTTGTCCGCCGTTCAATGACATGCTCGTGCATCACTATCACTTCACGGTGTACGCGCTGGATATCCCGACTCTCGGACTGTCCGGGACCTTTGGCGGCCCCGAAGTGACCCGTGCGGTGGAGGGCCACGTGCTGGCGAAGGGTGAGGTTGTGGGGCTCGATACGTTGAACCCTGAAGTCGCAAAGAGTCTCGGGGTGAAGTGGTGACGCCGCGGAGTTGCGGGGTGCGGTGCCGGCGGCCGTCGCGAGGCCCGCGTCCACTACCTGAATGTCGGCGGCGGCTGCATTGCAGTTGGGTTCGTGGTCCCTAACAGCACGGACCGCTGGAGTTCGCCCGACCCGTCGACGTCCATCGCGAACCACGCCTCCCCCAGGATCGCGCAGGCGTGGCAGCCATCTTGCAGTAGGACCGAGAACACGAACCGCTGCCCGCCCCTCGGCAGGAGCGTCATTGCCTTGAATCGAGGCACATCGCCCTGCCACCCCACATTCGGATGCACTTGGGCGATCGAGTTGAAGTGTGGGTCTCGCGAAAGTTTGAGGCCCGCAACAACGGTCATCACATCGACGAAGGATGGTCTGCCGTTCACGAGGGCCGGCACTTCGTTATCGTTCGCCCGAAACGGATAGACCACAATCGCCAAGTCCACACGGCCGAGCTTCCGGAAAGACCCGAGATAGCCTTGTCCATAAAGCGCCGCGGCAAATGTGACCGCCTGGGGCGACGCACCCAACCGCTGCATCACGGCGGGAAGGCATGTTGCACCGCGCCCCCCGCACTCCGCTCCGAGACTCAAGAAGACATTTTGGGGTGGAACCCACACGGCTTCGGGACCCACGCGCTGCGAGAGCGGCGGCGCCAGTTGCTGATTTTGCGCTTCTCCGAGCCCGGGCGCGGCGGCAGCCACCGCGGCTGCCAGAAATGCAACCAGAATTGCGTGCACCAGTTGGCTCAGCACTGGTGTCCGGGTCCCTCGCCTCTCAGGCTCGGGGCATTGGGGCTCCCCCGCGTAGGCGAAGCCTACTGCGGCCTCGAAGTTTCGGCGTCCTGCTTTCTCAACGATCGCAAAGCGCGGTCGACTTTAATTACAGCCGGGCCAGCGCCCGATTGACGAGGAGCTTCGTCGAATCGGGGATGAGCGCGTTTGGATCCGGCAAATCGTGGAAGTATCGCAGATCGAGAGTAAACGCGATGTCCCCCTTCTCGACCTGGATGGCGTTCACCAGGTTGACGATGGCCCGGTCGCCCAACCCGGGAACCGGTTGGAAGGGGGGCACCCAGCCCGTTGGTTTGCCTTTGATCAGGTCTTCGTAGATCGCGGCCCGTTGCTGCACGGCGGCCCGGCCGCCTGTCCAGAGTATCTCGACTCTCATCCACTCCCGGGGCGCATCCCCCTTGTACGTGCAACCCGTCGCGTCTTCCGTTGCATGCGTGAACGTGACGCCCAGCACCTGGCTGAGTTCGGCCTTCGTGAAGAGACCGCACTGGCCGTCCTTCGCTGTGACGTGTTTGACCTCAGCCGGCGCGGGCAAACCTTGGGGGGCGGGTGCCGCTCTAGGTTGGCCGGCCGGCGGCGATGGGAGAACCGGCGCCTGGACCGGCGGGAGAGCCGGCGCTTGGACCGGTCGCTGAGCGCCGTTCGGCGACGGGCTGAACAAGATGCCCGGAACCGGCGGGACCGAAAGGCTTCGATTCACTTGCTCGGCGGTTTGACCGGCCTGATGCCGCAGATAGAATACGACGCCGGCTGACAGCAGAACGGCAAGCGCCAACGCACCCCCTCCCAGCGTCTTGATTACTGAAAAACGCTTGCGTCTCGGGGAGGGTACCGCGGGTGCGGCGGGGCGGTCGGACCGGGCGGCCGTCGATGTGTTCGCGACGGGGCCGGCGGATGCGGTGATCCCCGTGCCGCACTCGCTGCAGAATTTCTGGCCGGGCTGCACCGGTGAACCGCATTCAGGGCAGAACTTCGCCATCGAGCGCTCCGCTCAATCGTCAGTCAAGTCCGGCCGCATGGCGCGTGTGCGTGGTCACTTCCCGACCAGCACGCCCTTAAACCACAGGGGAACCGGCCCCTTCGGACCAATCGCGTCCATGATGCCGACGCCGTTATCCGTCACGGCCGCCTGTATAGCCAAGCGACCTTCGGCCGAAAAGATGAAAAACGCGCCGTACCCGTGGGCGCCCTCTCCAAATTGGCCGACTTTTTTGTTTGCGGCATTTGAAATTCTCAGTGCCATAACGTTCTCGGCGCCGGGACCGAGTTGAGCCAAGGCAGTGCTGTCATGAACGATGTCCAAGGAGCCCCCTTTGCGGCCGTGCGGGAAATACATCGTGACGAAGCTGGTGCCGTTCACGTCGTTGACGCCAATTTGCCCGCCCCCGCCCGCGGCGGACAAGCCGGCGACCCACGGCGAGGCATTCGGTTTGCGGGGAGAGGCGCTGGCAATTCCCAGCCATCCTCCGTTTACGTCATGAACCTCCATGACCGGCTGACCGGACGCGCCGAGCACGGCAAACGCCACTCGGGGACGAGGTGCGGCCGCGAGGGCGGAGCCAAAACACAGCGCGAGCAATGCACTGATCACCGCCACCGGTACTCCGGAAGAATACTTCGTCCGCCGGCCCAAGAGACGATGGAGTTGCGCGCGCACCGCGTGCAACTCCCCCTCGAGCTCGGAGAGGTCCCGGTCAATGGATTCGAGCGAGTCCCGCCGCATCCGTCGCTCTCCCGGGGTCAAATGGCGTCTGGTGTCAATGGCCCGTCAGGACACCGCACTCGCCGGGATAACTTCCATTCGGTCCATACGCGCGCACCACGCCGATACCGGCCGGGACCCCGTGCGGGCCCCCAACGCCCCCTTCGAGTCTCCAGACCCCATTCGGATCGGCAAGGGCGAAAGCGCCGGAGCCATCGTCGCGAGACTCTCCGAACCATGCGATCCGCTTCTTCGCGGCATTGTAGATCGACAACGCCATCGCCTTATCGTCGGCATTTACTCCGAGCGTCGCCAGATCAAGTTGGTCCTTCCCGGTAATCGCGACGTATCCGATGCCGCTGTGCGACCCGATGCCTATTTGCACGGCCCCTTGTCCCGGACTGACGATGCCTACCGTTCCGGCGTGCCCCGCGGATATCATGGACGCTACAGGATCGCCGTGGGCATTGAAGATGCTCAAATAGCCGCCCTCGGCACGTTCGCCGACATACATGAGCGTGTTGCCGGATGCGCCGCGTACCTCGAAGGGCGCCCGAACCGTATTGGCGGGCGCCGCGGGAACCGGCGAGGCGAATACGCCCAAGAAGAGGACCGCCGCGGGAATCCCGAGCATGAGCGCTGCTGCGGACAGCTCTCTCATTCGCCGCCTTTGCAGGCTCCGGATTTGTTCACGAGTTGCCCGGAGCTCGGCCCGCAGTTTTGCAACGCGCTCTTCGAGCGACGCAATGTCGGGGTCAGACATGCCGTGCCTCCCTCGACTACAGTTGTCCCGCCACCCACGCGGCCAGTGTCTTCTCCTGCTGGTCTTCCTTCGACGTGTACGTGCCCATCGGGATGAAGTTGATGGAGTAGTGCGCCGTTCCTTTGAGCACGTGGAGGGCGTAGTTGGCGTCCCGATATGCGTCGTCTCCGAGCCCGGCCACCGGGGTGATGGGTCCGAAGCTCGCCGCGAAGGGCCGCGTACGGGCAAAGGCGTCCTTGGCCGCGGCCGGCGACGACTCCACATACATAATGAAGACAACCTTGAGCGGGACGCCCATGCCTGTCGGCTGTTGAGACAGGTAATCGCATTCCGTTCCCGCCGCGGTGTTGTGATATGCTCGCGGAGCCGGAAGTGTTCTCGGCGTGAGGAACGGCTGGCCTAAAGCCTTCCCGATCTGGCCGGGGGACAGGAGCGAGCAGAGATCAGAGGGGACGGCTTTCGCCGGAACCGCAAGCGCCCCCCAGGAGAGCGTGCAGACCAACGCCAGCACCCAGGCGCGCACGCGGGCAACTGATTCTCGCGAACGGCGCATCGGTGAGCCTCCTCCCCTACCGCAGCCGCGCGTAAGCGATCTTGCCAAGCGTCTGCGCAGCGCCGATGTTGGGCTCCCTGCCGGTCTCAACATCCAAGACCACTTCGCGGCTGCCCCTTCCGAAATGGAGTTGGAAGACGGGCGGCTTTTTCCCAGCGTCGAGAAGATAGAACGCACCCTCACCCAACCCGCTCACAGGCGTCACCGTCACCGTCCCGCCGCGCTGCTTGATGTTTGCTTGCTGCATCTTCAGCCAGGGTGTCGAATCAGAAGCGACCTGCGGGGGAATCGATGAGACCCCGATCACCACGTCCGTTTCGTGGTCCCCTTGCCCCCTGCTGTAGGCACACGTTGCCCCCGACACCGGGTGTGCCGTGAACCCGGCGCCGAGCACACCCTGCACGTCCGTGAGCGTCAGCAGGTCGCACGCGTTCACAGGAGACGCCTTTCCGGCCGCCGCGAAGGTGACGGTGAGCAGGGACAGCACTGCGAGGGAAGTGACTGTCAGCATCGCGCGATCATCCCGGGAATCGGTCGCACATGCGGCGCTCACAGTTGGGCAGTGTGATATGAAGTCTCGTGCCGTAGTCGTAATAGTCCATCGTCGTGGTTATCTCACGTGTCGCGCCCTGGCCGGCCATCGTGAGCGTGAACGTGCTTACGGTGCAGCGCGGAAGTCCGGTCTGCGCGCCAATGTACATGGTCATGGGAATCGGCCGGCCGCCACGGGGGCTCTCGATCGTGACTCCATACACGTGAGCCGGCGTGCCGTCGATCACGGTGTCCGGATTTCGCGAGATCGTATATATGAAGCTGTCTCGGGGGTCTTCGGGATCCCGCAGGAACGGCACGCGATTCGGATCTTGCCCCATCGCCATGCACCGGCCGTCCGGAAGTCTCTGGACGACCTTGTCGCCGGCGGAAAAGATCTCTGCTGTCCCTCGCGCCGTGTGCATGATCGCGTGGTAGGCGCGGCTCGGCGGGGCCACTTCGTAGACCATGGTTCCTCCACCGGCTCCGCCGCCCGTGATCACGCCTTTCATGCGATACCCTGGAAGCCCGTTCAGTTTTCGGTAGGCTGCCGCGATCTCGGTCCAGGCGGCCTTGTCTCCCTTCACAGTAGCCGCCGGCGCCGCCAGCGCCGCCCCAACTGCAACACCGATGATGGCGACCAAGGCAGGCGTGATCCGGTTGCTCCCGCTCAAGATTCCCTCCCTGCCCGTGGCCGCCACGACGGTTTCGTCCGCAACAGCGAGCGTCACGGGTCTGCGCGAACCCGGTGATGTTACGCTAACGTCTCCCGGCCCCCTCCTGCCTGGGCGGCCGTTCGTACTATCCGCCGGCACTCCGCAAGCATGTGGTGAGTTCCGTCAACGGGCAGCGCGCGCAGGCGGACGGATCCCGGGATGTCGACGGATAGAAACGCAACCATCGCAGAGGGGACGGGTAAGGGTACGGCCGTCCTCGATAGGGTCACGCCTCAACAATTGCTATCTGCGCAGAATATTCCTCTGTGGTGGTGTTCGGAACTACCGGCAGGGTTCGATCAGTGCGCCGTCGGCTTGGGCGCTGCCGAGCGCTGTCGAATCCGGCGAAGCGCTCCACGTCCACATACCGACCACCCGATCGTCATCGTCGAGCACCGGCGACCCGCTGTATCCGTGCGGCGGCCTGTTCTCCAGCGCGACACTGAAGATCTGCGTCCCGTCCTCGGTGCGCTGCCGGTGGGCCACCTGTCCGCTGAGCGTTTCCTTTTCCACAGGCGCCACACGTGGTCCATAGCCGGTCACGCGGACGTGCATCCCCGGAACGGCCGCGCCGGCGACCCGCAGGGCCGGGAACGATGGGAGCGGACCAACGTGGCTTCTGGCGATCGGCCAGCGGCGTCCCGTCGGCGAGAACTCAGTCCACGTCGTCACGGGCAAGGTCGACGGGACAATGTGGATGCGCGCCACGTCGCGCGCAGGCATCACGGCGGTCCCTCTGAACAGCTGCGCGGGGTCGTAGGACAGCGTGCTGGCGCAGTCGACCGCGACTCCGTAGAATTCCGCCGAATCCTCCGGCCCGACGATGGCGATCAGCTGGTAGTGCTGCGGATCGCGCACCACCGGGTACACCACATGACTGTTGGTGAGGGCCGTTCCGTCTGAGGCGACAAAGAACCCCGTGCCCTGCGCCACCGTCCAGTGGACACCCATTGGGAAGAACTGGACCACGCGAATTTGGAACACCGCATCCCCGGGACTGGACGGCTGCGCGGCGGACGGCTGCAACGGAATGAGCAATAAGACAGGTACGACGAGCAGCAGCATGCAGTGGGCGATGGATCGCACCGTGACCTCCGCGTGACGGATGTCGATGGAAGTGGTATGCCGGAAACGCAGCGAGAATAGGACCTATCGAACGAGTGCTCTTCTTCGCAACGCCGGCCCGGCATGTGGGCCCAACCCGTGTCGAAGGACACCACGCCGGCCTCCGGCAATCCCCAGCCTCAACGGAGGGTCTCACATCACTACCGTCCGCGGAACGGTGAATGCACATCAAAACCTTTGGGCGCGGCCTATGGGCCGTGCGCTACATCATTATCGTTCCGGTCGTCGCGGTCGCCGCGGCAGCGGTTGGCACCGTTATCGTGACGACGCTGGAAGCCGTGCAATTGCTCGGCGCGGTGCAGAGTTCTTTGGGGGCCGGCGGTGCGGGCCACGCCGATCGACTCGTCCCGCTTGGCACGGTGTTGCAGATGGTGGAAGGCTACTTATTAGCGGCGATCCTGATCATCTTCGCGCTGGGTCTGTATGAATTGTTTATCGCGAGGATCGGTGTGGCCGGCGCATCCGAGAGCGCGCCGCGGACGCTTGTGATCCACAGCGTGGATGATCTGAAAGAGCGGCTCGGACGCGTCGTGCTGCTCGCCCTCGTTATCTCGTGGAGTCCTTAGGACGCTGCCTTGCTCTTACTACCGATCTCGACGATATTGACGCTGATCTGGAACCTGCGGCCGTCCGTGCCCTGGACCTTGCCCTGGCCGTAGAAGCCGCGCGAGCCCGTTTTGAACGCCTTGGGCTCCGCCACAATAGTTCCGCTCCCCCCCGCCACTTCGATTGTGACCTTCGCGAACTCTGCCATCCGATCGCCTCCAGGAAACAATTGCGAGCGGGCGCCGTCGAACCACGCCACCGCGCGTCGGGTCGTCACACCATCGTTGGCGCCATCACGGCGAGCTGTCGTCGCGCATCCAACCCCCGGCCCTCCACCCGTGTGCATCGAGCAGCCTCAGGTGCGGCACGACAAGGCTGACCAGCGCCGCGACGATGGCCTCGCCTTCTTCGCGGGTCCCTGACGCGGCGGCGCCTGAATACCCGCGCGGGACGACGTCCGCGAAACTACCGACCACGTCAATCGCGAGTCCGGACGGTTCGTTGGCTTCCGCCGAGGCAAGGTCGAGCCGTACCGTCTCAGGCGCCGCGTGGAGAGTCAGCGAGGTTTCCGACTGGCCGGCGTGGTCGAGATCGATCGCGCGCGCTCCGGCCAAAGCCGCCCGGGATTTTCGCTGCCATCCACTAAAGACCGCGACGCTGATGTGATGGTCCTGCGACAGGGTCCGCGCCGCCACCTGCGCGACCGGCGCATTTCCATCGTGTGCCGACAGAAGGAGAAGCTTAGTGATGCCGTTTCCAAAGAGGGAGCCGGCGATATCCCGAATGACCAGCGAAAGCGTGTCCGGACGAAGCGACAGTGTCCACGGAAAAGCCAGATGGTGGTGGCTCACACCATAGGGCATGGGCGGCAGTACGAGCGTGTGCCCGAGTTCTCCGGCGAACGCCGCCGCCAGCGTCTCGGCGGCAATGGTGTCCGTGCCGTACGGCAGGTGCGGCCCGTGGTACTCAGTCGCACCAAGCGGCAGAATGGCCTTATCGTAGCGGCCCTCCTCGACGGCGTGCCCGGTGAGCCGGTCGAGCCGGACACCGCACATAATAGTGAGAACCTCCGATTTACGCTCGACGTGACCTACCGCGTTCGCAGCTCTTTCTCACCAGAGAGAGATGCTGTCCGGGAAGACAAGCGGGTCCTGCGGCGTGACTCGTCAGCAATTATAAATGGGGCGAACGCACCAGTACGAGTGAAGCGACACGCTGATGAAGGTTATGCTACGGCCTGTCCGCGGCGAGAGCCCGTGCCTGCAAGGACATCAGAACTTGTTCACGCTCACGCTCGCACCACCGCCGCCGACAGAGACCCCGCCACCGGCGCCCCCGGCAGACGCCCCGCCATTAACCGAAGCGCCGCCGCTCCCGACGGAGACCCCGCCCCCCACCGAAGCACCGCCCGTGTTGACAGAGGCCCCGCCGCCACCCGAAACGCCCCCGCCACCCACGGAGACCCCGCCCCCCGCCGAAACGGGCCCATTGCCGGCAACGCCCACAACCGTGATGTCGGTTGCCACCAGTGTTCCCAACGACGTGAGGTTGCCCGATACGCTCAGGAGATCGAGACGTCCGATCGCTCCAAACGCGGACCGGAGTCCGTTGACTTTCGTCTGCGGTGTGACGACTATGGGATTCACCCGGCCGTTTGAAACGAGCAGGGCAGCGTTGGAGGTCCTGGCGGCAACGACTCCCAGCAGGAAGACCGCGGGACGCGGGCTGCCATCGGGGTTTCCGCACGGAGGCGTCTGGCAAGCCACAGAGGTTGGCGCCCCCGGGCCTCGGGACACGCGGGGCTTGGAGGAAAGCCCTGAGGGTGCCGGAGGCGTCGCCGGAAGAATCGCCGGAGATGCCTGTGGCGGTGCGGCCGGATGCGTCGGAGCGCGTGTCACGGGCGCTACTGCAGGTTGCCCTAACCGGTCGATTGCGGAACGGCGCGGCAGACGGGCTGCGCGGAGGCCAGCCGTCCCGAGCGAGCTGACGGTCATGGATTGGGTTGAAATCTTGGCCGCCGCGGGGTGGCCGTTCCGATGCGATGCGCCGGCGGCGTCCGCTCCATATGTATTGGTCGGCTCTGAAGCCGGGAGACGCTGATGACGGCCACGCTGCTCAGCGGCCGGGTACCGTTCGTTTGGCGCAGCCGACTTTTCCGGACTCGGTGCAGACTGCTGGGAAGCCGGGAGTTCAGGTCGAGATGAAACCAACGGCCCAACGCGCGGCGGCGACTTCCAGAGGAAAGTGCCGATCCCGCACCCGATGATGAGACCGATGATGAGCGGGACCAGAACGCGGGCTCGCAGTCGTCGATGCAAACGGAGGTCTCCTGCTCCCGTCAGACTTCGCACCGCGTGCTAACAAACGCGAAGCTCGATATACCACTTACCTACCCCGTTTTGAAACCGGCCAAGCCGGTGACGCAGAGGATCGCCTCACGCAGGGCTCATGAACTCGAAGGAAACCCCGCCCGCTTGCGGCAATCGTTCATACATCCGCGTGCCGGCCGGACGCGGCAAAGGCAGCCGGAACGCGGGTGTGAGTCGGGGAGCGCGATGATCGAAGGGGGGCTGGCCTTGGGCGGTCCAGAGCGGTTGCAGCGGGTCGCCGTGATCGGGAACGGCATCATCGGCCACGGGGTCGCGCAGCTCTTCGCCGTCGCCGGAATCCCCGTCCGCATGATCGGACGGCGCGAAGCGAGCCTGGAGGCGGCACGCGACAAGATCAGGGACAGCCTCGCCCGCTTCCGATCGGAGGGTCTCATCACCGCGGACGCCGCCGCGGCGGCGCTGGACCGCATTTCGGTCTCCACGGAGCTTCAATCGGCGGCCGATGCCGAGCTGGTGATCGAAGCGGTGACGGAAGACCTGACGCTGAAACACGATCTCTTCGGGCGCCTGGACCGGATCTGCGCTCCGCCCGCGGTGCTCGGCTCGTCCAGCGGCCAGCCGGCGAGCCGGCTCGTCGCGCGCGTCGAGCACCGGGAGCGCGTGATCGCCGCGCACTTCTGGAATCCGCCGCAACTCATCCCGCTCGTCGAGGTGTGCGCCGGGCCCGAGACCGACCCCGCGATCGTGCCGTGGCTCACCGCGATCCTGCGGCGCATCGGCAAGCAGCCGGTCGTCGTCCAGCGCGAGATCGACGGGTTTCTCGGCAACCGCCTTCAGTTCGCCCTGCTGCGCGAGGCGCTCGCGCTGTGGGCGGACGGCGTGGCTTCGGCCGAAGCCATCGATTTGGCCGTCAAGACGAGTTTCGGACGCCGCCTCGCGGCGACGGGGCCCCTCGAATCGGCCGACCTCGGCGGCCTCGAGACCATGCGCGCCTTCGCCGCGTTCTTGTTCCCGAGTCTGGCGACGAACGCTGAGCCGCCGGCGGCCATGGACGAGGCGATTCGCAGCGCGGCGCGCGAAGGGCGCCCGCCGGCCATTTCCGACTGGGATCGGCGCGACCGCGCGGCGGTGGCCGCGGCCCGCACGGAACTCCTCCTCTATCACCTCCGCCGGGACGGCGCCGCGTCCGCGTCGGCCCGCAGGCCGTAACCGCCGCTACCGGCGCCTCTGCTGTGCCCGCAACGGCGGGGGAACCACGTCGTCCGGAATCGGGCAGCGGTAGCCCCCGCCGCCGACCCGCTCTCTGAGCTCGGCTTTCGCGCGCTCGAGCAGCGCCGGGTTGGAGAAGGCGTCCAGCGCGGTCGCGGCCATCACTTTCGCCGCGTGAACCATGCCTTTGTGGGCCGCGGGCGACGTGCCCTGCGCCACGAGCTGCCAGGAGTGGCCCGGCGTGCCGACCGCAAAGCACGCGCCCCACATCTGCACCGTCGGCACGATCCAACTCACGTCGCCCACATCCGTGGAGCCTCCGATGAGCCGCGGAGTCGGATCGAACGGCACCGGAGCGCCGTAGAGCACCGAGGACGACGCCTCCGGCGTCCCGTACATCTCGATGCTGTGGGCGATGTCGTCCGGCGTCAGCGTCTCCCGTATCCGCGCCGCGAACGCGACGTCCTGCGCGTCGAACGGCACCGGGCCGATTCCGCTGAGATTCTCGTGCATCGCTTCGGCGAGCGTCATGTTGGGCACGATGTTGGAACAGGCCTTGTCGATCTCAAACTCGGCCTGCGTCTCGGCCATCAGCGCGGCGCCCTCGGCGATCTTGCGGACGCGGGCGAAGAGCGCCCGCGCCTGGGCCACTTCCGGCGCCCGGATCAAATACAACACCTCGGCCCGCGGCTGCACCACGTTCGGTGACACGCCGCCCGCGTCGGTGATCGAATAGTGGACCCGTGCGCTCGCCGGCATGTGCTCCCGCAGGAAGTTCACGCCGATGTTCATCAGCTCGACCGCGTCGAGCGCGCTCCGCCCGAGGTGCGGCGCCCCGGCGGCGTGCGATGCGCGTCCGGTGAACCGCCAGTAGACCTGAAAGTTGGCGAGCGAGCTCCTCGACATGACCTCGGCGAAGCAGCCCGGATGCCAGGAGACCGCGGCATCGAGATCGTCGAAGGCGCCGGCCCGCGCCATGAATGACTTGCCGGACCCGCCCTCCTCGGCCGGACAGCCGTAGAAGCGAACCGTGCCCGTGAGACCGGTCGCCATCAAATAGTTGCGCAGGGCCACGGCGGCAAGCGCCGCCCCGGCGCCGAGCAGGTTGTGGCCGCAGCCGTGGCCGACCGCCCCGGGCGTCGACGTGCGCGGCTCCGCCACCCCGGCGTCCTGGCTGAGGCCGGCCAACCCGTCGTACTCCCCGAGAAACCCGATCACCGGACGGCCCGCGCCGGACTCCGCGACAAACGCCGTCTCGATGCCGGCCACGCGGCGCGTCACCTGAAACCCCTCTTCCTCTAAAAGGGCGACGTGGGCGGCGGCGGATTGATGTTCCTTGAATCGGATCTCGGCAAGTCGCCAGATATGGTCCGACAGCGCCACGAAGGCATCGCGCTTGGCATCGACGTACCGGACGATCTTCTCCACTTTGTCCACGGCGGCGTCTCCGAACAGGGCGTCATGTGACCGCCTCACCTGTTCGGCGGCGCGGCGGCACACCCCCTCGATCTCGCGGCCGCCGGCCGCGTGCGCCACGGGGGTTCTCGAAGATGATTTACGCTGCCGGTGTCTAATGTTGTGAGTCCCTAACCAATCGGAGGCGAATATGGGTACAGGCGTTCGAGCCCGACGAACCCTGACGGCCGAGGGTGCGGCGCGCCTCGGCGCACCGGGGTGGCCGCGTTGCTGATCTCGCCGGCCGCCTCTCCGGCGGGCGGCGTGGGGAGCGCCCGGATGCAGGCGGTGACCTTGCGCAAGCACGGCGGCCTCGACGTCCTGCACCTCGAGGAAGTCCCGATGCCGGTCCCGGGGCCCGATGAGATTCTAGTCAAGGTCCTCGCCTGCTCGGTCAACCAGGTGCCGGATCTGCTCGTGCGGGCGAGCCGGCGCGGCATGGGCGAACTGTCCTTTCCCCATATCCTCGGAGCCGATCCGGCCGGAGAAGTCGTCGCGGTTGGATCGCGGGTCGTGGGCTTCCCGCTGGGGCACCGGGTCGTGATTTATCCGCTCCTGCGCTGCGGTGAGTGCGACCTCTGCCGCAGCGGCAGCGGAGAAAACTACTGCCGCGGGTACCGCGTCATCGGTGTGCACCTCTGGGGCGGCTACGCGCAATACATCCGCGTTCCGGCCGAGAACGTGATCCCGATTCCGATGTCCGTGTCGGTGGAGGCCGCCTCGGCGCTCGCCTTGTCCTACACGGCGGCGTGGCACGGGCTGGTTACCAAATCCCCCGTCGCGGCCGGGGAGTTTGTGCTCGTGATGGCGGCCGGCAGCGACGTCGGTGTGGCGGCGTGCCAGATCGCCCGGCTGCACGGCGCGCGCGTAATCGCGGCCGCGGGCAGCGACGGCATGCTGGAACGCGCCCGCGCGGTCGGAGCGGAGGCCGTGGTCAACTACTCGCAGGACGGCTGGGCGGACCAGGTGGTTGCGCTGACCGGCGGCAAAGGGGTCGAGGTCGTCTTTGAGACGACGGGAAAGTTCGGGTGGCAGGACTGCCTGCGGGTCCTGAACCGGCGCGGCCGTCTTCTGAGCTGCGGCGCCGTCGGCGGACAGTCGGTGCGGATGAATCTCGCGGACCTGCATCGCAATCACAATACGCTGTTCTTTTACGACGGCGGCGCATCCCATGAGCTCCGCCACCTCGTGCGGCTCGTCGCGAGCGGGCGGCTGCAGCCCGTGATCGACAGCCGCTTCTCGTTGAAGGACGTGAAGACTGCTCAGCAGCGGCTCGTCGATCACGAAAATTTCGGCAAGATCATCCTCACCCCGCAGGCCCACTGACGATGTCCGTCGGCGCGGCGCACCTTCGCCGCGGGGGCGCCGGACGTGACAAGGGAGCGATGATGCCGTGATGCCGCTGTTGAGTCACTTCACGCGCGACGTGGGGGTCGATCTCGGAACGGCCAACACCCTCGTGTACGTCCAGGGCGAGGGCATCGTGGTTCGGGAACCGTCCGTGATCGCCTGCCGGGCCGGCCACAAGGAAATCCTGGCCGTCGGCAACGAGGCGAAGAAGATGATCGGCCGGACGCCGGCCGAGATCATCGCCACGCGTCCGATGCGCAGCGGCGTCATCGCCGATTTCGACACGACGGCCTCGATGCTCTCGTATTTCATCCGGAAGGGGACCCAGGCGCGGAGGCTCCCGCGTCCGCGGGTGATGGTGGGCATCCCGAGCGGCGCGACCGTCGTGGAGAAGCGCGCCGTGATCGGCGCCGGCGAGCAGGCGGGCGGGCGCACCACCTATCTGATCGAGCAGCCGCTCGCGGCCGCCGTGGGGGCCGGCCTCGAGATCTCGGAACCGATCGGCCGCATGATCGTGGACATCGGCGGCGGAACAACGGAAGTGGCCGTCATCGCGCTCGGCAACATCGTGACCGTACGCAGCCTTCGCGTCGGCGGCGACAACATGGACGAAGCCGTGATTCAGTATGCCCGCAAGGCGCACAATCTCCTGATCGGCGAGCGGATGGCCGAGGACGTCAAGATTCGTGTCGGTTCCGTGTACCCCCAGAAGGACGACGACACGATCCAGATGCGGGGACGCGACCTCGTCTCCGGCCTGCCGCGCTCGCTGCGGGTCAGTAGCGCCGAGATACGCACCGCGATCATGGACTCGGTGGCGGCCATCGTGAACACCGTCAAGATGACGCTTGAATTGACGCCGCCCGAACTCGCCTCCGACATCATGAAGGAAGGCATCTATCTCACGGGCGGCGGGTCGCTGCTGCGCGGCTTCGACGTGCTGCTCCAGGATGAAACCGGCGTCCCCGTGACCCGCGTGGCCGATCCGCTCAGCAGCGTGGCCCTGGGCACCGGGAAGGCGCTCGGCTCAATCGACACCCTGAAGCGAATCCTGATCACGCGCGACCTGGTGTAGACCGAGGGCGCGATCCCGCGGGCCCGGATCCGCGGTCGACATGGACAAACGGCACGACGAGGACCGCGAACTCGATGTCGTGGTCGTCGGCTCGGGCGCCGCCGGCCTCTCCGCGGCGCTCACCGCGGCGGCGGGCGGGGCGCGCGTCGCGGTGCTGGAGAAATCGGCCGTGCTCGGCGGGACCACGGCCATGTCCGGGGCCGGCACGTGGATCCCCGCCAACCGGCACATGCTCGACGCGGGGCTGCAGGACTCGGCGGATGAAGCGCTCGCGTATCTCCGCGCCGTCGCCCCGGACGGATGGGCCGAGGTCGAGGAACCGCTCTGGCGCGCGTTCGTCGAGCACGGGGCCGAGACGCTCGCCTTCATCGAGTCTCGCACGCCGCTCGAATTCGAACTCGTGTACCACCCCGACCCGTATGTCGAAGCCCCGGGTGGCAAGGTGCACGGCCGCATGCTGTCGCCGCGGCCGATCAGCCACAACATCCTGGGGCCGTGGCGGGATCGCATTCGCCCCTTTACCGTGCGTCATCTCTTCACGTATCGCGAGATCGTCGTCGGCCCCGTTCTGTCCCGGCCGCTCGCCACGCTGCTGCGGATGGCGCCCACGCTCGTTTACCGCTTGCTCACCCGGCGCGTCGGCATGGGCAACGCGCTGGTGACGGGGCTGGTCAGCGGATGCCTCGATCACGGCGTCGAGATCATGGCCGAGACGCCGGCGACACGGCTCCTCACGGAGGGACCGGCGGACCGCCCGGCGCGCGTGACCGGCGTCGAGGTGAACCGCCGCGGACGGGCGCTCGTCCTCCGAGCCGCCCGCGGCGTGGTCCTGGCGACGGGAGGCTTCGAGTGGGACCCCGCGCTGCGGGCTCAACACTTCCCCGGCGAGGTCGGGCTCATCGGCAGCCCGCGGACGAACACCGGCGACGGCCAGCGGATGGCCGCCGCGGTGGGGGCGCGCCTCGAGCGAATGGACCAGGCCCTCATCTACCCCGTCCTGCCGATCCGCTACGAGGGACACCGCCACGCGGTGCCCGTGGCCGACGTCTATGCGCCGCACTGCATTCTCGTGAACCGCACCGGCCGGCGCTTCCTGAACGAAGGCCGCCCCAATCTCGGCGTCGTCATCGACGAACGCGCTCCGGCAAGCGGGCTGCCGGTTCATCTGCCGGCCTGGCGCATCTTCGACGCGCAATTCGCGCGGAAGAATCCGGTGGTCATGTGGCTCGGCCGGCGGGATCGCGGGTGGCTCCGCCGCGCAGGCAGCGTGGCCGAATTGGCAGAGCAGATCGACATCGCCCCCGCGGTTCTTTCGGACACCGTCGCGCGTTTTAACGAGTTCGCCCGGCGGGGTACGGACGAAGATTTCCATCGCGGAGAGACCGTTTGGGAGAAGTTCAACACGCCCGATCCCGGACCGGAGCCAGGCGGGAACGGGGCGCTCGGCACCATCCGGGTGCCGCCCTTCTACGCGGCCCCCTACGACCGTGCCATCCTCGCGACGAAGGGCGGGCCGCGAACCAACGAGCGCGGACAGGTGCTGCATGAGGACGGAGGCGTGATCGCCGGGCTCTACTGCGCGGGAGTGGCCATGGCCAACCCCATCGGGTCGAAGGCCGCCGGGGCCGGGAGCACGATCGGGCCGTGTCTCACCTGGGGACGCATCTGCGGCCTGAGTCTTCTCGACGGAGAGGCGGCGCCGCCGCGGACCCTCTCCCGCACGGCCGCCGCGCGTCCCGGACCCGCGACGGAACGGGCGGGCTGAATGCCGAGGAGACGATCGTGCGCCCCGCTCGCCGCCTCACTCCTCCTGTGGTTCGGCGTGGGGCTGGTTGCGCCCGGTCCCGCGCAGTCCGATTCCAACGCGTTGTGGAACATCGTCCACAACATGTGCGTGCCGAACGAGGAAGAGCACGGCAGCCCGGCGCCCTGCCGGCTGGTCGACCTGCGCGATGGCGAATCGGCGGGCTACGCGCTGCTGAAGGACCTCGCCGGCCCCTCGCAGTTTCTTCTGATTCCGACCGCGCGGATTTCCGGCATCGAAAGCCCGGCGCTCCTCGCCCCCGAAGCGCCCAACTACTTCGCCGCGGCGTGGCGGGCGCATACGTACGTTGACCGTGCCCTGCGCAAGACGCTGCCGCGCGATGACATCGCGCTTGCGATCAACTCCGTCTCCGGCCGGTCGCAGAACCAGCTGCACATCCACATCGACTGCGTGCGGACCGACGTGCGGGCGGCGCTGCGCCAGTACGAGGGCTCCATCGCGGACCGCTGGGCGCCCCTCGGCGTTCCCTTGATCGGGCACGCGTACCTGGCGACGCGGGTGGATGGCGAAGACCTCGATGGCGTGAATCCGTTCCAATTGCTGGCCGACGGCGTGTCCGGCGCGCGGGAGGACATGGGGCATTACACGCTCGTGGTCGCCGGCGCGATGTTCTCCAACGGGCGGCCGGGCTTTGTCATGCTCGCCGACCATGCCAATCCCGCCGCGGGAGACCGCGCGAGCGGCGAGGAGCTTCAGGACCACGCCTGCGCGATTGCTAAGTAAATATCAGCTTCGGAGGCGCCGCCCCTTCGGATCGTACAGCGGCTCGTCGGCGACCATCGCAGAGTAGCGCTCGCCGAAGTACTCGATCTCCACCGCCGTGCCCCGCCCGGCGTGGGTGAGTGGCAAGTAGCCGTAGGCGATGCCGCAACCCACCGTGTAACCGTAGTTTGCGCTGGTCACATATCCGAGGACGCGGTCGCCGTCGAGAATGGGCTCCTTGCCGAGCACGACGCTGCCCGCAGTCCCGAGCACAAGACAGCACAATTTGCGCGCCGGCCCCTCGGCCTTTATGCGCAGCAGGGCGTCCCGTCCCACGAACGGTCCTTTGTCCGGTTTGACCGCGAACGCAAGGCCCGCTTCGAGTGGATTGTGGTCCGCGTCGATATCGGCGCCCCAGAGCCGGTACCCCTTCTCCAGGCGCAGGGAGTCGAAGGCCCCCACGCCGAGCGCGCAGAGGCCGTGGGACCGGCCGGCCTCCCACAGCGTGTCCCACAGCCGCGTTCCGTACTCGGTCGGCGCGTAGATTTCCCATCCGAGTTCGCCGGCGTACGACACCCGCAGGGCCAGGGCGGGCGTCGTGTCGATGGTGATGGACCGCGCGGAAAAGTAAGGAAACGCCTCGTTCGACACGGCGTCGCCGCACACGGCGCCGAGGATGGCCCGCGCGTGCGGTCCCCACAGCCCGAGCCCGCAATACGCCGACGTGACGTCGTCCACGCGGACGGCACCGTCGCCGGGCGCATGGCGGCGGATCCAGGCGAGATCGCGCGCGCCGGCGGCCCCGCCGGTGAGGACGAGGAAGCGGGCGGCCTCGAGCCGGGTGACCGTCAGATCGCACATGATGCCGCCCCGCTCGTTCAGCATCGACGTGTAGATGACTTTGCCCATGGGTTGATCGATCTGGTTGGCGCAGAGATGTTGCAGGAACGGAAGCGCGCCGGGCCCGGCGACCTCGATTTTCGTAAACGGCGTGAGGTCGAAGAGCGCCGCGGACTGCCGCGCCGCCCGGTGCTCCGCGCCCTGGATCGGCGACCATTCCCGCGCTTCCCACCCTGTGCGGTCCGGGAGCCGCTCCCCGGTCAGCAGGCGCTCGTTGGCCGAAAACCATTGGGGGCGCTCCCATCCGGCGGTCTCGAAGAAGACGGCGCCCTGCTCCTGCTGACGCCGGTAGAACGGCGTGAGGCGTACCCGGCGGGGATGGCCGGCCTGCTGAAGCGGGTGGACGATATCGTACACCTCGCGATACTGCTGCGCGGCGCGTGCCCGCACGTACGCCGGCGTGAGCGCGTGCCGAGGGAACCGGTTCACGTCGCACTCGTGCAGGTCGAGACCGGGGTCGCCCTCGGCCATCCACTCCGCGATCGCGTGACCGACGCCGCCGGCGTGGGTGATCCACACGGCCTCCGCGACCCACAGGCCCCCGACCGCCGCCGATTCACCGAGCAGCGGGAAGCCGTCGGCCGTGAACGAGAAGAGGCCGTTGATCCGGTACGGCAGCACGCTCGCACGCAGCGCGGGCAGCAGATCTCCCGCCGCCGCCTGCGCCTCTTCGAAATGCTCGGGCGTAAAGGGCATGACGGCAGGACTGGGGACAGCGTCGCAGTCGACCGGCAGCGGCTCGTGACGGTAGGAGCCGAAGCCGTAGCAATCGGCGTGCTGGCGGAAATACATGGACCGGTCCTGGTGCCGCAGAATAGGGTGCGCCACCTCCCGCGTTTCGCCGGCGAGCTCGGGCAGCGGCGCGGTCCGGGCGTACAGGTGCTGCATCGGGAGGAGCGGCAGCGCGATGCCGGCCAGGCGGCCGACGCGCGGGCCCCAGATGCCGGCGCAGATCAGCACCGTGTCGGCGGCGACGCGGCCGCGGGGCGTGGACACTCCCCGCACCCGGCCGGCCTCAACCTCGATCGCGACCGCCGGCGTGTGACCGGCAAATGTAACGCCCCGTGCCTCGACGTCGCGCGCCATCCGTTCGCACGCGCGTACGGCGTTCGCGATGCCGTCCGTCGGAACGTGATAGGCGCCGAGGATCTTCGACGCGTCCAGGAGCGGCAGTTTCGCCGCCGCCTCCACCGGCGTCAGCAGCGCGCCGTCGAGATGCCATGACTTGCCGAAGCCCCGGCGGCGCCGCAGCTCTGCGAGGCGCGCACGCGTCGTCGCGACCTCCAGGCTGCCGGCGGGATAGAAGCACGGCGCCGCACCGCCGCCCAGACGCGTGTACAACGCCACCGTCCGCTTGGCGAGCTCGGTCATCGCGCGGGCCGGATTGGTCTGGAAGACGAGCCCGGGCGCATGGCTTGTGGACCCGCCCGTGTCGAACAGCGGCCCCTGGTCCACGACCACGATGTCGCGCCATCCCTTCCCCGCGAGATGGTAGGCGGCGCTGCAGCCCACGATGCCGGCGCCGATAATCACGAGCCGCGCGTGGCCCTCGATCGCGTGCACCGCCGCTCACCTCCCGGTGCGCCTCAGGTGGCGTTCCGGCGCGTCCGCCGTCATCCCTTCGCGGTGCCCGCGGCGGCCGGCGGCCGGGGCACGGAAGGGGTTTGAGGCGCTCAATCCTGAACCTCAAATTCGTGCTCATCGTCGACAGCCATCTGGATCTGGCGCTCAACGCGCTGCAGGGCAATCGCGATCTCCTCGTCTCCGCGCATACCGTGCGCGTGCTCGAGCGCTCCATGCGCGGGCCGGGCCGCGGTCAGGGGACCGTCGGCTTCCCGGAAATGCGCCGCGGACGGATTGCCCTGTCGTTTGTCACGGTGCTGGCGCGGTCGACCGGACGGCCCGAGCCGCATATCGACTACGCGACCCCCGCGCAGGCCTACGGTATCGGGCAGGGCCATCTCGCCTACTACCGCGCGCTGGAGGACCAGGGGCATGTGCGCATCGTCCGCGACGCGGCGCAGCTCGACGCGCACATGGCCGAATGGAGCGGCTGGGACGCCCGCCATCCGGACGACGAGGACGGCGGCTCCGCGCCGCCGCTCGGCGTGGTCCTCACAATGGAAAGCGCGGATCCGATCCTCGACCCGTCGGCGCTGCGGGAGTGGTGGGACGGCGGTCTGCGTCTGCTCGGCCCGGCGCATTTTGGCCCGGGCCGGTACGCCGGCGGGACCGGTTGCGAGGACGGACTGACCGATCTCGGCCGCCCGCTCCTGTCCGAGATGGAGCGCCTCGGCGTCATTTTGGACCTCACTCACTGCTCGGATCGGGCGTTTTGGGAAGCGCTATCACGCTACAGCGGCCCCGTGCACGCGAGCCACAACAACTGCCGGGCGCTGAATCCGCATCAGCGGCAGCTGTCCGATGACCAGATCCGGGCGATCGTCGAGCGCGGCGGCGTCGTCGGCGTCGTGCCGGGCTGCTGGCAGCTCAGGCCGGGCTGGCGGAACGGTGACGGCAACGAGAGCGTGAGCCTCGCCGACGTCGTCCCGCACATCGATCATATCTGCGGTCTCGCGGGCAACAGCCGCCACGTGGGCATCGGCAGCGACCTCGACGGCGGCGTCGGCCGGGAAGGCTTTGCCCACGACCTGGATACGATCGCCGATCTGCAGAAGATCGCGGGGCTGCTGCTCGACCGCGGCTACGGCGCGCCCGACGTGGCGGCGATCATGCACGGCAACTGGTGCGGGTTCCTCCGGCGTGCCTGGACCGGCGCGCCGGCCGCGGCGCGACGCTAGCGCGATCGGGATGCCGGCGGTTGTGTACGTCGCCTGCGCGGACAGCCAGGAGATCTGCGTCGGGCACCTCGACGGCGCGACCGGCGCGCTGAACGTGATTCAACGGGCCCCGGTGCCCGGCGCGGTCATGCCGCTCGCGATCGGTCCCGGCCGGAAGTTCCTCTACGCGGGCCTCCGCTCCGAGCCGTTCTCCGTCGCGACGCTCGCGATCGACCAGACCGCCGGCACGCTGCGCCTTGATACGATGGCCCCGCTTCCGGACAACATGGCCTACCTGTCGACCGACAAGACGGGCCGGTTCTTGTTGAGCGCATCGTATCCGGGCAACAAGATGTCGATCAATCCGATCGGACGGAATGGGGCGGTGAAGGGCCGGCCGGTCCAGATTGTGCTAACGCCGCCGCACCCGCATTCGATCCTCACGGATCCTTCGAACCGGCACGTGTTCGTCCCGTGCCTCGGCGCGGACACGATTATGCAGTACCGCTTCAACTCGGACAACGGCCGTGTCACACCCAACACGCCGCCGGCCGTCGAGGCCGCGCGGAAGGCCGGACCGCGCCATCTCGTCTTCCATCCGTTTCGTCCCTTCGCGTACAGCACCAATGAACTCGACGCGACCGTCGGCGCGTACCGGTTCGATGCCGCGGCGGGGGCCCTCGCTCCGATCGGGACCTGGACGTTGCTGCCGCCCGGCCACGCGGGCGGAGCGCCCTTCGCGGCCGCGGACATTCACGTCGCGCCCGACGGCCGCTTTCTCTACGCCTCGGAACGCGCCTCGAACTCGCTCGCCGCCTTCACGGTCGACGCCGAGACCGGGATGTTGGCGCCGGCGGGGACCGTGCGCACCGAGGAAAAGCCGCGCGGCTTCAACATCGATCCGCGGGGGCGGTACCTGCTCTCGGTCGGCCAGGTGTCCCACCATCTCACGAGCTACGCGATCGACCCCCGGACCGGCGCGCTCGCGCCGCGGCATCGGTATGCCATGGGTGCCAACCCCAACTGGGTCGAGATCGTTCATCTGGGTTAAAGGACCGCGGACGCCAAAACGGAACTGTTGGCGTGCCGCGCACCGGCGCCCGTGCGCCGTGCGCGGCACGATCACCGGAAGGAGGATCTCTCGGAATGCCCACTCCCTCGTGGCTGAACGCTCCGACAAGCCGCCGGCGGCTGCTGCGCCGAACCGCGGCGGCGAGCCTCGCGCTGGCCGCCGTTCGCCACGCGCCGGCGCTGCCGGGTCCCACGTCCGCGTCGGCGGCGGCGCCGCTGACGCTGTCGTATCCGAGCTGGATGTTCAGTGAGCCGGCGACGGGGAAGTACTTCCGGGACCTCAGCGCCGCATACGACCAGGCGCATCCCACCGCGCGGGTCGACCTGGTGCAGCTGCCGGCCGGACAGTACGTCGAGAAGATCTTCACCGAGATCCAAAGCGGCCAGGTGCCGGACATCCTGCCGCTGTTCACCACGCAGATGCCGCAGTACATGCACCTCGATTTGCTGGAACCGCTCGATCCGTGGCTCGACAAGGCGCCGTTCAAGAACAAACTGGTGCTGCTGCAGAAGTTCGCGCAGAAGGACGGCAAGAACTACGGCGTCGCGCTCACGGCGTCGCCGCAGGGCCTGCTCTACAATCAGCTGTTGCTGGAGAAAGCCAAGGTCGACGCCCCGACCACCCTCGACGAGCTGTACAGCGCCGCGGACAAGATTTACAAGGCCACGGGCGTGTTCGGGTTCGGGGTCCACGTGGACACGTCCACGATGCTGCTGGCGTACGTCTCGTGCATGCAGTGGGTGCTCGGAAACGGCGGGAACTTCAGCCGGACGGACGGCGCGATCACATGCAACGCCCCGAAGACCGTCGAAGGCTTTCAACAGATGATGCGGTTCGTCACCGCGCCTTTCGCTCCCAAAGGGCTCGGCTGGTATCAGCTGCGCACCATGTTCGCCGAGGGCAAGCTCGCGATGCTGTTCGACGGTCCGTGGGACCTCGGCCAGGTCAAGGCGGTCAACGCCGGCCTCTATCCGCACATCGGGATGGCGCCCTGTCCTACGGCGACCCACGCCGCGATCACCGGCGGTGCGTTCTACACGATGCTCAGGAAGGAATCCAACAAGCAGCCCGTGTGGGACTACATCGCGCTCGCCACGAGCGACGAATGGCAGCGGCGGTGGATCGAGGTGGAGGTCCAGGTGCCCGGAACGACCATCGCACCCACCGCGGCGTTCCTCCGGCAAAATCCCGGCTACCGGTTCGTGACGGAAATGGCGGCGAAATACGCCACCGGGTTCGGCTACCTGCCGCCGGGGTACGAGCGCGTGGCGACGGCCCTCCAGACCAAGGTCATCGACCACGTCGGGGATATCTGGTCGGGGGCGAAGCCGCCGAAAACCGCGTTGGATGAATGTCAGAAAGAGCTCGAGGCGTGGTCCAAGACCCTCGCACCGGGTGAGCGCAGCTAGGCGCCGCGCGTGAGGCGGGAACGCCGGGTCTTCGCCGTCGGCCTGATGGCGCCCACGGCGGCGTGGATGCTGTTCGTTCTCGTCTATCCAGTGTACGTGACGGTTCGCAACAGCCTGCACAACGTCGGCGCCGGCTTCGATCCGCATCCGGCGTTTGTGGGGCTCCGCAACTACGCCGCGCTGCTTGCCGATCCCATCTTCTGGCATGCCGTGCGCGTCACCGCGCTGTTCACGCTCGGGAATATGCTCGGCTCGTTCGGGCTCGGGCTGCTGACCGCGCTGCTCCTGCACGAGCGGTTCCACGGGCGGCCGTTCGCACGGACCGTGCTGCTCCTGCCCTGGGCGCTGCCGCAGGTGGCCGCGGTGGTCGTGTGGCGGTGGCTGCTGCAGGTCCAGTACGGCGCCTTCAACTACGTGCTGTGGCGGCTGCACCTCGTCTCGACGCCGTCGGTGCAGTGGCTGGTGCGCCCCACCCTCGGCCTGTACGCGGTGCTGATGGCCGCGGTGTGGTGGCAGTATCCGATCGCGACGACGTTCCTGCAGGCCGGCATCGAGTCGGTTTCCGTCGACCTGTACGAAGCCGCCGGGATCGACGGCGCGAACGGCTGGCAGCGGTTCCGGCACGTCACCTGGCCGGGACTCGGCCACGTCCGGAACGTCTTGCTCCTCATGCTGCTTTTTTGGTCCCTCGGGCAGGTCATCATCATTTGGACCCTGACCGGCGGGGGACCGGCGCGCGCGACGCAGACCCTCGCCATCCTCGTCTACCAGCGCGCGTTCTCCGACTTCCAGTTCGGCAGCGCGGCCGCGCTTGCGACGATCGTGCTCGCCGTGGCCCTCACGATCGGCCTGCTGTACTACCGGTTGACGCTCCAACCGGCGCGCGAGGCCTAGCGTGGCGGTGTGGCGCCCGGCCCGCGCGGTCCGGCCCGCGCTCTTCTACGCCGGCACGACGCTGGTATGCGCCGTCGTCGGCTTCCCCATCTACTGGATGGTCGCGAGCGCGCTGGAACCCGGCAACCTCTTCAACTTCCCGCCGCGGTTCTTCCCGACGCATCCCGCGTGGGCCAACTTCACGCACATCTTCACGGTCAATCCGCTGGGGCGCTGGCTCGCGAACAGCCTGTTTGTCGCCGCGGGCACGATGATCTGCTCGCTGGGGCTCGGCGTGCACGCCGCGTACGGGCTGTCGCGCTTCCGCAGCCGGCCGGTCGACGCGCTCGGCTTTTTGATGCTGGTCGGGCAGATGATCCCGGTGACGGTGCTCACCATTCCGTTCTACATCATGTTCCGCAGCCTGCACCTGATCGACACGCTCACCGGGATCGTCATCGCCACAACGACGTTCAGCGTGCCGATGTGCCTGTGGATGCTGAAGGGCTTCTTCGACGGGGTGCCGCGCGAACTCGACGAAGCGGCGCTCACGGACGGCTGCACGCGCCTCGCCGCGCTGTACCGGGTGATTCTGCCGGCGGCGCTCCCGGGCGTCGTCGCCGCGGCGACCTTCGGCTTCATGCTCGGCTGGAACGAGTTCTTCTTCGCGAGCACATTTCTCGGGACGGAGACGAAGTGGGTCGCCACGGTGGGCCTGGTCACCTACATGGGCCAGTATTTCGTGGAATGGTCCGCGCTCATGGCGACGGCGTTTGTCATCACGATCGTGCCGGCGATCCTGTTCCTCGCGACTCAACGGTACATGATGGCCGGCATCACGCAGGGGGCGGTGAAAGCATGAGACCGGACGTGGACAGACACGACGCGGGCAAACGCAACGCGGCGGGCGGCCGCGCGCGGCGGCCGTGCTGACCGTCGCCGTCGTCGGCGCCGGGCTCCTGGGCGCCCGCCACGCGCGGGCGTACGCGGAGATGGCCGGATGCCGCCTCGCCGGTGTGTACGATGTGGATGCCGGCCGCGCCGGCGCCGTCGCCGCGCGGCACGGCGTCCGGGCCTTTCCGTCGCTCGAGGCCCTGCTCCGGGCGGGCGTGGACGCGGTGTCGGTGGCGACGCCGGATCACGCGCACCATGAGCCCGCGGCGGCGTGCCTCGCCGCCGCGGCCCACGTCCTCGTCGAGAAGCCGCTCACCATCGATCCGGCGGAGGCGGACGGCCTCATCCGCCTCGCCGCGGAGCGCGGGCGGGTGCTTATGGTGAACTACAGCCAGCGCTGGCTGCCCGAGTCGCGGCGCATCGAGCGGCTCATCGCATCCGGCGCCCTCGGCGAGATCGCCTTCATCGAGTCGCACCGCTGGGACGCCGCCTGGGTTCCCGGGCGCATGATCGCCGGATGGGCGGCGCGAACGACACCGATCCACTTCATGTCGAGCCACGACATCGACCTCATTCTCGCGTGGACGGGCCGGCGCGCCCGGCGGGTCTTCGCCGTGGCCCACCGCGGCGCGCGCGCCGGGGAGGGCGTCGTGGACGGCTACGACGCGTTGGTGACGCTGGACGGGGGCGCGCGCGTGAGTCTCCATTCGTCCTGGATCCTGCCGGACACGTTTCCGGCGGCCGCCGACAGCCGGCTCGAGATCCTCGGCGCCGAGGGCGCGGTGTTCCTTGACGGGAACCGCCGCGAACTCGCGATCTTCGCGCGGGACCACAGCGAACGGGTCGCATTCGCCGGTCCCCGGACGGCGGACGACGTGAACGGCCGGCTCGCCGGGGCGTTCGTCGAATCGCTGTCCGAGTTCGTCCGCGCGGCGGGCGTGGGTGATCTCGGCGCGCCGACCTCGGCGGCGCGCACGCGCCATGTCGTCGACGTCCAGGCCGCCGTCGTCGCGTCGGCGGCCCGCGGCATCGAGCTGGAGATCCCGCCGGACGGCGAACCGCGCCGGCCGGTGCGTCCCGCGGCCGGCGGGGACGTTACCGTGCCCGGAGGTGGGGCGGCATGAAGATCACCGACGTCGCGATCGATCTTGTGAACATCACGTACACCCACATGATGTCGTCCGCGACATCCAAGGCCAGCGGAACGAGCAAGTGTATCGTACGCCTGCACACCGACGACGGCATCATCGGGCTCGGTGAAGCGCCGGGCGGCGCCGAGACGCAGGAGGAGATTCTCCGCGCGCACGAGGCGCTGCGCGGTCAGGACCCCTTTCGGATCGAAGCGATCGTCGAACGGCTGCCCGGGCCGCACCGCGGCCTCTACGGCCCGACGCCCACCGCCGTGTCGGCGCTGGAAATGGCGGTGTGGGACATCATGGGCAAAGCCGTCGGCCGCCCCGTGTGTGACCTCCTCGGCGGGCGGTACCGCGACGCCGTGCCCGTGTGCGCGCCGCTGTTCACGCACGAGGACGCGGAGGGCGATTTCGCGTCGGCGACGGTGGCGGCCGCCGAGGAAGCGATCGCGCGGTGGGGGTTCGGGACGGTCAAGGTGAAGGCCGGCGTCTACCGCCCGGGCGCGGAGCTCGGCGCGCTGCGCGCGCTGCGGCGCAAGTTTGGCGATGACCTTGCGCTGCGCGTGGATCCCAACGGCGTGTGGTCCCCGGAGGACAGCATCCGGTTCGGACAGCGCGCGCTCGACCTGGACCTGGAATGGATGGAGGACCCGACGTGGGGCATCGAAGGCATGCGCCGCGTCCGCGCCGCCGTCCCCGTTCCGCTGGCGACCAACATGTGCGTCCGGAACTTCGACGAAGTCCCGGTAGCGTTCCGCACCGACGCCGTGGACGTGATCTTAGGCGACCACCGGATCTGGGGCGGGATCTGGCCGACCCGGAAGCTCGCGGCGCTGTGCGAAGGCATGAACCTGGGGTTTGGGCTGCATAGCTCGCACGAACTCGGGATCGCGACGGCGGCGCGGCTGCATCTCGCGGCGGCGACCGCGCATCTCAGCTACCCAATCGACGTGACCCACTGGTTCCACGCGGACGATGTGGTGGCCGGCGGACCGCCGCGGATCGCAGCGGGCAAGATCGCCGTTCCGACCGGGCCGGGCCTGGGGATCGAGCTCGATCCGGAGGCCGTGGAGCGCGGCGTGACGCGCTACCGGCGGGACGGGCCGTACGTCACCACCTTTACCAACCCGTCGCGCTATTGGTGGTGGGTCTGACGGTGAGGTGATTCAGGCCGTGCGCGGATCGGACGCGGCCGGCTTGGCGCGCGCGCGCCAGACCTGCTGGAACGCCGTCACGATAGCCGGATCGAACTGGGTGCCGGCGCAGCGGACGATCTCGGCCATCGCCTCGGCGGGGTCCTGCGCGGGCCGGTACGGCCGATGGCTCGTCAGGGCGCCGTACGCGTCGGCCACGGCAATGACGCGCGCGCCGATCGGGATCGCCTCACCGGCGAGTCCGTCGGGGTAGCCCTTGCCGTCCCATCGTTCATGGTGGTGACGGACCGCCACCTTGATGTCGTGGGCGATCGGCACGGGCAGCAGAATCTCGTACCCCATGACGGCGTGGCGCTGCATCGTCACCCGTTCCTGCTTGGTCAGCGGCCCGTGCTTCTCCAGAATGTCATCCTGGATGCCGATCTTGCCGACGTCG
This sequence comes from bacterium, assembly GCA_035307565.1. Lineage (GTDB taxonomy): Bacteria > Sysuimicrobiota > Sysuimicrobiia > Sysuimicrobiales > Segetimicrobiaceae > DASSJF01. The sequence goes on along the minus strand of DATGHZ010000031.1, from coordinate 231,177 downwards.
TGTAGAAAGGCTGCGATCCGGACATTGCGCACCTCTTTCGCGCCCAGTCCGGCGGTTCGCGAGATTTCCACCGCGAGGTCGGCGACGCGATCGGAGTGGTCGGCCGTCGCGGCATCCCGCGCGTTCACCGCCCGTGCGAGGGACTGTACGGCGCCGCCGAACGCCCGCCGGAGCAGCAGCTGCTGCGCGCGCAGTTCGCGCGACGCCCGGTGAACGATCGTGAACAGCACGATGTACAGCACCGAGATGCCGGCGACGACGCTGCCCCACACCCACCGCCGGAGCCGGTTCAGCGTGGCATCCAACTCCGTCATGTCGGACACGATATCGTACACTGCCACCGGGAGCCGCCCTCCGGGGAGGACCACGGGAACGAATACTTCCATGGCGCGGCCCGCTGCGTGGTCGTCGAAGCGGGAGAGAATTCGCGACGCGGTTTGTCCCCGCAGCGCGGCCATCAGCGGCGGCGACAATGGAACCGAGCGGCCGAGCAGCGCGCCGTCGTCGCTGTAGAGGACCTGGCCGCGCGCGTTCACCACGGAGAGACGCCGAATGCCCGCGTTGCCGATGAGCCCCCGCAGCGCGAACTCGAATTGGATTCTCCGAAGCGGCGGCCGCAGCAGGAAGTCCTCGGCCACCAGGCGCGGCGCCAGGAACTCCGACACGTACATCGCGGCGCTGTGCGCGTGCTCGCTGAACACATACTCTTCGACGAGGTGCACGGCGATCGCGCCGAACAGAACGCTGACGGCGACGGCGGTGAGGAGGCTGACGGCCGTAAATCGTTGGAGCAGCGTGATGCCGGAGGCCCGTGCGGAAGCATTCGCCCCGATCAGTCCGGGCGTGCGCGGCTGAGCGCGGATAGGCCACCTCCGTCCGGCAAAATCAAACGGCGGTCATACCATGCCCGCGGCTTCGCCGCACTAGACGTGACTACGCGGAGCGCTGCTGTTGCGGGGACCTCGCGCGGCCGTCACGCTGCGCGTGATGATACCACCCGGGCCTACGGTGTGGGGCCTCAAACCATTTGGTGATACGAACGGCGAGGCCGTGCCCGCCCGCGTTGACGGACCACTTCGCCTCATCCGAAAGGCGGGACACGAGGTAGAGGCCGCGGCCCGTGACGCGGGTCCGATCGGGCAACGCCCGCGCCAGGGCCGGCGCTACCACGGCGCACCCCATGTCGATCACGATCACCGTCACCGTCAGGCGCGTACGGAAGACTTCTATAAATATGGGGCCCGTATCCGCGGGGTAGGCGTGCCGGTGCACGTTCGACAACAGTTCGCCGGCCGCGATTTCCATCTCAGCGACCGCTTTCGCATTGAGGGGGGTTTGAGCGATGGCGCGGCGGATTTCTTGCCGGACCTCCGTGAGGCATTCCGGACGGCTGTCCGTACAGAGGCATAGTACTCGCTCGATGGAGACGGGCGTTCGGGGAACTGGTGTCGCCATAGCGCGGCCCTCGCGGGATCGAGCTAGCCTCAAGACCTTATGCCCGGCACCGGTCCGTAGCAAACGAGAAATTTCACAATTCATGACCTGCGCCGCACACGGTCCGTGCCACAGCGTCGAGGACCGTCACCCCGACGTAAGCCGGAGCCCGCGGGCCTGCGCGACCTCGCGCGCGCGCGCGTAGCCGGCGTCCGCGTGTCGCGCCACGCCGAGTCCGGGGTCCACGGTCAGCACGCGCTTAAGTTTCTCCGCGGCCAACGGCGTCCCGTCCGCAACGCTCACCTGGCCGGCGTGGATGGAGTAGCCGATCCCCACACCTCCGCCGTGGTGCACCGACACCCACGTCGCTCCCGCGGAGGTATTCAGCAGCGCGTTGAGGATGGGCCAGTCCGCGATCGCGTCCGACCCGTCCAGCATGCCCTCGGTCTCACGGTTCGGGGAAGCGACGGACCCCGAATCCATGTGGTCGCGGCCGATGACGATCGGCGCTCCGACGGCGCCCGCCGCCACCATGTCGTTGAACGCGAGCCCCGCGACATCGCGTTCGCCGTATCCGAGCCAGCAGATCCGCGCCGGCAGTCCTTGAAACGGCACGCGCTCCTGCGCGAGGCGAATCCAACGGCGCAGCGGCTCGTTGTGCGGGAACAGTTCCAGCACCCGGGCGTCCGTCCGCAAAATGTCCTGCGGATCGCCCGACAGCGCGACCCATCGGAACGGCCCCTTGCCTTCCGCGAACAACGGACGCACATAGGCCGGCACGAACCCCGGGTACGCGAAGGCGTCCTCGAATCCCGCGCCGGCGGCTTCGGCGCGCAGGTTGTTGCCGTAATCGAACGCCACCGCCCCGCCGCGCTGCAGCGCCACGATCGCGGCGCAGTGCCGCGCCATCGCCGCTCGAGCGCGCGCCACATACGCGGCCGGATCCTTGGCGCGGAGGTCCGGCGCCTCTTCCGGCGACACGCCGGCCGGAATGTAGCCGTCGAGCGGATCGTGGGCCGACGTCTGGTCGGTGACGACATCGACGCGCAGGCCGCGGCGCGCGAGTTCAGGAAACACGTCCGCGGCGTTGCCGAGGACGCCGACGGAGGCCGGCGCCCCCCGGCGCGCGGCGTCTTCCACCCGGCGCACGGCATCATCGAGGTCGTGCGTGATCGCGTCGATCCAGCGTGTGGCCAGCCGCCGCTGCAGGCGCGCCGGATCCACCTCGACCACAAGCGCGACCCCGTCGTTCATCGTCACGGCGAGCGGCTGCGCCCCGCCCATCCCGCCGAGCCCGGCCGTCAGCACGATCTTCCCGCGGAGGCTGCCGCCGAAATGCCGCTGCGCGACCGCCGCGAACGTTTCATAGGTGCCCTGCACGATCCCCTGCGTGCCGATGTAGATCCACGATCCCGCGGTCATCTGCCCGAACATCGTGAGGCCCATCGCCTCGAGGCGCCAAAACTCTTCCCACGTCGCCCACTTGGGCACGAGCATCGCGTTCGAGATGAGGACGCGCGGCGCCCACTCGTGGGTGCGGAACACCGCGATCGGCTTGCCGGACTGGACGACAAGCGTTTCGTCGGCGGCGAGTCCCTGCAGGGCCGCGACGATCGCGTCGAACGCCTGCCACGTCCGCGCGGCCTTGCCCTTGCCGCCGTACACGATGAGTTCGTCGGGCTTTTCCGCCACCTCCGGATCGAGGTTGTTCATCAGCATGCGCATCGCGGCTTCCTGCGGCCATCCCCGGCAGGAGAGACGCGTCCCGCGCGGCGCCCGGACGATCCGCCGCGCCTCAAACGGCCTGTGCGAAGCTCCGGTGCTCATCCGCGGGCCTCCTTCGGGATCGCCGTGCGTTCGCGCGTGTGGAGGGTTCGCGACGGAGTGTGCTAGACTTTTTTCGATGGGCTTCGCGCGGCGCGCCGGAACCGCCACTCTGCCGCTTCACGGTGGCCGCGCGCCGCGGTGGCTCTTCGAACGCACGCACTGACGCCCAGACACCGGTCGATTTCTGCCGCGCCGCACGACTACTCGATGACGCCACACCAAAACCTTGACGAGATGGAGGACGCGAGATGCAGGGGATCACTCCGTTTCTGTGGTTCGACCGGGAGGCCGAGGACGCGGCGCGCCTGTACGTGTCCATCTTCGAGCGCTCGAAAATTGTGACCGTGAGCCGCTATGGAGAGGCCGGCCCGGGGCCGAAGGGCGCGGCCATGGTTGTCGTGTTCGAGCTCGCCGGGCAGCGGTTCATGGCGCTGAACGGCGGGCCGCAGTTCAAATTCACGGAGGCCGTGTCGTTTCTCGTCAACTGCGAGACGCAAGGCGAAATCGATACGTTGTGGGAGCGGCTGACCGACGGCGGCGAGCCGGGCAGGTGCGGCTGGCTCAAGGATAAATTCGGCCTGTCCTGGCAGATCGTGCCGGCGGCGCTGGGCCGGCTGCTCCAGGACCCGGACCCCGTGAAGTCCGGACGGGTCATGCAGGCGATGCTCCAGATGGGCAAGATGGACATCAACCGGCTGCAGCAGGCGTACGACCGGGGCTGACGGGGCGGCGGTGGCCGGGGATATTATAGATGCACCGGCGAACCCGCACTCACCTGGCAGTTTCGACGGGGAGGTCACATTGCGATGAGCCCAAGCGCCCCGGCCACTCGACTCCGCATCACCGTCAACGGGACCGTCCGCGCCGTGCGCTCGGCGCCCGACACCCCGCTCTTGTACGTGCTTCGCGACGAACTCGGCCTGAGCGGCCCGCGGTTCGGTTGCGGCCTCGGTCAATGCGGCGCCTGCACGGTCCTCCTCGCCGGCGCCCCTGCGCGGTCGTGCACGCTGCCGCTCTCCGCGGTGTCCGACCGGCCCATCACGACGCTGGAAGGCCTCGGTGGAGACAAGGGCCTGCATCCCGTGCAGCAGGCCTTCATCGACGAGCAGGCGCTGCAGTGCGGCTACTGCGTCAACGGCTGGATCATGGCGGCCTCGGCGCTCCTCGCCAAGACGCCCAACCCGAGCGACGCGGAGATCCGCGCGGGTCTCCGCGGGCTCGTGTGCCGCTGCGGCGCGCACATGCGGATGCTGCGGGCGGTGCGCCGCGCCGCGCGGGCGCGAGGGTGACCGCGATGAACAGTACAAGCACCCACCGCACCTACCGTCTCTCGCGCCGCGAGCTGCTGCGCACCTCCGGTGCCATCGTTGTTGCATTCGGGATGCCGCCGCTACTCGGCGCCGCACAAGGCGCCCCGGCGCCGGGATCCGCGGCCGGCGGAGCGGCCGGCATCGATGCGTGGCTCGCGATCGCTCGGGACGGCACGGCGACCGTGTTTACGGACAAAGTGGAACTCGGCATGGGCGTCTCCACGGCGTTTGCGCAGATCGTGGCGGAGGAACTGGACCTGCCGGTGCGGTCGGTGTCGGTCGTGATGGGCGACACGGCGCGCACGCCGGACCAGCGCGGCGTCGGGGGCAGCACGTCCATCTCCGCCGGCGCCGTACCGGTGCGCCAGGCGGCCGCGGAAGGCCGCCGGATGCTCCTGGAACTCGCGTCGGCGCGTCTCGGTGCACCCGTCGACCGGCTCACCGTCCGGGACGGCGTCGTGCGCGTCGCGGACGACCCCGCGAGGCGTGCGTCGTACGGTGAGTTGATCGGCGGCCGGCGCTTCGACGTCACCCTGCGGGGGCTCGGCGGAACCGCCGCGGATGCGGTCGCCGCCGCCAAGCCGAAGGCGCCCGCCGACTACAAGATCGTCGGCACCTCTGTCCCGCGCATAGACATCCCGGCGAAAGCGGCGGGCCGGTTCGCGTACGTGGTCGACGTGCGGGTGCCGGGCATCCTGCACGGCCGCGTGCTGCGTCCCCCGGTCCCGGAGGCGAAGCTCGTCCGCGCCGGCGGCGTGCCGGAGGGCGCGGGCGGCGTGGTCAAGGTGGTCGCGAGGAACAACTTCGTCGGTGTGGTCGCCGAGACGGAGTGGCAGGCGATCCAGGCGGCGCGCAGTCTCGCCGTCACATGGTCGACGTCGGAGGCGCGGTGGCCGGCCATGGCGGACCTCTACGCCGCGATGTGGGCGATGACGCCGACGACGCGCCGGGTCGCGGAGGAAACGGGCGACGTCGAGACGGGACTGGCCTCGGCCGCCCGCACCATCGAGGCGCGCTACGAATGGCCGTTCCAGTCCCACGCGATGATGGGGCCGGCCTGCGCCGTGGCGGACGTGCGGCCCGGGGCCGCGACGATCTGGTCGAGCACGCAGCACCCGCACCAACTCCAGGCGGGCATCGCCGAATTGCTCGGCCTCCCGGTGGAGCGGGTCCACGTGATCTGGGTGCAGGGCTCGGGCTCATACGGCCGCGCGGGCGGCGACGACGCGGCGGGCGACGCGGCGATCCTCTCGCAGGCCGCCGGCCGCCCGGTGCGAGTGCAGTGGATGCGCGCCGACGAAACGGGCTGGGATCCCAAGGGACCGGCCGTCGTAATGGCGGTCCGCGCCGGCCTCGATGCGCACGGCGGGGTCACGGCGTGGGACTACACCGCGCGCGGTTTCTCCGGCAGCGGGACGCCCGCGAGCCCGAGCACGGCCGGGGATCTGCTGGCCGGGCAGTTGATGGGCCGGGCCGCCGGAGGCGTCGATGTGCCGCCGCCGCTTCAGGAAAACTACGCCTTCCCCGCCAAACGCCGGGTCGGCGAAGTCATCCCCTGGCCACAAGAGGGCTCACCGCTTCGCACCTCCAACCTGCGCGCGCCGAGTCAGCCGGCCACCACATTCGGGAGCGAGTCGTTCGTGGACGAAGTCGCCGCCGCGGCGGGCGTGGACCCGGTCGAGTTCCGGCTGCGGTATCTTCGCGAGGCCCGGCACGTTGCCGTGATTCGCGCGGCCGCGGAGAAGGCGGGCTGGACGAGCCGCCCCTCGCCGCGGCGCGATGCGCCGCGCGCGGGACTCGCCACGGGGCGCGGGATCGCCCACACGCCGCGCAACAACACCGTGCTCGCGACCGTCGCCGAGGTGGAGGTGAACCAGTCGACCGGGGACGTCCGGGTGACCCGGCTCGTGATCGCCCACGATTGCGGCCTGATCATCAACCCGGACGGCCTGCGCGGGACCATCGAAGCGAATCTGATTCAGTCGATGAGCCGCGCCCTGAAGGAAGAGGTGCGTTTCGATCGCTCCGGTGTCACGAGCGTGGACTGGCATTCCTATCCGGTGCTGATGGCGCCGGACGCGCCCGACACGATCGAGATCGTTCTGCTCAACCATCCCGAGCTGCCGCCGTACGGCGCCGGGGAACCCGCCTCGGTCGCCACCGCGCCCGCGATCGCGAACGCGATTTTCGACGCGACCGGCGCGCGGGTGCGCACGGTGCCTTTCACGCCGGAACGGGTCAAGGCGGCGCTGGCGCGCCGGACGTCATAAGCGCACAGGGCGGACAAGGGGCCTCCCGGCCCGCGGGCGCGCGCGGCGCACACGTGGTGCTGCGCTGCCTCAAACTGGAGGGGGTTCGGAAGCTCTTCACGATCGTCGGCGACACGATCCTGCCGATCTGCGACGCGGCCGTCGATGAAGGCTTCGACCTCGTGGACGCACGGCACGAGGCCGCGGCGCTGCACATGGCCGACGCGTGGACCCGCGTCACCGGGGAAGCGGCGGTCGCCCTCGTGACCGGCGGCCCCGGCTTCGCGAACGCGATCTCGGCGTTGCCGCCGATTCACGCGAGCGAGAATCCCGTGATCCTGATCGCGGGATGCGCCGAACTCGCCGAGCGCGGCATGTACGCGTTTCAAGAGATCGATCAAGTCGGGCTCGCGGCGCCGGCGACCAAAGGCTCGTGGATGGTCCTCGACCGCCGCCGCATCCCGGACATGGTGGCGACGGCGTTCCGCACCGCCCTCGAAGGACGGCGCGGGCCCGTCCACCTCACCATCCCCATCGATATTCAGGAGGAGGCCGCGGGCGACGACGTCCCGGTGTACTCGCCGCGCGAGTACCGGCCCGCGGGCCGCACCCGCGGCGATCCCGCGCTCGTCGAGCAGGCCGTCGCGATACTGCGCGGCGCCGAGCGGCCCGTCGTCATCGCCGCCAATGCCGCGCGGCACTCGCTTTCCACCGCCGCGCTGCGCGAGTTTGTCGAGGCGACGAACCTGCCGTGCTTCACGGTGGAGCAGGCGCGGGGCCTGCTCTCCGACGACCATCCCTTGTGCTTCGGATACGCCGATCCGGCGCTCAACGGGACCGCCAGACACTTCGGCGAAGCGGACGCCGTGCTGCTGCTCGGCAAACGGCTCGACCACCGCTACCGGTACGGGCGGCCGCCGTTCTTCTCCCCCGGCGCGAAATTGATTCAGGTCGATCCCTCGCCCGCGGAGATCGGACGCAACCGGGGGGTGGCCGTGGGCATCGCCGGCGATGCGGGCGCCGTCGTCGGTCAACTCACGGCCGCGGCGCGCGGCGGGGCGTGGACGCGCACGTCGTCGTGGGCGCAGCAGCTCGCGCGGACGCGGGACGCCCAGCGCCGGCAGTGGGAAGCGCTCGCCGCGGACGCCATGCCGCTCCATCCGATGCGCGTGCTGCGCGAGATCGACCGGTACACCGACGACGAGACGGTCCTCGTCGTCGACGGCGGTGATTTTGCCGGGTGGGCCCGGAGTTATCTCAAAGCGCGGAACGCCGGCGGGTGGCTGCGTCTCGGGCCGCTGGGCCAGCTGGGCTGCGGCGTGCCGTACGCGGTCGCGGCCAAACTCGCGCGGCCCGAAGCCGACGTGTTGCTGCTCATCGGAGACGGGTCTTTCGGCTTCTACGGCATCGAGTACGATACGGCCGTCCGGCACGGCGCGGCCTTCACCGGCATCATGGGGAACGACGCGCTCTGGGGCATCGACCGCAACTTCCAGCTGGCCTATTACGGCCGGGCGGTCGGCACCGAGCTGCGGCCGGTTCGCTACGACCGCATGGTAGAGGCATTGGGCGGACACGGCGAGTACGTCGAAGAGGCGGCGGGGCTCGCGCCCGCGATAGAGCGGGCCCGGGCGTCCGGCAGGCCGTCGCTCGTCAACGTGGCCGTCCGCAACGTTCCGTGTCCGCTGGCGGAAGCGATGATGGCCCGAAGGACCGGCAAAGCCTAGCGGTTCATACGACCCGCGTCACGAACCAGCGTTCCGCCTTTGCGATGTGCTGCGCGGGGTCCGGGTCGACCGCCGCGCGCGCCGCCGAGCCGTAGTACGCCGTTTCGAGCGCATCCCAATCATCGCCGTCGTGGCTCAGCACCCAGACAAATTCATTGCGCTCCTTGATCACCCACGCCCCGTCGATACGGTAGCCGTGCTTGAGGCGCAGCGGGTACACGCCCGCCTTCCACGCCCGCACGAAATCGTCCATCCGGCCCTTGTTGATGGTGAAGATGCGCAATTGGGTCGTCATGGCCCGTATGGTAGCATGTGCCCGATGTCACCTCATCCCGCCGCGTCCGCCGCCGGCACGTTCGTGCTCGGCGGCGACCTGCCTGTGACACGGCTCGGGTTCGGCGCGCTGCGCATTCTCGGACCCAACGGCCGCGGCGCGCCGCGCGACCGCGCGCAGGCGCTCGGCGTCCTGCGCCGCGCGGTGGACCTCGGGATCACGTTGATCGACACGGCGGATTCCTACGGTCCCGGAATCTCCGAAGAGTTGATCGCCGAAGCCCTGCATCCGTATCCCGCCGGGCTCGTGATCGCGACCAAGGGGGGATTCATCCGCCCGCGGGGCAGCTGGACCGCCAACGGCCGCCCCGCGCATCTCCGGGAGGCGCTCGAGGGCAGTCTCCGCCGGCTGAAGGTCGACCGGATCGATCTCTATCAATTGCACACGGTGGACCCGCGCGTGCCGCTCGAAGAGTCCGTGGGTGTGCTCGCGGAGACGCAGCGGCAGGGCAAAATCCGGCACATCGGCGTCTCGAACGTGAGCGCGGACGAGCTGCGGCGCGCCCGCGCCGTCGCCCGCATTGTCTCGGTGCAGAACGCGTACAACGTCGCCGATCGCCGGTGCGACGATGTCCTGGACGCCTGCACGCGCGACGGGCTCGGCTTCCTGCCGTGGCGCCCGCTCGGCACGCGCGGGGCCGGGCACGGGCTCACCGACCGGCTGCGCGCCGTCGCATCACGGCACGAGGCGACGCCCGCGCAGGTTGCGCTGGCGTGGCTGCTGCGCCGGTCGCCCGCGGTACTCCCTATTCCCGGCACGTCGTCGCCCGCTCACCTCGAGGAGAACGTAGCCGCCGCGGGATTGCGCCTCGACGACGAGGGGTACCGGAGCCTCACCGACACCTAAGCGCAGGGGCCGGTCGTGGCCGTCACGTCCGCGGCCTTCGCCGGAGCGCAGATCGCCCCCTTTTGGGACGCGATCGAGGCTTCCTACGCTCCGTGGTCTTCAGCGGATGCGCGTGGGCGTCTTCCCTCAGCGGACGCCGGCGGTCCGGCGCACCGTGTAGGTGATCCAAAAGACGGCCCACGCCGCGACGAGCATGCCGGTGAGCGCCAGCCTCGTCGCGTCGACGATGGGGCGGACCTTTGTCTCGGCGGCGCTGATCTCGAGCACCGCTACGGGGCGCACGGAGACTCCCGCGCCGCCACCCCCGCCCCGGCGCGGCTCGGCCGAAGTGTCGCGTCCACCGGCTGTACGACGTCCCGGCGCGCGCCGCCCGCCCTCCGCCGCCGTCTCGTCGTCGGCCGGCTCCTCCCCTTTGGCGTCGGCGCCGCCGAACCCGAATCCATAACAGACCCGCGCGACAGGAATGATCGTGCGGCCGTTCACCTGATAGGGCTCGCCAAACACGGTTTTGACGCTCGCTCGCTGGTGGACTTCGCCGATCCGGTTCAGCATTGCGTCCAACATGCCGGCCTCCCCTGACGCGACTCGTACCTGTTTCATCATACGGCACGGCCTGGCGTGCCGGCGCATACGCGGCGCCGCGAACCTCTTGACGTTTCGGGCGCTTGCGGATCCGACGCGCCGCAGGATTCTCGGGCTGCTGCGCGGCGGCCGGCGCACGGTGGGGGAAATCGCCGGCAATTTCCGGACGAGCCGGCCGGCGATCTCACGGCATCTCCGGGTGCTGCGCGCCGCGGGCCTGATCGTGGCGCACCGGGACGGCACCGCGCGCATCCGCCGGTTGAACGCCAAACCGCTGCGCACGGTCGATGAGTGGCTGCAAGAGTATCACGTGTTTTGGAGCGAGCGGTTGCGCAATCTCAAGGGGTACGCGGAGGAGACACGATGAGCCCGACACGGGCCGAGGACAGTATCGTCGAGGAAATCAAAATCAAGGCGCCGGCGGACCGGATTTTCGATGCGCTGACCGACCCGGCGCAGTGCATGAAATGGTGGGGGTCGGCCGGGCGATTCGAGACGACCCACATGGAATCCGACCTGCGCCCCGGCGGCAGGCGCGTGATGCGCGGCACCGGCATGGGCGGAAGGCCCTTCAGCGTAACGGGAGTCTACCGTCAAATCGAGCGGCCGCGCCTGCTTGTCTTCACGTGGCTTCCCGACTGGCAGGGCGACACAACCGAAAGCGTGGTGCGCTGGGATCTAGAAGAAAGCGGCGGGGTCACGACGGTACGCGTGACACACTTGGGTCTCGCCACCGAAGGTGCGCGCGCCGGCCATCGGGGCTGGCCGGACATCTTGGCGTGGCTGCGATCGTACGTCGAACGCGAAACGTGACCGGGCCGGTCCGAAACCTGGCGGGCGAGAGCGCGCGCCCGTTAGGGCGCGAGGGAGGGCGTCGCGGCCGGCCAGAGCACGAGCGCATTCGCGACCGCCCGGCCCGGGCGCACCAGATACGTGCCGCCGCAGATAAGACTGCTGGAGGCGTTGTCGTCCAGGTTCATCGCGTCCCACGCCCCAAGCCGGCGCGCGGCCTGCGCGGCCTCCGGGATCGTGGCGCCGCTCACGACGGCGAGCAGCACTTCCCGCGCCTCCGTGAGCCCGATGATGGAACGGGTGCCGTGATACTCGGTGATCTTGGGGTCGTGGAAACCCTCCGCCGTGGCGTCGGGCGCAACGGCACCTTGGGCGACCAGGCGCGGCCCCGCGCCCAGGCTGAAGCGGGTGCGGAGTGTCTGCCCGTCCTGCACCGCGCGATAGCCGATCTGGCGCCCGATGCGGAACTTCCAGCCGAGCACGTCGACTTCCCGACCCATGAGGGCGAGTACGAACCCGCCGTCCGGGATCGGCGCATCCCGATGTTGCTCGATTGAAACCACCCAGCCGCGGTTCGCCGTGACTGCGAGATCGGCCCGAAAGCCCAACCGCGGTCCCCGCTCGCGTGTATAGATGAAGGCGCCGGTGGACCCGGTGGGCGTCCGGTTGAGATTATAAGCGTACCAGTTATTCGGATAAGTTTCGCGGCCGTCGAGCGCGCCGCGGATCTGAAGACGCTCGCGGACCATCTCCATTCGGCCGCCGTCGTAGATGTCGAGCCGTGTGCCGAAATCACCGAGGTGAAGCCGCCGCCCGTCGACGACGAGCGTGCCGTAGGGCTCGCGCGACTCCCCCGTGTACGCCGCAAAGAACGTTCCGTTGATGGCGCACGCGGCACGGGAGGACTGCGCAATCGAATCGAGCCAGGCGTTGTCACCCACGCGGCTGCCGGCGAGCACGACGCCGACGCGGTAGCGGGAAAGAGGCGCGCGGACGACGATCGCGGGGAGGGCCCGGCCGCCGACGTTCACCGTCGTGCGGCCGTACGGCAGCGAGAAGGCGCCGGCGGTGGCCGGCGGCACCGCCAGCAGCGAAACGCATCCGAGAACGCAGGCGATGCCCCGTGCGCGCGCCGCGCGCACCGACGTGGCGCTCTGATGCCCTGACGGTCGTCCCCCCGTGATGGTCGCTCCCCCCGACCTCTCTTATGCCCGGCCGATTACACGGCTCGGACCACTCCCCCGCGCGACCGTTCAGCGCCTTTCGAGATCACGCCTCCCTTACCCGTGCCGCGGTAACCGCATCCGCCGGGCAGCCCTTTCGCCGCGACCGGTTGTGACGGCGAGGAACCGCCTTCGCGGGCGACGAACCCAGGCCTGCCGGACGCGGCTGTGATTGGCGGCGCCGGCTGTTCCTTCATTCCGGCACAGGAGGCAGATAGCCGTGCGCATGATTCGCGTAATGGCCGCCGCGGCGGCCGTGATCGGCCTCGTCTTCGGTGTGACCTCCGTCAGCCCGATCGGCGCGGCCGGGTTCAAGTCGGTCATCAACTTCGGCGTCAACCGCGCAGCCGACGACCTCGACCCCATCACTCAGGACGCCAACCCGAACCTGTGGGCATTCATGCAGATCTACCAGCAGTTAATACGGGTGAATGCGGCGGGCGACGGCTTCGTTCCCGATCTCGCCACGAGCTGGAAGGTTTCCGCCGACGGAAAGACCTGGACCTTCACGCTGCGTCCGGACGCCGTGTTTTCGAACGGCGATCCCGTGACGGCGGCAGACGTCGTGTGGACGTTACAGCGCGCGCACGACTTCAACGGGCCGTGGCAGTGGGCGCTCGAGGCCATGCAAGCCATCACCGCGGTCGACGCCCATACGGTCGCCATCACTCTGAAGGAGCCGTTTGCGCCGTTCCTCTCCGACGTCTCGCTGTTCTCCAACAGTATCGGCTCGGCCAAGGCGTTCAAGTCGGCGTCACACGAAGAGATTTCGAACCATCCGATCGGATCCGGCCCCTACATGCTGGTTGATTGGAAGAAGGGCGAGCAACTCACCATGCGGGCGAACCCGCACTACTACGGGCGGGGACTTCCGAAGACGCCGGAACTGCGCCTCATCTACATCCCCGACGACAACACGCGGGTCATCGCGCTGCAATCGGGGCGCGTCGATGGGATCGATTACCCGCCCTTCTCGCTGCTCGCCGCGCTGCGCGGAGACCCGCGGATTGACGTGCTCCTCAACCCCTCGACGGCGGTCCAGCACATCGAAATCAATGTCACCCAGTCGCCGCTCAACAACGTCAAGCTCCGGCAGGCGCTGTCATACGCAACCGACCGCGCGGCCATCGTGAAGGCAGTCTGCTACGGCAACTGCACTCCGGCGACGTCCTTCCTGCCGATCACGACGCCGTTCTTCCACAAGCAGCTCAAAGCCTACACATATGACGCCTCGAAGGCTCAACAGTTGCTCAAGGAGTCTGGCGTGCCAACGCCCATGAGCCTCAAGGTCATGATCCGGTCCGGCGACGCCGACCAACAGACAACCGCTACGCTCTTGAAGGCCGAGTGGGCGAAAATCGGCATAAACATGGACATCGAACCGATCGACCGGGCGGCGCAAACCCAACGGCTGCACAGCCTGGGCTACCAAATGAACATCGGCGGGTGGACGAACGACGTGCCGGATCCGTCCGAGCTTGCTTCCTACGAATTCGACTACGTCACTGCCAAGTCGTACTGGACCGGCTACCAGTCCAACGCGATCATCGCGCTGCTCAAACAAGGCGAACGGGAAATAGACACGGCGAAGCGCCGCCAGATCTACTACCGAATGCAAGAAATGGCGATTGCTGACGCGCCGCTGATTTGGCTCTACTACGCTCCGTACACCGATGCCCTCAACAAGAATGTGAAGGGCTTCGTCCAGCTGACGACCGGGCCCTGGATCTTCACGAACGTGACCGTAGCCCAATAGCGAAGGAGCGATCCCCCGGCCGGCGGGCCCTACTGCCGGCCGGGGCGCGGCTACCATGTTGCGCTATGCAATGGGCCGGATCGGCCAAATGGTACCGATCGCGCTTTGTGTCACCGTGCTCATCTTTTTGCTTATCAAACTTGTGCCCGGCGACCCGGCCTCCGCCATCCTGGGTGACCACGCCACAGAAGCGTCCGTTCGGGCCCTGCGCCATCAATGGGGGCTCGATCGCCCGATCTGGCAACAATACGCGCTCTACATGCGCAACTTGGCGACAGGCAATCTCGGGCAGTCGCTGCGCTATCAAACGCCGGTGTCGTCGATGCTGCCCCGTCGCATCGGTGTGACGTTTTTCCTGATCATCTACAGCCTGGTCTTGTCCGTCCTCATCGCCGTGCCGATGGCGCTCGTCGCCGCGCTCTGCCGGAACCGCTGGCCGGATTATGCAATCCGGGCCTTCCTGGCTCTGCCCCTCGCTTCCCCGCCCTTTTGGATCGGCATCCTGCTGCTGATCGTCTTCTCTTTGAAGCTGCGGCTGCTGCCGGCGGAGGGGTACGGCGACGGATTCGGCGACCATCTGCAACATCTGTTTCTCCCGGCTCTCACGCTATCGTACGCGTTCGCGTCCGTGTTGAGCCGCAACCTCCGCTCGTCGCTCATCGACGTGCTCACGACAACGTACGTGGACTTCGCGCGGGCAAAAGGACTGCGCGGCCGCGCCGTGCTGTTCGGCCACGTGCTGCGCGCCGCGATGCTGCCGATCGTCACCCTCGTCGGCGTACGCCTCTCCTACGCGATCGGTGGCTCTGTGGTGATCGAGACGGTCTTCGCCGTTCCCGGTCTCGGCTCGTGGATGGTCGATTCGATACTCTCGCGCGATTACGCCGTTGTGCAGACGCTCACGCTCATGTTCGCCCTCGGGACCATGCTGATTAACCTGACGACGGACCTGATCTACCCGTTGTTCGACCCTCGGGTGCGCGTGGGATGAGGGTCGCCGCGTGAGCGCGCAAGCACAGGCGGCGCCGCAGCCGGGCGGCCTCGTCGCGGCGCGCCGGGCCCGGCTTGCGCTGCCCATCGGGATCGTCGTCGGGGGCATCATGCTGCTCGTGCTGACCGGCGCCACCCTTCTCGCACCGGTGCTGCTTCCGGCCGATCCAAACGCCCAGGACCTGAACGCGATGTTGCAGCGGCCCTCGCTCGCGCATCCATTCGGAACGGACAACTACGGCCGCGACGTCCTGACCCGGGTGTTGTACGGGGCGGGGATCGATCTGCGCATCGGCGTGCTGGCCATCATCTTCCCTTTCGTGTTCGGGTCGGTCACCGGCGCATTTGCCGGGTACGCTGGCGGCTGGGCCGACGCGTTGATCATGCGTGCCGTCGACGTTGTCACCGCGATCCCGTTCACGGTGCTCGTGATCGCGATCGTGGCCTTCCTGGGGCCGGGGGAGACAAACGTCCTCATCGCGATCGGCGCCGTCGATTGGATCATCTTCGCACGCCTCGTCCGCGGAGAAGTGTTGCGGGAAAAGAACCTCGAGTACGTCGCGGCGCTTCGCGCGTTTGGGTTCAGCCGGTGGCGCATCATCCTCCGGCACATCCTGCCCAACGCGATTGCACCGGCGGTGACCTTTCTCGCGTCCGACATCGTGCTCGTGATTCTCACAGCCGCGGCTCTCGGCTACCTCGGCCTCGGCGTCCGGCCCCCCGCGCCCGAATGGGGCCTCATGATCGCCGAGGGACGGACCTTTCTGTACACGGCGTGGTGGGTGGCGACGGTGCCGGGCTTCGCCTGCATGTTCGCCGGCATCGCCTTCATCCTCGTGGGCGACGGCCTCGCCGATCTCCTCCGCGTGCGCGGTCAGTGACCGCCTCCTTCGGTCCCGCCCCCGTATGACCACCCCTGCGCTCCAGGTTACCGACCTGCGGGTGGACATTCCGACCCGCCGCGGCATCGTCGAGGCGGTGCGCGACGTCAGCTTCAGCGTGCTGCCGGGCGAAACGTTCGCGCTCGTCGGGGAGTCGGGGTCCGGCAAAACGACCGTGTGCCGCGCGCTGCTGCGGCTCCTCCACCCGCCCGCCCGCATCACCGGCGGAGCCGTCCGATTCCAAGGCCGGGACCTGCTCCGCCTCCGCGAACGCGACCTCGAGGCCGTTCGCGGACGCGGCATCGCGATGGTCTTCCAAGATCCGATGACGGCGCTCAATCCCGTGCTGACGATCGAGCGCCAGATCGGAGAAGCCCTCACGGACGCGCCGCGTGACCGCGGCGAACGGCGGCGCCGGCTCGTCGGGCTGCTGCGTCAAGTCGGCATTCCCGACGCCGAGCACCGGCTGCGGGCGTATCCGCATCAGCTGTCGGGCGGGCAGCGCCAGCGCGTCATGCTCGCCGTCATCCTCGCGCGGCGGCCCGCCGTATTGCTCGCCGACGAACCGACGACGGCGCTTGATGTGACGATCCAGGCGCAGATCCTGCGGCTGCTGGCGTCGCTGCAGCAGCAGCTCGGCATGGCGCTCGTCCTCGTCACCCACGACCTCGGGATCGTGCGCCAGGTGGTGCACCGCGTCGCCGTGATGTACGCGGGGCGCATTGTCGAGATGGCGCCCGCGGCGGAACTGTTCGCGCGTCCGCGTCATCCGTACACGGTCGGACTGATCGCGTCCGTCCCCAGCATGGACCGTGACCGGCCGCTGGTGCCGATTCCCGGAACGCCGCCGGATCTCGTGGGACTCGGCGAGGGCTGCGCGTTCGCGCCGCGATGCCCGCTCGCCGCCGCGGAATGCCGGCGGGGTGAGATCCCGCTGCGCGACGTCGGCCCCGAGCGCCTGAGCCGCTGCCTCAAAGCCGAGCTGGTTGGAGCGCCCGTTGCCGTCTGAACCGCTGCTGCGCGTCCGCGATCTCGTCAAGCACTTTCCGCTGCCCCGGACGATCCTCGACGTCGTGGGCCGGCGGCCGCCCGAGGCGGTGCGCGCCGTCGACGGGGTGTCGTTCGACCTGACCCGCGGCACGACGCTCGGCCTCGTCGGCGAGTCCGGCTGCGGCAAGAGCACGCTCGGCCGGTGTATCCTGCGCTTGTATCAACCGGACAGCGGGGCGGTCTGGTACGGCGACGTCGATCTCGCCGCGCTGGACGAGCGGGCGCTCGCGCCGTTCCGGCGCCGGATGCAGGTCGTGCTCCAGGATCCTTACTCGTCGCTGGATCCGCGGCAAAGCGTCGGCAGCGCGCTGATGGAAGTGCTGTCCGTGCACGGCATCGGCACGCCCGCGGACCGGCCCGGCCGCGTCGCGACCCTGCTGGGCCTGGTCGGGCTCAACGCCGCCGACGCCCACAAGTATCCGGGCGAGTTTTCCGGCGGCCAGCGGCAGCGCATCAGCATCGCGCGGGCGCTCGCGGTCGGCCCCGAACTGCTGGTGGCCGACGAACCGGTCTCCGCCCTCGACGTCTCGATCCAAGCTCAGATCCTCCGTCTGCTGCTCGATCTGCGCGGGTCGCTCGGCCTGACGATGATGTTCATCTCGCACGACCTGCGCGTGGTGCGCTATCTCAGCGACGAGGTCGCGGTGATGTACCTCGGCAAGATCGTGGAACAGGCGCCCGCGGCGGCGCTGTTCTCCCGGCCGCTCCATCCGTACACGCTGGCGCTCTTGTCGGCGATTCCGGAGGTCGAAGCGGCGCCCCGGCAGTTGATCGAGATCGAAGGCGAGCCGCCGAGCGCGGTCCGCGTGCCGCGCGGCTGCCGGTTCCATCCCCGGTGTCCGTGGCGGACGCCGCGCTGCCTGGAGGAGGCGCCCGCGCTTCGGTCCCTCGCGTCCGGGCATTTCGTAGCCTGCCACGAGGCGGAGCGGCACGCGGGCTGACGGGCTCGCGCTTGACGGCGCGTGCTACAATCGTCGGTGCGATGGCAATGCCTCTCCAGCCCGCGGACGGAACAACGCGCCACTGCGACACGTGCGGCGCGGCCCGCGAACCGTTCTTCGACAGCCCGTGTCAGGACCCGGTCGCGTGGCTCTGCCAAGCCTGCCGGACGGTCGAAATGGAAGTGGCCCGCGCCGCCCTGTCCCCGGAGGCGCGGCGGGAACTCGCTACGCTGGAAGCGTTCATGCAGGCCGGTGCCCCGGCCGCCGCCACGTCGCGTACGATGCCGGGCGTGACGCGGGCCCGAGGCCGGGCGCGCGCTGCGCTCGCCGGCATCCGTGAAGTGCCGGTGGACATCCGCCGCGTGGCCGAACAATTGGGATATCCGGTCCACGACCGTCCGCTGCCGCCGGGGCAGCGGGGCACCATCGGCCGCGACCGCGACCGGGTCGTGATCGCGGTGTCCTCGCACGCGGGGTATACGGACGCCGAGCGCCGGTGGGTGATCGCCGAAGAACTCGGCCACGCCATGCTCGGGCACACGGCGCTTGTCGCGAGCAGCGCCCCCGGCGCCGCGCCGCCCGTCGCGGAACCGCGCCGGCGCGAGGAGGAACGGGAAGCGAGGGCCTTCGCCGCGGAGATCCTCATGCCCGAAGAGAAGATCCGGTCCCGGTTCGCCGAATTGGCGCCGCGCATCGATCAGACTCTGGGCCTGCGCCAGCGCGAAGCGGAAACCGATGACGTGGTCCGCGTGATGGCGAGGATGTTCGGCGTAACGCCCACCGCGATGCGCCTGCGGCTCGACGAACTCGAGTTGGTGCGATAGCGGCCGGGAACGGCGCCTTGGCACCGCGGCGCGATGGGCCGCGGACCCTAAGTGAAACGGGCCGGGAGAACCCGGCCCGTCGACCTTTGTGCGGTTCTAGATCAGGAGATCAGACTGGTCCTCGGCGCCTCACGCCGCGTGCAGCAACCACTCCCACGCCACGTGGAGCGCGTGGAGGGCCGCCTGCAACTGCGTATCTTCACCACGCTCCATGTCGGCCACGGTGAGCGTCACGGCGACTTCCGGCGTGATGCCGACGGCTTCCACCGCGGTCTTATTGGGCGTCTGGATGCGCTCCACCGTCACCGACATCCCGCCTTCGGGCAGCGGGACCGTCACCGAACCGCCCAGCGCGCCCGCGGTCTTCTCGCCGATGATGGTAGCGCGGTGGTAGTCCTTGAACGCGCCGGCGAGGATCTCGGACGCGGAGGCCGACTGCCCGTCGACGAGCACGACGAGCGGCGTCTTGGCGAGCGGCGAGGTGCCGCTGGCGCGGAGCACGCTCGGCTGCTGTCCGCGCTCGGTGATCCGGGCCAGGACCGTCCGCGACGGCAGGAAGATGCCCCCGACGCTCGCCGCTTCCACGATCAGGCCGCCGGGGTTGCCGCGCAGGTCGAGAATCACAGACTTGATTTCGCCTTCGTGCATCAGGTTGGCGATGTCCTGCCGGAGGCTGCGGCCGGCGCCCTGCGAGAAGCCAAACACTTTGAGATAGGCGACGCCCTGGGACGCGAACCGTGCTTCCACCGGCGGCACGCGAATCTCCGCGCGGACGACGGAGATCGGGATCATGCGCCCGGCGCGCTGGACCACGAGCGACGCCGTCGATCCGGCTGGGCCGCGGATCGTCTGGCTGGCGTCCACCACATTGACGTCCTTCAACGGTTTCCCGTCAACTTCGACGATGCGGTCGAACCGGTGCACCCCCGCCCCCGCCGCCGGGGATCCCGGAAACACGTCCTCCACGAAGATCCAGGCGGTGCCTGCGGCGTCCTTGCGGGAGACGATCGTCACCCCGATGCCCGTGAAGCCTGGGTTCCCCTCGATCTGCCGGCGCGCCTCCCGCAGGGACGCGGGATCGAGGAAGAACGTGTGGCTGTCGTGCAGCGAGGCCAGCATCCCCGCGGTGGCGGTATAGGCCAGCTCGGTCTCGGGCATCGCGCCGGTCTGCGCCGCGCGTGAAAACTCGGCCGAGAACTGCCCCGCGGCGTCGGACGCGGTCGCGCCCGCGCCGATGTCCGGCAGGACCGCGGGGCCGGAGTTGGTCGCCTTCCGGAGCACCGCGATCGCGGCATTGAGCAGCGGCACCGGCCGCACCGGATCGACGTAGTCTTCCTGAAGGACGCGGATGGCCGCGATCACAAGCGAGGCATCCGCGGCGGCGGCATGCTGCACCCGGGTAAAGGGCGCGAGAAGCAAGACCGCCACGAGGAGGCCGGCGAGGACCGGCCGCAGCGGCGAACCGTGGGACGGCATCATTGCATTACTCCTTCCATATGTGGCGCACGGGGCGCACGTGAGAAGACATCATGTACAGCCTTGCCCATGTTCCTATAGCGATAAACTGCGGCAGAAGTTCCACGATTCCGCCCGCGCACCGCCGGCCGCGCGCATGCACCGCTTCCATTTCGGGCAAGCGGCGACGGTTCCTACGACGCGGACGAGCCGCGCCCTACTCTTTCGGGGGTTCTTACCGCGCCGGGTAGTCGGACGGAACGAGCGCAGCGTACACCATGCGCATCAGGCCCACAATGTCGAAGACCGGCAGCGCCGTCGCCTGACGGACGGCCGCCGCGTACGGCGGCATGTTGGTGCACTCGAGCACCAGGGCGCCCACCTCGGGATGGCGCTCCACCAGGTCGCGCGCCGCCTCGACGTGCTCGCGGCGCGCGGCGTCAACGTCGAGCTCGAGTTCGTTGTCGAGCAGGACCGGGCTGAACGCGTGACCCTTCTCCAGTCCTGCGACAACGACCGCCACGTCCTCGGTGATCCCCATCTCCGCGAGGTGGCGCGGCCCGAGGGAGCCGCTGTCTACGGTCAGCACGCCGACGGCCCGATCGGGTCCGAGCATGCGCGCCACCATCGGCACCATGAGCAGCGCCGACGTGAAGACCGGAATGCGCACGGCTTCGGCGAGCTGGCGCTGGAACATCGAGAGAAACCCGCAGCCCGTCGTCACGGCCAGCACGCCCGCCGCTTCGAGCGCGCGGGCGCCCTCGATGAACCCGTCGAGCAGCGCCGGATCCGCTTCGCGGACGACGCGCGCCGGAAATGCCTGACGCACGCGATGGTACAGGACGGGAAACGGAAACGTGCCGGCGTGTCCGATGTCGCCGGGGATGCGCGGAAACACGGTGTCGAGCATGAGCACGCCGATCGGATAACCGTACACATTGCGCCCGCCGCGCACCATGGCGGCTATTTCGAAGATCCGGCGATGATTCCCTCCGGACGCGGCGCGCGGCGCACACGCGACGCTCGCCCGGCGCGATTCGGGGCCCCGCCGCGCGCGAGCATCACCATCGCGAACACGGCCCGCGGCCCCGCCCGGTCCGCGGCGTCCGCGGGATCACGCACGGCGGCGAACCGCACGAACCACCACGCGGCGCCGGCCGCGAGACGCACTTCCTCCACGCCGTGATGCGCGCGGCCGGTGCGGTGTGTGGCGAACAATCGCGAGTCCGGCGCCCACACCGCGGCCGCGTCGGCGCCGAGCGGAATCGGCGCCGCCTGCTCCGGCGATGCGGCGCGCCACCACAGGCGCAGCGCGCCCGCCTCTTCGTGCCACAGGAGCGCGAAGCCGTGCCACAACCCGGAGGCCAGCCACTGGCGCGCCGTCAGCCGCAGCGGCGCTCCGAATCGGGCCGCAAGGTCCCGCAGGCCGTCCATGGTGAGGTCGGTATGGACGGCGGCCGGGCGGAAGACGGTCATGGGAAGCAGCAACTCGGCGGCGGCCGCTTCGGCCAGGCTGCGCCGGCGCTCGCCGGCTGCGCCCGGCGGCACCAAGGTTTCGCCGAGGCCGCGCGCCACGGCGCCGTTCCACTGCGGGGTGTGCGGCGGAAGCCGCCGGTCGACGAGGAGCATCGTGCGCGCGGCGCGGCGGGCTTCGTCCGAACGATGCTCCAATCGCACGGCGTCTCCATCCAAGGGCACGGAGAGAATGGCGGTCACGCCGCAGCGCGCGGCGTACCGCTCGGGAAAGAACGGGGGCCGCCGCATCCCGGACGCGCGCACGATGGCCGCCGCGCGCCGCCTGACCGCCTCGGCGTCGTCGCGTCCGCCCCTTGAGGACGCCGCGCCCGGAATCGACATGGCCGAACTTTCGCGCGCGGCCGGCGTCCTCCCTCGGGGGTGAGCCCGCGGACACGGTGAAGTTCTCGAGGGACGGCATCGGCCGGGAGGCGTTCATGCGCAGTGCGGTCGGCGGCTTCTGGTTGGGCGCGTTTCTCACCGCCGCGGTGTTCGCGGCCACGGGTGGTACGACGCTCGACCTGCGCATCACCGCCACCGAGACGGGCCGGGCGCAACTCGAACAGGGCGTGGACCAAGGCGCGCTGGCGGGCCTCCTCGCCCCGGCGGCGCCGCCGATCGGCGCCCTTCACATCCGCAAGCGAACGTGGGGCATTGTTACCACGTATTCGGACACGCTCGCCGCGCCGGGTGCGACGGCGGCCGGCGCTCCGGAGATCCGCGTGCTCTTGACCGCCCCCGGCGCCGTCACGATCACGAACGCGACCGGCCGCGAGGGCCGGGCGCTAGTCTGGAGCGGACTGCCGGGCCCCGAGCCGGCGTGGGCGGAGACGCGCGCGATCAATTGGCCGGTCGCGGTGTTCGCGGCGCTCGCCGCGGCGGCATCGCTCTGGCTCAGACGGTCCGGTGCCTGAGAGGGGGCCGGCGCCGCGAGGAACGACCGGCGGGGGCCCGCGAACGTATAGCCCGATGCAATTCCTTATCCGCCTGAGCGACCTCGTCTACGACACGTTTGTCCTTATCCGCAATGTGCTCGTCTCGCTTTTCGGACCGCGGCGCGCGTACGTGCTTCTCGAGTTGGCGGGACCGTATCCGGACCACCGCACCCGCGACCCCTGGTGGGTGCGGCAGCCGCAGACCGTCGAGGACGTACGGCGCCAACTCGCGGCGATCCGGGCCGACCCGCGCGCCGCCGGCGTCGTCATCACCATTGGGGACCTGCCGGCGGGCCTGGCATCGGTGCAGAGCCTGCGCGGCGTGCTGGCCGACTACCGCGCGCGCGGCGGGCGCATCGTCGCCTACCTGCCGCAGGCCACCACGCGGCATTACTACCTCGCCAGCGTGGCGGATGCGGTGGTGATGCCCGAGAGCGGGACGCTCGACATCGGCGGCGCCGCGCTCGAAGTCACCTTCCTCGGCGATGCGCTCGAACGCGCCGGCGTGGAAGGCGAGTTCGAGCAGATCGCCGAGTACAAATCCGCGGTGGAGCCGTTCACCCGCCGGGCGATGTCGGAGCCGATGCGCGAGCAATTGAACGCGATCCTCGACTCCGTCTTCGACGACCTCACGGGGGAGATCGCCGCGGCGCGCGGGCTGGATCCCGCGGCGGTGCGTGAGGTGATCAACCGCGCGCCGCTCTCGGCCGCGGACGCGCGCGGGGCGGGGCTCGTGGACGCGCTGCTGTACGAAGACGAGCTGCCCGCGTATCTGGCCGCGGGCGGGCGGCCGCCCGCGATCGTCTCGTGGCGTGTGGCCCGGCGCCGGCTGCGCGCGCCGTTCCGGTGGCGCATGCCGGGACGCGCGGTCGGGGTCGTGACCGTGCGGGGACCCATTCAGATGGGGGAAAGCCGGCCGCGGCCGCCCGTGCCGCTGCCGGGCCGCGGCGAGACCAGCGGCCACGCGTCGCTGATCCGCGCGATCCGCTCCGTCGAACGCAATCCGCTGTTCGGCGCGATCGTCCTGTCGATCGACTCTCCGGGCGGCTCCGCGCTCGCGTCAGATTTGATCTGGCGCGCCGTCGTGCAGGCCGCGCGGCAGAAACCGGTCGTCGCGTATTTCGGCAACGTGGCGGCCTCCGGGGGATACTACATCGCGGCGGGCGCCCACCGGATCGTCGCCCAGGCGGGCACGCTCACCGGGTCCATCGGGGTGATCTCGGGCAAGTTCACGGTGCACCGGCTCGCGGCGCGCGCCGGCGTGCATCAGGAAATTCTGACCCGCGGCGAGGCCGCCGCGATGGCCTCGCCGTTTCGCACGTTTTCCGGGGAACAGCGCCGGCGGCTGCGCGCGCAGGCCGAAGAAATCTACGCGCGCTTCGTCGACCGGGTCGCGGAGGGGCGCCGGCTGCCGCGCGAGCACGTGCAGACGGTGGCCCGCGGGCGGGTGTGGACCGGCCGGCAGGCGATGCAGCATCGTCTGGTCGACCGGCTGGGCGATTTCTACACGGCCCTGGACACGGCGAAGGAACTCATGGGCCTCTCGCCGGCACGGGTCGTGCCGGTCCTGATCATCCGTCCCCCGCGCGCGGTGACGATCGGCCGGCGGGCGGCGCTCGGCATGCTGAACGCCCCGGGCCCGCCGGCCGCTGGAGTCCACGGCGGCGCCGTGGGGCTGGCGTCGGTCCTCGCCGGCACGGCGGGAGGATGGATGTCGTCGCTGTGGGAATGCGCCGACGCGCTGCTCCGCGAAAGCGTGCTCGCGCTCATGCCCTGGGACATCCGGCTTCGGTGAACACGCCGCCCACGGTGACCGTGCTGGCCAGCGGCAGCGCCGGCAACGCGCTGCTGCTCGAATGCGGCGCGGACCGCCTGCTCGTGGACGCCGGCCTTTCGCTCGACGCCCTCGAGCGCGCCCTCGCCCGCTCGGGCCTCGCGCCGCGGGACCTCCGCGCCGTCGTGCTGACCCACGAGCACGAGGATCACGCGCGCGGCGCGGGACCGCTCAGCCGGACCGCGGGCGTGCGCGTCTATGCCACGGCGGCGACCCTGACCGCCGCGGGGGCCGCGCTTGCGGGTGCGGACGCGGCGGCGGTCATCCTTGGAACCCCCTTCGCGATCGGTGTGTTCGAGGTGACGGCGTTCCCCGTCCCGCACGACGCCGCCGAGCCAGCCGGGCTGGACGTCGCGGCCGGCGGCCGGCGCGTTGTCGTCGCCACCGACCTGGGCTGCGCGGATCCCGTCCTCGACGCGCGTCTCGCGCAGGCGGATCTCGCGATCATCGAAAGCAACTACGATCTCGGCCTGCTGCACGTAAGCGCCTATCCCTGGTTTCTCAAGAACCGCATTCTGGGCGGGCGCGGACACCTCAGCAACGACGAGGCGGCGCGTGCGCTGGCCCGCACGGCGCCCGCGGCGCGCGGTGCGGGCCGCCGGCGCGGCGTGTACCTCGTCCATCTGAGCGACACGAATAACCTTGCCCCGCTCGCGCGCGACACGGTGCGCGCCGCCCTCGACGGAGCGGGCGGCGGCCATGAAGCTCCGCTGCTGGCCGTGCGGCCGAACGGCGCCAGCGCGCCGCTGGTGATCGATTGGTAGCGGGGCTCGGAACCGGGGGCACTGCCGGAGGAAGAGGTGCGGCCGCGCGAACGATCCGGATCACCGCGGGCAAGGTCACGGCGACCGCCACGCTCGGGGCGGGTCGGACCGCGGACGCCATTTGGAACGCCCTGCCGCTCGAGGCGCGCGCCAGCACGTGGGGCGACGAGATCTACTTCTCTATCCCGGTCGAGTGCGCGCCCGAGTCGCCGCGCGAGGTCGTCGAACTGGGAGACCTCGGCTACTGGCCGCCGGGGAGCGCGTTCTGCATCTTCTTCGGTCCCACCCCGGCGAGCCGGGGTTCAGAGATCCGGCCGGCGAGTCCCGTCAACGTTTTCGGCCGCGTCTCCGGCGATCCCACGGTCTTCAAACCCGTGCGATCCGGCGCCACAGTGAAAATCGAGCGCGCGGCGTGACGCCGCCCCGGATCGGCGGGACGTGGCTCCGCGCTGCGGAGACCGCCGCGCTGCGCCGCGCCGCCGCCCAGATGCTGGCGCGGGCCCTCGACGCGGTTGACGCCTACGCGGCGACGGCCCGCGCGATGGCCCGGTCGGCAACCGGGGTCGACATTGGGGGAAGCCGCTATCCGCTGCGCCGGACGGCCCGGGTGATTGTGGTCGGCGGCGGCAAGGCGTCCGCCGCGATGGCCCGCGCGGCCGAGGACGTACTCGGCGACCGCATCACGGCGGGACTCGTCACGACCGCGCGCAGTTCAAGCGCGCCGACCGGGGGCGCCGCGGGTTCCCGGGGAATCCCGTCCCGCATCACCGTCTGCGAGGCCGCCCACCCGGTGCCGGACGCCGCGGGCGAACGCGCGGCGCGTGACATGCTGGCAATGGTGCGCGGCCTCGGCGCCCGCGACCTCGTGCTGTGCCTGCTGTCGGGGGGCGGATCGGCGCTGCTGCCGCTGCCGCGGGACGGCCTGTCGCTCGACGACATGGCGGCGACCACCGGCCTGCTGCTGCGGTCCGGTGCGACGATCGTCGAGATGAACACGGTGCGGCGGCACCTCTCCGCGATCGCGGGCGGGCAACTCGCGCGGGCGGCGGCGCCGGCGCGCGTGGCGACGCTTGCGATCTCGGACGTTGTGGGATCTCCGGTGGATGCGATCGCCTCGGGCCCGACCGTGCCCGATCCCTCGACCTTCGCGGATGCGCTCGCGGTCCTGGAACGGTACGGCATCGCGGACATGGTTCCGGCGACCGCGCGCCGCCTCTTGGAGCGCGGCCGGGACGGCGCGATCCGGGAAACGCCCAAACCCGGCGATCCCGTCTTTCGGAAGGCCGCGTTCACGATCGTCGCGGACAATCTGGCCGCGGCCCGCGCCGCCGCGGAGGCGGCGCGGGCCGCGCGCTTTCACACCGTGCTGCTGTCGACCTACCTCGAAGGCGAGGCCCGCCATGCCGGCCGCGTGCTGGCCGCGGTCGCGCGGCAGATTGCCGCCACGGGCGACCCGGTCCCGCGCCCCGCCTGCGTGGTGTGCGGCGGCGAGACGACCGTCACCGTCACGGGCCGCGGGCACGGCGGCCGCAATCAGGAACTGCCGCTGGCCGGGGCCGCGGGGCTCGCGGGGCTGCGCAATGTCCTGCTGGTGGGCTTCGCCACCGACGGCCGCGACGGTCCGACCGACGCGGCCGGCGCCGCCGTGGACGGCACGACCCTCTCACGCGCGCGCGCGGCCGGGTTCGATCCGGCGCGCCATCTCCGCGAGAATGACGCGTATCCGCTGCTGGACGGGATCGGCGACCTCATCCGCACGGGACCGACCGGCACCAACGTGGCCGATCTCGCACTGGTACTGTGCGGCGCGGACGCGCGGAGCGCGGGCGCGGACGCGCGGAGCGCGGGCGCGGACGCGCGGCACGTCGCCGCGGGCCGCGGATCCGCCGGCCCGGCACGGCCCGCGCGTGGCCGTGGAGCGCGCACGCAGAGGGAACCGCGGCGGCGCTCCTGAATCCGGCCCTCCGATGGCGAGCCCTTCCGACCGGGCCCACGCGCTCCGCGCCAGTCCCAATGCCGTCTACGATCGGGCGCGCGCCGCGGGCGTCCGCCTCATCCGCGTGGTGTACTGCGACAACGCCAACCTGATCCGGGCGAAGGCCGCCCCGCTCGAAGGACTCGACGTCATCCTCAAGTACGGCGTGGGCTTCAGCGTCGCCCAACAGGCCCTGCCGATGCTCGGCGACACCCCGCTCCCCGCGAGCGGCCTCAGCCCGATCGGCGAGGTCTGGCTGGTGCCCGATCCCGGAACGTTCACGGTCCTTCCATATAATCCTGGCGCCGCGATGACGCTCGGCGACTTCCGGACCGCGGCGGGCGACCCGTGGGCCCACGATCCGCGGGCGTGTCTCAGGCGCGCCGTCGAGGCCGCCTCCGCCGACGGCTACGAGGTGCAGGCGGCGTTCGAGCCCGAGTTCTACCTCCTGCGGCCGCATGCGAACGCCGCCGCGGACGGCGCGGACTACGAACCGTTCGATCGGACCAACTTCGCGATGACGATCGCGCACGACGCGGCGCACGAGATCCTCCGCGACCTCGTCGACGTGCTGAATGAAATGGAACTCGACGTCGCCCTGGTCTACCCGGAGTCGGGGCCCGGACAGTTCGAGGTCTCGATCAGACACGCGGCGGCGCTGGCGGCGGCGGACCGGCACATCATCCTGCGCGAAGGCATCCGTGGCGTCGCCCGGCGCCACGGCCTGTCGGCGTCGTTCGCGCCCGAGCCCTTCGCCGACAGCGCCGGCAGCGGCTGCCACCTGCACATGAGCGTGTGGCGCGACGGCCAGAACCTGTTCTACGACGACCGCGACCGGCTGCATCTCTCGCCGCTGGCTTATGCCTGGATCGCCGGCGTGCTCGCGCACCTGCCCGGGCTGTGCGCGCTGGTCGCGCCGAGCGTGAACTCGTACGGCCGGCTGCGCCCGTACTCATGGGCGGGGGCCTTCGCCTGCTACGGTCCGGAGAACCGCGAGGCCGCCGTACGGGTCATCACCCCGCGGCGCGGCCCCGGCTCGTGCAACGTCGAACTCAAAACGTGCGACGGCAGCGCCAACCCCTACCTCGCGCTCGCGGGCGTGATCGCGGCCGGTCTCGACGGCGTGCGGCGCAAACTCGCGCCCGGCGACCCGGTCGAGACCGATCCCGGCTTCCTCCCGGAGGAGGCGCGCCGCGCGGGCGGCATCGCGCCGCTGCCCGCGACGCTCGACGCGGCGATTCAAGCGCTGGAGGGCGATTCCGTCATCCAGGAGATGCTGGGCGCGCCGCTCACGCAGTCCTTCATCGCGGTCCGCCGGGGCGAGTGGGAGGCCTTGCGCGGCATGGAGCCCGCTGCCGTCGCGCGCCGCCACCTCTTCATTTACTGATGCGCCCGCCGCCGTTCGCCGGCATCCCGCTGTTCGATCACCACGCCCACTCGCTGCGGCGCCTCCAGCCCGACACGCCGGACGCGTTTCGCGCGCACTTTACCGAGAGCGACGCGCCCGAAACGGCCGCCCGCGACGTGGCCTGGAGCCTCTTCTACCGCCGCGCGCTCGTCGATCTCGGGGCGTTCTTTGGCTGCCCGGCGTCCGAGGAAGCCGTCCTCTCCGCTCGGGTCCGGCGTCCGTTTGCCGATCTCACGCGGGAGATGTTTGCGGACGCCGGCATCGGGGCGCTCCTGGTCGATCCGGGCTTTCGGACGGCCGAGCATTACGATCTGCCGGCGCTTCGCGGCCTCGTCACGGCGCCGGTTGGAGAACTCCTGCGGCTCGAAGTGCTGGCGGAGCGGCTGATTCCGGCCGCCGACGGATGGGCGGACCTCCGGGAGCGGTTCGCGGGGGAAGTCCGGACGGCGATCCGCGGAGGACTCCGCGGGCTCAAGACCATCATCGCCTACCGCAGCGGGCTTGATGTGGGCCGCTGGGACCCGGCGGCCCTCGAGGCGGCCTTCCGCGAGACGCGGGATGCCGCCGGCCGCGGCCGCACGCGCCTCGCCTCCAAACCGCTTCTCGACGCCCTATTGTGGACGGCGCTCGAAAGCGCCGCGGAGCACCGGCTGCCGGTCCAGGTCCACACCGGGTTCGGCGACCGCGACCTGGATCTCCGCCTCGCCAACCCGCTGTGGCTGCGGCCGGTGTTCGAGCACCCGCCGTTCCGCACGATCACGTTTGTGCTGCTGCACTCGTATCCGTACGTCCGCGAGGCGGCCTGGCTCGCGCACGTTTACCCGCACGTGGCGATGGACCTGTCCTTGACGGTGCCCTTCGCCGCGCACGGCGCGGCCGATGCGATCGTCGAGGCGCTGGCGCTGGCGCCGGCGTCGAAGGTCCTGCTCGCAACCGACGCCTTCTCGATCCCCGATCTGTTCTGGCTCGCGGCGCGGCACGCGCGCGAGGCGCTCGATGAGGCGCTCACGACGATCGGGCGGCGGGGGTACGCCGGCCGTGAAGACCGCGAGCCGATCGCGCGCCGCCTGTTGTGGGAAAATGCCGTCTCGATATACGGAGATCCCGGCGCAAAGCGCGGGTCAGGGTGACGGCCTCAAAAGCAGGTCTGCCCGAGCTGCGATCCACCGGCGCGCTTCGACGCCGTGGCTGCGGAGCCAGGCCCGCGCGGCATCCTACCGGCCCAAGTACGCGCGCTTGATCTCCGGATCTTGCAGCAGATCCGCGGCCGAGCCCGATCGGGTGATGCGCCCCGTCTCGAGCACGTACCCGCGCGAGGCGAGTTCGAGCGCCTGGTGCACGTTCTGCTCGACGAGCAGAATCGTGACGCCCTCGGCGTTGATCTGCCGCACGATCCGGAAGACTTCTTTGACGAGGATCGGCGCGAGGCCGAGCGAGGGCTCGTCCAGCATCAACAGGCGCGGGCGCCCCATGAGGCCGCGCCCGATCGCCAGCATCTGCTGTTCGCCGCCCGACAGCGTGCCCGCCAGCTGCGTACGGCGCTCCGCGAGCCGCGGGAACAGCGAGACGACCCACTCGAGCGTCTCGCCCCTGCGGGCCCGGCTCTCCGGCAGATAGGCGCCGAGCTCCAGGTTCTCCAGGACCGTCATCCGCGGCCAGAGCCGGCGTCCTTCGGGAATCTGGATGACGCCGGCGGCCACGATCGAGGGCGCGCGGAGGCGCTGAATCGGCCGGCCGCCGAGCCGCACCTCGCCGGCCACGGGCCGCATGAGCCCGGAGATCACCCGCATCGTCGTCGTTTTGCCCGCGCCGTTTGCGCCGAGCAAGGTCACGATCTCGCCCTCGCGCACCGCGAACGACACGTCCCACAGCGCGCGCACCTGGCCGTAGGCGGCGGCCACGCCGGTGACCTCCAGCAGCGGGGCGCGCTCAGTCATGCGCGCCACCGGCCTCCGCGCCCGCGCCGAGATACGCCTCGATCACCTGGGGGTCCCGCGTGACCTCGTCCGGCGTGCCGTCGGCGATCAGACGCCCGTAGTTCAGGACCAGCACGCGGTGCGAGAGGTTCATTACCGCGTGCATGACATGCTCGATCATGACCACAGTCGTGCCGCGCGCGCAGATCGCCCGCACCAGCGCGACGGCCTGGGCGACTTCGGTGGGCGTGAGGCCCGCGAGGACTTCGTCGAGCAGCAGCACAGACGGCCGCGTCGCGAGCGCCCGCGCGATCTCCAGCCGCTTGCGCTGCGCCAACGTGAGCACCGAGGCCGGCTGTCCGGCGCGCGGCGCCAAGCCCGCGAACTCGAGGACCGCCATTCCTTCGGCCCTCGCCGCGCGGGCATCGACCCGCCCGCCGCCGCCGAACGCGGCGCCGACCATCACGTTCTCGAGGACAGAGAGGTCGGCGAACGGCCGCACGATCTGATGGGTCACGCACACCCCGAGCCGGCAGATGGCGTGGGGCGACCATCCGGTGACGTCGCGGCCGAACGCGGCGACGCGGCCGTCCGTCGGCGCGAGACGCCCGCTGATGACGCCGAACAGCGTGGTTTTGCCGGCGCCGTTGGGGCCGATCAGGCCGGTGATCTGCCCCGGCTCAATCGAGACCGTCACGTCGTCCACGGCGACCAATCCGCCGAAGCGCTTGGTCACGTGCGCCAGCCTGAGGGGCGGCGTGGTCATGCTGTACTCCCCGGCACCGGCCCGGGCCCGTCGGGTGCCGGCACGTGGCTCCCCGTTTCACCGGGCACCGGGACCGCCGGCGGCCCAAACGCACCGGGTGCGGCCGGCGCCGCGGCGATCGGCGGCGCCCCCGGCCGGTAGTGTCCCCAGATGCGCGCGGCGAGACCGGCGAGGCCGCGGGGTTCGAACAGCAGGATCACGATCAGCAGGATGCCGTACGCGAGCAAATGGAACGTCGGGTACGAGGTCTGCAGGTAGTCCTGTACCGCGTAGAAGACCGCGGCGCCCAGGATCGGGCCCCAGATCGTCCCCAGTCCGCCGATCAGCGCGATCAGCACGAGGCTGATGCTCTCGGTAAAGCTGAACACCGTGTCGGGATGCAGGTACTGGAAGTACGTCGCAAAGAGTCCGCCGCAGACACCGACGAGAAACGCGCTGATCATGTGCGCCACGTTCTTGAACAGCGCCGTCCGCACCCCGAGGGTCTCCGCGGCCTCGAGGTCCATCCGCAGCGCCGCGAGCCCGAGCCCGAAGCGGGACCCGCGGATCCAGGTCGCCGCGGCGTACGCAACGGCCGCCATCAACAGCGCCGCGGTGTAGAACCACGCCTTCGAGGGCACCGCCGTCGGCAGGTTGAGGCCGGACGCGCCGCCGGTGATCCGGTCGAGGTTGAGCATCAGGATCCGCATCGCCTCGCCCACGCCGATCGTGGCAATGGAGAAGTAGGGACCCACCAGGCGCAGCGTCGGCACTCCCACGATCAGCGAAAACACGGCGGCCACGAGCCCGCCCACCGGAAAAGTGAGGACGGGCGTCCATCCGCCGAGCCACAGGAGCGCCGTCGTGTACGCGCCGAGGCCGAAGAAGGCGGCGTAGCCGAACGAGACGTAGCCCGCGAAGCCGCCGAGGATATTCCAGGCGAGGCCCTGCGCGACGTACAGAAACGTAAAGAAGCCCAGGTTGAGCACCGTGATGTTGCCGGGCGCCGCCACCGGCACCAGCGCAAGCGCCACGCCGAGCGCCGGCGCGAGCAGCGGCGCGGCGGGGAGGCGAGGACGCGCCGGGCGGACGACGGCCGGCGCGCCGGGGGCGGAACCGATCACGAGCGCCGCCCGAACAGCGACGTGACGCCGCCCGGCATGACGATCAGGGCGACGACCAGGAGCGCGTAGGCGATGACGTTCTGCAGGCTCGCCCGCATGAACAGGACGGCGAAGGACTCGGCAAACGCGAGGATCGCGGCGCCCACCGTGACGCCGGCCAGGTTCTCCAGGCCGCCGAGCACGATGATCGTGAAGCTCTTCAGCTGAAACGGGCCGCCGAAATCCGGCGTGAAGCTGAACAAGAGCGTCATGAGTCCGCCCGCAAACCCCGCAAACGCCGTCCCGAGGCCGAAGGCGTATCCGCTGATCCGCTCGGTGTCGATGCCGGCCAGCAGCGCCGCCTGAGGGTCCTGCACCGTCGCGCGCAGCGCCTTGCCGATGTACGTGTGGTTCAAGAGGATCTGGAGCACGGCCATCACCGCGACCGCGACCGCGAACACGATGAGCCGCGTGAGCGCGATCCGGTAGTCGAAGAGCGGCAGCGCCTTGTACGTGTAGCGGGTGATGATCGACTGGTCATCGCTGCCCCAGACGGTCAGCGCGAGGTTTTGCAACACGAGCCACAGGCCGAACAACATCAGCAGCGACGCGATCGGCAGCGCCTGACGTACGCGCCGCACCAGCGTCACATACACGAGCCAGCCGGCGGCAAAGAACAGCGGCATGTTGAGAAACGCGCCGGCAACCGGATCGAGGTGCAGCACCTGCGAGTACACCATGGTCATGAAGGCGCCGAGCATGAGGAAGCCGGCGTTGCTGAGGTTCACGACCTTCATGACGCCGTAAATGATCGCGAGGCCGTACGACATGACAGCGTACAGCCCCGCCGTCAGGATCGACGTGATGCAGAGCGAGATCAGGTTCTGAGCGGTAAACACCTCGCGGCCGGCCGAAGGGCCCGCGCTAGAGGAGCCGCCGTCTCACCGGCGCCGGCGCCTACCCTACGGCCGCGGCATCGGGACCGTCGCCGCGCGCGTCTCCGGGAGGTTCGCGGGCCAGATGATCCGGACCGTGTTGCCCGGGGTCGTCTGCACCATCACGTAGGGCGCCGAGATCTGGCCGTTCGGCTGGAACTTGATCACACCGCCCGGCAGCATCGACCGGAGCGTCAGATGCGCCAGCGCCTCGCGGACCTTCGGCCCGTCCACGACCCCGGCGCTGGTAACGCCGGCCAGCAGCGCGCGCGCTGTCTCGAACGCGAGCGCCTGGAACCAGTCGGGGATCGCCTTGTACTCCCGCGTGTACCGCTCCGCGAACAACTGTGAGGCGGGATCCTTGAGCGCCGGCGTCCACCACAACCCCGCGACGAGATAGTCCGCACCCGGACCCAGCGCCTGCCGGCCCTTCTGGTCGGGCCCGCGGGCGCCGTACGAGACGAACTGATGGTACAGGCCCGCCTGCAGATACTGCCGGTGCATGGTGATGAAATCGGGGAGGTGCGCGTCGGAGAGGAACGCTTGGGCGTTCGACGCCTTCACCTGCTGGAGCAGCGGCGAGAAGTCGCTGCCGTTCAGCTGGAACGATTGATTCAGCACGATCCGGAACAGATCGGGATGGGCCTTGGCCCGATCGGTGAGGGCATCGATGTAGTCCTTGCCGTGGTCGGTGTTCTCCCATACCGCGGCGATCGTGAGCGGCTTCGGCAGATGGCCGGCGCCGATCTGGTTGGCCAGAAAGTCCATCGTGATCTTGCCGAGATCGTAGATCGTCGCGAGCGTCCCGAAGATGTACTTGTACCCGCGCTTGAAGATCTCCGAGGCGGCGCCGCCGCCCTCGACGTACGGGATCTTGTACTGATCGGGCACCACTTCTTGGGCCTCGACGAGCGACGTGTCGTAGCCGCCGAGCAGGAAGTTGACGTGCTGGTCCGTGACGAGTTTCTCGACGAGGCTCCGCGACCGGGTGCCGTCGCTGCCGTCGTCGAGCACGATGAGGGTCACGTGGTACTTCTGCGAACCCACCTGCAGGCCGCCGGCGGCGTTTGCGTCGTCGATCGCCATCGTGTAGCCCTGCTTGAAGTAGTTGCCGGACGAGCCGAAGGCGCCGGTCAGCGGCAGGACGGTGCCGATTTTGATCTCCGCCATCGCCGCCGGCCGGCCCGGTGTGACGAGCGCAAGCAGGAGCACGGGCACGACCGCCGCTCCCACGGCCGCGCGCAGATACGATCGCATCGTGGTCCCCCCAAAGGCGGCGTCGGGCGTCTTCTTCGCGGCCCGCGCGGCCGGACAGTGAACGTACCGTTCGTTCGGTGCGTGGAACCTCCTTCCGCGCGATGGTCGCGGGAAAGGAAGGCCCCGCGCGGCGACGAAGCCGAAAGGAGTGGGTAGTACGCGTCACGCATCGGGCCCGGCCCCACGGCGTGAGCCGAACCTGCCGCGGCGGCCGGGCGCGCCTGTTCTCCGCAGCGTGCTCGCCGCCGTGATTTGCGCCGGCATCGTGTGGCTCGGAACGCTTGCCGCCGGACGCGGACTCTGGAAACCGTCGGCGCGCGGCGAGGAGCCGCAGCAGATCGACGTCGTCCTCCGCGCGGACGTCGTTGATCCCGCCGTCATGCTGCTCCTGCCGGGCCGAGTGCGCTTTGTGGTCCACAACGCATCGGGCGCGCCGCGGGTCTTCCGCGTCACCGGCCCCGGGGTGACCGCGGCCACGGCGGAGCTGCCGAACGGACAGACGGCCGAACTCGACGTCACGTTCGCGCTTCCCGGCACGTATGTGGCCGGCGACGGCCGCGATCGCGCCGCGGAAGGCTCGGTTCGGGTGCGGCGGCCGTGACCCGGCCCTCGCGGGGGACCCCGGCCGAGATGCCGCGGATCTACTTCTGCACCTCCGAGGCCGTCCCGTTCGCGAAGACGGGCGGCCTGGCGGATGTTGCCGGCGCCCTACCCGCCGCCCTGGCCGAGGCGGGCTGCGATGTTCGGATTGCGCTGCCGGGCTACCGCGCGGTCGATCGGGGCAAATTCAACTTTCGGACCATCGGTACGGCAGAGGTTCCCCTCGGCAGCGGCCGTGTCACCGTGGAGTTCCTCGAGAGCCGGCTCCCTCATTCGGACGCGCGGCCGGTGCCGGTATACCTTGTGGCGCACGAGCCGTCGTTCGGCCGCGCCGGCCTCTACGGAGAAGGCGGCAAAGACTATGACGACAACCTCGAACGGTTCACCGTGTTCGGCCGCGGTGTGCTCGCGCTGCCGGAACACCTCCGGTGGGCGCCGGACGTGATGCACTGCCAGGACTGGCAAACGGGGCTACTCCCCGTATGGCTGCGCGAAGAGCCGCGCTCTTCGGCGCTGGACCGCACGGCCACGCTGTTCACGATTCACAACCTGGCGTACCAGGGGCTCTTTTCGCCCGAGCAACTCCCGGTCACCGGGCTCGGCCCGCGGGTCTTCACTCCGCGGGGCATCGAGTTTTACGGCAAAGTGAATCTCTTGAAAGGCGGGCTCGTGTACGCCGACCGGCTCAGTACGGTGAGCGAGCAGTACGCCCGCGAAATTCAGACGCCTGAGTTCGGGTGCGGGCTCGAAGGGGTGCTGCGGGAACGCGCGGCCGATCTCGTCGGCATCCTGAACGGCGTCGATTACGGCGCCTGGGACCCGTCGGCCGACCCGCATATCGCCGCCCGCTACACGCCGGACGACCTCTCCGGGAAGGCCGCCTGCAAACGCGATCTCCAGCGCAGCCAGCGCCTCGTCGACGCGCCCAAGACGCCGCTCGTCGGCATGATCGGCCGGCTCGCCGATCAGAAGGGCTTCGACCTGGTCGCCGCGGTCCTCGAGCGGCTCGTGGCGGCGGGCGCGCAGTTCGTGCTGCTCGGCACCGGCGAACCCAAATACCACGAGCTCTTTCAGGCCTTCCACGAGCGGTACGCCGGCCGCGTCGCGGTCACGCTCGGCTTCGATGACGCGCTGGCGCACCGCATCGAAGCGGGGTCCGATATCTTCCTCATGCCGTCGCGCTACGAGCCGTCGGGGCTCAACCAATTGTACAGTCTCCGGTACGGCACGGTCCCCGTGGTGCGGCGGACGGGCGGCCTCGCGGACACGATCGTGGACGCAGCGCCCGACGCCCTCGCCCGCGGAACCGCGAACGGCTTCGTGTTCGACGCGTACGAACCGGCGGCGCTCTGGGACGCGCTCGAACGGGCCATGCGGACCTTCGGCAACCTGCGTGTCTGGAGGCAGCTCCAGCAGACCGGAATGCGACAGGACTTCTCGTGGCGGCGCGCGGCCGCCCGGTACGTCGAGGCGTACCGCCGCGCGATCGACGCGAGACGCGCCGGCGCCCGTGCCTGACCCCGCGCCGTCCGCGATGCCGCTCCAACGGAGGGACATCGTGCCCGAGCTGCGCAAGGACCCCATCATCCGCCGCTGGGTCATCATCGCCAACGAACGCGCCGCCCGTCCGAGCGACTTCGCCAAAAGCGAGCCCGAGGCGGCGCCCTCCGCCACGTGTCCGTTCTGCGAGGGCCGCGAGACCACGACCCCGCCCGAGATCACCGCGATCCGGCGCCCGGGCACCGCCCCCGATACGCCGGGATGGCAGGTGCGGGTCGTGCCGAACAAATACCCGGCGCTGCGCATCGAGGGGACCACGGACGTCACGATCGACGGGATGTACGAGCGGATGGGCGGCGTCGGCGCGCACGAGGTGATCATCGAAACAACCGAGCACGCCGCGCACCCGGGCGTGATGCGGCCGGACCAGCTCGCGTCGGTGTTGTGGATGTACCGGGAGCGGTACCGGGACCTTGACGGCGACCCCCGATTCAAGTACCTGCTGCTGTTTCGCAACCACGGCCGGCAGGCGGGGGCGTCGCTGGCGCACCCGCACTCGCAGCTGATCGCGCTGCCGATCGTGCCAAAGCGCGCGGAGGAGGAACTGGCCGGCGCGCAGGCGTACTTCGCCCGCGAGGGCCGCTGCATCTTCTGCGACATCCTCCGCCAGGAAGCGGGTCCCGCGGAAGGCGCGGACGGCGCCGGCGCCTTCGGGCGGCACCGGGTGGTCTGGAAGAACGACGAGTTCGTCGCGTTCGCGCCGTTCGCGTCGTGGTGCCCCTTCGAACTCTGGATTCTGCCGCGGCGCCACACGGCGAGCTTCGGCGCGCTCCGGGACGAGCAGATCACGCCGCTCGCGGAGACCCTGCAGTCGGTCCTGGGGCGGCTGCACGCGTGCCTCTCGAATCCGCCGTACAACTACATTATCCATACGGCGCCGTACGACGCGAAGGTGGACCACTTCTACCACTGGCACATCGAGGTGCTGCCGCGGCTCTCGCAGGTCGCGGGGTTCGAGTGGGGATCCGGATTCTACATCAATACGGTGCCGCCGGAAGACGCCGCGCGATACCTGCGCGAGACTAAGATCGCCGTACCGAGCCCGTCCGGGGCGCAGGGAGGTGGACCGTGACAGGACTGCAGGCTGCCGGCCGGCTCGCGGCGCTGTGTCTCACGGCGATCGCGCTGGCCGGCGCCGGAGCCGGGGGACCCGTCCTCGGCGCCGCGCCCAGCACGCTGACCGTCGGTCTCGACCAGGAACCGCCCACGCTCGACCCGCACGCCTCGCCGTCCGCCGTCACGTTCCAGATGATCACCGACGTCACGGAGAACCTGCTGTACGAAGACCTGAGCGGCCGGCTGCTGCCGTGGCTGGCCACGGCCTACAAGGCCTCGCCCGACGGCAAGTCGTTTACGTTCACGCTGCGCCGCGACGCGAAATTCTCAGACGGCGCCCCGGTCGACGCCGAGGCGGTCAAGTGGAACTTCGACCGGATCGTCAACCCCAACTTCAAGGCGGGCGGCGCCCTGCTCGCCATCAAAGGCTACGCGGGCTCGACGGTCGTCGATCCGTATACGGTGCAGGTGACGTTCAAAGCGCCCTACGCGCCGTTTCTCGCCTACGCCGCCGGCGGCACGCTGTCGCTCGTCTCGCCCAAGACGACGCCCACGCAGGGCGACGCCGTCAACCAGAAACCCGTCGGCAGCGGCCGGTTCGTCGTCGCGGAGTACGTCGCCAAAGATCACGTCACGCTGACGCGTAACGCCGGGTACAACCGCCAGCCCCCGTACAGCCGCCACGCCGGCCCCGCATCCGTCGAGCGCATCGTGTGGAAGTTCATTCCGGAGTCCGGCACGCGCGTCACGACGGTGGAGACCGGCGAGACGCAGATGATCAACTTTCAAAGCGTCCCGGCCGCCGTGCTGACGCGCCTCGAAGCGAACAAGGCCCTGCGCGTGGAGAAAAATCCCTACCCGGGCGCGCCGCGGATCTGGGTGTTGAACGTGCGCAAGGCGCCGACGAACGATCCCAAAGTGCGGCAGGCGCTGCTCTACGGCGTCAACCGCGCCGCGGTCGCGGGCTCCGTCTTCCGGGGCATCGGCACCACGGCCTGCGCGCCGCTCACGCAGCACATGCTGGCCACGCCGGCGCTGTGCGGCAAGTACAGCTACGACCCGAAGAAGGCGGCGCAGCTGTTGGAGGAAGCCGGATGGAAGATGCCTTCGGCCAACAACATCCGGATGAAGAACGGCCAGCCGCTGACGGTGGAGATCAATTCGATCAACTACGGCAGTGGCAACCTTCCCGAAGTCGAACTGCTGCAGGGCCAGCTGATCCAGTTGGGCGTCGACGCGAGGATCAAGAGCCAGGCCCGCCCGCCGTGGTACGAGGACAATTACCACTGCGCGACCAACGGGCCGATCCTGTTCCTCCGCGATCCCGACTGGAACGCGCTCTCCGCCTTGTTCGACTCCACGAACATCGGCGGCAACTTCAACTGGTCGTGCTACGCGAACCCGGAGGCCGACCGCCTGCTGGCGGAAGGCCGGACGCAGTTCGATCCGGCGAAACGCCGCGCCATCTATCAGCGCCTCGAGACCCTGCTCATGGACGACGCCGTCGCCGTCCCGCTCGTGGACGAACTGTCGGTGTGGGTGGTGCGCAACTCCGTGCGGGGCACGACGTACAATTTCTCCACCTACCCGGTGCTGGGCGACGTGACGGTCGGCCGGTAGCGGCGGACTCGATCGCGAAGGAAGCACCGTGGCCCCCGCCGCGCCCGAGTGGCTCATCGTCCGCGCGTCGCGCCTCCTCGACGGGACCGGACGCCCGCCGCTTTCGGACTCCACCGTCGTGGTGCACCGCGGCTGCATCCATCACATCTTTGCCGGCCCGGCGCCGCGCGGCGACTGGCCGCCCGGCACGCCCGTGCTGGATTTCCCCGGCCACACGCTGCTGCCCGGTCTCATCGACGCGCACGTCCACCTGGTGCTGCCCGGGGACGGCACGCCGTTCGAAGAGTCGGTGCGCGAGACGGACGGCGTGCTGCTGGCGTCCGCGATGCACAACGCCCGGACGGCGCTCCGCGCCGGCATCACGACCCTGCGCGACTGCGGCGGCATGCGGGACACGACGCTCGACC
The DNA here is from genome assembly GCA_035307565.1 of bacterium. Taxonomy (GTDB): domain Bacteria; phylum Sysuimicrobiota; class Sysuimicrobiia; order Sysuimicrobiales; family Segetimicrobiaceae; genus DASSJF01. Next base: position 191,326 of record DATGHZ010000031.1, on the reverse strand, counting down.
TCCGGCGGGCGCAGCGGCTCGGTTACGCGGTGATCCCGCGCCTGCATCTCTGCCGCTGCCCCGTCACGATCACCGGCGGCCACTGCTGGTATTTCGGCGGCGAAGCGGACGGGCCCGAAGGGATGCGGCAGATGGTGCGCCGCCTCGTCAAAGCCGGCGTCGACTACATCAAGATCATGGCAAGCGGCGGCGGCACACTCGGCACGTACTCCTCCCGGCCTTCGTACACGGTGGAGGAGCTTCGCGCCGCGGTGGACGAAGCGCACCGCCTGCACCGGCGCGTGGGCATCCACTGCACGTGCGCCGAGGCCACCCGGAACGCGGTCGCGGCCGGGACCGACCACATCGAGCACGCGCTGTTCCTCACCGACGAGGGCGGGCGTCAGGAGTTTGACGCCGGCGTGGCCGACGCGGTGGCGCAGCGGGACGTGGCGGTGACGTCGACGTTGTGCGTCGGGCGCTTTCTGGTCGACGCGCTGTCGGCGCGGGAACGCACGACGCCGGAGGAGCGGTCCGCCGTTGAGCGCTGGCGGCGGATGAACGAGGCCAACCTGGACAACGCCCGCCGAATGCGGCGGGCGGGCGTCCGCTATGTCGCCGGCACCGACGCCGGCTGGCGCTTCACGCCGTTCGACGGCCTCGCGACCGAGCTCGAGCTGCTGCGCGAGGCCGGTGCCACGCCGGCCGAGGCGATCCTCGCGGCTACCTCCGCCGCCGCCGCGGCGATGGGCGTCGCCGGCGAAGTCGGCGCGCTGCGGGAAGGGCTCCACGCCGACATGATCGCCGTGGCGGGCGATCCGCTCGAAAACCTCGCGGTGCTGCGCCGCCCGGCCATGGTCATGCTCGGCGGCGCGCCGGTCATCCGCAACGGCGGGGAGGACGCGCGCGCCTGATGCTGCTCAAAAACGCGGCGATCATCTCGATGGCCGGCCCCGTGTCCGCCGGCCCGCCCCCGCGCGGCGACGTGCTGATCGAGGACGGCCGCATTGCGCGGGTGGCCCCGCAGATCGCCGGCACGGCCGGCGGCGGCGCGGTCGACCTGCGCGGCCGGTATCTGGTGCCGGGTTTGATCGACGCGCACTGCCACATCACGATCAGCGGCGGCCTCGTGGAAGAGGAATTGGCCCACGACCCTCGCGTGCGAATCCTCCGCGCCGCCTGCAATGCGCGGGAGACGCTGCGCGCGGGAATCACGACGATCCGGGACACCTGCGGGCTCGACGACAGCGACATCCTGCTGCGCGACGCCGTCCGCGCGGGCCACGCACCGGGGCCGCGCATCGTCGCCTGCGGGCGGATGATCACGATGACCGGCGGGCACGGCTGGTTCTACGGCCAGGAAGTCGACGGCCCCGACGCGGTTCGCCGCGCCGTGCGCGAGCGGGTCAAGGCGCGGGCGGACTGGGTCAAGTTCATGGCGAGCGGCGGCTTCGCCGAAGAAGGCGAGCAGCCCGCCGCAACTCAATTGGACGCCGACGAACTCGCGGCGGGCGTGCGGGAAGCCAACAAGGCCGGGCGCAAGACCTGCGCCCACGCGCACGGCGCCGCGGCGATCAAAAACGCGCTGCGCGCGGGGATCGACTCCATCGAACACGCCTCGTTCCTCGATCAGGAAGCCATCGACCTGCTGCTGGGCCGCGGCGCCTTTATCGTGCCCACGTTTTCCATCTACTACAAGATGAAGGAGACGGGCGGCCGCCACCGTCTCCCGCCGTACGTCGTGGACCTCGCGGCCCGCGCGTGGGATCTCAAGGTCGCCCGCTTTCTCGAGGCCCGCCGCGCCGGGGTGCGGTTTGCGGCCGGCTCCGACAACGGCTCGCCCGCGGCGGCGCACCCGGACATCGCCACGGAGCTCGAGATCTTCGTGCGCCTGGGATTGAGCCCGTACGAAGCGCTCAAAGCCGCGACCGTCGACGCGGCCCGGCTGCTCGGCCTGGACGGCGAGGTCGGCACCGTCGAAGAGGGGAAGCGCGCCGATCTCGTCATCTTCGGGAGCGACCCGCTGGCCGACATTTCGGCGGTCCGCCGGGTCGACGGCGTCGTCAAAGACGGGCGGCTGTACGGCGGCCCCGGCGACGGCCGCGCGGCCCCGCCGGAATCGGCCGCGCTCGAAGCCGCGAGCCCCCTCGCGCCCGCGCCGCCCTAACCGCACGCGCGTCGCCGCACCATGTTCCGCTACATCTCAGGACGGCTCCTCGCGACGGTCCCCGTCCTCTTCGGCGTCACGCTCGCGGTGTTCTCGATGCTCTATCTCATTCCCGGCGATCCGGTCAAGATGATGCTGAGCGAGTTCGTGACGAGCCCGGAGCAGATCGCGCGGATGCGCGCGCAGCTGCATCTCAACGAGCCCTTCGCGCAGCAGTACGGGCGGTTCGTCTGGAACGCCGCGCACGGCGATCTGGGCCGGTCGATTCGCGACCGCCGGCCGGTCTCGACGGAAATTCTGGAGCTGGTTCCGTCCACGGTTCAGCTCGCCTTCACGGCGCTCGCGCTGTCCGGCGCGCTCGGCATCTCGCTCGGCGTGATCGCCGCGATCCGCCAGAACTCCTGGGCGGACATCGGCGCGATGATGCTCGCGCGGCTCGGCGTTTCGATGCCGTCCTTCTGGCTCGGGCTCCTGCTGATCTTCGTGTTCTCGCTGCACCTGGAACTGCTGCCGGCGACCGGCGGCGGGGGGCTCGACCACCTCATCATGCCGACGCTTGCGCTCGGCGCGGCCGCCGCCGCGATCACCGCGGCGCTCACGCGATCGAGCATGCTCGAAGTGCTGCGCATGGACTACATGGTCACGGCGCGCGCGAAGGGGCTCGGCGCCGCCTCGGTGATTCTCCGCCACGGGCTCGCCAACGCCCTCATCCCGATCGTCACGATCTTCGGCCTGCAGGCCGGGCAGCTGTTGGCCGGGACCGTCATCATCGAGACGGTCTTCGGCCGCCCCGGGATCGGGCGGCTCCTGGTGAACGCCATCTTGAACAAGGACTTCCCGCTGGTCCAGGGGATCGTGCTGTTCGTCGCGACCGCCTACGTGTTCATCAACCTGCTCGTGGACGTCGTCTACGCGGCCGTCGACCCACGGATCCGGTATGCGTAGCGCGGCCGCCCCGCCGGACGCGGCCGCGGACCGTCCCCGGTCCCGAGGCCCGCGCCCGCGCTGGCAGTCCGCGGCGCGGCGGGCGCGCCGGCACCGTGGCGCGATCGCCGGGCTCGTGGTCAGCGGCGCGCTCGTGCTGGTCGCGGTGTTCCAAAACGCGCTGGCCCCGGTCAGTCCGGTCCGCATCGACATCGGGGACGCGCTCGCCGCCCCAAGCGCCCGCCACCTCATGGGCACCGACCAGTACGGCCGCGACACCTACAGCCGCGTCGTCCACGGATCCGGCATCTCACTGACGGTCGGGCTCATCTCCGTCGGCATCGCGGCGACCGCCGGCACCGCGGTGGGCCTGCTGGCCGGCTACCACGGCGGGCCGCTGGACGCGTTCCTGATGCGCGCCGTCGACGTGATGCTGGCGTTCCCCGGGATTCTGCTGGCGCTCGGAATCGTGAGCGTGCTCGGCCCGAACCTCCGCAACCTCATGATCGCCGTCGGGATTTCCGGAATCCCGGTGTACGCGCGCCTCGTGCGCGGGTCGGTGCTGGTGTCGAAGGAACAGCTCTACGTCGACGCGGCCCGCGTCACCGGCGTTCCGGTGCCGGTGATCCTCGTCCGCCACATCCTGCCGAACGTGGTGGCGCCGGTGATCGTGGCCGGTACGCTCGGCATGGGCACCGCGATCCTAGCGGCCGCGGCCCTATCGTTCATCGGATTGGGCAGTCAGCCGCCGACTCCGGAATGGGGCCGCATGCTGAGCGAGGGGCGGGACTACCTGCGGGACGCGTGGTGGATCTCGACTTTTCCGGGACTGGCGATCATGGTGACGGTCCTCGGCGTCAACATGCTGGGAGACGGGTTGCGCGACGTGCTCGACCCCCGCCTCAAGATTTGACGCGGTAGCCCCGGGTGGGGGCGGTCAGCGGGACGCGGCCTCCAGGCCGTACAGATCGCCGTACTTTTGCGACAGATACCGCAGATACGGCTCCGGCGTGAGCGGACCGCCCGTGGCGCGCGCGAGCAGTTCCGCCGGAAGGAACTTGCGGCCGTGTGCGTAGACATGCTCGCGCATCCACCCGTACAGCGTCGCAAAGCGGCCCGCCCGGATGTCGTCCGCAAGATGCGGATGCGCGCGCCGTGCCGCCTCGAACAACTGCACCGATACCACGTTGCCGAGAGTGTACGACGAGAACGAACCCACGAGGCCTATCGACCAGTGGATGTCCTGCAGGACGCCGTCCGTGTCGGAGGGCGGCGTAACGCCGAGGTACCGCTGCATCCGGCCGCGCCACGCCTCGGGCAGGTCGCGCGCCGAAAGGTCCCCCGTGAGGAGCGATTTCTCCAGCTCGAAGCGCAGCACGATATGCAAATTGTACGTGACCTCGTCGGCGCTGACGCGAATGAGGCCCGGCTCGACGCGATTCACGGCACGATAGACATCCTCCGGCCCCGCGTCCCGCAGCTGTTCCGGGAACGCGCGGCGCAGCCGTGGGAGGGCGTACTCCCAGAACGGGCGGCTGCGGCCGACGAGGTTCTCCCACATCCTCGACTGGGATTCGTGAATGCCGTTGCCGGCGCCGTCCGACAGCGGCGAGCGCTCCAGCGCGGGGTCGGTGCCCTGACTGTACATCGCGTGTCCCGATTCATGGAACGTGCCGAACACCGCCGACAGCCGCCGGCCGTGCCTCGTCGTAATGCGCACGTCGTCGCGGTGGAATTTCGTGGAGAAGGGGTGGGCGGAGAGGTCGAGGCGGCCGCGCCGCGTCTCGTACCCGAACGCCTGCACCATCTCGAGCGCAAACGCCCGCTGTGCGCCCTCGTCGAAGTCCGCGTCGAGAATGTCTTCGGGTACCGCCGCCGCCCGCGGAGCGACGGCCCGCACGAGCGGAACGATCACGGCGAGCAGGCGGCCGAACAACCCCTCCAACTCCCGCGCCGTGATACCCGGATCGTAGCGGTCCACCAGGGCGTCGTACGGATGCTCCGAGTAGCCGATGTAGCCGGCCTCACGCCGCGCCAGTTCAAACATCCGCTCGAGGTACGGCCGGAACGCGGCGAAATCGTCGGTCCGCCGCGCCTCCTGCCAGACGTGGGTCGCGACCGCGGCCGCACGGCGCTGCTCGGCCACGAAGTCCGCCGGGAGCTTTTCGGCGCGTTCCAGGTCGCGGCGCGTCATGCGGACGAGCGCGGCCCCGTCCGACGACGGGTCCGTCCCTCTCGCGGCGCCGTCGGCCGCGTCGAGGAGCCGGCGCGTCGCATCGGAGGTCAGCATCTCGTGCGCAACCCGCGCGAGCGTCGCCAGCTGCAGCGCCCGGCCTTCCGCGCCCCCGGCCGGCATCTGAGTCTCCTGATCCCAGCGCAGCACGGCCGCCGCGGACTCGAGGTCGGCGATGGTCGCGAGATGTGACCGCAGCTCAGCGAGGGCCTGACCGCCGCCCCCGGGCGAGGTGGGATTCGGAACAACACTACCGCTCACGGCGTCCTCCGATCCCCGCGCGCAGGGCGGATAACGTCACGCGTCCCTGCGCGCTTCGATCACACAGTGCAGGGGGATCTCTGCAATCCACGGGCCGGATGAAGACGCGGCCAGGAACTCCCCGGTCGGCTCGGGTTCTTCGAGCGCTGTGAGAACAAACTCGGCCGCGCGCAGCGCCCGCACGTACCAGGAGAGGGGCCGGTGGTAGGCGGGCGTATGGCCGACATGATCCGCTCCGTCATGCCACGGGACCCGGCCCGCAAAACACTCCCGATACCGGCTCACTTTCCGCCACACGGTCGTGGTGAAATCTATACGTTCGATTACCCATGCCGAGGCGTTTACGACGTCGAAACATGGATGGCTCAGGCTCGCCACGAAGCGTCCGCCGGGGCGCAACACGCGCGCGACCTGTCCGATCGTCCCCGCGGCATCGTCGATGTCCATCAATGCCATGTTGCAGACCGCGATGTCCATACCGGCGTCGTCCAGTGCGTCGAGCCGCGCGGTGTCGGCGACGTGGTAGACGATGCCGAGCGGACTCTCGCGCTCGCGCAGACGCGCCCGCTCGATCATGGCCGCGCTGGCGTCTACAGCGGTCACGCGCGCACCCATGCGGGCGAAGCACCGCGCAAGGTACCCGTTGCCGCACGCGAGGTCGAGCAGGCGCTGTCCCTGGACCGGGCCGACGACCCGCAGCAGCGCCGGGTCGATGAGCGTCCGGTGCCAGAGGTCACCCTCGTCGCCCTGCTTCGCGTCGTACCACGCCGCCATCGCCTCCCAGGCGCTCACATCCATCTCGGCCTCCGTTTATCGCCGGCTGAACGCGCCGCGCGTGCTGGAGTAATTCGACACCGGCGCCCAACTCCGCCGCTTCGTCGGGCGCCGGTTCTCCTTGAGAGCGGGCGACGGCCGTGATGTGAGGCGCGGCAGGAAGGCGGGGCCGCAGCCGAGCACAAATATGAGGTTCTGACGATCCGGTGGCGGAGAGGGGTGAGCGGTGCATGGCATGGCACCTCAAGGGGACCTATCTCGAGAACTGCAATTGCGATGTGGTCTGCCCGTGCAGCGCCTCGAGTCTCACCCTCCCCGCCGACAACGACCGGTGCCGGGTGGTGCTTGCCTTTCACGTCGATTCCGGCAGCATCGACGGCGTCGACGTCGGCAATCTCAGCGTGGCGGTCCTCGCCGATACGCCGCGCATGATGCATGACGGCAACTGGCGCGTCGGTCTGTTTATGGACGCCGGCGCCTCCAAGCCGCAGGCGGAGAAACTGGGCGCCGTGTTCTCGGGGCAGATGGGCGGGCCGATGGGAGCGCTCAAGGGACTGATCGGCCAGGTACTGGGCATGGAGACCGCGCCGATTCAGTATCGCGACGACGGCCGCCGGCACTCGGTCAAGATCGGCAGCGCCGTCGACATCGAGGTCGAGGATCTGGCTCCGCCCCAAGGCAAGTCCGGCGAAGTGACGAAGATCACGGGGATCTTCCATCCCGCAAACTCGACGTTGACGGTCGCGAAAGCCACGCGGTCCCGCGTGAAGGCGTTCGGCCTCGATTTTTCCAGCACCGGCAAGAACGGCCACTCGGCGCCGTTCTCCTGGGCGGGCTGAGCCATCGGCCAGGGCACCGCGGTTCTGCCGCGCGACCTTGCGGTCACGGTCGCCGGCATCGCCGGAGCAACCGCGCTCGCGTGGTTCGATCTGTGGCACCGGGCCGGGGCGATGGCGCGGACCGGCGGCGGGGGGATGAATATGGCAATGCCGCCGTCGGCTCCGTGGAGCGCGCCGGACCTCCTCGCGGCGGGCGCGATGTGGAGCATCATGATGATCGCGATGATGCTGCCGTCGGCGGCGCCGATGCTGATGCTCGTCTCCGCCACACAACGGTCGCGCGCCGCCGCGGCACCGCCGGCCGCACTCTTCGCGGCCGGCTTCCTCGTGCTGTGGATCGCGTGGAGCTGGCTCGCGGCCGCGGTCCAGTGGGCCCTGCAGGCGTCCGTCGTCCTCTCGCCGCAACTGACGGTGGCACGGGCGCCGCTGGCGGCCGCCATCCTCGCCGCGGCGGGATTCTACCAGTTCACGCCGCTGAAGAATGCGTGCCTCGCGCGATGCCGGTCGCCGCTCGGCTTCCTTCTCTCGGAGTGGCGCGACGGGCCGTGGGGCGCCGCCCGGATGGGGCTTCGCTACGGCGCCGTCTGCGCGGGATGCTGCTGGGCGCTGATGGGCCTGCTGTTCGTGGTCGGCGTGATGAATCTGCTGTGGATTGCCGTGCTCTCCAGCTTCGTCCTCATCGAAAAGACGGTGTTCCGCGGGCCATGGCCAGGCCGTGTGACCGGCGCCGTCCTCATCGTGTGGGCTCTGTATCTGCTGCGCGTCCCGGCAATGTAGCCTTCCCGGGTCGCGGAGGCGGGCCCGGGTAACTCACGCGCCTCCGGTCGACGCGCGCCCACGGCGCGAGCGTATGCGGCCGGCTTTTGCCCGGACCCATAATGTCCACCACCTCGTCGCCCTGGGCGGTGAGTGCGTCGGCGACGAGCGAGCGGTGGCAGCGCCAGGGGACCGCTTCCGCGCACATGATCGCCGCCGGGCCGGCCTCGCGCGAGAGCGCGCGAAGTGCCTCGAGGGCCTGGGCAAACTCGCCGGTCTCCATATAATCCGCAAAGCCCCGAAAGCCGGTATTCCGCCATGCCGTGTTCGTCGAGTCGCGGCGGGGCTTCCGCAGGCCCCCGAGGGCCTTCATGTGCCGGTAGCGGATCCGCCGGTTCGGCAGCGTCCGGCGGAGGTTCTCGGCGTTGAACTGGGGCACGTGGCGGGACCGCGGGACCGTACGGATATCGACAAGCGTGCGCACGCCGAAACTGCGGAGCGCCTCCACCAGTTCCTCCAACGACCGCGTCGAGTGCCCGATCGTGTAGATCCGCATCGACGCACCATTCCGATCGCGCACGGCGCGGCCCTCCTGGGCCGCGGCCGGTCCGTCGCGCAGGGCCGCGGGGACCGCGCTGCGAACCGAGAGGAAATTCGCGGGCGTCGAGGGCCCATGATCACGTTCGAGGACGTCGGCAAGACCTATCACGATGGGCGTCGCGCCGTCGACGGCATCAGCATGACCGTCGGCGCGGGCGAGTGCGTCGTGCTGGTTGGACCGTCGGGCTGCGGCAAGACGACGACGCTCAAGCTGACCAACCGTCTCATCGAACCGACTTCCGGCCGCGTGCTCGTAAACGGCCGGGACACGCGCACCACCGACGCGATCAGCCTGCGGCGGGGCATCGGGTACGTAATCCAGGACGTCGGGCTGCTGCCTCACATGACCGTCATCGAGAACGTCGGCCTCGTCCCGCGCCTGCTCGGCTGGCCGCGGGCGCGCGTCGCGGAACGCGCCCACGAATTGCTGGAGACGGTGGGGCTGCCGGCGCGGATCTACGCGCACCGGCGGCCGTTCGAACTCAGCGGGGGCCAGCGGCAGCGGATCGGCGTCGCGCGCGCGCTCGCCGCCGATCCACCCGTGATCCTGATGGACGAGCCGTTCGGAGCACTGGATCCGATTACGCGGGCGCAGCTCCAGGAGGAGTTTCTCCGGCTGCGCCGGCGTCTGCGCAAGACCATCCTCTTTGTGACGCACGACATCGACGAGGCGGTGCGGCTCGGAGATCGCGTCGCGGTGATGCGCGACGGACGGATCGCCCAACTGGCGCCCCCGGCGGAATTACTTCGCAGCCCGGCGGACGAATTCGTCCGCCGGTTCGTCGGCGCGGACCGCGCGATGAAACTGTTGAAGCTGGCCGCGGTGCGGGACCTCATAGACCGCCGCGTCGGCGCGGCGCGCGAAGACACGACCGTCGAGGACGCCCGCCGCATGATGTCGGCCGCGGGCGCCGACACGCTCATCGTAACGGGCACGGACGGCGCGTTCTCCGGCATCGTGCACGCCGGCGACCTCGAGGGCCGCGGCGGCACCGTGGGCGCGATCCCGCCGCGGGCCCGTCCCGCCATCGCCGCGGATCAGAACCTCCACGACGCGATGTCGCGCATGCTGATGGAAGGCGTGCCGTGGCTGCCGGTCGTCGACGGAGCACAGCGGTTCGACGGGGTCATTACGATGACCGCGTTTACCCGCCTGATGGACGCCGAGCCCGGCGGCGCGGCCGCGTCGCGCTGACGGCGGCGGCGTGGAAGTCCTGACCTACATCGCCGGACATCGGCGCGAGATCCTCGCGCTGACGGAACAGCACATCTGGCTCTCGTTCCTCGCGGTGGCCATCTCGACGGGCATCGGCGTCACCGTCGGCGTCGTGCTCAGCCGCGTCCCGCTGCTGGCCGCGCCCGTCATCGGCCTGGCGGGAATTCTCTACACCATCCCGAGCCTCGCCCTTTTCGGGCTGCTCATTCCGCTGCTGGGGATCGGTGTACGGCCGGCCGTCCTTGCGCTGGTCCTGTACGCGCAGCTCGTGCTGATCCGCAACACGCTTGTGGGGATCCGGTCCGTCGATCCTTCCGCGCTGGAGGCGGCGCGCGGCATGGGCATGCGGGGCGGACAGCTGCTGCTCATGGTGGAGCTGCCCCTCGCGTTGCCGGTCGTCATGGCGGGCATCCGGACGACGGCCGTCATGAACATCGGCATCGCGGCCATCGCCGCTTACATCGGCGCGGGCGGGCTCGGGACACTCATCTTTCAGGGCATCTCCCGCGCCGACAGCGTGTTGATTCTTGCCGGCGCCCTACCGGTCTCGGCGCTGGCCCTCGCCACGGACGCGGCGCTCGCCACCGTGGAGCGGGCCCTCAGCCCCGGACGGCGGCCCCGCGCGGTGGCGGGCTGATGGCGACGCTTCGCGGCATCGCCGGCCTGCGTGACACGATCGTGCGGCTCGGGATCCGCCACGTCGAGATCGTGCTCGTCGCCGTGGCGATCTCCGCCGTACTCGGCGTGACGTTCGGCATCGTCGTGAGCCGGTACCGCGGCGCCGGACGCGCCGTCGTTGCGCTGGCGAACCTGGGCCAGGCCGTGCCGAGCCTCGCGATCCTTGGTCTGGTCATCCCGCTGCTCGGCATCGGGCCGGTCCCGACCGTCTTCGCCCTGGTCCTGCGCGGCATGCTGCCGATCCTCAACAACACCTTCGCCGGCCTCGTCACGGTCGACCGCGCGGCGATCGAGGCCGGCCGCGGCATGGGCATGCGCCGGTGGCAGGTGCTGGCATTGGTCGAGTTTCCGCTCGCGTTTCCCGTGATCATGGCGGGCATCCGCAGCGCCACCGTCGTGAGTATCAGCCTGGCCACGATCGCGGCGCTCATCGGCGCCGGCGGGCTCGGCGACCTAATCTACCAAGGGCTCGCGATGGTGGATGTCACGCGTCTGCTGGCGGGGTCCATCCCGGTGGCGCTGCTGGCCGTTGCGGCCGACGGCCTGCTCGGATGGGCGGAACGGGCCTCGGCGGCCCGCACGGGAGCGAGGGCCCGCCGCGCGGCCGCCTAGAATGTCCCCTCCAATCCATGAGTGAGACCGCGCTGCGACCCGTCGACCGCGTCGACGTCACGATCGTCATGGACAATTTCGTGGATGTGCTCATGGCCGGCTCGGAAGGCGTCCGGCGATACGCCGCCCGGGATTTCTCCGATCGCGATCAGCTCATCGCCGAGCACGGCTTCTCCGCGCTCATTACCGTGCACGCCGGCCCGGATCGGCAGTCCCTCCTCTACGACGGCGGGCTCACGCCGAGCGGCCTGGGGCGCAACCTCGATGTCCTCGGCGTCCGGGTCAAGGACCTGCGGGCCATCGTCGTCTCGCACGGGCACGCGGACCACCACGGCGGGCTCGAAGGCCTGTTCAGACGATACGGCCGGTGCCGCCTGCCGCTCGTGATCCACCCGGAGGCGTGGCGTGAACGCAAAATCGTCTTCCCGACGGGGATGGAACTGCGTCTGCCGCCGCCGAACCGCCGCGATCTCGAAGCGGAAGGCCTCGAGTTACTCGAAGCGCGCGGCCGGACGCTCCTGCTCGACGACACCGTGCTCGTCTCGGGGCAGGTCGCCCGGACCAGCGAGTTCGAAACGGGCTTTCCCATCCACTATGCGCGGACGCCCGGAGGGTGGGAGCCCGATCCGCTCATCGTCGACGACCAAAACGTGGTGCTGAATGTGAGGGACAAGGGCCTCGTCATCGTCTCCGGCTGCTCGCACGCCGGCGCCGTCAACGTGCTTCGGAACGCGCAGCGCCTTACCGGAGTCACGCGCATCGCCGGCTTCATCGGCGGTTTCCATCTCACGGGCGGGATCTTCGAGCCGATCATCGAGCCGACGGTAAAGGCGTTTCTCGAGGCCGGGGTGGACCGGCTGCTGCCGGCGCACTGCACGGGATGGAGGGCCGTGCATGCGCTCGCGCGCGCCATGCCGTCCGCCTTCGTGCAGCCGGCCGTCGGCACGACCATCACCTTCTGACAGCGGCCTCCGCCACGGCCCGGCGGCGCGGGCCGCCGGACTCAACTCCAGGGGAACGGGCTCCTGGACACCGGATGCAGCCGGCCTTCCGCGTAGCGCGAAAACCGGAACGGCTCCAGGATGGCGCTCCGCTCGCCGCAGATCTCGCCGGCGACCAGTTCTCCGACGCCGATCATCTTGTAGCCGTGGTTGGAATCGGCGATCACGTACGCGTTCTGATGAAAGACGTCGAACACCGGGAAGTTGTCCGGCGTAAAGGCGCCGAGGCCGCCGGACGGCTCGCGCCGGTAGAGAGGGGCCTTGCCCTCGAACCGTTTCTGGCAGAACGCCAGGGCGGCGCACCACATGCGGATGAAGTCCTCGCCGACGAGGAATTCGGGGGAGTCCGGCCCGTACGGATCAATCCGGACGTCGTCCTTGTCCACGAGGTATGGGGCCGCGCCTCCCTGGACGCCGTTGAACAGGAAGTCCGGTTTATAGTAGATGCCCCACAGTTGATCCGTGATCAGTGCGCCGTCGAGATCCGAGTGGAGCGGAGCGTCGGTGTCGACGTGAATCACGGGCGGCATCCGGCCGTCGTTGGTCGTCTGGAAGCTGGGATCGACGCCCAACGTGCCCTCCTGCAGGCACATGTACCGCCACATCTTCACTCCCGTGTGCACCGTCCCGCCGCCGTCCCGCACGCTGATCGCCGCGGGGAGATCCAGCATCGCCCAGAGCGCGCCGATCCATGGACCGGCGCCGATCACGACGTGCTCGACCTCGACCGCGCCGCGGGTCGTCTCCACCGCGGCGACCGCGCCGCCGGACAGCCGGAAGCTGGTCACCCGCGCGCCCGCCGCGATCCGCACGCCTTCCGCCCGCGCTTTGCCGGCGAGACCGCGCATCGCGGTCTTGTTGTTGGCGTAGCCGCCTTTCTTCTCGTGCAGGACCGAGGTGATTCCCCGCGCCCGCCAGTCGTGGAAGATCGTCTTCATGTACCGGGTGCTGTCCGCGGCGCCCTCGACGAACTCCGAGGGGTAGCCGATCGCCCGCTGCTGCTCGTAGATGGACGCGACGCCCTCATGCATGACTTCGGGGCTGATCTGCATGTAGCCGACCGGGTGGTAGCTGTAGGCCTCGGGGTCCCGCTCCCATACCGACACGCTGTGGGCCATGAGCGCGCGCATGGCGGGCTGAAAATAGTTGTTGCGGATGACCCCGCAGGCGATGCCGGACGCGCCGGCGGCGATCCCGGTCTTGTCGACGATGAGGATGTCCCCCCCGCCGCCGCGCCCGCGGGCGCGAAACTCCCGGGCCAGGTGGTACGCGGTGCTGAGGCCGTGCACACCCGCGCCCACGATGAGCACTTTCGCGTGCGCCGGCAGCGCCGGGCCCTGCGCGGCGCTCACAGTTTGCTGGTGTACGCGCGATTGTGCTGCCTGAGGCGCGGGTCCGTGCCGAAGGCGTAGTGCTTCGACATGTCGGGCGAGTAGCGGCTGGCCTCCGGCCGGCGGCCCAGCGCCTCGGCCATGGCCCGCACGTGGTGCGGCGCGCCGCCGCAGCAGACGCCGAGGTACCGCACGCCGAGATCGTGCGCCTGCCTCGCGAACGCCGCCATCTCGAAGCGGCTGCAGGTGAACGGATCGAGGGCGATCGGGAAGGGCCGTCCGTCCGGCAGGCCGGGACCGGCCGGGTCCCGCAGCGACTGGAACGTTGGATACTCCGCGGTGGTGCGGTACGGCACCGGCAGCGCCGCGACCGGACAGGACACGGCGGCGCGGATGTCTTGCAGCAGCGGCAGCATGGTGGCCGGCCCCCGCGCGCAGTTCATCCCGACGACCGACGCGCCTGCCTGCTCGAGCCGGCGCATGCTCTCCGCGAGCGCCACTTCGTCTCGCAGGCCTTCGAGGTGCACGGCCAGGGTGACCACGGCCGGGAGTCCCGCGCGGGCGATGGATTCCAGCGCCAGCATCGCTTCGCCGTGATACGAAAAGGTCTCGGCGATGACAAGGTCCACGCCGGCATCGGCCGCCCAGGCGACCTGCTCGTCACACATGGCGCGGACCTCCCGCGCCACCGCGGCGTCGCCGGGCGCATAGATGGTCGTGTTGGAGATGTTGCCGGCGACCAGCGGCGGTTCGCCGGATGCGTCGGCCGCCGCCTGCTTGGCGAGGGCGAGCGCGTTGCGCTGGAGGGCCTCGAGTTTCTCTTCCTTGCCGATGAGCCGGAGTTTCTCCCGGTGGCCGTAGTACGTGAAAGCCTCCACGATGTCGCTCCCGGCGCGGACGAACTCCCGGTGCAGTTGGGCGACGGCCTCGGGATGGTCGAGCACGACCTCGGGGACATAGGCGCCGGCCTGGAGATATCCGCGCCGCTCGAGCTCGAACAGATAGCCCTCGGCGCACACGACGGTCCCGCCGTTCGCGAGCCGTTCCCCCAGCGCGCGCTTCGCCGGCCGGCGATCGATCATGCGGTCGCCTTCGCGCATCCGCGCACGCTTCCCTCCGGCCGCCCGCCGCGGCGGTGTCCCGCGGGCGACCAAGGAAAGCCGCACGATGTCCAGAACACAAGGCGGCACTGATCGCGGCACCGACGCGGCGGGGAGGCGACGATGCGACGAGCGAGTGTGCTGGCGGTACTGACCATCCTTGCGCTTGCCCTGGCGGCACCCGCGGGCCTGCCGCAGGCGTACGGGCAGAACGGCGGGAAGCCGCCGGTCGCGGTCGGCTCGAAGGCGTTCACCGAGCAACTGATCGTCGGCAACATGGTGGCCCTGCTGCTCGAGTCCAAAGGCTATCCGGTCACCCGCAAACTGGGCCTCGGCAGCACCGCGCTGGCGCATGCGGCGCTGGTGAAGGGTGACATCGACATCTATGTCGAGTACACGGGAACGGGCCTCGTGACCATCCTCAAGCAGCCGGCATCCCCGGATCCCCAGGCCACCTACGACACGGTGAAGCGGCTCTACGCGGAGCAATTTCACCTGGTCTGGGCGAAGCCGTGGGGCTTCAACAACACCTACGCTCTGATGATGCGCAGGGCGGATGCCGAGCGCCTGAAGATCGCCAAGATCTCCGACCTCAAGGACCGCGGGCGGGACCTGACCCTCGGCGCGACGCAGGAGTTCCTTGTGCGGCCCGACGGCATCGCCGGCCTCACCAAGGCCTACGGGCTTTCCTTCAAGGACATGCGCGGCATGGACGCCGGCCTGATGTACCAGGCCGTGGCCTCGAGGCAGGTCGACGTGATCTCCGGATTCTCGACCGACGGCCGGATCCCGCAATTGAACCTCGTCGTCCTCCAGGACGATCAGAAGTTCTTCCCACCGTACTACGCGGCGCCCGTGCTGCGCGCGGAGCTGGTGCAGAAGTCGCCGATCGTCCTGGAAGTGCTGAACCGTCTCGCCGGGAAGATCAACGACAGCACCATGGCGCGGCTCAACCTCGAGGTGGACGGCAAGCGCCGGGCGCCCGACGAGGTGGCGGCAGAGTACCTGCGCAGTCTGGCGTTGATCAAGTAACGGGACCCGTGCCGCGTCAGGCGCGCGCGACCGCGCGCGCCGCCGCCTTCGCGCTCGGGCTCGACTGGAACGGCCTGCCGGAGCCGGTGCGCCGCCAGGCGCGTCTCGCGCTGCGAGACGCGCTCGGCGCGACGATCGCCGGCAGCCGGGCGCCGGTGGCCCGCATCGCCGCCCGGGCGGCGCGCGACGTGTGGGGCGGCGGCGCCGCGAGTATTCTGCTGTCGGGCGTCCGGACGACCGCGCCCGGCGCCGCCTTCGCCAACGGATGTCTCGCCAACGCCTTCGACATCGACGACGGGTACCGGCCGGTCAAGGGACATCCCGGCGCCGCGGTGATCCCCGCCGCGCTCGCCGCGGCGGAGGTCCGAGGATCGTCGGGCTCCGCGTTTCTGGCGGCAGCCGTCGCCGGCTACGAAGTGGCCATGCGCGCCGGACCCGCGCTCCACCAGGCCTACGGATATTACCACGGCTCGGGATCGTGGGCCGCGCTCGGCGCGGCGGCCGCGGCCGGCAAGCTCCTCGGCCTCACCGAGGAGCAGCTGACCGACGCGGCCGGCATCGCCGAGTATCACGGGCCGCTCGCGCCGATCATGCGTTGTGTCGAGCACCCCGGCATGGTCAAGGACGGCATCGGCTGGGGAGCGGCGGCCGGTGTGAGTGCGGCGCAGCTCGCGGCGTGCGGGTTCACCGGTCTGCCCTCGGTGTTCGACGTGCACCCCGAGGCCGCCGACTTTGGCGGCGGATACAAAATTCTCGAGTTGTACTTCAAGCCGCACGCGTGCTGCCGGTGGGCACAGCCCGCCGTCGATGCGATCGGCCGGATCCGCGAGCGGCATCCGTTCGATCCGGGCGCCGTCGCCGGGGTGCGGCTCGCCACGTTCGAGGCGGCCACGCGGCTCGGGCCGGTCCTGCCCGCCACAACGGAAGAGGCCCAGTACAGTCTCGCGTGGCCGATCGCGGCCGCCTTGGTGGACGGCTGCGTCGGCCCGGAACAAGTCTCCGAAGCACGGCTCGGCGACCCCCGGATTCGCGATCTCGCCCAGCGTGTCGACGCGACGGTCTCGCCCGAACTGGAGCGGCGATTCCCCGCGGAAACGCTCTGCGCGATCGAGATCCAGATGCAGGATGGGACGGTCTTTCGGTCCGGCGTGTGCGGCGCCCGGGGTGACCCGGCGGACCCGCTGTCGCCGGGCGAGCTGCGGGACAAATTCCGGCGCCTCGCGGAACCGGTCATCGGCGCCGAACGCACGGCGCGCGTCGAGGCCGCGCTCGAGACCCTGGAGTCGGGGAGCGTCGAAGATCTGCTGGCGCCGCTCCGGACGCCGGAGCCGGCCCGCATGGAGGCGGGAACCGCAACGTAGGGCGCACGTCGGATGTTATACTGAAATGACCGTGAGCCTCGCCGAACTCCGCTGCCATATTGCCGATCGCGGAGCCTTGACCGCCGCCCTCGAGGAGGCGCTAGGGCGGGACCGTGTCTTCGCACAGCCGGTCGACCTCCTCGCCTACGAGTACGACGGCTCGGTGCTGGCGGCGGTGCCGGATGTCGTGGTGGTTCCGGCGTCGAGGGACGAGGTCGCGGCGATCGTGCGCGCCGCAGGGCGGTTCGGGGTGCCGCTCATCGCACGCGGCTCCGGCACGGGACTGTCGGGCGGGGCCATCACGCCGATCGGCGGGATTGTCGTCGCGATGAGCAACATGAAGCGCATCTTCTCAATCGATCTGGACAACCGCACCGCGGTCGTCCAGCCGGGCGTGATCAACCTCGACGTCACGCGCGCGGTCGAGGACGACGGCTACTTCTACGCGCCCGACCCGAGCAGCCAGTCCGCGTGCAGCATCGGCGGCAACGTCGCCAACAACAGCGGCGGCGTGCATACGCTCGCGTTCGGCGTGACGACGAACCACGTCCTGGGACTCGAACTCGTGATGGCCGACGGCTCGGTCGCGCGCCTCGGCGGCCGCGGCCCCGATGAGCCGGGCCTCGATCTCACCGGCCTCGCGGTCGGGTCGGAGGGAACGATCGGCATCGTCACCGCGGTGACCATCCGGCTGATGCGGCGGCGCGAGGCCGTCCGCACCATGCTCGGCATCTTCGAGACGATCGAGGAGGCGAGCCAGGCCGTCGCCGACATCATCGCCTCGGGCATCGGGCCCACCTCCCTCGAGATGATCGACCAGTTGACGGCGCAGGCCGTCGAGCCCGCCGTGCACGCGGGCCTGCCGCTCGACGCGGGCGCGGTGCTCTTAATTGAAGTAGAGGGTGTGCGCGAGGGACTCGCGCGGTCGGCGCGCACCGTCGAGGACCTGTGCCGGGCCAACCGCGCGCGCGAGATCCGGACCGCGCGGACGGAGGAGGAGCGCCATCTCTACTGGGCCGCGCGCAAGGGCGCCTTCGGCGCGATGGGCCGGCTCGCTCCCAACTACTATCTGCACGACGCGGTCGTGCCGCGGAGCCAGCTGCCGGCGATCATGCTCCGGATCGGCGAGATCGCGCGCCGCTACGGCATCCGCGTCGCCAACGTGTTCCACGCCGGCGACGGCAACGTGCACCCGCTCATCCCATACGATGCGGCGGCGCCTGGCGAGACGGATCGCGTGATGCGCGCCAGCGAAGAGATGCTGTCCGCGTGCGTCGCCGCCGGCGGCACGCTCAGCGGGGAGCATGGGATCGGGTTTGAAAAGAACAACTACATGCCCTGGATCTTCAACGACGCCGATCTCCACGCGCAGCGCCGGCTCAAGGCCGCGTTTGACCCGGACGACCGCATGAATCCGTTCAAGGTCTTTCCGACGCCGGTCTCGTGCGGCGAACTCCTGACGCGCCGGCCGCCGCGCTTGGCCGCGTCCGGTCTGTGGATTTGACGGCCGTGGCCGCGACCGAATCCGTGGTCCGCGAGGGCAACGGGGGCGCGCATCCCGCCGGACCCGCGGCGCGGCCGATCCCCCGCCTCCTGATCCCGGAACTCGATAAGTGCATCCAGTGCGGGTTCTGTCTGCCGGCCTGCCCCACGTACCGTATGCTCGGCGTCGAGACCGAATCGCCGCGCGGCCGGATCCATCTGATCGAGGCCGCGGCGCAGGGCCGGATTCCCATGGATGCGCGGCTGGAAGAGCACATGTACGTCTGCCTCGGCTGCCGCGCGTGCGAGACCGCGTGCCCGGCGGGCGTGCGCTTCGGAACGATCATCGAGGCGGGGCGGGCGGAAACGGGTCCGACCGGATCGCCGCTCGCGCGGCGGACGACGCTCGCCGCGCTACGCCATTTGATGCCCTATCCTGAACGCCTGCGCGCGGCCGCCGGCCTGCTGCGCCTCTACCAGCGCAGCGGCCTCGGACCGCTCCTGCGGCGCCTGCATCTCATGCCGGCACGGTTCGGCGAGATGGAAGCGCTGCTGCCGGCCGTCCCCGACGGCTCGTTCGCTCCGGCGCAGGAAGTGTGGCCGGCGATCGGGCCGCGGCGCGCCCGCGTGGGGTTCCTCAGCGGCTGCGCGATGAGCGTGCTCTTCCCCGGCTCCAACGAGGCGACGGTGAGGGTGCTCCGGCGCAACGGGTGCGAGGTCGTGATCCCGCGCCGGCAGACCTGCTGCGGCGCCCTGAACGTGCACAACGGCGAGCGGGCCGCCGCGCAGCAGATGGCCCGGCGCAACATCGAGGCGTTTCTGGACGCCGGCGTCGATGCCGTGATCATCAACGCCGCCGGCTGCGGCGTCGCGAGCAAGGAATACGGGGTGCTGTTCCGCGCCGACGACCCTACGTCCGCCGCGCGGGCCGAGGCGTACAGCCGGCTGTGCCGCGACGCGACGGAGTTCCTCACGGAACTCGGCCTCACCGGAACCCTCGGCGAGATCCGGGCGCGCGCGACGTACCAGGATCCGTGCCACCTCGCGCACGGCCAGGGCATCCGCCGCGAGCCGCGCGACCTGCTGCGGCGCATCCCGGGCCTCGAACTCGTCGAGATGGAGGGCGCGGACCGCTGCTGCGGCAGCGCCGGCATCTACAATCTGGTTCAGCCCGAGTACTCGCGGCGGATCCTCGACGAAAAGATGCAGGCGGTCGTGCGCACCGGCGCCGACCTGCTGGTCGCGCCGAACCCGGGGTGTCTGCTTCAGCTCGCGGCCGGCATTCGCGCGCGCGGTGTGCCGATCGAGGCGTGCCACGTTGTGGATCTGCTCGACCGGGCGTACGCCGCCGCCGAGATGCCTGCGGAGAGCCGGCGGGTGTGAGCAGCGTTCCGCGAGCGCCGGACATGGTCGAGAGCGCGCTGGGCCCGCGCGTCCGCGGCATCGTCGGTGACGCCCACGTCGCCGGCGACCCGGACCGCCTCGACGCGTGGCGCGTCGACGGCGTGCGTCCGGGGCTCGGGGCGTCCCCCGCGGATGCCGAGCAGACGGCCGCGCTGCTGACGGCCGCTGCGGACACCGGGGCCGGGGTGCTGCCGCGTGGCGGCGGCGTCCACCAGCACCTGGGACTGCCCCCCGCGAGGGCCGATCTTGCCGTCGACACGACCCGCCTCGCCGGCGTCACCGACTACACCCCGGCCGACTACGTCGTGGCCGTCCGGGCCGGCACCCGCCTGCGCGACTTGCAGCAGACGCTCGCCGCGAACGGCCAGTGGCTTCCGCTCGATCCGCCCGGCGCCGCGGAGGCGACGATCGGCGGCCTCGTCGCGGCCAACCGCAACGGACCCCGGCGCCTCCTGTGGGGCGCGATCCGCGATCTCGTGATCGGGATCCGCGTCGCCCTGCCCACCGGCGAGGTGATCAAGGCCGGCGGCAAAGTGGTGAAGAACGTCGCCGGCTACGACCTGGCGAAGTTGTTCATCGGCTCGTTCGGCGCGTGCGGCATCATCACCGACGTTACGTTCAAGATCCTGCCGCTCCCGGGGGAAGGGGTCACCGTCCTCGTGACGGTGCCGGACGCCGCCGCGGCGCACGCGCTTACCACCGCGGTGATGCGGTCGTACCTGCTGCCGTCGGCGCTCGAGGCGGCGAGCCCCGATGCGCTGGCGATGCTGGCGCGGGCGGCGGGCCTTTCGCTGCCCGGTGGGGACGGCGCGCCGGCCGGGCGCTGGGGGGTGCTGCTGCTGGCCGAGGGCCTGGAAGAAAGCCGGACGCGCCACATCGACGAGATGCGGACCCTGACGGCATCGGCCGGAGGGACCGGCGCCGCGCTCGAGGTGTATGCGGGCGCGGCGCACGAGGCATTGTGGCGCGCGGTCGCGGAGTTCCCGTCGCCGGAGTCGCACCCGGGCGGCGTCGTCTTCCGCGCCGGAACGCCGATCTCGCGGTGGCTCGGCGTCGCGGACGCGGCCGGTCCGGGTTCCGCGGTGCTGGCGCACGCCGGGATCGGATTGACGTACGTGGCGGCGGCGCCAACGAGTGCGCGGGCCCTTGCGGACGCGCTCGCACGCGCCGTCGCGCCGGCGGATGCGGCGGACGGCTTCGGCGGCTACGTGGTCGTGGAAGCCGCGCCCACGGACCTCAAAGCGAGCCTGCCGGTGTGGGGCCAGGCGCCCTCTGCCGTGGATCTCATGCGCCGCCTGCGCGCACAGTACGACCCGAAGGGCATCATGGTGCCGGGACGGCTGGGATGGCTGTCGTAACCGCGGGCCCGCGGCCTGCGCCCGCCGGCGACGCGCGTCCGGCGACGCCGAGCCGCCGGGTCATCATCACCGTCGCCGCGATGCTCGGCATGTTTCTCGCCGCGATGGACTCCACCGCCGTCGGCACCGCGATGCCGACGATCGTCGCCGCGTTCGGCGGGCTCGCCCTGTACTCGTGGGTCTTCGCCGCCTACCAGATCGCGTTCGTCGTCACGACACCGATCTTCGGCCGCCTCGCGGACCTGCACGGCCGCAAGCGCATCTACCTGATCGGGATCCTGAGCTTCATCGGCGCTTCCGCGTTGTGCGGATTCTCCCGATCGATGGCTCAGCTCGTGTTCTTCCGGCTGCTGCAGGGCATCGGCGGCGGCGCGGTCCTGCCGATCGCGCTGACCATCATCGCGGATCTCTTTCCGGTCGAACAGCGCCTCCGCATTCAGGGGCTGTTCAGCGGCGTGTGGGGGCTCGCCGCCATCGTCGGGCCGCTGATCGGCGGCGCCCTGGCCGACCACGGCGCCTGGCGGTGGATCTTCTTCGTCAACATCCCGGCGGGCCTCGTCGCGACGCTCATCCTGACGTTCGCGTTTCGGGAGTCGCGATCCGCGGCCGCCGGCGGGCCGATCGACTACGCTGGCATCGGCCTGCTGTCCGGCGCGTCGATCGTGCTGCTCCTGCTGATGTTCTGGGGCGGCCACGAATTCGCGTGGCTCTCCGCCCCGTCGTTTGGCCTCGCCGCCCTCTGCGCGGCGCTCTTGCTGTTGTTCGCGCACGTGGAAACGCACGCCGAGCAGCCGTTTCTCCCATTCAGCCTGTTCGGCAACCGCATCATCTCCGTCGCCTGCGTCGGCGGGTTCTTGTTGGGGGTAAGTATCTTCGGGACCACGGCGTATGTGCCGCTCTTCGTCCAGGGCGTGATCGGCCGCAGCGCCACGACCGCCGGGGAAGCGCTGATGCCGTACATGGTCATGTGGACCGTCTCGAGCATCGTGGGCGGCCGCGTGGCCCTGCGGTGGGGGTACCGTCCGGTCACGGTCACGGGGATGACGCTGCTCGCGACGGGATCGCTGCTGCTTACGCAGCTCGACGTGCACGCCACGGCGCCCGTGGTCTTCGTGGACATGGTCGTGCTCGGGAGCGGGATGGGACTGACCGCCACGATGTTCATCATCGCGATGCAGAACGCGGTCGCGCGGCCCCTTCGGGGCATCGTCACGTCGATCAACATCTTCACCCGCAACCTCGGCAGCGCGATCGGGGTGAGCGCGCAGGGCGCGGTCCTGGTCGCGATCCTGGACGCGCGGCTGCAGCATCTGCCGGCCGCCGTACGCCTCCGGCTGCCGGCCGCCGGCGACCCGCAGGCGATGCTGGATCCGGCGGCGCGGCTCGGTCCCGAAGGCCACGAAGCGCTGCGCCAGGCGCTGTCGCAGGGGATCCACGGCGCCTTCGTGCTGGGGCTCGGACTTGTCGCCCTGGGGCTCGCGGCCGTCATCCTCTACATGCCGTCCGGCAGCGTCGCCGACCATTCGCCCGAGGTGGCGCTCGCGCGCCGCGGCGCCGCCGGGGACGGCGACGCGTGAGGAACGCAACCGGGCGGCCCTGACGATCGTCGATGCACCGGCTCGCGCTGTCCCTCGCCTTCCACAATCACCAGCCCGTCGGCAACTTCGATCACGTCCTCGCGGATGCGACGGAACGGTCGTACGCGCCGATGATCGCGGCCCTCGAGCGCCATCCCCCGATCCGCGTGGCGCTGCACTATTCCGGACCGCTCCTCGATTGGCTGCGCGGACACCGGCCGGATCTCATCGCACGCCTGCGCGCCCTCGCCGCGCGCGGGCAGATCGAACTGCTCACCGGCGCCTACTACGAAGCGATCCTGCCGATCGTGCCGGACGCCGACAAGCGCGGCCAAATCCTCAAGATGACCCGCGCCATCAAGGACGAATTCGGCTACGCCGCGGAGGGGCTTTGGCTCGCCGAGCGCGTCTGGGAACCCCACCTCGCGCGGCCGCTCGGGGAGGCCGGTGTACGGTACACGATCGTCGACGACACGCATTTCCACGCCGTCGGGCTCGAAGACCGCCAGCTGCTCGGCTACTACGTCACGGAAGAAGAAGGCGTCTCGGTCGCGCTGTTCCCGAGCCTGCGGCGTCTACGATATCTCATCCCATGGGTGTCACCGGAGGAAGTGATCGCCTACCTCGGCACGCTGGCCGACACGGACGTTCGCCCCGAGGGGCGCGAGGCGCCCCTCGATTTGGCCCTGATGGGGGACGACGGCGAGAAGTTCGGGATGTGGCCCACGACCTATGAGCACTGCTGGGAACGCGGATGGGTGGACCGCTTCTTCGAGGCGCTGCAGGCTACGCCGTGGCTCGACGTGGTTCCCCCGGGCGAATACCGGCGCTCCCACGCGCCGGCCGGCGCCATCTACCTCCCGACCGCGACCTACGACGAGATGGCGGAATGGGCGCTGCCCCCAACGCGGGCCGAAGCGCGCGCCAGCCTGCGCCACGACCTGGAGACCGGCGGCCGCGGGGACCTGGCGAGTTTGGTGCGCGGGGGGTTTTGGCGGCACTTCCTCGTCCGGTATCCCGAGGCCAACACGCTGCACCACCTCGCGCTGCGCGCCGGCCGCAAGGTGCACGCGATGCCGCCCGGGCCGGACCGCGAGCGGGCGCTCGACGAGTTGTGGAGCGGCGAGTGCAACTGCACGTACTGGCACGGCGTCTTCGGCGGCATCTACCTGCCGCACATTCGAAGCGCGGCGTTTGCGAACCTCATTGCCGCCGAGGCGGAGGCCGACCGGGCGCGCCATCCGGACCCGTACACCGAAGCGTCGGCGGGCGACCTCAACGGCGACGGCGAGCCGGAACTGTACCTGGCGACGCACCTCGACGTCTGCACCGTCGACCCGGCGCGCGGCGGCAGCCTGGTGGAGTGGGACGACCGGCCGGCGCGCCGGCATCTCGGCAATGTCTTGACGCGGAGGACGGAGGCCTACCACGCGCGGATCCGGCACGAGGCGCCGCCCGTGGAGGGCGCGGTCTCGATTCACGAGGCGGGCGGCCGGGCCAAAGAGCCCGGGCTCGAGCGGCTGCTGGTGTATGACCGCGCGCGGCGCGCGACGCTGCGGACGTGGCTCTGGCCGGCGGACGTGACGCGCGACGACGTGTGGCGCGACTCGGCCGAAGACCTCGGCGGATTCGGGACGGGCCGGTACGCGTGGCGTCTCGAGGACGTCCCCGGAGGGGACGCGGCCGCCGTGCTGACCCGCCGCGCCCAGGTGGGTGACGGGGAGGTGACGCTCGAGCGCCGCATCGCGGTCGAGATGCGGCGGCGCGGGCCGACGCACGCCATCCGTCTTACGTGGCAGGGCCCGGGCGCGCTGCGGGCGGTGCTCGCGGAACAATGGAGCCTCGGGCTGTTCGGCGCACCGGAGCAGGTGTGGGCGGCGCGCGACGGCGCGTCACACGTGACGCTGTGGGAACCGGCCGACCTCGGGGAGACCCGGACGGTACGCGCGGGCGAATCCTACTCCGGCCTCGTGCTGGCCTTCGAAGTGACGCGGCCCGCGGAGGTGTGGAGCCTGCCGATTTTCACCATTTCGAACTCGGAATCGGGGTTCGAGCGGAATCACCAGGGCGCGATGCTGGTGCTCCGCTGGACCATCACCGTACCCGCGGGCGGAGTGTGGGAGCAGACCACGCGGGCCACCGTCGAGCGCGGCCCGGCGGGAGACGGCTCCTCTTAAGCGCTCCGCTTCACTCAACCCGGCGGGTGGCCGGCGGCTGCGGCTGGTCGACGGCACGAGACGCGCCCAGCCGGCAGGCGAGCGCGAACGCGCGGCTCATGGCCTCGACGTTGGCCTTGTTCTGCCCGGCGATGTCGAACGCGGTACCGTGCGCCGGCGTGGTAATCGGCACCGGCAGTCCGCCCTGCACCGTGACCCCGCGCTCGAAGCCCATCAACTTCATCGCGATCTGCCCTTGGTCGTGGTACATCGTGAGGATGCCGTCGTAGAGTCCGGCGAGCGCTCGGCGGAAAATTGTATCGGCGGGGAACGGCCCGTCCATCGGCACGCCTTCGGCCCGGGCCTCGCGAATCGCCGGCTCGATGATCTCAATCTCTTCCCGCCCGCACGTCCCGCCCTCCCCGGCGTGCGGATTGAGGCCGGCCACGGCCAGGCGGGGCCGCTCGACGCCGGCCGCCCGCAGCGCGCGGTAGAGCAGCCGGGCGGCCTCTTTGATCCGCGGCGGGCTGAGGGCCGGCGGCACATCCTTCAACGGGATATGCGACGTGACGCGGGTGGTCCACAGGCCGTCGAGGACGTTCAGTTCGCAGACGAAGCCGCGCACGCCGAGATACTCGGCGAAGAAATGCAATTCGTCCGGAAACGCGAGCCCGGCCTGCTTCATGGCGAATTTGTTGAGCGGCGCAAAGCAGACGGCGTCGATGTGCCCGGCGCGGGCCGCGTCCAGGCAGAATCGGAGCGCGCGCAGCACCGAGGCCCCGCCCGCCGGGCCGGCGACGCCCCGCTGCACTTGGTCCGGCCGGACCGTGTCGACCGCGAACAAGCAGGGCGACTCCGGCCCACCGGTGCGCACACGATCCCACGAGGCGATTTCGCGCAGCGCCGCGCGCGTACCGGCGACGCGCTGGCCGTCTTCCCACACCCAGCGGTCGCCGACCACCACGACCTGTGCGCGCTCCGCCACATCGGCCCCCGCGACAAGTTTCGCGATGAGTTCCGGGCCGATGCCGGCCGGATCCCCCAGCGTCACCGCAACTGCCGGGACGGATCCTCCGTCACTCATTGGGCGCGTTCCCGAGCAGAACGAACGACCACGGAGCCAGCGTGAGCTGAACCGTTCCGCCGTGGGATTCCAGGTGGTCCGGCGCGGCGCGCCCGGGTCCCGCCCACCGGGTGTCCGCCGAATCGATGAGGACAGTCCACCGGCCGGCCGGAATGGGGGCCCGCACCGACGCCTCCGACGCGGAGAAATTGAACACCGCCGCCACGGCGCTTCGCTCGAACCAGCGGCGCGCCATCAGGACCCGGACATCGTCCCAGCCACGGACCTGCAGCGACTCCTTGTCAAGGTTGGCGAGCGCGGGCACCGTCTTACGGAGCCGGATCAGCGCCGTGTACAGATCGAGGAGCGCGCGGTGCCGCGGCTCGCGCGCGAGCCCGCGGTTGAGCCGCGACCGCGCGAACGTCTCCGGCGACTGCGGATCGGGCGGCTCGTCTTCCGGATGCTCGGCCCGCCGGCCTGTGCGCACCGCCTCGGCCAGGCCGGCAGCGCCGTGGTCGGTGAAGTATAAGAACGGCGCCTGCTCGCCGTACTCTTCACCCATGAACAACAGCGGGAGAAACGGCGCCAGGAGCAGCGTCCCCGCGGCGAGTTTCACCGCCTCGAACCCGGCGAGAGCCGTGAGCCGCTCCCCGCGGGCGCGGTTGCCGATCTGGTCGTGGTTCTGCGTGCACACGACGAAGCGCTCGGCGGGGACATCCCCGGAGGGCGCGCCGTGGCGCCGCCGGCGGTACGGCGAATAGCGGCCGGCGACGACGAACCCATCGGTCCACGCGCGCGCAAGATCGCCGACGCCTTGGAAGTCTTCGTAGTAGCGGATCCGCTCCCCGGTCAGCAGGGTGTGCACGGCGTGATGGAAATCGTCGCTCCAGACGGCATCGAGCCCGTAGCCGCCCCGGTCGATCGGACGCGTGAGCCGCGGATCGTTGAGGTTGCTCTCCGCGATCACCCACGCTCGGCGGCCGAGCCCGCGGCCCCGCGCGTGGACCGCCGCGCCCAGTTCCTCGAGAATGTGGCGCGCGGATTCGTCGAAGATCGCGTGCACGGCGTCCAGACGCAGCGCGTCGATGTGGAAATCGGTGATCCACCGGCAGGCGTTGTCGATCACAAACCGGCGCACCTGGTCGCTGTCCGGGCCGTCGAAGTTGACGGCATCCCCCCACGGGGTGTGATAGCTTGCGGTGAAGTACGGCCCGTACTTGGCCAGGTAATTGCCCTCCGGACCGAAGTGGTTGTACACGACGTCGAGAATGACGGCCACGCCCCGGCGGTGACAGGCGTCCACGAGGCGCTTGAGGCCGTCCGGACCGCCGTACGCGGTGTGCACGGCGTAGAGGTACACGCCGTCGTACCCCCAGTTGCGCGTCCCGGGGAAATGTGCCACCGGCATCAGTTCGATCGCCGTCACCCCGAGGGCGACGAGCGCATCGAGCATACCGACCACGCCGTCGAAGGTGCCTTCCGGGGAAAACGTCCCGACGTGCAGCTCGTAGATGACATATTCCGCGAGCGCGCGGCCGCGCCAGCCGTGGTCGGTCCACGGAAAGGCCTCGTCGATCACCTGCGAGGGCCCGTGCACCCCCTCGGGCTGGAGCCGGGAGGCGGGATCGGGATATTCGGCGCCGCCGTCAAGGACGTAGCGGTATCGCGCGCCCGCGCCGATCTCCGGCACGATGGCTTCGTGGTAGCCGCGCCCGCGCGGCTCCAGCGCCACCCGGCGGTCCTCGGGACTCACGAGGTGCACCTGAACGGCGCGCGCATTCGGCGCCCAGACGCAAAAGCGACACCGTCTGCCGCCGAGCAGCGACGCACCCGCGGCCGGCACCTCCGCCCCCGCGGCGTCCGGGGCGCCGGGTGCGGCCCCCGCGCGGGACGGCTGGCCGGCCGTCACCGGCGGCTCCCTCAGTCCGGCGGCCGCCCGAGCAGCGTCAAGATCCCGCTCAGCGGGATCCACACCCACGCCGGCCGGTTGTTGAGTTCGTAGGAAAGTTCGTAGGCGACCTTCTCGATGAGAAACGTCTCCAGCAGCAGCTGCGCCGCCGCGGGATCGGACGGCACGATGGGCACGCCCGGCCGGGGTGGAGACCCTTCGGGTCCGCGCGTGGTGCGGGCGGGCCCCCCGCCCCATCCGGCCGCCTGCAGGTAGTCGCCGAGAAACGCCGCCGAGACCCAGTACGTCCACAGGCGCGCGGCGGCGCGAAGCCGGGCGTTCACTTCCGGGGCCGGCGCGAGCCCACGGGCGGTTTGATCGGCGAGGCTCGTCAGCGCGGCGTATTCAAAGGAGCGCACCATGCCCGCGACGTCGCGCAGCGCCGGGCGCTTGTGCCGTCGTTCCGAGAGCGGCCGGGCGGGTTCTCCCTCGAAGTCGATGATGAGGAAATCCTTGCCGGTCGACAGCACCTGGCCGAGATGATAATCGCCGTGGCAGCGGATGCGCACGGCTTCGATCCGGTCCTTGAGCAGCGGCCGGAGACGCCCGAGCACCTCGTCCTCCGCTCCCGCCACCTGCTCGGCCAGCGGGCGGGCGGCGTCGGCGATCCCGC
This sequence comes from bacterium, assembly GCA_035307565.1. Lineage (GTDB taxonomy): Bacteria > Sysuimicrobiota > Sysuimicrobiia > Sysuimicrobiales > Segetimicrobiaceae > DASSJF01. The sequence continues at coordinate 162,861 of DATGHZ010000031.1, read as the reverse complement.
CCACGTTCCGGCGCAGCGCCTGAAGCCCGGCGCGCACGGTGGACCGCACGGACTGATAGATCGACCGCTGATACATCGCGGTGAACGGCTCCGGCGCGAAATTCGGATCGTCGCCGCCCTCCGCCAGCGCGACGTGCATCTCCGCGGTCCGGCGGCCCAGAAGCCGCGCGGCGTCGAGGTACGGTCCGATCCACGACGCCACCTCGGCCGGCACGCCGGATACCGCCGGTCCGATGAGGCCGCCGGTGGGGAGCGCGGGGATCGGCGCGCTCGTCGCGGCGCGCTCATAGTAGTCGTCGAGCGCGTCGAGCGTGTACCGCCAGGCGTCGCCTTCGTTCGGCACAAAGTCGGACAGGATCGCCGCCGTACGGGTTTCGGCGCCGAACCGGTACTCGATTGCACCGGCAATACGCGGCGTGTGCGCAAACGCCGCGCGCTCGGTCAAGAAGCGGCCGATCTCGAACTCCGGATGCTGTCCGGGTTCGAGCCGGCGGAACAATTTCAGAATGCACCGGTCGCCGTACACCACCGACGTGTTGCTCTGCTCGCCGCGGAGCACGCTGGGCTCCGGCGGCGTTCCGGGCTCCGCCGCGCTCCCGTCGCGCGGACCGCCTCGCGGCGCCAGCCACGAGACGACGTCGCGGAAGGCCTGGGTCTGCACGCCCGCGAGGTCGGCGCGGCCCGCGCGGGGGCGACGCCGGCGGGCGATCACGTCGAGGAGCGCCTGGGTCGTGCCGCGGTCGTAGATGCCCTCGTACAGCACGCCGCCGCCGGACGCCCCATCCGCCGTCTCGCGTAGATCCGCGATGAGCGCGCCGGACAGGTCGCGGCGGACCGCGTCCGCGGCCGGGCCGGGCGACGCATGCGCGATGGGCAGCGCGTACACCTCGGGTTCGCCTTCGACGTAGTCGACGCGCAGCAGCACCACGTACGCGGCGGCCTCGGTGCCGACCGCGAGGCGCACCGCGTTCTGGATCTCGGCCCCGCGGACGGAACGGCCCTTACCGCTGAACCATCGGCGGCCGCGGAGGTAGGCCGAGAGCGCGTCCGTCAGCGCGCGGTCGCCCGAGGCGAGGAGGGCCTCCCATCCCGCCGGCGCCGCGAGCACCGGACGCTGCTCTGCGTCGGGCTCGGCGGCCGCCCGCGCCTGCGGCCGCTCCAGCGCAAACCAGTAGAAAGTATGGGGCCCGAGCGTCAAGAGGTACGGCAGCTCGCCGATCGGCGGGAAGCGGGTCCGGCCGAAGAGCTCGACGGGAACCATCCCGTTCCAGGCTTGGAGCGGCAGTTCGACGTACTGCACGAACCGCGAGAGATTCGCGACGACAAGAAGCTGCTCGGCCTCGTACCGGCGGAGAAAGGCCAGCACTTTGCGGTTCTCCGGCTGCAGAAATTCGAGGGTGCCGCGGCCGAACGCCCGGTAGCGCTGCCGCATCGCGATGAGCCGGCGCATCCACCAGAGCAGCGAGTGCGGGTTGTCGTGCTGCGCCTCAACGTTCACGGTCTCGAAGTGGTACTCGGGATCGATGATCGCCGGCAGAAAGAGCCGCTGCGGGTTCGCGCGCGAGAAGCCGGCGTTCCGGTCGGCGCTCCACTGCATCGGCGTGCGCACGCTGTTGCGGTCCCCGAGGTAGATGTTGTCCCCCATCCCGATTTCGTCCCCGTAATAGATCACCGGGGTGCCCGGGATCGAAAACAGCAGCCCGTTCATGAGCTCGATCCGCCGGCGATGGTTCCCGAGCAGCGGCGCGAGCCGGCGGCGGATGCCGAGGTTGACGCGGGCGGCGGGATCGTGCGCGTACACCCGGTACATGTAGTCGCGGTCCTCGTCGGTCACCATCTCGAGCGTCAGCTCGTCGTGATTGCGCAGAAACATCGCCCACTGGCAGTTCGCGGGAATAGGCGGCGTCTGCGACAGGATCTCGAGGATCGGAAACCGGTCTTCCATCCAAATCGCCATGAAGAGCCGCGGCATCACCGGGAAATGAAAGGCCATGTGACACTCGTCGCCCTCGCCGAAGTAGGCGATCGCATCCTCGGGCCACTGATTGGCCTCCGCCAGCAGGACCCGCGCGGCCCGGCCGTCGCCGGACGGGAACCGCTCGTCGATGCGGCGGCGCAGCGTCTTGAGGAACGCGTGGGTCTCCGGCAGGTTCTCGCAGATCGTGCCCTCGCGTTCGTACAGATAGGGCACGGCGTCGAGCCGCATCCCGTCGACCCCCATGCCCAGCCAGAAGTCGACCACTTCGAGCATCGCGGCGCGCACCGCCGGCGAATCGAAGTTGAGGTCCGGCTGGTGCGCGTAGAAGCGGTGCCAGTAGTACGCGCGGGCGACCGGATCCAGCGTCCAGTTCGAGGGTTCGAAGTCGCGGAAGATGATGCGCGCGTCCCGGTACCGGTCGGGGGTATCGCTCCAGACGTAGAAGTCGCGGGCCTGCGTGCCCGGCGACGCGCGGCGCGCCCGTTGAAACCAGGGATGCCGGTCGGAGGTATGGTTGAGCACCAGTTCCGTAATGACGCGCAGGCCCCGGGCGTGCGCCTCGGCGAGGAACGCCCGGAAGTCCCGCATCGTGCCGTAGGACGGGTGGATGCCGGTGTAGTCGGCGATGTCGTAGCCGTCGTCCTTGAGCGGCGACGGATAGAACGGCAGGATCCACAGCGCCGTCACGCCGAGACTCTGGATGTAGTCGAGCCGCGACGTGAGGCCTTTGAAATCGCCGACCCCGTCGCCGTCGCTGTCCGCGAACGCCCGGACGTGGACCTCGTAGATGACCCCGTCCTTGTACCACAGCGCATCGCCGCCGGAGACGGGCACGCCGGCCCGCGCGCGCACCCCGGCCGCGCGGCGGGCGGGAGCGGCGCCGCCCCCCGGCTGCGCGGGGCCCCGCGGCCGCGACGCCGAGGTCCGGGACGGCGGAGTCACGGCCGGTGGCCCCGTTCGACGCGGAAGATGTGCGCCGGCTGCTCGGACGGCCGCAGCGCCACGTAGTTGCGGCCGCCGCGCCAGGAGTACCGTCCGCCGGTCAGCAGATCGGTCACGGTGTAGGGCTCGGCCGGCCCGAGGGCGAGGGCGGGCAGCGAGAGCGCGGTCCAGCCGGACTGCGCATTGGCGGGGTCGAGGTTCACGACAACAAGCACCGGCGGGCTCCCGCCCGGGTCGGATTTGCTGTAGCAGAGCATCTGGTCGTTCTCCACCGCGTGAAAGACGAGCGTGTCGTCCCGGCCCAGCGCCGGATGCCCGCGGCGGATCGCGTTCACCCGCGCGACGAGACCGCGCAGGCTGTCCGCACGGTCGATGTCCCAGTGCTTGACCTCATACTTCTCGGCGTTGAGGTACTCCTCGCTCGCCGGCGGCAGGCTGTCCGGCGCGGCGGACCGATGTTCGAAGAGCTCGAACGCCGGGCCGTAGATGCCGTAGTTCGCCCCGAGGGTCGCCGCGAGCGTCAGGCGCACGGCGAAGGCGGGGCGCCCGCCGTCCTGGAGATATTTGTGGAGGATGTCCGGCGTGTTCGGCCACAGATTCGCCCGGAAGAATTCGCTCACCGGTGGACGCGTCAGCTCCGTGAAGTACTCGGTCAGCTCGGCCTTCGTGGTGCGCCACGTAAAGTAGGTGTAGGACTGCGTGAACCCCACCTTGGCGAGCCGGTACATCACCTTCGGGCGGGTGAACGCCTCCGCGAGAAAAATGACGTCCGGGTCGGTGCGGTGGATGTCCTCGATCAGCCACTCCCAGAACGGAAACGGTTTGGTGTGCGGATTGTCCACGCGGAAAATGCGCACCCCCTCGCGCACCCAAAATCGCACGATGCCGAGCAGTTCTGTCCACAAGCCCTGCCAGTCGGCGGAGTCGAAGTCGAACGGGTAGATGTCCTGGTACTTCTTCGGCGGGTTCTCGGCGTACTGGACGGTGCCGTCAGGCCGCCGGCGAAACCACTCGGGGTGCTCGCGGACGTACGGATGGTCGGGCGCGCACTGGTAGGCCAGGTCGAGCGCGACCTCGAGCCCCTGCTCGCGGGCGCGCGCCACGAGGCGGCGAAAATCCCCGATCGTGCCGAGCTCCGGATGAACGGCAGTGTGGCCGCCTTCCGCCGCGCCGATCGCCCACGGGCTGCCGGGATCGCCCGGCGCCGCCGCCTCTGCGTTGTTGCGGCCCTTGCGGTGGTCGCGCCCGATGGGATGGATCGGCGGGAGGTATAAGACGTCGAACCCCATGCCGGCGACGTACGGCAGGCGCGCCTCGCAGTCCGCAAAGGTGCCGGGCCGGGCCGGCGCGGAGGATGTCGAACGCGGAAACATTTCATACCACGCGCCGGCCCGCGCGCGCTCCCGATCCACGGCGACCGTCAGTTCAGGCGTGTAGCGCGCGGCGGCGTCACGCGGCGGATGCCGGCGCATGGTCTCGGCGAGTTCCGCCGACAGCGCGGTCCCCACCCCGTCGTCGCCGCCCGCGTCCAGGCGGTCCGCCCAGGAGGCGAGCCGGTGGGTATCCTGCCCCCGCGCCCGTCCGGCCGCGTCCCGGACGAGGGCGGCGCCGATCCGGAGATCGACCCGCACGTCTTGGCCGGCGTCCACGCGTTTGGCGAGATCCCCGGCCCACGTCGAGAAGTGATCGATCCAGACCTCCACCGTGTAGCGATAGCGGCCGATGCGCGCCGCGGGAAAGGTTCCACGCCACCGGTCGTTGTCCAGCGCGACCAGCGGGGTTTCGGTCCAGCGGCGCTCCCCCTCCCACCGGTGCCGTAGCACCCCCGCCAGCCGGTCGTGCCCGTCGGCGAAAGCGTCGCATTCGACGACGACCGTATCGCCGACGGTCCGCTTGACGGGGAACCGCCCGCCGTCGACCGCGGGCGTGAGGGCCTCGATGGCGACGCGGGGCTGGGCCTCCATGGTCACTCGGGCCGGGGCGTGCACACTCGGGGCTCGCACAGTTTGGACCGGCCTACCGTGGCGCGACGATGTCCTCCAGCCGGGCGCCGTCGCTCCGCGTTGTCGCCACCGTGATGCGGTCGCCTCCCTGCAGCACGGTGTCGCCCCGCGGCACGAGCATCCGGGTGCCGCGGCGCAGGGCGATGACGAGGCTGTCGGGCGATACGGCCAGCGCGCTCAACCGCCGTCCGGCCACCGGGGACTCGGCCGGAATGGCGAAGTGCACGAGCCGCGTCCCGAGGTACACCCGTTCCGCCGCCGTGCCCCGGTCGACCTGGTCGAGGATCTCGGGGAAGCGCGGCGGATACAGGTCGTAGAGGTACCGGTACATCGCGTCGATCAGGAAGTCGACTTCGCCGGCCGCCATCCACGTCCGCTGGAGATGGTCCAGCGACAAGAAGACGTTCCGGCAGTGCTCGCGCGCCTCGAGGAGCACGCGGCGCCAGCGGGCGGCGTTCCGAAAGTCCTCGTCGAGCGCGCGGTAGGCGTCGAGCAGATGTTCCGCGCCGCGGCCCGCCTTGTCGCGAAAATCGGTCGCATAATCCAACTGCCGGAACGGCTCGCTCGGATCGTAATCGTGCCGCTCCTCGCGGAGCCGTTCCAGCCCGAACCGCAGATAGGCGATCCGGGTATCGAGCAGGCCCTCCGGCAGCCGCCCGAGCCCGACGAGAAGGCGCGGGTCGAGACGGTCTTCCGTCGCCGGGAAGCGCTCCGGGTAGAACTGCAGCATCATCATGAGCGCGTCGGCGAGCATCAGGCCGTACAGGTACGGCCGTTTGTTGAGCGCCTCGCTGGGCTGCCAGCCCCAGTTGTCGGCCTGCTTCAACAGACGGAAGCCGACGGCAATCCGCTTCTCGATGGGGAACCGGTAGAGCTGGTAGCCTTCGTCGCACAGCACCGACGCGTGGACGCCAACCGGCGCGAGCAGGCCGAAGGCGCGCAGCAGCCACCCGAACAGGCCCACCACGTACTTGCCCGGCTCCCAGTAGATGAAGGGGTGGGGACGGAAGATCGCCGGCACGGCGTCGACGCCGCCGGTCTCGCCCGCGTACAGCGGCGGATACTGACCGTCTGACCGGAGCAGCACGCGAGTTTCGGGCGCCCAGCCCATGCCCTGGTGGTCCGCGCGCGCCTCCGGGGGGCCCGGCAGCGTGTCGAGATAGTCGTCGGGTGTCGCGAACTTGACCGTCACGTCCGGCGACGCCAGCACCTGGCGCCACGATGCCTGCAGCACGTCGAGGGCGACGTCACCGAAGTCCATCAACTCGAGGTCCTGGATGTACAGGATCAGCCCGCCGTCCGGCGCGGCGGCCAGCGCCTCGCGCACGATCGCCGCGTACTCCTCGACGCCGCGCGCCCGGTCGATCGGAAAGTCGAGGTACCGGTGCTCCTTGTACTCGGTATCGAAGACGTAGTACGCGCCCATCATGTACCCCTGGGACCGCACTTCCTGCGGGTACATCCGGGTCACCGGACGCCAGATCTCCTGCGACACCCGGAAGTGCCGCGGCAGCGCAACGAGGCGCCGGCCGATCAGGAACGGCCGGTGCACGTAGTCGTACGACGGGTCCGAGAGCGTGAGCATCCCCTTGCGGTCGCTCAGGTGGGGGTGGACGATCGCGTCGACGCCGGCGTCTTCGAGCGCCGGCGCAAACCGCGGATGCACCGAGCATTCGGTGAAAAAGAACACCCGGCGCTTCGGCCGCGGCGCGCCGACCAGATCGTGCAGCGCTTCCTGGTTCAGCCGCAGTTCTTCCACGAGCTCGCCCGGCTCCAGCAGCGCCGCGTGCGTATGATGCGCCGTCGTGTACAGCGGGTAGATCGTGTGGTCCTGGTACGCCCGCCGGAGTTCCTCAAAGGTGCGCGGCAGAATCGTGCGGATCTGGTAGAGCAGGTCGTTCGAGATGTCGACCGTGACGTGCACGCCCATGGTCTTTGCGAACGCGACGAGGTCGCGGTAGATGTTGCGGCCCTCTTTCGCGCGCCGGCGCAGGTAATTTTCCGGCGGCACCGCCTGGGCGATGCGCATGTCGGGAATGGGGGCCTGCAGGTGCGCCGGCAGATCCCAGAGCGGCTCGTGGGCGTGGAACGCCAAAATCACGTGAACCGTCTTGGGCACGCTTACATCTTACCCCGCCGCCCGGCGCCCTTCCACTGGGTACGCGTCCGGGAGTCTCGCCGCGCGGCGGTGGTCGCCGCCGTGTCTACGCGCCGTCGTCGACCCAGCGGCGCGTCAGGTACAGCCAGAACGCGAGCCCGGCGTACGATCCGTAGGGACGGAACCGCCGCGTGATCGTCCGATCGGCCACCGCGCGCCGGCGGCCGGAGAGCCGCGCAAACGCCGGACGCGTCGACGAGTCGAAGACAAGACGGGAGTACCGCCCCAGAAGCATCATGATGTGGGCCGCGGCATAGGGTCCGACGCCCGGGAGAGCCAGAAGCCGCTCCGCCACGTCATCGTCTGACAGCGCCCCCGGCAGGCCCGGGGCGCGGCCAAGCGGCTCCAGATCGACCTCCCCGCGGGCCACGTGCCGCGCAAGCGTGAGCAAGTACGGCCCGCGGTAGCCGGCGCGCACGACGCGTTTATAAAAGGAAGGACGCGCGCCGGCCATGGCGGCCGCCGTCGGAAACGCCCGTCCAGTCCAGCCCGCGGCGGGCGCGCCCGGCGCGGGCTCCCCCAGGTGCTCCACGAGGGCGGTGATCATCCGCCGCGTGAGCGCCCACGAGCAGTTCGTCGTGCAGACGGTCTTCACGACATCCTCGAAGACCGTGGGACTGCGAATGAGCCGCCCCGCTCCCGCGCACGCCCAGGCGAGGTCGGTGTCGCCGGCGGCCAGCGCGTAAAACGCCGCGAGCGATTCGTCGAGGCGCAGCACGTGGCGCGCGGTCGCCACGACCCGTTCGACGACGCGCGGGCTCGGCGCCGGGCCGAGGATGCGGATGATGCCGACGCCGGATCGCGCTTCGCTGACGCGGACGACGCGCGGCCGCGCGCCTGTGACCGGCAGGGTGATTTCGAGCGCGCGCGCCGCCGGGTCGAGCCGCATCGGCGGCAATTCGGTGAGCCCGTGGGACATGCACGTCCGCCAGAGGTCGATCGGCTCGCCTTCGGGTCCGGCAAGCGGGAACTCGAACACCGCGTCACGAGTTGCAACCGGAGAACGCACGGCGCTACCGAGGTTCAAAGGCGTGAATTTCGCTGTGCTCTGACTTAGGCGCGGACGACGGTGCGCCCCTTCACCCCGCCGGGGCCGCGCGCGTCCGGGCGCCCGGACGCGCGGGCCGTTTCCCGCGGTCTACCGATTGGCGGCGACGCGGCGCCGGCGCAGCGCGCCCATTGAGGCGAACCCGATAAACGCGGCGGCAAGCGACCGCCGCGTCGCGGTGGATCCCTGAGGTGCGGTGGATCCCCGGCGTTCGGAGGCGCGACCCCGTTCGTGCCGGACGGTCTTTTGTGCCTTGAGTAGCGCGATCCGCCGATCCTGTTCGGCCTCGACCCGATAGCGCGTCGCGCGCTCCTCCGCCATCAACTCGTACATCAAAATGGATCCCATGACTAGACTCCTTTCTTTACGAACCGATCAAGTATGCGGGCTCTTGAGTGTGCGGTCTACGGCAGCACCGCGTTCCAGGGCAGTAGCCCGACAAGCCGGCCGCCGTCCACAACCGGAAGCACCGGATGCCGTCCCGCCCGCATGAGCGCCGCCGCGTCTTCCAGCGAGGCCCCGGCCGCGATCGAAGGCGTCCGCTCTATGATGCGCGACACCGTGAGGCCGTCGAGCACGTCGCGCAGTTCGTACACGTCCAACGTCGTGACATCCGAGGGCGTCAGCCGAAGGAGTCCGGTCTCACCGACCAGACCGAGGAACCGGTCCCCGTCACACACCGGGAGCGCCGGGATGTCGTGCTCATGAAGCAGCCGCAGGGCCGTGGCGACCGTGGTGCGGGGCGTGATGATCGGCGAAGACACCATTCGGTCCCGGACGCCGGCGGTACGCAGATCGATCATGTTCATTCCTCCCTTCGTGGCCGTTCCGGATGCCAATCCTACGTTGATCAGAACTTTGAATCTATCCGCTCTTGCCGGGCAAACTCAGTGGACACCCGCACGCGGAGAAGAAACGAGCCGCTCGAATTCCCAGCGCGTGAGGTCACCCTCCTCGAACCGGTGCCAGATCGTTTGGAGAGAGTCATCGGCGGAGGTGCCGTGGCGGCCGGCACGCCGCGCTCCGCGGACCAGCACCGGGATCACCGCGATCACGCCCGCCGCCAACGCGGCCGACAGCACCGCATTCCAAACCCAGCCTGCGCCAAACAGAGAGGGCCACATTGCCTTTCCTCCGTTCTTGGAACCGCGGCCCTTGCGCGGTTCCTTGTAACCTGCTATATTCAGTTCACAGGTTACAGGTTATCAGACACGCTCTAACTTGTCAATAGCGAATAGGTGGTTATATGGCGGCGGACGAGCTGGAGGCTCAACTAGCGGCGCCGGAGTACGTGTTCGACTTCTCGGGTGGGCGGCTGTGCTTGGACTTCATCAATACGGTGGGATCTCGGGCGCACCCGAAGGAACGCCTCAACAGCTATTCAGACCTGCTCTCTTGGGCCCGTCAGGCGGGTGTGCTGAGCGAGCGGGACGCGCAGCGGCTCGCTCGGGCGGCCAAGCGCCGGCCGGATGAGGCGGCGCAGACGGTCGCGGACGCGGTACGGCTTCGCGAGGCGATGTTCCGGATTCTCACCGGCGCCGCCGCGCGGAGGCCCCAGCGGCCCGACGACATGAACATGTTGAACACGGCGTTGGCCCGCGCCCTCGCGCAGGTCCGGCTGGACGCGAGCGCGCAGGGTTGCGTGCACGTGTGGGCGGGCGACGGCGACCAGCTGGACCGCATGCTGTGGCCGGTACTCCGTTCTGCGATGGACGTGCTCACCTCCGACGAGGAACGAGAACGCATCCACAAGTGCGAGAGCCCCACGTGTGATTGGCTGTTTCTCGACACGAGCCGCAACCGCAGCCGGCGCTGGTGCGACATGAAGAGCTGCGGCAACCGCGCGAAGGCGCGGCGGTACTACGAACGCCACAAGGGCCACGCCTGACGGCGGGACCGGCCATGCTATAGTGGGGGCGTGACGTCCGGCCGTCCCGGGACGCTCTATCTCGTCGCGACCCCTATCGGCAACCTCGAGGACATCTCCCTTCGCGCGCTGCGGATTCTCCGTGAGGCGACGGTCATCGCCGCGGAGGACACCCGGCATACCCGGAAGTTGCTGGCGCGCCACCGCATCACGGCGCGCCTCGTCAGCCTGCACGAAGGCAACGAACAGGCGCGGACCCCGGTGTTCGTCCGGCGCATCCTCGGCGGCGACTCGGTCGCGCTGGTCTCCGACGCCGGCACCCCGGGCCTCAGCGATCCCGGGGTGATGCTGGTCCGGGCCGCGGCGGAGGCGGGCATTTCCGTGGTCCCGGTCCCGGGACCGAGTGCGGTGCTCGCCGCGCTCGTGGCGTCCGGCCTGCCGGCCGAACCCGTGACGTTTCTCGGATTCCTTCCTCCGCGGGGCGCAGACCGCCGGCGTGCGCTCGAGCCGGTTCGCGATCTGCCCCACACGCTCGTCGTGTTTGAGGCGCCGCACCGGCTGCGCGAAACGCTCGACGACCTGCTGGTATCGCTCGGGGACCGCCGCATCGCCGTCGCGCGGGAGCTCACCAAAGTGCATGAAGAGGTGTATCGGGCGACGCTCAGCGAAACCGTCCGGCGCTTTTCCGCAGAGACGCCGCGCGGCGAATTCACGCTCGTGATCGAGGGAGCCGGAGGGCGGCCCGGACCTGGCGCCGCATCCGGGAGTGCGTCTGCCGCCGCGGCCGACGCGGCGGCCGCGGCGCGCGAGACCGCCCGTGAAACCTTGACTCGAGCCTCGGCCGAAGGCTGCTCGACTCGAGAGTCCGTGCGGCGCGCGGCGGAGGCAAGCGGCCTGCGGCGCAACGAGGTCTATCGCCTGCTGCTCGCGATCAAACAGGAGGCAGGGCAATGACGAAAGTCCACACGGCCGGCGACGAGGTCGAGGCGCTGATGCTGCAGGGCCTGCTCGAGCAGGCCGGCATTCCCGTCGTGCTGCGCTCGCGGCAGGTGCCCGGATACGCGGACGTCGTCGAGAAGGCCACGGGCGTGTGGGGCGACCTGCTCGTCCCGGACGAACGCGCGGGCGACGCCCGGACGCTCATCCGGGACTATCTCGCGACCCAGCCGCGCACGGGCCCGGCCCGGGGCGCCGGCGCGGCCAAACCCGTCGCGGGGATCGTCGTGCCGATCCCGACGCTCTTCGACGAGCGCGGCCGTCTCGACGAATCCGCCAACGCGCGGCACGTGGAGTGGCTGATCGCCCACGGCGTCCACGGCCTGTTTGCCCTCGGCACGACCGGCGAATTCACGTCGCTCACGCGGGACGAGCGGCGGATGATGGCCGAACTGGTGGTGCGAACGGCGGGGGGCCGCGTGCCGGTGCTCGTGGGATGCGGCAGCCCGTGGACCGACGAGGCGGTCGCCTATGCCGAGCACGCGGAGGAGATCGGCGCGGCCGGGGTCGCCGCGGTTCTTCCATATTACTGGATCCCGTCCGATCGCTCGATTTACGAGCACTACCGCCTGCTCGCGATCGGGACACGGCTGCCGGTCTACATTTATAATTTTCCGGCGCTGACCGGCCGCAACATTCCGCCGGACCTCGTCCGGCGGCTGGCCGAGCAGCATCCCACGATCGCCGGCATCAAGGACACCATCGACAGCGTGGCACACATCCAGCAACTTCTCGTGGCCGTGCGGCCGGCCCGCCCCGACTTCGCCGTCCTGTGCGGCATGGACTACCACCTCCTCAACACGATGCTGCTCGGCGGCGACGGCGCGGTGCCGGGAACCGCCAATTTTGCTCCGGATCCGCTCGTGGAGATCTACCGCGCCGTCACCCAAGGACGCGCGGCGGATGCGGCGGAGCGCGCGCGGACCCACCTGAACGCGATCCCGGCGCTGTTTGCCGCCGATGCGCCGGCGTTCGTCGTGGTCAAGGAAGCCATGGTGATCGCCGGGCTCATCCCGCACGCGACGACGCGGCCGCCGGCCCTGCCGTTGACCGAGGACGAGCGCCGGGTTCTCCGGCGCGGGCTCGAGGCGCTCGGGATCGGCGCCGCCCGGTCTCGGGTCCCTGGGCCTCCGGCGTGAACCAGAGCGGTCAGATGGGGGGGCCGGGGTGAGGGCGCGGTGGTGAAGGGGGCGGCGGCCGACGGGCCCGTCAGAATCGGGATGCTTGGCTGTGGCACTGTCGGGACCGCGGTCCTGCGCCTGCTGCGCGCCAACGGCGATGAGATCGCCCGGCGCACCGGCGCCGCGCTCACCGTCGTCCGGGTCGCGGTAGGACATCCGGGCCGGCCGCGCGACGTCGAACTCGGTCCGGGCGTGCTCACGGGCGACGCGGCCGGCGTGGTCGCGGATCCGCAGATCGACGTTGTCGTCGAGGTCATCGGCGGGCTCGAGCCGGCCCGCACCCTGCTCCTCGACGCGATGGAATACGGCAAGCACGTCGTCACCGCGAACAAGCAGCTGATCGCGCGGCACGGCCCCGAACTCTTCAGCGCCGCGGCGCGCGCCGGAGTGGATCTACGGCTCGAAGCGAGCGTCGGGGCGGGCGTACCGGTCATCCAGATGCTCAAGGAGTCGCTGGCCGCCAACCGCATCTCCGAAGTCACCGGTATCCTCAACGGCACCACCAATTACATCCTCACCCGCATGGCCGAAGACGGCGTCGAGTTCGGCGACGCGCTCGCCGAGGCCCAGCGCCGCGGTTTCGCCGAGGCCGACCCGACCGACGACGTGGAAGGCCACGACGCCGCGGCGAAACTCGCGATCCTGGCGATGATCGCGTTTCACACACCGGTCCAGGCCGAACTGGTCTACCGCGAAGGCATCGCGCGGGTGTCGGCGCAGGACATTCGGTACGCCGCCGAACTCGGGTACGTCCTGAAACTGCTGGCTATCGCGCGCGAACACGGGGGACGGGTGGAGGCCCGGGTCCATCCGGCCTTCCTGCCGCGCGCGCACCCCCTGGCATCGGTCCGCAACGAACTCAACGCGGTCTTCGTGCGCGGGGACGCCGCGGGCGAAGTGATGATCGTCGGCCGCGGGGCAGGCGGCGGCACGACGGCGAGCGCCGTGGTGGCCGACGTCGTCGATGTGGCCCGGAACCGGCGGCGCGGAGCCCACGGCCGCGTCGGCTGGGAGGCGCTCGAGCCGCGGCCGCTGCGGCCCATGGAAGAAGTGGAGACACCGTTCTACCTGCTCATGCAGGTGACGGACCGCCCCGGCGTCTTCGCGCGCATCGCGGCCATCTTCGGCGAGGAAGGCGTCAGCATCTCGGCAATCTCGCAGAAGAGCCGCGGGGCCGACGCCGACATCGTGATGATCACGCACACCGCCCAGGAAGGGCGGATGCGCCGCGTGCTGTCGCGGCTGGAAGCGCTCGACGTGGTCGGCACCGTCCGGAACGTCATCCGGGTGGTCGACGGTGACTAAGGGCACCTGGCGCGGCGTGATCGAGGAGTACCGGCGGTTCCTGCCGGTCACGAACGCCACGCCGGTCGTGACCCTGCGGGAAGGCGACACGCCGCTGCTCCGGGCGGAGCGCCTCGAGCGGCACGTACCGGGCGCGACGCTCTACCTGAAGAACGAGGGCGTCAACCCGACCGGCTCGTTCAAGGACCGCGGGATGACGCTCGCGATCTCGAAGGCGGTCGAGGAAGGCAGCCGCGGGGTGATCTGCGCGAGCACCGGCAACACGTCGGCGTCGGCGGCGGCGTACGCGTCCCGCGCCGGCATCACGTGCTACGTCGTCGTGCCGGCCGGGGGCATCGCGCTCGGCAAGGTCGTGCAGGCGCTCGCGCACGGGGCGCGGCTCGTGTCGATCGAAGGCTCTTTCGACGAGGCGCTCCGCCTGGTCCGGGAGGGCGCGCCTCGGCTCCGGCTCACGCTGGTCAACTCGGTCAACCCGTATCGGATCGAAGGTCAGAAGACGGGCGCCTTCGAAATCTGCGACGCGCTCGGGCGCGCCCCCGACGTGCTGGCCATTCCCGTCGGCAATGCCGGCAACATCACCGCGTACTGGCGCGGGTTTGTCCAGTACCACGGGCGCGACATCGTCACGGCGCGCCCAAAGATGTGGGGGTTTCAGGCCTCGGGCGCGGCCCCGCTCGTGCTGGGCCATCCGGTCGACCGGCCCGAGACCGTGGCGTCGGCCATCAGGATCGGACGGCCGGCGTCCTGGGAGGGCGCGGTCGCCGCGGTCAAAGAGTCCGGCGGCGCGTTCGAAGCCGTAACCGACGAGGAACTCCTCGCGGCCCGCACGCTGCTCGCCCACGAGGAAGGCGTCTTCGTCGAACCGGCGTCGGCGGCGCCCATCGCAGGCGTGCTCCGGCGGGCCCGCGAAGGCCGCATCCCCAACGGAGCCGTGATCGCGTGCGTGCTCACAGGTCACGGTCTCAAAGACCCGGAGTCGGTGCTGAGAACGGAACACCGGCCCGAGTCCGTGCCGGCCACGTTCGAGGCGATCGAACGTGTCATCGGCGAGCCGCTGGTGGCGGGGCGAACGGCAGGGAGACGGTGATCCGCGTCCGCGTCCCCGCCACCACGTCGAACCTGGGGCCCGGGTTCGACGCGCTCGGGCTCGCCCTCCGCGTGTACAACACCCTCGACTTGGACGCCGCGGAGACACCACGGATCGAGATCGAGGGGGAAGGGGCGGGCTCCCTGCCGCGCGACGCCTCCCACCTCGCGTACCGGGCGGCCCTCGCGGTGGTGGAATCGGTCGCCGCACACGGGGCCGGCGGGCACGGCCGGAGACACGAGCCCTGGAGAGGACAGGCCGCGCGCGGACCGCACGGCGGCACCCTGCCCCGCGCCTTCCACCTGCGCCAGCACAACCGGATCCCGCTCGCGCGCGGACTCGGCAGCAGTGCGGCCGCGATCGTCGGCGGCGCCGCCGCGGCCAACGCCCTCCTCGGCGGGCCGCTGGACCGCGCGGCCCTCATCGACCTCGCCGCCGGCATGGAAGGCCATCCCGACAACGTCGCCCCGGCGGTCCTCGGCGGTCTCGTCGCGTGCGCGGCGGGCGAGACGGGAACAATTCGAACAGTACGTCTCATGCCGCGACAGTTGCACGTGATTATCGCGATCCCGGAGTTCGCGGTCTCGACGGCGGAAGCGCGGCGGCTGCTGCCTCAGGCGGTGCCGTTCGGCGATGCCGTCTTCAACGTGGCGCGCACGGCGCTGCTCGTCGCCGCGCTCATCGACGGCCGTATGGACCTGCTCGACGAGGCGACCCGCGACCGGCTGCACCAGCCCTACCGCGCCAAGCTGGTACCGGGCCTGGAGGCGGTCTTCGCCGCGGCGCGCCACGCCGGGGCCCACGGGGTCGCACTCAGCGGCTCCGGCCCCACGGTGGTCGCGTTCGGCGAGGCCCCCGGCATCGCCGAGGCCATGCGCCAGGCGTTTGAGCACGCGGGCGCCCGCTGCCGCGCGATCGAGGCCGAGATCGACACGGACGGCGCCGCCGTGGAGCCCGTGTCGTGAGCCTGGTCGTCCAGAAGTTCGGGGGAAGTTCCGTCGCGACGCCCGACCTCATCAAGCACGTGGCCGGCCGCGTCGCGGCCACGCGCGACGGCGGCCGGCAGGTGGTCGTCGCCGTCTCCGCGCCGGGCGACACGACCGACGACCTCATCGCGATGTCGCAGCGGATCACCGCGAACCCGGCGGACCGCGAAATGGACATGCTGCTGGCCACGGGCGAGCAGGTCTCCATCGCGCTGCTCGCCATGGCGCTCCACGCGCGGGGGTGCCCCGCCGTCTCGCTCACCGGCGCCCAGGCGCGGATCCGCACCGAACCGGTGCACCTGCGGGCGCGCATCGTAAGCGTGGACCGCGCGCGGATCGACCGGGAACTGGCCGCCGGCCGCGTCGTCATCGTCGCCGGGTTTCAAGGGATTACCGACGAGGACGAGATCACGACGCTCGGCCGCGGCGGCTCGGATACGACGGCCGTCGCGCTCGCCTCCGCGCTCGGCGCAGAGATCTGCCAGATCTACACGGATGTGGAAGGCGTCTTTACGGCGGACCCGCGCGTCGTGCCGGAAGCCCGGAAACTGACCGCCATCTCCTACGATGAGATGCTGGAGATGGCGAGTTCGGGCGCGCTGGTGCTGCAGACGCGCGCCGCCGAACTCGCCAAGCAGTACCATGTGCGGCTCGAGGTGCGGAGCACGTTCGTCGACCGGGGGGGAACGGTGGTGACGGATCAGGCGATCGAACGGCGGCGGCTCGTCACGGCCGTAACGCACGACGGCAACGTGGCGAAGATCGCGGCCACGGGGCTTCAGGATCGGCCCGGCATCGCCCACACGCTGTTCCGCGCGATCGCCGCCCGTCACATCAACGTCAACCTGATCATTCAGAGCGTGCCCCAAGCCCAGGGCGCCGACATCTCCTTCACGGTGGCGCGGTCCGACATGGCCGCGGCCGTGGAGGCCGCGCGGGGGGTCGCGCGGGAGATCGGCGCGCGCGACATCCTGTCGGACGAGGGCGTCGCGATGGTCAGCATCGTAGGCGCCGGGATGATCACCAACGCCGGCGTGGCGGCGAAGATGTTTGGAGCACTGGCGCGCGCCGGCATCAACATCGAGCTCATCGCGACATCGGAAATCAAGATCTCGTGCGTGGTCCGCTCGGAGGACGTCCAAAAGGCCGTCCGGGTGCTGCACGCCGAGTTCAAAATGGACGAGGAGTAACGGCCCGGGCCGGACGGCACGCGCCCTCTCAGGGAACCGCCCGGCGCACGGCGTCCTGCAGCCGCGTGACCGCCGCCGCGGGGTCCTCAACCTCCACAACAAGGCGGTCGTAACGGTCGTCGCTCAGGTCGACCACGATGGCGCGCGCCGGACGCGTGACGTCCCAAAACACCTTCCGGCCTCCTTCATAGTAGGTCCCGGCCTTGATGCGGCCGGGCACATGCGTGCCCGGCAGCCGGACCCCGCGGCCCCAGCCGATCGAGACGTCCGGATCCGCGCGGACGGCCGTGATGTGGCGAACCGGCACTTCGACCCGGCCGCGAAGCGCCCACAGTTTGTGCCAGCCCATCACCTCGACGCTGACCGTGCCGCCCGCGATGCGGATCTCGACCATGCTCCGGTGGTGCGCCGCTCGCCCCGGGAAGACCTGCCCGATCGCGGGCCGCAGGAAAGGCACCGTCTCGCCGGAAACACCCGTGTCGCCCGATCGCCCGGCTGATCACCAAGCTCAAGACGTCGCGGAACTGGGAGGCAGGAGCATCAACAAGACGCTGCGCTTTCTCGCGCCGAACGGCCACCTCGGGTTCGCACCGCTCAAGCCGGGCAGTTTCGAACTGGGCGTCGCGGCGAGGCCCGATTTCATCGTCTCGGACTCCGGCAGCGACGACATCGGGCCGGGACCGCTCGGCTCGGACACGTGCACGAGCCCGAAAGAGTGGCAGCGGCACGACCTCGAGCACATCCTGCTGGCGTCCCGGAAGCTTGGGGTGCCGATGCTGATCGGTTCCGCGGGCGACACCGGCTCCAACAGCCGCGTGGACATGTACGTCGAGATGATCCGCGAGATCGCCGCGCGCCACAATCTCGGGTCCTTTCGCCTCGGCTGCTTCTACTCCGAAGTCCCCAACGCGCTGGTGCGGAAGCGGATCGCCGGCGGCGAGGCGGTCGCCGGGTTGAACGGGCGGTCCGACCTGACGATGGAGGACCTCGAAGCGACCGACCGGATCGTGGCGATGGCGGGGATCCATCCGTACAACGCGCTTCTGGACATGGGCGCGGATGTCATCATCGGCGGCCGCAGCAGCGACCTCGCGATCTGCGCCGGACCCGCCATTCGTGCGGGCTTTCCCGAGGCGCTCGCCTACTATCTCGGTAAGGTCCTCGAGTGCGCCTCCTTCTGCGCCGAGCCGTACGGCGCCAAGGAAAGCGTGATCGGCGAGATTTCGATGGACGACGTGAAGGTCACCGCGATGCACCCCGAGCAGCGGTGCACCATCGCCTCCGTCGCCGGCCACGCGATGTACGAACGTTCCAACCCGTTCTTCGAGTACGCGCTCGGCGGGGAACTGGACATGCGCGGGTGCCGCTACGAGCAGTACGATGCGCGCACGACCCGGATCACCGGTCCGGTGTGGAACCCGGCGCGCGAACTGCGGGTCAAGCTCGAGGGCGCCGGCAAGGTCGGGGAGCGCTATGTCGGCATCGCGGGGATCCGCGATCCCTACACGATCGCCAACATCGACCGCGTCATCGGATGGGCCCGGCGCGCGGTGGAGGAGAAGTTCGGCACGGCCGGCTACGAACTGCACTACCAGGTCTTCGGCCGGAACGGCGTCATGGGCGATCTCGAGCCCGTGAAGACGCCGGCGCACGAACTCGGCATCGTCGTCTACGGCGTCGCGCCCAGCCGGGCGATGGCGGAGGAAGTGTGCATGATCGGCACGCGGCAGTTGTTCTACGCGCGGCTGCCGGAAGTCAAGGGCACGGCCGGCGGCGTGGCGTTCCCGCTCGACGAGGTGCTCCGCGCCAGCGCCGCCTACCGGTGGACCGTGAACCACACGCTGCGGGTGGACGATCCGCTGGAACTCTTCCCGCTGCACCTCATCGACGTCGGGCGGACGGCCGCGGCGGCCGCCGGAGGCCCCGGTGAGCGGGGCGCCGCCGAGCGGGGCGCGGGCCGATGAGGACGGCGAAACTGTCGAACCTCGCGAAGGTCGTGCGCAGCAAGAACGCCGGCGTCGATAAGATCACCTTCGACATCATCTTCGCCGACCGCGCCGTCTACGAACGGACGCTGCGGAGCGGCGCGATCACGAAGGCGTCCGTGGCGCGTCTGTACGATATTCCGGAGACGCGCATCTCGGACTTCGTCGCGTTCGACCCGGGGTGCGCGATCAAGTTCACCGTCTACCGCACCCGGCCGAGCGGCAGCCCCGGCGATCCGGATATCTTTGGGGCGCAGCAGTACGCGCCGCTCCTCGATATGGAGATCCCGCTCGAATGACACGCCGCGGCCCGGGCGCCGGCGCGGACACCGGGTAATGGCCCAACGGGCGCTCGTCGCCGCCGTCGCCGCCGTGCTGGGCGTGGCGCTGCTCGGCGGGACGCGCGGACACGCCGCCCGGGCGCTCTCGTTCGTGCTGGACACGACGCCGAACCGCGCCACCGAAGCCCAGGCGATCGCGGCGCAGCTCGGCGGCGCCGGGATCAACGCGCAGGTCCGGGTGTGGCAGCTCTCCGTGCTCATCCCGCAGATCCAGGCCGGCCAGCGGGCCGTGTACACGACCGACTGGGGCAGCGCGTATTTCGACCCGTACGATCTCGCCGTGCCGAAGTTTGTGACCAAAGCCCGCGGCAACTTCTCATTTTACTCGAACGCGGCCGTGGATCACGACATGGCGGTGGCCTCCGGGACGCCGAACGAGGCGCAGCGGCGGGCGGCCTACCTCGACGCGCAGCGCAAGATCTACGGCGACGCGCCGTGGGTGTTCGGATACGTGCTGCGCAACATCGAAGCGGAGTCCTCCGCGGTCTCGGGCTGGGTGCCGGCCGCCGACAACAGCGAGACGATGTACCCCGCGGCCGTGCGGGGCGCCGATACGATCACCATGGGGATGCGCAACGACGCGATCGCCCCGCTCGATCCGGGCCTCCCGCCCAACGACCGGGAGGCCGTACTGCGCAATATCTTCGACGCCCTGGTCGGCCACACACCGGACGGGAAGGTCGTCCCGCAGCTCGCCACGTCGTGGCGCCGGGTCGGCCCCGCGGCCTACGATTTCGCGCTGCGGCCCGGGGTCAAATTCCAAAACGGGGATCCGGTCACCGCCGACGATGTCGTCTTCACCTTCCAGCGCGTGCTGACGCCGGGGGCGATCAGCGGGTACTCGAGCACGCGGAAAGATCTGCTCGGGCCGATCCTGCGCGTGCAGAAGCTGGACGACTCGCACGTGCGCTTCGTGTACAGCGCCACGTTTCCGGAGGCGCTGGTCCTCCAGTCGCTCGTGCACTTCCAGATCGTTCCGCAAAAGTACGTGCAGCAGGCCGGCGAAGGCGGCTTCATCGCCAAGCCCGTCGGCGCCGGTCCGTTCCGGTTCGTCCGGGGCGCCCTCAACTCCGAAATTGTGTTGGAGCGCTACGACGGCTACTGGGGCGGCCCCGCCAAAGTCCGGCAGGTCATCTTCCGGATGCTGCCCGAGCCGTCGGGGCGGATCGCCGCGCTGCTGTCCGGCGAAGTCCACGTCATCCAAGAGGTTCCCCCGGATCTCGTGGACCGCTTGAAGACAAATCCGAACGTCCAGGTGAGGACGGCGGAGGGTACGCGGTCCTACGAGATCGAGTTCAACACCAAAGCGGAGCCGTTCAACGATCCACGGGTGCGGCAGGCGCTGAACTACGCCGTCAACTGGGACCCGATTCTCCGCGACATCTACCACGGGTACGGGACGCGGTTGAGCACGGCGTTTCTGCCGAACGGCTTCGGGTACGATCCCGCGTTGAAGCCGTATCCGTACGATCCGGCGAAGGCGCGGGAGCTGCTGCGGCAGGCGGGCTACTAGGAGCCGGGCCGGCCTTTCGCCGTGCACGCCCCCGATGCGCTGGCTGAGAATCGTCCATCGGATGCTGCTGGCCGTGCCCGTTGCGGCCGGCGTCGCGGTGCTGGCGTTCTTTTCACTCCACCTCCTGCCGGGCGACCCGGTCCAGATCATGCTCGGCGACACCAACACGAGCGGCGCGACGATCAAGACGCTGCGGCACGAGCTCCACCTGGACCGGCCGCTGCACGTGCAGTTGACGCTGTTCTTCGCGCAACTCGCGCACGGAGACCTCGGCACGTCGATCGTCCAGCACCGGCCGGTCGCGGCGCTGATCGCGGAAGCGCTCCCGGCGACCATCGAGCTCACCGTCGCGACCGTCGCCGTCGCCGTGCTCATCGCGGTGCCGATGGGCCTCCTGAGCGCGCTGCGGCCCCGCTCGTGGGTGGACCGCGCGGTGCTCTCCACATCGCTCCTCGGGGCCAGCATGCCGGCGTTCTGGTTCGGCCTGCTGCTGATTCTCTTCTTCGCCGTGAACGCGCGGCTGCTGCCGACGTCGGGACAGATCGACCCGGCGATCGCCGTGCCTCCGGTGACCGGGTTCCTGCTGATCGACGGCGTGCTCGCCCGTAGCGGCGCCGCGGTCGCGAGCACGCTGCGCCACCTGGTGCTGCCGTCGCTGACGCTCGGCGTGGTGTTCGCGGCGGTGCTCGCGCGCACGGTGCGGTCGTCCATGATGGACGTGCTGCACCGGCGGTACGTGACGACCGCCCGTGCCAAGGGCCTCCCCGAGACGGCCGTCGTGATCAAACACGCGCTCCGAAACGCCCTGATCCCGGCGCTCACCGTCGCGGGGCTGCAGATCGGCGAACTCCTCGGCGGGAACATGATCGTCGAGACGGTGTTCGCGTGGCCGGGACTCGGGCGGCTCGTCGTCGGCTCCATCTTCGCGCGCGACTACCTCGTCGTGCAGGCGGCCGTCATGCTCTACGCCATCACGTACGTGGCGGCCAACCTCGCCGTCGACGTCGCGTACACCGTGCTCGACCCCCGGATGGAGGGCGCATGATCCCGGCGGGCGCGGGGCCCGTCCGCGCGGGCGCGATGCCTTTCCTCTATCCGGTGCGGCGCCATGGCGGGCGCGCGCTGTCGTCGCTCGGGCGCCTCGCGGCCGGGGTCGCTCGAGAGCCGGTGGGCGGCGCCGCGGCCGTGGTGGTCCTGGCGTACATCGCCGGTGCGGCGCTCGCCCCGGTGATCGCACCGTACAGCCCCACTGCCGCGGACCTCGCGGCGCGCCTGGCGCCCCCTTCGCCCGCGCACTGGTTCGGCACCGACGCCTTGGGGCGGGACGTGTTCTCGCGAACGATCTACGGGGCGCGGGTGAGCCTGCTCGTGGGGCTCTTGACCGTCGGTCTGTGCGTGGCGATCGGGACAGTCCTCGGGATGGCCGGCGCCTACGTCCGCGGCTGGCCCGACGCGGCGGCGGCGCGCACGGTCGAGCTGCTGCAGGCGTTCCCGTATCTCATCTTCGCCGTCGCGATGATGGCGTTTCTCGGCCCGGGATTTTGGAACGTGATCTGGGCGCTCGCGCTCAAGGGTTGGATAGAATTTTACCGGCTCGCCCGGGGGGAAACGCTCGCGCAGGCCGGACGCGAATACGTCGAAGCGGCCCGGGCGATGGGCTACCCGGCCTCGTGGATCCTCGTCAGCGAGATCCTGCCGAACATCGCGAACACGGTGACCGTCGTGGCGCTGCTGCGCCTCGGCTATTTCATGGTGCTCGAGGCGTCGCTGTCGTTTCTCGGCATCGGCATTCCGCCGGGCATCCCCGCGTGGGGCTCAATGATCAGCGAGGGACGCAACGTGCTCTTCATCGCCTGGTGGGTGAGCACGATCCCGGGGCTCGCGCTCCTGGTCCTGGTGCTCGGCGTCAATTTGCTCGGCGAGCGGATTCGCGAGATCCTCGACCCGCACACGGCCTCCGAGTAGCCCGGCGCGCCCGCCGCCTCGTGCCCGCCGGCGGCCCGCTGGTGGCGACGCGCCCTGCCGCTTCGCGCGCGGTGCTGGCTATTCGGCGTGGGAATGGCGGTGACGGCGCCGCGCCGCGGACGGGGGCGCCGTTTCGCGGTACACCCGCCCCCCGCGCACGACGGTCTTCGGCACGAGGCGGTGGCGGCCGGTGCGGACCTCACCGTGCGAATCCTCGAGCGCAAACGCGCCTTCGCGAAGTTCAAAAGCGACCGCGTCTCCCCACGCGCCGGCACGAAGCGTCCCGATGCGATCCGCCATGCCCAGGGACGCGGCCGGCGCCGCCGTCACCTTGCGCAGCGCCTCGTCGAGCGGCAGTCCGAGGTGCAGGAACTTGCTGACGGTCGTGGCGAGATCGAACGCGGGGCCGTTGACGTTGTAGGCGTGCAGATCGCTCGAGATCGTCTGGGGCTGGACCCCCTGCCGCATCGCGCGCTCGGCGACCTGCCAGCTGAAACTGCCGCGCCCGTGGCCCACGTCGAAGATCACGCCGCGCTCCATCGCCTCGTGAACGGAGCGGCGGACCCGGCCGTCCCCGTCCAGGATGCCGTGCGACAGCCCGTGGAAGCAGTGCGTCAAGATGTCGCCGCGCCGCATCACGGCGAGGATGTCGTCGAGCGATTCGCACCACGCCTCCTGCGGGTGCACCATGATCGGCAGACGGACCGCGTCGGCGGCCTCCCGGGCGAGGTAGAGCGGCCGCATCCCGGCCTCGCGGCTCACGATCTGGGTCCGCGTCAGCCGGACCTTGACGCCGAGCACGACGTCGCGGTGCTGCTCGATCATGGCGATCGCCTTGGGCACGCTCGCGTAGCGGAGATCTTCGAGCTCGCCGACCGCGGCGCTGAGCATGCCCTGCGACGAGATGTTGAGCCGGGCAAACAGCCGGGTCGCCGCGACGTCGATGACGTACTTGCGGAATCCCGGAAACGTGTCGGCCCCGGCGGAGCCGGCGTCGACCGCGGTCGTCACGCCCTTCGCGACGCAGTGCGGATCGGGCTCGATCCCGTAATGGCTCACGCCGGAGAAGACATGCACGTGGAGGTCGATCATCCCCGGCGCGACGATGAGGCCCGCGCAGTCGACCGTTTCGGCCGCCTGCGCCGGCGTGATCTCCGGCCCGACCGCGGCGACGTCGCCCCCGGCGAAGGCGACGTTGGCGCGGGCCCGCGTGCCCTGCGCCGGATCGACGACCGTGCCGCCGGCGAGCAGGAGATCGTAGCGCGCCGTCATGCCGCCTTGTTCACCGCGCCCGCGGCGCCGCTCCTGCGGGAGCGCGATCTTGCCGCCTAAGTCACCCTTCCTGTTGGTGAACCGCGCGGTTGGGGGTAACCTTCGTATGACACGGAGGTGAACGATGGAAACGATCTTGCTCATCGTGCTGGTCTTGCTCTTGATCGGCGCGTTCCCCTCGTGGCCGTACAGCCGCGGGTGGGGCTACTATCCGAGCGGCGGGTTGGGACTCATCCTGCTGATCGTGATCATCCTGGCCTTGACCGGAACGCGTTTCTAGGCGCGCGAGCGCGACCGGCGTCGCAGCCGCTTCGGCGCTGTGACGCCGGTTCCTCACCCCACGCCCGCGCCATTGACAAGCCGGGACAGTTCCCCGTAGAGTAAGCACAAAAGCGATGACGGAGCGGGAGTAGGTCCGCCCGCCGACCCGGGCCCGCAGGCAGGCGGGCTGAGCGAGCCGGCCGCAGTGGGTGCAAGGCGGCGGGGGCGGCGGACCGAACATGGCTCCGGAGCTGCCGGCCGAACCGCCGGCCGGGTTCGCGTGCGGACCCGGGGCCGGCCTAGTAGGCGCGGACGCGGCGCCCGCGTGATGAGGCGGCGTTCTTCAGGCAGGCCGAGCGACACTGCGGGCGCTGCCGCGGAACGGCAGAGGCCCGTCATAGACGGGCGAACGTGGGTGGTATCACGGAGGCGTGCGCCTCTCGTCCCGGAGACGAGAGGCATTTTGTTTTGGTTCGGGTTATGCGGACGCGCGGGCGGCTCGGGCGGCCGGCAACCCGGCCCTGGAGGCAGGACCATGGCGAGCTACTACATCACGACCCCGATCTACTACGTGAACGACGTGCCGCACATCGGCCACGCGTACACGACGATCGCGGCCGACGTCGCGGCGCGGTTCAAGCGCCTCGCGGGCTACGATGTCTTCTTCCTCACCGGCACCGACGAGCACGGCGTCAACATCGCACGCGTGGCCGAGCGCCACCATGTGTCGCCGCAGGCCTGGACCGACCGGATCGCCGGCGAGTTCCAGGCGTTGTGGCGTCGCCTCCACATCTCGAACGACGACTTCATCCGCACGACGGAGCCGCGCCACGCGAAGGTGGTGCAGGAGATCTTCACGCGCCTGTATGAGCGGGGCGACATCTACAAGGGCACCTACGAAGGCTGGTACTGCGCGTCGTGCGAAAGCTACTACGCGGAGACTGAACTCGGGCCCGGCCGGACCTGCCCTGTCCACACCAACCGGCCGGTGGAGTGGACGTCGGAGGAATCGTACCTCTTCCGCCTCTCCAAGTACCGCGACTGGCTGCTCGAGTACATCGAGGCGCATCCCGCCGTCCTGCAGCCGGAAGGGCCGCGCAGCGAGGTGCTGTCGCTGCTCCGGTCGGGGCTCAAAGACATCGCCGTCAGCCGCACGACGTTCACGTGGGGCATCCCGGTGCCCTTCGATCCGAAGCACGTGATCTACGTCTGGATCGACGCGCTGACCAACTACATCACCGCGGCGGGCTATCTTGCGGAGCCGGAGCGGTTCGCGCGCTACTGGCCGGCCGACGTGCACCTCGTGGGGAAAGAAATCGTGCGGTTCCACGCCGTGATCTGGCCGATCCTGCTTCACGCCGCGGGAATCGCCGTGCCGAAGCAGACGTTCGCGCACGGTTGGCTCACGTTCGGCGGTCAAAAATTCAGCAAGTCCCTGGGCACCGTCCTCGATCCGTATGCGCTCGCGCAGGAAATCGCGGCCGAATCGGGAGCGGATGTCGCCGTGGCGGTGGACGCGATCCGCTACTTCCTGCTGCGTGAGATTCCGTTCGGCGCCGACGGCGACTTCAGCAAAGCGGCGTTGATCCACCGCTTCAACGCGGACCTCGCGAACGACTACGGCAACCTGCTCAACCGGACGCTCCCCCTTGTGGAACGCCACTTCGACGGCCGTCTGCCCGCGCCGGGCGCCGCCACGGGGCCCGACGCGGCGCTGCGCGCCGCCGCCGAGGGCGCGGCCGCGCGGCTCGACGGCCTGATCGACAGCCTGGACTTTCGCGCCGCCCTCGAGGCGATCTGGGAGATTCTCGGTGCGGCGAACACGTACCTCGACCGCGAGGCGCCGTGGCGGGAGATCGGCACCGGCGGCACCGCGCGGGGCGGCGCGATCCTGTACAACACCCTCGAGGCCGCGCGCATCGCGACGCTCCTTCTGTCGCCGTGGCTGCCGGCGGCGGCGCAGCGCGCGTGGGAACAGTTGGGTCTCGACGGCGCCCCCGGGGCCGCGCGCCTGGCGGACGCGGCGCGGTGGGGGGGCCTGCAGCCCGGCGCGCGCGTCAGGCCGGGCCGGCCGATCTTTCCGAGGATCGATACCAAGGCGGCGGCGAAACCGGAACCGGCGACAGCGCCGCCACGCGCGGGTGCGGCGGCGGCCGACGGAGATCCGGCGAAAAGGGGGAACGCGGTGGGCCAGATCACGATCGACGAGTTTAAGAAGGTGGAACTGCGGATCGCGGAGATTCTGGAGGCCAAACCGGTCGCCGGCGCCGACAAACTGTTGGAGCTGCGGATAAAGATCGGCGACGAGACGCGCACGCTCGCCGCCGGCATCGCCCAGTACTACCGCCCGGCCGACCTCGTCGGGCGGAAGATCGTTGTGGTAGCGAATCTGCAGCCCCGGAAAGTCCGCGGCGTCGAGTCGCAGGGCATGCTGCTCGCGGCGAGCCACGGCGATCGCGTCATTCTTTTGACGCCCGAGCAGGATATTCCGAGTGGTGCGCCCGTCTCGTAAGGCGTCCGGGCGCCAAACGGGCGGCAGAAGTGGGTAAGAAAGCCCTACAATAGGGGGGGAGCCGTTCAAACGGGGAGGAGCCATCGATGCTGCATCGCCGTGCATTGCTCTTCGCAGGCTTGCTGCTCGGAACCGCCGTCGCGGCCGTCGCCGCGCGGCCGGCGTTTGCCGATCAGGGCGACATTTCGGTCGGCGGAGTCTGGATTACCAGGATCACGCATAGTTGGGCCGGGGTCAGCGCCGCGGACCGCGCCACCGAAGTGACACGGCGCATCACGGAGGTCCTCAGCACGCCGGAGTTCCGGCAGGGCGCTGTGGTGAGCGTGCGGCCGGAAGGCGCGGACGCGCTCGTCATGGTGGGCAACATGCTGGTCTTTACGGTCACGGCCGCGGATGCCACCGGCACC
The DNA here is from genome assembly GCA_035307565.1 of bacterium. Classification (GTDB taxonomy): domain Bacteria; phylum Sysuimicrobiota; class Sysuimicrobiia; order Sysuimicrobiales; family Segetimicrobiaceae; genus DASSJF01. The sequence goes on along the minus strand of DATGHZ010000031.1, from coordinate 135,864 downwards.
TCGAACAAGCCGCTGCAGGTCGCGAAATACTGGGCGTCGCTGCTGGGCCAGGGACTGACGAGAGCGCTGCCCGGGTCGACCTTTTACTTCTAACCATTCGAGCACCCTGGCCACCATGAACACGCCGCTCTCAGCGCGGGGCGGCGCACCGGCGAGGGACCGGACCCGGAGGTTGCGCCCCGGGCCACCGGCGGGGGCGTAGCCGGCCGCCCCGCGCTGAATCTACTGCATATACATACGCCTACATACATCGACATAACTATCCGCCGTCGACATAACTATCCGCTTGGCGCGGCGGCGGCAATGCCGAACATGCGTCCAGCAAAGGGAAGCCTTCGAGTGGAATCGAACGACAGGGTCCGGTGCGCCCGGAGACGCTGACACTTGCGCTCCTCGCGGCCGCGGCCGCCGCCGCGGTGGCTCTCATCGTCGTCCTCGCCGGAGGGCGGTCGAAGACGCCGGCCGGCGGCGGGCCGTCCGCCGACGCGATGCAGGAGTTGGCGGCGCTTCGCCGCCGCCTGGACGCGCTCGAGCAGGGCGCCGCGCACGTCGGGGCGGCGCTGCCGGCCACCGTGCGCGTCGGCGTCGTGCGGTACAACCCGTTTCCCGACATGGGCGGTAACATGAGTTTCAGCGTGGCGCTGTTGGATGCGCGGTCGAACGGCGTCGTCATCACCGTGCTGAACGACCGCCAGGGCTCGCGCGTCTACGGTAAGTCGGTCGAGGCCGGCGGCTCGCCCCAGAAACTCTCGGACGAGGAACAGGAGGCCATCGGCCTGGCGCGCGCACGAGCGGTGTGAGCATCCGGGACGAGGATGCGCTTTCGTGACCGGCGGGACGCGGGCGAACAACTCGCGCGGGAACTGCAGGCGCCTCCGGCCCTCGGCCGGGCCATCGTGCTGGCGATTCCACGCGGCGGCGTGCTCGTCGCCGACGCCATCGTCCGCGCGCGCGGCTGGCCCCTCGACGTGGCCATTCCACGCAAGCTGCGGGCACCGCAGAATCCGGAGCTGGCCTTCGGCGCCGTAACCGGCGACGGCACCGTGTACATCGACGGCCCGCTGGCGAAGGCGCTGCGTGTCGGCGACGCATATCTGCGCGACGAGATCGGGGCGCAAATCGGCGAGATCGAGCGCAGGCGCGCCGCCTACCGCGGGCAGCGGCCGGAACCGGATGTCCGCGGCCGCACCGCGATCGTCGTCGACGACGGCGCCGCGACCGGCGCGACCGTGATCGTCACCACGCGCATGCTGCGGCACGCGCTCGCCCGCGAGGTCGTCGTCGCCGTCCCCGTCGCGGCGCCCGACGCCGTCCGCCGGCTGGAGCGCGAAGCCGACCGGGTGGTATGCATGCTCCGTCCGCCGTCGTTCTCCGCCGTGGGAGAGTTTTACGAAGATTTCCGGCAGACGTCGGACGAGGAGGTCGTCGAGGCCCTCCGTGGGGCCTGGGCGAGACCGCAGGTGTCCTGATGACGGGCGAATCGTTGAAACAGACACCGCTGCACCGGGTCCACGTCGACGCCGGCGCCCGCTTGGTGCCGTTCGGCGGCTGGGACATGCCGGTGCAGTACGCGGGCATTATCGAGGAACACCGGGCGGTGCGCACGCGCGCGGGACTCTTCGACGTGTCACACATGGGCGAGGCGGAAGTCACAGGATCCGGCGCCGTGGCGTTCGTCCAGCGGCTCGTCACCAACGATCTGGGCCGCATCGCGGTCGGCCAGGCCATGTACACGCCCCTGTGCACGCCGGAGGGCGGCATCATCGACGACCTGCTGGTCTACCGGCTCGGGGAGGCGCGGCTCATGCTGGTCGTCAACGCGGCCAACACCGACGCCGACCTGGCCTGGCTGCGGTCGCACCTCGGCTCCGGCGCGGCCCTCGCGGACATCTCCGCGGAGACCGCGCTGCTCGCGCTCCAGGGCCCGCGCGCGCCCGCGATCCTGGCCCGCCTTACGCGCGAGCCCGTGGACCTCATCAAGTATTACTGGTTCCGGGACGGCGTCGAAGTCGCCGGGCGGCGTGCGATCGTGTCGCGCACCGGGTACACCGGCGAGGACGGCTTCGAACTCTACATCGCCGCCGAAGACGCCCCGCATCTTTGGGGGGCCCTCTTGGAGGCCGGAAAGGCCGACGGCGTTGTGCCGGCCGGCCTCGGCGCCCGCGATACGCTGCGGCTCGAAGCCGGCCTCCTGCTCCACGGCAACGACATGGACCGGACGACCACGCCCCTGGAAGTGGGCCTGGGCTGGACGGTGAAGCTCCAGAAAGGCGACTTCATCGGCGCGGACGTGCTCCGCCGGCAGAAGGCCGAAGGCACGGCGCGGCGCCTGGCCGGATTCGTGGTCGACGATCGCGCGATCGCGCGGCACGGCTTCCCAATCCTGCTCGACGGCCGGCACGCCGGGCACGTGACGAGCGGGACCTTCGGTCCCACGGTGCAGAAGAATATCGGGTTGGGGTTCGTCCCGCCGGCGCACGCCTCGCCGGGCACCCGCATCGCCGTCGAGATTCGAGGCCGTCCGGTCCCCGCAACGGTCGTGAAGACGCCGTTTTACACGCGCCCGAAGGCCGGGGCCGCATGAGGCCGGCCTGAGGGCTGAGGAGGCGCGCGTGTATCCGAAAGAACTGCGGTATTCAAAGGAACACGAGTGGGCGAAAGTGGAGGGCCGGCGGGTCCGTGTGGGCATCACCAAGTTCGCGGCCGACAAGCTGTCGGATGTGGTCTATGTCGAGCTGCCGCAGGTCGGTGCCGCGGTCGCGTTCATGCAACCCTTCGGCGTCGTGGAATCGGTCAAGGCCGTGAGCGACCTCTACGCGCCGGTCTCGGGCCGGGTCGTGGAGATCAACCAGGGTCTCGCGGACAAGCCCGAAGTCATCAACACCGACCCGTACGGGCAGGCCTGGATGATCATCGTCGAACCGAAGGATCTCAAGGAGTTGGAGCAGCTGATGGATTCGGCCGCCTACGCCGCCATGGTCGGGGAAGCCACGTCGTGAAATACATCCCCGCCACCCCCGCCGAGCGGGAACGCATGCTCCGCAGTGTGGGCGCGCGGGCCGTCGACGACCTCTTTGCCGACATTCCGGCCGACCTGCGCCTGACCCGTCCCCTCGATCTCCCGCCCGCGATGCCCGATCCCGACCTGCTCGCGCACATGCGGACGCTGGCCGACCGCAACGTGGACTGCGACCGGCTCGCGTGCTTCCTCGGCGCCGGCGCCTATGATCACTTCGTCCCGAGCACCGTTCCGCATCTCGCGCTCAAGCCCGAATTTCTGACCGCCTACACGCCGTACCAGGCGGAATTGATGCAGGGCGAACTGCAGGCGATCTACGAGTACCAGACGATGATGTGCGAACTGCTCGCGATGGACGTCGCGAACGCCTCGATGTACGACGGCGCCAGCGCGACCGGCGAGGCCGCCGCGATGGCCGCGGATATCACGAAGCGCAGCGAGGTGCTGGTCAGCACGGCCCTGCATCCCGAGTACCGGCAGGTACTGCGCACCTACACGAGCCACCTGCCGATCACCGTGCGGGACCTTCCGGCGGAAGGGGGCGTCACGCCGCCGGCCGCCGTGCGCGACGCCGCGGGCGGCGAGACCGCGGCCGTCATCGTGCAGTCGCCCAATTTCTTCGGGTGCGTCGAGGACGGCGCGGCCCTCGCGCAGGCGGCCCACGAGCGCGGCGCCCTGCTCGTCGTCGCGATCGCGGAGCCGCTCAGCCTCGGACTGCTCAAGCCGCCGGGCGAGTACGGCGCGGACATCGTGACTGGCGAAGGCCAGCCGCTCGGCAACGCGCTCAACTACGGCGGCCCGTACCTGGGGATCATGGCGACACGGCAGGCCTTCGTGCGGCGCATGCCCGGCCGCCTCGTGGGACGCACCGTGGACACGGCCGGCCGGCCGGGATATGTGCTCACGCTCCAAACACGGGAACAGCACATCCGCCGCGGCAAGGCCACGAGCAACATTTGCACGAACGAGGCCCTCAATGCCCTGGTCGCCGCGGTGTACCTCGCGACGCTCGGCCGCCGCGGCATCCGGGACGTCGCCGAGCTCAACGCGCGAAAGGCGCACTACGCGCGGGAGCGGATCGCGGGCGTGCCGGGCTACAGCCTCCGGTTTCAGGCGCCCGTGTTCAACGAGTTCGTCGTCCGGTGCCCGGTTCCGCCGACCGAGGTTAACAAACGGCTGCTCGAGCACGGCATCCTGGGCGGCCTGCCGCTCGGCCGCTTCTATCCGGAACTGTCCGACTGCTGGCTGCTCTGCGTGACCGAGCGGCGGTCGCGCGAGGAGATCGACCGGCTCGTGGGCCACTTGGCCACCGTCCAATGAGCGCGCGCGACCGGCGGGACGACCGCCAGACCGCGACCGTGACGCCCCGGCCGGACCTTCGGCGCCGGCCGGTGCCCGTGATCTTCGAACGCGGAGCCCCCGGGCGGATCGGCTACAGCCTGCCCGCGAGCGACGTCCCCGACGCCCCGCTCGACGCCATCCTGCCCGCCGCGGCCCGCCGCGCCGGCGAGCCCGCGCTGCCGGAAGTGAGCGAACTGGACGTGGTGCGCCACTACACCGCGCTCAGCCATCGCAACTTCTCGATCGACGAGGGGTTTTACCCACTCGGGTCGTGCACGATGAAGTACAACCCGAAGATCAACGAAGACGCCGCGCGGCAGGCGGGCTTTGCGCGCCTGCACCCCTACGCGCCGGAGGAATTGGCGCAGGGAGCACTCGCGCTGCTGTGGGAGCTTGAGCACATGACCGCCGAGGTCACCGGGATGGACCGGGTGACGTTCCAGCCGGCGGCCGGCGCCCACGGCGAGTTGACGAGCCTGCTCATGATCAGCCGGTACTTCGAGGAGAAGGGCGAGCGGCGCACCACCGTGGTGGTCCCGGACTCCTCACACGGCACGAATCCGGCGTCGGCGGCGCAGTGCGGCTACCAGGTCGTCGAGGTCAAGAGCGACGCCCGCGGCAACATCGATCTCGCGGCGCTCAAGGCGGCGCTGTCGACGGACGTCGCCGCGCTCATGTTCACGAACCCGAATACGCTCGGCCTCTTCGAAGAACAGATCCAGGACGTCGCCCGCGCCGTCCACAGCGTCGGCGCGCAGCTGTATCTCGACGGCGCCAACTTCAACGCGATTCTCGGCGTCACGCGGCCCGGCGATCAGGGCTTCGACGTGATGCACCTCAATCTGCACAAGACGTTCACTACCCCCCACGGCGGCGGCGGCCCGGGCGCGGGCGCGGTCGGCGTGCGGGCGCATCTCGCGCCCTACCTGCCGGTGCCGACCGTCGAGCGCGACGGCGCGCGGTTCCTGCTGGACTACAATCGCCCCAAGACGATCGGAAAGATGCGCGCATTCTACGGCAACTTCGGCAACCTCGTGCGGGCCTACACCTACATGCGGACCATGGGCGCGCCGGGCCTCCGCGAGGCGGCGGAGACGGCGGTGCTGAACGCCAATTACCTGTTGAGCCGCCTTCGCGGCGCCTTCGATGTCCCGTACGACCGCGTGTGCAAGCACGAGTTCGTGCTGTCCGGCCGACGCCAGCGCGACCGCTTCCACGTGACCACGAAAGACATGGCCAAGCGGCTGCTCGACTACGGGTTTCACGCGCCCACGATCTACTTCCCGCTGATTGTCGAGGAAGCGATTATGATCGAGCCCACGGAGACCGAGAGCCTGCAGACCTTGGACTCGTTCGTCGACGCCATGCTCGCGATCGCCCGCGAAGCCGAGACCGACCCCGAGCTCGTCCGGACGGCGCCGCACGAAACCCCGGTGACGCGGCTCGACGAGGTGACCGCCGCCCGCCACCCCGATCTCCGGTGGAAGCACACCTCCGCCGGCGGACCGGGAAGCGCTTCTCCCGCGGGCGCGTAGCCGGGCGCCGGCCCGAGCGGACTCCCGCCCCGCGCAGCACCGGACCTTGGCATCGCCCCTCGCCGCCGGCGCCTTTGGCCTCGCTTCCGCCACGTCGTGGGGCGCGGGCGATTTCAGCGGAGGTCTCGCCACCAAGCGGGCGCCGGTTTTCACGGTCGCCGCGGTATCGAAGCTCGCCTCGCTCGCCACGATGCTGATCTTGGCGTGGCTGCGGACGGAGCACGCCCCGCCGCCGCACGCGCTGGTGTGGGCAGGCGCCGCGGGAGTGGCCGGCGCGGTTGGACTCGTCTCGCTGTATCAGGCCCTGGCCGTCGGCGTGATGGGAATCGCGGCGCCGATCTCCGCGGTCATTGCCGCCGCCATGCCGGTCGCCTTCGCCGCCGCGTCGGAGGGATTGCCGACCGGCTGGCAGTTCGCCGGGTTCGGGCTCGCGATGCTCGCCGTGTGGCTGATCTCCCGGCCACCCGCGGCGGCGTCCTCGCAGGGGGACGGACGGCCCCGCGGGCTCGGGCTCGCAACGCTGGCCGGCATCGGCTTCGGCGGCTTTTACATCTTTATCAGCCGGGCGCGGACCGACGCGGTCTTCTGGCCGCTCGCCGCGTCGCAGTTCGTCACGCTGGTCACGGTCCTGGCGTTCGCCTGCGCCGCCGCGCTGGCGCGCCGCGACACCGGCGGCCGCGTCTCCATCCACGTGGTGCCCCTCATGCTGCTCGCCGGGCTGCTCGACGCCGGCGGCAACGCGTTCTTCCTGCTGGCCGAGCATGCCGGCCGGCTCGACGTGGCCGCGGTGCTCGCCTCGCTGTATCCGGCCTCGACGGTGCTGCTCGCGCGCGTGATGCTGAAGGAACAGGTCTCGCGGGAACAGGCCGCCGGGATCATCGCCGCGCTCGCGTCCATTCCTCTGATCGCGGGGTGAGCGATGTCCACGCCGCTGCTTGAAGTCGACAATCTCGTGAAAGACTTCGGCGGATTCCGGGCGGTCGACCGCGTGTCGTTTGCGATCCCCAAGGGCCGCATCATCGGGCTCCTCGGGCCGAACGGCGCCGGCAAGACGACGACGATCCACATGCTGCTCGGCATCACCACGCCGACGGCGGGCCGGATCGTCTATTTCGGCCAGGAGTTCACGGCGCACCGGCAGGCCTGCCTGCAGCGGATCAACTTCGCATCCTCGTACAACACGCTTCAGGGCCGCATTACCGTGTGGCAGAACCTGAGCGTCTTCGGCCATCTCTACGGCATCCGGCGGCCGGACGCGAAGATCCGCAGGTGGGCCGACTATTTCCAGGTCACGCCGCTGCTGCAGAAGCGATACTGGGATCTGTCCACCGGCCAGCGCACGCGCGTGAACTTAATCAAGGCGCTGCTCAACGATCCGGAACTGATCCTGATGGACGAGCCGACCGCCGCCCTCGACCCGGACATCGCCGACAAGACGCTGTCGTTGATCGAGGAGATCCGGCGCGACGCCGGCGTGTCGATCCTCTACACCAGCCACCGCATGAACGAGGTGACGCGGATCTGCGACGAGGTCGTCTTTCTCGACCGGGGACGGATCTTCGCGCAGGACACGCCGCTCGGGCTCACCAAGCGCATTCGCTCCGCGCAACTGCGGCTCACGGTGGAGGGAGATCACGCGACCATCGCGGCGTTCCTCCGGGAGCGGGCGCAGAACTTCCGGTTCACCCAGGACCACACGGTGGTGATCGACACGACGGAACAGCGCATCCCCGAGCTCATCTTCGGGCTCAGCGAGCGGGACGTCTGGATCACCGACATCGAGGTGGAGAAGCCGACCCTCGAAGACGTCTTTTTGAAGATCGCGCGGGGGGACACGGATGTCTGAACGCATCAAGGCGGTGCTCTTACAGGAATTGTACATCACGCGCGGCTCACTCGAGATCATCGTCGACCTGTTCTACACGTCGCTCATCACGGTGGTCGTCTTCGGCTTCGTTTCGGGATTCCTGACGGGCGTGCTGAACCCAAACACGGGCTCCTACCTCATCCTCGGGATGCTGCTGTGGGACGTCATCCGCGTGAACCAGTACTCGATCACGGTCGGGAGCCTATGGAACATCTGGTCGCACAATCTCAGCAACATGTTCGTGGCGCCGCTGTCGCTCTTCGAGTACGTCGCCGCGCACATGCTGTCCGGACTCCTCAAGACGCTCGTGATCTTCGGCATGATTTCGGCGATCGCGGCGGCGTGGTTTCACTTCGAGATCTGGCGGGTCGGCGCCGTCAACCTCGCACTCTTCTTTGCGAACCTGACGATCTTCGCCTGGGCGATCGGGCTCGTGCTGCTCGGCATCGTCTTCATGATCGGCACGCGCATCCAGGCGCTGGCGTGGGGCGCGATATTTCTGTTCCAGCCCCTGACCGCGGCGTTCTTCCCGCTTCGGATTCTGCCGGCGGGTGTGCGCGCCGTGGCCTACGGCATTCCGCCGACGTGGGTCTTCGAAGCGGCACGCCGGGCGCTCGCGGACCCGGCCGTCGACTGGCGGGCCGCCGGCATCGCGTTCGGCGAGAACCTGGTGTATCTTGGGATCGGAGTGTGGGCCTTTTATCTGATGTGGGCGCGGTCGCGCAGTACAGGACAGTTCGCCCGCAACGACGGCTAGCCTATTACCTTGGTCTGGGGCTAGTCCCGCGCAAGCGGGGCTAGGCGAGCGGAGGGACCGGAATGACGTGGATCTTCCTGGTGCTGGCGACGTTTCTCGCCTCGGCCGTCGAAGCCGTCGAGGCTCTGACGATCGTGCTGGCGCTCGGCGTCACGCGGGGCTGGCCGTCCGTACGGCTCGGCACCGCGGCGGCGGGGGGCGCGCTTGCGCTGCTGGTCGCCGTGCTTGGCCCGGGCCTTCGGATGATTCCGATCGACGCGCTGCGCCTGGTGGTCGGGGCCTTCCTGCTCGTCTTCGGGATGCAGTGGCTCCGGAAGGCGATTCTCCGGGCGGCCGGCTACAAGGCGCTGCACGATGAGGACGCGGCCTATCGCCGGCAGGTGCACGAAGCCATGGCCGCCGGCCAGGCGCCGCGTACGGGCGTCGACTGGTACTCGTTCACCGTGTCGTTTAAAGGGGTGTTCCTGGAGGGCGTCGAGGTGGTGTTCATCGTGTTGACCTTCGGGAGCGCGCACGGCAGCCTGCCGCTTGCGATCGGCGGGGCCGCCGCCGCGGTCGCCCTGGTGTCCGCGGCGGGGTTCCTCGTGCACCGGCCGCTCAGCCGGGTCCCCGAGAACGCGATGAAGTTCGCGGTCGGCCTCATGCTGACCACGTTCGGGATCTTTTGGGCCGGCGAGGGCCTCGGCATCGACTGGCCGGGCTCTGACGGCGCCATCTTGGCGATTCTCGCGTACCTCACCCTCTACAGCCTGACACAGGTGCGTTGGCTCGGGGCCCGGCGCGTCCGGCGCCTCGTGACCGCGGGCAACGCGGGAGGGGCATCCCAATGAACTATGTCGCGTCCTTCCTGGCGTTTTGGAAGGACCTGCTGATCGGCGACGACTGGACCATCGCCGCCGGAGTGATCGTGGCTCTCGCCCTCTCCGCGCTGCTCGTCCACGCGGCGATTGTCCCGTGGCTGTGGCTGCCGCTCGCCGTCGCCGCCGTGTTGACGGCGTCGCTGCGGCGCGCCTGAACCGCCCGACGTGATGCCGGTCCGCCGCGCCGGGCGCCCGCCCGCGGAGATCCTGGCGCTTTTCGATGCCGAAAGGCGCGAGGACCGGCTGCCCGAACCCGGGGTCCGGTACGAGCGCGCCGGACCCGTCATCCGCGCGATCGGCGCATGGAATGCCGTCGTAAGCGCCGACCTCGCCGCCGAAAACGCGGATGCCTTCATCGCCGAGCAGGTGGCATTCTTTCGCTCGCAGTCACCGGGGCGCGGCGACGCCGGCGCGGCCGATCATCCGTCGGTGGCCCGGCAGACCGGCGTCATCGAATGGAAAGTTTACGGCTACGATCTGCCACCCGACCTCGGATCACGGCTCGCGGCGGCCGGCTTTGAGCCCGATGAAACTGAGACGCTGGTGATTTTTGATCTCGCGGACGATCTGCGCGAGGACCCGCATCCCGCCGCGGCCGGCGCGACGGCGGTCGAAGTCCGGCGGGTGACAGACATGGCCGGGGTCGCTGAGGCCGCGGAGACCGCTCGAATTGCCTTCCGCCGCGACGAGCACTGGCAGGCGGCGCGCACGCAACAATATCAGCAGCGTCTGACAGACCCGACGCTCGGCCTCTACGTCGCGTATGTGGACGGACGCCCGGTCGCGAGCGCGCGCGCGGAATTTCCGGCGCAGCGGTCGTTCGTGGGACTTTGGGGCGGGGGCACGATCCCGGAGTATCGCGGCCGCGGCATCTATCGCGCGCTCGTCCGGGCCCGCGCCGACGACGCCCGGCGGCGCGGTTACCCGTACCTGCGTGTGGACGCGCGCGAGACGAGCCGCCCGATCCTCGAACGGCTGGGGTTCTTGCCGCTCACGAGCATCGTGGAGTGGAGATTTCTACTGCCCGCCGGACCGCGGGTCGCGAACGCCTGCCGATAGCGAGGAGCACGTGACGGAGCCGAGCGCCGCAAGACATGCCGGGACGGTCCTGGACACGTTCGAGTACGACGGGGTCCGTCTGCTGCCCGGGCGTGTGCACGACCAGGTTGTCCGGGCCCGCGACGTCTACTTTTCGCTGTCCAACGACGACATTTTGAAAGGCTTTCGGCAGGCGGCCGGCATGCCCGCGCCCGGCGCCGGCATGCGGGGATGGTGCACCGAGACGAGCGCGTGTATCTTTGGTCAATTGCTGAGCGGCATTGCGCGACTGAGCCGGGCGACGGGCGACGGGCCGCTCCGTGAGAAGGCGCTTGCGCTGTTTGACGGCTGGCGGCAGACGATCGGTCCCGAGGGCAATGCCCGTATGCGCCTGTACGATTGGGAGAAACTGGTGTGCGGGCTTGTCGACCTGGAGGCCTACGCCGGCTCCCGCGAGGCGCTGCCGGTTCTCGAGCGGACGATGTCATGGGCGGAGAGGACGTTCGACCGCTCGCGGCCCGCGGCGGACAATTTCGATTTTCAGGGCGGCGGACCGACGCAGACGATCGAGTGGTACACGCTGCCCGAAAACCTCTACCGCGCCTATCTCCGGAGCGGCAATACGGCCTACAGAGATTTCGCCGGCCTCTGGCTCTACGAGCATTACTGGTCGCAATTCGCGGACGCCGCGGAGCCGCGCGAGGTCATCGCCGTGCATGCCTACAGCCACGTCAACTCGCTCAGCAGCGCCGCGATGGCGTACGCCGTCACAGGCGATCGCCGCTATCTACGGATCTGCGCGAACGCGTACGATTTCCTCGGGCGGACCCAGTGCTACGCGACGGGCGGGTTCGGCCCCGACGAGCGGTTGATGCCGCCGGACGGGGCGCTCGGCCGGTCACTCGAGCTCTACGCCGGCCATGCGGAAATCCCGTGCGGGTCATGGGCGGCGTTCAAACTGTGCCGCTACCTCATGACGTTCACCGGCGAAGCCCGGTTCGGCGACTGGATTGAAACGCTGCTGTACAACGGCATCGGCGCCGCGCTGCCGACGGAACCGGACGGCCGCACCTTTTACTACGGGGACTATCGCCTTTCGAGCGGCATCAAGCAGTATTACTGGCACGCGTGGCCGTGCTGTTCCGGCACCTACCTGCAGACGGTCGCCGACTACCACAACGTCATCTACTTCAAGGCGCCGGAGGGACTCCGCGTCAATCTGTTTGTGCCGTCCGAGGTGGCGTGGCGGCAGGGCGGCGAGCGGGTCCTCCTTCGCCAGGAGACAGACTATCCGGAGGCCGACACGACGGCGCTCACGCTGTCCATGGAGCGGCCGGTGCGGATGGAACTGGCCGTCCGCGTCCCGTCCTGGTCGAGGGACGTCCGGCTCGAGCTGAACGGCACGCGCCTCGATCCGGCCCCGCGGCCGGGCGAGTGGGCGCGCATCGAACGGGAGTGGCAGCCGAGGGACCGGCTCACGGTCACGATTCCCCGGCGCCTGCGCACCGTGCCCGTAGATCCGCAGCATCCCAGGCGCGCGGCACTGCTGTGGGGTCCCGTCGTACTGGCCCAGGACGAAGCGTGCTGCCGCCGGCCGCTGGCATTGGACCCCGGAGTGGAACCGGAACAGCGCCTTGTTCGAGAGGGACCGGCGCGCTTCCGTATTCGGGACACGGCCCCCGAACGCCACACGCGATTTCTGGAGCCGTTCTACGCGTTTCCGGCGTTTTGGCCGTATTGGGTCTACTTCGACCTGGACGCGACCCCGCTGTACTGACTTGGCGCCCGGGCGCCGGGGTCGCCCGCCGGCCCCCCGTTCTTACACCGGCGTGATTCGTACCGGCAGTCCGTCGCCCCAGCCGTACTTCGCGCGCGCGAGGTCCTGCACGGTCCGCCACTCTGCGGCGTCGCGTGCCTTCTCGAGCGCCTCCGCGTCGGCATCCCGCACGTGATCGCCGATGCGTACGCGAACGCGGCGATTGCGCGCGATGTTCTTGACCCACTGCGCGCGGTGGAACCCCTCGGCGAACACGTAGAAACTGCCGCAGTGGACCACGAACCAGATCTCGATTTCGCGCGGCAGTCCGGTCTTCCGGCCGGTCGTCGTCAGATACAGGAACGGAAGAGCGGCGACCTCGTCGAACGCGACCACGCCTGGTCCACCCCCAACACGTAGATCGAGTTTTCCGGGGGGCTCTCGGTAACATCTGGTAGTTCTTTCCTCGTCCCTGAATCCAGGGCTAATATGCGTCTTCGTCCCGCCAGCATCGATCTCGGCTTTGATACTGTCCCCAAGGTGCAGACACGCGTCCAGCGGACGGCCCGAGTGCGCCCTGTCGCCAGCGGGGCGGCTGAAAACGCCGGCCTCGCCATCTGCGAGGTTGCAAGCGAGTCTAAGCCGGATCAATGGTACACGGTCTACGAGCACCCGGACAGAACGCTCTTCTGTGGCTGTCCGGATTACATCTATCGGCGCCGCCCGCACGGTGAGGAGTGTAAGCATTTGCGTGGGCTTCGGCTTCAAGGGCTGCTGGAGGTTATCGAACCGGCCCGCCAACGTGCCATGAGCGAACTTACCCTGCCCAGATTCCTGATCTTTGGATATTCAGGAGGTGTTCGATGCGACGCGAAGCGATCAGAGTCACCATTACACGCGACGGCCGCGCGACGGTCGCCGTCGAGGGCGTAAGCGGCCCGTCGTGTGAAGCACTTACTGAAGAGCTCGAGCGGGCGCTCGGCGTGGCCCGCAAGAAACGGCGGACGACAGAGTACTATCAGATATCGCCGGCAGCCGAGTTGATGGTCCGAAGGATCCCCGGCGACTAAAACGCCCTCGCCGGGGACGGACAGCGCTAGTGCCTGGTTGACAGGGTTGCGCCAGGCTTCAGGGCGCTGGGCGACGTGGCGATCAGTGATCGCTTTCATTTGAAAGTCCTTGCTCGAACTTTGTGATCAATGTCGCCAAGGCTTCCGGCTGCTCGTGGGTGGTGAGGTGACCGCCGGGCAAGCGCTCGATCTGGGGGCCGAGCTTCCCGAGGCGTTCTTGCGCAAGGTCGACCTGCCGATGCTCAAAGGGATCGTCGTCGCTGCCGCCCACAAGAAACGGGAATTGACCGCGATACGCCGTGAAGAGACGGCCGAAGTCGAGCCGGTCGCCTTGCGCTTTGTGATCGGCGGCGAAGCCCGCCGCTCGCGCGAGGTAGAACAGGCCATCGTGGCGGTTCATGGCGTTGTAGAGCTCCCGCACCTCGGCGTCGGTAACCCGGTAGCCCTTTGACCACATCACCCCTGCCAGCCTCTTGAACATCGCAAAGGAGCGGCCGATCCATGGTTCCATCCCGCCTCCAAGTCGGCGCAACATCGGCGTGGTGTACCATGGGTGGGAGTGTCCGTCGGTGAAGAGTCCGCCGTTGAAGATGAAAACTCCGCGTATTTCCGGGCCGCCTGCGGGTTCGCCACGCTCGGAGCGCTCAAGCCTGCGCCGCAGGTGCTCCAAGACGACAAGTGAGCTAAAGTCAAAGGCAACTAACGTCGTCGATTGAACACCAAAGTCGCGCCATATCGCCTCAACGAGATCGGTCCGTTCGGCGGTGGAGTACGCATAGTTTTTGGGCTTGTCGCTGTCGCCCATCCCGACATACTCCACAAAGAGCTTCGGCATCCCGGCCGCGTTCGGCAAATGGGGGAGAACTTTGGCCCACCCGAACGAGCCGTCCGGATATCCTGGCAGGAAGGACACGGCGCGAGTAAGATCTCCTTCTCGCCTCACGAACACGCGAAGGGGCGCGCCTTGGGCAGTAACCATGGCGCGCGCTTTGGGGTCGTAGCCGACGCGCTCGCCACCTGCGAACCAGGCTTGAGCAGACGGCATACCGCTGACTTTTTCGGCGGCTGCCGTGTACATCGTCTCGGAACGGATCATTTCTCAGCCTCCTGATGCAGGCCACCGGCGGTGCGGCGGCCATTGTCGAGGTGCGTGAGCGCTCCCAGGCTTGCTAATACGCCCGTTGCCACCGCTCGCCTGAGCATAAGAGCGTGAATGGCGGGGTGGGATTGGGACCCACGGCCAAAGCCGATCCGCCGCATTCAGCGAGCCGCCGCACGATAACGTTCACGCCGCGGAGCGCGCCGGCAGCACGGCCCCTCGCGCCTGGTCCTCGAATCTGATCTTTGCGGCGATCGTAAAGTGGATCAGGAAATAGAGCGGGACGAGCATTGTCGGGATCATGATCCACGGAAGGGCGCCCATCGCCCCGGTGCCCGGCCCTTCTGTGAAAACTCGAAACGGTGTGCCGGGTGCTGAGAGCGCGCCGAGCGTCACCGCGTCGATGAGATCAGCGGCACCAAGAAGATTCCAGGCGAAGACCCAGCCCCAGTTCTTTGGCCTTGTTGCAGCGATCGCCGCTACTGGAATCGCCAGGGCACCCGTCAACGCGTCACCCCATCCCGCGGCCGGACCGAAGGGTGCGGAAATCCGCCCCTGCGCTGCCGAGATCGCCATCAAGATGCCCGCTACCCGGCCGACGTTCAGAGCAACGAGCGCCGGAAGTGGCACGGAGAGCAGCGCGTCCCGAAATTGCCGGCGTGCAGCCCACGCGCCAAACAGCAGCGCGGAAAATACCGCGAACGCCACCACGGGAATTGGAACCCCCCCGGCGGCGCCGGGGGCACCGAGGCCGAAGCCCGCAATCGTGACGACGATCACGCCCCATAGCGCCGCGGCTGCGGCGACGGCGAGCTTCGTGGATCGGCGCGCCGGTGAAAACCCCACAAGTACGCCGACAAGCGCCGCATACAGCGCCGAATAGGCAGTTGCGCCAATGACCTCGAACATGGATCGCCTCCTTGTTGCTGAGTTTCTATGAAGCCCCTTGCGAATCTCGCACCAGCGTCTGGACCGCCGACAGTTCCTGCAGGATCTCGCGCCACCGGGATCCCCCAACGCGCCGTACGACTTGACGCTGCGCCTGCTCCCACAGCGGCAGCGCGGCAGTCAGGCGGTCGCGGCCGAGCGGGGTCACCGTGACAAAGCGCGTGCGCCGGTCCTTGCCGCCCGCAGTTTTGACCATGCCGGCCCGCTCGAGTAGCCGCAGGTCCCGCGTCAGGGTCGACGGATCCATCACCAAGGCGCGCGCGATTCGGGTCATGGTCGGCGGGTCGGCGAGGGCGACGGCGACCAGCACCGTAAACTGCGTGGCTCTCAGTCCGCTCGGCCCCAGCACCTCATCGAAGAACTGCGTGACCGCGCGGGCGGTCTTTCGCAGGTTGACAGCCGCGCACTCTGCCGCGACGCGTTTCCACTGTCGCCGATCCGTCGCACGCCCGCTCGGGATGTCCACGGAGATTCGCCTCAGTGCTCCTTTAGTCATTTGTATATGCAATAATCTTACTTGTATATACAATATCATTGGAGCCCATGTCAAGGCCGGAACAGCCGTTTGACGGTAACAAGGATTTCGGTTTCTCGATTTTGGGGGTCTGAAGGGACAGCCCGGAGATTGAACGATTGTGTCAGAAGATCGCGAGACGATCGCTAGGAGGCCGGCACAGTATGGTAAGCAGACGCAGAAAGCATGCGTACGCGACGCCGCCGGCGACGGTCACGAGTACCGCAGGGCTGGGATGTCTTGACGGCCCGTCGCGTTTATGCCGTAGGTCTTGCTCCTATTCTTCGATCGCGCCGCCGATCCGGCGAAGGTGGTCGCGAAACGCGACCGCTGGGTTTTCGGCACGGCGCGCGAGAAAATTCGCAAACCGCAACTGCGCGCGCAGCGAGGTGCCGCGGCGCATCTTCTCCGCCTGGACGCGCTCGGTGTCACGGATTGAGCGGGCGAGCGCCGCGATCTCCTCCGCGCGGGCCTCCGGCACGAAGAGCACGCCGTTCGCGTCCCCCATCACGACGTCGCCTGCGCCGACGGTCCAGGTGCCGACGCGGGCCGACGCCAGGGCTTCGACCTCCCGCGGATCGAGCCTGAGCGGCCCGGTCGGACAGCCACCGAGGCTAAACACCGGCAGCCCGATCTCGAGGAGTTCCTGTGTGTCGCGATGCAGCCCCCAGATGACGATCCCCGCCAGCCCGGCCAGTTTCGTCTCCAAGACGATCAGATCTCCCACGCACGCTTCATCCCGGCGGCCGGCGTTGTCGATCACCATGACCTCGCTCGACGACGCTCGCTCCAACGCTTCGAGAAAGATATCGACGCTGCCGTAGTGCCGGACGGGCCGAACTCTGCCCGCCACCCGGCCCGACGGGCCGAGCGCGCGAACGTCGGACGGCGCACAGCGGACGTCCACGCCGCTGCGGAGGCAGGCGTCGGCGACGTGCGGTGTTGTCAGGCCCTCAAAAAGCGCGGCGGTTCCGGATGCGTCCATCGTTTCCCTCCCTGGGTTTCCGCCATCACGTTCACCGAATGATCAATACGATGGAGAGCGCCAGGAGCGCGCCCATCGTGATATTGAACGTGCGCAGGCGGCGCGGGGTCCGCAGCAGACGCTGCACGCCGGCGCCGAAGGCCAGCCAGAGAAAGCAGCTCGGCAGAGCGACCAAGAAGAACAGCACGCCCAGCGACGCCGCCTGCACGACCGGGCTTCCCGCGCCGGCCGTGAGGAAGGTCCCGGCGGCGCTCGCGGCAACCAGCCAGGCCTTGGGATTCACCCACTGGAAGATGGCCGCGTCCAGGTAGCCGATGGCCCTGCGGCCGGACGCCGCATTGATGGTGCGCGAGGCGGTCGCGATCTTCCACGAAAGCCAGAGCAGCACGACGGCGCCGCTCCAGTGCAGGGCCCGGAGTACAGGCGGGTGTCCCAGGACCAGGCTCCCGAGGCCCGAGAGCACGAAGAACAGCATGAGGCCCATGCCAGTGGTCTGGCCGAAAAGGCACGGAAGCCCCCGGAGGACGCCGACCTGCGCGCCGGTCGCCGTCAGCATGACGTTGCTCGGGCCGGGCGTGCCGGCGGCGGCCACGGCGAAGAGCAGGAACGCCGCGGCCTGCTCGGTAGTCATTGTGTACTCGAGGAACCCGTTTGACGGTCCCGGAGCGTCGGAGTCATGCGGCTCAAGCAAACCAGATCGGCGGGCGAGGGTCTTGAACAATCGTGCCGGAAGCCCGGCCGGGAGTGGATCGCCAGCGCCGGGCCGGTGGACGGCGTAGAGCTGTTCCGCGCGTGGTTCGCCGGCGCGGCGTACCGGAAGCACCGCCACGACACCTACGCCGTCTGCGTGACCGACTCCGGCGTGCAGGTTTTCGACTACCGCGGCGCCGTCCACGCGAGCACGCCCGGTCAGGTGACCGTGCTCTATCCGGACGAAGTCCACGACGGCCGCGCGGGCACCCCCGACGGGTTCGGTTACCGGATCGTCTACGTCGAACCCCTCCGGCTGGCCGAAGCGGTCCGGGCCGTCTGCGGGCGGCCGTATCGGCTGCCTTTCTTGCGCGAGGCGGTGTCGACGAACGCGCGGCTGGCGCGCGCCGTGCGCGAAGTCTTCCGCACGCCTCTGGAACCGCTGGCCGTAGATAGCCTCGTGGTGGAGTTGGCGGAAGGCCTGCTGGCCGGTGAACGCGCGGGCGGTGCGCCCGCGGTCTCGCGGCACGTTGACACCGTCGCCGTCGAGCGCGCGCGGCAGATCCTCGCCGCGGAGCGGACCCGCACGGTGCGCTCAGCCGAGTTGGAGGCGGTTAGCGGCCTCACACGCTACGACCTCGCCCGCCAGTTCCGTATCGCGCTCGGGACCACCCCGCACCGCTACCAACTCATGCGCCGGCTGGAACGCGCGCGAGAGGCGATCCACCAAGCCCGCCCTCTTGCCGAGGTCGCGTGCGACGCGGGCTTTGCCGACCAGGCCCACTTCACACGCGCGTTCACCTCCGCGTTCGGGCTCACGCCAGGACGCTACCGGGCGCTGCGGCGGGACCTACCGCGGGCCGGCTAAGCCGGGATCGCGCCGGCCGGATTCCGGCTTAGGCGATTCTGGCAAAATCGACCGTGGCCACGTAGCAGAGCCATTTAGGATCGCGACAAACTGAGAAGGAGCCGCTTCCTGAAGATGCGGTACATCACCCACCAATACGGTCCATTGTCTTACGAGGGAGCTGAACAGGCTCATGCCCGACTCCTGCAGCTCTGAGCAGGAAGCACTGGATGCTATCGTCGGTGCAGCTAAGCGGGGCGTGCGCCGCCAGTTACTGGTACTCTCCACCGGCTCCGGCAAAACCGTCATCGCAGCAAGACTTCCCGAAAGTTTGGGCGACCCACCGCTTCTGTACTGCGCCCACCGTCACGAATTGCTCGACCAGACATTCGGCGTATTCAGAACCGAACGCCCAGATCGACCCACTGCGATTGAACGTGGTGCCAGCACGCCGCCTCGGGCGCCGTGACTGTCGTTGCCAGTATCCAGTCATTATCCCGACCTGCTCGGCTCGGCAGTTACCGGCCCGAGGATTCGCCGGTCATGATCGTTGACGAGGCCCACCGGAGCGCCGCTTCTTCCTACCTCGATGTCTTCAGGCACTTCCGCCACCTTCCGGGCGATGGGGTCCTGGCTCGTACCGATGGCCTGCTGCTCGCCGCGGCCGGCACCGCGGCGGGAATCGCCGCCGCACGCTGCGAACAGCACGGCATGAAAATCGGCGTCGTCTTCCCGCAGATCGAAATCGGCAGCGATCCCGCGGTCGTCCGGGACTACGCGCAGGCCGCGGAATCGCTCGGCTACGATCATCTCCTCATCTACGATCACGTGCTCGGCGCGAATACCGCGAGCCGGCCCAAGTGGACGGGTCCGTACACGAGCGCCCACAGCTTCCACGAGCCATTCGTGGTCTTCGGGTACATCGCCGGCTGCACCCGGCGCCTGGAACTCGTCACCGGGGTGATCATCCTGCCGCAGCGTCAGACGGCGCTCGTGGCCAAGCAGGCGGCGGAGGTCGACGTGCTGAGCGGCGGGCGGCTCCGTCTCGGAATCGGAGTCGGCTGGAACGACGTGGAGTACCAGGCGCTGGGCATGGATTTCCACAACCGCGGCGCCCGCTGCGTCGAACAGATCAAAGTGCTCCGCGCGTTATGGACGCAGGAAACCGTCACCTTTGAAGGACGGTGGCACAATATTCCGGACGCCGGCGTCAACCCGCTGCCGGTGCAGCGGCCGATTCCGCTCTGGATCGGCGGGGAGTCCGAAGTCGCCCTGCGCCGGGCGGCGCGCATCGCGGACGGCTGGATGTCGAGCCGGACGATTCAACCGCCCGCCCAACTGCCCGCCAACGAGGCCGCCCGCGAGCACCAGGTGGAACGGCTTCGGGCGCATCTCGCGGCCGCGCGCCGCGATCTGAACGGCTTCGGCATCGAGGGACGCGCCGCGGTCCGGCAGGGCGGGCCCGAGGAATGGCGGGACCAGGTCGAACAGTGGCGGAAGCTCGGTGCCACGCACCTCAGCGTGGATACGACGCGCGCCGGGCTGCCGAATCCGCGCGCACACATCGACGCGATCCGGCGGTTTCAGGAAGCCGTGAACGGCTAAGCGGCACGCCGCCGCGGGTTCAGCTTCGACCGTTCCCTCATTCGCCGTTCTGTACTCGTTCGAGCAACGGTCTCCCCACGGCGTTCGAGACACAACACGGAGTCCGCCGGCACCTCTCAATGAGGACGCCCTGAACAACCCTGGAGCAATTCACGCGAAGGAGCTTTTCACATGAACCGCACCACAGCCCGCCGGCCGCTGAACGTGGTGTTGCGCCACGGTTCGTCCGCCGAGAAAGTGTTTCTCGCCCAGGCCGGGTTACCTATGCCGGAAGCCCTCGTGCCCGGACTCCCGCCGACACCGCAGCACGACCTCATCAACCATGGGGGCAGGACGATTTCAGCGCTGCGCTTCGTCAGCTATTACGTCGGGGCGGTAGCGTGGGCCGCGAGCGACATCGGCAACATCGATCGCGCCCTGGCGGCGGCGATGAGGGACGCCGGGCTTAACGGCATCATGCAACAGTATTTTACGGCCCCGATTACCACGGCATTCGACGGGTCGGAGCCACTGCCGGGACCGGCGCCGGCGATTGTCAGCCAGGGCGACATCGAAGCGCGGGTCGCGGATCTCGACGCGCAGGGAAAGTTCGGCAATCGCGATCTGGCGTCGACGGTGTTCGTATTCTTGCTGCCTCCCGGCACGGTGCTGAACACGAATGCCGCGACCACCGGCGCGCTGACCCGTCGGGCCGGTGTCCGAACAGCCCGCCGCCGTTCGATGCCTGCCGACGATAAAGACGACTCGCTGCACGGCCTGGGCGGCTTTCACGGATCCGTGCATACCGCGGCCGGCCGGACCGTGTACTACGCGGTGGGCGTCTATTCGGAGACGCGTCCGGACGGCACGGTCAACGGGATCCCCGTCTTCGACCAAGCGTGGAAGAACGTGGTCGCCACGTTCTACCACGAGCTGAACGAGGCGCGGACCGATCCCGACGTAGAGGACGCCATTCGCGACGGTTCCAACGCGCATCTGGGCTGGGTTTCACGCCAGGGCGAGGAGTGCGGGGACTTCCCGGTGTTCGAGGCCGGTGCCGACCTCACAAAGGTCTTCAAAGAGATCGCCCTCGCCGACGGCAGCGGCACCGTGCCCGTCCAGTGCCAATACTCCAACAGAGTCCACGGGCCGGAGTGTCCTTGAATGCCGCGCGTCGTCATCCTGATGCAGGAGAACAAGACAACGGATTACTACTTCCCGACGCTCGCCGCCTGGGGCGCCGAGGTCCAGAACAGCGGCAACCTGCTCGCGGCGCCGCCCATTCCGGATCCCCCGCACGACCGCAATGCGTGGCTGCACTACAAGATGGGCGACTATCCCGCCGCGGCCGTCCAGATCGACAATGACCGTGTGCTCCCGTACTACAGCTGGCTGGCGAAGCAATTCACGTTCTGCGACCATCACTTCGGTCTGGGCACCAATTCGACGCCGGGGCACATGCTCGCCGTCGGCGGGCAGACTCCGACCTTGCGGAACCCTCCCGCCGGGACCAGCCCGGTGTGGGACCTTCCCACCATCTTCAAGCACGTGGAGCGCGCCGGGATCAGTTGGGGCGCGTTCACCGGAGCCGACCGCTACCCGGTCCTGTTCTACGCGGAACTCGGCGACGCGGCCGGTCGGGCCCGTGTCTACACGTCGCGCGATCCCACGTCCGACACGTTCACGCGGATGGCGCGCTCCGGGGCCCTGCCGCAATTCTGTTTTGTCTGGAGTCCGAGCGGTTACGATGAACACCCGCCGGACCGGACGCCGGACCCGGCCTACGTGACGAAGGGACACGACCTGACCTGGCAGCGCGTGGACGCCGTCGTCCAGGCCGGCGGCTGGCAGGATACCGTCTTCATTCTGACCTGGGACGACTGGGGCGGCTATGCCGACCACGTCGCCACGCCGGACGCGGAGACGGCCGTCGATCCGCAGCATCCGAACGGGTTTCAGGTAATCGGCGGCTCACGGATCCCGCTCCTCATGTTCGGCGGCCGGATCAAGCAGGGAATCGAGTCAACCTGGCACTCGCATGCCTGCATTCCGAAGACCGTCATCGACGTGTTTCAGCTGCCGCCCTTCGGGGTTCCGCGAGTGGACACCGCCCGGTCACTGGCGGACCGCGTGGATCCCGCGCTCGCCCGCCCCCAACCGCCCGGGTTCGGCGGTACGATCGCTCAGCCGCCCGCTCCCACGCCCAAGCCGCGGCCGGTGCCGCCGGCGCCGTGGGAAGGACCCAATGCGCAGCCAATGCCGAAGTTGGTCGCCAACGGGGGAAAGTCCATCCCGGCGCCCAGTGATGCCGTCGTGCGGACCAAACCCCCGAGTTTACCGGCAGGGCTCAGCGGCGGCGGGACGGCGGGGACGCGCGCTCCTCGTGCGAAGCCTCGGCGGACACGCACCGCGAAGGCCGCGCGGCGCAGGTAGACTACTTCCGAACGGCGACGACCTCGAGGTACTCCGACGGGATGCTCACTGTGCCGTCCTCCGCGCGGTTGTGCCGCCGCACGAGCGCGAGAAGATCGCGTTCGTACGCCACCCGCTGCGCATGGTCCAGGACCGTGAAGATCTGACGGCTGGGGCCGAAGTACTTGCGGCGGCCATCCATCCAGGCCTCTTCGGAGGCCCCCCGAACGGTCGCGTGCCGGCGCTGTGCGCTGAGCGAGGCGACGCCCGCTCCTAGTAACTCCCGAAGCCGCTCTTCGGTCCCCCACGACACGGCAGGCCGGAGCCCAGGCGGCGGCGGGACGTAGCGGGCATTGACCGCAAACATCTGCCCGGAGAAGCCGCCGGGCGTCCAGTTCGCAAGCCCGATTTTCCCGCCGGGCCGGCACACCCGGAGGAGTTCCCGCGCCGCCGATTCCTGATCCGGCGCGAACATCACCCCGAACGTCGACAGCACGACATCGAAGGCCCCGCCATCAAACGGCAGATGCTCGGCATCGCCCTCGCAGAACGTGACGGACAGGCGCTCGGCCCGGACGCGCTCCTCGCCGCGCGCCAGAAGCGCAGGCACGAAGTCGATCCCCGTCACGCGGCCGCCGCGCCGGGCCGCCGACAGCGCGGCGTTGCCGCTCCCGGTCGCGACGTCGAGCACCGCCTGCCCGGGATGAATGTCCACCGCCTCGCAGAGCAATTCGGCCACGAGGATTTGCCGTGACGCGATGACGGAGAAATCGCCGTCCGCCCACGCCTGCTGCTGCCTCCGCTTGATGGCGTCGAGGCCGCTCACGGAGGCGTCACCGTCCGCGGTGTCCGTCATCGCTCGTAGAACGCCCGCACCATCCGAATCCATCCCGCCTGCTCGTCGAGCGTGAAGGGCCAGTACGAGGCGACGCGGTCGGCAAGGCCGGCGTAGCGCTCCCGCAGTTGATGCCCGATCTCGTCGTACGTGCCCTGGATGACAATGGCGTCGAGCAGGCCGTCGGGCACCTGCCCGGCGATCTCGCTCATGCGCCCCTGGCTGACCATCTGCCTCAGGCGATCGGCCACGTCGGCATAACCCACGATCTGCAGCAGCACGCGGTACGTGGGCGTCGAGCCGTAGAACGCGATCCGGGCCCGCGCCCGCGCGAGCGCCGCGGCCTGTTCGTCCGGCGTCTCACCGGGGGCGATGATCACGGGCGCATATAATTGAAGGTCGGTGCGCCGGCGCCCCGCCTTCGCGAGCCCCTCCGCGAGGTGCGGCCGGACGAACCCGCGCAGATACGTGACGGAATGGATCGGATGGGCGATGAATCCGTCGGCCAGCTCACCCGCCAGCCGGCAGAGCACTTCGTTGACCCCGGCGATCAGAATCGGGACCGTGGGCTGGGCGTTGGGTCCCGGGCTGAAGAACGGGCCCATGAGGTTGAGGTTGTAGTACCTGCCCCGAACGCGGAGCGGCGCCCCCTCCTGCCACGTCCGCCAGATCGCGCGCACGGCCTGCACGTACTCGCGGAGTTTGGGCGCCGGGGGATCCCACGGCATGCCGAACCGCCGCTCGATGTGCGCGCGGACCTGCGTGCCGAGACCCAAGAGAAACCGGCCGCCCGAGAGACGCGCCAAGTCCCAGGCCGTCTGCGCGGTGACCATCGGGCTGCGGGAGAAGGCCACCGCGATCCCGGTGCCGAGTTCGAGCCGCGACGTGTGCAGCGCGGCGCTCGTCAGCGTCACAAAAGGGTTGTGCTTGGTGTCGTTCGCCCAGATTCCGGCAAAGCCGGCGCCCTCGGCCGCGCGCGCCACGGCCGGGATCTCCGTGAGCGCGTCCATCGCGAGCGCGCAGTCGAGCTTCACCGCCCCGCCGCCGGATGCGCTACTTCCAGCTCATCACCCACACTTCACGTGTTCTCGGAAGGTTGTCGCGGCTCACCGTGACCGTATGCCCGGCGTTCTTCGTAGCCCCGATCACGCCGAGGAAGTTGTCGAGAGCCGCAATCGGCCACCCCGCGTTGACCTCGGTCTTGTAGTGCATCGGGATCGTGACCATCGGCTGCAATTGATCCAGGGCCTTTTTGGCCTGCGCGGCGTCGATCGTGTAGTGTCCGCCGACGGGAATCATCACCACGTCGGGATGGCCGATCGCGGTCGTCTGGGCATGGTCGAGCGCGTGCCCGAGGTCTCCCAGGTGCACAACGCGGAGCCCTTCACTCTCGAGGATGAAGATCGTGTTGCGCCCGCGCTGCGAGCCTTCGGTGTCGTCGTGGTAGGTCGGCACGGACGAGACGGTGATCTTCCCGACCGGCTGCTTGACCATCGTGCGCCAGTTGCCGTCGGACAGTCCCCGGACGATTTGGGGCTTGCCCTTGGCCATGGCCACGTTGTTGTGGTCGCCGTGCTCGTGGCTCACCAGCACGGCGTCGGCGTCCACGGACGGGATCGGGTAGCCGACTTTCTCTTCGTAAGGGTCGATCAAAACCTTCGTGCCGCCAGCGTTGATGAGGAACGTCGCATGGCCGAGATAGGTAATCTCCATCGTGGTCCTCCTTCCGCGTGCACCGAGCAGGACGAGCGGGACTACGGGAGCGGGATGCCGGAGCACGGCGCGGGTTCATGCGGCCTTCGATGCGGCGGGCGGCTTCTCCCGCATTGCGCCGTGCCGGCGCCGCATCGCCGCGCCTTGTCCGATCGAGTCCGGCGTTGAAATCCGGCGATAGTGCGAGATATATCGGGTTGTGGTTAGTTCACTTATGAATATCGTACATATGTTCGTAATAGGCCGGATTGCATACCGTACATTAGTTCGATATTCTTCGACCATAAAGCGGCGGAATTTCCGGAGGTGCTGAATGAAGCGCCACGGTGGGTTAACCCCGAGGCAGCAGCAGATTCTGGACTACCTTATTAAAGCTATCCAAGACAAGGGGTATTCCCCGTCCGTCCGCGAGATCGGAGATGCGATCGGTCTCAGTTCCCCGTCGACCGTCCACCAACACCTGACCGCATTGGAGGAAAAGGGGTTCGTGCGCCGTCACGGCGATCGGATGCGGGCCCTCGAGGTTGTCGACAAAACCCTGATCCACGACGGTGACGCCGTCCGGCTCCCGCTGGTGGGCCGCGTGTCCGCCGGAACGCCCGTGCTTGCGGACGAACAGGTGGAGGATCGGATCGAGGTGCCGCGACGGCTTGTCGGCGATATCCGGGACTGCTTCTTGCTCCGGGTCCGCGGCGACAGCATGATCGGCGCCGGCATCATGCCGGGCGACGTCGTCATCGTGCGCCGGCAGCGCACGGCATCGGCCGGCGACATCGTCGTCGCGCTGCTCGGCGAGGACGCGACGGTGAAGCGGCTGGCCACGCTCGACGGCGCCCCGGTACTCCGGCCGGAGAACGCGGCCTATCAGCCGATCCGGAGCGAATTCGAGATCGCGGGCCGCGTCATCGGACTGATGCGCGCGTACCAGGGGGTCCGCGGATGATGCTGCAACGGGCCCGGCGTCGCGCCTGGAATCGGGCGTACATTGGTGGGCGTGGCCGTCTCCGGTCGGCCGCGGCGTACCGCGGCCTCCGCTCACCCTTTCAGCCCTCGCGTCCGCCGGCCCACGCCGCCGCGGAGCGTACGTGGTGGGACCGCATGCTGGACGACCGCGATCTCCTCGGTGTGAAACTGCTTCTCTTGGCGGCGATCCTTGGACTCACCGCGCTTCTGGAGCGGATCGGGTAGGCGTATGGCCATGCTGCAGCTCACCGAACCGCGCGCGTCGGCCAAACTCAAGGTCGTCCATGCCTACGTCGCGGCCGCGGACCCGGTGGACGGACGGAGCGGCATGGGGGTGGTGTTCGTCGACTCCCAGGGGCACGTCGTCAAGCGCATCGGCCGCGCGCTACCCGGCGTTCACGCCCACGAACTCGCGGTGTTCCGAGGGATTCTTTACGCGTTGTGGAACTCACGCCGGTTCGGCGTCCGCCACGTCGTCGTCCACAGCGATGCGCCGGCCGTCGTCCAGCAGGTGAACGGCGAACGCGACGTCGCCGGTCCCCTCGTCGGCCCGTACCTCGAGGTCCGGGCGCTCCTCCACGCCTACCGCGAGGCGCGTGTCCTCGCCGACGAATCGGCGTGGGGCCGCGAGGCGGCGGCGATCGCCGCCGTCGCCCTGCAGCACAACACCGACGATGTCGTGGAGGACGACCTGCCGCTCTGGTCCGACGAATCCGCGGAACCGTCTCCGTTGTAGTCTGCCGGACACCGCAACCGCACTACTTCGGCACACCCCGCCGCTACCGCATTTCGCTCCAGGAACGTATGTTATGATCGTAATCTGGAGGAAGGTGTATGGCGATCGGTGATCTCGAAATTCGGATGGCACATCTGGAAGGCGCCTACGAACAGCTCAATGAGCGCGTGGGCGCGCTCGACGCGGACATACGCGGACTGCGGGACGACGTCGCCGGGATTCGGGCCGGCGTGGTCGGCGTTCAGGCCGCAGTCGCCGCGGTACGGGCCGACCTGGTCCGCGTTCCGACAGACGGTGTGACGCGCACGAACGCAAGGAACTCCTGTCGCGCATGGACCGGCAGTTCTTCTGGCTGCTCGGACTGCTGGTCGTCTCGATCTTCCTACCGATCGCGCGGACGCTGAGCCGGTAGCCCCGCAGGGGCATGAGCGTCAAGGACCCGTCTCCCCACATCGCGCTGGGCGAAGAACGCCGGGCCGCGGGCAACCTCGACGGCGCGCTGGAGGCTTTCACGCAGGCCGTGGCCGCCGCGCCGTCGTCGGCGCTGGCCCACAACAAACTCGGCACGGTCTACGTCGACCTGCAGCGATGGGACGACGCGTTCAGCGAGTTTTCGAAAGCGGTGCAGCTGGATCCGCGACACGCGCCCGCGCACAGCAATCTCGGCAACGTCTATCGCGAGCGCGGCCGGCTCGACGAGGCGGTCGTGTGTTACCAGCGCGCCATCTCCACGGATCCGGACTACTGGGTCGCCCACCAAAACCTCGGCGTCGTGCTCAAGCAGCAGGGCCGGATCGGCGACGCGGTGCGCGAGTTCAAGACCGCGACGCGGTTGTCGCTGCGGGCGCCGGCGCGGCGCGAGCCATGGGCGGCGTCCCAGAAGCCGCGGGCACGGGGCTTCGGCTGCCTGGCGCCCGGCGGGGCGATGCTGGGGGCCGTCGCCGCGGCGCTCCTCGCGCTGACGCGCCGCTAATCGGGAATAATTTGCATTTGAGTAGGGTTCTACTCACGGGTATGTTTTTGGCGGTACATTTCGGTGTTGCAGATGAGAGGAGCCGGGTAATGGCGGGCAAGACTGAGGCGGTCACGGAACGGAACTTCGATACGGATGTGCTCAAGTCGCCGGTCCCGGTTCTGGTCGACTTCTGGGCGACGTGGTGCGGCCCGTGCAAGATGATCGCGCCGATCGTCGAGGAACTGGCCGGTGAATACGAAGGCAAGCTGAGCGTCCGCAAGCTGGACGTCGACGAGAACGGGGCCATCGCGGCGCGCTACAGCATCATGAGCATCCCGACGCTGGCGATCTTCCGCGCCGGCGAACTGATCGAGCGGATCGTCGGCTACATGCCGAAGGAGCAGTTGAAGCGCAGGATCGACGCCGCGCTGTCGTCGTCCCGAGTCTAGGCGGCCCGCGCGGCGCCCCCGACCAGATTCGGGATGGCGCCGGACCAAGCGGCGCACCGGTTGCAGGCGGCCGGGTCCCAGCGGGCCCGGCCGTTCGTGTTTCTCCCGGTCAGCCTGAGCCCCGGACAGACCAGCCCCCTAATCCGGTTCAAGAAACCTGACAATACTATTGTCAATACTATTGACATCGAGTGGGCCTCGCGCTATGCTGGCCGTGGAGTCATCGGCAAAGCGTCATGCAGGCCATGGACACGCAGGCGATGGACCAAAAGGACCGGGCGCCGCGCCCGCGGCGGACCAACGAAGAGAGGAGCGCACCGGGTGTGAAGGCACGGCGACCGGACATGCCGGTGTATGTCATCAGCATCGCGGCCGACCTACTCGGCTGCCATCCTCGCACCTTGCGGATCTACGAAGAGCACGGACTTCTCTCGCCGTTTCGCCGACACCGTATCCGCCTCTACTCCGAGCGCGATATCCAGCGGGGCCGGCTCATCCGCTACCTGATCGAAGAGCGGGGCCTCAACCTTGCCGGCGTCCAGCTCGTGCTTGAGATCCAGGAACACTACCACGAGGAGATGACGTGGGTCTTCGATGGCTTCGAGGCGCCGTCCGAAACGGACGAGGCGCCACAACCTGCGGCCGACAAGGCGCGCGGAAAGGGAGGGCGATCGCGATGAGCAGCATTATCCGCTGGGATCCGTTTGAGGAAGTGGGCACGCTGCGCCGGGCGGTAGACCGGCTGTTCGACGACGTGATGCTGTCGGGCCGGCATTCCGGCCGGACGTCGCCGGACGGACTACCCGCCGCGGCGTGGGAACCGGCGGTCGAGATGTATGAAGCGGGCGATGAGGTTGTCGTACGCGCGGAGATGCCGAACGTCGATCCCGCGAACGTGGACGTCACCGTCACCGCCGAGGCGATTACGATCAAGGGCACGGTGCGTCAGCAAGAGGAGAAGAAGGACCGCTCGTACTACCGGCGCGAGCTGCGGTACGGTTCCTACGTCCGCACGCTGCCGCTGCCGGCCGAGGTCAAGGGCGGCGACGCCAAGGCCACGTATAAGGACGGGGTCCTGGAAGTAAAGATCCCGAAGGCGGAGCGGGCCAAGCCGAGCTCCGTCAAGGTGCAGGTGACGTTGTAAGAGCGCGACACCGGGACGGGGCGCCGCCCCGTCCCGCGCGCTGCACCACGCGCGGCGCGCGGCCGGAGGGCTGCGCGATTCCATAGCGGGCACGGAAGGAGCAATCCAATGGCAAAGGTAGTGGGGATCGATCTGGGCACCACGAACTCCGTCATCGCGGCGATCATCGGCGGCGAGCCGACGGTCATCGCGAACGCGGAGGGCAGCCGGCTCACGCCCTCGGTGGTCGCCTTCACCAAGACCGGGGAACGGCTGGTCGGCCAGATGGCGCGCCGGCAGGCGATCCTCAACCCGGAGAACACGGTATCCTCGATCAAGCGCTTCATGGGCCGGCGGTACAACGAGGTCGAGTCCGAGCGCCGGATCGTGCCGTACAAGGTCGAGGAGGGCAAGAACGGCGCCGCGGTCGTCAACATCCCCGCCGCCGGCAAGACGTTCACGCCCGAAGAGATCTCGGCCATGATTTTGCAGAAGCTCAAGACCGACGCGGAGGCCTACCTCGGCGAGAAGATCGAAAGCGCCGTCGTCACGGTCCCCGCGTACTTCAACGACGCGCAGCGCACGGCCACGCGCAACGCCGGCGAGATCGCCGGCCTCAAGGTCCTGCGCATCATCAACGAGCCGACGGCCTCCGCGCTGGCGTACGGCCGGCAGCTCGAGCAGAAGCACGCCAAGACGATCCTCGTCTTCGACCTCGGGGGCGGGACCTTCGACGTCTCGATCCTGGAGATCGGGGAAGGCGTCTACGAGGTCAAGGCGACGAACGGCGACACGCACCTCGGCGGCGACGACTTCGACGAGCGAATCGTGAACTGGCTGGCCGACGAGTTCAAGAAGCAGCAGGGGATCGACCTACGGCAGGACCGCCAGGCCCTCCAGCGGCTGCGCGAGGCGGCCGAGCGCGCGAAGATCGAGCTCAGCACGGTCGTGCAGACGTCGATCAACCTGCCGTTCATCACCGCGGACGCGACCGGGCCCAAGCACCTCGACATGACGCTCACCCGCGCGAAGTTCGACGAGCTGACCGCGGATCTCGTGGAGCGGTGCATCGGCCCCTTTAAGCAGGCGCTCTCGGACGCGAAGCTGACGGAAAAGGACCTCAACGAGGTCATCCTCGTCGGCGGCGCGACCCGCATGCCGAGCGTGCAGGAACTGGTGCGCCGGCTCACCGGCAGGGAGCCCAACAAGGAAGTCCATCCGGACGAGGTCGTCGCCGTCGGCGCCGCGATCCAGGCCGGCGTGCTGGCCGGCGACGTGCGCGAAGTCGTGCTGCTCGACGTCACGCCGCTCTCGCTCGGCATCGAGACGCTCGGTAGCGTCAACACGGTCCTCATCCCGCGCAACACGACCATCCCGACGCGGAAGACCGAGACGTTCAGCACCGCGGAGGACGGCCAGACGGCCGTGGACGTGCACGTCGTGCAGGGCGAGCGCCCGATGGCGCGGGACAACCGCACGCTCGGCAAGTTCCAGCTCGACGGGATCGCGCCCGCGCCGCGCGGCATGCCGCAGATCGAGGTGACGTTCGACATCGATGCCAACGGCATCCTGAACGTCTCCGCGAAGGACAAGGCAACCAGCCGGGAGCAGTCCATCAAGATCACGGGCACCGGCACGCTCGACAAAACCGAGGTCGACCGGCTCGTCAAGGACGCCGAGGCGCACGCCTCGGAGGACCAGCGCCGGCGCGAGGAGGCCGAGGTCAAGAACCGGGGCGACTCGCTCGCGTACCAGACCGAACGGATGCTGCGGGAGGTCGGCGACAAAGTACCGGCGGAGGAGCGGGCCAAGGTGGAGCAGGCGCTCAGCGAGCTCAAGGACGCGGTCAAGGACGGCAACCTCGACCGGATCAAGCGGGCCACGGACGCGCTCCAGCAGGCGAGCTACAAGATGGGCGAAGAGATGTACAAGCGCACGACGGCCGGCGCGGGCGCCGGCGCCGGAACGGGCGGCGGAGCGGCGGGCGGCGGAGCGGCGGGCAGCGGAGGGCAGGGCGGCGACGACGTGATCGACGCGGAGTTCAAGCCGTCCGACAAATCGTAAGCGGCGCCGTATCCGGCCCTGAGGTGTGAGATGACCATGGAACACGAGGCGCGGCGCGAGGAGCCGGCCGCCGGCACGGGGGAAGCGCGGCCGGCCGACGCCTCGCGTCGGGACGAACCGGACGAACTCGAAGGGCTGTCGGTCGAGGACCTGCGGGTCCGCGCCCGGCGGGCAAGCGACGAAGCGCGCCGGAACTGGCAGCAATTTCTGCATTCCGCCGCGGACTTGGAAAACTACAAGAAGCAGGCGGCGCGGGACCGGCACGACGCCATCGAACGGACGCGCCGGCAGATGCTGAGCCTCGTCCTCGGGGTGCTCGACAACCTCGAGCGCGCGATGACCTACGGCGGGACGGTCGACGGGCCCGTCGCGTCGCTGCTCGACGGCCTGCGCATGACGCACCGGCAGATTCTCGACCAGCTGAAGGCGATCGGCGTCCGCCCCATTGAAGCGGCGGGAACGTCGTTCGACCCCAGGCTCCACGAGGCGGTGGCGGTGGTCCCGCCGGAACAGGCGCATCAGCCGGCGGGCACCGTTGCCGGCGAGATACTGAAGGGGTACCTACTGAACGACGACGTGCTGCGGCCGGCGAAGGTCGCGGTGGTCGGCGGGCCGGCGTCCGAGGCGCGGGACTCGGGGCGGTAGCCCGAACGCGGAGCGGCGGCGATGGAATTCAAAGATTACTATAAGATCCTCGGTGTGCCGAGGAACGCCGACGAGAAGGCGATCCGTCAGGCGTTCCGGAAGCTCGCGCGCCAGCATCACCCGGACGTCAACCCCAACGACAAGAAGGCCGAGCAGCGCTTCAAGGAGATCAACGAAGCCTACCAGGTCCTCAACGACGCGGAGCGCCGCGCCAAGTACGACCAGGTGCTGGAACTGCGCGAACGCGGCGGGGGCTGGGAAGAGATTCTGGGCGGCACGGGCGCCCGCGGCGGCCCCGGCATGGCGGACGGCGGGACGTTCCGCGTGTACACGAGCGGGGACCCGGGCCAGTTTAGCGAGTTCTTCGAGCAGCTCTTTGGAGGCCTCGGGGGCGGCGCATTCGGCGAGGGTGTCTTCGGCGGGGGCGCGCGCCGCGGCCGCGGGCGGGCCGGGGGGCGCACCGCGGGCGGCGGCGGGGCGGGCCGGGGCGGCATCAACCTCGAGGACGTGATGCGGGCGCAGCAGGCCGCGCCGCCGGCGGCGGATGTCGAGGGCACCGTCGCGATCACACTGGAGGAAGCGTTTCGCGGCACCCACCGGACCGTCGTTGTGCCGGCGGAAGGCGGCCGCGCGGAACGCTCGCTCGACATCACCATCCCGCCCGGCGTACGAAGCGGACAGCGCATCCGCGCGGCGGGCGGCGGCCACGACGGCGACCTGTACCTCCGCGTCGACGTGCTGCCCCACCCCGTGTTCACGCGGGACGGCGACGACGTCACCGCCGCGGTCGACGTGCCGGTGTGGACGGCCGCGCTCGGCGGCACCATCGAGGCGCCGACGCTCGGCGGGCCGGTGACGCTGACGGTTCCGTCCGGGACCCGCGACGGACAGGTGTTCCGGCTCCGCGGACGCGGCATGCCGCACGTGCGGGGCGGCGGCGCCGGCGACGAACTCGCGCGTGTGCGGCTCACCCTTCCGCAGCCGCTCACGGACGCGGACCGGCGGTTGTTCGAAGAGATGCGGCGGCTGCACGAAGCGGCCGCGCCAAAGGCTTAGCGAGGCGACGTCATCATGGCGATGCGGTTTGACCGGTTCACCGAGAAGGCGCAGGAGGCGCTGGCGGGCGCGCAGGCGCTCGCGCGCGAACACCACCACAGCCAGGTCGAGGCCGAGCACCTGCTGCTCGCCCTGCTGCAGCAGACCGACGGCGTGCCCGTCGCCATTCTGACGCGGCTCGGCGCGAACGCGGTATCGCTGCGGGCGGCGGTCGAGCAGGCGCTCGCGCAGACGCCCAAGGTCTTCGGCCCAGGGGAGGAGTTGGCCGCCGGCGCGTCCCTGCGCCGCGCGCTCGAGACCGCCCAACAGGAAGCGCAGCGGCTCACCGACGAGTACGTGAGCACGGAGCATCTGCTGCTCGGCGTGGCGGCGGACCGCGGGTCCGCGGCCGGCCGGCTGCTCACGCAGTCCGGGGTCGAGCGCGAGAAGATCTATGCGGCCCTCCAGGCGATTCGCGGCGGACAGCGCGTGACAGACGCGACGCCGGAGTCCAAGTACCAGGCGCTCGAGCGCTACGGGCGCGACCTGACCAAGATGGCGCGGGACGGCAAGCTGGATCCGGTCATCGGCCGCGACGAAGAGATCCGGCGGGTCATTCAGGTGCTGGCCCGCCGCACCAAGAACAACCCCGTCCTGATCGGCGACCCCGGCGTCGGCAAGACGGCGATCGTGGAAGGCCTCGCGCAGCGCATCGTCCGCGGCGACGTGCCGGACACGCTGAAGCGTAAACGCGTCGTCCAGCTCGACCTCGGCGCGATGATCGCCGGCGCCAAGTACCGCGGCGAGTTCGAAGACCGGCTCAAGGCAGTGCTCCGCGAGGTGACCGAGGCCGCGGGGGAGATCATCCCCTTCATCGACGAGCTCCATACGGTAGTCGGCGCGGGGGCGGCGGAAGGCGCGATGGACGCCAGCAACATGCTGAAGCCGATGCTGGCCCGGGGCGAGCTGCACGCGATCGGCGCCACCACGCTCGACGAATACCGCAAGCACATCGAGAAAGATCCCGCGCTCGAGCGGCGGTTCCAGCCCGTGTTCGTCGACGAACCGAGCGTCGAGGATACGATTTCCATCCTCCGCGGCCTGAAGGAAAAGTATGAGGTCCACCACGGCGTGCGGATCACGGACGCCGCCGTCATCGCCGCGGCGACCCTGTCCAAGCGCTACATCACCGAGCGGTTCCTGCCGGACAAGGCGATCGACCTGATCGACGAAGCGGCCAGCCGGCTGAAGATGCAGATCGACAGCAAGCCGGCCGCCCTCGACGAGGCCGACCGGCGCATCATGCAGCTCGAGATCGAGCGGGAGGCGCTGCGCAAGGAGAGCGACCCCGCCTCGCGGGAGCGCCTGGCCGGCATCGACCGCGAGATCGCCGCGCTGGGCGAACAGAGCCACGCGCTGCGGGCGCGGTGGGATCAAGAGAAGACCGTGATCGCCGAGCTGCGGGCGACCAAACAGAAGATCGACGAGGCCCGCGTGCAGATCGAACAGGCCGAGCGAGCCGCGGACCTCGAGCGCGCCGCGCGCCTGCGCTACGGAACGATGCGCGAACTCGAGGCGAAGCTCAAAACCCAGGAAGCGGCGCTCGCCGCGCTTGGCGAAGGCCGCCTGCTGAAGGAAGAAGTCGACGCGGAAGACATCGCCGAGGTCGTGAGCCGCTGGACCGGCGTCCCCGTGACGCGCCTGCTCGAAGGCGAGATGCAGAAGCTGGTCCACCTCGAGGACCGGCTCCACGAACGGCTGGTGGATCAAGAGGAAGCCGTGCGCGCCGTCGCCGACGCGATCCGCCGGTCCCGCGCCGGGCTCGCGGACCCCCGCCGGCCGATGGGCTCGTTTCTGTTCCTCGGACCAACCGGCGTCGGCAAGACCGAACTCGCGCGGGCGCTCGCGGCGCTCCTCTTCGACAGCGAGGACGCCATGGTGCGGATCGACATGTCGGAGTACATGGAGAAGCACACCGTCAGCCGCCTCGTCGGCGCGCCACCGGGCTACATCGGGTACGAGGAGGGCGGGCAGCTCACCGAGGCGGTCCGGCGCCGGCCGTACCGCGTGATCCTCTTCGACGAAATCGAAAAGGCGCACCCGGATGTGTTCAACGTGCTGCTGCAGCTGCTCGACGACGGCCGGCTGACCGACGGGCACGGCCGGACCGTGGACTTCCGGCAGTCGATCGTCATCATGACGAGCAACCTCGGCGGCCAGTACCTGCGCAACCTGGATCCGGACGACCAGGCCGCCTTCGAATTGGTGCGCGTGCAGATCCAGGAGGAGCTCCGGCGGACGTTCCGGCCCGAGTTCCTGAACCGGATCGACGAGACGATCGTGTTCCGCCCGCTGAGCCGGCGCGATCTCGAGCAGATCGTGACGCTGCAGGCTGCGACCCTGGTCGGGCGGCTGGCGGGGCTGCGCATTACACTGGAGATCACGCCGGCGGCGCGCGCCCTGCTCGCGAAGGAAGGATACAATCCCGATTTCGGCGCGCGTCCGCTCAAGCGGCTCATTCAGCGCACGATCGAGAACCCGCTCAGCCGGCGGCTCCTCGCCGGTGAGTTCCGCGAGGGCGACACGGTGGTCGCCGACGCGCAGGGGGCGGAGATCGTGCTGCGGAAGGCCACTCCCGTGCCGGCCCGCTCAGGGCCGGCCGCCATGTAGGTGACGCCGGCCAAGCGGTAACCGTTCCTCCGGACCGGCCCGCTAATCGCACCGGGGCCGGCTCCCGTCGATTCGCGCCGCCCCGGCGTCTTCTCGCCGGGGCGGACCGGCGACTCCCCGGGGAACGCAGGAGGGCCGCGCCATCCTTGAACTCATCGTCTTTATGAGCGGCGGCGTGCTGCTCGCGCTCGAGATCGTCGCGAGCCGCGTCGTCGCCCCGTACTTCGGCAATTCGGTGTACGTGTGGGGCAGCCTGATCGGCGTCTTCCTCGCGGCGCTGAGCCTGGGCTACTACCTCGGCGGCCGCGTCGCCACGCGGTGGCCGCAGCCGGGCCCGTTTCTTGCTCTCGTTCTCGCGGGCGGCGCCGCGACGTACCCGATCCCGCACGTCGCCGGCGCGGTGTTGAGCGACATCGCGGGACGCGATCTCGGGCCGCGGTGGGGGCCGCTCCTCGGCAGCACGGCGCTGTTCTTCGTCCCGGCGGTGCTCATGGCCACCGTCTCGCCGTACGCCGTGCGCCTCAAGGCCCGCACCGTCGAGGGCGTCGGCAACGTCGCCGGGATCCTCTACGCGCTCAGTACGCTCGGCAGCATCGCGGGCACGCTGCTCGCCGCGTTCGTCCTGATCTCGTGGCTCGGCGTCCGCTCGATCATCCAACTGCTCGGCGCCGTAGAAATGGCGCTCGCGGTGCTCGGCTTCGTGTGGGCGCGGCGGGCCGTGCCGGCCACCGTCGCGGCCGGCACGATCGCGGTGGTCGTCGCGATCGCCTGGTCCGTTCCCCCGGACGGTCCCGACGTCGTGTACGCCCGCGACACGGTCTACCATCGGATCACGGTCAGCGACGAGGGGTCGATCCGGTATCTGCGGCTCGATCGGTACTGGCAGAGCGCCCGGGACCGCGCCGCGCCGCTTCGAACCGTCTTCTCGTACACGGACTACCTGCATCTGCCGCTCGCCCTGATCCAGCATCCGCACCGCGTGCTCTTCGTCGGTATGGGCGGCGGCACGGCGCCGGCGCGTTTCTTCCACGACTACCCCGAGCTCCGGATCGACATCGTCGAGATCGATCCGGCCGTCGCCGAGACCGCCCTCCGGTTCTTCGGCCTGCCGCGCGGACCGCGCCTCGCGGTGCACATCTCGGACGGGCGCCTCTGGCTGCGGCGCACGCCGGACCGCTACGACCTGATCGTCCTCGACGCGTATCTCATCGACACCATTCCGTTTCACCTGGCGACGCGCGAGTTCTACGCGGAAGCCGCCGCGCATCTCACGCCCGGCGGCGCGGTCGCGGCCAACGTGATCGGCGCGACGCGCGGACCGGCCAGCCGCCTTTTCCGCGCGATCGACAAGACGTTCGCCACGGTGTTCCCCGCGGTCTACGTGTTTCCCGTAGACGGCGACGCCGGTGACGCGGCGCAGAACATCATCATCGCCGGCACCATGGGCCCGCGGCTCGACGGCGGCCAGGTGCGGGCGCGGGCGGCGGCGCTCGCGGCCTCGGGCCGCGTGACGATCCCGACGTTCGTGCAGGAC
The DNA here is from genome assembly GCA_035307565.1 of bacterium. GTDB lineage: Bacteria > Sysuimicrobiota > Sysuimicrobiia > Sysuimicrobiales > Segetimicrobiaceae > DASSJF01. The sequence goes on along the minus strand of DATGHZ010000031.1, from coordinate 98,820 downwards.
GCGGCGACGCTGCTGGAGCGGCCGGTCGGAACGGCGGACGTTCCTGTGCTGACGGACGACTTCGCTCCGACCGACGTGCTCGCGGAACCACGGCGATAGCGTCCGCCATGGCCGCACGGGAAGCGCAGGACGCCGCCCGGGAGCGCGACGGGCGGGTATGAGCCCGGCGCCGGTCGTCAAACTGCTCCTCGGCGACGTCGTCCGCACGCGCAAGGCGCATCCGTGCGGCGGCGACCAGTGGGAAATCGTCAGGCTCGGCGCCGACATCGGCCTGCGGTGCCTCCGGTGCGACCGCAAGGTGCTGATGCCGCGCTCCAAGCTGGAGCGCCGTATCCGGGAATTTGTCCGCCGCGGTCCCGCTCCGGCGCCGGACGGCGCGCCGCCGCCGGGCTAGCGCCGCGGCCGCGGTCGGTTCACGATGGCGCTGGCCTGCGGGCTCGTCGGCCTGCCAAACGCCGGTAAGTCGACGCTGTTTCGGGCGCTCACCGCCGCGCCGGCCGCAATCGCCCCGTATCCGTTCACGACCGTCGAACCGAACGTGGGCGTGGTGGCGATTCCGGATGCGCGCCTCGAACGGGTCGCGCGGGTCACCAAGCCGGACCGGGTCGTTCCGGCGACCCTCGAGGTCGTCGACATCGCCGGCCTCGTCCGGAACGCGCACCGCGGGGAGGGACTCGGCAACCGATTTCTCGCACGCATCCGGGAGGTCGACGCGATCGTGCACGTGGTCCGGTGCTTCGGCGGAGCGGCCGCTCATGTGGAGGGCGGCGTCGATCCCCTGCGCGACATCGGCATCGTGGACACGGAGCTCCTGCTGGCGGACCTCGAGACGGTCCAGCGCGCGCGGACTGAGATCGCCCCGCGCGCCCGTACGGGGGACCGCGCCGCGCGCGACCATCTTGCCGTGCTTGAGCCGCTCGAGGCGCACCTGGCGGCAGGCCGGCCCGCGCGGACGAGCCCCGGGCCAGCCGGCGCGGACGCGGCCGGAACGATCGGGCGGCTCCACCTGCTATCCGCCCGGCCGGTGCTGTACGTCGCCAACACCGACGAAACGGACGCCGGCGGAGGCGCCTGTCTGGATGCGGTCGCGCGCCGGGCGGGCGAGGACGGGGACGCGGCGCTGGGGCTATGCGCGCGCCTGGAACTCGAGTTGGCGGACCTCGATCCCGCGCAGGCCGCCGAGTTCCTGACGGCCCTCGGTCTCACGGAACGGGGATTGCCGCGCCTTGCCCGGGCGCTGCTCGAGCTGCTGCGGCTCCGGACGTTCTTCTCGATCGCGTCCCGCGAAGTGCGCGCGTGGACGGTCCCCGCCGGGACCCGGGCGCCGGAGGCGGCGGGCCGCATCCACACGGACATGGAACGCGGGTTCGTGCGCGCGGAGGTCATTTCCGCGGCCGACCTCGTCGCGAGCGGGTCGCTCGCGGCCGCCCGCGAGCACGGTCTGGTCCGGCTCGAAGGCCGCGCCTACGAGATCCGGGACGGAGATGTGATCACGTTCCGGTTCGCCGCGTGAGCCGAGGCTGTGCTATAATACCCGCGTTGCCCGAGGCACACTGTGCCTTCCTGCCCTGTCCCGCGCCGCCCGGCGCGTCGAGGCAGGGCCGCCGGCGCGGTCGATCCGGCAGTCCATCAGGAAGGATGTGAACCGATTTGGCCGACTACGAGATTGTCGCCGTGCTGCGTCCCGACCTCGAGGAGGACGCCATCGAAGCGGCGCTGTCCCGCATCCACCAGCGCGTGACCGAGCACGGCGGAACGGTCAAGACCACCGACCGCTGGGGCAAGCGGCGGCTCGCCTACGCGATCCGGAAGTATCGGGACGGTTACTACATTCTCTCCGTCCTCTCACTCGACGCGGGCCAGGTGGCGCGGCTTCGCCAAACGCTCGGTCTGCAGGAAGATCTCCTTCGCTTCGTCGTCGCCGAACATCATCCGGCCCCCCCGCGGCCGGTCCCCGCGGCGCCTGCGGCCGCCACCGCGCAGGCTGCCGCGCCGCCGTCCGCGCCTTCGGGAGCCGGCGCACCGGCGCCCGCGGCCGCGACGCCCACGGCGTCGCCGGCCGGCAGCCGGACGCCGTCTTCGTCCGGAGGGGAGGGCGCCGATGTATAACCGGATCATTCTGATCGGACGGCTGACGCGCGATCCGGAGCTGCGGTACGTGCCGAGCGGCGCGCCCGTCGCGAGCTTCACGCTTGCCGTGGACCGGCCGTTTGCGAATCAGCAGGGCAATCGCGAGACGGATTTTATCGACGTCGTTGCGTGGCGGAAACTCGCCGAGCAGGTCAGCCAGTACATGACCAAGGGCCGCATGGTGGCGGTCGAAGGCCGGCTGCAGATCCGGTCGTACGAAACCCAGGACGGACAAAAGCGCAAGGTGGCCGAGGTCGTCGCGGACGGCGTCCGCTTCCTCGACCGCGCGCGCCCGGCCGCCGGTCCGGCCGAACAGGCCGCCCCCGCGCATGCCGGCGTCGGCGACGAACCCGCGCAGGGCGGTCCCGACGAGGACGTGCCGTTCTAGACCGGCCGGAGGAGGATCGGAATGCCCGACACCAGGGACAGAGAGACGCGGCCGCGCCGCGATTACCGGCGGCGGCCCAAGCGCAAGGTCTGCTCGTTCTGCGCCGAGAAGGCGACGTACATCGACTACAAGGAGATCAACCGGCTTCGCCGGTTCGTGACCGAGCGCGGTAAGATTCTCCCGCGCCGCGTCTCCGGCAACTGCGCCAGGCACCAGCGGGCGCTCGCGGTCGCGATCAAGCGGGCGCGCGAGCTCGCGCTCCTGCCCTACACGGGGGAGTAGCGGCCGGGCCGCCCGCCGAACGGCGCCATGCCGATCGGCCGACACACGATGGCATCGTCAACGCACTCCGCACAGGCCGCGCGCCGCCACCCCACGCGCGGGTTGACCGAGGGCGCGATCCTCGCCGCCCTCACCGCGATCATCGCCGCGGTCGGGCTGCTCGCCCCGCCGGTGGCCGTGCTGCTGTCTCCGCTGCCCATCATGCTGCTCGTGATCCGGTGGGGGATGCGTATCGCGGTGCTGGCCTCGGTCATCGCCGCGTTGGCGCTGCTGCAGTTCGCGGGACCGCTCAACGCGGCGTCGGCGGTCGCGATGTTCGCGCCCCTCGGGCTGGCGCTCGGCTGGGGCGTCCGGCGCGGGCTCGCCGCCCAGTGGACGATCCTCGGCGGCTCGATCGCATTCCTGATCGCGACGATGGCCATGCTGGCCGCCGCGAGCGGGCTCATGCATCAGGACGTCATGGGCGACTTCATCGCCGGCCAGATCAAGGCCATGCAGATGGCGATGGGCCTGCAGCAGCGAATGGGCGCGCCGGCGGAACAGGTCAGGCAAATGCGGCAGGCCGTGGAGATGCTGCCGCGGTTTCTGCGTTCGGCGCTGCCGGTGGCGCTCGCCCTCGGCGCGCTGCTGTGGTCGTACCTGTGCTATACGGTCGCGCGCGCCGTGCTCCGCCGCGTCGGCCATCCGCTGCCGGCCGTGCCGCCTATCCTGACGTGGCGGCTGTCGGCGGGCATCGCGTCCATCATGCTGTGGGCCGGCGCGATCGCGTCACTCGCCGCCATGCGCGCGCCGGTTTTGGGCGGCGTCGCCCTGGACGCGATGCTGGTCAACCTCTTCGTGTTTGGGTTCCAGGGCACGCTCGTCGGCGTGACATGGGCGAACCGGCGCGGGTATCCGGCGTTCGTACAAGCGCTCTTCGGGTTCATGCTGTTGGGCGCGGGGATCCTGCCGCTGTTCGGTCTGGCGATCCTCGGCATGCTGGACACCTGGTGGGATTTCCGGCGGCTCAGGCCGCGCGGCGGCGGGACACCGGCCGGGACCGATGCGGGACCGGGGTCAGGCGATGCCGGCGGGTCGAGCGACGCGGGCCGTTCGACCGTCGCCGGCCGGCTGGGACGGCCGGCCGCCGGCGCCGCCACGAAGGTGGTGCATCAGCGATGAAAGTCATTCTTCTAAAAGATGTCGAGTCGCTGGGCCGCGCGGGCGACATCCGTGAAGTCAAAGACGGCCATGCGAGAAATTATCTGCTGCCGCGGGGGCTTGCCGCCCTCGCCACCACGTCGAGCCTGCAGGCGCTCGAGCGGACGAAGGCCGCCGCGGGGCGGCGCGAGGCCCGCGTCAACGAGGAACTGGTGGTGCTCAAAGGCCGGCTGGAGGCGCTCGTCGTGGAAGTGCGCGCGCGGGCCGGCGACGACGGGCGGCTGTTCGGTTCAGTGACCGCCCAGGACGTCGCCGACGCGATTCAGCGTCATGGCGTTGAGGTATCGAAGAAGCAGATCGAACTCCAGGAACCGCTCAAGGCCACGGGCTTCTTCAAGGTGCCCGTCCGCCTGCATCCCCGGCACACCGCGATGGTCGAAGTCAACGTCGTCGCGGCCGGATAGGCCGCCGCAAGGAATTTTCACCGCGCCTTTCAACGCTGAAATTTCGACACCACAGTCGGGGGAGTGGAACGCATGATCCGCGGATCCATCCTTGTCCTTCTCGCCGCAGCTCTCGTACTGACCCCGGCGGCGCGGCCGGCCGACGCAGCCCCGTCCGATCGTTTTCTCGTCGTCCCAGGATACAGCGCGGGCCCCGTCGACATCGGCATGAAGCTCGATGCCGTTCAACGCATCTTCGGCCGCCCCTCAACCACGGATCTTACCGGCACCACGCACTGGTATCAGTGGCAGGCGCCGGACAATCAGATGGCGTCGATCGCCGTCGAGACGCTGCAGGACACCGTGGTGCTCATCAGCCTGGCCCACGACCCGCGGTATCGCACGAGCGAAGGCATCGGCGACGGCAACACCCTGGACGAGGTGCGGCACGTGTTTGGACGGCCGTCATCGGTGATGCGCCTGAGCGGGTACGCCATTGTGCAATTCCGGACGAAGGGCATCGGGTTCGTGACCGACGGCTCGGACCACGTCACCGGAATCGTGATCGCGCCCGCCGTGGTGTCGCCGCCGGGACCAAACACCCGGCTTCACGGCGGCCGGCCGGGATTGTGAGCGGCCCACGCTGCGGTCCATCCCCAACTTATCCCGAGCCTGTGCACGAAATATGAAGCGATAATCACAGGAATTTCAGCGATTTCCCTCAACAGGCAAACAAGGATAGGATTGCCTCAGTAAAGCATCTATAGGCTCGTCCATACGCTTCCGCTCGCGCGTTTCCTGATTGGACGAAACACGAACGTATGTTCTATAATCTGGACCAGGCCCGTACCGGAGACTTGAGTGAGCATCGTCCAGCAACTGGAACGGGTTCCGCCGCAAAATCTCGAGGCCGAGCAGGGCGTGCTCGGTTCCATGCTCCTCGATCGCGACGCGATCGCACGCGCGCTCGAAGGGCTTCGCGCAGAGGATTTCTACCGCGACGCCCATCGGGTCATTTTCCAGGCGATGGTCGAGTTGTTCGAACGGGGCGAGCCGGTAGACCTCATCACCGTCACGAACCGCCTCGCGGCCACCGGCAAACTGGAGGATATCGGCGGGGCGACCTACCTCGCCGCGCTCCCGAATCTCGTCCCCACCGCCGCCAACGTCGACTTCTACGCCAATATCGTCCTCGAGAAATCGATGCTGCGCGCGTTGATCAGCGCGGGCACGCACATCGCCGCGATGGGCTACGACGGCGCGGACGACGTCGCCGCGATGATCGACCATGCCGAGAAACTCGTCTTCGGCATCGCCTCGCGCCGCAACGTCCAGGATTTCGAGGCGATCAAGGAGATCCTCAAGCAGAGCTTCGAGAAGATCGACCGCCGCTACCAGGAAAAGGGGACAATCACCGGCGTGGCCACCGGCTTCTCCGACTTCGACATGCTGACTTCGGGACTCCAGGCCGCCGACATGGTGGTTGTGGCGGCCCGGCCGTCGGTCGGCAAGTGCGTGAGCGCGGACAGCGAGATCCTGCTCGACGACGGGAGCGTCGCGACGATCGAGGAGGTCTACCGCCGGCGGCGGGCGCGCCTTATGACGCTCGACGCCGGCCGGCGCCTTGGGTTCACCGCGCCGTCCGCGTTTGTCGATGACGGACACAAGCCGGTGTTCCGCGTGACGACGCGGCTCGGCCGGAGTGTCGAGACCACCGGGTGCCACCCGTTTCTCACGCGCGAGGGGTGGCTTCCGCTGGCCGCGCTGCGCGCCGGAGACCGCGTCGCCGTCCCGCGCCGGCTGCCCGTGTTCGGCGCCGCAGCGATGTCCGACTGCGAGCTCAACCGGCTCGCGAAGTCAGTCGTCGGCGCGGAGTCTGTGCGTGATGAGATCCCCGTGGCGGCGTTCACGTTGCGCCGTTCGCAGCTTGCGTTGCTGCTCACTCGGCTTTTCGCCGCCACGGGAGCTGCCAGCACCGACGCCGCGGGCGTCCTCGTCTACGCCGGGTACGCGGTGGCGCGGGAACGCCCGGCCCACCAGGTCCAGCACCTGCTCCTGCGGTTCGGCATTGTGGCGTCGCTCGGCCGGTCGAGAGATCCGCGCGGCTACGCTTGGAGCGGCGGCTGGCAGGTTGAGATCACGGACCCCGCGTCGCTCCGGACGTTCGCATCGGAGATCGTGACGTTCACCACGGAAACGGCGGCGGAACCGGTCGTTGCCGGGGCACCCGGGCGCGCCAAGGTGTCGAGCGCGTATCCGACCCGGCACGCGGCTTCGGCCGGAACCCGCGCGCTCGCACGCCGGCGCCCGCCGGCCGGGACGGCGACGCTTGCCGCGGAACTTCCGGCGGCCCCCGATGTGGACCACGACGTCTGCTGGGACGAGATCGTCTCGATCGAGCCGCTCGGGCTCAAACACGTGTACGACCTCACGATTCCGGTGACGCACAACTTCGTCGCGAACGACGTGTGCGTCCACAACACGACGCTGTCCCTCAATATCGCGCAGCACGCGGCGCTGGCCAACAAGATCCCGGTGGCGATCTTCAGCCTCGAAACCAGCAAGGAGCAGCTCGTCCAGCGCATTCTCTGTTCGGAGGCGCAGGTCGACAACAGCAAACTCCGGACCGGCTTCCTCGCCGACGAAGACTGGCGGAAACTGGCGCGCGCCATGGGCGGTCTCAGCGAGGCCCCCATCTTTATCGACGACTCCGCCACACTGTCAATCATCGAGATGCGCGCCAAGGCGCGCAAGTTGAAAGCCGAGCACGGCCTCGGCCTGATCGTGGTCGACTACATTCAGATGATTCAGTCGTACAAGCGCTCCGAGAACCGGACGCAGGAACTCAGCGAGATCGCCCGCGGGATCAAGTCGCTGGCCAAGGAGCTCGACGTTCCGATCATCGCGGTCTCGCAGTTGAGCCGCGCGGTGGAAGCCTTAGGGCAAAAGCGGCCGATGCTCAGTCACCTGAGAGAATGCGTTACCGGCGACACGGTGGTGTGGGATGCGGACAGTGGACGGCGTCACACCATAGCGGAGTTGGCAGCACTCAGCGAATGGCCCAGACTGCTGTCTTTGGACAAAAGGGGACGGCTCGTCCCGGTGCGGCCGGCCGCCGTGTTCGAAAAGGGCGAGAATGAAGTGTTCGAGATCCGAACGAGCACCGGGCGCCGGCTGTCCGCGACCGCAAATCATCCTATCCTCACACCTGAGGGCTGGAAGCCTCTTGGCCAGCTCAACGAGGGATCGCTAGTGGCGGCGGCGCGGTCTTTGCCGGTGTTCTCGCCGAAGCCGCCGAGTCTCACGCCCGAGCGTCTACGCTTGATTGGTTACATGATTGGCGACGGAAGTTATCAGTGCAGAAGGACCTTAACGTTCATTAGCAAGGACGCCCACACATTTGAGGACTGCATTTCTATAGCCCAACGCGAGTTCAACGTAATTGGACGACGGGGCCGGATTCGTGGTGTTCCATACGTGAAGTTGGTTTCACTGTATCCCAAACCGAACGGAAACGGTCAACTTTCCGGAAGACGTGGCGGAAACGGCCTGCGAAATTGGCTGCGAGAGATTGGTATTGAAGGACAAAGATACAATACCAAGCGCGTTCCCCAACGGGTCTTCTGTGAAGCCGACCGCAACGGTCTTCGCAATCTCCTCAGGGCACTGTACTCCACTGACGGCTGCCTCACACGCCGGCGATACACGCGAACGGGCGGCACACTTTGGTCCCTGCATTACGACACCAGCTCTCTCGGACTCGCAGAAGACGTACGAGATCTACTGTTGCGGTTTGACATCGTGTCGCAGATAAGCGCCGGTTACAAGAGTAAGGTGGCGACTGTACCCCTTTACCGGGTCACCATTGAAGATGTCCGACATCTCTACGCCTTTTGTGAACAGGTCGGAATTGAAGGCAGGAAAGACGAGTTGATAGCGAGATGTCGAGCCGAACTCGCGTATCATCCTCGCATCAAGCCCTGGGTCGATAGACTACCCTACGCGGTGACAGCGAGGCTCTGGGCGCTCAAGAAAGAAGCCGGCGTTAGTTGGCGGCAACTTGGCTTCCGGCTGCAAACCGGCAAGACACTCGATCGTTCTACCGCTCTTGCACTCGCCGAGCGTCTTGGTGCACCAGATGTTAAAGAGATGGCAACCAGCGACATACTGTGGGATCGAGTCGTGAGCATCGCACCGAGGGGCATTTCTCTCGTGTACGATCTTGTGATGCCGGCAACTCACAACTTCATCGCCCACGGTTTAGCCGCGCATAATTCGGGCGAGATTGAGCAAGTATCCGACCTTGTTGTCTTTCTTTACCGTGAAGACTACTACGATCAGGAAAGAGCTCAGAAAGAGAACAAAGAAAATATCTGCGAGCTCATCATCGCCAAGCATCGCAACGGACCCATTGGCACCGTAGAACTGTACTTTCACAAAGAATACAGCCGCTTCGCCAACTTAGAGAAACGGCGCCAATAGACGTTGGAGGATTCAATTTCGCCCTAGCAATTTCCAGATAAGCAACCGACGTTTGCGGCGCCGTTAGCCTGGATTTTTGCCCCTCCACGAGATTGATTCCGTCGGTCATTATCGCGAAGGAACCCTTGTCTTCATACCAAGCAGCAGGGGAAAATCGAGCGTAAATCGAACGGCACGGACAATTAGGGTTCCCATGACACTCTCAATTAGGTCGAATTATCCCCTTCACCATCCGATTGACCCTGAGGTGACCTCGAAATGATGCACATGCGTGCCCGCAGGACCGTAGCGGTCGTCGCAATCTGCGTGTTGTGGCTCGGCAGCTTGGCTGCGCCGAGCGTCTCACAGGCCAAGACGGCCGCCGAAATCAACGCCGGTGTCGATGCCGCGATCGCGCGTTTCGACGAGACCGTCAAGGGCGGCGCCAAGTTCCTTGCGTCGTCGAAAGGCGTGCTCGTGTTCCCGGGTGTCGTCAAGGTCGCATTCGTCATCGGGGGACAGTACGGCGAGGGAGCCCTGAGGGAGGGCGGTCAGCCGCACGGCTACTATAGCATCGCGGGCGGATCTTGGGGCGCGTCGTTCGGCATCCAGTCGAAGGACCTTCTTCTTGTGTTCCGGGACAGGGCGGCGCTCAGGAGCTTCGAGCAGGCGTCGGGCTGGCAGGTCGGCGTCAACGGCGCCGTCACGCTGGTGAACGTGGGGGTCGGCGCCGATCTCAGCACGATGCAGATCAACCAGCCCGTTGTGGCTTTCGTGGTGGGCCAGAAGGGCCTGATGTTCGACGTCTCGCTACAGGGAGCCAAGATTACGCGCATTACGCGGTAGTCGCCCATCGAGGTTCGTTCGTAAGCGATGTCGAGGATGCCGCGCGTGGCGACTATCCCGACGTTTCTTTCGACGAGTACGTGCGGGCCAGAGCCAGGCCGATCGTACGGCAAACTGCGCAGCGGTGCCGCGCCGCATGATCTGCGCCAGGTTCGTGTGATCGGTCCCACGCACCGCCACGAGAGCGCCAGGCCCCGACCTCGGACAATATGGTGAGACTCGGCTGGTCAAGCTGACCCTCTGAAGGGACCGCCCATGACGATTCGCGAGATTTTGATCAGGCTTGCGGTCCCCCGCGCTACTCCTCGTCGCAATCGGTGGCGTGGGAAACATTAAGACGAACCAAGGCTTGCTACCGTAGCCGAACCCACCACGTTTCCAGCAGCTGCCGCGTTTCCGAATCGACTGGCTGCGTCATCAATGGGTGTGCTTCTGCGCCCCGTTCCCATCGGAGATCTGTGCCTAGACTTATGTCAGCGCCAATACCAGCACCCCGCGGCGATCATCTCACCGGGCAGTCGCGTCGACTCTTCCCGAATCCGAGCCGCACGCCGTCCCGCTGGGCACCACTTCATAATGACCGGACAGAGACCGTGGCGGACCATTCATGATGGTGACGGCAGATGTCGCGCGGACCGTCCCGTCGGCACCCTTCGCCGTGAGAAGATACTCGTGATCACGATAGTAACTTCCCGACACGCGCAGTAGGCCGGCGCACGGCATTCCGCCAAACCTCAGGGTTCCGACGATCTCCACGTCTCCCCACCATGCCGGTTTGAGCGAGAGAGCAGCCGAGAAACTTCCTTTGGCCGGCGACTGGGTGCTCTTCCACGTTCCTCGCCAACTCCCGGCAATACCGTCGGGGGCCGGCGTCGCAGGCGCGGCCGACGCGCGCCCGAAAGAGACGACCAGTATAAGAACTGCCCCCAAGAGCCACCGATAGCGCAGTCGCGCGCAGCGAGCATTGCGTTTCATTGCGGTGTTCACACAGGCTGCGTCGAACCCATCGCCGTACTCATGAGGCGCCCGTCCCGCAGCGCGATGGCACCGGCAGACAACAACTCGTCGAGCAGGCGGCCGGCAACGGCCTCCTGTGATTCGCCATCGAAGTAGCGGACACAGAACTCAGGAAACCACAGCGTCTGCCGGAGATGTTGAACGACCTCGCGTTCCGCGATTCCGCCGCCGATCATCAGCGCAAAAACAAACACCCGCTTCATTCCATGAAGGGCCATCCGCCGGGGCTCTGCGATGAACGATTCGATCCGCCGGAGCGCCGCCTGTGCGCTCGCGGCCGCATCCCCGATCGCTGGGCCGTGCCCGCTGTAAGCGCGTTGGATCGGCAGACGCGCAAGCCGTTCGATCGACTGCCTGGCGTTGTGGACGGCGATCGCGCCCTCGATCGGCGCGTTGATCCAGCCGACGTCGTCGGCGTGGAACACGTCGCCAACGATCAGCGTCTCCCGCGAGCGTTCGTAAAACGCGATGCTTCCCGACGAGTGCCCTGGGACGTGGATCACTTCAAGGCAAACGCCGCCGAACCGCAGTTCCTGTCCCTCCTCAAGGTACCGCGCCACGCGAAACGGCGACGCCTCCTGGTTCAGATAACGAAGGCCCGCGCTCCACCAGTCCCCTTGATTGATCGGGCGGCCCTCATATGGGTGCATGGCGATCGGCGCGCCCGACCGGGCCTGTACGGCGCTGTTCCCGCCGATATGGTCGCTGTGGGAATGGGTGTTGACGATGAGACCAATGTCCTGAAGCGCGACCCCGCAGGCGGCGAGGGCGGCTTCGAGCCGGGGCACCTCGGTGCAATAACCGGTATCAATCAGGACGGGCGGATCACTCGTGACGAGATACGAGTTGGCGCTCGGCCACCGCGCTTGCAGAAACACAATTTCGTTCCGGCCACGTCTCACAGCGGCGGCGATCTTCCCGTCCCGTGGCTCGTCGACCTGCGGCCTCCATCACCTTGCCGGCCGGCAAGATGCGCGAATGGTCGATCCAGCTATCACAACGAACCGAGGGGGGAATTTCGACACTCTGCGAGCAGGAGGTGCCGGTCAGCCCCCAGGCCCGGCCGAGATGGCGAAGATCGCTCCCAAGAGCAGCGCCGCGGCGGCCGCCATCGACGGCAGCAGAAAGCTTCCGGTCGCATCGTGAAGCACACCGGCGAACGCGGGGCCGACCATTTGGCCGACGCCGAAGCACGCCGTCATCACGGCCAGCGTCGCCCGCGGATCACCTGCCGAGAGCCGCTGGCCGGCGATGAGGCCGAGCGCGGTGAGTCCCATGATCGTCCCGCCGAGCAGCAGCGCCGCGAAGAACACCCCGGCGGGCGCGATCCACAGCACGCTTGCGGCGACACCGGCCGCCTGAGTGACGCTGGCGAGAGCGAATGCGCGGCCGATGCCGGTCCGCTCGCCGATCGCGGTCCAGAGGGCGACCGATGGGATCGCGGCGAGACCGACCACGGCCCACACCAACGGTTCCAGCGAACGCACCTCAGGCGAACCACGGACGATGGCCACGAGAAACGTCGCCGTGATGACGTAGCCAAAGCCGAAAAGACCGTACGCCGCGGCAAACGCGGTCAACCGCCGGCCTGCCCGCGCCGCGGGTGCCTGGGCGGCGGGCGCCTTGTCCGTCCGGTCGGGGATGAGGCCGGCCGCGGCGGCGAGGGCGAGCGCGGACACGGCCCCGCTTGCGAGCCAAAGCATGCGCCAGCCGGCGCCCCGCGCGGCGAGAGCGGAGACAAGAATCGCCGAAAACGCGATGCCGGTCCCGACACCGGCAAAGTGGACGGCGGCCAGGTCGCCGCGCCCGGCGGCTTTGAGCCGGTCGAGAACGAGCGCGGACGCGAAGACGAGCACGAAGGCGCTTCCGACGCCGCCTGCAAAGCGCAGCACGACGAACGCGGGAATCGACGAGACGAACGCCATGGCACCGGTGGTCGCCGCGCTGACCGCCAGCCCCATCAGCAGCCATCGCCGCCGGGAGCCCCGCAGGACCGGTGTGGCGGCGGCCACGGCGCCGGCCAGATACCCCGCGAAATTTGCCGACGCGATGAGGCCCGCGGCGCTCTTCGTCATCCCGAGATCTTCGGTCATGCGGGGCAGGATCGGAGTGTACACGAAGCGCCCGATGCCCATCGCGGCCGCCATGGCGACCAGGCCGCCTAGGGCGAGCGCGACCGCGCGAGACCGCGGCCGATCGCGGACGGGCGACGGTTCGGCGATCAGCTCTATCCCAGAGGTGCGCGCGCAGCACCGGCCGCCGCCTTGCGCGCACGCTTGAGGACGCGCACATCGCCGAGACGCTCCGCCCACGACTCAAAGGTCGCGGTGGGGCCGTGCCACCGCAACGCGTCGGCGCCGCCGAAGAGCGGCGCGCCGGTCCGAAGCGTCGCGAGATCCTTGAAGAGCAGCGCCCGCTCGCGAGCCTCACCTTGGAGGATCGCGGGCGGAAAGTCTTCGATGATGCCGTAGCGATTGACGAGGCGCGCCGCCTTCACCGGGCCGATGCCGGGAATACCGGGATATCCGTCGGCCGCGTCGCCAACGAGCGCGAGAAAATCAGGAATCACCACGGGATCCACGCCGAACTTCGCCCGTACGCCATCCTCATCGAGCGTCTTTCGCGCCCGGCGGTCCACCTGGACGATCCGGCGGGCGCGGACGCACTGCGCGAGATCTTTGTCGGGCGTGCAGATGCGGATTTGCTTGACCTGCGTGTCTTCGGCGGCGATGCGCGCCGCGGAGGCGAGTCCGTCATCGGCCTCGAGGTCGGTCATTGGCCAGACGGCCACGCCCATGGCCGTGAGCGCCTCTTCGAGCGGATGAAACTGCGCGAGCAACACGGGCTCAACGCCGTCTGCTGTCTTATAGCCCGGCCACACTGTGTTGCGGAACGACTCGATGACGTGATCAGTGGCGACGCCGAGGTGGGTGGTTCCGCTCTCGATCATCTGCAGCACGGTATGCAGGACGGCGGCCACCGCGCCGAGTGGCTCGTCGGCGCCGTCGTTGAAGCGGCGGAGTCCGTAAAAGTGCCGGAAGAGTTCATAGGTGCCGTCGAGGAGGTCCACGATCATCGGAACGGCGCGCCGCTTGCGGACCCAGACGACGCGGGACTCGAGCTCAGTGCCTGGGCGCCGGAGCGGTCCCGAATCGCACGGCGGCCCGCGCCTTCGCCTTGGCAGCCTCCTCTTCGCGACGCTTCGGCCGCGCGCTGGTTTCAAGCGAGCGCAGCAAACGGGCGGAGATGCCCGCAATGTCATCCACCGCCGCGAAGAAGGCGGCTTCGTTCGCCTTCGACGGCTTCGCGAACCCGCTGATCTTCCGCACGAATTGGAGCGACGCGCCGCGCACCTCCTCGGCTGTGGCCGGCGGCGCGTAATTGAACAGGATCTTGATGTTCCTGCACATGCGGAGGGTCCTCTGTTGTCCGAGATGCGCGAGCCCGCTCATGAATCCGGCTCGGCTCGTTGAAGTGTTCTCAAACGTCCGGGCGCCGTTCCTGCCCCGCGGCTAAGTTTGTCTGCACGAATCGGATAGTCCTCGCACCGGGTTCCGGCTACGCTTCCTGTATCGCGGCCCGGCGTCCCCGTCAAGCCCGGCGGCACCCACCCCAACACCGAGAGGCCAGCCGATGGACCTACCAACGCCACACAAGACGGATGCGCACATCAAGGCCGAGCTCGTCGCGCTGCTCGTGGTCTCGATTTGGGGAATGAGTTTCGCCTTCCAGAAGGTCGCGCTGGAGCAGTTCGGCGCGACGGTGTTTATGGCTCTGCGCTATCTCGGCATGCTCGCGCTGAGTTGGGGCGTGCTGCTGCACCACAGCCGGCGGACCGGCGAGCCGCTCGGCGCCCGCCGAGGCGATCTGCCCGCGCTGGCGCTCGCCGGCGTGGCGGGATACACGCTGTATATCCCGCTCAGCACCTTCGGCCTGAGTTACACAACGCCGTTCTCGAACGCCCTGTTGATCGGCCTCGCGCCGCTGTTTGCGGCGGCGCTCCTGCGGATCCTGCGGCTCGAGACGATCACGGGCGGCCAATACGCCGGCATGCTCGTCGCCCTTATCGGTGTGGCGGTCTTTGTGCTGCCGGCACTCCGGCGGAGTGCCGGCTCGGCCGGCGTGGGCGACCTGTTGAGTCTCGCGGGCGCCGCGTTCTTCGCCGGCTACACCGTGGCGAGCAAGCCGCTCCTCGCCCGCTACTCGCTCCCTGCGATGATGGCCTATACACTGACGGTGGGCACCGTGCCCGTGGTACTCGCGCTGCTCCCATCGCTCGCGGCGCCGTGGCGGTATCACGTTACGGTGGAAGGGTGGGCCGCGTTCGCGTGGACGGTCATCGTGCCGGTCTACGTCGCGTGGTCGTTATGGAATTGGACGATCGGCCGCCTCGGCGTCGCGCGGGCCTCCGTGTTCATGTACCTGGTTCCCGTCGCCGGGGGCATCACGTCGTGGATCGTCTTCGGGGAAGCCTTCGGCCTTCTTAAGGTCACCGGCGCGGCGCTGGTGCTGGCAGGGCTCGCACTGGCAAGACGGTCCCAGGCCGAAGGCCCCCGCGAGGGGAGAGCGCCGCGGCCCGTAGAACTGGCCCCGCGCATCGTCTCCCGGTATGCGGGGCGTTGAGCGAACTATGCCGCGGCGCCCTCGGTTGAGTCCGGCGTCTTCCGCCGCGGGAACCACTGTTCCGCCAGCACGTACAACACCGGGATCAGCAGCAGCGTCAGCGCGGTCGAGACCACGAGCCCCCGATGACGGCGCGGGCCAACGGCATGTTCGCTTCGCTGCCGTCGCCGAGTCCCATCGCCATCGGGATCAATGAGATGCGCGGGAAATTCAGCGGAAATTCACCGGTTCTCCACGGGCGAAATCACACAGCCTTCATCGCATGGCTCCGCCGGAGACGCGCGGGCCGCCCCAGCCGGCTCAGCGGCTCGGCGTGCGGCGGCCGGTCCACGCGACGGCTTTCGGACTGACCGCGCGGCTGCGGGTGCAGCACTCGGCATAGAGGAAGCCGAGCAGGTCGCGAAGCGCGTCCGCGTTCGCAGCGTACCGGAGGAACGTGCCCTCCCGCTGCACCGTCACGAGGCCTTCATGGCGCAGCTTTTCGAGATGATGCGACAGGGTCGACGCGGGCATGTCCAGCTCCGCCTGCACCTCGCCGGCCACAAGCCCGTGCGGGTGCGCCGCCAGCAGCAGACGCACGATGCGGAGCCGCGCCTCCGTACCGATTGCGGCGAACATGTCGGCGTAGCGGGCAACGTCCTCTACATCGGCGCGCGTTTTCGACGGCATCACCGTACCGGGCCCTCCCGGAATGTTTCCATTATTTTCGAATTACAACGAGCCCCGCGTCAAGGCCGGCGGCCGCTTCACAACAATCGCATAATTGAGGGGTTTTCCATCGGGTGGTCCCGTGATAAAAACGTACATAGGAGGCCGTAAGGAGGTGAACTCCATGGTGGCTCGTCTTCGTCACTACCGACACATCGTCGCACGCGTGGCGGTGCTAACGCTGGCCGCCGACGCGCTCGTCGCGTTGAGCGGCTTGCCCGCCCAGGCGCAGGGATACTACATGTACCCGTACTCGCCCTATTACGGGTCGGCCTGCCAGACATACTCGATCGGCGGGATCGTCTATAACAATTGCCCCGCCCAGCCGTATACGTACTACAACAGCCCCTATTCCACGCCGTACACTTACTATTACGGTCCGCCGTTTCCATCTCGATCGGCGGGGCAGCGTGAGCGGTAGGCCATAGAGACCGCCGCTCGTTTCTTCAGTACTATCGTGAGGGTGCGGCCGCGGCCGCACCCTTACGCGTTTGCATCCGACGCCGACCACAGGAGGAGACGCCGGTGTCGATGGACCCGCTTGAGGCGTTTCAGACGCTGGACCTCAGGGTCGGCCGCGTGACGGCGGCCGAGCCCCTCGCCGGCGCGCAGAAGCCGGCCTACAAGCTCACCGTCGACTTCGGACCGCTGGGTCTCCGCGGTTCGAGCGCGCAACTTACCGGCCTGTACCGGCCCGAGGATCTCGTCGGCCGCTTGGTCATCGCCGCGGTCAACCTCGGCGTCCGGCGCATTGCCGGATTCGCTTCAGAGGTGCTGGTCCTCGGCGTGCCGGACGAACGCGGCCGCGTCGTGCTGCTGTCGGCCGAGCGCACCGTCCCGCCCGGCGGGCGGGTGTTCTGAGCGGCATGCGGCCCATCGGCGCCCGGCCTCAGGACCGGCCATGACCGATCTCTATCCCGAAATCGAACCATACGACCGCGGCATGCTGGAGCCCGGTGACGGCAACAAGGTGCATTGGGAAGTCTGCGGAGCGCCGCGCGGCAGAGCGGCCGTCGTCCTGCACGGGGGCCCCGGGTCCGGATGCACACCCTGGCATCGCCGGCTCTTCAATCCGCGCGCCTATCGCGCCGTCCTGTTTGACCAACGAGGCTGCGGACGGAGCACCCCGCATGCGGGCGATATCCGTACGGACCTCACGACCAACACGACGCCGGCCTTGATCGCGGACATCGAGCGGCTCCGGCGGCGCCTCGAGATCGACCGCTGGCTGGTGCTCGGGGGCTCGTGGGGCAGCACGCTGGCGCTCGCGTACGCGGAGCGCCATCCGGACCACGTCAGCGCAATCATCTTGTTCGGTGTCACGACGGGCCGGCGCAAGGAATTCGATTGGTGGTTTCGGGGCGGCGCCGCGGTGCTCTTCCCGGCCCAGTGGGCACGGCTGCGCGCGGCGCTGCCGCCGCCGGACCGCGACGGGGACATCGTCGAAGCGTATCACCGGCTGCTGCACGATCACGATCCCGCGGTGCGGCGGCGGGCCGCGGCGGAATGGTGTACGTGGGAATCCGCTTCCCTCGCCTGGCCGCCCGAGCCGCGGCTGTCCCCGCGGTTCAGCGATCCGGCGTACGCGATGGCCTTCGCAAGGCTCGTGACGCACTACGTCCGGCACAACGCCTGGCTGGAGGACGGCGTCCTCCTGCGCGGCGCGGCCGCGCTCGCCGGCATCCCCGGAATCCTGGTGCAGGGACGCCTCGACCTTGGGGCGCCCATCGCGTGGACCTGGGATCTCAAAGAGGCCTGGCCGCGCGCCGAGCTGGTGGTCGTGGACGATGCCGGGCACGCCGGCGATCACCCCGGCATTGCACGGGAATTGGTCCGCGCCACCGATCGATTCGCGCTCCACCAATAGGGCTCCAACGGGGGGCCTCATGAGCATCCGGATCGACCGGATCGATCATATCGTCCTGACCGCGCGCGACATCGCGAAAACGTGCGACTTCTACGAGCGCGCGCTCGGGATGCGCGCGGTGCGGTTCGGCGCCGGCGGCCGGACCGCCCTGCACTTCGGCCAGACCAAGATCAACCTGCACCACGCGGGCCGGGAATTCGAGCCAAAAGCGGCCGTGCCCGCACCCGGATCCGCCGATTTCTGCCTCATTACCTCTACGCCGATGGAGGCGGTCGCCGCGCATCTGCGCTCGTGCGGCGTTCAAGTCATCCTGGGGCCGGTGCCCAAAGGAGGCGCGGCCGGTATGTTGACGTCCGTTTACTGCCGCGCCCCCGACGGTAACCTCGTCGAAGTGTCCAGTTATTGAGATGCCGGAGCCGCGCATCTGTGTGGTCGGGGCGGCGAACATCGACCTGATCGCCAACGTACGCCGCCTCCCGGTGCTGGGCGAGACGGTGTATGCGGACTCTTTTCAAACCGACTGCGGGGGGAAGGGCTCCAACCAGGCGATGATGGCCCGCACGCTCGGGGGCCGCGTCACGATGGTGGCGAAGCTCGGACGCGACATCTTCGGCGAACGGGTGTTTACGAACTACGGGCAGCACGGAATCGACACGTCGTGCGTCTCCTGGGACGAGGAACGGTCGTCGGGCGTCGCGTCCATCCTGGTCGACGCGGAAGGCCGCAACGCGATCGTCTACAGCCCCGGCGCGAACTTCGGTCTCACACCCGCCGACATTCGCGCCGCGCGGAGTGCGATCGAGACGGCCGACGTCGTTGTCTGCCAACTTGAGGTCCCGCTCGATGCCACGGCCGAAGCGCTCCGCACCGCGAAATCGGGCGGGCGAGCGGTGACCATCCTTAATCCGGCGCCCGCGGCCGTGGTAACGTTGGGCGCCCGCGGCACATTGCTAGTGGATCGGGATGGGACGGCGCACGTCGCCGGCGTCCCGGTAACGGCGGCCGACTCGGCGGGCGCCGGTGACGCCTTCATCGGAACGCTCGCCTACTTTCTCGGACGCGGAGAGCCTCTGCTCCGCGCGGCGCGCCGCGCCAATGTCGCGGCGGCATTGTCGGTCACGAAAGCCGGCACGCGATCGTCGTTCCCAACGCGCGCGGACGTTGATGAACTGGCCCGGCGCCTCGGCGTGGACGTCTGAGACACAACTGTGAGGGCACGCGCCGGAGGGTGTTCCGCGCGCTGGATGGAAGCAGGACCCGCGCCAGCCGTCATCCGCGCGACCACGGGGGTGGAACGCATGGCACCGAAGCGGCACCGAGGCTCCGAGGATCCGGTCATCACCCGGCGGGAAGCGCTGCGGCTCGGCGCCGGAGCCGCTGCCGGCGCTGCGATGGCCCCGCTCACGACGGAGCCGGCCCTCGCCGAGAGCGTCAACTGGCAGAAGTACAAGGGCACGACGCTCTCGCTCTTGTTCTACAAGCACCCATGGGTCGACGAAATCCAAAAGTATTTCCCGGAGTTCGAATCGCTCACGGGTATGCGTCTGCAGGCCGAAGTCATTCCGGAGGTTCAGGGCCGCGAAAAGCTCGTCGTGCAGATGACCGCCGGTTCGGGCGACATCGACGCGTGGCACGCGAGCATGCACGTCGAGAAGCGGCGGTTCTGGAAGGCAGGCTGGTTCCAGCCGGTCAACGGCTACCTTACCGACAAAAGCCTGACCGCCGAGGACTACGCGTGGAACGACGTCACCAAGGGCGCGGTCGAGGCCGTCACCCAGCCCGACAAGACCCTCAGCGCGCTACCGACGTTCCCGGATCCGTTTGTCCTGTTCTACCGTAAGGACCTCTTCGATCAGAGGGGCTGGGGCCCGCCCAAGACCCTCGATGAGCTGGAGGCCCGGGCAAAGGCGCTGCACAACCCGCCCAACATGTACGGGTTTGTGATGCGCGGACTCAAGAACGCGAACGCCACTCCGTGGGCGTTCGTCCTTTTCGCCATGGGCGGCACGTACCTGACCCCGGACCGGAAGTCGGCCATGAATTCGCCCGAGTGGATCAAAACGATGGACTGGTACGCCGGGATGCTGCGGAAGTACGCCCCTCCCGGGGTCGTGAACTTCAACTGGTACGAATGCAGCGCCGCGTTCATTCAAGGGCAGGTCGGCCTCTACGTCGACGGCGTCAACTTCGCGAATCAATTCGAGGATCCGGCCAAGTCCAAAATTGTCGGCAGGGTGGGCTACGCGCCGCTGCCGGCCGGGCCCGCGGGGCGGTTCGCGCCGACCTTCACCAACGCGATGGCCGTCAGCGGACAGAGCCGGCACAAAGAGGCGGCCTACCTGTTCAATCAATGGGCGACCAGCAAGCGCAGCTGCGTCCGGGAACTGCTGGGCGGGGTGGGCGTCGCCCGTGCATCGACCTGGGGGCTGCCGGATATCAAGGCGAAGCCCAAGATGCCGCTCGCGTGGTACCAGGCCTATCAGGAGAGCCTAAAGATCAGCCGCCCGGGGCTTCCCGAAATCGTCGACGTGACCCAATACCGAGACATCATTGGCGTGGCCATCCAGAAGGCCATCGAAGGCGCCCGGTCGGCGGACGTCATCGCCGAAGCGCACAAGCAGTTTCAGGAGATGCTCAACGAAACGGAGCGATAGGCGCGGCTAGGAACCCCGCCGTCATCGCGGCGGCCGCGCCGGCCGGGACACGCGGCTTTCGGGGGCGCTGCGCGCGGCTGGCGCACCGGCACGCGCCGCTGATCTTTCCCGCGCCGGCCGTCGCGATCGTGGCGCTGATCATCGTGTATCCCGTGGTGTATACGGGCTGGATGAGCCTGCACGGCTGGTTCGCGTCCACGCTCAGTCCGCCGAAGTTCGTCGGCCTGGCCAATTATCAGCGGCTCCTGACCGGCGACGTCCGGTTCCACGAGGCCTTCTTCCGGACGCTCTACTTCGCGGCGCTCGTCGTGGCCGCCGAAACAGCGCTCGGACTGGCGATGGCCCTGCTCTTCAACCGCGAATTTTGGGGCCGCGGCCTCGTGCGGACGCTCTCAATCCTCCCGATGGTGGCGACGCCGACGGCGATTGCCTTGATTTTCGTCATGATGTTCCATCCGACACTCGGGGTGATGAACTACCTCGTTACCCACGCCGGCTTCGGCCCGCTCACATGGACGTACAGTAGCCGGACCGCGCTCTACGCGCTCGCGCTCGTCGACGTGTGGGAGTGGACCCCGCTCGTGATGCTGATCGCCCTCGCCGGCCTCGCCGCGCTGCCGCGCGAGCCCTACGAGGCCGCCCTCATCGACGGGGCCACGGGAGTGCGCACGCTCTGGCACATCACGCTGCCGCTCCTGCGACCGGTCCTGATCGTGGCCGTGCTGTTCCGCGCGATCGACGCCATAAAGACGTTCGACATCATATTCGTCATGACGCAGGGCGGGCCGTCGAACGCGTCCGAGACCATCAACCTCCTCTTGTTCAACCAGGCCTTCGCATACTTCAACATCGGGTACGCGTCGTCGATGGCGGTCGCGCTGTTTGCCATCGTCATGGGCGTATCGCTGATCTTGATCAAAGTGCGCCGCACGGCGTGGTAACTGCGGCGGCGGCCGGAGCGGTGGGGCGGGAGGCGTTCGCGCGGCGCCGGAGACCCCGCGCCCTCGGCGCCCTCCGGACGGCCGGGTACTACGCTGTCGTCGGCATCGTCATGCTGCCGACGGTGTTTGTCTTTTATTGGATGATCACGCTGTCCCTGAAGACACAGGTGGAGGCCGCGGGGTACCCGCCACACTTCTTCCATTTCGCGGTGACGCTCACCAACTACGCCGAAGTGTTCCGGAAGAACCCCTTTCCCCAGTACGTCTGGAACAGCTTTGTCGTCGCGGCCGGCAGTACGCTCCTCGGTCTGGCAGCCGGCCTCCCCGCGGCGTTCAGCATTGCCCGTTGGCGCCAACACGGACTCGCCCTCACCGTCCTGGTGGCGCGCATCATCCCCGGCATCAGCTATCTGATCCCATGGTACGTGTTGTTCCGGCGCGCCCATCTCGTCGACACCTACGAGGCCCTCATCCTGACCCATCTCGTCGTCGGGCTCCCTCTGATCATCTGGGTCATGGCCGGCTTTTTCGAAGACGTTCCGCCCGACCTGACGGAGGCCGCGTTGATCGACGGGTGCTCGCACTACGGCGCGTTCTGGCGGGTCGCGCTGCCGCTCGTACGGCCGGGGATCGTGGCGGCGGCCATTCTCAGCTTTATCTTCTCGTGGAACAACTTCTTGTTCTCGGTGATCCTCGCGGGGCGGCACACGCGCACGCTGCCGATCGCCGTCTTCAACATGATCAACTACGAAGAAATCAGTTGGGGGCCGCTGGCGGCGGCCGCCACGATGATCACAATCCCGGTCATCGTCCTGACCCTCATTGTCCAGCGGCATATCGTCTCCGGTCTCACGCTCGGGGCGGTGAAACACTAGTACGCCAAACAAATTGTGATCGTAGTCTATCGATTCGGTGAATAGTCTTTCATATGGCCGCCGCGCCGGAACCGGCGGGCGCGTCCGCGGCGTTTGCACAATGGGTGACACCCCGCCGTGCCGCCGCTGTGCCCCGCCCGCCCCGGGCCCGGCGGCGCGGCGGGAGGCACGCCCGACCAAGGAGGTTCTGGAATGAAGAAACGCCTGGCCCTCATGACCGCCGGTCTGCTGGCGATCGCCGCGGCATCGGCGACGGTCTGGCAGGTCGTGCCCGGCGGCGACGCGGTGGCGCGGACGGCGACCGCCGCCGCCGCTCCTGCGAACGCCCCCGCGGGCACGCAGCGGTTTGCGATCGACCCGCAGGCATCCGAAGCAGCGTATCACGTCGGCGAGACGTTCTTTGAGAACAACGAATTCAAGGTGGCGGTCGGCGTGACGCACGGTATTCAGGGCGACGTGTATGTCAACCGCGTGCATCCGGATCTCAGCCGCGTGGGACCGATCACGGTCAACGTGAACCAGTTCACCTCGGACAGCCGGCGGCGGGACAACGCAATCCGGCAGCGGTGGCTGGAATCGAATCGGTACCCGATGGCCGTGTTCACGCCGTCCTCAATCGAAGGACTGCCGAAGACTTATGCCGCCGGCCAAACCGTCCCGGTCAAGATCGGCGGAGCCCTCAGGGTGCACGACGTCACGAAGCCGGTCGTGTTCAGCGGCACGCTGCGGCTCAGCGGCGACACACTCACCGGGAACGTGGAAACCACGGTGCTGATGACGGACTTCGGATTTGATCCGCCGAGCATCATGATGCTCAAAACGGAGAACAAAGCTACGCTGGATTTTCAGTTCACCGCGCGGCCGGCCACCGAGTAGCGGATAGCCGGGCAGGGCGCCCGGACCGATCCCGTTGAACGTATCCTCATCTCCCCGGGCCGGCTCTGTGCCGGCCCGGGAGAGGAGGGTACCGTGGCGTCATCCGTCCGTCCCGCAGTCGGGGTCCGCCGACCGATGGCCGTCGAGGACCTGTTGCGCTGGAAGATCGCCGGTTCGCCCGTTATCTCGCCGGACGGCACGCGCATCGTCTGTGCGGTCACGATCGTCGACGAACAGGCCAACGGCTATCAGACGCACCTGTGGATCGTGCCGGTGCCGCCGGCCCCCGGTCTGACCGCCGACGGCGGGCCGCAGCCCCTCACCACCGCGCGCGCCCGCGACACCGGTCCGCGCTGGTCGCCGGACGGACGGCGCATCGCGTTTGTCTCGGATCGCGGCGGAACGAAACAGGTGTGGGTCATCCCCGCGGACGGCGGCGAGGCACGCCTGCTCACGGCGGGATCGCATGCGCCGGCGGACCTCGCCTGGTCGCCCGACGGCAAATGGATCGCGTTCACCGGCAAACTCGACGTGACCGCGCCGGCGGCCGGCCGGCTCGAGGCGCGGGAGCAAAGCGACGTACGCGTGATCTCGCGCCTGTACTACAAGCAGGACGGCGAAGGCTTCTGGGACGGCCGGTGGAAGCAGATCCTCGTCGTGCCGGCGGCCGGCGGCGATGTCCGGCGGGTGACCGACGGCGACTACGATCATACCGCGCCGGCGTGGTCGCCCGACGGCGCCCGGCTTGCGTACTGCGCGAACGCCTCGCCGGATGCGGATCTCGACGATGCCGCGGACCTGTGGGTCATCCGCGCGGATGGAACCGGCGCGGCGCGCCGGCTGACGCGCACGATCGGCCGCGTGGAGACGCCGGCCTGGTCGCCCGACGGCGCCCGGATCGCCTACGTGGGCCACGACAACGAGCATGCCGGAGAAGCTACGCTGCCGCGCGTGTGGGTCGCGCCGGTCGAGGGCGGTGAACCGGTCTGTCTCACGCGCGGCTACGACGGCAGCGTCGGCCACCACATCGGGACCGACGCCCGGCCACAGTCCGGATCATCCGGCGTCGCCTGGGCGCCGGACGGCGGCCGGATCTACTTCCTCACTACGGACCGGGGCCGCTGTCAGGTCGCCTCCGCGGCGCTTGCGGAGGGCGCCGTTCGCCTGGAAACACGCGGCGACCACGATTTGATCGGCTGTTCGTTGGACGCGGCGGCGCGGCGCGTGGTGTGCGTGGAGAGCGATCCGCTCACGCCGGGTGAGGTCGCGGTGGCCGAACTCCGCGAGGGCGGGGAGCCGGTCACGTTGCGGCGGCTGTCGGCGTGGAACAGCACACTGGCCGAGGCGCTCGCGCTCGCTCGTCCGGAGCCGTTTGAGTACACCACGCCCGACGGACGCTTCGCCGTCGACGGCTGGGTCATGAAGCCGCCGGGTGCCGGGCCGGGTGGTGCGCGTGTGCCCGGGGTGCTCGAGATCCACGGCGGCCCGCACGGCGCGTACGGCTACGCGTTCTCGAATCAGTTTCAGCTGCTGTGCGCGGCGGGCTACGGCGTCGTGTACACGAACCCGCGGGGCAGTCACGGCGGCGGCCAGGCCTTGCTGGCCGCGACCCGCCATGATTGGGGCGGCGGCGACTACGCGGACCTGATGGGCGCCCTCGACCGCGCGCTCGCGATCCACGCGTGGATCGACCCCGGCCGGCTCGGCGTGTGCGGTGGCAGTTACGGCGGCTACATGACCAACTGGATCGTCGGCCACACGCAGCGGTTCCGCGCCGCGGTCACGCTGCGCAGCACCTGCAATCGCTACAGTCACTGGGGAACGGGGGACATCGCACACCGCCAGGCGCGGTGGGAGTGGCCGGGCGCGCCGTGGGAATCGCCAGAGTTCTATCTCGAGAGGTCGCCCATTACCTACGTCCGCGGCATGCGGACGCCGCTTCTGATCATGCACGGCGAAAATGACCTGCGGTGTTCGATCGAGCAGGCGGAGCAGTTGTTCGTCGCCCTGAAGCGCCAGGGCACGCCGACGCTGTTTGTGCGATTCCCGGGAGAAAGCCACAGCATGTCGTCATCCGGTCAACCGCGCCACCGCACGGAAGAAATGCGCCACATGCTCGGCTGGTTCAAGACATATCTCGGCGCGGCCGGAACGCGTGTGCCTCCGGCGGCCGGCTCACCGGCGCCGTCGACGGACGGCACCGCACCCGGGATACCGAGGTGAGCGGCATGAACTATGCGGCGGCCGATGCGTATCTCGCGAAACATCGGGAGCGACACCTCGCCGAACTCCAGGATTTCCTGCGGATTCCGAGCGTCAGCGCGCTTCCGGCGCACCGCCCGGACGTGGCGCGCGCCGCGGAGTGGCTCGCGGAGCGGCTGCGCACCACCGGAGCGCCCGAGGTCCGCATCATGCCCACCGACGGCAACCCAGTGGTCTACGGGGCGTGGCCGGCCGAAGGTCCCCGGCAGGGGGGGCGGCCGGGCGCCCCGACGATTCTACTCTACGGCCACTACGACGTGCAGCCGGTCGACCCGATGGCGCTGTGGCAGACGCCGCCGTTTGAGCCGGCGGTGCGCGACGGCCGGCTCGTGGCGCGCGGCGCCAGCGACGATAAAGGCAGCCTGTTCATCCCGCTTGTCGCGCTCGAAGCGCTCCGCAGCATCGCCGGCGGTCCGCCGCTCAATCTGAAGTTTCTCTTCGAAGGCGAAGAAGAAACCGGCAGCCCGAATCTCGCGCCGTTCCTGGACAAGAACCGCGACCTCTTGAAGGCCGATGTGACGGTCAGCGCGGACGGCGGACAGTGGGACGCCGACACGCCGTCGCTTGCGCTCGGCAACCGCGGCTTGACGGGGCTGCAGATCGACCTTCGCGGCGCCGCCACGGACCTGCATTCGGGCACCTACGGCGGCGCGGTCGCCAATCCGATCCACGCGCTCGCCGCGCTGGTGGCGGGCATGCACGATGCGGAAGGACGGGTGACGATCGACGGATTCTACGACGCGGTCCGGACGCCGACCCCGGCGGAACGGCAGGAGCTCGCCCGCGTGCCGTTCGACGAGGCGGCATTCCGGCGCAGCGTCGGCGTTGCCGAACTCGTGGGTGA
This sequence comes from bacterium, assembly GCA_035307565.1. Lineage (GTDB taxonomy): Bacteria > Sysuimicrobiota > Sysuimicrobiia > Sysuimicrobiales > Segetimicrobiaceae > DASSJF01. The sequence goes on along the minus strand of DATGHZ010000031.1, from coordinate 72,463 downwards.
ACGAGAGTACACGCCGCTCGAGCGGACGTGGATCCGGCCCACCCTCGAGGTCAACGGGGTGTGGGGAGGCTTCCAGGGAGACGGCACCAAGACCGTGCTGCCCAATGAGGCGCACGCGAAGATCACGTGCCGGCTGGTGCCGGATCAAGATCCAGACCGCATCGCCGACGCGGTCGAGCGGCACCTGCGCCGGCACGCGCCGGCGGGCGTCACGCTCACGGTCACTCGATCCAAAGGCAAGTCGCGACCCTACCTCATGCCGGGGCAGCATCCGGCGCTCGCGGCCGCCGCGGCGGCGCTCCGCGCCGCGTACGGGAGAGAGCCGGTGCGGGTGCGCGTCGGCGGCACGCTGCCCGTCGCCGATCTTGTCAAGCGCACGCTTGGGACGTGGCTTGTGTTCTTCGCCTTCGGAGAGCCGGACAATCTCGTGCACGCGCCCAACGAATTTCTCCGGCTGCAGACGTTCGATCGTGGCACGCGCGCCTACGTGCGGTTCTTCGACGCGCTCGGCGGCGCCGACCCCGCGGCTCTCAGGGCCTGACGAAACCCTACAGAGGCCCGCTGCTGCATCGCCGGGTGCGGCCCCGCGGGGGCGGTTCTCGGCTATCTCCTCGCGCGCGCGAGTGTGGACGTGCTGGTCTTGGAGAAGCACGGCGACTTTCTCCGTGACTTCCGGGGCGACACGATCCATCCGTCCACCCTCGAGATCCTTCACGACGTAGGGCTCGCGGAGCGCTTCCTGGCGCTACCGCACAGCCGGTCCGCCGACTTCAGCCTCCGCACCAGCGTCGGCGAGACGATCCGCCTGAGCTTCGAAGGCGTGCCGACCCGCTACCCGTTCATCGCGTTCGTGCCGCAGTGGGACTTTCTGGACTTCATCACGACGGAGGCCAAGCGGTACCCGACGTTCCACCTGGTGATGAACGCGGAAGTCACCGACCTCGTCCGCGCCGGGGGCGGCGTCCACGGCGTGCGCTGCCGCGTGGGCGGCGGCGAGCACGAAATCGCCGCCATGCTCACCGTGGGCGCGGACGGCCGCAACTCACGCACCCGCGACGCCCTGGCCTTGCCGCGGGTTAGTGCGTCTCCCCCGATGGACGTCTTCTGGTTTCGGCTGGCGCGGCGGCCGGAGGAGCCCGCGGGCGCGCAGGCTCTGATCGGCCCTGGGCATTTCATCGCCATGCTCGACAGGGGCGCCTATTGGCAGGTCGGCTACACGATCGGCAAGGGGAAAGCCGACGCGGTGCGTGCGCGCGGCCTCGGGTCGTTTCGGCAGTCCTTGGCGTCGCTTGTGCCGCGGTTCGCGGATCGGGTCGACGCTCTGCGCAGCTGGGACCAAATCAAGCTCCTCAGCGTCCGGGCCGATCGGTTGACCCGCTGGTACGCACCCGGCTTCCTCGCCATCGGCGACGCGGCCCACGCGATGTCCCCGGTCGCGGGCGTCGGCATCAACGTGGCGATTCAGGATGCGGTGGAAGCGGCAAATGTGCTGTGGCGGCCGCTGCGCGACGGCCGCGTGGCGATCAACGATCTCGCCGCGGTGCAGCGCCGTCGCGAGCCGGCGGTGCGGGTGACGCAGGCGATGCAGGACTTTGTGCAGCGGCAGTTGGTTCGCCGCAACCTCTCGGTCTCGGGAGACCGGCCCGTGATCCCGCCCGCGTTCCGGCTGTTGATGCGGACCCCGGGCGTGCGTACATTGATCCCGCGGCTGGTGGCCCTCGGCATCCGCCGCCCGCGGGTGCAGAGCCCCGAGGCCGCACCGCCTGCCGGCTGAGTCGCGTTCCCGCGGATGACGAGACGATGGCCGCGGCCCGGGGGGCCGCGGCCATCGTCGTGGTGCGTCTTACTCGCTTACCGATGCGTCAGCGGTTGGAGCAGGAATCGCCGCGCGAATTGCACGTGCGCCGGGTGTCCTGACCCCGGCCGCCGCTGTAGCTGCCTCCGCGATTGTATCCGTTCCCCTGATTGTAGTTGTAGCTCGGCCGCTGTGGCTGCTGGTACTGCGCCGGTCCGCGATTGTAGTTGTAGTTGTTGTTGTAGCTCGGCCGCTGCGGCTGCTGGTACTGTTGCGGCCCCCGATTGTAATTGTTGTTGTAGTATGGCCGCTGACCGGGTGCTCCGCCGTCACGACGCCATTCACCGTAGCGCACCGGTGCGTCGCGATATGGTCCCGCATACGCGCGGTACTCCGGCCGGTAGTAGTGCTCACGATAAGGCCCAAAGTACGGGTACCGCGCGAAACGGCCGTCGTGGTCACGCACGATCAAGTAGTCATAGCCGTCGAACACCGAGACGCCTAGCACAAAGCCGGTGATCGGCGCCGGAGCAAACACGATCGGGCATATCGCCGGATACGACCCGTAGTATGGCCGGTAGACCGGGTTGTAGTAGTACGTGTAGTAATCGCCGTAATACGGGTACCGGTAGTATCTGTCGTGGTCGCGTACTAGAAGGTAGATAAGACCGGCGAGGGCGATCGTGCCGAGCACCACCCCGACGATGGGAAGCGGCGAGACGCTCGCCTGCACGGGCGACGCCACCGTCACGGGCGCCACGGTGCCCTGCACCGTGGTATCGATGCGGGTGGCGACGAATTCATTGCCGTTCGCGACGAGCCAAACCGTCGCGGGGCTGCCTACATAGCTCTGCAGGTCGCAGAGAGACACAGCCTGGGAATCGACCAGCACCGCGGTGTATGGGGCTACCGCGATCGTATTGACGCCGTTCCGGGTCGCCACGACGAGCGTCTGCGCCTGGCAATCGACGGCCTGGATCGTCCCTTGAACCTGCACGGTGGACTGCGCATTTCCCACGCCGGCGAGGCTCAGGAGCGGTACCAGCACCCCGAGTACGAGTGCGACCGACTTCCGCATTCACCCCTCCCATCCGAGTCGCGCGCGCTTCCCGGCGGGGCGGGGATGCCCGGCTCCAGCGCTGGTCGGGTCCCCTTGCGAAGCTGCCCGCGCTCTGTTGTACCTAAAAGAATAGGAACCGGCGTTGAAAAACTGATGAATAAATAATGAAGGTCGGATGCAAAAACCTTGCAGAATCGCGGGAAGCGGTCAAAGATTGCTGACCGGGCGCCCGGTGGCCAGCCGGCCGTCGATGGCGAGAGCCCACCGCCGGCCTTGTCCTATTGGGTCTGTGTTGCCGGGAAGGGGGTAGATCGTTACAACCGGGCGCCCGGCAGCTCTTGATAGCCCGTTCAGTGTAGCTATCGCACCGTACCACCCTCAGGTGAAGAACCGGTGAAGGGCCGCCGACGAGCCCCGAAACTGGTACGAAGATCGGATCGAGAGCGGCGAGACATTGGTGGCCGCGCGGACGCCGGATAGGCGTGGGAACGAGATCGCCCGCACGCTGCGGCGCGCCGGCGCCCACGACGCCCGCCGTTACGACAAGCGCGCGGAAGGATGGACGCGATTCACCAGCGAGGACGAGGCCAAAACCGCTTGATCGCGTAAGCGCCCGCGGGTAAGGGACTCGCGCAGCCTCCATCCGGCCATGCCGCATAGCCGGGCAGCGGCGCCGGCGCGTCTCGGCTGTGCCGCCCGCGGATCCCGTGCGGCAGGAAGACCCGGCACCTTGCGGAATCACAGAGCCTCATGGCGACCCTGGTCGTCCAAGCCCTCAACACGGCGGTCTACACCGCCGTGCTTTTTCTTATTGCGGGGGGTTTAAGCCTCGTCTACGGCGTGATGCGCGTCGTCAACCTGGCCCACGGCAACCTGTACATGCTCGGCGCATTCGTGATGGCCTGGGCCGCCGCCGGCGCGGCCGCGGGTGTGGCGCCGCCGCTGCTGCTCCTCCTGCTGCCGGTCGCCGGCATCATCGTCGCGCTCGTCGGAGCCGTCATCGAGCCGATGCTGCTGCGGCCGCTGTACAATCGCGCCGAAGAGTACCAGCTGCTCATGACGTTCGGCCTCTTGCTCATCCTCGAGGACCTGACGAAGTTCGTGTTTGGGCCCACGCCGCTGTCCGCCAGCACCCTGTGGTCGGCGTTCGGAAGCTCCACCGTGCTCGGGTCAGACTACCCGAACTACAATCTGCTCGTGATCGTGGTCGGCCTCGTCAGCGCGGTGCTGCTCTGGGCGTTCGTCTATCGCACCAAGTTCGGCGTCATGCTGCGCGCGACGTCGCAGAATCGCAAGATGGCGGTATCGCTCGGCATCAACGTGCGGGCGCTCTATGTGCTGGCCTTCGCGGTCGGGTGCCTCATGGCCGGGATCGCCGGCGCGGTCATCGTGCCGATCCAGGGCGCGGTCCTCGGCATGGGGGTGGACGCGCTCGTCCTTTCGTTCGTGGTCGTGGTGATCGGCGGCCTCGGAAGCCTCGAAGGCGCATTGGCCGGCGCGTTCATCGTGGCGGTGGTACGCACGCTCGCCATCACGTTCTTCCCGGAACTCGAATTGGCCGTCCTGTATCTCATGGCGGCCGCGGTGCTCGTCACTCGGCCCGCGGGCCTCTTCAGCCGGTCGTCGTCGTGAGCGATACCGCCGCGACCGTCGCGCGGCCGGCCCGGGCCCCCATGCGCGCCGCCGCGTACCTTGCGCCGCTCGCCCTGCTGCTGCTCGTCTTTCCGTACATCGCGCCGGCGTACCAGACGATTCTCTTGGCCTATGGGCTCGCCTTTGCCATCGCCGCGCTCGCCCTCAATCTGCTCCTCGGGTACACGGGTCTCTTGTCCTTTGGGCATGCGGCGTTCTTCGGCGCCGGCGCGTACGCGGCCGGCTTCATGGTCAAGTACCTCGGCGTCACGTCCATGGAAGCATTTCTCGCGGCCGGGGCGCTGTCGGGCGCGGTCATCGCCTCCCTGTTTGGCATTGTGTGCGTGCGCTATACCCGGATCTTCTTTTCCATTCTGGCGCTCGCCCTCTCACAGGTGCTCTGGAGCCTCGCCTTCAAGCTGTACTGGGTCACCGGCGGGAGCGACGGCCTGCGGGTGCCGACGCCGACGCTGCTCGGCGGCGTGCTCGGCGCGGCCGATGACAAGGTGACCTTCCTCTCACATCAGTACTATTACTACACACTCGTGATCTTTGCGGTCTGCGCCGGGCTGATGTGGCTCATCGTGCACTCGCCGTTCGGCCAGGCGCTCCAGGCCATCCGGGACAATGAGGTCCGCGCCGAGTTCGTCGGCATCCGGGTGCGCCGGTACCGCTGGATCGCGTTCGTCCTGTCCGGCATGTTCACCGGTGTGGCCGGCACACTGTGGGGCCCACTCAACGGCCTCGCGACGCCCGAGGCGCTCTACTGGCCGTTCTCGGGCGAAATCGTCTTCATGGCCGTCCTCGGCGGATTTCGGAGCTTCTCCGGGCCGATCGTGGGCGCCGTCGTCTTCAATTACCTGAAGGCGTACGCCGTCGGCCGGACGGAATACTGGCAGCTGCTCATCGGCGTGGTTCTGGTGATCCTGGTCCTGGCGATGCCGGAGGGCATCATCGGCACGCTGGCCCGGGTCGGCCGCCGCGTCCTGGCGTACGGCGGCACGGGGAGCGCCGCGCCGCGGCTGCCTGACGAGGCCTGACGTGCCCCCACTCCTCGCCGCACAGGGACTCCGCAAATCGTTCGGCGACAACCGGGCCGTCGACGGTGTGGACTTTTTTGTGGAGCCGGAACGCCTCGTGGCGATCGTCGGCTCGAACGGCGCCGGCAAGACCACGCTCGTGAATCTCATCACGGGTCTGCTCACGCCGGACGAGGGCACGATTGTCTTCGCCGGGCGCGACGTGACCACGCTGCCGGTCTTCGGCCGGATCAAGGCCGGCATCGCGCGCAGTTTCCAGCTCGTGAACCTGTTCGACCTCATGACGGTGCTGGACAACGTGCGTCTCGCGGTGTTTACACGCGAGAACAAGACGCACCGGGCGCTGCGCCTCGCCGATAGCGACCGGGAGGCCGAGGAGGAGGCCCGGGGCGTGCTCGCCGACTTCGGCCTCGCGGACAAATGGAACGTGGCGGCCGGCGGACTTGCCCAGGGGGAGCGCAAGCTGCTCGACGTGGCGCTGGCATACGCGCTGCGACCGAGGCTCATCCTCCTCGACGAGCCCACCAGCGGCGTCGGCACGCGCGAGAAGGGCCGGATCATGGACCGGATCGCGTCCGTCGTCCGGTCGCGCGGGCTCAGCGCGGTCATCGTGGAGCACGACATGGACATCGTCTTCAAATACTCGGACAGCATCGTCATGATGCACGAGGGACGCGTCTTTGCTGCCGGCGCGCCCGGCGAGATCGTGCGGGACGAACGGGTCGCGACGATGCTGGGCAGGACGGCCGTATGACGGAGGGCACGGTCCTCGCGCTCCACAACGTCAACACCTACCGCGGGCCGGCGCACGTGCTGCGCAACCTGTCGCTGGCGGTGCACAGCGGCGAAACCGTGTGTCTCGTGGGACGGAACGGCGCCGGCAAGACGACGACGATGGAGAGCCTCATGGGGCTGCTCCCGGTCCGCTCGGGCGAGGTCAGGTATCACGGGCGTGAGATCACGGCTACCCCGCCGCACGTGCGCGCCCGCCTGGGCATCGGGTACGCGCCGGACGACTGCGGGATCTTTCCGGACCTCACCGTGGCGGAGCATCTCCGCCTCGGAACCTGGCTCGCGGGGACCGCGGCCGCGCGCGCCGCAAACGGCGCCGCCACGCGGCACAGCGACGCGATCGACGAGCTCTTCCCCGAACTGCGCCGCCTCCTGCCCCGCAAGGGGCTGCACCTCAGCGGCGGTGAGAAGAAGATGGTCGCGATCGCGCGCTCGATGTCGCTGCTGCCCTCGGTGCTGCTGCTCGACGAGGCCTTCGAGGGCCTGGCGCCCGTCGTGGTAAACAGATTCGCCGACGCGGTCCGCAAGATCAAGGACATGGGCATTTCTATGCTGATCGCCGAATCCAACGTCGCGAGCGCGGCCAAAGTCGCGGACCGCCTCTACGTCATCGACCGCGGGGAGATCGTCTTTCAGGGCGCTCCCGCGGACGTGTTCGCGAACGAGTCCGTCATGCAGATGATCCGCGGCTGACAGGGGGGAGCCATGCTGGGCGTCGTGCGCGGCCTCTCGGGGACCCTGGTGACGATCGGACGTGCCATCGGGGCGCGCCCGCTTCTCTTCGCCGGCGTCGCGCTGGCCGTCGTCGCGCTGGACCTCTTCCTGCCCGTCGTGGTGTTGACCGTCTTCCGCAAGCCGTTCGACCATTTCTCCTTCAACCCGTGGCTGAAGCACGCCCCGGCGTGGGCGATGTCCCCGGCCGTGCCGTTCGCACGCAAGATCGAGTTCCTGACCAACGTCGCGCTCTTTTGGTTCATCGCCAGCAGTCCGTACGATGAGCCCGAGTGGGGCTTCTCGGCGAGTCCGCCCGACGTCGTCCGGTGGCTCTATATGGGCGCCGTGTTCGGCGCCTATTTCGCGCTCTGGTTCTACGCCCGCCGCCGGCGTGTGTTCGAGGGCCGAGGCTGGACGGCCGCGCAGGGCGGACGCGGCGGGGCCGCCGGCGCGGTGCTCAGCACGCTGGGGCTGTTTACGTCTCCCTGCGGGGTCGCGGGGTGTGGCGCGCCGATCCTCCCGGTCCTCGGGCTCGCCTTCCAAGGCTTGACCAGCGGTACGCTCGCGCTCTTAGCCACCATCTCGCACGTGGCGAGCCTCGCCGTGCTGATCGGGATAACGCTGGCCGTCCTGGCGCTCGCGTGGTTGATCAATCGGGCGGAGACCGCCGGCCCGGCCGGCACGCCGGCCGTGAGTCGCGCGCGCCCCGGAACCGCGCCGGCATAAAGGAACCCCTTGTGAACGCGGCTAACATAGACGGTTGCGGCTGATTAATGTTCGGATTTCCACATGGGATCGGCGCGGCACATTAGGGGGTGGGGAAGCTTGGCGGACATTAATAAGAAGGAAGTGAGTCGTCGAGAATTCTTCGAACAAATGGGGATCACGGTCGGCGCCGCGGCCATCGGGGCGGCGGCACTGGGCGGCGCAGCCGGACTGACAGCGCCGGGAGCCGCGGAAGCGCAGACCCCGGCCGGCAAGATTCCCGACACGCCCTACAAGGTCGGCCAGATGACGTTCTTCTCGGGCCCCGCCGCGGTCCTCGGCGAACCGATGTACAAGGGCACCGTCCTCGCCGCGGATGAGATCAACGCAAAGGGCGGCCTCCTCGGCAAGCGCAAGATCGACATCATCAAGGCCGACGAAAACGCCGGCACGGACGCGAACGTCAAAGAACTCCGGCGGCTGAAGGTCTCGGAGAAGATCGATTTCTTCACGGGGATCACGTCCAGCGGCAACACGCCGGCGCTCGGTCCCGTCGCCGAAGAACTCAAGGTGCTCACGATTTTCGTCGACGGTTGCACGGACTTTCTGTTCGACAAGGCCGTGCCCGAACCGAAGTACATCTTCCGGATCACCAACATCCAGTCGGCCGACGGCGTGACCGCGGCGCTCGCGATGGTGCAGACGTATCCCGAGGTCCGCCGGATCGCGCACATCCACCCCGACTACGCGTACGGCCGGAACGCCTTCCAGCATGTGCGGATCGTGAGCGAAAAGCTGCTGCCCGGGTCCCAGGTCGTGATGGAGGGATGGCCCAAACTGGGGACCACGGACTTCGCCGCGCACATCACCAAGGCCATCTCGGCGAAACCGGACATCCTGTTCACGTCGGTCTGGGGCGGCGACTACATCGCGTTCTACAAGCAGGCGCTGGGATACGGCCTGTACAAGAAGATGAAGTACGCCACCACGCTCGCGCTCGGCGTCGCCCCGCAGGCGATCGGCAAGGATCACCCCGAGGGCGTGATCGGCGGCTGCCACGCGAACTACTACTTCACGTTCCCTGCCGGAAACCGCTGGCCGCTCAACAACACGTTCGTCAGGGCCTACTACGCGCGCTGGAAGGAATACCCGAACTTCCAGGCCGAGGGCGCGTACACCGCCATGAACGTGCTCAGGACGGCGATTGAGAAGGCCAACAAGTTGACCGGCGGCTGGCCGGAGGATGAGGCAATCATCGGCCAGCTCGAGGGCCTCGGCTACAGCGGACCCGGCGGGTACGTGTACATCCGTCCCGATAATCACCAGGGCTACAAGGACGCGATGACCGGGTTCACCAAGAACTACCCGAACTATCCGTTCCAGACGATGGACACGAGCCGCGTCATCACGATCCCGATCCGCGGCATCACCGCGCCGCCTGGTTGGCCCGCGCCCAAGGGCGACGACACGCGGACGTCGGACTGGATCAACAAGACCTGGCCGAAGGTTACGGGCTAGCGATCGAACGCTTCCCTGGCGGGGGCCGCGGCATCCTCGCGGCTCCCGCTGTTTTCTTCACCCGATGAACCGTGCGCCGCGCGCATAACCATCCCACGTGGTGGGCCCGCGCGGCGCTGCTCGTGTTGGCCGTCGCCGTGCCGGCACAGGCGGGGCACGAGTCGCCGTTTGACCCGTCGTATTACCCGCACGAAATCAGGATCGAAACGATGACGCCGGCCGCGGCGGCGGGCCCGCTTGCCCACGCGTCGATCCAGGCCTTCGTCGGCGGCGATCCCTACGCCGACGGTCCCGTGCCCGCCAACGTCACACCCGTCGAATCGCTCGACGCCTACGTCGTCCTGACCGCCAATCCGAAGCGGCTCAAGGATCGCGACGCGCGCTGCGCCGCAACCCGGCGTGTGGCGGCCGCGATCGAATCGCAAATGGCGCGGAAGGCGCGCCCCGGCGCGTTCGTCTTTGCCCCATACCCGGTGACACCGTACCATGCCGACTATCTGGCGCACGCCGATCTGGCGGCCGCGGCGCGGCGCCAATTCTCCGTGCCGGCCGGCGCGGGCCTCGAGGGGCTGCCGGTCGCGGTGAGTGGAACCACGGCGGCCGCGCTGCTCGGAAGGGCGGCCGACCCAACGGGCGGCGCGGCGGCGTGGGACGTCCGCGTCGAGACAGTCCCGGTGCGCGATCTGTTGGGCCCGCACACGACGGGGTTTGTGGGGTGGATCGGCCCGCCGTGGCTCGAGGAAGGGTGGTTCGACGCGTATTTGCTGATGTCGGCCGGCGTGACCGATCGAGGGACCCGCTCGGAGGTCGAGCGCATCTACGGCCGGCTGACGGACGGCGGGTCCGGGCAGAGCGAGGCCGACACCGTCGGGCTGCAGCGCCGGCTCGTGTCCCTGCTCCAAAGCGGCTGCGAACGCGCCGTCGTCGGGTACACGACGCGGCGCGAATACTACAGCAGCGCGTATTCGCCGGGCGTGGAGAACATCGGCTTCGATGCCTACGACGGGTTCGACTCCGGGATCTTCGTCCGCACGGCCAAGCTGAAAGACTTTCCGTGGAACGGCGTGCTGCGGTTGGGCGTGGCCGGTTCCGCGGCCGCGCCGTGGAACCCGGTGGCCGGCTTCACGGATTCATTCGGACAGCTGCTCTGGGCGGCCGTGGGAGATCCGGCGATGCTGCCCGCGCCCTACGGGGGCGGGTGGATCGCCAATCGCATCGGGACCTGGCAGACCTGGAGCGTGAAGTTCCAGCGGGTGTTTGGGGGCGTCCCCGCTCCCGGCGGGTCGCGGCATGAGATCGACATTCCCGCCGACGCGCTGCTGCCGCATCCGGGCACGGGTGCCTTTGATCGGGTAGGCGCGGGCCGGCGGGCCGCCGACATGGTCGAATACCGGGTCCTCGCGTCGGCCTTTCACGACGGCACGACGATGACGACCGCGGATGTCCTCTATCCGTTCGCCTTCGCGTATCGATGGGGGGAGACCGCGGACCAGAAGGCGAGAGCATACGACCCGGCCGTCGGACGGGACAGCGCGCTCGTCCGAAGATTTCTCCGCGGCATCAAAGTCGTCCGCGTCGACAAGGCCGTGCTGAACCTCGGCGCCGACCTGCAGCTGCGCTACGACGTGCCGATCGTGCAAGTGTACCTCGCCTACGGAACGGCCGGTCCATACACGCCGCTCGTGGCGATGCCGTGGAGCACGGTGCCCTGGCACGTGCTCGCGCTGATGGACGAAGCCGCCCGCCGGGGCATCGGTGCGCTTTCATCCGGCGCGGCCGGGCGCCTCGGCGTACCCGTCCTCGATCTCGTCCGTGCGCCCGCGCAGGCGGCCGAACTGGCGCGCCTCGTCGACCAGTTCGCGGCGAGCGGCTACGTCCCCGAAGCCCTCCGTGGCTGGGTGACGGCCGGCGAGGCACGGAAACGGTGGCGGGCCCTCGGGGCCTTCTACCGGGACCGCCACCATTTTCTGGTCACGAACGGCCCCTACCGGCTCCAGTCGTGGTCGCGCACGGGCGCCGTCCTGGGCGTCTTCCGCGACCTCAGTTATCCGCTGGGGGTCGGTTCGTTCGACAAACAAGTCTATCCGCGGCGCGCGTTCATCCGGACGGTGCTGATCCGCGGCGGCCGGATCGAGTTCCGGCCTGACGTGGAACGATTGTTTAAGTACGACCGGTACTACAAGATCGTCACGGAGGCGCTCGGCAGCAACACGTCAGGCGCGTACGACGATGTGAATCCGGTCTGCCGCTACATCGTCGTGGCGCGGGACGGCAGCGTCGTCAGGGCCGGAACGGCGCCGGGGCCCCGGGACGGCGTCTATTCCTTCGACCCCGCGGAGGGACTCCGCCGCGGGGACTATACGGTGCTGCTGGCCGTCTTCCTCGGCGCTAATTACATGACCCCGGATGTGAAAATCATCGCGTACCACAAGTAACGTCTTCGCGCGTTCCCACGCGCCATCTTGAAACCGATTAGGCCGCGACGCCCGCCGAATGTCCGGGAAGACTCCGCATTGGGCATTTTGCGCATGAGGAGGCGAGGCGCATACAACCTGACGGTACGGGGGCCATGCCGCAGGTCGACAGCCCTGCCGACATCGAGGAGCGGCTCAAGAAAGCCTGGCGCCTCGCGTCGGAAGGGCCGGACATCGCCACGCTGACCGCCGCGCCGGCCGGCCAGCGCTACATCGTCGTGGTCACGCCAGGCCGCGCCACGTTCATCCAACCCTGCCCGCGGCCCGGCTCGATGGACCCGAATTCCGTCCAGGCGATCCAGAGAATCGCGCCTCCGCACAGCCCGTCCAACATCGCCGTGATCGCCTTCACGCGGTTCGAGCCGACGATGGCCAGTATGTCGAAGGCGATTCCCTTCCTCGGCTATGTCATGGGCCTCGGCTACGTCGGCCACAACGTGATCGTGTTCGAAGGACAGCACGCGGCGCTGACCGCCGGCTGCCGGGACGCCGACATGGTCATCGTCGACGAGGCGATGATCCCGCATCTCGACAAGGGATGGATGAACGTGATCTTCGGCGCCATGCGGGGCACGCAGCTGCTGGTGTTCGGGAGAAACGGCAGCGTGAAGCGGATCGGCAAAAAGCTCGACCAGGCCGGCTGATCGCCGGCCGCCCCGCCGGGCCCAAAATTCCTACGAGCCGCGAAACACCCCGGCGATCAACGGCACGCGGTAGACGAGACCGATCGCGGCGAGCAGACACGCCGCGCCCACGGGCACCGTGAGGTGGCGGCCCCAGCGGAACGACCGTTCGGCCGCCATCAGCGCGCCGAGCGCCAGCATCCAGCCCAAGTTCACGCCGCCCACGGCGAACATGAGCAGCATGAGCGTCCAGCAGCAGCCGACGCAAAAGAGCCCGTGCCGCGCGCCCAACGCCAGCGCGTCCCGGGCGGGCGTGTGGCCTCGCCAGTGTTCGGCGAGAAATAAGTAGGGCGACCGGCACTTGGTGAGGCACATGTCCTTGAGGGGCGTCACTTGGTAGACACCGGCTACCAGCAGAACCGCGACGCCGATCCACTCCGATGCCTGGGCCACCGCCGGGGTGCGCGCGACCGCGGCGTGCACGTACGCGTCGGCCCGGAACGCGGCCGCGCCGAAGGCGGCCCACACACCGAGATAGCCGAGGACGAGCCGCGCCACCAGCGACGGCCCACCGGAGCGCGCGGCGGCCATCCGGGAGAAGAGGTTGATCAGCGGCAGGCTGCCGGGCAGCATCATGGCGATCACCATGAGGGTCCACCCGGCCACGAACACGACCACCCGGGAGACGGAGAGCGATCCCCCTCCGATCCCCCGGTGGTCGAGTAGTCCGGCGAACGGCGATGCGCCCCAGGCGGCGAGCACGGCCCACGCCAGCAGCACCAGCGTCCCCACGGCCAGACGGTACCACCGCTGGTCGTCGGCCGTGCGGACCACGCCGATCATGGCCGCGGGTGCCCTAGCCCGGACGTCTCCCGCCTCGTGCGAGGCGCGCCGTTACACCTCAAACTTGAAGGGCCCGAGCACCGCGTTGCGTCCGTTGAACTCCCATGTCATGTCATGCTTCGGTAGATTCACCCGGAAGTTCATCGCCTTGCCGACGTAGGCCGGCGATCCCGGGATGGTGCTGAAGATGGAGTCGACGAGTTTGGTCGGCCGGCCCTGCGCGTCGGTGTATGGCTGCATCTCGGCGGAGACGATATCGCCGATCCGGAGCGTCCCCTTGCCCTCGACGATGTTGAAGTCGATCGGCACGTCGTACACCCCGACAACCTCGCCGATCAACGGCGCGAGGTCTCCCAGCGGTCCGCCGAGCTTGCCCGTATGGGCCGCGAGAATCGCGTCTTTCTGCTGCGGCGTCGCCTTGCTGTCCACGTGGGCCGCGACTTTCCAGTTGCCCTTCAAGATGTTGCCGGGGATGTGGGCCACGAGCGCCAGTGTGAGACCCGCCACGCTGACGCCGTTGATCTCGCCCTTGTCGTAGTGGTAGCACACCACCGTATCGCAGGTGCCGCCGTCCGGATCGTCGCCGACCCAGCACGGACACGGCCCGGCACATGAGCACGCTTCAAGCAAACGCCCCTCCACGCTATAGCCCATCCTCACACCCCCTCATCGCGTTGAGCCGCGACCCGCGGCCGCGCCCGGCGAATGTAACCTGGTGACTTCGTATTCGCGCCCCGCGATCCTGGCGAAAGTCTGTTCGGTTTGGGCAATTAGGCGAGATTACTGCGCCAGCGCCCTCGCCGGGTCGACCTTCTGCAACTCCGCGGCGAACGCGATCACGTACTCGGCGGCGCGATCGATGATCTGCTCGCCCCGCCGCCGCAGCGCCTCGAGGTCGCGCTTGTCGACCTCCGGCGGGCTCGCGACGTCGATGTCCCACGCGTCCACCGGAATGATGACCGGCGCGCCGCCGAACTCGAAGTTGTTGAACCCGAGGGGCTTGATGGCCTCGCCGAACAGCTTTCGCAGCGGGGGCTGTGTCCCCCACTCGCCCTTGTAGCCCCCGCCCCGGAGGTCGGCGATCTCCGTTCCGCCCGCCGCGAGCGCGACCGCGAGCTCGACGATGTGGGTGCCGTCCGTGCAGAGCTCGGGCTGCAGGCGCTTCGTGATGTTCCACCACTCGACGATTGCGACGAGCATCCCCAGATCGCGGACGTTGCGGCCGGTACGGGTCAGCGGCTCGCGGTTGCCGCCGTGGCCGTTCAGCATGATGACCTTGCGCGTACCGTTGTGGCGGAGGCTGCGGCAGATGTCCGTGCAGAACGCCTCCATCGTGCTCTGGCTGATCGCGAGCGAGCCGGGATAGTCCCGCATCTTGTCGTCTTCGCCGTAGGTGAGTGTCGGCAGGATCATCATCCCGGTCTGCCGGCCCACCCGCTCCGCGATCGCGTCGACCGAGATGGCATCGATGCCGATCGGGCTCGGCCCGTGCCCGTGCAGCGTCCCCACGGGCATGATGACGGTGTCGGAGCGGCGGAACGCCTCCTGCGCCTCCATCCACGACATGTCCTGCAGCCTGTACTTGCGCATGACCGGGACACCCCCCCGCGGGAAAAATGAGCGCACCGTCCCTCCGGCCGGCGCGCCGTTCAACGGCCGCCACGCCGCGGTGCGGCGTGCTTACGCGCCCGGGATGCGCTTCGCGCCCGCCGCGGCCGATTCATGCCGGCGCGTGACCCGGCGCCGGCAGCGGCGCTCAGCGTCCGGCGGTGAGGCCGCCGTCGACGACGAGGCCGGACCCCATCACAAACCGCGATTCGTCGCTCGCCAGGAACAACGCCGCGGCGGCGACGTCCTCGGGCCGTCCGAGCTCGCCCGTGAGCTGCCGCGCGCGGATGCCGGCAAGTCCCTGCTCGTAGTCCGGATAGTGGTCGCGGAGATATCGCTCCACGAGCGGCGTGTGGATCGTCCCCGGCAGGAGCGCGTTGACACGGATGTTGTAGGGCGCGTAGTCGACCTGCATCGATCGCGTGAGCGCCAGCACCGCGCCTTTGGACGCGGAGTACGAGGCGCGCCGGGCCAGCCCCGCCGCCGCGATCGCCGATGCCATGTTGATGATGGAGCCGCTGCGCCGGGCCATCATCGGGGGCAGCGCCGCCCGGCACATGAGAAAGACCCCGCGGACGTTCACGGCCCAGACGCGGTCCACTTGATCGAGCGGCTCGTCGTCCACCGTGCCGACGGCGCCGATGCCGGCGTTGTTGAACAGCACGTCCAGGCGGCCCCAGCGGTCGAGCGCCGCGGCCACCGCGCGCCCGCACGCCGCGGGATCCGTGACGTCGGTGCGCACCGCGACGGCCCGGCCGCCGGCACCGGCGATGTCGGCGGCTACCCGCTCTCCGGTCTGTCCATCCACATCGGCCACGACGACGGTCCCGCCCTCGCGTGCGAACGCCAGCGCGCTGGCGCGGCCGATTCCCGAGCCGGCGCCCGTGATGAGGCAGATCTTGTCGGCGAGGCGCACTCTCGCCCGGGCGGCCCTACAGCAGCCCCGCGCTCTTGAGCCAGGTCGTCGCCGCGGTCGTGACGGTGGCGCCGCTCACGACCCGCAGCTGCAGCTGCCGGCTCACTTCGCTCGTCAGTTTGGGCGCGAGCCGGTTGAGCGCGGCGGCAAGATCGGGCCACTTGGCGAGGGTCCCGTCGCGGACGATCGGCGCCGGATGATAGATCGGGAACAGGTGATGGTCGTCGTCCAGCAAGACGAAGTGGTTCTTGGCGATCAGCGCGCTCGTGGTGTAACACACGTTGACGTCGGCCTTGCCCTGCTGAACCGCCGGGAACGTCAGGGCCTCGTCGAGGACCGTGACCTTTCCGAAGGCGAAGCCGTACGCGGCCTTCATGCCGGGCAGCACGTTGGGGTCGCTCGTGCCGTCCGGCGGGGACGCCACGGTGAGCCGGGGCGCCGCCTCCGCGAGGGCGCTGACCTTCGTCCCTAGTTTGCCCGCCCCGGCCTGCGTCGTGCAGATGCCGTAGGTGTCGTTGAGCGGGGACATGGCGAGCCACGTGATGTGAAATTGCTTCTCGTAGCCGGCCCGGACGAGCGCATAGTCACGCTGGTCGTTGTGGGTGGTCTTGAGCTTCAGCCGCGCCAGCCCGGTGGCCGTGAACTCGGGGTACAGGTCGATCTGGCCGCTCGTGATGGCGTTGTGGACGATATCGTTGGTGCCGAGCTTGGCCTTCTCGGTGACGTCGAACCCGGCGTTACGGAGCACGAGCGCATACAGCTTGGTGAGCAACTGCGCTTCCGTATCGAGCTTGCCGCCCACGGTCAGGTGACCCCGGGCGGCCGCGGCCGCACCACCGGGGCTCGAGCCCGGCACGATCGCGCTCACGAGCGCGCCGACCACGAGCACCGCCAGCAGCTGTCCTTGAAACACGCCTCGCCGCTTTCCCACCGTCATCCTCCTCCTTCCGACTCCTTCACGAACCACCGTCGTGCTGCAAACACTCCCTACGCCGTTCCGATCGCGCGCATTCCGGGCGAGGTCAGCGCCCGCTCGACCGCGCCCAGGCCGAGTTCCGCGAGCAGCGCCAGTCCCGACACGGGCACCGTGCCGGCCAGGATCTGGGTCATATCGACCTGGTAGAGCCCGGACAGGATGTAGTCTCCGTAGCCGCCGGCGCCGATGATGGCGGCGAGGGTGGCCGTCGCGATGATCTGGACCGCGGACGTCCGCGCGCCCGACGCGACGACGGGGAGTACAAGCGGCGCCTGGATGCGGAGGGCGATCTGCCGGCCCGTCATGCCCATGCCACGGGCCGCGTCGACGACGGAGGGATCGACGCCCCGGAGACCAGCCCAGGTATTCAACAACACGGGCGGGATTCCTAGAACGGTGAGCGCCACGAACGCGGGGGCAAAGCCCAGGCCCAGGTAGGGAATCGCGAACGCCAGAAACGCGATGACCGGCACCGCGCGCGCCATCCCGCTCACGTTGATCGCCAGAAACGCCAGCACCGGCCGCCGGGCGGCGGCCCCGCCCGCGGCCACCCCGAGCACGACCGCCGCGGCGAACGAGGCCGCGCACAGCGTGAGGTACTGGGCGGTATGCCCCGCGTAGTCGGCGCCGGGGCTCAGGACAAAGCGCAGCAGCGCGGGCATCAGCGGCTCACCGCGGCGGCGCGCCACCGCCCGGCCGCGGTCTCGACGGCCAGGAGCAGCAGGTCGGCGACGACGGCGAGCGCCGCGACCACGAGGCCGCCGGCGAACACCTCGTCGTAGTTCGCGTTTTCGATGCTGCTGAAGATGAGGTCGCCGAGGCCGCCGGCGCCGACGAGCGACGCCAGCGACGCGATGCCGATCGTCGTCACCGTCGCGACGCGGATGCCGGCGATCACGAGCGGCAGCGCGAGCGGCGCCACGACCCGCCGCAGCAGTTGCCCCTTCGTCATGCCCACGGCGCGGCCGACATCGAGCACGAGGGGATCGATGGCCTGAATCGCGGCCGCGGTGTTACGGATCAGCACCAACTGCGCGTAGAGAACGAGCGGCACCACAATGGTCGTGGTACCGAGACCCGTGATCGGCACCAGCACGGCCAGCAGCGCAAGGCCCGGGATCGTGTACAAGAAGCCGGCGACCCCGACCACCGGCAGGTACAGACGGCGCCGTCGCGCGACAAACGCGCCGAGCGGAAGCGCCACGAGCACCGCGATGCCCATGGCGGTCCCCACAATCGCCAGGTGCTGCACCAGGAGGTTCGGGACGCTCGACGGATCGCTCAGCGTATAGTTCGAAGGATTCAGCAGAAACCGCACGGGCGTCCTCAGCGCCGAAGCGGCGCCGGGTGTGGCGCCCCGCGCGCGTGGGCGATTTCGCGGCCGATGCCGGCGAGCGTGATGTAGCCGACCGGTTCCCCGGTGCCCTCGGCGACAACCGGGAGGGCCGACGCGCCCGTCTCGAGCAGCGCGAGCAGCGCCTCCATCAGCGGAGCGTTGGCCAGGAACCGCCGCGGTCCCCCGGCCGCGCCAGGCGGCTGCAAGCGCGCATCGTCGTCGCCGTCGCGCGGCGCCGGGCCGCTTCCGCCGGCCGTCATGGCGGCCGAGACCGGCACGTACTCCAGCTGACGCAGGACGGCGTCCGCGCCGACGAGGCGCCGCACGAAGTCGTTCGCCGGGCGCAGCAGGAGGTCGGCCGGCGTCCCGGCCTGGAGCAGGCGGCCTTCCGACAACACGGCGATGAGCGAACCAAGCCGGAAGGCTTCGTCCACGTCGTGGCTCACGAAGAGGATCGTCTTGCGCACGCCCCGCTGGATCCTGAGCAACTCGGCCTGCATCCGGCTTCGCGTGATGGCGTCCAGGGCGCCGAACGGCTCGTCCATCAACAGGATGCCCGGGTCGGTGGCGAGGGCGCGCGCGAGCCCGACGCGCTGCTGCTCGCCCCCCGACAGCTGGCGCGGGTACCGCGAACGGTATTCGGCCGGATCCAGGCCGACCAGCGTCAGCAACTCGTCCGCGCGGCGCGTCATCTCGGCTCGAGACCGGCCCGCGACTTCGCCGGTGACGCGAACGTTCTCCGCCGCCGTCATGTGCGGGAACAGGCCGATCTGCTGGATGACGTAGCCGATGCGGCGGCGCAGCGCGACCTGGTCTTCATAGAGCACGTCGCGGCCGTCGACGGTGATCGACCCGGAGCTCGGATCGACCAGCCGGTTGACCATCCGCAGCAGCGTGGTCTTGCCGGCCCCGGACGTCCCGAGCAGCATACAGATCACGCCCTCGGGCACATCGAACGTCACCCCGTCCACCACCGGGCGGTGGGCGCCGGGGTACGTTTTGGTCACATCGCGGAACGCGATTTTGGTCACGGCCGTGGGGGGGCGGGACCCCAGAACGCCGACCGGCGGATGTCCATCGCGGCCGCCGCGCGGCTAGCGCGCGGTCCACCCCTGATCGACGGCCAGCGTGGTGCCCGTGATCCCGCCGGCGAGGTCGCTGCACAGATAGCGGATGGCGCCGGCGATCTCGTCGGGCTCGAGAAGCCGCTTGATCGCGGCCGGCTCCAGCATGACCTTCTCCACCACGTCCTGGACCGGAATCCCGTGCACCTTCGCCTGATCGGCGATCTGGCCTTCCACGAGCGGGGTGCGGACGTATCCGGGACAAACGGCGTTCGCGGTGATGCCGTACTCGGCGACTTCGAGCGCCAGCACCCGCGTGAAGCCCACAATGCCGTGCTTGGCCGCGGTGTACGCGCTCTTGAAAGGCGAGGCCACGAGCCCGTGGATCGAGGCCAGGTTGACGATCCGCCCCCACCGGTTGGCGATCATGTGCGGCAGCGCGTACTTCGTGCAGAGAAACGTGCCGGTCAGCATGACGCCGATCAGCAGCTGCCACTTGTCCTCCGGGTATTCGTGAATCGGCGCGATGTACTGCAGACCGGCGTTGTTGACGAGGATGTCGAGCCGGCCCAGCGCGCGCACCGCCTCCCCGATGAACCGGCGCACGTCGTCGGAGCGGCTCACGTCCGCGGCGAGGGCCACCGCGCGCCCGCCGGCGCGCTCGACTTCCGAGGCGACCGCGCGTGCCGCGTCGGGCCGGAGGTCCGCGATGCAGACGGAGGCGCCGCCGGCGGCTAGGGCGAGAGCCGTCGCGCGGCCGATTCCGCTGCCGGCGCCGGTGACGACGGCCGCCTTGCCCGCCACACTGAGATCCCACGCCGGCACGACCGTCACCCCTTTACGTGCTAAGTGGCCAGGACCGGTCTGTCGCGAAGCAGCGGCGCCCGCGTCTCGACAAACGAGCCGTCGACGACGGACTCCACCGGCGACGCTTCGTCAAACCACGAGGCGGGTGCGGGTATTCCCCAGAATGTGGCGCGCCGCGGATCGTCGAACGCCCAGTGGATCGGCTTCCAGTCCGGGTCCGCGATCATGTAGTCGCCGGTATAGAGTTCGATCCGGTTGCCGTCCGGGTCGCGGAGGTACAGGAAAAAGCCGTTGCCGAGTCCGTGGCGGCCCGGGCCCCGCTCGATCTGCCGCGGGAAGCCGGCGGCGGCCAGAATGTCGCACGCGCGAAGAACGCTCTGCTGGTCCGGCACCCAATACGCCGCGTGGTGCAGGCGCGGGCCGACGCCGGTCATCAGGGCCAGATCGTGGACGTTGGGCTTCCGGCGCAGCCAGATCGCCGTCAGCTGCGACGGATCCTCGGCGGTCGCGTACTCCGAGCAGCCGAATCCCAGTTCGCGCAGGTACCAGTGCGCCGCCGCCGCGACATCGGGCATCTGGCAGTTGAAATGGTCCAAGCGCATCGCGAACACGCCGCGGTACAGATCGAAGCGCTGCAGCAGCCGCTCGACCTGCTCGATGTGATACACGAACTCGACGGGCAGCCCGAACGGATCCTGAAAGCGTAGCGTGCGGCCCACATGCGCTTCCTCCACCCAGCGGACGGGCAGATCGTGCCGGCCGGCCAGATGCTCGAGGCGGACCAGGTCCTCGTCGGCGGCGACCCGGTACGCAAGATGCGCGGCGCCCGGCGACGCGGCGCGCCGCAGCACCAGGCTGTGGTGGTCGCGTTCCTCGTAGCCCCGCAGGTAGAGCCGGTCGCGATCGCGCGCGGACTCGACGAATCCGAGGAGGTCTACGTAGAACTCACGGGCGCGTCCGAGGTCGGTCACGCGAAACTCGACGTGGGCGGCGCGGGTGATGTTGAACGGAGGACGGCCCGGCGCCAAGTCGAGCTCGGGAGTCATTGAACGCCACCTCCTGCCCCTCGGGTCCGCACGCGGCCGTGTGCGCCGGGATCCCGCGGGGGAGTGTTTTGTTCGCTGCGGGCGTACCGCGCCCTCCGTGGTCTTGCGGCCCGGGACCGCGGCGCGTATGCTGATCTCGGTTTGGGCGGACCGGTGTATCGGCTGCTGCGGGGGGCTGTGCGCGGTGTGGCGCGCGCACTGTTCCGGCTTCGGACCGTCGGCATGGAACGGCTGGACACGCTCGGGCCCGCGGTCCTCGTCGCCAACCACGTCAGCTGGCTCGACCCCATCATTCTTCCGCTCGTCCTGCGGCGGAAGCCGGCTGTGCTCGCCATGGAAGAGTTGTGGCGGATGCCGGGCGTCTCGATCGTGATGCGGTCCTACGGGCCGCTGGCCATCCCGCTTCGGCGGCAGGCGGTGGATACCACGGCGCTGCGCCGGGCCGTCGAGGCCCTCAAGGACGGCGCCTGGCTGATCGTGTTTCCCGAGGGCGGGATTCCGCAGACCGGCGAAGTCCGCCCGTTCCATCGCGGTGCGGCGATGCTCGCGGCCAAAGCCGGCGCGCCGATGGTACCGGTCGCCATCGCCGGCACGGCGGATGCGCTGCCGCTCGGCCGTGTGATTCCGCGGCCGCGGCCGATCACGGTCTATTTCGGCGAGCCGTTTTCGGTGCCGCGGGGAGATCGGGACGCGCTGGGGAGCGCCGTCGAACGGGCCGCGTCCGAGATCCGCGCGCTCCTGGCCGCGGCATCGATGGGCACCGCACGCTGACGGAGCGCGCCGGCATGATACCGCCCGAAAGAATCGAAACAGCAAGGTTAATCCTCCGCCGTCCGGTTCTGGAGGACGCTGCCGCGATCTTCGAACGCTATGCACACGACCCCGACGTGACACGCTATCTCACCTGGCGGCCGCATCAGAACATCGCGCGGACTCTCGACTTTCTGCGCGGCTGCGGCGCGCTGTGGGACGGGCACGAGGGATTCGCCTGGGCCATTGTTCAGAAAGGCGAGACGCTGCCGATCGGCATGATCGACCTCCGGCCTCAAGGCGAAAGAGCGGAGATCGGATACGTCCTCGCGCGAACCTTCTGGAGGAGGGGCTACGTGACCGAGGCCGCGCGTGCGGTGGTCGAATGGGCGCTGAGCCGACCGCACGTGTACCGGGTGTGGGCCGTGTGCGACGTGGAGAACACGGCCTCGGCGAGAGTGCTTGAAAAGATCGGGATGCGCCGTGAGGGCGTCCTCAGACGGTGGATTATTCACCCAAACATCGACGGCGCGCCGCGGGATTGCTACTGCTATGCCATCGCGAAGTAGACGCGGAGGCTTCGACGACCCGGCGAACGACCCCCCCCGCATGGCCTACGTGGGCGCGCCGCTCCGGCGGCGGGAGGACCGCCGCCTGCTCACCGGCGGCTCGCGATTTCTGGACGACATCCGCCTCCCCGGGATGGTCCACGCCGCGGTCGTCCGGTCCCCGCACGCGCACGCCCGTATTCTCCGGATCGATGCCGCGGCCGCGCGCGCCATGCGTGGCGTCGCCGCGGTGCTGACCGCGCGGGACCTGCCGTCGCCGGTCCCGCGGATTCCCGCGCCCCCGATGTTTCCGGGCATCGCCGCCGCGACGCATCCACTGCTCGCCGCCGCCGTCGTCCGGTACGTGGGACAGCCCGTGGCGGTCGTTGTCGCGGAGTCGCGGTACGCGGCCGAGGACGCGGCCGAGGCGGTTCAGGTCGACTACGAACCGCTGCCGGCCGTCGTGGACGTCGATGCCGCGCTTGCGCCGGGCGCGCCGGTCTTACACGCGCGGCTCGGCGGCAACGTCGTCTTTACCCAGGACGTTCGCGCGGGCCGGCCGGAGGCGGCGTTTCGCGACGCGGCTGTGGTGGTGGAGGCGACCTTCGAGCAGCCGCGGCTCGCCGGGATGCCGCTCGAGTGCCGCGGCGTGGTCGCCCGGTATGACGCGGGCTCGGGCCGGTTCGAGGTCACGCTGTCCACCCAGGCGCCGCACGGCGCCCGGGAGACGCTGGCCGAGGTGCTCGGCGTCGGGCCGGAACAAGTCCGCGTGATCGTGCCCGACGTCGGCGGCGGGTTCGGCGTCAAGGGGATCGATTACCCGGAAGAGGCCCTGGCCGCTTATCTCGCCCGCGGCCTGCGGCGTCCAGTCGCCTGGGCCGAAGACCGCGTCGAGAACCTGAAGACGACGATTCACGGCCGGGGACAGCGCGCGCGACTGCGTGCGGCGGCTTCCGCCGACGGGACCGTCACGGCAATCGACGGTGACATCCTCGCGGACCTGGGCGCCTACTGCTATTCCGTGACCGCCATCATCCCGACGCTCACGACGCTCGTCGGCTGCGGCGCCTACCGGATCCGCAACGTACGGCTGCGGCTCCGCGGCGTCGCGACGACAAAGGCGCCGAGCGGACCGTACCGGGGCGCCGGCCGTCCGGAAGGAGCTTACTATATTGAGCGGCTGATGGATCTCGTCGCGGCCCGCCTCGGCCTCGACCCCGCGGAGACCCGCCGGCGCAATTTCATTCAGACGTTCCCATACGAGGGCGCGACCGGGCTCGTCTACGATTCCGGAGATTATCCGGCGCTGCTGGACCGGGCCTTGCGCTTGTCGGAGTACGATCGGTGGCGCCGCGAGCAGGCGCGCCGCCGGCGGGGCGGCGGCGCGCCGCTCGGCATCGGCCTCAGCACGTGGATTGAAACCGCGGGCGGCGGCGAGACCTGGGAAACCGCGAGCGTGCGGGTCGAGCCGTCCGGCCACGTCACCGCCGTGACGGGATCGTCGCCGCACGGCCAGGGCCTGGCCACCGCGCTCAGCCAGATCCTCGCCGACGCGCTCGGGCTGACGCCGGACGACATCACGGTGCGCCACGGCGACACGGACGCGATCGCGGAGGGTGTCGGCACATTTGCGAGCCGGTCGCTTTCGCTCGGCGGCTCCGCGATGACGCGGGCGGGCGCGGAGGTGCGGGAGCGCATCGTCGCCGCGGCGGCGCGCCTCTTGGAAGCCGCGCCGCGCGACATCGTCCTCGAGCGCGGGCGGGCCGGGGTGCGCGGCGTGCCGAACCGGTCGCTGACCTTGCGGGAGATCGCCGCGCAGGCCGGGGAACCGCTGGCGGCGAGCGCGCGGTTCGAATCCGAAGGGGTGATGACGCCCTCGGGCGCGCACGTCGCCGTCGTCGAAGTGGACCCGGAGACCGGCGGGATCCACGTTCTCGCGTACGTGGCGGTGAGCGACTGCGGCCGGGTCGTGAATCCGCTGCTCGTCGAAGGCCAGGTCCACGGCAGCCTGGCGCAGGGGTTCGCGCAGGCGCTGCTCGAGCAGGTCGTCTACGGCGACGACGGCCAGCCGCTCACGGCCTCGCTCCTGGACTACGCGGCGCCGACCGCGGCCGACCTCCCGCCGGTCGTCTCGGCGATGCAGGAAACACCGTCGCCCCTCAATCCCCTCGGCGCGAAGGGGATCGGCGAGTCCGGCACGATCGGCGCCCCGCCCGCGCTCGTCAACGCGGTGCACGACGCGCTGCGTCCGCTCGGGGTCGGGCGCCTCGACATGCCGCTGACCCCGGACCGTGTGTGGCGGGCGATCCGCGACGCGCGGAGCGCCGGTGCGACGTGACCAACCTCGTGACGTTCGATTGCTACGGCACGCTCGTCGCCTTCGATCTGGATCGCGTCGTGCGTGCGAGTCTCAACGAACGGCTCCGCATGGACGGTGTCGACGAGGTGGAATTCCTGCGCGACTTTCGCGTGATGCGCTTTCAGGCGGTGCTGGAAGCGTACCGGCCGTACAAGGACGTCCTCCGCGCGAGCCTGGAGCACGCGATGCGCCTGCACGGTCTCCCCTACCGCCGCGAGGACGGAGACGCGCTCGTCGCCGCGGTCCCGGCGTTTGGACCGTTTCCGGACGTGCCGCCCGCGCTTGCCCGCCTCAAGGAAAGGTACCGGATCGCGATCATCTCCAATACGGATGACGATCTCATTCGCGGCAACGTCGAACGGATCGGCGTACACTTCGATTACGTCATCACCGCGGAGCAGGCTCGGGCCTACAAACCATCGCGGGCGGCGTTTGACTATGCGCTGCGGGTCACCGGCCGGACACCCGATCAGGTCATCCACGTCGCGCAGGGCTTTGAATACGACATCATTCCCACGCACGGACTCGGTATGCGCCGCGTCTGGATCAACCGCAGCGGCCGGCGCGGCAGCAGTGCCTACCTGCCGTACGAGGAGCTTCCGGATCTCGCGCGGCTTCCCGCGCTCCTCGACCTCTGACCGTCCGGTGAAGGAGACGCCCTACTGGCTCGACACGGCGCCTGAGTTTCCCGACCGGTCCGGGCGGCCGGTGCCGGACCGCGTCGACGTGGCCGTCGTCGGCGGCGGGATTACCGGGCTGAACGCCGCGATCCGGCTGGCGCGCAAGGGCGCCGCCGTCGCGGTCCTCGAGCAGGACCGGTTCGGATCGGGCGCTTCAGGCCGAAACGGCGGCATGTGCACCACCGGTGTGGCGGTCGGGGCCGGCGCCGCGGTCGCGCGTTACGGACTCGACGCGGCGCGCGAATACCACCGTGCCTATCTCGACGCGGTCGATTTCGTCGAACGCCTCGTGCGCGACGAAGGCATCGACTGCGACTTCCGGCGCGCGGGACGGCTGGGGGTGGCGTCCCGGCCGGCGCATCACGAGCACCAGAAGGCGGCGCAGCGCCTCCTGGCCGACGCGTTCGGCCACAAGACCGTGCTGATCGGCCCGGCGGAACTTCGCGGTGAGATCGGGTCGGACTATTACTACGGTGCCCTGCTCGACCCGCTCAGCGCCGGACTGCACGCCGGAGGGTATGTGCGCGGGCTGGCTGAGGTCGCGGAGCGCGCGGGCGCGGGCCTCCACGAGAGGGCCCGGGTCACCGCCGTCAGACGGCAGCCAGACGGCGGCTACCGCGTCTCTACGTCGCGAGGCCCATTGTCCGCTCGGCAGGTGCTGCTCGCCACAGACGCCTACACGGACGGTGTGTTTCGGGGGCTCCGGAGGCGGATGGTGACGGTGGGTAGTTTCATCATCGTGACCGGGCCGCTGGGAGAAGAGCGTGCGCGCAACCTCATCCCCCACGGCCGGATGGTCGTGGACACGAAGCACGTCAGCCACTACTACCGGCTGACGCCCGATCACCGGCTTCTGTTCGGCGGCCGGGCGCGGTTCGCGCTCTCCAATCCCGCGTCCGACCGCAAGAGCGCGGGCATTCTCCACCGCGACATGCTGAAGATCTTCCCGCAGCTCGCCGGGACGCGCATCGACTACGCCTGGGGCGGCCACGTGGGCATCAGCTGGGACCGGATGCCGCACGCCGGGCAACTGGGCGGGCTGTATTATTCGATGGGGTACTCCGGCCACGGCGTGCAAATGGCCTCGCTCATGGGCGCCCGGATGGCGGAGGTGATGAACGGGCATCCAGAGGCCAACCCGTGGCGGCGCCTGAAGGCCCGGGCGTTCCCCACGTATTCCGGAACCGCGTGGTTCCTTCCGTTCGTCGGGGCCTACTTCCGCCTCAGGGACCTGCGCTGACCGGGACGCGGAGACGCTCGTTCAATCCCGCCGCCAGCCATAGCCGTCGCCCGACCCCGTAATCCGGCCCCAGGCCGGGAACCGGTCGTGCGAGAACACGAGCAGGCTGTCGTGCGCGGCCGCTTCGGCGAGTAATGCCCGCCGGGAGAACGCGAGCGCGGCGACATCGCGGTTCGGCGGCGCCCACTCCACGTGCTCCACTTCGCACGACAGGTGGAAGAGGTCGCCGAGATAGTAAAACCGCCGGCCGCCCGACACGACGCGGACGATGCAGTGCCCGGCCGTTTCGCCGGGCGCGGGGATCACGGTCACCCCCGGCGCGACCTCCCGCGCCTCATCCACCGTCTCGAGCAGACCTCGCTGTGCCGCCAGCCCGAGGCGGCGGACGAGCGCGCTGTCGGGGTTGCCGCGCGCGGGATGTTCTTCCCAATCGCGCCGGCCGATGACGTGCCGGGCGTTGGGAAACCGGAGCGTGAGGTTCGGCCCCTGTCCCGCGGCGACCCCGGCCAGGTGGTCTTCGTGGGCGTGGGTGATCAGCACGTGCGTCACGTCGCCGGGCGCCGCCCCGATCCGCCGCAGCGCGGCCCCGAGGCCCGGCGTGCGCGTCAGGCCCGGCCACTTGGCGGCAAACTCCCCGGCCCACGCCGACGACGGCTCGTCCAGGCCCGGATCGATGACGATCGACGCGTCGCCGAGGCGGACGTGCGCCAGGTTGAGTCCAAGCGTGAGTGTGCCGCTTTCATCGGCATCCGGCATCGCGCGGCGACGTTCGCCCTCCGAGATCTGGAACTTCGGCGCCCACCGCAGTGTGCCGTCCGAGATGACGGTTACGACGGCCTCGCCGATTCGACGCGATGCGACGAACTCCGCCATTCGTGTCCTCCCAGGAGCGATCTGCGCGCGCCGTATCGGCGCCCGGTGCGACGAGTTCGGTGACATCCCACGTGTGTCCCGCAAAGGGCACGCCGCGGTCAGGCACGAAGTGTCCTGCTCGGCGCAATGTCACCGGCGACCTCCACGGCACCGCTCGCCAGCGCCGCCTGCGCACAGGCGGCCCAAGTGAGCATCAACTTCGTCAACCTCGGCGCGTGGAAGGTCTTCGTCCTCGGCATCGTCCAAGGTATCACCGAGCTGCTTCCGATCAGCAGCACGGCGCATCTTCGCATCGTACCCGCCCTGCTCCACTGGCCCGACCCCGGCTCCGCGTTCTCCGCGGCGATGCAGCTCGCGAGCCTCGTGGCGGTGCTTACGTTTTTGTGGCCCGACCTCACGCGCGTCACCGGGGAAGCGGCGGCGGCGCTCTCGCGAAACAATTGGCGCGACCACTCGCTGCGCATGGCGGCGAGCATCCTGATCGGCACCATTCCGATCGGGATCGCGGGCCTAATTTTGCAGAAGCGGCTCAACCAGTGCGACTCACCGCTGCGCGGGATCGCGGTCATCGGGTGGGCGTGCATCGTGATGGGCCTGCTGCTCGCGCTCGCCGAGTGGACGGGCCAGCGGGGCAGCCGGGGCGGCCGCCGCACATGGAACGACCTGCGCTTTTCCGACGGCATCTGGGTCGGGATCGCACAGGCTTTCGCCCTGATCCCGGGCGTCTCGCGTTCCGGCTCGACACTGACGGCCGCGCTCGGGCTCGGCATGGAGCGGGCGACCGCCGCGTGGTTCTCCTTCCTGCTCGGCGTACCGGCGATCGTGCTGGCGGGCCTCTTCGAACTCTGGCAGCTGCGCAAGGCCGGCCTGCACGCGCACGGCTGGGAACTGCTGCTGCTCGGCCTGGTCTCGGGGTCGGCGGCCGCGTACGCGGCGCTGTGGGCGCTGGTCCGCTACCTGCGAAACCACACGAGCT
The DNA here is from genome assembly GCA_035307565.1 of bacterium. Taxonomy (GTDB): domain Bacteria; phylum Sysuimicrobiota; class Sysuimicrobiia; order Sysuimicrobiales; family Segetimicrobiaceae; genus DASSJF01. Next base: position 44,088 of record DATGHZ010000031.1, on the reverse strand, counting down.
GGGTGTTCGCCTGGTATCGCGTCCTGCTGGGAGTCTTGCTGTTGGTCGGCGCGGCGCGGGGCTGGTTCCGCTAAGTCCGGCCCGTTAGAGTCGGACGTTTCGATGCGCCGGCGGCCGCCGGTCAGTTCACGATCCCAAACCCATCCTTGTCCCAGCGGATCCGGCACGACGGCGAGAGGCGCGCGACCCGTTCGATGATGGCACGCCCCGACTCGGCGGACGCGAGCACGGGACTGCCGCGCTGCCAGCGCGGGAGGCCGTGGCCGAGCGTGACGGGATGCAGCCGGATCTCGTCGAGGCGCGGGCTTTGCCCGTCACTGAACCGGACGACCGGCACGACACTCTCCCAGTACGCCGGGTCCGCGGCGAAGCCGCCCTTCGCCGAGCGGGCATCGAACAAGTCGGCGGGCGTGGCGGTGGGCGGCAGCCCGAGGCGCTCGTAGAAGTCCTGCGGCTGGCGCCACAGCGTCTCGTTCTGAAAGATGAAGTTGCCCAGGCTGTAGAAGATCGGCCTGCCGCGGTAGACCTCCATGCCGCGGAGGATGTGTGGGCCGTGGCCGGCTACGAGGTCGGCGCCGGCGTCCACCGCGGCGCGGCAGAACGCGGGGATAAATTCCGCCGGCCGTTCGTAATCGCCGTTCTGCTGCTCGTGGGCGTGCACGCTGACGACGACCCACTCCGCCTGCCGGCGCGCGTCGCGAATCCACGCCAGGTTGCCGGCCAGGTCGGCCGCGTGCGGCGCGGTGTGGATCCCCGGGGTGTCGCCCGCCGTGAAGCGCTGCCCGAAGATCGACGTGATGCCGTCCGGATCAGGCCGCTGAAAGCCCAGTTGAATCGAGTGCTGCCGCGGCGCGCTGAAGTGAACCCGCCGGTCGGCGGCCGCGACCGCATCGAGCGTCGCACGATCGACGACGATCGTCGTGTCGAAGCGTAGCGGATTGATCCCGGGGCGCCCCTGACAGTCGGGCCGCTGCTCGCCGGCGTACGCGCCCGGCGGAAACGTGCTCGTGAGCGCCAGCAGCGCGACGCGTCCGGCGGATGTTTCGAGATAGCGCGGCGTGCGGGCTTCCGCGAGATGCCGGCCCAGTCCGGCGTAGACCACGCCGGCCCGCTCGAGGGTCGCGAGCGTCCCAAAAATCCCGCCCTCGCCCCAGTCGGTCATGTGGTTGTTGGCCACGGAGTAGAGATTGAAGCCCAGCGCCTTGAGGTCGTCGATGATCGCGGGAGACCCGCAGACGTAGGTCCCGCCGCTTGTGGCCTGCGGATGGCCTTCGAAGTTGTGGAGCGTTCCCTCGAGGTTGACGAAGCGTGCGTCGGCGGCGCGAATCACATCGGCCAGGCGCAAAAATCCGGGATCGCGGGACGCGATGCGCTGCGTGATGAGCGCGTCGCCGGCGGCGGAAAAGGTGAAAGGCCGGACCATGTCGCTCGACGACGCGTTAGTTCTTCTTCTTTTTCAACATCTCGACGAAATAGCGGTGCACGCGGGAGTCGGTGGTCAGTTCGGGATGGAACGCCGAGACGAGCACGTTGCCCTGGCGGGCCAACACCGGTTTGCCGTCGAGCGACGCGAGCACCTCGACGTCCGGCCCCACGCTCTCGATCACCGGCGCCCGGATGAAGACGGCGTGGAGCGGCGGTCCGCCGAGCGCCGGGATCTGCAGGTCCGTTTCGAACGAGTCCACCTGCCGCCCGTACGCGTTGCGCCGGACCCTGATGTTCATCAACCGCAGCAGCGGCGGCTCGCCGCCGCGCGCCTCCCTCGACAGGGCGATCATCCCCGCGCAGGTGCCGTAGACCGGCATACCTTCCCGCACCCGCGCCGGGATCGCGCGGTCGAGACCGTACTCCACCGCGAGCTTCCCGATCGTCGTCGATTCGCCGCCGGGAATGATCAGCGCATCGACCTTCGCGAGATCCTCGGGCGTGCGGACCTCGATCGCCTCGACGCCGAGCCCCCGGAGCATCGTGACGTGCTCGATCACGTCGCCCTGAAGGGCGAGGACGCCGATCCTCGGCGCCGCGCCGTTGTGCGTGGCTCCGCGCGCCGTCACGAGAACTACCAGCCCCGCGTCTGCAGGAGTTCGCCCTCGGGCAGCTTGCGGACGTCGAGGCCCTTCATCGGTTCGCCGATACCCTCGGAGACCCGCGCCACCACGTCGGGGTCCTTGAAGTGGGTCGTCGCCTCGACGATGGCCTTGGCCCGCTTGGCCGGGTCGTCCGACTTGAAGATGCCGGAGCCGACGAAGTTCCCGTCGCAGCCGAGCTGCATCATGAGCGCCGCGTCGGCCGGCGTGGCAATGCCGCCCGCCGAGAAATTCACGACCGGGAGACGGCCGAGGGTCCGGACCTCGACGACCAGCTCGTATGGCGCACCGAGCTCCTTGGCGGCGGTCATGAGCTCCTCTTCCGGCGTCGCCTGTAGAATCCGAATCCCGTCCATCACCGCGCGCATGTGGCGCACGGCCTCCACGATGTTCCCCGTGCCGGCTTCACCCTTCGTCCGGATCATCGCGGCGCCCTCGCCGATCCGGCGCAGCGCTTCGCCGAGATCGCGGCAGCCGCATACGAACGGCACTTTGAACAGGTGCTTGTTGATGTGGTACCGCTCGTCGGCCGGCGTCAGAACTTCGCTTTCGTCGATGTAGTCGACGCCGAGCGCTTCGAGGACCTGGGCCTCCACGAAGTGCCCGATCCGCGCCTTCGCCATGACCGGGATGGTCACGATTTCCATGATCTCCTTGATCTTGAGCGGGTCCGCCATCCGCGCGACGCCGCCTTCCTTGCGGATGTCGGCGGGAACGCGCTCGAGCGCCATCACGGCGCAGGCACCGGCGTCCTCGGCGATCTTCGCCTGATCCGCGGTCGTCACGTCCATGATGACGCCGCCCTTCAGCATCTGGGCCAGACCCCGCTTCAGCTTGACCGTTCCGACCTCTGCCATCGTTTGCCTCCCTCGGCGTGGCGCGCTAAGTGTTCCCGGCCGATGCGCTCGCCCGGGCGCCGTTCAACCCCAACTCCGGCGCGATGCCCTTCAACGCTTGAATGACGACCCCGATATGCTCGTCAAGCGGCAACCCCAGCTCCTCGGCGCCGCGCACGATGTCCTCACGCCGCACGGCGCGGGCAAACGCTTTGTCCTTCATCTTCTTCAAAACCGCGGGGACGTCGACTTCGGCGATGGCCCGCGACGGCCGGACGAGCGCGACCGCGATGACGAATCCGGACAGCTCGTCGGCCGCGAAGAGCGCCTTCTCCATGCGGCTCTCCCTCGGGACGCCGCTGTAGTCGGCATGTGAGAGGATGGCGCGGCACAGCGCCTCCGGCACGCCGCGCCGGCGAAGAAGTTCCACGCACACAAACGGGTGGCCGGCCTCCTGCGAGGGGTGCCTCTCGTAATCCAGGTCGTGGAGCAGCCCCACAAGGCCCCATGTGTCTTCGTCTTCGCCGAAGCGGTGAGCATACGCCCGCATCACGGCCTCGACGGCGAGCATGTGCTTCTGGAGGTTGACCGACGGCGTCTCGGCGACCAGTAACGCCCACGCCTCCTCGCGCGTCACGTCGTCCCCACCCTCCCGGCGCGACCTTTCACAGGCACCAGCATAGCACCCGCTCGTACCGACCCTATGTGTATATAGTAACACACGTTGACTAACCTGCTGAACATGGTACTATCCCTTATAATCTAGAGATACGATTTGGTCAATATTATTATTGACAATCGTGCAGCACCAATTTGGTCGAGTTTAGCGGACGCAGAAGGGGCGCCCGTCGTGAGAACGCTGGGTTTCTTCGGGAGTCGTGACTCGTGTTTCTGCGGGAGTGGTAACTGGTGGACGTGATTCAGCTTACGCGAAATTCGGATACCCCTCTCTACCGGCAACTGCACGCCGGTATCGCCTCGTTGATCCGGAGCGGGCGGATCGCCCAGGGTGACCGTTTGCCCTCGGTTCGCGAGTTGGCGAGACAGCTCGACGTCAGCCTCATCACGGTCGTGCAGGCCTACCAGGTCTTGGCCGCGGACGGACTCGTTCAAGCCGCCGTCGGCCGGGGAACATTCGCCGGCAGTCCGCAGGCCGCACCGTCGCAGTCCCTTGTTTCACGTGAAACAATCGTTGCCACGAACGATACCGAATGGCAGTCTTCTCTTCCCGTGCATCTTCGGGCCCCACGCCTTACAGCCATGGAGACGCTTCTGAGGCCGGCCGTCCGATCGGCCGTGATCTCGCTCGCGGGCGGCATCCCCGACCCCACGCTGTTTCCCGTCAGAGCACTCGGCCGGCTTTGGCACCGTGCTCTCGCTGTCGAGGACCCGAAGTTCCTGCAGTACGGGTCCCCGCAGGGGGATCCGAGTCTGCGGGCCTGGATCGCCGGCCTTGGCGCCTCTGCGGGCATCACCGCCCGGGCGGATGAGGTGCTCGTCACCTCAGGGTCTCAACAGGCGATCGACCTGATCGCGCGAACGTTCGCGGCGCCCGGAGATCACGTCCTCGTGGAGAGCCCGACTTTCCTGACCGCGCTCGACATCTTTGAAGGCCGCGGGGCGAAACTGATCGGCATACCGGTCGATGCCGACGGCATGCGGGTCGACGCGGCGGCAGCTCTCGTGGAACGATACCGGCCGAGGCTGATCTATACCATTCCGACCGCCCACAATCCGACCGGCGTCGTCATGAGCGATGACAGGCGGAGGCGGCTCGCCGCGCTTGCCCGGCAGCACAATCTTCTTATCCTGGAAGACGACACGTGCAGTGAGTTTTCCTACGACGGTGAGGCGCCGGCGGCGGTCAAGGCCTATGATTCCGGCGGCCATGTCGTCTTTGTCCGGAGTTTCTCGAAGACGGTGATCCCGGGTCTTCGCGTCGGCTGTATTGTCGCGCACGGACCGATCGTCGCCAGGCTCATCGAGGCCAAGCTCGTGATGGACCGGTTCACTTCACCGTTAATCCAGCGGACGCTCTGGCGGTATCTGTCGTCGAAGCAGTACGCGAGAGACTTGCGCCTGGCGCGAGACACCTACCGGCGCCGCCGGGACACGGTACTGCGCATGCTCGAAGCCTCTATGCCGGTCGGCGTCAGTTGGACGCGGCCGACGGCCGGATTTAACCTCTGGCTAACCCTGCCTCCCGAGATCCCGGCCCGCGAAGCCTTCACCGAGGCGCTCAAAGAGGGGGTCGCGTGCGGCCTCGGCGATCTGTTCCTACCGCACACACCGCCGCCATCGGGACTGCGGCTATCGTTTGCCGATAAGCCGGAAGATATTCTGGCCGAAGGCGTGCGAAGGCTGTCGGTCGCGCTCCGCCGGCTGCTCTCGAACCGCTCCGGTCAGCCGGCCGAGCAGTCCGAGTACGTCACGAGCGTCTAGCGGAGAAGCAGGTCGATCAATCGCTCCAAGTCTTGCGAGGAGTAATAACGCAGTTCGACGGCGCCGCGCGTCCCGTTACCGCGGATCGCCGCGCTTGTGCTGTAGCGCTCCCTGAGTTGAACCTCGAGGTCGGCGAGTTGAGGATCACGCCGCCGGCCCCGCCGCACCGATGTTTCACGTGAAACACGCCGGAGCCGTCCGTGGACGATCGCCTCCGTGTCCCGAACCGAGAGCGCCTTCTCTTCAACGGCCTTCCAGATCTCAAGCAGCGTCGGGGTGTCGGGCGCCATGAGCAGCGCGCGGCCGTGCCCCTCGCTGATGCGGCCCTGCGCGAGCGCGCTTTGCACCTCTGCAGGCAGGTCCAGCAGCCTGAGCGTATTCGCGACGGCGGACCGGCTCGAGCCGACCGTTTCGGCGACCTGGTCCTGCGTCATCTGAAATTCATCGGAGAGCCGCCGGTACGCGGCCGCGCGCTCGACCGGATTCAGGTTCTCCCGGCGCAGGTTCTCGACCAACGCCAGCTCCAGCATCTCCCGGTCCCCAACGTCCCTGACGACCGCCGGGATCGTCACGAGGCCGGCGTCTCGGGCGGCCCGCCACCGCCGCTCGCCCGCCACGAGCTCATACCCGGCATCCTTAGGCCGGACGATCACCGGCTGGAGGACTCCGTGCTGGCGCACGGACGCGACCAACTCGTCGAACTCGGGCCCGGCTATCTCGCGGCGCGGCTGGAACGGGTTGGGCCCGATGCGGAAGACGTCGATTTCGGTGGCGGATCCAATGGCTTCGGCGGGCGCACCGGGGATCAGGGCGTCCAGGCCGCGTCCGAGTCCTCGCTTAATCATGATCGTCCCTCCGCGAACCGGATGCGTGGATCGCCGGCACAGGCGACGGCGCAGCGCCGGCGTGAGCGTCCCGCCGATCGAGAGCGAGGCGCTCGGCGACCTCGAGCGCCAGTGCCGCGTAGGCACCCGCGCCGCGGGAGCCGGGCGCATACGCGATGACGGGCTGCCCGAAACTGGGCGCCTCCGCGAGGCGCACACTCCTGGGAACCTCCGTGTGGAATACCAGATCGCCAAAGTGGCGGCGGACCTCCGCGCCCACCTGATCCGAAAGCTTCGTGCGTGGGTCCACCATCGTGAGCAGCACGCCCGCCACGCGCAGGCCGGGATTAAGGTGGCGCCGCACGAGCCCGATCGTCTCACGCAGCTGAGTCAGACCCTCGAGCGCGTAGTACTCGCACTGCACCGGAATCAAACAGGCCGCCGCCGCCGCGAGCGCGTTCACGGTCAGCAGGCCGAGCGAAGGCGGGCAGTCGATCAGAACGACGTCGTAGCGGTCCAGTACCGGCGCGAGCGCGGCTTTGAGCTTCAGCTCACGACCGATCCGCGGCACGAGTTCCACCTCCGCGGCCGCGAGGCGCGCGTCCGCGGGGACAATATCGAGCCGCTCGGTTGGGGTGGCCACGATCACGCCGGCCATGAGCGTGTCCAGCACCACCGCGTCGTACGTACCCGAGTCGAGCGCCGCTTTGTTCACCCCGACGCCGCTCGTGGCGTTGCCCTGCGGATCCATGTCGACGATGAGGACGCGATGCCCGAGGGATGCGAGGGAGGCACCGAGGTTGACGGCGGTGGTGGACTTGCCGACGCCGCCCTTCTGATTCACGATCGCAAACGCGTGCGCCGTACGCTGGCTCCTGTATGCTGCGTCGCAAAGTGCGATCTCTGGCCATTTGACGGTGCTGCGATCGAGGACGTGTTCCCGAGACCGGCGGCGAAATCCTCCGGTCGCGGCCTCGCGACATCCGTTTGGCTTCGGCACCGGCCGCCGCGCGTTTGGAAATAGATGTATATATGGTGATACTGTTAGATATTCACAAGGGCCGCCGCGCCGGTGCCCCGGCACGGCGCGGGTAATCGTCGGGCGTCGACGCGATCTTCCGGACGACCACAATCGGGGAGCAAAATCCGGCGGGCGGGGCCTGCACGACGGCCGCGCCGCCGAGCAGGTCTAACGCCCGGGCCGCGGCGCGGACTTCGCCCTCCGCGCCGCGGCCCTTCGGCAGCACCGCCACACCACCCACGCGCAACAGGGGCAACGCGTACTCTACGAGCACGCGCACCGGCGCGAGCGCCCGCGCCGTCACCGCGTCATACCTGGCGCGGTGCGCGAGATCGCGGCCGAGATCCTCGGCGCGTGCCGCCGCGACCGCGACGCTGGAGAGCCCGAGCGACCGTACGGCGATACCGAGGAACGCGGCTTTCTTCTGCGTCGCCTCGGCCAGCAGAACACGCAACCCGGGACGAACCACGGCGACCGGGATACCGGGCACCCCGGCACCGCTCCCAAGATCCACCAGATGGCCCGACTCCGGTAGGAACCGCAGCACACAAAGGGCACCCGCGACGAGCACCGCGGCGGTCTCATCGCGGGCCACGCCGGTCAGGCGCAGGCGCGGGCGCCATTCTTCGACCAGCGCGAGGTACCGATCGAGGAGATCGTGCTGGGTTTGCGAGAGCGAAAGACCGAGTCCGGCGGCCGCCGCGGGAATCGCCGGCGCGGACGGCGCCATGGTTGAATTAGCGGCCGGTGTCCTCCGCGGCGTCCTCGTCCAGGTCCGCGCCGGCGGCGGCGGGAGACTCGACCGGCGGCGCGACACGCGCGGTAGCGCGTGCCGGTGTGCGGCGCTGCGGGCGGCGGGCGGGGTCGCGGCCGGCGGCATCCTCCGCGACGCCGCTTCTCGGCGCGATCACAATGTGCCGTTCGGGACCGTCGCCTTCGCTGTACGTCGTGAGTTGAGAATCGTCGGCGAGCAGCGTATGGACAAAGCGCCGCTCTGAGGCGGGCATCGGGTCGAGCGGCGCGGGACGGCCACTGCGCCGGACTCGGCCGGCGACGCGGAGGGTGAGCGCCTCCAGGGCCTCGCGGCGCCGCTCACGATACCGCTCGGCATCCACCGCGACCGGGACGCGGCGGCCGAGCTGCCGCGCCGTCATCAGGTTGACCAGGAGATCGAGCGCCTCGAGCGTCTGGCCGTGGCGGCCGATGAGCGGCGCGAGCTGCGGGCCGCTCACGGTGACGCGCACGCCGCCATCCTCTTCTCGCGCCGCCACGGAGGCGCCCATGCCCATCGCGTCGACGAGGGAGGCTGTCACCCGCCGGGCCACGGCGACGGCGTCGGCGCCGTCGCCGGTTTCGGGCCGGGCCGGCGCGGTCTCCTCGACTTCGCCGGATTCGATGGCCGACAGGAGTGTCAGCCGGACGCGCGCCTCCCGGGCGCCCAGCCCGAGCACGCCCCGGCTGCCCTCATCGAGCACCATGAGGTCCACGTCCTCGCGCCGTGCGCCGAGCGTGCGCAGCGCGTTGCGGATGGCCTCTTCGACCGTGCGTCCCGCGCCCTCCGCTGAGTTCACGCCTGTTTCGCCCCCTTCTGGTCTCGCTGCGCGCGGCGGCGGCGGGCGTTGGTTTTGCCGGCCGCCTGAACCGGCGTCGCCGCCGAGCGCGCCTGCGCGACCGTCTGCGATTTCGGCGGCGCCGTCACCATCGGATGCGGCCGGCCCACAACGAGAAAGTACTCGCCGATGTAGGCCGCCGTCGAGACGATCCAGTAGATGGAGAGTCCGACGGCGTAGTTGAGCGCGAAGTAGCCGAACATGATCGGCATGAAGACGAACATCCGCGCCTGCGTCGGATCGGTGACGCTCATCTTCTGCTGATACCAGGTCGTCAGGCCGACGAGCAGCGGAAAGATGAGCGCGAGCAGGTAGACCGGATGGTGCTGCGGCAGCGCCTGGAGCACACGCCCCATCGGCCGTTCCGCCATGCCGAGCCACGGCATGCCGATGACGGTCGCCGTCCCGAACAAGTCGCGGCGCGAGAGCAGGCTGAACAGGCCCCACAGCACCGGCATCTGCACGAGCATCGGCAGGCAGCCCATCATGGGGTTGACGTTGTGGGCGCGGTAGAGAGCCATCATCTCTTGGTTCAGCGTCTTAGGGTCCTCTTTATGCTTGCGGCGCAGCACCTCCATGTGAGGCGTGAGGACCTGCATCGCCTTCATCGAGCGCAGTTGGACGCGAGTGAGCGGATGAATGACGGCCTTCACGATCAGCGTGAGCAGCACGATCGACAGCGTGTAGTCATGCGTGAATCCATGGAGCGCGGCGAGCACCGCGGCCAGGACGTTGATGATCGGGCCAAGCAACTTAAACAACGCTCGGCCTCCCTGGATCGGTACGGCGCTCCGGTGTCTCCTCCGGGTGCGGCGGCACGGGGTCGTAGCCGCCTGGATGGAACGGATGGCAGCGCAGAAGGCGGCGCACGGCGAGCCACCCGCCCCTCAGGAGGCCGTGGCCCTCGACCGCCCCGGTGGCATATTCAGAGCATGAGGGGAAGAACCGGCATGACGGCGCGAGATGCGGCGAGATCCAACGCTGGTACCAGCGGATCGCCCCGACCCCGGCCATGCGTCCTATGTCGCGTCCGCGCACAACAGCCGCCCTGCCGCGCAGAGCGCTTCCATCTCGCACATGATGTCCTCGAACGGTGCCGCCGCCGCGGCGGTGCGCGCCACCAGTACGACGTCGCCGTGGCCTTGCAGCCGGGGCTCGATACGCCAAAAGGCCTCGCGTAACCGCCGTTTGGCGCGATTCCGCACAACCGCGCCGCCGAGCCGACGGCCGGCCGTCACCCCGACGCGGCGTCCGCCCTCCGTGGGTCTGACGTAGAGAACCAGGATGTCCCCAGGGTAGCGGCGGCCTTCACGGTACACTCGCGAAAAATCCGCCCTCGTCACAAGCCGGGCGCGACGCGCGGAAAGAGCGCACATCGCGGCCCGCGACCGCCGGCCTAGGCGGGCGAGAGACGGCGCCGGCCGCGCTGGCGGCGCCGGCGGAGCACATTGCGACCTCCGGGCGTCCGCATCCTCGCCCGGAACCCATGCGTCCGGGCGCGGCGCCGGCGGTTCGGCTGAAACGTCCGCTTCACGCTGCGACTCCTCCACTCCTATGGACCAAATGACTATAACACACTGGCCCTGGGCCGTCCACGAACTCGCCCCGCGGTGTAATTGCTCAATGATTCTGTCACCCCCTAAACCCGCCCGCCGGCGCTTGAAAGTCAGGCTTTCGCGCAACTGCTGATAACCTGTGGATAGTTGGGGTACTTATCCACAGTTGCGCCGGCCGGGCATCGCCTGGGATGCGCGTCGTAACGATTCCGTGATGGGTTGTCGTAACTTTTCGGCAAGACGGCAGGAGTCGGTTTCCATTATCCACAATCTTTTCCACACCTGTGGACAACGCGCTCCACCGCCCGTTGTCCGCATAGTACACACGCTGTACACCGCGTCCGCGACAAGCATCGCGCCCAACCGCCGAAAACACACCGGTCCGCTCTCCACAGAGTCAACTGCATCGCGGCATGTCAGCGGCACGTACGGAAAGCGTGCGACCTACAGCCGGAGTAAAAGGAGAGCACTGGCATGCCGCCAATCTACCCGTGCGCACGCGGGGGAACCGAGTAAATGCAGGACGTCTTCCTGCGACTCGTGTCTCAACAGGGGGAAGGGACGCCGGCCGAGGCACAGGCGCCCGAGGTTCGCGTCGCGATTTACGATTCGCCGCTCGCACCGCCGCAGGTCGTCTCGCTCTCTTCTGAGGACTTCAATCAGCTCATCGGCGAGTTGTCGGCACGCACGCACGGGTACGCGCGCGAACGAGGCGGCCGCATTCCCTTCGTCGTCATCAAGGAGATCGTGGAAAACTTGATCCACGCGTACTTCAAGGACGCCGTGGTCACGGTCATGGACGACGGCAACACCATCCGGATCTCGGACCAGGGGCCGGGCATTCCCGACGAGGTCAAGCAGCGCGCCTTCGAGCCGGGATTCACCACGGCCACGCGTGAGATGCGGCGGTTCATCAAGGGCGTCGGCTCCGGCCTGCCGGTCGCGCAGGAACAGTTGAGATTTCTCGGGGGCGCGATCACGATCGAGAACAACCTGAGAACCGGAACGGTCGTGACGCTCCGCGTCGGGCCTCCGCCCGCGCAGGCTCCCGCGCCTTCCACGGCGGCGCCCGAAACGCGCGCCGCCGAACCGCCTTTCGCCGCGGCGGCGGCCGCGCGGCTGTCCGACCGCCAGAAGAAGATTCTTCTGCTGATCGCGGAGATTGGAGCGGCCGGGCCCTCCACCATCGCCAAGGAGCTCAACCTGAGCCAGAGCACGGCCTTCCGTGAGCTGTCCTCGCTGCAGCGCATGCGTCTGCTCACCGTCGGGACGGCCGATCCCGGGAAGCGGACGCTCACGGAAGAGGGTATCGCGTTCCTCGGCACCGTTTTCAAAGCGTAGCGCACACCACGGCACGGGGGCCTGAGGGAGGAGCCGTCGGATGGACGTACAGAGCATCACCGCGGGTCAGGTCTGGCAGGAGGCCCTTGCCCGCATCGAAAGCCAGCTCAGCAAGCCGAGCTTCGAAGCCTTTCTCAAGGCGATGCGGCCGCTGACGTTGGACCGGGACGTCTTCGTGTTTTCCGTGCCCAGCATGTTCGCCAAAGAGTGGCTGGAAGGCCGCTACCGCGGGCTGATCGCGGAAACGCTGCGCGAAGTATTGACCCGCGGCGTCGACATTCGGTTTGTTGTCTCCGACGGCGACGGCAACGGCCACGGCGCCGGGGTGGTCGCCGGCGTGGATGTGGCGCGGCGCGCCGAGGCGGCGATACCCGGCGCGGCCGTCCACGGCGTCCCGGCCGACGGACGCCACGCGCTGACCGGCAAATACACGTTCGATACCTTCGTCGTCGGGGCCGGCAACCGGTTCGCGCACGCGGCGGCGAAAGCCGTTGCGGAGGCCCCGGCCCGCGCCTACAACCCGCTGTTCATCTACGGCGGCGTGGGGCTCGGCAAAACCCACCTGTTGCAGGCCATCGGCCACAATGTGCTCAGTCACTCGCCGGCGGCGCGGGTGATGTACGTGTCCTCGGAGCGCTTTACCAACGACCTGATCAACGCGATCCGGGATGACCGCATGGTCGAGTTCCGCCACCGCTACCGAAATGTGGACGTCCTGGCCATCGACGACATCCAATTTCTGGCCGGCAAGGAGCGGACGCAAGAGGAATTTTTCCACACCTTCAACACGCTCCACGAGTCCAGCCGGCAGCTCATCATCAGCAGCGACCGGGCGCCGCGTGAGATCCCGACCCTCGAGGACCGGCTGCGCTCACGGTTCGAGTGGGGCCTCATCGCCGACATCCAGCCGCCGGATTACGAAACCCGCGTGGCCATCCTCCGCAAGAAAGCGGAAAAGGACCACATCGCCGTACCCGACGAGGTGGCACAGTACATCGCGCAGCGCATCTCGTCGAACATCCGGGAACTGGAAGGGGCGCTGAGCCGCCTCCGGGCCCACGCCGAAATGGCGCGCACGCCGATTTCCGTCGACCTCGCGGCCGACGTCCTCAAAGAGCTGCTTCCGCAGGCACGGATCCGTCCGGTGACGATTCCGGCGATCCAGCGCGCCGTATCGGAGTTCTTCGGGCTCCGCATCGAAGAGATGAAGGCCAAGCGTCGCACCAAGGGCGTGGCCTTCCCCCGTCAGGTGGCCATGTACCTGTGTCGCGAACTGACCGATGCCTCGCTGCCCCGAATCGGCGAAGAATTCGGTGGCCGTGATCACACGACCGTCATGCATGCGTGCGATCGAGTGAAACAGGCGCTTGGCGAGGACGCCCATCTCAACGCCGGCATTCAAAGTCTTGTGGATAGTTTCCGGACCGAACGCCCGGGAGCGCGGGGATAGCATGTGCACGGATAAGGGCTTCAACGCCACCCCTCCCGCTCGCAGTGTACAATCGGGATAACAGCCCGAGTGCCTGATACAGGCCCGGCATGGTTATCCACAGGCCGAAAAGTGCGCCGTTACGCGCATCCCTACCGATATTCACATAATCCACAGGTTCTACTACTATTACGACGAATCTTTATAGAAGAGTTTTTACGTAGGAGGGCATGATGCACCTACGGTGCTCTCAAGAGCATCTCTTGAGGGCGGTACAGACGGTTGGCCGCGCAATTTCACCTCGGGCCAGCATGCCGATTCTCGGCAACGTTCTGGTGGAAACCACCAAGAACGGCGCCAAATTGGCCGCGACCGATCTTGAACTCGGTATTGAAGCCCATGTCGCCGGCACCGTCCAGGAGGGCGGTGCCGTCACGCTGCCCGCGCGAATCCTGACCGACATCGTGACCAACCTGCCTCCGTCGCCTGTCGACTTTATCGTGGTGGAAGGGGAGTCGAAGGCCGCGATTACCTCGGAAAACGTCCGATTCGAAATCCTCGGCCTGCCGGCGACGGATTTTCCCTTGATGCCGTCCGGAGACGGCAATGTCGTCGTCAAGTTGGATGCCGGCCTGCTGCGAACAATGATTCGCCAGACGAGTTTCGCCGTGTCCACCGATGAAACTCGCCCGTTTCTGACAGGCGTGTATCTGGTCGTCGACGGGGAACAGGGCCACCTGGCGGCGACCGACGGCGGCCGCCTCGCGGTCCGGCGCGCGAAACTCAGCGGCGGGGCGCGCGGCAAGATTACCGCGATCGTGCCGAGTAAGACAATGGCCGAGTTGGTCCGCGTGCTCGGATCTGTGGAAGACGAGGTGTCCGTCGCGGCACATGATAATCAATTGATTTTCACGCTGCCGGGAATGCGGTTCGTCTCCCGGCTCATCGCCGGCCAATTCCCAAATTACGAACAGGTGATCCCCAAGGAGTACAAGCAGCGGATTACGGTAGGAACGGAGCGGCTGCTGCGGGGTGTTCGGCGGGCCAGTATCACCGCGAGAGATTCGGCCAATGTCGTCCGGCTGAACGCCGCGGAGGGAACGCTCACGATTACCTCAAACACCCCCGACGTCGGCAAGGCGCAGGAAGATATCGAAGTCCGCGTCGAGGGCGATCCGATCCCCGTTGCCTTCAACGCCAAGTTCCTCATGGACGCTCTCTCCAACATCGATGCGCCGGACGTGCACTTCGATCTGACGGGACCGCTCAGCCCCGGAGCGCTTCACCCGACGGACAGCGCGGAATATGTCTATGTCCTCGCGCCTGTCCGCGTCTACTCGTAGGACGGCGCCGCGTGAGGTGGCAATCGAGACCACCGCGATCACCCTGGGCGACTTCCTGAAGTGGGCCGGGGCCGCCGATACCGGCGGCCGGGCGAAGCACATGGTCCAAAGCGGCGACGTGAGGGTGAACGGCACCGTGGAACGCCGGCGCGGGCGTCAGCTCGCACCGGGCGACCGCGTCAGCACGGCCGGAAGGGAATACGTCATTGTGGCTCGCTGAACTGCGGCTCCGCGATTTCCGGAACTATGCGCACCTGGATCTTGCGTTCGACCGGGGCATGACCGCGCTCGTCGGCGCGAACGCCCAGGGCAAGAGCAATCTGCTCGAAGCCGTGTACACCGTGTCCCTTGGGCGCAGCCCACGGGCTTCGGCCGACGTGGAGTTGGTGCGGTTCGGTCAGGACCGCGCGTACGTGCGCGCCGAGGTCCGCGAGCCGCGGGGCGATGTGCTCGAGGTGGCCGTCGATCGGGCGACCGGCGAGAAACGCCTGAAGGTCAACGGCGTCGTCGTCCGCCGCGGTCAGTTGCTGGGGCGGATGGCGGTTGTTCTTGCGGGACCTCTCGATGGAGAGGTCGTTCGCGGCGCGCCCGGTGCCCGGCGCCGCGTCCTCGACGCGGCGCTGAGCCAGGCGAGCCCGTCCTACTATTTCACGCTCACCCGCTACCTTCGTGTCGTCCGGCAGCGCAATCGTCTCCTCGGCGAAGGTGCCGCCGGATCGGCACTCGAGCCGTGGGATGAGCAGCTCGTCACGCTCGGCGCGACGTTGATTGAGCGCCGGCGCGTCTTCGTGCGGGCGCTGGCCGGGCGGGCCGCGCTGCGGCACGCGCGGATCGCCGGAGGCGCCGAGCAGTTGGACATAGCGTACGCGTGTACGGCAGATCTGCCGGGTGAGGAGGATACCGGAGGTACCGGGGACGACCGAGCCGTTTTGGCGAGGGCCCTCGCGCGGTACCGCGGCGAGGAACTGCGGCGCCGCACCAGCCTTGCAGGCCCGCATCGCGATGATCTCCGGATCACGGTGAACGGCATCGATCTTCGGACCTTCGGCTCGCGCGGGCAGCAACACACTGCCGCGCTGAGCGTGCGGCTCGCGGAGGCCGAACTGCTTCGGGAGGAGCTCGGGACCTGGCCGGTTCTGCTCCTCGATGATGTGCTCGCTGACCTCGACGCGGCGCGCCAGATCTCGCTGCTTCGTGAAGTTGCCGGGCCGCAGATCGTGCTGACGCATACGGCGCCGCTGCCCGACGCCGGTGCGCCGCTCCGAACCCTCGTTGTCCGCGGGGGAGCGGTCCAGCCCGCCGCCGATGTACGCGCTTAGGGAGCTCCTGGCCGACGCGCTGTCCTCGCTCGTCGGGCCGAGCCGCGCCCGCCAGGGCGGCGTTCTCGACGCGTGGCCGGAGGTGGTCGGGGAAGCGCGCGCGCGTCACGCGCACCCGATCGGGATTCGGGGGCACACCCTCCTCGTCGCCGCCGACCACCCCGCCGTGTACTACGAGCTGGGGATGCAGCGGGCGTCGCTGATCGAAGCGCTGAACACGCGGGTCGGGGCGAGGGTAATCACCGAGATCCACCTGACGATGCGGCCTCTCGGCGCCGCCGGATCCGCCGGCGAGCACCAAGACGCTGCAGCCGGTCCTCCCGGCCGGCCGGCCGCGCGGTAACGGGGGAGTAATGTACGTTCACATCGGCGGGGAGGTGGTGCTGCTCATTCCCGACATCATCGGCATCTTTGACGCACGCCTCATCGCGGGAAGTGTCGACAACGAGCGATTTATCGAGCGGGCCAGAGCCCACGGGCGTATGCGGGTCGAGGTTCCCCCTCAGGACCGTAAGGCCGTTATTGTGACGACGGGCGGGGTCTATGAATCGCCGATCTCGCCGGTCACCCTGGTTCGCCGCGTCACATATGCCGGAGTTGAACTGAGCCGCCCCGAGGGTTAGCCCGCGCCTGTGACTGAAACCCAGATATGACGCCATTTTCGGCGCATTGACCCGGCAGGGATTTTCCGTTACTATATATTGTAGAAACTTTCGCATGGGAAAGGCCGTTTTCATGGGGCGTGGCGGTGGGCCACGTCCCATTTGGTGAGAACCCAGCCGCGCTCCAAGGAGTCGACGCTGCATGGATCATAGCATTGATCGGAGCCCCGAGCCGACCACGTACGACGCGCAGCAGATTCAGGTCCTCGAAGGGCTCGACGGGGTTCGCCGGCGCCCCGGCATGTATGTCGGCAGCACCGGAAGCCGCGGCCTCCACCACCTGGTGTTCGAGGTCGTCGACAACAGCGTCGACGAGGCACTCGCCGGATTCTGCCGGCGGATCGACGTTTCCATCCACAAAAACAACAGCGTCACCGTCGCGGACGACGGCCGCGGCATCCCGGTCGACAACGTCCCGAAGGTCGGCAAGCCGGCCGTCGAGGTCGTGATGACGATGCTCCACGCCGGGGGTAAGTTCGGCGGGGGCGGCTACAAGATCTCGGGCGGCCTGCACGGCGTCGGCGTCTCGGTCGTCAACGCGCTGTCCGAGTGGCTGGAGGTCGAAGTCCGGCGCGACGGCAAGCGCTACACCCAGCGGTTCGAGCGCGGCCGCCGCGTCACCCCGCTGCGCGCGGCCGGCAACGCGGCGAAGACCGGTACGACCGTCACCTTCAAGCCCGACACGGAGATCTTCGACGAGACCGAGTACGAGGCCAAGATCCTCGCCGAGCGCCTCGACGAGCTGGCCTATCTGAATGCCGGCTTGGTCCTGACGCTCCTCGACGAACGGTCGGGCGAGCGCCACGAATTCGAGCACAAGGGCGGCATCGCCGAGCTGGTGGCCGCGCACAACAAGAACAAGGAAGGGCTCGGCCGGCCCATCGCCATCCGCGGCGCGCGCGAGGGCGTCGACGTCGAGGCGGCGATCCAGTACAACGCCGGCTATCTCGAGCACGTGTTTACCTACGTCAACACCATCAACACGACGGAAGGCGGCACGCATCTCGTCGGATTCCGTTCGGCCCTCACGCGCACGATCAACGACTACGCGCGCCGCCAGGGGCTCATCAAGAACGGCGAAATCGCGATCCAGGGCGACGACGTGCGCGAGGGGCTCACCGCCGCCCTGTCGGTGAAGCTCCCGGAGCCGCAGTTTGAAGGACAGACCAAGACCAAGCTCGGCAACCCCGAGGTCAAGGGTATCGTCGAGTCGCTCGTCGGCGAGTCTCTCGGCGAGTACCTCGAGACGCATCCCGGCGATGCCAAGCGGATCGTGGCGAAGGCCATGCAGGCGGCGCGGGCGCGCGAGGCGGCGCGGCAAGCGCGCGATCTTGTCCGCCGCAAGAACGCGCTCGACGTCAGCACCCTGCCCGGCAAGCTCGCCGACTGCACGGAGAAGGATCCGACCAAGTGCGAGCTGTTCGTCGTCGAGGGCGAATCGGCCGGCGGGAGCGCCAAGGCCGGCCGCGACCGGCACTTCCAGGCGATCCTGCCGATTCAGGGCAAGATCCTGAACGTGGAGAAGGCGCGGCAGGACAAGATGCTGGGGCACGAGGAGATCCGCGCGCTCATCACCGCGGTCGGGACGGGCATCGACAAGGAATTCGCGTTTGACAAGCGCCGCTACGACCGCGTCATCCTCATGGCGGACGCGGACGTCGACGGCGCGCACATCCGCACGCTCCTGCTCACGTTCCTCTACCGGTACATGCCGCAGATGCTTGAGCACGGCAAGATCTTCATCGCGCAGCCGCCGCTCTACCTGATCACCGCGGCCAAGGAGCGCCACTACGCCTACTCCGACGACGAGCGCGACGAGGTGATCAAGCAACTGACCAAGCGCGGCGCCGCCTTCGAGGTCCAGCGGTACAAAGGTCTCGCCGAGATGAACCCGGAGCAGCTGTGGGAGACGACGATGAACCCGGCGACCCGCACGCTCCTCCAAGTCGAGCTCGATCACGCCGAGTCGAACGGATCCGGCGACGTCGACCAACTGTTCAAGACCCTGATGGGCGATGAAGTCGAGCCGCGCCGGCAGTTCATTCAGAAGTACGCCAAGGAAGTCCGCAACCTGGACATCTAGTCCCGGTTCTTCTAACCCGAACATCGAAAGGTAACAAGCATGGCCTCCGACGAGAAGATCATCGCGCAGCCGATCGCGCGGGAGATGCGCACGTCGTACCTCGACTACGCGATGTCGGTCATCGTGAGCCGCGCGCTGCCCGACGTGCGCGACGGGCTCAAGCCGGTGCAGCGGCGCATCCTGTTCGGCGCGTCCGAGATGGGCCTCTGGCCCGACCGGTCGTACAAGAAGTGCGCCCGCGTCGTGGGCGACGTGATGGGCCGGTACCATCCGCACGGCGACATCCCCGTGTACGAGGCCCTCGTGCGGATGGCGCAGGACTTCAGCTTCCGCTATCCGCTCATCGACGGCCAGGGCAACTTCGGCAGCGTGGACGGCGATCCGCCCGGGGCGATGCGCTACACCGAAGCGCGGCTCTCCCGCATGGCGACCGAGTTGCTGGCCGACATCGACAAAGAGACCGTTCCGTTCGAACCCAACTTCGACCAAAGCCTGAAACAGCCGGTGGTGCTGCCGAGCCGCGTTCCCAATCTCCTGATGAACGGCGCCTCCGGCATCGCGGTCGGCATGGCGACCAACATTCCCCCGCACAATCTGGGGGAACTGGTCGACGCGCTGTCGGCGCTGATCGACGATCCGAAGCTGCCCGACGAGGCGCTGCTCAAGATCGTGAAGGGACCCGACTTCCCGACGGGGGGCCAGATTCTCGGCCGCGACGGCATCAAGCAGGCGTACCTCGAGGGCCGCGGCAGCATGGTCGTCCGCGCGAAGACCGCGATGGAAGAACTGCGCGGCGGCCGGATCGCGATTATCGTGACGGAACTGCCGTACATGGTGAACAAAGCGTCGCTCGTGGAGCGCATCGCCCAACTCGTGCGGGACAAGAAGCTCAGTGGCATCTCCGACCTGCGCGACGAGAGCGACCGCCGCGGGATGCGGATCGTCATCGAGCTGCGCCGCGACGCGAACCCGCAGATCGTCCAGAATCAGCTGTTCAAGCACACGCAGCTGCAGACCACGTTCGGGGCGATCATGCTCGCCCTCGCGGACGGCGTGCCGCGGGTGCTCACGCTGCGGCAGATGCTCACGCACTACATCGAGCACCGCCGCACCGTCGTCACCCGGCGCATCGAATTCGAACTGCGGAAGGCCAAGGCGCGGGCGCACATCCTCGAGGGGCTCAAGATCGCGCTCAAATTCCTCGACGAGGTCATCGCGCTGATCCGCAGAGCCAAAGACGTTCCGGCGGCGCGGGCGGGCCTCATGAAGCAGTTCAAGCTCAGCGAGGCCCAGGCCGATGCGATTCTCGAGATGCGCCTGCAGCGGCTGACCGCGCTCGAGCGTGACAAGATCGACGAAGAGCACAAGGAGCTCATCAAGGCGATCGCCGGCTACGAAGAGATCCTCAAGAGCCCCCGCCGGCTCATGGCGATCATCAAGGAGGAGCTGGCCGAGGTCAAGGAGCGCTTCGGCGACGACCGGCGGACCAAGATCACCGGCAAGGAGTCCGAGCTCGAGGAAGAGGACCTGATCCCCGACGCCGACGTCGTCATCACGTTCACGCACCAGGGCTACATCAAGCGGCTGCTGCTCGACACTTACCGGCGGCAGAGCCGCGGCGGCCGCGGCGTCATGGGCATGGAGACCAAGGAAGAAGACTACGTCGAGATCGTGTCCGTAACGACCAACCACGCGTTCGTCCTCTTCTTCACCAACCGCGGCAAAGTGTACCGGGTTAAGGCCTACGACGTGCCCGAAGCCGGACGCACCGCGAAAGGCGCCAACGTCGTCAACCTCATTGCGCTTGCGCAGGGCGAACGGGTCACCGAAATCATCCCGATCCGTTCGTTCGAGGACGCGGGCGATCTGTTCTTTGCCACCGCCGGCGGGTTCGTCAAGCGGACCGGCCTGATGGAGTTTCTCAGCGCGAAGCGCGCCGGCATCGGCGCGATCACGCTGGACAAAGGCGATGAACTGATCGGCGTGCGCTTCACTGACGGTAAGCAGGAGGTCGCGCTGGCGACGCGGCGCGGCCAGGCGATCCGGTTCAAAGAGGGCGACGTCCGTGAGATGGGGCGCGCCGCGCACGGGGTGCGGGGCATGCGGCTCGGCAAGGACGACCGCGTGGTCGGCATGGCGGTGAGCGGCGGCGGTGAAGACCTGCTGGTCGTGACCGAACTGGGACTCGGCAAGCGCACGCCGCTCAAGGACTACCGGATGCAGTCCCGCGGCGGCGGCGGCGTCAAGAACATCCGGCTCACGCCGAAGACGGGCGCCGTCGTGGCGGTGCGCGCGGTGCGGGATGGCGACGAGGTGCTGGTCATCACGGCGCGCGGCGTGGTGAGCCGGCTCAGCGTGAAGGAGATTCCGCGGCAGGGGCGCGCGGCGCAGGGCGTGCGCATCAAGCGGCTCGACGCCAACGACCGTTTGTCGGCGATCGCGCCGATCGCGACACGCGAGGAGGCCGGCGCGGCCGACGCGTAGGCGGCGGCGAGACGGTTCGGTTTATCCGGACGGCGCGCGCACGCGCGCCGTCCGCGCGTTGGTGCCGTCGACGGGTTTGCGTTGCGTGCGTTTTTTCTCCGCTCCTCACGCCGCGGTTCGTCGTGCCCGCAGTGAGCCGCGCGCAAGAAGGGGGGATTCGGCCCGAGCGGCGAAGAGACAGGGCGGTCTTCCATATGATGGTGGCCGCCGGCGGGTCCGCCCCTGAACGGGGACCTACGGCCGGCTGTGCATCGGCCGCTTCTGAGCGCGATCTGCGGCCGGAGGTGCGACGCGATGGACGCCGGTGTCGCGGCAATTCAAGATCACCTCGACGATGTCTGGAACTCGCTGCTCGCCGCGGTCCGCGACGTGGACGACGATCTCTTGCAGTGGTCGCCCGGCCCCGAGTTCAGTTCCATCGCGATGCTCCTGCGCCATCTCGCCGGAAGCGAGCGGTGGTGGATCGGCGAAGTCATCGGGGGCGTGCCCGCGCACCGTGTCCGGCAGTCGGAGTTCGCGCATGACCGCCCGGCGCGGGCCGAGGTGCTCCGCGCCGTCGACGAGGCGCGCGCCCTGACCCGCCGCGTGCTCAGCGGGGTTCGGGCCTCGGATCTCGCCGCACCCGTCCCGGCCGAAGCCGGACGCCGGCTCTCGTCCGACGCACGGCCGGATAAGTACTGGGCGCTCCTGCACTACCTCGAGCACCTCGGCTACCATCGCGGCCAGATCCTGCTGCTGCGGAACCTCGGCCGCACGGCGTCGTCGACCCCCGCGCGCCCGCGCGACGGCGCGGCCCGCTGAACCGGCGCCGATGCGCTGGGAGTTGTGCCGCCGCACGCACGAACGCCTGCGCCGCATCGTGGGCGCGCTCGAATTTTCGCACGTCGACCCTTCCCGGATCTTTTGCGTCCGCGGCTACGGCTCGACCTCCGAGGCCTGGGCGCGGATCTGGGGCCTTCCGACACTGTGGCAGCAGGTGCTGGACATCGGTCCGGCCTACGTCGTGGAAATCATTGAGCCGGAGTTCGGCCGGCTGCCCGAAGACGAGCAGGACCGCATCCTGATCCACGAGTTGCTGCACATCCCGCGCACGTTTAGCGGTGCGATCCGCCCGCACCGGACGCCGACCTTTCGCATCAACCGGCGGACCGTCGAGCGGTACTACCAGCAGTACCTCGCCGCCGCCACAAGACGATCGGGTGCGCACGCGCGCGATGCCGAGCGGCTGCTGCCGGCGCAGCCCGCCGGCAAGACCATGGCGGCCATCTCGCCGCGGTCGCACCGGTCCCGCTAGCACTACAAGCCCGCCACCGCACGTCCGCATCGATCTTTCGGGTTTCGCCCTGCGTACGGTACAATAGTCGGGAAACCGGCGTCTGGGCCTTACAGCGGGGTGTTCTAGATGTTCGACAATCCGGAGAAACTGTTCATCCTCTTCGTGATCGCGCTCATGATTCTGGGACCGTCCAAACTCGCGTCCCTCGGCGCCTCGCTCGGACGATCGATTCGCGACTTCCGAAGCGCCGTGCGCGGGGCACACGATGAGTTCCGCACGGCGGTCCAGGAGCACGTCGAGACGCTCGCCCCGGCGCTGCCCGTGCCCGACCCCGACCCGATGATGCAGGACTCCTCCGCCGCGATGCCCGTGGATTACGGAGCGGGAGCCGCGCCGGCGGCGTCAGAGCCCGGCGCTGTTTCCGCCGAACCCGGGACGTCCGTCGGCGTTGCGCATGACGGCGGTGCCGGGCATGACAGCGGTGCCGGGCATGACAGCGTCGCGGCCGAGGACGATCCCTCATCCCTGGCGTCCGAACCGACCGCTGCGGAGCTGCGGAAGACCGGGACCTACTGAGAGTTAGGCCGCCTGGTGCGCCGGGCTCGGCCCGCCGGCCGGCGCCGTCCGCGGATAGCGGCGAAAGATCAGCAGCGCGGCGAGCGTACAGGCTCCCGCGATCATCGGGATGAGCCGCAGCCCGAGCGGGTGCCCCGCAGCGTATCCGAGGCTCAGCACCACGCCCAGGAGCGCCGAAGCCACCGCGGTGGCGATGTTCAGCACGAGACCCTGCACGGCGTAGAACATCGCTTCGCGTCCCCGGCCTGAGGCGACGCGGTCCGCCTCCGCGATGTCGGCGAGCAGCACGTTGGGCAGCACGAGCAGCGCCGCGAGCGGGCCGGCCGCGAGCACAATGAGCGTATAGCCCTGCGCCGTCGGAGTGAACGGCACGCCGTGCATGCCGATCGTGCCGATGAGCGGGACGACCACGGTGGTGGCCGCGAGCGTCCACGCGAGCGCCCGGGCCGTTCCGAGTGTCCGGATGATGCGGGCCAGCGGCGGCAGCGCGGCGACCGTGACCGCAAACGCGGACCCGAGCACGATCGCGACCTGTTCGCGCGGCAGTCCCATGAGCACGGTGACCACGTAGACAACCGTCGTGTTGACCATGCTCGTCCCTAGCCAGAGCAGCGCGAGCGCAGCCAGATAGATCTGGAAGCCGCGGTGGCGCAGCACCCCGGCGACTTCGCGTAAGAAGCCGCGGGGGGGCGCGCCGGGTCCTGAGCCCGCCGGCCCGCGGCCCGCCGGGACGCCGCCGCCGACAATCCAGAGGCACGCCAGCGCGAACGCGCCGATCACGAGGCCCATCGTACGGAAGCCCCAGCGTTCGATCAGCCAGGGCGTCGCGATCATGGCGACGCCGACGCCGCCGAGCGAACCGCCGGCCTGCCAGGACGCCGCGGTGGCGCGGCCGCGTCCTCCGGGCGTGATCTCGGGCAGGATCGCCGCGTATGGATTCATGACGAGCGAGAAGAGAAAAAAGAAGCCGGCGAGCGTCAGCGCCGTGTACGTGAACAGCGCGCCCTGGTCCGCGGACGGTGGAGCCCACAGGAGTGCGAAGCACGCCGCGAGTCCCGGGGCGCCGATCGCGATGAACGGCCGGCGCCGGCCCCAGGGTGTGCGGCAGCGGTCGCTCCAGAACGCCACGGGCGGGTTACTGAGCGCGTTGACGACTCGGCCCGCGGCCATGGCGAACCCGACCAGCGTGGGAGGCAGGCGCGTGAGTCCCTGGCCGGCGGGCGGCGCGTAGAAATACACCAGCCAGAGCAGTACGGTCTGCAGCAGGACGCTCGC
Source organism: bacterium (assembly GCA_035307565.1). Classification (GTDB taxonomy): domain Bacteria; phylum Sysuimicrobiota; class Sysuimicrobiia; order Sysuimicrobiales; family Segetimicrobiaceae; genus DASSJF01. The sequence continues at coordinate 19,924 of DATGHZ010000031.1, read as the reverse complement.
CGCGAACGCGCCGGTGCCGTACAGCGCCAGGATGGCGGCGCCCGCCCCGCGGGCGGCGGGGGTGGTCTCGGCCGCGGTGACGGCCGGCACCTACTTGGTGAAGATCGGCAACGTGCCGAGGTGGATCAGCTTGGGGTCCTGATAACCGCCTTCCTCGAGAAGCACGACCGCACGCGCCACGACCTCGGCGTCAACCCGCTCCAGCAGTTCGTTGACGGCCCGCATGCTGCCGCCCGTGCTAACCACGTCGTCGACGACGGCGACCCGCCGGCCGCGCACGCGGTCCGCGTCGGTCCCGTCGAGCACGAGTGTTTGCATCGCCGACGTCGTGATGGACTTCACCTGGACCGTGAGCGGGTCTTTCATGTATCCCTTCACGCTCTTCCGGCAGACGGCATAGGGGAAGTAGCGGCCGGTGCCTTCGTCGGACAAGTACGTCGCCACCATATGCGCCAGCGGTAGGGCCTTCGCCTCGACCGACACGAGGCAATCGAAGGAAAACGTGCGCAGCCGGTCCGCCAGGCGGCGCGCACAGGCGTTCGTGAGTTCGACATCGCCCCACAGCACAAACGCGGCGATCCACAGCGATCCGGAAATCGGCACGATCGGCAGCCGCCGCCGGAGGCCCGCAACCGTGATGTCGTAATACTCCTGTCCCTCGTACCGCATGCGCCCTCCTGGGCTTCTCAGCCTCCGTCGCAGCGGATGCCGCACACTCATTCGGCGGCACGGGGAACGCCCCTGTCCGGCCCCGCATCCGGGAGGGACTCGTTCGCGCTGCGCCGCTCACTTTAGGCGCGCCGGGCGGGCGTACGGCGCCCTTGTGGGGTTCCGCCGATGTTGCCTATAATTGAATGTCTTAAGGCCTGCCCACGCGCCGGCCGGGGAGGGATCGTACGGAAATCGACGCAGGGACGACGCTCGTCGGACTGATCGGAGACACGGTTCGAGGAAGCCTCTCTCCGCGCATGCACAACGCGGCGTTCGCCGCCGCCGGCCTGAATTGGTGCTACGTCGCACTGCCCGTGACCCGCGCTCGTCTCGGCGACGCGCTGCGCGGGCTGGTCGCGCTGGGAGCCGCGGGCGCCAACGTGACGGTGCCGCACAAGGAAGCGGCGCTGGCCTACCTCGATGAGACGTCGGACGAGGCGCGGGCGATCGGCGCCGTAAACACCCTCCGTGTCGAGGGGGAACGCCTGACGGGCCACAACACGGACGGAGGCGGGCTGCTCGATGCGCTGCGTCTGGACGCCGGAGTCCGGGTCGACGGGGCGCGGGCCGTGGTGATCGGGGCGGGCGGCGCGTCCCGCGCGGCCGCCTTCGCGCTCGCAGCCGCCGGGGCCGCTTCCGTTGTCGTCGCGAATCGCAATTGGGACCGTGCCGCGGCGCTGGCCGCGGATGTTCGGCGCGCGTTCCCCCGCCAGACGGTCGATGCCGCGCCGCTGGACGGCGCCGCGGTCGGCCGGTGGCTCGGCGATGCGACGCTGCTGGTGCAGGCCACCACAGTGGGATCCGGCGCGGAGCGCGAGCGCACTCCGGTGGCGCCGGAGGCCCTCCATCGGGGCCTGGTCGTGATGGACATGGTGTACGAGCCGAGGGAGACCGTGCTGCTCCGGGAGGCGCGGGCGCGCGGCTGCCGGACGCTTGAAGGACGCTCGATGCTGGTCTATCAAGGAGCGCGGGCATTCGAGTTGTGGACCGGACGGCCGGCCCCGACCGCCGTGATGCGGCGCGCCGTGGGGCTGCCCGGGGATACGCCGGCGGTGCGTGTGGGGGGACACTGACGCGATGCTGCGATTTCTGACCGCGGGCGAGTCGCACGGCCGGGGTCTCCTCGTGATCGTGGAGGGCATGCCGGCCGGCGTGCCGCTGTCCGAAGACGCCATCAACGAGCAGCTCGCGCGGCGCCAACGGGGCTACGGGCGCGGCGGGCGCATGCAAATCGAGCAGGACCGCGCGGAGATCTACAGCGGCGTGATGAACGGCACAACGATCGGCGCGCCGGTGGGACTCGCGATCGGCAACAAGGACTGGCGCACGGACGAACCCCCGCTCACGCGGCCGCGGCCCGGGCACGCGGACTTGGCGGGCGCGCTCAAATATCACTTCGACGACGTCCGGCGTGTGCTCGAACGCTCGAGCGCCCGTGAGACCGTCGCCCGCGTTGCGGCGGGGGCGCTTGCGCGGGTTCTGCTCGGGCAGTTCGGCGTCACGCTGTTCAGCCACGTGGTCGAGCTCGGCGGCATCGCTGCGGAGCGCCGGCCCTCGCGTGTCGAGGACATCCCCGCGATCGCGGAAGCGTCCCCGTTGCGGTGCGCCGATGGGGGGGCGGAGCAGCGGATGATCGCGGCGATCGATGAGGCGAAGGCCCGCGGTGATACGCTCGGCGGCGTCTTCGAAGTGGTGGCGCTCGGGCTGCCCGTCGGTCTCGGGACGTACGTGCAGTGGGACCGGCGCCTCGACGGGCGCCTCGCGCAGGCCATGGTCTCGATCAACGCGATGAAGGGTGTCGAGATCGGGCACGGGTTTCAAGAGGCGCGTCTCCCCGGGTCCGCGGCGCACGACGAGATTTTTTTCGAGCCCGGCCGCGGTTTCTTCCGGCGGACGAACCAGTCGGGCGGCACCGAGGGCGGCATGACGACGGGGGAGCCGCTCGTGGTGCGGGTGGCGATGAAACCGCTCAGTACGCTTCGGAGTCCAATGGCATCGGTCGACATCGTGACGAAGGAGCGCGTCGATGCGGCGGTGGTGCGAAGCGACGTGACCGCGGTGCCGGCGGCGGGCGTGATCGGTGAGGCAATGGCGGCACTGGTGCTCGCGGACGCCATGCTCGACAAGTTTGGCGGGGACAGTCTCGATCAGATGCGCGTCGCGTATGACGCGCATCGGCAGTGGGTCGAGCACGGGCCGGGCGTGCGCGCGTGAGCGCGGAGGCCGGGGCGTCCGTGCCGCGGCCGGCCGGTGCGGCGGCCGATTCGGGCGGCGCCGAATCGCGTCCCGGCCCGGTGCCGGCGCGGCGGGCCGCGCCGGCACAAAATATACCCGGACAATCGAACGTCCGTTCGAATCGAGAGAATCACGCCTTGGCGCGCATGCCCGCGCAGACTCTAAACGTCGTGCTGATCGGGTTCATGGGCACGGGGAAGAGCGCGGTGGGGCGCCGGATCGCGTCGCGGCTTGGACGTTCGTTCATCGATACCGACGCGCTGATCGAGGCGCGCGCGGGCCGGACCATCGCCCAGATCTTTTCGGAGGACGGCGAAGCCCAGTTTCGCCGGCTCGAATCCGCCGCGGTCGCCGAAGCGGGCGGTGCGGACGGCGCCGTCATCGCTACGGGCGGCGGCGTGCCGCTGCGCGCCGACAACATGCGGGCCCTCAGGCGCCGGGGGATCATCGTGTCCCTGACCGCGTCCCCGCAAACGATTCTGGCGCGCGTCGGCGGTGGCGCGGAACGTCCGCTCCTCGGCGCGGCTCCCGCCTCAGCCGTGGAACGCCTGCTCGCCGAACGAGACGCGGCCTACCGGGACGCCGATCTTGTAGTCGATACGTCGGACGCATCTTCCGAGGAGGTCGCAGACCGCATCCTCGCCTTCCTGGCGTCGCGGTCATCCGCGACGTCCGCGGCGGACCCAAAGACTGGGGCGCGTCCCCCCGCTCCGCCGGCCGGCGATCGCGTCGTGCGCGTCGATCTGGGCGGCCGAGGCTACGACATCCGCATCGGACAGGCGCTGCTGCCCCGGCTCCCGGGCCTGCTGCGCGCCGCCGGCGTCGAGGGGCGTCTGGCCCTACTCACGCATCCGGCGCTCGACGCGCGATACGGCCGCGCGCTGGCCGAAAATCTGCGCGCCGCCGGTTGCGACGTCGTGACGGTAACCGTGCCGCCGTCGGAGTCGAGCAAGAGCCTCCGCGCCGCCTCGAAGGTGTACGACGCGCTGGTCGACGCCCGGCTCGATCGCGCCTCGACGCTGCTCGCGCTGGGGGGAGGTGTGGCCGGCGATCTCGCCGGCTTCGTCGCGGCGACGTTCCTGCGAGGCATCCGCTGGGTCGCGCTTCCGACGACCCTGCTCGCGCAGGTGGACGCCGCGATCGGCGGCAAAACCGCCGTTGACCACCCGCGCGCTAAGAACCTGATCGGCGCGGTGCACCAGCCGGCGCTCGTCGTGGAAGATATCGATACGCTCGCATCGCTGCCGCGGCGGCAGCTGCGATCGGGCATGGCCGAGGTCATCAAGACCGCGGTGATCGGCGCACCGGATCTCTTTGAATTTCTCGAGGGCGGGCTGCGGCGCGTGCTGGCCCGCCGGCCCGATGCGCTGGCGCACACGATCGAGCGGTGCGCGGCCTACAAGGCGCGCGTCGTCGCCGCGGACGAGCGTGAGTCGGGCGAGCGCATCGTGCTCAACTACGGCCACACGATCGGGCACGGCATCGAGGCGGCCGCGCGCTACCGCGCGCTGACCCACGGTGAGGCCGTCGCGGTCGGCATGACGCTCGAGGCCCGCCTCGCGGTGCGGCTCGGTGTCTGCGACGCCGGACTGCTCGAGCGGCAGACCGCCCTGCTCGAGCGGGCGGGGCTGCCCGTCGGTCTCGCCGGCCTCGGCGCCGCGACGCCGGATCCGGCGGCCGTACTCGCGGCGATGGCGCACGACAAGAAAGCGCGTACGGGCCGGCTCCGGTTCGTTCTACCCGCATCGATCGGCCGCACCGTCGTCCGCGACGACGTGCCGCCCACGCTCCTCGAGGAGGTACTTGCCGATGGCTAGGGTGCTGGTGCTCCACGGTCCGAACCTCAATCTGCTCGGCCGCCGTGAGCCTCACCTCTACGGGACGGCCACGCTCGAGGACGTCGAGCGGGAACTGCGCACGCTCGCTCGCGAGTTGGGCGTGGAAATCGAATCCGCGCAGAGCAACCACGAGGGGACGCTGATCGACCGGCTGCAGACGGCGCCGGCCCGCTACGGCGCCGTCGTTTTCAATCCCGGCGGGCTGACCAACACCAGCATTGCGCTGCGCGATACAATCGCGGCAATCGGCGTCCCGGTCGTCGAGGTGCATGTAACGAACATTCACGCGCGGGAGACGTTCCGGCACCATTCGATGATCGCCGGCGCCGCGGCGGGGCAGATCGCGGGCTTCGGGGTGCAGAGTTACCTGCTCGGGCTGCGCGCCGCGGCCGCCCTTGCGGCCGCGCCGGCCCGCCACGCGGGGCCGGCGTCGGAGGCGCGGGGCGCCGCCGACGGCGCGGCCCGGTCGAAACCCGTCGCCGCACGCCTGTCGAAGCCGTCCGGACGCATCTCGCGCAACGGCGCGAGGCGACGGACCGGCCGCCGCTGACGTCCCGAGGGGGAGACGGACATGCGGTTTCGGGGCATCCGCGGTGCGATCACGGCCGACGCCAATACGGAGCGCGAGATCCTCGACGCCACGGCGATCATGTTGAAGGCCATGGTCGCGCAGAACGAAGTGGACGCCGACGATATCGCCGGGATCGTCTTTACCGTGACCGCGGACCTCAACGCCGCGTTCCCCGCCGAGGCCGCGCGCCGCACGCTCGGATGGACGCAGGTCCCGCTCATGTGCACGCAGGAGATCCCGGTGCCCGGCGCCCTGCCGCGGTGCGTGCGTGCCCTCATGTTCGTCAACACCACCAAAACCGCCGGCGAGGTCCGGCACGTCTACCTTCGCGGCGCCGAGCGGCTCCGGCCCGACCTGATCCCCGGCGGCTGATGCCCCTCGTTGTCGCTCCCGGCCGCGCCATCCGCGGGACGGTGCGCGTGCCGGGCGATAAATCGATCTCGCACCGCGCGGTCCTCCTCGGGGCGCTGGCGCGCGGGACGTCGCGCGTCGACGGATTTCTCCGCGCCGAAGACTGCCTGCGCACCGTCCGCTGTGTCCGCGCGCTCGGCATCCGCGTCGACGAAGAGGGCGAGCGCCTCACCGTGCACGGCGGGCGGCTGCGCGAACCGGACGACGTGCTCGACGTCGGCAATTCGGGTACGACGATCCGTCTGCTCACCGGCATCCTGGCGGGGCAGCCGTTTCACAGCACGGTCACGGGCGACGCGAGCATCCGGCGCCGGCCGATGGACCGGATCGTGGATCCCCTCCGCCGCATGGGTGCCCGCATCACGGGCCGCGACAGGGGGCGCCTCGCGCCGCTCGCGATCGACGGGGCGCCACTGCGGGGTATCGCATACACGACGCCGGTGGCCAGCGCGCAGATCAAGTCCGCGATCCTGCTGGCCGGGCTGTTTGCCGGCGGCGAGACCGCGGTGACCGAACCGTCGGCGAGCCGCGATCACACCGAACGGATGCTGGGTACCTTCGGCGTGCCCGTCGGGCGCGACGGCCTCACCCTGCGCATCGCCGGTCCCGCGGCGCTTGTGCCCGCGTCCGTCCGCGTGCCCGGCGACATCTCGTCGGCGGCATTTTTCTTCGTCGCGGCGGCCATCGTGCCGGGTTCTGAAGTGACCGTGCGGGGCGTGGGGCTCAATCCGACGCGCACCGGCGTGCTCGACGTGCTGCGCGCGATGGGCGCCCGTGTGGAGATCGCGCTCGCGCGGGAGGACGGAGGCGAGCCGGCGGGCGACGTGACGGTCCAGGCGGCGCCCCTTCACGGGACCACGATCGGCGGCGACCTCATCCCCCGGCTCATCGACGAACTGCCGGTGCTGGCCGTGGCGGCCGCGGTGGCCGACGGCGAAACCGTCATCAAAGATGCCGCGGAACTCCGCGTCAAGGAGTCCGACCGGATCGCGGCCCTTGCACGCGAACTCGGCGGAATCGGCGCGCACGTCGAGGCGCAACCCGATGGGCTCGCGATTCGCGGGGTGCCGGCCCTGCGCGGCGGCCGGGCCGAAAGCGGCGGCGACCACCGCATCGCCATGGCGCTCGCCGTCGCCGGGCTGCGCGCGGCCGGACCGGTGACGGTCGACGACACCGACTGCATCCGGACGTCGTTTCCCACGTTCGAAGAAACGCTGCGGGGCCTCACCGCGGCGTGACGCCCGACCTTCCCCATCTGCTCCTGATCTCAGTCGTGATTGCCGGCGCGGCCGCGATCAAGGGCGCGATCGGCTTCGGTTTCCCACTGATCGGCGTGCCCCTGCTCTCGGCGATCATCGGGCCGCGCGCCGCCGTGCCGGTGATGGCCGTGCCGACGCTGCTCAGCAATTTCATTCTGGTGAGCCGCGGCGGCGTCAGCCCCGCCAGCCCTCACCTCATCCTGGCGCTGGCCGGTCTGGCCGTGGGGACGCTGGCCGGTGCGGCCATGATCAAGGCGCTCGACCCGCGGGACCTCTCGGTCCTCGTCGGCGCCGTCACGTTGGGCTACGTTGCCGCGACGGCCCTGCGCCTGAGCGCGCGCGTCTCGGAGACCGCCGGCCGCCGCGCCGCGCCGGTGATCGGCCTCGCCGCGGGAGTGATGGGCGGGGCGACCGGCATCTTTTCGCCGATCATGGCGGCGTATCTTCACCTGCTGCGCCTCGCGAAACGCGACTTCGTGTTTTGGATCACGATGATGTTCTTTGTGAGCAACATCGTGCAGATCGCAAGCTACGCGCACCTCGGACTCTATGCCGGACCCGTGCTGGCGCTGGCGCTGATCGGCTGCGTCCCGATGGCCATCGGCACGTGGTCGGGCATGGCGTTGCAGGACCGGCTGGACCCGCGGATCTTCGGCCGCGTTGTGCTCGTCATCGTGTTCCTCGCCGCGGTCAACCTGCTCGTCCGCGGACTGCTGCGGTAAGGGAGGACGGTCATGGACCTCGTCACCTGGATCGGCGAACGGTTCGAGCTGACCAACCGGTTGGGCAATTGGGCGGCGCACGGTGTTGCGCCCGCCCTCGAGGGCGTGACCGCCGCGACGGCGAATTGGCGTCCGGCGCCGGACCAGCACACCATCGCCGAAACGGTCGCGCACCTCGCCTATCATCGGGAGCTGGTGGCGCTGCGCCTGCGCGGCGAACCGAAGGACCACCGGCCGGAAGAAGATTGGCAGGCGGGTCCGCCGACCGAGGACGGCTTCGCGCAGGTCCGGGCGAGACTCGACCGCGCGCACCGCGACGTGGCCGGCGCGCTCGCGCAGCTCAAGGCCGAGCAGCTGCTCGAACCGCTGATGGGATCGTGGCTCTCGCCCAAGGTCGTCACGCGGCGGATCGACTTGGCGGTCGATATCGCGACCCATGATCTGTACCACGCGGGGCAGATCTTCGTCCTGAAGCGGTTCTACGCCGCCACGCACTCGCACGGCGCGCAGAGCTAAGACCGTGCTCCATCCGGGCGCGACCGTGCCCTGTGGCTAGGAACATTGACCGCGCGCAGACCGCAAGATACATAGAGAATACGCGCGGCGCCCGGACGATCGAGCACGCGCGGCGGGAACCGCGGCCCATGGAAGACACGGGCCGCCCCGCAGGAGGGTCCGAAGGGTGAAGACGGTGGTCCGCACCGTATGCGCGCACGACTGCCCCGACATGTGCTCGCTGCTCGTGCATGTCGAGGACGGGCGGATTACGCGCGTGCAGGGCGATCCGGACCAGCCGTTTACGGCGGGGTTCGTGTGCACGAAGGTGAGCCGCGAGCACGAACTGGTCCACTCCCCAGAGCGGCTGGCACAGCCGCTCCGGCGGACCGGCCCGAAGGGCGGCGGCGGCACGTTCGCGCCGATCGCGTGGGAGGCCGCGCTCGACGAGATCACGACGCGGTGGCGCCGGATTATCGAGACCGACGGCCCGCTCGGCATCCTCGGATACTGTTACAGTGCGCATCAGGGTGTCTTCAACCGCGGCCTCCTGTTGGGACTCTTCCACGCCCTCGGCGCGACGCGGCTCATCGCGGGCACCGTGTGCGACAGCTGCTCCGACGCCGCGTGGGAAGCGACGCTCGGCGCGGTCGGCGGCGCCGATCCTGAGTCGGTGCTGCAGTCGGATCTCGTGATGGCCTGGAGCGCGGATCTCGTCACGACGAACGTGCACTTCTGGGCCAAGGTCGAAGAAGCGCGTCGCGGCGGCACGACGCTCGTCGTCGTCGATCCGCGGCGCAGCCGCACGGCGGCGCAGGCGGACTGGCACCTGGCCCCGCGGATCGGGACGGACGCCGCGCTGGCTCTCGGCGTGATGCACATCCTCGTGCGCGACGGGCTGTGCGACCGCGCCTACCTTGCGCGGGAAACGACCGGTTTCGACCGGGTCGAACGCGAGGTGCTCCCGCGGTTTCCCCCCGCGCGCACGGAGGCGATCACCGGCATCCCCGCCGCCGACATCGAGCGGCTCGCCGGTATGTACGGCCGCGCCCGCGCGCCCTTCATCCGTCTGGGGTGGGGCATGTCACGCAGTGCGCAGGGCGGCGCCGCCATTCGGGCGGTCGCGCTCCTGCCCGGTGTAACGGGCGCCTACGCGCGTCCCGGCGGGGGGGCTCTGCTGGCGACGTCGCCCGGATTCGGCTTCTCGTTGGATCCGATCCGCAAGCCTTCCGGCCCCGCCGTGACCCGGACGGTCAACCACTCGCGGCTCGGGCAGGCGCTGCTGCATCTCGACCATCCGCCGATTCGCGCGCTCTTCGTCGCCGGCAACAATCCGGCCGTCACATGCCCCGACGCGGCGGCGGTGCGGCGCGGGCTCGCGCGCGAGGATCTCTTCACGGTGGTGCACGCGCCGTTTCTCTCGGATACCGCGCGCTACGCCGACGTCGTCCTGCCGGCGGCGACCTTCCTCGAAACCGAAGACTTCTACCGCGCGTACGGGGCCTACTACATGCAGTTCGGGCCGCGGGCCATCGAACCGGTCGGCCAGGCGTGGTCCAATCTGCGCCTCGCCCAGGAACTGGCGCGGCGGCTCGGCCTCGCGGACGCCGTGTTCTCCATGACGACCGACGAGCTCTTGCGTGTGCTGTGGAGCGGCGCCACCGGTCCGGTGGCCGCCGTCGACCCCGCGTCGGTGCGGGCCGCCGGGCCGATCAAGGTCCGCGCGAACGGCGGCGGGCAGTGCTTTGCGACGCCGTCGGGCAAGCTCGAGTTCTACTCGGCGCACCTCGCCGAGCAGGGACTGCCGCCGATGCCCGACTGGGCGCCCGATGCCGCGGAGGCGGCGGACGCGACGCGCTGGCCGCTGCGGCTGTTGACCGCGCCGGGCTACTATCAAAGCCACACCGCGTTTTCGGGCAACGCGCGGCTCCGCGGGCGCCAGGGACCGCCCGTCGCCGTGCTGCACCCCTCGGAGGCCGAGCGCCGGCGGCTGCGCGACGGAGATCCCGTCGAACTCTACAACGATCGCGGCGCCGTGGGCTTGACCCTGCGGGTGAGCGACGAGGTGCCCTCGGGCGTCGTCCTCGTGCCCGGACAGCGGCCGGCCGGTGAAGCGCGCCACGGCACCGTGAACTTCCTCTGTTCCGACCGCTACACCGACCTGGGCGAAGGCGCCACGTATCAGAGCACGTTCCTCGAGATCCGCCGCGCGGAATAAACGGCGGCCCGCGCGGCGGCCGCCCGCGGCGCAGATCCGCGCACCGGCGCTCCCGCGGCGGCGGGCGGCCGGCGGAGGACGAACTCGCGGCGGGGCACGCCGGCCTCCCGCCCGGGTCAGAGAGCTCCGGGTGCTCGCGTCGATCGCCGAAGCCCTCAACAGCGCTCCGGATGTCGAGCGCGCCCTCGACCGCACGCTCGCGATGGTCGCCGATCTGCTCGGTCTGCGCACCGGCTGGGTGTGGCTCATCGATCCCGAGACCGGCCGCTGGTACAACGCCGCCGCGCAGCACCTCCCGCCGTATCTTCGGGAACCCGTCCGTATGGCGGGCCGGTCGTGCTGGTGCATCGAGAGTTTCCGCGACGGGGAGCTCACGCCGAAGAACATCGACGTGCTCGAATGCAGCCGCCTGCGTCCGGCGGTGAAGGAGCGCGCGACCGATCTCACGCGCGGGCTCGCCTACCATGCCAGCATCCCGCTGTATTTTCAGGACAAGCCGCTCGGCATCATGAACGTGACCGGGCCGTCGTGGCGCCGGCTCACGCCTGAGGAATTGCAGCTTCTGTCCACGATCGCCTACCAGGTCGGTATCGCGATCGAGCGGGCGCGCCTCGCGGAGCAAGGCGCCCGGCTGGCGCGCGCCGAGGAGCGGACCCGGATCGCGCGCGAGATCCACGACACCCTCGTCCAGTCGCTGACCGCGATCGCGCTGAACCTCGAAGGCGCCGTCCGCACGGCCGATGAGCATCCGGAACGCGCGAAGGCCCGGGTCGGGCGTGCGCTCGATGTGGCGCGGGCGGGTCTCGAAGAAGCCCGCCGGTCGGTGCTCAGCCTGCGCGCGGCGCCCGGCGCCGCGGCGCCGCTGCCGGAGGCGCTCGCCGCGCTCGGCCGCGCCCTCACCGCGGAGACGGGCGTTCGCGTGCACCTGCGGACGGCGGGCGCGCGTCCGGTGCCGCAGCGCCTTGAGCCGGAGTTGTTTCGCATCGCGCAGGAGGCGCTGACCAACGTCCGGCGGCACGCGCATGCCAAGGAAGTCGCCGTTACACTGTCCAGCACGCGGCGCGGCGTCCGGCTCACCATCAGGGACGACGGCACGGGGTTCGCGGCGCGCGGCGTGCCTCCCGGCCGCCTCGGCCTCATCGGCATGCGGGAACGCGCGGAACTCCTCGGCGGCCGCTTTCACGTCACGAGTGCGCCGCGGCACGGCACGACGGTGACGGTCTCGGCGCCCGTGTCGTGATCCGGATTCTCATCGTCGACGACCATCCGGTCGTGCGCGAAGGTCTCGTCGCCGCGCTCGAAGACGAACCGGACTTCCAGGTGGCTGCCGCGGCCGGCTCCGCCGAGGAAGCGCTGCGGGTCGCCGGCACCGCCCGCCCCGACATCGTCCTCCTCGATCTCGAGCTGCCCGGCCTGAGCGGCATCGACGCGATCCCGCGGATCTCCGCGGCACTGCCCGGCGCCGGCATCATCGTCCTCACGGCGTACGACACGGACGAGCGCGTGCTCGGCGCGGTACGCGCCGGCGCGCGCGGGTATGTGTTGAAGGGGGCGTCCGTGGAAGAGATCGCGCGCGCGATCCGCGCGGTCCACGGGGGCGGATCGTACCTCGCCTCGCCGGTTGCGGCGAAGGTCCTCCGTCAGGTGCGGTCGCCGGGCCGGACGACCACCCTGAGCGAGCGGCGCATGGTTCTCCGCGAAGTGGCGGCCGGACGGTCGACGAAGCAGATCGCCCGCGGGCTCGGGATCACCGAGCGCACGGTCAAGTTTCACGTCAGTTCCATCATGAACAAGTTGGGGGCCGACAACCGCGCGCAGGCGGTCGCCGAAGCGGCCAAGCGCGGCCTGCTTCGCTAGCGGACCCCCGCCCGCATCGCGCGAACGCTGTGGCGCCTGTCCGGCCGGACAGGCGCGGCGCTGCCCCAACGATACGCCTCCCCGCTGTGCACGGGCGCGGTCTGCCTCCTCGTTGGCGGGCGTACGCTAGCTCCAGCGTACCGATCGAGGAGGCAACGCCCATGCAGCTTGCCACATCTGTCGTGCTCATTACCGGGGCCTCGCGCGGCCTGGGCCGCGCGGCGGCGCGCCTGTTCGCGGCCCGCGGCGCGCGTTTGATCCTGACCGCGCGGGACGCCGGTGCTCTCGAGGAAACGGCCGCGGCGCTGGGCCGCGGGACCGGTCCGGACGGCCGTCCGCCCGAGGTGCTCGCCGTCCCCGGCGACGTCGCCAGCGCCGGGCATGCCGAGCGCCTCGTGCGGCGCGGGCTCTCCCGCTTCGGACGCATCGACGTGCTCATCAACAACGCGTCGACGCTGGGCGCCAGTCCGATGCCGCGGCTCGAGGCGCTGGATCCGTCGATCTTCGACGAGATCCTGCGGGTGAACGTGACGGCTCCGCTCCGCCTGATCCAACTGGTGCTTCCGCAGATGACGGCGCGGCGCACCGGCGTGATCATCAACGTGTCATCCGATGCCGCGGTGGAAGCCTATCCGGGGTGGGGCGGGTACGGCGCGAGCAAAGCGGCGCTCGAACACCTCACCCGCATTTTGTCCGCGGAGATCGCCGGGACGGGCGTGCGTGCCTACGTCGTCGATCCCGGCGAGATGAACACGCAGATGCATCGGGACGCGGAGCCCGGCGTCGACCTCTCCCACCTGCCACCGCCCGACGTCGCGGCCTCGGCACTCGTGCGCCTCGTCGAGGACGAGCAGCAGCCGGCGTTCGGACGCGTCCTGGCGCAGCGCATGGCCGCGCAGCCGCTGGAGCCGGTGTCATGACGCCGGTCGCGACACTGCCGGGCCGTGCGGACCCGTCGAGCGGCACACCGGTGCTGCCCGCGGATGGTGTGCCGGAGTTCACCCTTCCTCCCACACTCGAAGCGCACGAGCCGCCCGAAGCGCGCGGCCTGAGACGCGACGAGGTGCGGCTGCTCGTGACGTATCGAAGCAGCGGCCGTGTTCTCCATCGCCGTTTCGGCGACTTACCGGAGCTGCTCCGGCCCGGCGATCTGCTCGTGGTGAACGACTCCGCCACGCTGCCGGCGGCGCTCCCCTCGTCCCGGGCCGGCGGCGCCGCGGTGTCGCTGCACCTGTCGACGATGCTGACGGCCTCGCTGTGGATCGTCGAACCGCGGCAGGCCCGTCTTGAGCCGGGCGAGGTCCTGGTACTGCCGGCGGGCGGCGCGGCCCGGATGCTCGCCCCGTACCCCGGTCGCAGCGCCTGTGGATTGCCCATCTGCGCCTGCCGGAGCGGCCGCTTGAATACCTCATGCGTGTGGGCCGGCCGATCGCCTATCCGTACGTGCGGGGCGAATGGCCGCTCGAGATGTACCAGACCGTCTACGCTCGGGAGGCCGGATCGGCGGAGATGCCGTCCGCCGGCCGGGCGTTCACGCCGGAACTCCTCGCGCGCGCAAAGGCACGCGGCATCGGCCTCGCCGCCCTCACGCTGCACACGGGCGTCGCCAGCCTCGAGCGCGACGAACCGCCGATCGAGGAATGGTACCGCGTGCCGGCCGAGACGGCCGCGGCCGTCGAGGTCGTCCGAGGCGCCGGGGGCCGCGTGATCGCGATCGGTACGACGGTCGTGCGCGCGCTCGAAGGCGCAGCCGATGAGCGCGGGCGGGTCACGGCTTCAGAGGGCTGGACCGATCTCGTTATTGTGCCGCCGCGCCCGATCCGCGCGGTGGACGGCCTGCTCACCGGTTTTCATGAGCCGCGCGCTTCGCATCTTGCGATGTTGGCGGCCTTTGCCGGCCGTGCGCACGTGGAACGGGCGTACCGGGCAGCCGCCGAACGTGGATATCTGTGGCACGAATTTGGAGATCTCCATCTGATCCTGTAGGGGCGGAAGGTTATCCTGATGTGCCGGGCGTCTCTCTGAAGGCGGCGCTCAGCGCGACGACGTAGGCAATCGCCGTCGTGAACAGCAGGGCGGTCATCGCCGCGGCGTACGGTCCGATGCCGGCTGGTGCCGGCTCACCGATCGCATTTGCGATCAAGTAGAGCGCGATGAGGAGTTGCAGGGCCGACAACACACGCACATAGCGGGGCATCGGAGCGGACGTCGCCGCCTGCCGCCTTCCGGGCAGAGTGGCCACGAAGAACAGAATCGGGATCGCCCCCACAGCGCTGGACAGCCGCCAGACCGTGGGGACGGGAAGTCCGTACAGCGCGAAGACCGACGGCAGCAGCGCGCCGCCCGTGACGATGAAACCGGGCAGAATGAACGAGAGCACGAAATAACTCTCGTACTTGGTCAGGGCGTCGCCCCGCGCCTGCCGGAAGATCACTAGCAGCGCCGAGAAGCCGACGAAGGTGATGGAGACCGCGGCCAGCGCGTATAGATAGGTCGATCCGGCCGGTTCCATCGCGCGCCGCGCTTAGCGGCGTGATCCATGCTCCGCCATGTGCGTGCGTTCCCACTCGAACGCGCCGTGCGGGAACGGCTTCTCCCCGCCCAGGCTCCGCGCGCCGATCACCGTCTCGGCGCCCTCTTCCATCACGACGATCAGCCGGGCCGTGCTCACCGGATCGTCCTCGAACGCGAGCAGGCCGTGGTTGCCGAGCAGCACCGCCGGCGAGTCCGGATGGCCGCGGAGCTGGTCGACGATGTTGGAAACGGACTCCTTCGACCCTCTGGGGGCCCAGGGCGCCACGGGAACTTCACCGGCGAATCCGAAACGCAACATCGCCTCGTACGCGTTGGGCAGCGGCTTGTTCGCCACCGCAAAACTGGTCACGGCGGGCGAGTGGGTGTGGATCACGGAGCCGACGCTGTCGCGCGCCCGGTAGACGCCGGCGTGCATGCCGACGATCTCGGCGGCGACGGGGTCCAGACGGCCTTCGAGGACCTTTCCGCCGAGGGTGACCACGGCAAGATCGTCCGGCGTCAGGCTCCGCATCGTCCCCACCGACGTGATCACGATGCGGTCGCCGTCCACCCGGGCGGACATGTTGCCGTGGCCGCTGTGCGACATGACGCCGGCCTCGAACAGCGCTTTGGAAGCCTGAATCAATTGCAGTTTGATTTGATCCACGCTGGGCACAGCGGCGTCCTCCGGCGCGGTGTGACGTGACCTCCCGGCACTGTTACGGCGCCGGGGGCGGCGCCGCCTTTCGCGGATGCCGCGGCCGCGGCCGCCATCACTCATGCCGGTCGTTTGACCGGCCGGGCAAGCACGAAGGCCGCACCGGCGAGCCCGGCCGCCACCGCGGCTGTGCCAGTGTAGACCGCGGCGAGCGGTACGCGGGCGCTGTCCCGGAGAGGCCCCACGCCGAAGGCCGCCACCCCGTACCCCGCCATGTAGGCGGCGACCAATCCTCCCGAGACGCCGGCCGCCGCCTGGAAAAACTCCTGCTCCGCCAGGCTGATCGTGAGGGGGAAGAATGCCGAGCACGCCACGCCGGCAAAGCCGAAGGCCAGCACATTCCCCCCGGCCCCGCGCGCCGTCGGGATCGCGAGCAACGCCGCGATGATGAGCACGGGCAGGGCGGCATAGATCAGGCGCGCGTCGACGCGGATCGCGATCACGGCCGCGGCGATCCGTCCGATCGTCACCATCGCCCAGAACGCGGTCAGCGCCAGCTCCGCGGACGCGAGCGGCATTCGCGCCTCGCCGTGCAGATAGAGCGTGGCCCAATTGCCAAACACCGTTTCGCAGATGCCGTAGAGGAAGACGGCCGCGCCGTACAGCGCAAGCCGCGTGGGAATTCGCGGCCGGGGCGCCGGCGTACGTCCCGTCGGCGGTGCCGGTGGCGGGCCGGCCGCCGCAAGCGGCGCGCGCAGGCTCAGCAGCCCGAGCAGCAGGAACGCCGCGGCAACGATGAGCGGCAGCCGTCGCCACGTCGCCCCGCCGGCGAAGACGGCGACGAGGATCGGCGCGAGCGCGGTTCCGCTGCCGAGGAATGCGTGGAGTGCCGGCAGCGCGACGTTTGTTTGCTGCTCGAAGAACTCGGCGACGTACGTGTTGAGCGTCATCAGCGTGGTCCCAAACCCCGCGCCGAGCGCCGTCGTCGCGGCCAGCAGGAGCCCGTAGCGGGTGCCGTGCGGCGCCGCGAAGGCGCTCGCCGCGAGCAGGACCATGGACGCCAGGTTGAAGGCGAGCCCGCCGACGAACACAGGCTTGAGCCCGTGCCGGCGCGCCGCCCGCGGCCCGAGGCTCGAGCCGCCGATCGCCAGGACAACTTGGGGCACGAACAGGCCGCCGTACTCGCTGCTCGTGAGCCCGTAGCCGCCCGGGTCGGTGAAGATGGCGCTGAGCGCCGGGAAGGTGACGAGCGCGAGTCCCTGGGCCAGGCCTGCCAAATAGACGATCGCGACGTCGGCCCGGCGGGACGGCGTCATCCGTCTGCGCCGCCCGTTCCGCACGGCCCGTGCGGCGCCGTTATCAGCGCAGGCGTTCCAGAAGGTGGTCCCCGACCCGCAGGGCGTTCGCGATGATCGTCAGCGCCGGATTGACCGCGCCGCTGCTGACGAAGAAGCTGCCATCCACGACATAAAGGTTATCGAGCTCGTGCGCCTTGCAGTGGACGTCGAGCGCGGACGTGGCGGGATCGCGGCCGAACCGCACCGTGCCGCACTGGTGCGCGGTCCCGCCGATCGGGATCCGCTTGCCGAGGTACAGCGACCGCGGCAGCAGGTGCTCGTGGCATCCCAGCGCCTCGAGCATGCCGCGGAGTTTGCCGATCAGCCGGCGGTGCGCCTCGGCGCTGTGCTCCGCCAGTTGCAGGACGATGCCGCCGTCTCCGGTGACGGTCACGCGGTTGTCGGGATCCGGAAGGTCTTCCGTGGTCAGCCAAAAGTCGACGGAGTGCCGGGCCATGACCTCGAGCGGGATGCGGGGCTTCCAAATCGCCCAGTCGGGCGCCTCCGCCTTCAGCATCTCGGCGTCCGACTTCCCGAGCATCTGGATGTGCCCGAGCGGATAATCCCAGTCGTCCGCGCGGAAGTAGAAGTCGTTCAGGCCGAGGGTCTTTTGGAAGACGGTGGGGTTCGGCGCCTTGGCGACCGCGAGCAACGCCGAGTTTGTGTGGCGCATGTAGTGCCGGCCGACGACCCCGGAGCCGTTGGCCAGCCCGTGCGGGTGCGCGTCGCTCGCAGACCTCAGCAGCAGCACGGCCGAATTGATCGCCCCGCACGCCACGACGACGATGTCCGCGGAGTATTCCTCCCGGGTGCCGTCGCGCTCGACCTGCACCGCCGTGACCGCGCGGCCCGGCGGATCGGTCGTAAGCCGCGTGACGCGCGCGCGTGTGAGGAGGCGCACGTTCGAGTGTGCGAGCGCCGGCTCGACGCAGACGATCTGCGCATCGGCCTTGGCATTGACCAGGCACGGAAACCCGTCGAACGCATTGCACCGGATGCACGCGCTCGTGTGGCGCGGCTTCCCGTTTTCTTCGTCCAGCAGAATCCCAAGCGGCAGCGGAAACGGCCGGTGGCCGAGCCGGCGCAGCCCGTCGTACAGTTCCTGGATCCGCGGCTCGTGACTTACCGCCGGGTACCGATAGGGTGCGCCCGCCGGGGGTTCGGTGGGGTCGATCCCGTGCTCGCCGTGCACGTGGTACAGGTGCTCGGCCTCGGTGTAATACGGCTCGAAGTCCTGGTAGCCGAGCGGCCAGGCCGGGGACACGCCGGCGTAGTGCCGGATCTCACCGAAGTCTTCCTTGCGAAGCCGCAGCAGCGCCGCGCCGTACATCTTGGTGTTGCCGCCGACGTAGTAATGGATGCCGGGCTGAAAAGTGTGGCCGTCATTGTCGTACCAGGTCTCCGGTGCCCGATACTTCCCCTCGATGAACACCGCGCGGGAGTCCCAGTTGTCCCGCTCGCGCGGGAGCCAGTCGCCCCGCTCCAGCAGCAGAATGCGCTTGCCCGACGGCGCGAGCCGGTGGGCCAGCGTCCCGCCGCCGGCCCCGGTCCCGATGATGATCACATCGAAGTGGCCGTCTCCCGCCATTCGTCCGCGCTCGCTGATCGTAGGGTGGTGGCTCGCTTCCGCGGCGCGGCGCACCGGCCCTGTCGCAACACGCCGCCTTATCCTGACACGCTGGCCCCCGTCGCGCCGCGCCGGCCGGGGCATTGCGCACAGCGTGGACCATTTGTGCTATGATAGGCGCTACCAAAACCCGATGATCGGGGCGAGTAGGCCGGGTCGTCCGTTCAGAGAGACCCGCGCGCACGTGGTGAGAGCGCGGGACGAGCGCCCGGACTGAATGGACCTGTGAGGGGCGGACCGAAAGGCGGTGGATCTACAGGCTCACACGGTGAGCCGCCCGCCGAGTAGGCGCCGCCGGGCCCTCCGCCGTGATCGGAGGCCGGGATCGAGCTACGTCCGCGGAGCGGGCCGCTCCGTCCCGTCGAGCGCCCCGGCCGACGCGCCGGGGAAGTGGGGTGGTACCGCGGGGGCTCTTGAGCCTCCCGTCCCGAGGTGGACGGGGGGCTTGTATATTTGGCGGCAGGGAGGCGGGGCGCGATGATCGTTGTCATGGCGCCGGGACACACCCCGGTGGAACGCCAGGCGGTGGCGCGGCATATCGAGTCGGCCGGCCTCCGCACCCAGATCATGGAAGGCGTCGAGCGCACCATCATCGGCGTGGTCGGCGACAGCCACACCAAAGAATTGCTGCGCCAGAGCCTCGAAGCGATGCCGGGCGTTGAGGGTGTTGTGCGTATCCTGCAGCCGTATAAGCTGGTCAACCGCGAATTCCACGGGGGTAAGGACTCGATCGTCTGGGTGCGGGACGTGGCGATCGGCGGCGGCCGCGTCGTCGTGATGGCCGGTCCCTGCACGGTCGAGACCCGTGAACAGACGCTGCAGACGGCGCGCGCGGTCAAGGCGGCCGGCGCGCAGATCCTCCGGGGCGGCGCCTTCAAGCCGCGCACGTCACCGTACTCGTTCCAGGGGCTCGAAGAGGATGGTCTCAAGATCCTCGCCGAGTCCCGCGCCGAGACCGGCCTGCCGCTCGTGACGGAGGCCATGGACGGCCATCAGCTGGATCTCGTGCTCGAGTACGCCGACATGGTGCAGATCGGCGCCCGCAACATGCAAAACTATCCGCTGCTGCGCGAGGCCGGCCGGTCCGGCCATCCGGTCTTGCTGAAGCGCGGCCCGAGCGCCACGGTCGAAGAACTGCTGCTCGCCGCGGAGTACATCATGGCCGAAGGCAACCCGAACGTCGTGCTCTGCGAGCGCGGCATCCGGACGTTCGAGACCTATACGCGGTACACGCTCGACATCACGGCGGTGCCGGTGCTGAAGAGCCTGAGCCATCTGCCGGTCGTCGTCGATCCGTGCCACGGGCCCGGCAAGTCGAAGCTCGTGATCCCGATGGCCCGCGCCGGCGTGGCCGCGGGCGCCGACGGGCTGCTGGTGGAGGTCCATCCGGAACCGGACCACGCGCTCTGCGACGGCCCGCAGCTACTGACGCTCGAAGCCTTCGCACTGCTGATGCAGGAACTCGACGGGA
>DATGHZ010000030.1:0-4897 GCA_035307565.1 bacterium | reverse complement strand
CGTCAGCGAGTTCACCATGCTGTAGGTCAGGACCGGATCCTTCCCTTCCTTCTGCAGCGCCACGATATCGTCGACGCCGAGGTCGACAAACTGGACGTTGCCGCTCAAGAGCGAGGCGACGCCGAGCTTCCCGCTGTCGATCTCGACGTACTCGAAGTCGAGGCCGTTTTTCTGAAAGATTCCCTTGGACTTGGCGAGGAGCGGAACCGCGAGGTCAATCACCTTGAAGCCGGCCTGCCGGATCTTGGTAAGCGACTGCGTCTGCGCGGCGGGAGCCGCGAGAAGAACCGCCAGCAGCAGTGCCGTAACCATGAACGCGGTCCGCTTCATCGCACTCCTCCGTTGCCTGATCGCGTGCCCCGTGCCCGTTCTCACAGGACCGCCGTTAACCCTTCGCGGCCAAGACGAGATCGCCGCGGGGCCGCCATCCAAGCAGCCGGTGCTCCAAAAGGCCCAGCGCGACGTCCATCGCGGCGACGATCAGCAGCAGCGCGACGATCGCCGCCAGCGTCGCCGCCGTGTTGAACTGTTCGGCCGCGGCGTTCACCAGATACCCGAGGCCCGCGTTGGCGGACATGAATTCGCCGATCACCGCGCCGATCAACGCTTCCGGCACGGCGATCCGCAGGCCGGTCATGAGGTAGGGAACGACGCTCGGCAGCGCGATCTTGCGGACCACGTCGATGCGCCGGGCGCCCATCACCCGGACAACGTTGACGAGATCCGGGCTCACCTGATAGAGTCCCGCGACCATGTTCATAAACACCACGAAGAAGACAAAAATCGCGGCGAGAACAATTTTCGGCGCCGGTCCGAGACCAAACCACATGATGAACAGCGGCGCAAGCGCGATCTTGGGGATCGAATAGAAGGCGACCAAGAACGGGCGGAGCACGCGCTGCGCGGTTTCCTGGAACGCGACCACGACCGCCACGACGATACCGAGCACCGCGCCGATCGCGTAACCGCTCAGCACCTCGGCGAGCGTCTGGATCAAGTTCGGCCAGAGCCGTCCCGTGGCAACGAGCGTCCAAAACGCCCTCAGCACCTCGAGCGGATCGCTGATGAACTGGCGATCGGCGAGGCGGCCGGACGCGAACGCCCACGCGCCGAGCGCGACCGCGAAGACGGCCGCCCTGGCCGCGGCGATTGACGCGCGGCCGACCGCTTCTCGCGCGGCCGCCCGGTGGCCGATTTCGTCGTGCAGGCGCAGCTCGTGCGGGGACGCCGCCGCGGCGCTCACTCGACGAGTTCCTTCGGCGACGGCGGTGCGGCCACTCTCCCCGTCCAGTGTTCGGCGACGACACGGGCCGGGACGACCGGCCCGAAGTAGCGGCGAAAATTGTCGAGCGTCATGGCCTGGACGTCCGGATCGGCCGCCGCGGTGCCGTCCTCCACGACGACCACGTAGTACCCGAGCGCGAATGCGTGCTGCACGGTCGTCTGCACGCAGAGGTTCGTGACGACGCCGGCCACAACCACCACGTCTACCTGTCGCGCGCGAAGCATCGCGTCGAGGTCGGTGCCCGCGAACCCGTCGTAGCTATGGCGCACGATTGTCATATCGCCCGGCTGCGGAGGCGTGAGCTCGTCGTCCAGCGCGGCCCCCCAGCCGCCGGCCGCGCACAAAATCTCCTCGCCCATGCCGCGCGCGGCGTAGCGGGCCTGATAGTTGGGGGCGTCGACCTCGCGGCCGTGCTCCATCGTGACGTAGCAGACGGGGACGGCGGTCGCGCGCGCGGCGTCGACGAGCGCGTTGATGACGGGGATCACGCGGCGCAGCGACACCGCCCCCGGCGTGCGGCGCGCGCTCCACCCGTCGGGGTGCACGAAGTCTCGCTGAAGGTCGACGACGAGAAGCGCGCATCCGGCGGGCCCTAGCAGCTCGTCCAGCGTGGTCAGGACCCGGGTCGCGGCGGGCCTATCCAAGGGGGCTGCGCTCCCGCGGCACCCACGGCAGCCACCAGCGCTCCAGCGCCGAGACGCCCGCGTTCATCCCGATCACCAGAATGAGGAGGCCGAAAATGCCCGCGAACACATCCGCCGTCCGGTACCGCGAACTCGCGGCGTTGATGAGGTAGCCCACGCCGCGGTTGCTGCTGATGAACTCCGCGACGATCGCGCCGATCAGCGCCGCCGGGATCGTCATGCGCAGCCCGGCGACGACGAACGGCATAGCGTTCGGCAGCACCACCTTCCGGAACACGGCCGCCGGCGTCGCCCCCATGACGCGGACGACGTTCACGAGGCCGCCGCTTACGGTCCCGAGGCCGGCCATCGTGTTGAGGTACACCACGAAGAACACGAAGGTCGCGGCGAGGATGACCTTCGGGAAGATGCCGATGCCGAACCACAGAATGATCAGCGGCGCGAGCGCGATCTTCGGTGTCGCGTAGGCCAGCAGAACCAGCGGACGCAGGGCCGGCGCCGCTCCCGGAACGAGCCACGTCCCGACAGCCGCGAGGAGGCCGGACGACGCGCCCAGCACGTAGCCGAGAAGGGTCTCCGTCAACGTGTAGCGGAGATGAAACCACAGCGAGCCGTCGACGACCATCCGCCAGAACGCGCGCGCGATGCTGACCGGGTCGCTGAGAAACAGCCGGTCCACGATGCGGCCCGACGCCCCCCACCACCCGGCCAGCAGGGCGCCGAGCAGCAGAATCTGCCACGCCGCGACGATGGTCCGCATGCCGCGCTCCCGCCGCTCGGCGCCGGCCGCCTCCCGCCGCAAGACTTCCGCCTCGCGCCCGGGAACGCGGTCGTCGATCCAAATGGAGCGTGTGCGTTCAGCCAACGGACGGCTCCGGACCGCGCGTGATTTCCGCGCGGAGATCGTTCCACAGCGGATCGTAGATATCCGCGAACCCCGGCGCCTCGTGAATGTGGAACACATCCCGCGGACGCGGGATCGGCACCTCGCGGATTTCCTTGATCGTTCCCGGAGCCCTGGTGAAGATCGCGATCCGGTCGGACAGCGCGATCGCTTCCACGAGGTCGTGGGTCACAAAGACGATGGTGCGGCCGCTCCCCTGCCATAACTGGAGCAGCTCATCCTGGAGAACCAGGCGCGTCTGCGCATCCAGCGGGCCGAAAGGCTCGTCCATGAGGATCACGTTGACGCTCTCGTCCACGAGCGTCCGGACGATCGAGACCCTCTTGCGCATCCCGCCGGAGAGTTCATGCGGATAATGATGCTCAAAGCCCTTGAGGCCTACCCGCTCGAGGTAGGCCAGCGCCTTGTCCCTCCGCTCGCCGCGCGGAACGCGCTTCAACTCGAGCGCGATTTCCGCGTTCGCCAGCGTCGTGCGCCACGGCAGCAGGTTGTCGTCCTGCGTGACGTACCCGCCGCGGATGTTGATCCCCCGGATGGGACGTCCGTCGTGCAGCACCGCGCCGTCGGACGCCGCCGTGAGCCCGGCGAAGAGGTTCAACACGGTGGACTTGCCGCAGCCGGACGGGCCCACCAGCGTCAGAAACTCGCCCGGACGGACACCGAGGTTGACGTCCCGGAGAGCAGTCATCACGCGGCGGCCGGCGCGGCCGCGCGCCACGAAAACCTTGTAGACGCCGCGCGCCTCGAGCACAAACGCCGGCCTCGCCGGCGCACGTTCGGAGCCGGCCGTGCCCACCAGGGTCTCAGGGGCGGGACGAAGCACTATTTAACGATCGCGTTGGTCCAGAGCACGCCTTCGCGCGACGGCGCGGTCACCGGCTGTCCGATGGCCCTAAAGATGTTGAGGTACCGGGCAACGCCGGCTTCTGTGAACCGCCCGTCGGCACTGATCGCGGGGAGGGTCGCGTCAAGCGAGACCGCGAGGCTGTCGGCCGGCGTATCCTGGAAATACTTCTGGCCCAGGATCCGGAGCGCTTCAGCCTTGTTGGTGCGGATCCACGCGGTGGCCTTGTTCACCCCGCGCGCGTAGGCCTGCAGGGCCGGCGCGTTGGTGCGGAGGTACTCAGCCGACGTGAACAGCGTCGTGTAGCTTGTGTCGTTGAAGTCCGGCACGTCACCCGCGGTATCGCGAATGATGATCTGACCGAGATGCTCGCGCTCGAGCGTCTGTGGCAGCGGCGGAGACAACAGGAATGCGTCGATGCGGCCGGAGCGGAACGCGGCGGCCAGTGCCGGCACGCCGCCCACCTGGACAAGATTTGCGTCCTTATCGGGGTTCAGGCCGGCCTTCACGAGAAAGTAGCGCGCGAAGACGTCGGTCGGCGCGCCCGGGCGCGTGATGCCGATGTTCAAGCCCTTCAGCACCGCGTAGCGCTTCGCAAGCGGCGAGAACCGGCTGACGCCCGTCCGCCGGACGACCTCGTTCCGGACGATCAGATCGAGGGTCACGCGCGTGACGAGATTGTAGAAACTGATCAGCGACTTGCCTTCTTTCTGCAGGTCCGCAATGCCGAGAGGATCGAGGTCCGAGACCTGGGCCTGGCCCGAGATCACCGTCGCCGGCCCAAGCGCGCCGCTGCTGATTTCCTGGAACGCGTAATCAACCCCCTCCTGCGCAAAGAACCCCTGCTCGAGGGCGATGTACATCGGCGCCATGTAGAGCACACGGAATCCCGCCTGTCTGATCTTGTAGCGCATCGTCTGCGCCCGGCCGGCGGAAGGCATCAACGGACACACAAGAACGAGCGCAATCAGCGCGCTCAGAAGCGCGGTAAGGTGTCTACGCGGGCTCTTCATAGCCCTCCCCCCTGGAAACCTTTGGAAATTGCGGACGGAACCAATCCCTTGCAGTGTCAGGCAATCCTGAGCGACCTGAGAGATAGGTAACAGATTGTACCGGACACATGGGTAACACTCCTTCCCTGAAAGGGGGAGGGACGATGCCCTGGAGGGAGTGTTCGGTGATAGACGAGAGAATGCGGTTTGTCGCTCGTCGGCTAGCAG
>DATGHZ010000029.1:0-3692 GCA_035307565.1 bacterium | reverse complement strand
ATTGCCCAAGATTCCCAACTGCTGCCTCCCGTAGGAGTCTGGACCGTGTCTCAGTTCCAGTGTGGCTGACCACCCTCTCAGGCCAGCTACCCGTCATCGCCTTGGTAGGCCGTTACCCCACCAACTAGCTGATAGGCCGCGAGACCCTCCACCGGCGATCTTGCGATCCTTTCCTCACCAGGCCATGCGACCCGGTGAGCGCATCCGGTATTAGCCCCGGTTTCCCGAGGTTGTCCCCGTCCGGAGGGCAGGTTTCTCACGTGTTACTCACCCGTTCGCCGCTAGAATTCACCCTCTCTTGCGAGAGAATGAATCCACGCTCGACTTGCATGTTTGAGGCACGCCGCCAGCGTTCGTCCTGAGCCAGGATCAAACTCTCCGTCGGAATTGTGGGTCCCGAGCGATTGCTCGCTCGAGTCCGCAAATCGTTCGGACTGTCGCGTTCCCCTTACCACTATGCAGTTTTCAAGGTTCTGAAGAATCATCGCGGCCGGGTAACCGTCTTCCGGACGGTCGCCCGACCACGACAGTTACTTATACCAACCACTGCAACACCTGTCAAGGCAACACCATCTGCAACCGCGGCGCTCAGCGAGCGCCGCGAGCCCGATCGTTAGGTCGATGCGAGAGGCCGGTGATCGAGGCGTTGCGTTGTTAAGGTGCTGCGGTCCGTACACCCCAAATGTACGCCTGCCGGTGGGGCTTGTCAATAGGACCGGCGGTGATCGCATCGAGGAGGCGCGCGGGTGCGCGCGAAAGCGGTGCACGTGGAATCGTTCCTCCCCCGCCTCGTCGCGGGCGGTTTATTGAGCGCCGCGGTCGCCTTCTTCGCACGCCGGCGCGCCGCGTTGACGGACTCCGGCGCGTGGGCCGCCTCGGCCGTCGGCATCGCGCTCGTCCTCGCCGGTTGGCCGTGGCTCGCGCTCATCGGGGTCTTCTTCATCACGTCGTCGGTGCTGACGCGACTCGAACCGGCACGCGGCGGGAGCGCGCGTTCCCGCGATCGCGGAGGCCGCCGGTGGCAGCAGGTCGCGGCCAACGGAGGAGTGGCGGCGGTGACGGCGATGGTCTCCGCGCTGACTGCGTGGCCGCAGGGCTTCGGGGTCGCCGCCGGCGCCATCGCGGCCGCCACCGCGGACACGTGGGCCACAGAGATCGGCCGCTGGAGCCGCACGCCTCCCCGGCTCATCACGACCGCCCAGCCGGTCGCACCGGGCGTCTCGGGCGGTGTGACCGTGTGGGGCACGCTCGGTTCTGTCGCCGGCGCGCTCCTCGTCGCGGCGCTCGCGCTTGCCCTTTATGGAACGTCGCGTGCGGGCGGCGCGCCCGCCGCTCCCTTCGGGTGGACGGCCTGGATCGCGGTGGCCGGCATCACGGGATCGCTGCTCGACAGCCTCCTCGGCGCGACCGTCGAAGACCGCTGGCGATGGCTTGACAACGACGCGGTCAACGTCGCGGCGACCGCGTGGGGCGCGGCGCTGATGCTCTATGTCTCGATGCGCGGCGGACCGGGTCTGCGCTAGCGAGGAGCCTCGAGCGGTTGGAGCGCCGGCGAATCAGCCCGGCCGGAAGTAGACTTTCGCGTCAGACATCAGCAGCAGGTGTCCCCGCCCGCGAGGGCTTCGCGGCCTTCGCGGACGATGAAGTACACGATCCCCAGCGCGGCGGCCGGATCCGCCCACCACCAGCCAAACGCCGCGCGAAGCACAAGACCCGCGAGCAGTGTGGCGGCCATGTAGGCGCAGACGATGCCCTCCGCGGCGTCGCCCCGGAGCGCGGTGCTGGCGAGGGCCGACGAAATCCGGCGCTTCGCCCGTACGAGCGGCGGCATCACGAGAAGTGCCGCCGCGGCGATCGCAATGCCGGCGGGAGATGATTCCGGCCCCGCATGCGTCAGCAGGTCGTACGCGGAATGGACGACCACATAGGCGGCGAGTGCAAAGAGGCTCCAGCCGACGACGCGCGACGCCCGCCGCTCCGCGTGTTCCACGTGCTCAGCCGTGATGCCCACTCCACGGTCCTCCGCCCGAAGCCGGCCGAGGACCACCGTCGCTGAGACAAGCTCGATGACGCTGTCGAGACCGAAGGCCATCAGCGCGACGCTCTTCGCCGCGACCCCCGCGCCGATTGCGACCGCGGCTTCGACGATCATCCACGCGATGGTCAGCCACTCGATGCGGATCCCCGCTCGAAGCGTCGCCGCGCGCGCCGGCGCCGGCCGAAGGTCCCGGGGGCCGAAGGTCCCATGCACGCGGGAGGCCCCGCTCATCCAGGATCGACCTCCCGGTACATGTAGACCGTCGCATCGAGCGTCCCGTCCGCGCTGAGCGCATACCGCGGAATCACGCCGGCCCGCAGATACCCGAGCGTAAGGTACAGCTGCTCCGCCGCGTCGCCGACTCGTGTGTCCAGGACGAGCAGGCGCCTGTTGATGCGCCGCGCCGCGTCCTCGAGGGCGAGCATCAGGGCCTTGCCGATCCCGCGGCGGCGGGCAGCGCGATGCACCATCAGTTTCATGACTTCGGCCCTGTGCCGGGCGTTCGGCATGGCCGGAAGGTCGAGCTGCACGGACCCGAGGATGTCGCCCTTTTCTACCGCGGCCAGCAGAATCCGATTCCCGCCCACGACCGCGTTTCTCACGCCGGTCCAGTAGCTGCGGGCGCCACCTGGGTCCAGCGGCGGCACGAATCCGACGGACGCACCGCTGTCCACCGCGTCTTGGAGGAGCGCGATAAAGGAAGCGACGTCCTCGTCTAGTTGCTCAGGGCTCACGGTGCGGATCTCGTACACACCCACGCTCCGGCCAACGCTTGGTGTTCTTGCTCCGCCGCCACGACGCGCCGCCGACGGCCGGCCGGACGGCACACCACAGGCGGAGGGCTGACTCGATATTAGTAGTAGAAAGCCGACCCCTCTCGGAGCCGGCTCTGACACGCCCTATGGACTTATCGGCCCGGTCGCAATGTCAGAGGCATTATACCACCCCACACCACCGAGTCAAACCGGAAAGGGACGCAGGTCCGGTTCCACCCACACGTCGCGCGCCGCGTCGTTCCACAGACGCCCCGGAGAATAGTGCCGCAGCGGCAGTTTCTTATCGAGCAAGTGTGGCCGCGCGGCCAAGAGCTCATCAAAGCCTTCGGCCCCGGGAGTCTCGGCCATCGCGAGGGCGACGATCCGAACCCACGCGCGGCTCAGCGTTTCGTGATACTTTCGACCGGCCCCATGATGCTTCGCGTATCGCCTGATGCTCTCGCCGACACGGTGCGCGGCGGCATCCAGATCAGACTCGCGGAGGCAAATCCACGCCAGCCGAAGGTGCTCCCGGTGGCGGAACGCGTCGTTCGGAATCTCGCACCGTTCGAACGACCGGCGGAATGCTTCGTCGGCTGGAGTCACACGATCACCCATCCCTCACCTCCGTTGCGCTCCCGGCCAAAAAAATAGCGCCGACCCCCTTCGGAATCGGCACTCAGCATTGCCCCTATGGACTTGCCTGGTCGGCTTTTGCTTAACCACAGTGTAGCATACATCCGAGCAAAGTCAACCGGCTGAATGGGTTCAGTAGATCCGACTACACTGGCCTCGAATTTCATCGCTGAGCCGCCTGCCATTGGGCAATGTACTCGTTCGGAGTGCGGTAGCCGAGCGCCTGGTGCGGCCGCACGTTGTTGTAGGTTTCCTCCCAGCGC
>DATGHZ010000028.1:0-5622 GCA_035307565.1 bacterium | reverse complement strand
AAAGGCCGTCGTGTAGAGCGGATCGCGATCGAGGATGACGTGCTGCATGTCGCGCAGGGAGCCGTCGCCGGCGGCGGTCAGGTTCCGAGCGACCTGCATGATCCAGGCCTCGTCCAGTTGACATGTGATCCCGGCGATCTCCACGGTACGCGTCTTCAGCTTTATGACGAAGAACACGACGTAGCGGACCAGGCCGCGCAGGGTAAGGACCTCGACGGTGAAAAAGTCCGCCGCTGCAAGGCTGTCCCAATGCGCGTCAGAATCGCCGCAGTCTCTGGTGGCCGTAAGGAGTGTTTCGTTCACGGATGATGGTGGACACCCCCTCCTATCCCTCAGACAGCGTGACCGTCTGACGGCTCACCCGCTGGGCGTGCCGAATTCGGCTGCCCGCTCTCGCAAGTAGATCTCCATTTCGCGGTCGTAGTAGTCGGCATGGTCGTGGACGAAGTCTGCCGCTTTGCCGTAGTACTCGGCGGCGCGGGCGTGGTCGCCGCGAGCTGCCGCCACCATGGCCAGACGTTCGAGGCCATCGTGGACCTCGGGATAGCGCTCGAGGAGGTGCTGAGCGGCGTGTTCGGCCTCGTCCAATCGTCCGGCGTCGATCAGATCGATCACGACGTTCGACGCCTCGTCAAGGCCATCGTCGTCGGAGAGAATCTCCAGAGGCATGACGGGCGGCTCGACCTCGCGCGCCTGTGTCGCGGCGCGCTCGGCCGCAGCGGCCTCCTCCCGCGGCAAACAGCAGCGCTTGTATTTCTGCCCACTGCCGCACGGACACGGATCGTTGCGCCCGATCTTGGCCATCGCCCCTCGGAGGCACCGTTGTACACCAGTCTGCTCACTGACGCGATCCTCTTCGAGGCGCTGATCGCCATCGATCAGGATCTGGCTGCTGCGGCCCAGGCCAGCGGGTGTCGCCGCTGCCCCAGCGGCCGCCTTCACCACGGCGACTATCCGCGGAAACCCCGTGGCGGTCCCGCGACGCTGCCGGCCGCCTATGACCGGCGCACGAGTTTTTGCTGTGCGCGATGCCGCAAACGGCTGACGCCGCCCTCGGTTCGATTTCTCGGTCGCCGGGTGTACTTGGCGGCCGTGGTGGTCCTGGCGTGTGTGCTTCGGCAGGGGCCCACGCCATGGCGCGTCGCACAGCTGCGTGATTTGCTCGGTGTCAGCGCGGACACGCTGGCGCGCTGGCATCGGTGGTGGCGGCACGCGTTCGTGCGGACCGCGTTCTGGCGGATGGCCCGGGGCCGCTTCGCGCGTCCGGTCGACGAAGCCGATCTGCCCCGCGATTTGTTCGTGCGATTCCCGGGCGACGCGATCGCGCCGGTCGGGGCGATGCTCCGCTTTCTCGCGCCGCTGACAACCACGTCGGTGAGCACGCTCGGCGAGGCTGACGCATGATCCGCAGAAGATGCTTCTTGAGCCGCGGGAGCTGATCGCGTCTGATCGCGCCATCGAGGCGGCGGCCCCATCGGCCGGCGCCGGGAGATGGCCTGATGACGCACGACGACCAACGCGCGGGACGACGACACGACCGATGGGCGCAGTTGCGCTTTGCGGTGATCGGCTCGCTGCTGGCCGCCCCGCCGAAGAAAGGGGACCTGCAGGCCGCGCTCAGCGCGCTGGCGGCCCGCACGTGGCAGCATCCGATCCGCGGCGAGCCCGTCCGCTTCGCCCGCTCGACCGTGGAGCGCTGGTACTACCACGCCCGCCACGCGCCCGTCGATCCGGTCGGCCGGCTGCGCCGACGCCTGCGATCCGATGCGGGACAGCAGCCCTCCCTTCCCGAGCCGTTGCGCCAGGCGGTGCGGACCCAGTACGGCGCGCATCGGAGCTGGAGCTATCAGCTCCACGTTGACAATCTCCGCGTCCTCGTCACGGCGGATCCCGCGCTCGGCCCGCTGCCGTCCTACTCGACCGTCCGCCGCTACATGCAGGCGCAGGGCCTGCAACGGCAGCGGCGGCACACCGCGCGGGATCGCCCTGGATCAGATCGGAGCGACCCGTTGCGACACCCGCGGGAAGTCCGGAGCTTCGAGGTCGAGTATGTCGGCGGCCTGTGGCATGCGGACTTTCATTACGGCAGCTTGAAGGTCCTCACGTCGGTCGGCGCGTGGGTCACGCCGATCCTGCTCGCGTTTCTCGATGATCGATCGCGGCTCTGTTGCCACGCCCAGTGGTATCTCGCGGAGACCGCCGAGACGTTCATCCACGGACTGAGTCAAGCCATTCAGAAGCGTGGCTTGCCACGTGCCCTCCTGACGGACAACGGCGCGCCGATGATCGCCGCGGAAACGCGCGAAGGCCTCGAGCGGCTCGGGATCACTCAGGCGACGACGTTGCCCTACAGCCCGTATCAAAATGCGAAGCAAGAAGTCTTCTGGGCTCAGGTCGAGGGCCGCCTCCTCGCCATGCTGGAGGGCGTCGCCGCGGATCTCCGGCTCGAGTTGCTGAATGAAGCCACCCAGGCGTGGGTTGAGCTCGAGTACCACCGAAAGCGCCACGCCGAAATAGGGGAGACGCCGCTGGCGCGGTTCCTCGCCGGTCCGGATGTCTTGCGGCCCAGCCCGCCGACCGACGCGCTCCGCGCGGCCTTCACCACCGAGCAGATCCGTACGCAGCGCCGATCGGACGGCACGCTGACGGTGGCGGGCGTCCGCTTCGAGGTGCCCGCGCGCTTTGCCCACCTCCCCCGGCTCTCGATCCGCTACGCGCGGTGGAATCTCTCCACCGTCTTGGTGTGCGAGGGGCGGACCGGCACGGTCGTCGGTCACCTCTATCCGCTCGATAAAACACGGAATGCCGATGCGGTGCGGCGGCCGCTCACGCCCGCAACGAGCGCGTCGCCCGCGCCCGCCGCCGTCGCGCCACTGCTGGACTCACTCCTGCGGCAGTACCGCGCCACCGGTCTGCCACCCGCGTATCTGCCGAAAGACGAGTCGGACCCGAAGGAGTAATGCATGACGAAAAAACTACTGCAGCTCTATGGGCTCAAGTGGAACCCGTTCGCGCCGGACGTGCCCACCGAGGCGCTGCTCATCACCCCACGCATCGAGAGCTTCACCTGGCGCGTCGAGCAACTGGCCCGCGAGGGCGGCTTCGCCGCCATCGTCGGCGACCCCGGCACCGGCAAGTCGATCACCTTGCGTCTGCTCGCCGCGCGGCTGGCGGCGTTGCGGGATGTGGTCGTCGGCGTGCTCACACGCCCGCAAGCGGGCCTCGCCGATTTCTACCGCGAGATCGGCCATCTCTTCGGCGTGCCGCTCACGCCGCACAATCGGTGGGCCGGCGCCAAGGCGCTGCGCGACACCTGGGTCGCGCACATCGAGGCCGCCCTCTTTCGTCCCGTCCTGCTCGTGGACGAAGCACAGGATGCACGCCCCGATATGTTGAATGAGCTGCGCCTCCTGGCCAGCGCCGACCTCGACTCGCGGGTGATCCTCACCGTTGTCCTGGCCGGCGACCGTCGGCTGCAGGAACGGCTCCATGACGCCGATCTCCTCCCGCTCGAAAGTCGCCTCCGCGTCAAACTCCTGCTCGACCTCGCTTCACGCGAGGAGCTGGCGCAGTGCCTGCAGCACGCGCTCGACACCGCGGGCAATCCGCGGCTCGTGACCCCGGGGCTGCTCGACACGTTGGTCGACCATGCCGGCGGCAATCACCGGACGCTCATGGCGCACGCGCACGAATTGCTCCTCGCCGGGGCCGAGCGCGAGGTCAAGCAACTCGACGAAAAGCTGTTCTTCGACCTGTTTACGCCCGCGCCCGCTGAGCGCGCCCGGCCAAAGCCGGCGCGCGGCCGATGACCATGCTGCCTGTGATCCGGGCCGGCGAGCTCCCGGTCTGTCCGCCCGAGCACCAGTGGCTGATCGAGGACCTGTGGGCGAACGAGGCCGTCGGCATCATCGGCGGCGAGCCGAAATGCGGCAAGAGCTTCCTGGCCCTTGATATGGTGGTGGCCGTCGCCGCCGGCGTGCCCTGTTTACGCCGGTTTCCTCCGGCGCAGCGAGGGCCGGTCCTGCTCTACGCCGCCGAAGACGCCTTGCATCTCGTGCGCACGCGGCTCGAAGGCATTTGCCGCGCGGCACGCATCACGCTCGCGGACCTCCCGATCCACGTCATCACCGCACCCAGTCTCCGGTTGGATCTGACCGAGGACCGTCAGCAGCTGCTGGCCACCGTCGCCGCAGTACGGCCGATCCTGCTCGTGCTCGATCCGTTTGTCCGGCTCCACCGCATTGATGAGAACGCGTCGTCGGAGGTCGCGCCGTTGCTCGCGTACTTACGCGAGCTACAACGCCGTTTTGCGCTCGCCGTGATCGTGGTCCATCACGCGCGCAAAGGGGCGCACGCCGTCCGCGCCGGGCAAGCCCTGCGCGGCAGCTCGGAATTCCATGCGTGGGGGGACTCGAATCTCTATCTGCGCCGAATCGACGATCGGCTGCTACTCAGCACCGAGCATCGGGCGGCCCCGTCGTCCAACGGCCTGCCGCTCGCGCTCTCCGCCGTCGACGACGCCCTGGCGTTGCACGTCGTCGAGGTCACACCGTCCACGCCGCCACCAGCGCCTTCACCCCTGCAGACGCTTGAACATGTCCTGGCGCATGCGGACCGGCCGCTCACCTTCTCGGAACTCCGACAGGCGTGCCGCCTGCGCACCGCCCGTGTCTGCCAGGCGCTCGCAGCGCTCACCGCGCAAGGCCGTGTCCACAAGACCGGCGTGGGGTATCAGCTCACGGCGCCGTCGGGCATCTCCGATGATCCGTTTCCCGCTACGCCTCTACACTCGCCGGGAAACGGAAACGGGTAATGCCGTCGCATCCAGACCGATGACAGTCGATAGGACAACCGAACTCCGGGCCGCATAGTGAGAAGGCCTGAACCAGGCGCCTCGCCTCCGCTGGGGGATAGGGCTCCGCTGGCGAGCGACCCGAGCACCGCGGAGGACTCGCGCAGGACGACACGCCGGCATCCGCACGCGGACCGGCGTGTTGCCTTTCCGTTGATCACGTCGTCGTCCTGGCGGGAGCCAATGCGATAAACGCACGCCGCGACCAGGGCAAGCACTCCCGCCCATGATCAGCCGCGTCCATCACTTTCTGTGACCGAAGCACCATCGAAAAACGTGCTCACGCTCAAGCGCCTCGGGCCCGCCGCGCCAGGATTCACCGCTGTGCGATTGTCCTTATCGCGCACGATCAGCGCTCGATGCGTGTGGCCGAAGACGACCACATCACCGTGATAACGTCCGAGCACCAGCTCAGGCGTGGGCCGCTTGAGCTCATGGCCGTGGCTCACGTGAATCGTCACGCCGCCCAGAGTGACAACGCGTTCGGCGCGCAGTGCCGGGTCGTGAGGGTCGTCCACGTTTCCATAGACGGCCTCAACGGGTGCGATTGTCGCCAGCCTGGCCAACACGGTGGACCCACCCACGTCGCCGGCATGGAGAATCAGCTGCACGCCCGCGAATGCCTTCGCGATCTCTGGGCGCACGAGGCCGTGCGTATCCGAAATGAGACCAACGATGATCGTCTCAGGACTTCGCACCGGGTGTTCGCTTCATGTCTAAATCGTGGGCTGCATTCCAAGAATTCAGCCGCTCCAGGGACTGAAGACCGG
>DATGHZ010000027.1:0-108043 GCA_035307565.1 bacterium | reverse complement strand
CGGGCCCAATTGTGAATAGGAGATTGTGAAGACGGCCGAACTCAGACGAGCGGAGCACAGGTACTGGAACCAGTAGGAACAGCCCGCACGACTTGGTGATCGCAGGGTGCCGAAACCGGCCATCCCGGGCTCCGACTTGCGCCCTCTCGGCCTCCTCTTGCGATCACTTACGCACCTCTCAAGCGGCGACGGGCAAACGTTCCTATCGATCTGCACGTGGGGATCAAAGATCAGACTTCAGCGTCCATCACGTGCAGGGTTCGTCGAACCGGACTGCCCCTCCAAAACCACTAAGCGACCCCGACCCTCTCCAAGTTCCTGAACGGAAAAGGTTGCCAGGCAGGCCGCGCGTGCTGGCCTCTGCACGGGCACCGACGCCATCACCCGGAAGCCATCCCAAGTGACCGACGCCGAACGCGACGTGGCGTGCCTGCTGGAACAACTGGCCGAGCGGGACGCGCGCATCGCGGAATTGGAGACCAGGCTCCAGCCCATCGTGGCGGGACGGCGGGACCATGGACTCGAATCACCGGGTATGGACACTAAAGACCAGCATCTTTTCCCGCCGATCGAGCCCTACGCGAGCGGACGCCTGGCGCTCGACGGGCGTCACGAGATGTATTGGGAGGAGAGCGGCAACCCGGAGGGCCTGCCGATCGTCTTCCTCCACGGCGGCCCGGGAGGCGGGAGCCGTCCGAGACACCGGCGGTTCTACGACCCCCGCGCCTGGCGCATCATCGTCTTCGACCAGCGCGGCTGCGGACGCTCGACGCCGTTCGCCGAGATTCGCGACAACACGACCCAGGCCCTCATCGGCGACATTGAGTTGCTGCGCCAGGCGCGCCGGATCGACCGGTGGGCCGTCTTCGGCGGCTCGTGGGGCTCCACCCTGACCCTGGCCTACGCCGTGGCCCATCCCGAGCGCTGCCTCGGCCTGATCGTGCGAGGCATCTTCCTCGGCGAGCGGCCGGAGATCGAGTGGTTCATGACGGGGCTGCGCTTGTTCTCGCCACAGGCGTGGAAAGAGTTTGCGGCCGCGGCGGGCCCCGGCGACCCCGACAGCCTCCTCGAGCGATACAACGTCCTTCTGAACGATCCGGACCCGAAGGTGAGCGGCCCCGCGGCCAAAGTCTGGTCCCTCTACGAAGCGCGGTCCACCAGTCTATTGCCCGACCCCGAGACAGAGGCCGAAGCGGTGACGGAAGCCAAGGCGCTCCCCGTCGCCCGCATCGAAGCACACTACTTCATCAACGATTGTTTTCTCGAGCCCGGCCAGTTGCTCGGCAACATCGATCGCATCCGCTCGCTGCCGGGGACGATCGTGCAGGGACGCTACGATCTGGTCTGCCCGCCCGACTCGGCGGAGCGCCTCCACCAGGCGTGGCCGGAAGCAGAGTACATTGTCTGTCCCGATGCCGGGCACGTCGCGTTTGAGCCGTCCATTGCTCGAGAGTTGGTGGCGGCGACCGAGCGCCTCCACGCGCGCCTGCGAAAGCCGTAGCACTATCTCACTGTACGGCTGCACGATCCGTTCGGCAGGAACCTAACGCCGAACATACGGAACGGCGATTGAAGTGCCGCCTCGGACACAGAACCCGGTACAATTCTGGCAACTCCGCTCCCGTCTGAGCGCGGAGCAGGCCGCGCATCGCTGGTTCGACGTGGCTTTCGAATGCCAAAAATTACACCCTGGGTGCCAATTATCTGTCCCGGAGGGTGTGCGTCAGCGAGCGGTGTCTTTGCCAGGTTCTTCACTTCATGAATCTTGTCGAGGGCCTCATCCAGCGTCGTCGTCGTGAGTTGAAACTTCACCTCAACAACCGCAGCGACATTGTCATTCGGGACGACCATGCCTTCGCTTGAGGTCCGATAGACGGGACAATTCAACGCATCATAAACAATGACGTCCACATGTCCACTCATGCCATCGCGCTTGTCGATTATGAACCCACCCGTCGCACGATATCGGCCGGGGAGATGGTCATTGAGAAAATGACGGACAATGGCTTCACCCTCGCCTCCGGCTTGTCCGCGATGAGGCACGTTGTTTCGAGCATCCTCGAAGTCCGCTCACATCCGCCTCGCCGCGTCGCGAAAGATCGACTCTCTCGTCGGCTGCGTGGGCATGTCAATTCATTCCTCGCTCTATCGAGTTCATGAAGCCGTTCGGCCTCCATCATCTGCAGATCGAAATACGAGATGCACCTGACGTTTGTCGAAGTGGTCCTCCACAAACGTGGCACCGCCCGTGCGTCTTTGCTCGGACTCGCTCCCGCATCGACCGAGAAAGGGAAGAACGAGGCATCGATTTCATATTCGCTTACAAGTCGGGAAGAAAATGGAGCGTATTATCATCGTACATCGCGATAGTCCAATGCACCGTGACGTCAGCGGCGGCGTGTTGCAAGCGGGCGATTTCCCGACCGCTCACTCCGGCTCCTCCGCCTTTCAACTGGATGAGCCGCAAATCGAGCCGGTCGGGGTTCTTCTTATCGATTCGGAACACGATAGCGTCCATGATCCCGGTGCGTGGCGCTCCAGTAGGTCCCTCGAAGAACGCGACGCGCCAGCCGTGTTTCTCGCAATACGCGCGTAGCGCTTCCTTGCTCGCGGCCTCGGCAGCGCGCGCCTTGTCAAAAGCGCCGAGTCGGTGCCGGGTTTGCCAGGCCTTCTTGGCCGCTTGGCTACGAGCGTTGGTCATAAGATGCTCCTCCTCGTTGATGCCGCGCTGCCCCTATTGGCCGTCCGGCGCGGAGCGCCTGGTCGCAGCGGGGGGCGGCGGAGAAACTCGACGAATCACTCCGGCGTGACCGGGCGCGGCCAACCAGGAGGGCGCTGATGACGGGGAGGCGACAGGCAATCACCAAAGAGAATCAGTTGAGGACGTGGATCAGGGACGGCTGGTGCTGTCGGCTCAGCGGGGCCCCCATCATCTTCCCTCCGACCAATCCCTCAACAAGCATTCCCTGATCCGCCTCCGTGCGCCTTCGGACTCAGCAAGGTCGGGACACGTGGCCTGCTTGTCGAGAGATGCTGCGCTATGGAAGGATGCCAGGTCCTGGCAAACCAATGGCGGGCGGGGATGCTTGCGACGGCCAGCAGTCCCAGCGCCGCCAGCGTCCAATAAACGGCGCTGTGTCCCTCCGCCACGCCGCGCCCAAGAAGCACGAGCACGGCGTCCGCGGGCAGGATGCTCGCGCCGAGGGTCCACAGGAACGTCGCCCACGACAGGACCGTCAGGCCCAGGAGAAAATTCAGCACACTAAACGGAATCGCCGGAAGAAATTGCAGCAGCAGGACACTCACCGACGTGCCCTCGTGGACGATCTGGTCCACCCAGTCGACAACGGACGCCGGGACGATCCGGAGTGCGATGGAACGGCCCAGCCTCCGCCCCAGGCCGAAAGCGACGCACCCGCTGAGCAGTGCTCCGGCAACGGACACCAGCAAGCCCTCCCAGACGCCGAACACGACACCGTTGGCCATGATCAACGGGTCGGCCGGGAACGGGAGAAAGGTCTGCAGGACCATGATGACGATGGACACTCCCGGCGCCCACGGTCCCCACGCCGCGACGTAGGCACGCAGGCGGTCCACCGTCACACCGGACGAAATGACGAGGATGGTGTGGTGGATCGCGGGATGGGCGCGGGCCACGGCGAGAGCCGCCGCGGCGACTACCCAGAGCAAAATGCGGATGATGGGGCTGAAGAGCCTCATGGCGCCTCATCTGCGGCCTCAAGACGCGTAGCCAGAAGGTCTGCCAGCCGCGCTTCTTCGCGCGGCGGGTCCTACCGTGTTGACGCGCACACACTCGGCGAGGAGCGCTACGGCCTCTGAGTGTCTACGGACAGCACCAATGTGGCCTCCTGCTGCTCCCACGGCGTCCCCCAGGGGGGACACCTCGCCCCCCTATTGGCCGCGCGGGCGCGGGGCGCCTTGTCGCCGCGGAGGGCGGCTGAAGCAAAATGCCGAACGTGAGGGCGAGCGGCCGATTTATCGAGGGGAGCGTCGCGCCAGGATGGAATCCTCGCCGGACCTGCCCGCCATCATCACCTCGACCACTGCGCAACGGCATCTGCGGCCCCGCACCGACCTCCGCGAGCCGGGCTGGACGTTCTGGGAGTTGCGCAATCTCAACATGCACCGCGTGGTCGGACTCGTGACCGAGCATCGGCAGTTCGCGGACGCGCACGATCTCGAAGCGGAAATCCGGGCGGTCGTCTCCCGCCGCTTCAAGTGCGCATGGTGGCGCGGGATGGCGTACGGCGTCGTG
Organism: bacterium; assembly: GCA_035307565.1. Taxonomy (GTDB): domain Bacteria; phylum Sysuimicrobiota; class Sysuimicrobiia; order Sysuimicrobiales; family Segetimicrobiaceae; genus DASSJF01. The sequence goes on along the minus strand of DATGHZ010000027.1, from coordinate 103,767 downwards.
GCAGACGTTCCGACGATTTCCTTGAATCTCGATGACCTGAAAGTGCTGGTCGATCTATACGCTAATGCGAAGGGCACGCTGCAATGGGTCATTCTCGTGACCGACGACGCTCGCGTGGCTCTGGGCGTGCACACTTGGCTGGAATCGTACCTGAGTCCCGTGTACCGCGACGTCCTGCAGGCGCTGTTAGATGCAGGGTACCATGTCGCAAGCGCCCGGCGGGAGAAGGACGGTCTCTGGAAATTCCTTACCGGGGTAGCCGATGCGGAAACAGCCATCGGCAGTTTCGGGACCAGACGTGCTGCCTTTCCAGAGTTCCAGAACCCGGTGACCGACGAGAGACAGTAGGGGCCGTGACCGACGTCGAGCGCCTCCACGACATCGAGCAGAAACTGCGTTGCTGGGGCTACCTGTCGCATTACCCCGACGCCGTACGCAACGTGGCGCGGCTGCTGGACCAACTGGCCGAGCGGGACGCGCGCATCGCGGAGTTGGAGGCGCGGCTGCGGCAAAATATCTCGCGTCTTGCCGTTACGCGAACTGAATCTCCGGTGGGATTTCGGAATTGAGCAGTGACGCGCCGCCGTCCGCGTAGATGACCTGGCCGGTGATCCACCCCGCCTCCTCCTGGCAGAGCAGTGCCGCGACATTCCCGACGTCAGCCGGGGTGCCAAGCCGTCCCATAGGCGTCCAGCCGCGCTTGTGCCAATTTCTGATGAGGTCCTGGGCCTGCTCCGGCAGGCTGTTCAGCACGCTGTCTTCGGTCCACCCGGGGCTGATCGCGTTGACGGTGATCCCCCGCTTGGCCAGGCCCACGGCGAAGTACCGGACCAGCGTTTCCATCGCGGCCTTGGCGGCCCCCATCCCGACCCATGGCTGCAGGCTCCCGGTCCGGCTCCCCGTCCCGTAGGTGATCGCAAGAATCCGACCGCCGCCCGGCATGAGCCGGGCCGCCTCGCGCGCTCCGACCAGGAACGCCTTGGCCTGGGAATCGACGGCCGTATCCCACTGTTCGAGCGTAATGTCCATCGGAGGTACAAAGAACGTGGGGACTTCGGGTCTTGCGTTGCTGACAAAGATGTCGAGAGACCCGAACTCCGTGCGGACCTGGTCGAACATCCGGGTGATGTCGCGCGGTTTTGAGACGTCCGCCTGAACAATGAAGCCGCTGGAATCGTGGCGCTCCACCTTGGCGAGCGTGTCTTTCGCGGCGGCCTCGTTCTGGTAGTAGTGGACCGCTACCCTCACGCCGCTCTCCGCCAGTTTGAGGGCCACACCTCGCCCAATGCCGCGCGACCCACCAGTAACGAGCGCACACTTCCCCGTCAGCGGCATGGCCGGTCCCCCTTTTGTTCGGCTCGGCTCAATCAACTCGTCGGGAATCGAGGCTCTGGATGAACGGTCCCGGTCCGGTATCACCTCCCGGGCAAAACCAGCAAACGAACAGATACAAATCATGGCGGCTTCGGGTGGGGGCCGAGGAAAGGTACGATGGGGTGGCGCTGTTGTTTGACGCGTAGGCCGAAACTCCTGCCCGGAGCGACCGTCTAACTGCGTGATGTCCCATCCGCGAGGGGAAGATGCCTCTGCGTATACTGTCGCTCAAAGACAGCAACGTCTTTAGGCTGGGGGTAGATCACGAGAAGCCTCACACCGGCCATGCCAATCCCTCCTCCATGCGGTTCGCAAGCCCGTGGCGCGTTTCACCACACGGCTATCTCATCTTCGTCACTCGGAGTTCCTTCTCATCTGGCCGCTAAGAAAATACCCGCCAAGACCAAGTTTGTGACGACGAAGGTGTTGGGGACCCCCACTGGGGAAGCGCCGCCGTTCTACCGTATCGCTGAGTTGCACTTCCCGTCCATGGAGGTGTTGCAGAAAGCGGCCGGGTCCGAGGGCGCTCGGGAAGCCATCGCCGACGCCGTGGCGCTATCGACTGGGGGAGCGCCGATCTTCTTGGTGGCGGAAGAGGAGAAACCCGTTCCTTTCTAAACAAGCATGCCCGGACGTCACAAATCCAGCGGTTGACGCTAGACACTCCAGGACTGCCGCCACGGCCCGCCAAACGTCGGCGCATGGGGCCCCGATGGAACCGCTCCCCGGGACACGCAGGCGTTCATCGCCGCCCTCGACGAGGTGGACCTCGCGCGCTACCGCGTCGTTGGCGCGTACACCCGGTACGATGAGGCCGTCCGTAATAAGGCTTTTCTCCGACACGTAGGGAAACGATACAGGTCAATACAAAACGAAATAACCACAGGAGTATCGGCCCTTCGATGAAATAATGCCCTCGCCATCGCAGACCTCGTGATCGCGCAACGAGGCCAGTCAGCCGCACCAGGCGACCAGCCTCGCATGGTGCGGCAGCACCTCGTACCCGTGGCCGACCACCGAGCCGCTCGCGTCCACCTCCACGTCCACCATCGTCCTCCGCGCCCCGAGGTCGACGCTGCGCTGCCGCGTCCGGGCCGTGATTGCCACGTGGAACACCACCACGACATCCGCGGCCGGAAAGTCACCCGGAAACCTCGGTGTGATCTTGATGCTGCGGATTTCGCGGATTGAGGCGCGCGGCTCCTCGAAAGTGAGGGGGAACGCCTCCCGGCATTCCAGATGCCCGGCTATGTACCGCTCAAGGTCCGGCCTGGCGCGGTCGATGGCGGCAGCGATGTAGTCGTGGACGATGCGGCGCATGAGGGAACCTTGCGCCCGACGCCCGGCCTCCCTGCCGAACGAACGGACCGGCGCCGCGACCGGACGATAATAGTTTCACACACTATTCCTGCCAACGGGTGTTAGCGCCGCGTCGAAGCCGGTCAGCGGTCTCCCGCGGGGAATGCCGCGCGCGTCACCCGCCCCATCCCGCTCGTCGCCGCAAACCCTGGAACCCGTCGACGCCCGACATTCAACAAAGCATATGAATCAGTCACGATGAGCGCCGGCACACGCGGGAGCTGTTTGGGTGCTTTCATCGTGAACCCGCGGAGTGGGTGCTGAGACAAGAGCCCCGTCTCCAGACACCATGCAAAGAACGCGCGGACCTTCGCGTAATGAAGGTGCGCCGTCACAGGGGAGACGCGCGCCCGCAGCCGGCTCAGGTAGCCTTGGACGGTCAGCGTGGTGCAGCGCGAAACGTCCGGCTCCATCGCTGCGGTGAACGGCCGCAGCACCTCACGATAAAGCGCGACGGTGCGCGCGGTGCAGCCGCTGACGCTGCGCGAGAGGCAGAACGCCTCAACCGCCTCGCTGACTGTAGACGGGGTGAGCACACCTCTTACAGCGGGGTTTTCGTGGGGTGAAACTTGCGCTGAGCCTTGATAATTCTGGTATGGTGGGCCCTCGTGGACTCGAACCACGGACCTCACCCTTATCAGGGGTGCGCGCAGCGCGAAGGCAGTAGTCTACTCGTATCGGCATGCGGTAAGCGAACCCTGAATCCCGGACTCTAACCATTGCCGCGGCCGGTTACGCGTACCCCACTGCGTGCCGGTCGATGGGGAATCCAGCATGGCATTTCGTCGAGCAAGCGTGCGAATCGGTGATACGTTACGTCATTGCGGGCGGAGGCATCCTTATATGGCAGCCGCACGCGTGGTGAGGGCTTTGTCGATGCACCGCTTCAGCTTTTTGGCGACATCCCCCACATACGGTTCGTATAGCAGGTTGAAGTGGTATGGACTGTAGACGCTGCGCACTTCCCAACCACCCAACGCGAGCATCTTCGGCGCACGCGGAACTTCGTTGCCGACCTCCTCGGGCCGCTGACGGACGAGGAAGGTGATTCTCCCAGGATACGGGAGAGGCGTGTAAGCCTTTGTCGCCTCCGTGTTCAAGCGCTCCAGTTTCCGCAGGCGCGGCGGAAGCGTGGACGGGCCCGGCGGCTCGGGGGGCTCCGGCGGGATGTCGAACCAGTGGGTTTTTCGTGCGAGTCTGGATGCGAGATAGCGCCCTGCGCCGCGCGGTCCGAAGTCCCGCACCGCCTCAAGTAGATTGTCCACATGGAATCCGATTCTCCGACGGAGGCCGGCGGCGGGGGCTGGCGAGAATCGCGGCTTAGCCACGTTTGGGAACCATGTGTCGATGACCGCAAGCAGCGCCACCCAACGGCCTTGCGCGTGGAGTTGTTGGGCCATTTCATACACGACCAGTCCGCCAAAAGAAAAGCCACCGAGCAGATAAGGACCGTGCGGCTGGACTTTCGTGATTTGCTCGACGTAGTAGGCGGCCATGGTTTCGATGCGCGTATGCGGCGCTGTCACCCCGTCTAACCCCCGCTGGCGAAGCGCGTAGAAGGGCTGCTCCGGGCCGAGATGATGCGCAAGGTGCCGCAGGAAGCTGACGACTCCGAAGAGAGCGTGCGAGCAGAAGAAGGGCGGCCGCCGCTCTCCAGTCTGCATCGGCACAAGCGAGGGCAACGCGTCGCAGTCCTCGACGCCCGCGTGCATGTCTGCCATGGTGAAGGGTGATTCTATCGGCGTCCCCCCTTCGTCCCTGCCTTCGAAGTATTGAATCGTCCGGGCGGCACGCAGCGCCAGGAACGTTCTATCGATTCGGCGGCGGTGCGGTAACCGCATAAACTCGTCCAGGGAGCCGTCGCGGCTTGGGCGCTAGGTGGTCAATCTAGTCGCATCCGTTCCACAGCAGCAGCCTTCCGGTGAGCGCGCTGGAGGTCTGCGCCCACGAGTGACGAGTACCGGAGGGTCGTGTCGAGCGTGCTATGCCCAAGAAGCCGACGCACTTCATCGAGCCCTACGCCGCTCCGAAGCCACGATGTTGCAGCGAAATGGCGTAGCGCATGCGGATGCAGCCGGCGATTCGGCACCAGGCCGGCCTTCCGGCTCAGCGTATGGCAGACATGGAGCAGATAGCGCACCGCCAGCGGCTTCCCGTCGTCCGTCGTGAATAGATAGTCTTCACGGCTGAGTATCGGCCGGGAGCGCAGCACCTCCCTTATGGCGCGGGCCGTCGTGGGCGTCACGAATGTCACGCGGTCCTTTCCGCCCTTGCCGCCGCGGACGAGGAGGCTGCGCTCTTGTGGGTTCCAGTCCTCCACAAGCAGGCCGAGCACTTCAGCCGCACGCAAACCGGCGTCCGCCATGACGAGCAGCATCGCGCGGTTTCGCTTCCCGGCCGGCGTCTCGCTACACACCGCGAGCACCGCACGCAGCTCGTCTTCCGTGGGAAGCTGCGGGAGCGTCTTGGGCGTCCGAACGTGGAAGCCGTCTAACGGATTGGTGGCGAGGGCTCTGGTGCGCTGGGCGAACAAGAAGAACGTCTTGAGGGTCCGGCAGGCGTGGTGCATCGTGGACGCGCTCATGCCTCGCCCCTGGAGGTCAGCGAAGAACCGGCGCACCGTCAGAACGTCGGCCTGTGTCGCCGTGCCAATGAACCGGCGCAGCCACCATTCGTACATGCCGAGCGTCCGAACGCCTGCACCTTCTACGCGCTTGGTGAGCAGGAACGTCTCGACAGTCTCAGACAGAGTGCCTCTGCTTACTTGGGCGGAATCCGGCGAGGGCGTCGCGGGCGCTTCCTGCGCCGCGCTTTGACTAACAACGCTTTGGGGTTGTTGGTCGGGGCGGCCCGATTCGAACGGGCGACCTTCTGCTCCCAAAGCAGACGCGCTACCAAGCTGCGCCACGCCCCGATCCGCTCGATCGTAACACGAACCCGCACCCGGCACAAACCGCGCGCACTCGCACGTGCGCGGCGGCCGGCGGCGGCCAGAGATAGCCAAGGGTTCGACGCACGATCTGGTGAACCGCGCTGCATGCCCGCCCCGCCGCACGACGACTCCCTCGCCGCACTTAGCCAGGACTTCCTCACGTCGCTGTATGACGCGCACCCGACGCTCGCCGCATCGCTCGGCCTCCACGAGTACGACGGCCGGGTCCCTAACCTGAGCGAGCGGGCCCGCGCGGACCGCGCCTCGACCCTGCGAAGTCAAGCGTCGCGCGCGGCGGCCCTTCGGCCCTCGAGCGGTTTATCCGCCGACGAGCAGCACGATCTCACGCTGCTGGGGGCGGCGTTCGATGAGGAGTTGTTTGAACTGGAATCGCTGCGTGACTTCGAGCGAAATCCGCTGGCCTACGCCGGCCTGATCGACGTGAGCAACTACGTGAAGCGCGACTACGCCCCGCTCGACCGCCGCGTGGCGGCGCTGACGCGGCATCTGCGGCAGATCCCCGACGTTTTGGCCACGGCCCGCGCTACGCTGCGGCCTCCACTGCCGCGGCCGTTTGTGGAGACGGCCCTCGACGTGTACCGCGGGACCGTCGCCTTCCACGAAGGCGACCTGCCCGCGGCCGTCCGGGCGGCCGAAACCCCGGAAGTTCGCTCGGCGTTCGAACGCGCCAACGCCGCGGCGCTCGACGCCCTCCGCTCCTTCATCGAACACCTCGGCGGGGACGTACGGACCGGCGCCACCGCCGGCTTCGCGATTGGAGAGGGACGTTTTCGCACCATGCTGCGGGCCGGCGAGATGGTGGACATCGAGCTCGACCGGCTGCTCGAGGTCGGCCGCCGGGACCTCGCCCACAACGGGGAGCGGCTGCGGGCGGCGTGCGAGGCCGCGGCGCCCGGCATGGCGATTCGAGATGCGATCAAACGTCAGTCATCCCAGCATCCCCCGGCGGAGCGGTTGATCGACGAGGCCGCCCAAGTGCTCGAGGAATTACGGGCGTTCGTCGAGGGGACAGGACTCGTGTCGATCCCGTCGGCCGTCCGCTGCCGGGTCGAGCCGACGCCGCCCTTTGCGCGCTGGGCGTTCGCCATGATGGACACGGCGGGCCCGTTCGAGGCCTCCTCGGAATCCTTCTACTATGTCACGCCGCCGGAGCCCGGCTGGAGCGCCGAGCAAACGGAAGAGTGGCTGACCAAGTTCGACTACGGGACACTCCGCGACGTCGGCATCCACGAAGTGTACCCGGGTCACTACGTGCACTTTCTCCACGTCCGCCAGGTCGGCCGCCCGCTTCGCCAGGTGCTCACCAGTTACGCGTTCGTCGAGGGATGGGCGCACGACTGCGAGCAACTGATGCTGGAGCAGGGGTTCCGGCCGCACGACAGCGCGCTGCGGATCGCGCAGGCCTCCGAAGCGCTCCTCCGCGATGTGCGCTTCCTCGCCGCGATCGGGATGCACACGCGCGGGATGCGCCTCGAGGACGCCACGCGGTTGTTCATGGAGCATGCCTATCTGGAACCGCTGCCCGCGGAGAAGGAAGCCGTCCGCGGTACGTTCGACCCCGGCTATCTCAACTACACGCTCGGGAAGCTGATGATGCGGAAACTACGCGACGATGTCCGCGCGCGCGATGGAGCCCGATTCACCCTCCGCGGCTTCCACGACACGCTGCTTGCGCTCGGCGCGCCGCCGCTGCCACTCGCGCGGCGAACGCTCCTGGGAGACGACACCGGTCCGCTGCTGTAGTGTCGGCGGCGTCGCCGCGATGACGGCGCCGGAGCGGCTCAGGAACCCTGCGGCGGGGGAGTTCCTCCGGGCGGCTTGCCGCCTTCGCGCTGGGCTTTGATGGCCTCGGCCTTCGCCCGCGCGGCGGCGATCCGTTCCTCGCGCGTCGTGTCCGCGCCCGGCGCGGCGCCTCCCGCGGCGGGGCTGGGACCGGATGGAGAAGCGCGACCGGGGGCCGCGGGAGTGGCAGCGGCCGGCGCGGTAGTTCCCGCGGGCTGCGCCGCTGGTGCGGCTGCTGTGCCACCCGGTCGTTCGGCCGCCGGTGCGGCTGCCGTCGTCGCCGCAGGGGCCGCGGCAGGCGGCGGCGCCGGCTTCTCGCCGAGAAATTCCACCCGCAAGTACTGCTCGACCACCCGCCGGATCCGCTCGCGTTGGTCGGCCTTGCCGGCGCGCGCGTCGGCGACCCAGGCTTTGTCGACGCGATACGTCACGAGGCGGGATCCCTGCGCGAAGTGCACGAGGAAGTGGTCCGTCGAGTCCTGCAGCACGATAATCTTCACCGCCAGGCCGAGCGCACCGGCGATGCGGGAGACTTCACCGAACACCCACTCTTGCGCTTCGGTGCGGGCCGGCGACGTCAGGGTCTCTGCGACCGACAACCCGGCGAGCGGGTTAGCCGGCCGCAGTCTTGCTTTTCCCCGCGCCACCCACTGCTTGTGGATCTTCTCGAGAAATTCGTCCTTGACGTCGGCGAGCGCGACCGCGATCGAGATGATCCAGATGAAAAAGACCGCGAACGCCAGCGACCAGTACGTTAGGAACTTGCTGCTCACCCGTTCTACCCTCCCGACCGCGGAGACCCCGCAGTATTGGCCCTCACGGCTTACCGGTCCTCCCCGTCACGCCGAGGACGCGCTCGACCGCCGGCCGCGCCGCGCGCAGCGCGCGGGCGCGATGGCTGATTTGATTCTTGACCTCCGGCGGTACTTCGGCCATGGTTCGCCCGTTGCCGGCGATCTCGAAGATGGGATCGTATCCGAAGCCGCCCGCGCCGCGCGGCCGCTCCGCGATAGCACCCTCGCAGACCCCTTCGAACGTTTCCACTCGGCCGTCGGGCGTCGCGATTGCCACGACGGCACGGTACCGCGCCGTCCGGCGGGCCGCAGGCAGGCCGGCGAGGCGCGCCAGCACGGCGGCATTGCGGTCGGCATCCGAGGCCGCCTCTCCGAGGAACCGCGCCGATCGCACGCCGGGCGCGCCGCCAAGCGCGTCGATCTCGACGCCCGAGTCATCCGCAAGCGCCGGATGCCCCGTGGCCCGTGCCACGGCGCGCGCCTTGCTCGCCGCGTTCGCGGCGTACGTGTCGCCCTCCTCGGGAAGTGCGCCGAGCGCCGGCCACTCCTGCAGGCCCCCGACCTCCGCGTCGAGACCCGCGTAAATTGCCGTGATCTCGCGCACTTTCCCGGGATTGCGGGTCGCGAGGACGAGCCGCGGGTCCGGCGCCCGCCTCTCGCGCGCGGGCAGGGACCCGCCCGGGACCGCGCGCGTCACAAGGCCGACAGCACGTCGGCCAGGGCGTCGCGCTGCCGCGCGATCAGCGTGACGATGCCGCGCTCGCCCAACTGCATGAGCGAGGCGGCCTCCGCCTTCGTGAAGGGCCCTCCCTCCCCGGTCCCCTGAATCTCCACGAACTTGCCGGACTCGGTCATCACGATGTTCATGTCCACGCGGGCCCGCGCGTCCTCTTCGTAGCTGAGATCCAGTACGGGCGTCCCCTCGACGATGCCGACGCTCGTCGCGGCCAGGAATTCGCGAATCGGTACGCGCTGGAGCGCTCCGGTCCGGCGCAGCAGCGTGAGCGCGTCCGCGAGCGCGACAAAGGCTCCCGTAATGGACGCGGTGCGGGTGCCGCCGTCCGCCTGCAGCACATCGCAGTCGAGCGTGATGGTGCGCTCGCCGAGCCGCTCCAAGTCGATGACCGCCCGCAGCGAGCGGCCGATGAGCCGCTGGATCTCGTGCACGCGGCCGCCCGTACGATCCCCGCGGGGACTGCGCTCCTGGGTCGATCGGGGCAGCATGCCGTACTCCGCCGTCACCCAGCCCTGGCCGCTGCCGCGCAGGAACGGGGGCACGCGCTCTTCCACCGACGCGGTGCACAAGACGCGCGTCTCTCCCAGTTGGACGAGCACGGACCCTTCGGCGAACTTCGTGTAGCCCCGGGTCAGCGTAAGCGCGCGGAGCTGGTCGGGCTGACGCCCGTCGCGGCGTGCCACAACGTGTGCGCTTCGTGCCGCCCGGGGAGCGCTCCTCCGGACTTAGGGAACGGCGCGTCCGGCGCCGGCGCTCCCGCGCGCGCCGTCCGCTGCGGGGCCCGCCGCCGTCCGGTCGGGCACGAAGGATCCCGGCTGCCCTTCCGCGGTGAGATACTTGGCGATCGCGCGCGCGATCGCGTCGGCGATGCGCTGCTGCACCGCCGGGTCCCGCAGCATCGCCTCTTCCGACGGGTTGGTGATGAAGGCGGTCTCGACCAGCACCGCGGGCATCGGCGTGTTCACGAGCACGTAGAAGTCGGCCGTGCGGACGCCGCGATCAGGCTCGCCAAGCGCCTGCGTCACTTCGGCCTGCATGACCCTCGCGAGCGCCTGGCTGGCCGGCGTCTTGTAGTAGGTTTCCGTGCCCGCGGAGCCGATGCTCCGGCTGCCGTTGGCGTGGATGCTGACGAAGACGATGCCTCCGTTCCGGACGGCGAGGTCCGGCCGTTCCTCGAGCGGCAGGGTCGAGTCGTCGGTGCGCGTCATGACGGACGAAATGTCCTGCCCCGCCAGATCGTCGTGGACGAGCCGCGCAATCGCGAGCGCGACATCGGCTTCCCGCAGGCCCGAGGGGCCGACCGCGCCGCCGTCCGACCCGCCGTGGCCCGGATCGATGATCACAGCGGACACACGGGCAAGCCGCCGGCCCGGGTTGCCCAGCGTCACGACGAGCCTTCGGCCGCCGTCCGTGACCACGGCGCTGTACGGCAGTTTGTGGTTAAGGTGCACCAGCACGCGGGTAAGGTTGGGCTTCAGTTGGAACTGCGACACGACGATGTTGCGGACGGCTTCGCTGTCCACCTCGATGTCCTGGCGCCGCGCGATGTAGACGCCGCCGGCGATGTCGATCGCCAGGCGATCCGGATACACGAACGACCGCAGGGTATACGCGACATGCTGCGAGGCGTGGATCGTGATGCGGCCGGTCTGATCCTGATCGTCATACGCGACGGCCTGCACGTGAAACGCGCCCGGCCCATCGGCGAAGTCCGGCAGCGGCGGCACCGCCAGGGGCTCGGGCGCGGGAACCGGCGGGACCGCGTCCACCGAGGTTCGGCGATCGGCCGGCCCGGCGCTGCCCAAGGACGGCGCCAGGGGTGCCGCCGGTGCGGTGGCGGGAGGTGCCGGCGGAGCAACCGGGGCGGCTTGGGACGCAGGGCCCGATGGGGCCGGACCCGCGCCTTGCGGTGTGGCCGCGGGAGGTGCGCCCGATACCGGTGCCGCGCTCGTCGTCGGGGGCGTGCGCGCCGGGGCGGGCGGGGGCGAAGCCGCAGGTGGTGACGCCACCGCGGTGGTCGCGTCGCCGAGCGCCACCGCCACCTCGCCGAGGCGGGAGCCCAGGGTGAACTTCATTGCGTGATCCAGATCGAAGACGACGCGTGTAATGAACGGGCTGCGCTGAAATTGTCCGGCGCGCACGCGCATTACGCCGCCGGTTCCGATATCCTGCGACGCGGGCAGATGGGCGACCGCACCGCCGAGGTCGACCACCAGCCGCTCCGGCTGGTGAAGCGCGTAGGCCTGAGCCTGCACCGGACCTGTCGCGGAGATGCGCACTACGAGGCGGCCGCTGTCGAGGCGCCACGAGACGCCGGTGACCTGCGCCAGAGCCGTCCATGTCGATCCGTCGTCCCCGCCCGCAATGTATGCTCCGAGCGCGCGCAGCACCGCAACCGCGGGCAGCCAGAGCACGCCGTCGCGAAAGACCGGGGCGGCCGGCAGTTCCAGGACGGCGCCGTCGGCATCCGCGCGCGCCAGCCCGGCGGTCAACCGCACGTGCGCGCCGGACGCGCCGGTGAGCAATGCTTGGTGCGCGGCGCCGTCCCAGTCGACCGCCGCGCCGAAGGCGCCGGCGACGAGGCCGGCGGGAAGCAGCGGCACACCGTCTTGGACGATGGGGTGTATCTGCCGGGTCAGATCGACGTCGTTGACGAACAGGTGCACCGTCGCCTGTCCCGAGGACGGCACAGGAGCGGCGAAGAGGAAGATCATCAAAACCGCGGCCGTCCGCAGCGTCATCGATTCCTCCGGCGAAAAGCGCGATCCAGGGTGTGAAGTGCCGTTCGGCCGGGACGGTTCCCGTGGACGCTTTGGCTCTGCGCGCCGACTCGGCGGCGCGCCACCATGTAATTCAGGTCGTAGGCCTGAGCGGGTCCGCCGCGGGGCCGGGTATTCGGGAGCCGCCGCACGACTCCTGCCGCCGCGTCGTCCGCGCCGCCATCCCGGGGCACAATACCGCACGCCACATCAGCCGCGGAGGTGCGCTCATGATGACCGTTCCACACCTGCTGGCCACGGAGGCCCACGACGAGAGCGTCGGGGGAACCACGTATCACATCGCCGGCGAACTGGTGCCGGTGCTGCAGGTGGAGCTCGGCAGCGTCCCGGTCTACTTCGAGCATCACATCTTGCTGTGGAAAGATCCCGCCGTCGAGATCAGCCTGAAGCCGTTAAAGGGCGCGGTGAAACGCGTGCTGTCCGGGATGCCGGTGCTAGTCACGCAGGCGAAGGGGCCGGGACGGATCGCCTTCAGCCGCGACGGCGCGGGCCACGTCTTCGCCATGCACATGAAGGCCGGCGAGGCGGTGGACGTGCGCGAGCACCAGTACCTGGCGGCGACCGATTCCGTCGAGTACACGTTCACGCGCGTCAAAGGCGCGGCGAGCGTCCTGTTCGGGGGCACCGGGTTCTTCATCGACACGTTCACGTGTCCGCGCGGCGACGGCATCCTGTGGCTGCACGGGTACGGTAATGTCTTCGAGATGCGGCTCGGGCCCGGCGAGCAGATCGACATCGAGCCGGGCGGATGGATCTATAAGGACCGGAGCGTGCGCATGGACACGATTTTCCAGAAAGTCGCGACGGGACTGTTCGCGAGCGGGGCCAATCTGTTCTGGAACCGGTTCACCGGTCCCGGACGGATCGCGCTGCAGTCGATGTATCTGCACATGCCGACGGAGGGCTGACCCCCGCGCGCGGCCGGCACCGCCCTAGGGGCGGCCACAGACACGCGGGGCCCGGGCGTAAACGCCCGGGCCCCGCGTCACTATGCGCCCGCGCCGGCTACCCGCGCGGCCGTGCCGCCTCCTTCGGCTGCGGCACGTGGCCGTCCAAGACGAACCGGCCGTCCAGGTTCTTCAGGCGCTCCATAATGCCGCCGTACTCGAGTTCCTCCATCCCGAGCATCGCTGGGTTGAAGAAGCCCTGCGCGCGAATCTCGGCGCCCTTTTCGACCGCCTTCGTCCGGAACACGTCCCACACGGGGTTCTTGAACAGGTCCATCGGGCCGGTCAGCACGCCGTCCCGCACCGAGTAACCAGCAGCCGACACCATCGGCAGGCAGTAGAAGATGCTCGAGTCCGTGTTGATCGGCACCGGGGCGAGCGGCATGTTGTGGCTGCCCCGGGTATCGCCCGCCACGAAGGGCACCTTGCTGAACGCGAGCCCGAACTCCTCGGTGGCCGGGAAAATCCGCTGCGTCCGGACGATCGCGACCGGATCGTCCTTGCCGACATACTTGCCGGCGATGTGCTTAAGCCGGGTCGTGCTGAGCGCCGCGGCCTGTTCTTCGGGATGCGCGCGCGAATGGATGCTCTTCACGACGAAGCGGCCGGTGTCGCGCAGCAGCGTCGCCATGTCGTACAGATCCTCGGGCGCGCGCAGCGTGATCTCACGCTCGGCCTCGGTGTGGTTGACGTCGACGATCGTAAAGGTGAATCCCTTGCCGATGTCCGGACTGAGCAGCAGCCCGGAGCAGTACATCGGATCGCAGAACGTCAGGTAGAGCAGCAGGTTGAAGGCGCCCGGCTCGGTCTTGTCCGCGGTCAGGACCATGAAGGGCTCCGCCGCCCGCTCGGTGATATCCATCTCGGCGACGCCCGGCCCCATCCCCTGGACGTTGCCGGAGAACTCGCTCTTCAGCAGATCTTGCTTCGCCCCGTAGAGCCCCTGCCGTTCCGCGATAGAGCCGGCGGCCATGAACACGTCGTAAGCCAGCCGGTGGATCTCTTCCGCGCCGGCCCCCCGGCGGTGCGTCATCAACAGACAGATGTCGTCGCCGGTGTGGGTCACCCGGAAGTCGATGAGCGACGTACTGCGGCGCGCCTCCAGCATCTGCGACGCCGCCTGCAGCATCTCCACGCTCGGCTGCGTGTGGCCCGCGATGCTGCCAACGTCCGCCTTGATCGCCGTGAGCGTGACGCGGGACCGGCCCGAGCCTGCGGTAGTCGTCATCGGTACACCTCCGGAGGGACCTCCTGCGGGGCTATCGCCAAATTTTTGGGCACCGGCTGTTTCGGCAGGAGGACCGTTCTTCTCCTCTGCGCGCGGTTCCATGAATCTTATATGGAAGTTATACCCGGAGCGCGTCCCGGCGACGTGCCGGACCCCCCGCCGCGGTTCGGTGACTAAAAGATGCGGGTCGGGTCGAGCGCGTCCCGGAGGCCGTCCCCAACGTAGTTGATCGACAGGACGGCCAGGCAGATCATGAGGCCCGGAAACAGCGCCATGTGGGGGGCGAGGTCGAGGTAGTTCTGCGCGTCGTAGAGGAGGCGGCCCCAGGTGGGCACATCCGGCGGAAAGCCCAGCCCGAGAAAGGACAGCGTGGATTCCGTGATGATGGCGGCGCCGACGGACAGGGTTGCCGACACGATCACGGGGCTCAGCACATTGGGCAGGATGTGCCGGAAGATCTGCTTCACGGGCCCGACACCTACGCTCCGCGCGGCCTCGATGAATTCCTTCTCCCGAACGGCGAGGAAGCCGGCGCGGATGAGCCGCGCGGTCGGCATCCAGTTGAGGCCGCCGATCACCCCGACGATGAGCCAGAAGATGCCGAGTTGCGGACCGAGTGTCCGCATCAGGGGGTCCCGGAACAAGTAGGTCGTGAGCAGCAGCAGCGGCAGGGCGGGCAGCGACAGGAACATGTCGGTGATCCGCATCAGGACGAGATCGACCGTACGCCCAAAGAAGCCGGCGATCGAGCCCATCAGGACACCGAGCGTGACCGACATCACCATCGCGGCGATCCCGACCGCGATGGAGATCCGGCCGCCGTACATGACGCGTGCGAGCATGTCCTGCCCCAGGTCGTTGGTGCCGAAGGGATGCAGCGCGCTCGGGGGCGCCATCGACGTGCCGAAGTTGAGGGTGTTGATCGGCACGTGGTAGACCCAGGGGCCGGCGATGGACCCGAAGGTGAGGAAGAGGAACACAAACGCCCCGGCCATGGCGAGCCGGTGCCGGCGAAACCGCCGCCAGGCGTCGCCCCAGAGCGTGCGCGCATACCGCGGCCGCTCCACCCGCCCGATCCGGGACGCCACCGGAACGCCGGCGAGGCCGCTGGACCGCGTGCTAGCCACCGCGCTCACCCATACCGAATCCGGGGATCGAGCACGCCGTAGATGACGTCCGCGACGAGGTTGAAGAGGACGACCAGAATCGCGTACGTGAAGGTGACGGCCATCACCACCGGGGTGTCGCTGTTCTGGATCGACGAGATGAGCAACGAGCCGATGCCGGGGACGCGGAAGATCTGCTCGGTCACGACGGCGCCCGTGAACACCGCGGGCAGTCCGAGCGCGAGCAGCGTCACGACCGGGATGAGGCCGTTGCGCAGCACGTGCCGTACGATGACGCGCCGCTGCTCCAGGCCCTTCGCCCGCGCCGTGCGCACGTAATCCTGCCCGACGTTGTCAAGCATCGAGGACCGGACGAACCGCGTCAGCGCCGCGGAGTTGAACAGCGCCAGCACCGCGATCGGCATCACGGCCTGCTTCACCATGCCGACAGGGTCGTGGACTTGGACGTTGTAGATGAACGGCAGCCAGCGCAGCCGCACGCTGAACACGATGATCAGGACGATCCCGGTGAAGAACGTCGGCAGCGAGTACCCGATGAACGCGGACGTGGTGGCGATCTGGTCGAGCAGCGAGTACTGCTTCACCGCCGAGATCACCCCGACGGGGACGGCGATCAGGATCGCGGCGAGATAGGCGAGGCCGATGACCCACAGGTCGGTGGGCAGGCGCTGCAGCAGGAGGCCGGCCACCGGGGTGCGGCTTGCGAAGGAGTACCCCCAGTTGCCCGCGATCCAGGACGTCGCCCACTTCACGTAGCGGATGGGGATCGGCTCGTCGAGGCCCATTTGGTGGAGGATGTTCTGCCGGACCTCCGGCGGGACGTCGGGATTCGCCGCGAACTGCCCGAGCGGATCGCCCGGCGCGAGGGCGAGGATCCCAAAGATAACCATGCTGATCAAAATCAGCGTCGGGATCGCGGTCAGCAGCCGCCGAACGATGTAGGTGGTCATCGCCTCGCGGGCCCCGTCGCCTGCCGGTGATAGTGTGCGCCGGGCCGGCGCGGCGCCTGCAGGGCGCCGCGGCCGGGCCGTCGCGCGCTTTTTACCCTGTGCGCCGCCAGTCTGCGATGTTGCGCGTATCCGCGTCGAAGGGACTCAAGTTGCCCGCGGTATCGAGGGTTTTGACGCGGGCGGACACGCTCTTGCGATCGATAAGCGGAATGACGGCCACCTGATCGATCACGATGTCGTTCGCCTTGATCCACGCCGCCGTGTTCTTCTGAGGGTCCAATTCTTTGACGCCCTGGTCATAGAGCGCGTTGAAGTCTTTGTTCTGCCAGCGGCACAGGTTTTGTCCGGACCAGTTATTCTCTTTCTGCGCGATATCGCGCATCGGATCCCCGCTGTAGAACTGCTCCATGTACGAGACCGGCACGATCCCGAACGAATCGGTGAACATCTCCACGTCGCGGTAGAAGTGCGCGATCGTATCGTTGTTGCCCGGCGAGCTGCTGAAGAACGTCCCCGCATCCACGGACTGCAGCGTTACGTTGGCCCCGATTTGCCCAAAGCCGTTCTTGACGATCTGCTGCTCCTTCTGGCGCAGCGTGTTCACGCTGGTGACGTACGTCATCTGGAGCTTCACACCGCCCTTTTCCCGGATCCCGTCCGGGCCCTTCTTCCAGCCGGCCTCGTCCAACTGCCGGTTCGCCTGCTCGAGGTTGAACACGACCTTCGTGTTCTTCGAGTAGTATTTGGACGGCGTGGTCAGCACGTTCGACGACGCGTCGCCCGCACCGCCGTATAATTCCTTGGCCATCGTGGCCCGATCGGCCGCCATCGCGAACGCCTGCCGCACCTTGAGGTCGCTCCAGAACGGATGTGGTGCCTTGAGCGATGACCGCTGGCCGTCGACGTCCTTGTTCGGATCGGTGTGGTTGAGATACAGCGCTTCCACGCCGCCGCCCGCAACGGTCAGCAGGCTCCCTTTGCCGGCCGCGACCATGTGATCGAGAACCGGCCATTCGACCTGCAGGTTCCACGCATAGTCGTACTCGCCGGTTTCGAGCACGGCCCTGGCCGCGGACACCGCGTCGCCGCCGCCTTTCATCTGCACCTGACTGAAGGCCGGCTTGTTCGGGTCGCGGTAGTACTCGTTCATCGAATAGACGACCAGGTCGCCGGGCCGGAACGTCTCGACCTTGTATGGTCCGGTGCCGAAGGACTTCATATTGAACGGCGCGTTGCGGGCGTTCGAGCCGATGTACGCATCGAGCGCGTGGCGGGGGACGATCATCCCGTAGGCCCCGACGAAGCCAAGGTACCAGAACGGGGTCGGTTCCTTGAACGTGATCTTCACCGTGTAGGCGTCGCTCGGTTCAACCTTGGCGATGTTCTGGTACTGGGCGTACGTAGTCGATGCGGTCTGTTTGTTGATGACGTACTGGTAGGTGAACAGCACATCGTCGGACGTAAACGGCCGCCCGTCGGCCCACTTCACGCCCTGCTTGAGCTTGTACGTGACCGACCGGCCGTCGGCGGACACCCCGCCGTTTTGGCGCGACGGCACCTCGGCCGCCAGCGCGGGTGACAGGTTGCCGGCGGCGTCCGCGGTCAGTAGCGGTTCCAACACGATCCGCGACGCGTGGTAGTCCTTGGTGCCGTTGGCGAGGTGGGGGTTCACGATCGTGGGCGCCTGCCAGTAGAGCAATTTGAGCGTCCCCTGCGATCCGCGTCCGCCGGCCGCCGCCCGGGCCGGCAGCGCGATTGCGCGGTCGAGCACCGTCCAGATGGCGCCTAATGAAAGGCCGAGTTCGCCCATCCGCGTCACGACCTGCCGGCGCGTGAGGCGGTGGGTCCGGTGGTCTTTGAGCAGTTTCCGGATGTCGTCTCTCTGCATGGGCCTGCCTCCCTTATTCTGAATGCTCGGCCGCCCGGTGCGGCGCTAGGCCTTCCGCCGCCAGTCCGCGATGTTCCGCGTGCCGTTGTCGAACGCGCTGAGGTTCTTGCCGACCTCGAGTCTGTTCGACCGCACATCCACGGATTTACGGTCGATCAGCGGAATTGAGATAGCTTGCTCGACGACCAAATCGTTCATCTTGATCCAGAGCGCGTCGTTCTGCTTGGGGTCCAGTTCCTTCTGCGCCTGGTCGTACAGACTGTTGAAGTCCTTGCCGATCCATCGGGTGATGTCGAGCCCCGACCAGTTGTTTTCCTTTTGTGCCACATCATGGGCGGGGTTGCCGCTGTAGAACCGTCCCATGTAGCCGCTGGGGAAGGGCGATTCGAACGTCGATGTAAACATCTCGAGGTCGCGGTAGAAGTGCGCGTACGTGTCGTTGTTCCCCGGGGCGCTGCTGAAGAACACCCCCGCGTCGACCGATTGCAGCGTGATCGACACACCGATCTTGGCAAAGCCGTCCTTCACAATTTGTTGCTCCTTCTGGCGCAACGTGTTGACGCTGGTCACGTACGTACCCTGAAGCTTCACCCCGCCTTTTTGGCGGATGCCGTCCGGCCCTCGCGCATATCCCGCCTCATCGAGCAACCGGTTCGCGCGCTCGATGTCGAAGGCGATCTTGGTGTTCTTCGAGGCGACGCTCGACGGTGTCGTGAGCACGTTCGACGTCGCATCCCCTTCCTCGCCGTAGAGCTGCTTGGCCATGGTGACGCGGTCGATCGCGAGGCTGAGCGCCTGGCGCACCTTGAGGTCGGTCAGGTAGGGATGCGGCGCCTTGAGCGACGAGCGCTGGCCGTCCACGTCTTTGGTTGGATCGGTCTGGTTGCAGTAAATCTGCTCAACCCCGCCGCCGCCCTCCGTGAGGATGGACCCCTTGCCCGCCGCGAGCATGTGCTCGAGCACCGGCCATTCGACCTGCATGTTCCAGGCGTAGTCGTACTCGCCCGTCTCCAGCACCGCGCGCGCCGCGGAGACCGCATCGCCGCCGCCTTTGATCTGCACCTGGCTGAACGCGGGCTTGTCCGGCTCCCGGTAGTTCTCGTTGATGGAGTAGACGACGAGGTCGCCGGGGTGGAAGGTCTCGACTTTGTACGGGCCCGTGCCGAACGACTTGGAATTGAACGGCGCGTTCCGCGCGTTGCTGCCGATGTAGGCGTCGAGTGCGTGACGCGGCACGATCATGCCGTTCTGACCGACGAACGGCAGGTACCACGCCGGCGTGGGATCTTTGAAGGTGACCTTAACGGTGTAGGGGTCAAGGGGTTCGACCTTGTCGACGTTGACGTAGGTGCCGTAGGTCGTCGCCCCAGTTTCCTTGTTGCGGATGAAATGGAAGGTGAACACCACGTCATCGGACGTGAACGGCCTGCCGTCGGCCCATTTCACGTTGTGCTTCAATTTATATGTCACGGATCGGCCGTCCCGCGCGACACCGCCGTTGGCCGTGGACGGCACTTCCGCGGCGAGCACAGGACTGAACACGCCGCTCGTGGTCACCGTCAGCAGCGGCTCCAACACGGCCCGAGAGGCCAGATAGTCCTTCGTGCCCTGTGCGAGGTGCGGATTGACGATCGTTGGGGCCTGCCAGTAGAGCAACTTCACGGTACCCTGCGTGCCGCGTCCGGCGGGCGCCGCGGCGGCCGGAAGAGCGGTCGCCCGGTCCAGAATCGTCCAGATCGCCGAGAGCCCGAGACCAAGTTCCATCATCCGGGTCACTGCCTGCCGGCGCGTGAGCCGTCCCGCCTTGAATTCCCGAACGAGCTGCCCGGTGTCGCGATGTACCATCCCCTGCCCCCTTCTCGATTCTTCCGTAGTAGAGTTTGCCGAACCCGTTTTCTGCGGCCGGATTGTTAGAACGTGCGGCGGCGTGACCTGGCGCGTGTTGAGCAGCAAGCGGCCGGGGCGGCGCGGCACGCCGTCCTGTCCGTGTCTACGCGATTGGTGGCCACGATGTTTCGTGGTGCCGAAGGCGAGTCCTGCGCATCTGGCCGGCCGTGCCGTGCGCTTGGCCAACCGGCAGGACCATGACCCGTCCGCGACGGAGCGGAACGTATGACTAGGCGGCGGCTGCTCCTGGTGGGCGACGCGGGCGGGACGAAGACCCGTCTGGCGCTGTACGAGCCGCCGGCGAGGGCACGCGCCCGGTCAGGCCCATTACGGCGGACGCCAGTTCGCCTCATCGAACCGGCCAGCTTTCCAAGCGCTTCCTTTGAAACGTTCGAAGGCATCGCCGGGCAGTACCTCCGGGACACCCGGGCACGGCCGGTGCGCGCGGTCTTCGGCGTTGCGGGCCCGGTCGTCGACGGCCGCGCGGAGATCACCAACCTGCCGTGGCGCCTGTCGGAATCCACTCTGCGCCGCGCGCTGCGGGTCAAGTCGGTACGGCTCCTCAACGATCTCGTCGCGACGGCCTGGGCCGTTCCGGGCCTGCGGGCCCGCGACACGCATGTCGTCAATCGAGGGGTGGCACGACGCGGCGGGACCATCGCCGTCATTGCGCCGGGCACCGGACTTGGGGAAGCGTTCCTGGCATGGGATGGAACGGAGTATCGCGCCTACGGATCGGAAGGCGGCCATTCGGACTTCGCCCCGCCGAGCGAACTGGCCGGCGACCTGCTCGCGTTCGTCCGGCGGACTCGCGCGCACGTGAGCATCGAATGGGTGTGCTCGGGCATGGGAATCCCGCACCTCTACGCGTTTCTGAAGGCGCGGCACACGCCCGAACCGGCGTGGTTCGCCGAACAGGTCGCAGCGGCGGCCGACCCGGCCCCCGTGATCTTCAATGCAGCGCTCGACCGGAGCCGGCCGTGTCCGATCGCGGCGGCGACCCTCGACCTGTTCCTGGAGATCTTGGGAGCCGAGAGCGGCAACTTGGCCGTGAAAGTCCTCGCCACCGGCGGCGTGTACCTGGCCGGCGGGATTCCGCCCAAGATCGCGGGCGCGCTCGCCGACGGCCGTTTCATGCGCGCGTTCACCCGCAAGGGCCGGCTGGCCGACCTCCTCACCCGCATTCCGGTGCGCCTGGTGATTCATCCGGAGCCGGCGCTGGTGGGCGCCGTACGGGCGGCCCTGTTCGATGCTCGCCGCGCCTGAGCACGGCGCCTACGCCCGGCAGGCCCCCGCGCGGGCGGACGCCAATTTCCCACGTAACCCGCCGCAGCGGACGGGCGCGGCCCGTGCGCGCGGGCCGGTTTTCCTCCGGAGGTGCCGTTGATGATTTACCGCCAGCTGGGCCGGTCCGGCCTCAACGTGTCGGCGTACGCGCTCGGCACGAACGCGTTCGGGGGCCGCGCCGACGAGGAGACCTCGATCGCGATTATCCATCACGCACTCGATCACGGCGTCAACCTCATCGACACCGCCAACATCTACACCGATTCCAACTCCGAGCGGATCATCGGCAAGGCGCTGCGGGGCCGCCGCGACCAGGCCGCGCTCGCGACCAAATGCGGGCTGAAGGTCGGCGACGGGCCGAACGACGAAGGTGCGTCCCGCGCGCATATCATGCGGGAGATCGACCGGAGTCTCGCGCGGCTTGGAACCGACTACGTCGATCTCTACCAGATCCACACGTGGGATGACCGGACGCCGCTCGAAGAGACGCTCCGGGCGCTCGACGACCTCGTCCGCGCCGGCAAAGTCCGGTACGTCGGATGCTCCAACTACGCGGCCTGGCAGGTCTGCCGCGCACTGTGGGTCAGCGACCGGCGCGGCTTTGCGCGATATGAGTCCGTGCAGCCGGCCTACTCTCCGGCCGACCGCCGGATCGAACCCGAGCTCGTGCCGTGCTGTCTCGCCGACGGCGTCGGCCTCCTCGTCTATTTCCCGCTGGCGGGCGGGGTGCTCACCGGCAAGTACAAGCCGGGGACGCCGCCGCCCCAGGGGTCCCGGGCCCTCACCCAGCCGCAGTTCGCCAAGCGGCTCACCGACGAGAATCTGCGCCTGGCCCAGGACATGGCGGGACTGGCCTCCGAAATCGGCTGCACGATCTCGCAGCTCACGCTCGCCTGGGTCATGCAGCGCCCCGGGATCACCAGCGCGCTTGTCGGCGCGACCAAAGTCGCGCAGCAGGAAGAGAACCTCAAGGCGGTCGAGCTGAAGGTGCCCCCGCAGATCCTGGACCGCGTGACCGACATCTCGGCCGCCTTCGTCGCGTTTTGAGAACGGACGCGACCACCGCTCGACGGCCCTCGTCGGACGGCGGGCGCCGGAGGGCTTCGCGTGGCTGACGCGCCGCTGGTACACGGGTTCCTGTATTTTCGCGTCCCGGCCGGACACCGCTCCGCATCCGTCGCACGGAGCGTCGCCGACGCCGCGGGCGCGGCCTCCCGCCTCCCCGGCGTCGCCGGACTCTACGCGTACAATCTGGCGGGCCTCCGCAACGACGCCGATCTCGGATTCTGGATCGCATCCGGCGGGCCCGAGGCGTTCCAAAGCGCCGCCGCCGGGCTCGCCCGAACCGACCTCGACCTGGCGTGGTCGCTCTGGGGTTTTGTCCGGCCGTCGCAGTACACGGGACGCGACGGGACGAGCGTGCGGGTGCCGGGGGACCGGCGCCGCTTTCTCGTCGTCTATCCCTTCAGCAAGACCCACGAATGGTATCAGTTGTCCGCGGATGACCGGCGGGCCATGATGACCGAGCACGCGCGGCTGGGGCACCGCTTCGAGGGAATCGAGCAATTGCTACTGTACTGCACGGGGATCGCCGATTGGGAATTCGTCGTTGGCTACGAAACCGACGACCTCGCGCGCTTCTCCGAACTCGTGACGGTCCTGCGCAGCACCGCGGCCCGCCCGTATACACTGCGCGACACGCCCACGTTCGTGGGCCGCCACGGGGCCGTCGAAGACGTCGTACGGTCGGTGATCGGGTAGCCGGCCGCCCGGCATGGCCGCCGGGTGATCTGAGCGCGGCGTGTCGCGAAGCGGGACGCCGCATAACTCGCAGGAGGTGCCACGATGGAGTACGCGCACGTGTATGATGTCCTGACACAAGCCCGCCGGCGTCTGTTCGATTGGGTGCGGCCGCTCAGCCAGGAGCAGTACACGAAGCAATTTCCGTTCGGAATGGGCACGCTGCGTAAGACACTCATCGAAATCGCCGCCGTCGAACTCATGTACACCAAGCGCCTCCGCGGCGACGCGCTTCCCCCGCAGCCGGGATTGCCGCCCGACTTTCCGATCGGCGAGACCAAGCAGCCCGCGTTCGCCGAACTCGAGCGGGTGTGGACCGCGCAGGCCCCGCAGACGCGTGCCATCCTAGCAGGCATCAGCGATTGGGCGCAGACCGTGACCCGGCGCATTGAGCAGGGCGACACCGTGACCGTTTCCACCGCCAGCAAGGCCGACATCGCCACACAAATGCTGATGCACGAAGTCCACCACCGCGCCCAGGCGATGGCCATGCTGAGGCAACTCGGAGTTGCAGCCGAGAACCTCGACTACATCTCGTTCGTCGTCCGGCGCCAGGAATACCCGAAGGACAAGGCGCCCCGCGGGTAAGCGCCCGGCGGGGCGGATCCGTCCGCGCAGCGGACCGGCGGGGGGCACGTGAGGGCCTGACGCGCAAAAAGGAGGGCACCTCCATAGCGGGCTACCCGATTGATCCGGCGTCCGTCTACGACGTGCAGACGCAGGCCCGCCGGCGTCTGTTTGACTGGATCCGTCCCCTCACGCAGGCCCAGTACATCCGGCCGTTTCCGTTCGGCCTTGCCACGGTCCGCGCGACGCTGAACGAGATCGTGCGCACGGAACATTTTCTGTGGCTCCGCCTGACCGAGCGGCCGATTCCGCCCTTCGACGACAATTATCCGATCAGCGAAACACGGCAACTCCAGTTTACGGATCTCGAGGCGGTGTGGGAAGAACAAATGGGCGCCGTTCGGGCCGCCTTGGCCGAAACGACGGATTGGGACAGGCCGGTCACGTGCGAGGTACGTTGGCCGGACCGTATTGTCACGTTCACGGCGCCCAAAGCGGCCATCGCCACGCAGTTGCTGCTGCATGAAGTGCATCACCGCGCCCAAGCGATGGCGATGCTCCGGCTCCTCGGCGTGCCGGCGCAGGACTTAGATTACATCGTATTCGTCCAGCAACGGCGTGTAGGGCCGGTCGACGGCAAGGCAAGCCCGATTCCCAAACCGTAGGCACGCTGTTCGGTCGCGGCGCGTGCCCGACTTGACGTTTATATGTTAAGTTAGTAAGATGTCTCCGTTAGCAAAACAACATAGTTGACTCGGAGCCTGGGCGATGAACAAACCGCTCGAAAATACGACACTGTACCTGCGGGATCTGCCGAAGGAGCTCGTGAGGAATCTGAAGGCTCAGGCCGCGCTTCGCGGCCTGACACTCACCGCGCTTGCCATGGAGATCCTCTCGGAGGCGGCCGGCCGAGAATCCCTGGCCGCGCTCAAGCCGATTGAAGCCGACATGGCCTGGTACGGTGCGCACAGGGCGGAACTGCTGCGCCGCTACCGCGGGGAGAACATCGCAATCTTCGATCAAAAACTCATCGACCACGACAAGGATTTTGGTGCGATGGCGCAACGCGTGTATGGAAAGATTGGCGTGCGGCCGGTCTTCATGCCCTTGTGCGAGGACCCGGAGCCCGTGATGTACTTTCATTCGCCCCAGATCATCGAACGCTGATGGCCGAGTTCCCGTACGGCCGTCAGTACCGGCCGCGCGCACCCGTCCTGCTTGTCCGCATCAGCAGTCCCGGAAAGGCAGCCGCCGTGCTGGTTGCGGCGTTGGCGGACACGGGTGCAGCCATGACCTCGCTTCCCGCGGACCTGCCGGCTCAATTGGGCCTGCCGGTGGCGGGACGTGCAATCGTGGCCGGCTTCGACGGCACTCCGAGGATCGTCCCAACGCACACTGTCCAAATACGCGTCGCTGACTATATCACGGTGCTCAGGGTGATCGCCGCGGGGACGTACGCGCTCCTCGGCCGCGACGTTCTCAACGCGCTTGTCATCAAGCTGAGGGGGCCTGACGGGATCGCGGCAGTCGACACGACGTAAGCGCCTGCCGCGCGACGCGGCTGCGGGCGCAGGCCCGCGGGGGCGCGGCCGCGAACAGGCCCGTTCGATGACGGCCGCGCACCGCGCCATGCGGGGCTCGTACCGCGTCGGCCTCGACATCGGCGGCACGTTTACCGACCTGGTGCTGCTCGACGAGTCGACCGGCGAGTTGCGCCTGCACAAGATCCTCACCACCCCCGAGGACCCGGCCCGCGCCGCGCTGGCGGGCCTCTTGGAACTGTGTGCCGCGGCCGGCGTGGAACTCCGCGACGTCCGGGCACTCGTGCACGGCACAACACTTGTCACGAACGCCATTATCGAGCGCCGCGGCGCGCGTACCGCGCTGCTGACCACGCGCGGGTTCCGCGACAACCTCGAAATGGGTAAAGAGCAGCGATACGACATCTACGACCTCTTCCTGCGGTTCCCCGACCCCCTCGTTCCGCGCCGGCATCGTCTGGAGGTCGACGAGCGCACCGCCGCGGACGGCGAGGTGCTGGCCCCGGTCGACACGGAGCGGGTCCGCGCGGCCGCCCAACGGCTGGCCGCCGAGGGTGTCGAAGCGGTGGCCGTCGCGTTCCTCCACTCGTATCGCAACCCCGCCAATGAGCAGGCCGCCCTCGCGGTCCTGCGCGAGGCGGCCCCGGGCCTCGCGGTATCGCTGTCGAGCGACGTCTCCCCGGAAATTCGCGAATACGAACGCACGTCGACGACGGTGTGCAACGCGTACGTGCAGCCATTGCTGGATCGCTATGTCGGGCGGCTCGAATCGACGCTCGCGGAACGAGGCTTCGCGGGACGGTTCACCCTGATGCAATCCACGGGCGGGGCCGCGTCGCCCGACACGGCGCGCCGCTTTCCGATCCGGCTGTTGGAGTCGGGGCCCGCGGGCGGTGCGCTCGTCGCGGCGTTTTTTGGCGAGCCGCTTGGGCTGCCGGATGTGGTCGGCTTCGACATGGGCGGAACCACCGCCAAGATCTGCCTGATTCGCGGCGGCCGCCCGGCCGTCGCCCCTGAGATGGAGGTCGCCCGCGTCCACCGCTTCAAACGCGGCTCGGGGCTGCCGGTCACCGTGCCGACGGTGGACATGATGGAGATCGGCGCCGGCGGCGGCTCGATCGCGTGGATCGACACGCTGGGGCTGCTCAAGGTCGGCCCGCACAGCGCGGGGGCGGAACCCGGGCCCGCCTGCTACGGCCGGGGCGGCCGCGAGCCGACGGTCACGGACGCGTGTCTGGCGCTCGGGTATTTCAACGAGCGTTCCTTTCTGGGCGGCACGATGCCGCTGGACCGGGCCGCCGCGCTTGACGCGCTCGCGCGTGCCGGTGCGCCGCTGCGGCTCGACGCGGTTGGGACGGCGTGGGGGATCCACCAAATCGTGGTCGAGAACATGGCGGCCGCGGCACGCGTCTATCTCATCGAGCGGGGGCAGGACCCGAGGCGGTTTGCGCTGATCGCATTCGGCGGCGCCGGGCCGTCGCACGCCGCGTGGGTGGCGCGCGTCCTCGGCATGCCGGAGGTCATCGTGCCGCCGGCATCGGGCGTCGCGTCTGCGCTCGGGCTGCTCGTCGCGCCGGTCAGCGTGGACCTCGTCCACTCGCTCCCCGGCCCGCTCGAGGGCCTGCCCTGGGATCGCGTGGCGGCGCTCTACGCGGAGATGGAGGCGCAGGGCCTCGCGGCCCTGGCGCTCGCCGGGGTCGGCCGAGACACGGTGGTGCGGGAGCGGCGCGCCGAGATGCGGCTACTCGGCCAGTTCCACGACATCGAGGTGGCCGTGCCCGACGGGCCGCTCGGCCCCCTCACCGCCCCGCGCCTGGGGGCCGCGTTTGAGGCGGAGTATCGCCGCCGCTACGGGGACTTCCTCGCCGACCGCCCGATCCAGGCGCTCAACTGGCGCCTGCGCGTCACAGGGCCAAAGCCCGACGTCCGGCTCGAGACCCGTGAGCCGGGTGAGGCCGACCCGGGCGGCGCGATAAGGACGCGGCGGCCAGCGTACTTCCCCGAACGCGGCGGGTTCGTCGAGGTCCCGCTATACGATCGCGCGCGCCTGCGCCCGGGTATGCGGGCGGACGGCCCCGCCATCATCGAGGAACGCGAAGCGACCACGGTCGTCGGGCCGAGCGACCGGTTCGCGGTCGATCCGGCCGGGAATCTTCGTCTGGCCGTCGCGGCGCACGTGAGGCAGCCCGCGCTCCGCGGCGGGCCGGCGCATGGCGCGCACTGACGCCGGGCGGCCCGCCCTCCCGTCTGACGCGGGACCTCCGGGCGCTTCGCGCCCTCCTGACGGCGAGGCTGCGCCCTTTGACCCGATCTCGCTCGAGATCATGTGGAGCCGCCTCATCAACATCGCCGAAGAATGCTGGATCACCATCCTCCGGACGGCGTTCAGCACGATCATCGGCGAGGCGCAGGACTTCGGATGCGAACTGCTGGACGCGGACGCCGAATCCATCGCCCACTCGCCGCGGTCGATGCCGGTGTTCAACCTCTCGCTGCCGCTCGCGGTCCGGCACATGCTGCGCGCGTTCCCGAAAGAGACGCTCGCGGACGGCGACGTACTGGTCACGAACGATCCGTGGATCTGCGCGGGCCATCTGTACGATCTGGCCGTCGTGACCCCGGTCTTCCGGCGCGGGCGCCTATGCGCGCTTATCGGGTCGATCGCCCACGCCTCGGACATCGGCGGAACGCGCGACTCGCTCAACGCGCGGGAAGTGTACGACGAGGGCCTGCAAATTCCGCCCCTCAAACTCTACCGGGCCGGGACGCTGAACGACGACCTGATGGCGGTGATCGGCGCCAACGTCCGCCGTCCCGAGATGGTCCTCGGGGATATCCAGGCGCAGGTCTCCAGCAATCGAATCGGGGCGGAGCGTCTGTCCGGCTTCATGGACGAATACGGCCTCAACTCCCTGGCCGCGCTCGCGCACGTGGTGCAGTCGCGCGCCGAACAGGCGATGCGGGAGGCGATCAGGGCGGTGCCGGACGGCACCTACCGGAGCGAGGTGTGGTACGACGGACTCGAGGAGCCGCTGCGGCTGCCCTGCGCCGTTACCGTCCGCGGTGACGAGATCACCGTCGACTGGGCCGGCGCCCCGGCGCAGCTGCCGCGGGGCGGCATCAATTGCACGTATCACTACACGGCCGCCCACACGACCTACGCGCTCAAGTCGATCCTCACGCCGGAAATTCGCTCCAACGCGGGCTGCTACCGTCCGTTTCACGTGCTCGCGCCGGACGGCTCGGTGCTCAACTGCCGCCACCCGGCCTCGGTCAACGAGCGCACGCACACCGGCTGGTATCTCGGGCCTGCGGTCTTCCGCGCGCTCGCGGACGTGCTGCCGGACCGCGTGCAGGCGTTTACGGGGCTGCCGATCGGGATGGGCAGTTACGGCCGCGACGCGGAGGGCCGTCCCTTCAACGACCATCTCTTCCAGGGCGGCGGCCAGGGCGCAAGCGCGCACGGCGACGGCAAATCGGCGCTCCTGTATCCGACGTCCGCGGCGAACGTCTCGGTGGAAATGTTTGAGAGCCGCACCCCGGTCGTCGTCGAGTGCAAGGAACTCATCGCCGACTCCGGCGGGCCAGGCCGCCACCGGGGCGGACTGGGACAGCGCGTGCGAATGCACCTCCGCCGGGCGAGCCCGACGCCCGTGCTGGTCGACTTCCGGCCGCACGGGATGCTGGTCTCAACGCCGGGCCTGCGGAGCGGGCTCGCGGGCCGCCGCGCGCGGGCATTCGTGGTTGAGAACGGGCGCACCCGCGAGGCCGGCGCCGACGTCGGCGTCGCCGAACTGTGCAGGACCGGAGAACGCGCGACGATCGAGATCGCCGGCGGCAGCGGATTCGGCGATCCCGCGACCCGGCCTGTGGTGGAGATTCAGGCCGACGTCGACGATGGCTATGTCACGCCTGACGGCGCCGCCGCGTACGGCGCGCAGGTCGGGCCGGACGGCCGCGTCCGGCGATAACCTGTGCGAACGATCACGCTCGAAGCGTACAGCAACGCCGAACGGCTGTTGCGGATGTCATGAGCGGCGCGCTTCCAGGCGCGCGGCGTCGGCCCGGAGGCGGGGCGCATCCGCCGTGACATGGCGTTCGATCCAGTCGACGACGCGCCGGACCACATCGATCCGGTGGCTCGGACGGCCGCTCTGCCGGAACGCGTGGCTCTGCCCCGGATAGCGAACGAACTCGGCGGTTGCCCGGCCGGCCGCGATCAGGCCGATGAACAGCTCCTCCCCCTGGCCGATCGGGCATCGATCGTCCCCTTCCCCGTGCACGATCAACGTGGGCGTCGTCACGCGATCGACGTAGTTGATCGGCGAGAGGCGCCGGTATGTCTCGCGATGCTCGACGAGGCCGCCGCGCATCTCCCATTCGCCGAACCACGGCCCGATATCCGACGTCCCGTAAAACGATTCCAAATTGACGACGGGCGCTCCGACCACCGCGACCTTGAAGCGATCCGTGTGCGTGATCGTCCATGAGGTCATGAAACCGCCGTACGAGTAGCCCGACACGGCGAGCCGTGCGCCGTCGGCGGTCCCGTCCGCCACGAGCGCGTCGACGGCGGCCAGCTGTTCAGGCAGATCCCGCTCCCCCCAGCAGGCGCGGATTCCATGGGCGAACGCTTTCGTATACGACCCCGAGCCGGCGGGATTCAATTGAAGGACGGCCCATCCCCGCGCGGCGAGAATGTAGGTGTGCAGCAGCCCGAGCGGAAACACCGGCCCCGCATATGAGGCCGGGCCGCCGTGGATCTCGACGAGCAGCGGCGCCGGCCGGCGCCCACCCATGGGGAGCGTTATCCAGCCGCCGAGCTCCCCCCCGTGCGGGCTGGTGAAGCGGCGGTGCTCGACCGGAGGCAACGCGACCTCCGCGTCCCATGCGGCGTTGAGGTGCGTGAGCCGGCGTTCGGCCGAACCGTCGGTCGCGGAGACGTACAGATCGGCCGGCGTGCGGGGATCGGTCGCCGTGAACGCCAGACGTCCGCCCGCCGCGGTGAGGCTCTGGATCTGGCGGTCCCCCCGCACCACCGCCTCCACCGTACCGCCGGACGCGGCGGCGCGGACGGCATGCACGCGTCCCGCGTCGGCGGCGAGAAACGTCACGGTCCGGCCGTCCGGGGACCAGATCGGCGGCGGCGTGAGTTCATGCGGCCGCGCGAGCACCGCGGCGCGATCATACCCCACGGTGAGCCGGCGGGCCGGCCCGCCGGCCGAGGGCACCAGCCAGATCCGCGCCATCGGGTCGCCGAATCCCGCCTCCTGCTCGTCGCATCCGAAGCAGGCGATCCAGTTCCCGTCCGGCGACCACGCCGGGCCCGCGGCACGGCCGACCTCGCGCGTAAGCTGCCGCGGATCTCCACCCTGCGCATCCGCGCTCCACAGATCGAACAAACTGTAGTCACCGGCCCCCGCCCGCGCCCGTACAAACACGAGCCGCCGTCCGTCCGGCGACCACGCCGGCGCCGCGTGTTCCATGTCGTCGTGGGTCAGCTGCGTGACGCGGCCATCCGCGAGCGTGAGGACGAAGATCTGATGCCGCCGGTCAAACGTGTAACCGAAGCCGTCGCCCTTGTACTGCGCGCGGGTGACGACACGGGGGCGCACCGCGGCCGCGCCATGCGCCTCGCCGGGCGCGTCCGCGACCGCGCGGAACGCGATCGCGGCGCCGTCGGGGGACCACACCGCCGGACCCGCGCCGTGCGCGAGCGCCGTGACGCGCCGCGGCTCGCCGCCACTTAGCGGCAACAGATAGAGTTGCGACGCGGCGCCTGCGCCCCACGGCGCCGAGCCACCGGCGCGGCCGCCGTGGTCGGTGTGCCGATCCGAGAGGAACGCGAGAAGACGGCCGTCCGGCGACCACCGCGGCGCGGCGTCCTTGCGCGGCCCCCGCGTCAGTTGGACGGGGTCGCCGCCGTCCGTGCCGGCGATCCAGATCCTCGCCCGGTAATCGTCGGCCTCCATGTCGATGTCCGTGCGCACAAACGCGACGGCACGGCCGTCGGGTGAGATCTGCGCATCCGAAACGGTCGCAATCGCGGCAAGATCTTCCGGCCGTACGGCGCGGCCTTGACTCGACACGGTGTGCCTCCTCGACGATGCGTCGGCGTTGTGCGCGGCGGCGAGGCCGGCACGCGGACCTCGTGTAGTACGACCCGGCCGCGGTCGATCCTTGTGCCTGATAGGACATGCGGCGGTTGGGACGAACCAGGACAGGAATACCCGCTCCGCACGTCACCGCCCGGGGCACACCATGACCGCGACCCCGATTCAGTTCACGGCGCAGGACGACGACCGTAGCGCCGTGGCGGCAAGTCTCGATGCGCTGGCCCGCGACCGCTTCGTCGAGCGGCTGTGGGCCCGCGATCCCGCGCTGTGGGCGAGCGACCCCGGTGGGCAGGACGCGGTGCGCAACGGTCTCGGCTGGCTGCGCGCGCCCGCGGCGATGGCGGAGACCGTCGAGGACCTCCGCCGCTTCGCGGCCGAGGCGCGCGACGCCGGCTACCGGCACGTCCTGCACATGGGGATGGGTGGCAGCAGCCTCGCGCCGCTCGTCTTCGCGCGGACGTTCCCCGAGGCGCCGGGGTTGCACCTCACCGTGCTCGACACCACCGACCCCGCGACAATCCTCGCCGAGGACCGCCGGGCGCAAGGCGCCCGGACGCTGTTCATCGTGGCGAGCAAGTCCGGGACCACGGCCGAGCCACTCGCGTTCGGCGAGTACTTCTACACGAAGCAGCGCGCGGCCGCGGGTGATCGCGCCGGGGAGGCCTTTATCGCGATCACCGACGCCGGCACGCCGCTTGCGAAGCAGGCGGAAGAGCGGCGCTACCGCCGGGTCTTCGCGAACGCCGCGGACGTCGGTGGCCGGTACTCCGCGCTTACCTACTTCGGGTTGGTGCCCGCGGCCCTCGCAGGCGTGGACGTCGGCGGACTGCTCCGGCGCGCGCTCGTGATGGCCGACGCCTGCGGACCGTCGGTGGCACCCCCCCGCAACCCCGGCGTGCATCTCGGCGCCGTCATGGGCGAACTCGCCCGGCGCGGCCGCGACAAGATCACCTTCGTCGTCTCCGACCCGCTCGTCGCGCTCGGCACCTGGCTCGAGCAGCTTCTTGCCGAGAGCACCGGCAAGCACGGGACCGGGCTGCTTCCGGTGGCGGACGAACCGCTCGGGGATCCCGCGGTCTATGGGGCGGACCGGGTCTTCGTCCACATTAGGCTTCGCGGGGCGGGCAACGGCGAGGCCGCGGGGCGCCTGGAGGCGCTGGGCAACGCCGGCCACCCCGTCGTCGGGCTCGAGTTGGACGATACGCTCGATCTCGCGCCGGAGTTCCTGCGGTGGGAAATCGCGACCGCGGCCGCGGGCGCGATTCTCGGGATCAACGCCTTCGATCAACCCAACGTCCAGGAGAGCAAGGACAACACCAACCGCCTCCTCGACGTCGTCCGCCGCGAGGGACGTCTCCCCGAGCCCGCTCCGTCGCAGCGTGCCGGCGCCCTCGGCCTGTACGCCGACCGGCCCGAGCGCGATGCCGCCGCGACGTTGGCGCGCTTTTTGGAAGAGCGGCGTCCCGGCGGCTACGTCGGGATCCTGGCGTACCTGCCCGAAGCGCCGGAGACCCACCGGAGGCTGCAGAAGATCCGGGTGCGCCTCCGCGACGCGGCGCGGCTCGCGACTACGCTGGGGTACGGTCCGCGCTACCTGCACTCCACCGGGCAGTACCACAAGGGCGGCCCTTCAAACGGCCTGTTCCTCCTCATCACCGGGGACGACGCCGCCGATGCCCCTGTGCCGGGTGAGCCGTACACCTTCGGCGTGTTCAAGCGGGCGCAGGCCCTCGGGGATCTGGAAGCGCTGCGGCGCCACGGCCAACGGGCGCTGCGCGTGCACCTCGGCGGCGCCGTCGATGCCGCGCTCGCGCAACTCGATGACCTGACGGCCGCAGCGATCACGGCCGGCTCGCGAGGGCGCCCTCGGCGGCGCGAGTGAGCGAGCGGTCCGCGACACGCGAGCGGCCCCGGCCCGGCCCTACCGTTGTGGCGGTCGTCGGCGCGGGCGGCGACCTCGCCGCCCGCAAACTGCTGCCCGCGCTCTACAACCTCTTCCTCGACGGCTGGCTGCCGGATCAGTTCGCGGCGATCGGCGTCGACCGCGCCCAGATGGACGACGGCGCGTTCCGCCGGCGCGCCAAGGAGGCGGTCGACCGCTTCTCCCGCCGCGGACCGGCAGACGCGAACCGGTGGAACGCGTTCGCCCCGGCGCTCACGCATTTCGGCGGCGATCTGGCGTCGCCGGCCGCGGGCCGTGCGCTCGGCGCCGCCATTGCCGCGCTGGAGCGGTGGTGGGGGACCGCCGCGCAGCGGATTTTCTATCTCGCCACGCCCCCGGCCGCGGTCGAGCCAATTGTGGAAGGCCTCGGCGGCGCGGCGCTCGCCCCGGAGCGTGCGCGGCTCGTGGTGGAAAAGCCGTTCGGACAGGACCTGCAGTCCGCGCGGGCACTGACCGCGGCGATCGGCCGCGTCTTTCCCGAGGGACAGATTTTTCGGATCGATCACTACCTCGGCAAGGAGACCGTGCAGAACATCCTCGCGCTGCGGTTCGGGAATACGCTGTACGAACCCGTGTGGAACCGCCGCTACATCGATCAGGTGCAGATCACCGTGGCGGAAACGGTCGGCGTCGAACATCGCGGGGCGTACTACGATCATGCCGGGGCGCTGCGCGACATGGTCCAGAACCACATGCTGCAGGTGCTGTGTCTAGTCGCGATGGAGCCGCCCGTGTCCTTCGACGCCGACGAGGTACGCACCAAGAAGACGGACGTCCTGCGGGCGGTGCGGCCGCTCACGGCCGGTGTCGACGCGTCGGCGGTTCGCGGTCAATACGGACCGGGACGGATGGACGGCGCGCCGGTTCCCGGCTATCGCGAGGAACCCGGCATCGCGGCCGGCTCGACCACCGAGACGTTCGCGGCGCTGCGGCTCTTTGTCGACAACTGGCGGTGGCAGGGCGTACCCTTCTACCTGCGGACCGGAAAGCGGCTGCCCGTCAAGGCGACGGAAGTCCAGATCCAGTTTCAACCCGCGCCGCACCTGCCGTTCCCGCCGTCCGCCGTCGAGCACTGGGAACCGAACCGGCTCATCGTCCGGATCCAGCCGGCGGAAGGCATCGTCCTGCGGTTCCAGGCGAAGCGTCCCGGCCCGGTCATGCACCTCGACGTGGCCGACATGGACTTCGACTACCGCCGGGGATTCGGCGGGGAACCGCCGGAAGCGTACGAGACCCTTTTGCTCGACGTGATGTGGGGCGACGCCACGCTCTTCATGCGCGCGGACCAGATCGACGCGTCGTGGTCGATCGTGCAGCCCGTCCTCGACGCGTGGCGGACGGTCCCGCCGGGCGGTGTGCCTGTGTATGCGGCGGGGTCCTGGGGGCCGCAGGCGGCGGAGTTGCTGCCCGCGCGGGACGGGCGCGCGTGGTGCCTGCCGAGCCTCGCCGAAGCCCGGACCCATGGATCTTAACCTGCGCGCGCGCCGCGCGCTCGTGACGGGCGCCAACTCCGGCATCGGCCGCGCGATCGCGCTCGCGCTCGCGCGGGAGGGCGCACGCGTTTGCGTCAACTACGTGGTGGATCCCGACGCCGCCCAGGCCGCCGTCGGGGAGATCACCGGTTCGGGCGGCGCCGCGTTCGCGGCGCAGGCGGACGTGTCGGATCCCGCGCAGGTGGGGCGGATGTTCGCGGACATCGACCGGACGTGGGGCGGCCTCGACATTCTGATCAACAACGCCGGCATCGACGGCGGCCGCGCCCCCGGCTGGGAACAGGGCGTCGACGCCTGGCGCCGCGTCCTCGACATCAACCTCACCGGCGCGTACCTGTGCGCGCGGGAGGCACTGCGCCGAATGGTGCCGGCCCGGCGCGGCGTGGTATTGAACCTCACGTCGGTGCACGAACGCATTCCCTGGACCGGGTACAGCGCCTACACGGCCAGCAAAGCGGGCCTCAGCATGTTGACCAAGACGCTGGCCCAGGAAGCCGCCCCCTCCGGCGTCCGGGTGGTCGCGCTGGCGCCGGGCGCGATTCAGACGCCGATCAACCAGGACGTGTGGGGCGACCCGGCGCAGCTCCAGGACCTGCTGACGAAAATCCCCCTCGGCCGGCTCGGAACGGTGGACGACGTCGCGCGCATGGTCGCCGTCCTCGTGTCGGACGTCGCGGGCTATATCACCGGCACCACGCTTTTTGTGGACGGCGGAATGACGCTCTACCCGTCGTTCATGCGCGGGGGTTAGCCGGACACGCCTTAGACCGATTCAGATCCGCAGCCGCGGATCCAGCAGATCGCGCAAACCGTCGCCCAGCAGGTTCATCCCGACCACCGTCAATGTGATGGCGAGTCCGGGGAACACCGCGGTCCACCAGGCGTCGCGGAGGTACTGACGCGCCCCGCTCAACATCGCGCCCCACTCGGGGGTCGGCGGCTGCGCGCCGAGCCCCACGTAGGAGAGGCCCGCGGCGATCAGGATGTTCACGCCCACACCGAGTGTCGCCAGGATCACGATCGGCGCCCTGATGTTGCGCAGGACATGGCGGACGATGAGGCGCCCGCTGGTCGCGCCGGCGGCGCGGGCCGCTTCGACATACTCCATTCGCCGTACCGAAAGCGTCGAGCCGCGCACTGTGCGCGTATACACGGGAATCGCACCGATGCCGACCGCGATCATGACGTTCGTCAGACTCGGCCCGAGCGTGGCCACGATGGCAATCGCCAGCAAGATGCCGGGAAACGCGAGCAGCACGTCGGTCGCGCGCATCACCGCGGCGTCCCACGTGCCGCCGTAGAACCCGGCCGCGAGCCCGCCCGCGGTGCCGATCGTCGCGGCGATTCCGACCGCGACGATGCCGACCTCGAGCGACACACGGCTGCCGTAGACCACGCGGCTCAGCACGTCCCGTCCGAGTTCGTCCGTCCCGAACGGGTGGCTTCGCGACGGCGGCTGCAGCACCGCCTCAATGGCCGGGGCAACGGGATCGTGCGGAGCGATCCACGGTGCGGCGAGTGCCATGGCGACGAAGCCGCCTGAAATCGCCAGGCCGAGCCAGATTCCCGGCGGCAGGCGGCGGTGCGGCCTCCTCGCGCGGCGGCTCACCGGTCGTAGGTGATCCGGGGGTCGAGCGCCAGGTACGCCACGTCCACGGACAGGTTCACGAGCGCGTAGACGGCCGCGGCGAACAACACGATCCCCTGAATCACCGGAAAGTCGCGCGACTGAACGGCCGCGACCGCGAAGCGGCCGAGGCCCGACCGCGCGAACACCGATTCTACGATCACCGCGCCGCCGAGTAGCGCGCCGAACTGCAGGCCCATCACCGTCACGACCGGGATCAGCGCGTTGCGCAGGGCGTGGCGGAACAGCACCCGCACGGCCGCGAGACCCTTGGCGCGCGCGGTCCGAACGAACTCGCTCGGCAGGACGTCGAGCAGGCTCGCGCGCGTGAGCCGGGCGATCACAGCCGCGGCCTGGGCTCCGAGAGTCACGGCGGGCAGCACCAGGGCGCGCCAGTCGTCGCCGCCGGCGATCGGAAACCAGCGCAGCATCAGTCCAAAGAGCAGAATCAACAGCAGGCCGAGCCAGAAGGACGGCATCGAGATGCCGACCAGCGACGTGCTCATGACGATCGTGTCGGCCGCGCCGCTGCGGCCGGCCGCGGCAAGCGCCCCCAGCAACACGCCGGATGCCGCGGCGATCGCCATCGCGCCAAGCGTCAACTGGAGCGTCGGGGGAAACCGATCCCAAATCTCGAGCGCCACCGGCCGTCCCGACCGGATGGAACGACCGAGGTCGCCGCGCAGCACGCCCGCGAGATAGCGACCGTATTGGACGGCGAGCGGCCGGTCGAGGCCGAGCTCGTGACGCAGCCGGGCCACGTCCGCGGCCGAGGCGTTCTCTCCCAGCATGATTGTCGCGGGGTCGCCAGGCGTGAGGTGGCTCATCAGAAAGACGAGCACCGACACCACGAGCAGCACCGGCACCACCGCTCCGAGCCGCCGGAGAATGAACGCCTGCACGGTCGGCCCGGCGGCTACGTCAGCGCTTGGTCAGATAGGCGTCGCCGAGGAACACATACCCATCCGGATGGATCTTCGCATCCTTGATCCACGGCTGCAGCGCGATGTAGTTGTAGTTCGTCCACAGCGGCACCCACAGCGCTTTGTCGACGACATACTTTTGCAGGTCCACGTAGATCGCCGCCCGCTTGGTCAGGTTGGTGGCGTGCCGCGCGGCGTCAATCAGCGCGTCGAGTTTGGGGTCGGCGTAGTGGCTGAAGTTGAGCCCGCTGCCGATGTTGGCCGAGTCGAACCAGATGTACATGATGTCCGGTTCGTTGTACGTATATCCCATGAACCCGGCCTGCTGGTCGCCCTTCTTGAACTTTTCGAGGATCGTGCCAAACTCGTACGTCTGAATGTCCATCCGGACGCCGAACCCGCGGAGGTTGGCCTGGACGAGCTGCGCCGTGCGCACCCCGGTGTCCGCGGGGGTCGTGTACAGCGTGAACGCGAGCGGCCGGCCGGCTTTCTGCAGCGTGCCGTCCGGACCCGGCGTGAAGCCCGCCTCGGCAAAGAGTTGCTTGGCCTTGGCCGGATCGTAGTGGGGCGCGTAGTCGACGATGCCGGGCCAATATCCCCAGATCGAAGGGGGCAGCGGTCCGTATGCGGGTTCGCCGAGGCCCTCCAGCACCACTTTGACAAGCACATCCTTGTTAATGGCGTAGTTCATGGCGCGCCGGAGCCGGATGTCCGAGAACGGCTCTTTGGTGACGTTGAACTCCAGGAACTCCCCGACACCTTTGCGCAGGAACCTGAAGATCTGGTACTTCTTCGTGGCCTGGAGCCGGGCGACGTCGTGCGGCGGCAGCCCGAGCTGGCTCACCTCGCCGCTCTCGAAGGCGGCGACCTGCGTCGCCGAATCAGGAATGAACCGGTAGATGATCTGATCGATATATGCCGGCCCGTGGTGCATGTACGGCGGCCCCCAGGTGAAGGCCGGATTGCGCGCCAGCGTGACGTGGTGGCCGGACACCCACTCCTTCACCACGTACGGACCGTCGCTGACCGGCGCACGGCCGAACCCGCTGCCGGCCGACTCGGCGGCCCGGACATCGATCGGCGAGAGCCGCGGGTCGCCGAGATTGTTGATGAGCGGCGCGAACGGCTCACTGAGCGTGAGCCGCAGCGTGCGCGCATCGACCGCATCGACCGCTTTCACCGGACCCAGCTGGGCCTTCGCGACCGGGGACTTCGTCTCGGGTGCGATCGCGCGCTCGATCGAGGCTTTGACGGCTTGGGCGGTAATCGGCGTGCCGTTGTGGAAGACGGCGCCGGCCTTCAGTTTGAACGTCCAGACGAGACCGTCGCTACTGATCGTCCAGGAGTCCGCCAGACCCGGGACCACGCGATTGCTGAAGTCGTGGGCCAAGAGCGGTTCTCCGACAAACTGAAAAATAGCGGCGGCGACGGCCGCGCCGGTCTTTTGGGGGTCGAGGGTGTCCGGTTCCTCGGTACTGACGATCGTCCAGGTCCCGCCCACCCTCGACTCTTGCGCATACAGCACGGTTCCCCATCCGGCCGCCGCCACGAGCAGCGTTATGCACAGTGCGAAGTTGCGCCGCATTAAAAAACGCCTCCCCCTCCCGCGAACCCACGCCTGACGTATTCGTCCCGCATGGAGTCGGGTTCGCGCCGCCGTCGAAGCGGCCCTCCCCTTCGGCACCACGCGGGCACAGGATGCCGTGGAGGCACACGCGAAGTGCACGACATCTCGTTCGGCCGCCGGCGTGTGACCCCGCGCGTCGGCGCCCGCGCGTCTTTGGAGGTGATGTGCGTGACTCCCGGAGGTAATGCCATGAACCGTCAGGCCGTCTTCCCGTCGAGCCGCCCCCGCCCGAGCTCGCCCTACTCGCCGGGCATCCGCTTCGGCAACCTCGTCTTCACCTCGGGGCAGGTCGGCACCGACGCAGCCGGCCAGGTGCCGCCCGACATCCGGGAACAAACGCGCAATTGCCTGGATAACATTCAGGCCGTGCTGGAGACGGCGGGGACCAACATGGCCCACGTACTCAAGGCCACCGTCTTTCTCACGGACATCCAGGACTTCGCGGCGATGAACGAGGTGTATCGCCGCGCGTTTCCGGGCGATCTCCCGGCGCGGTCGACGGTCGAGGTCAGCGCGCTCGCGCGCCCCGAGTTGAAAGTCGAGATCGAGGTGGTGGCGGCGCTCCCCTAAGCCCGCCTACAGTTCGGCCAGAAGGCGCGCGAACCAGGCGGTGCGCGGCGCGACCGTCTCGCGCCGCACGTGTTCGGTTTCGGCATGTCCGCCGTCGCCGACCGCGCCGAGCCCGTCGAGGGTCGGCACGCCGATCGCCGCCGTGAAATTGCCGTCGCTGCCGCCTCCTGTCCCGCCGGCCGGCAGCTCGAACCCGTCGTCCGCCGCGATCCGGCGTGCGATCTCATACAGCCGGCGCGACGCCGGAGTCTCCTCCATCGGCGGACGGTTGAGCCCGCCGCTCGCGCGCACGGTGGTTCCCGCGACGAACGTCGGCCGGTTGAGGATCGCCGCCTCCGCCCGCCGGGCTTCCGCCGCGGTTCTGACCCGGAGGTCGATCCGGGCTTCGGCGGCCGCCGCGACCACGTTCGACCGCGTCCCGCCTTGAATCACGCCTGCGTTGAGCGTGGTGCCGGCTTCGGCCCGCGGCACGGCGGCGTAGAGATCGACGATCTGGTGGGCCAGCTCGAGCACCGCGCTCCGCCCCTTCTCGGGATCCGCGCCGGCGTGGCTGGCCACGCCCTCCACGTCGAGCCGGAACATGCCGACGCCTTTGCGCCAGAGTTTGACCGCGCCCTCGGCGCCGACGGACGGTTCCAGCACGAGGACGCATTCCGAGTCACGCGCGAGCGACTCAATGATGGGGCGCGACGTGGGACTGCCGACCTCTTCCTCCGTATTGCCGAAAAAGACAAACGTTTTGTCCGCGCCGGCGCGATGCTCCACCACGGCGCGCAGCGCCCACAGCGCTTGGATATCGCCGGATTTCATGTCGAACGACCCGGGACCGGTGATTCGCCCGCCGTCGATGCGGCAGGGCAGCCGCTCGATGGTCCCGAGGGGCCACACGGTATCCACGTGGCCGAGCAGCAGGATCCGCCTTCGCCCGCGGCCGACCCGCGCCTCGAAGTGATCGCCCCACTCACGCTGGGCGTGCCAGACGATCTCCGCGCCGGTGGCGTCGGCAAACCGGCCGGCAAGGTGGCGCGCCGCGCGGTCCGTCGCGGCCTTGACGGTCGTCGGTGATTCCAACTCGACAAAGGCCTTGAGATCGGCGAGCATCTCGTCGAAGTGCCGGTCCACGAACTCGCGATATGCGCTCATGCCCGCGCCCCGCCGTCATCGCCGTAGAGGGTCGCATCGAGCCCCCGCAATTCGGCGAGGTTCCGCGGATCCATGGTCCGCCGGCCCGATTCGAGGTCGTGGATCAGCTCCACCACCCGGACGTTGAGCGGCAGGTCAGTCCCACGGGCACGCCCGGTCGCGATGACCTCACCGAGCTGATAGTCGACCTCCGTGCGGCGGCGCCGGACGGCCAGGTCCCGCCAGATGCCGCTCTTCTGTTTGAGGGACCCGCGGTTGCGCTCCGCCATCGCCGCGAGGCTCCGCCGGATCCCGGCCCAATCCCGCGGCCGGCGGAAGCGAACCACGTCCGGTTCGTAACCGTCGAACGCCTCGCTGCGAACCTCTTCCGCGTCCGCGACGCGCGTGACCTCCGCGGCGAGATCCGCCATCAGCGCTTCGTTGGCCGGATCGCCCAGCACGTCCGCCATCGTCGCATCCACGACCGCGGTGGCGAAGAGCATGGACGCGTACCCCATCTTGCCCCAGAGGTATCCCCAGATGTTGCGGGTGACCGTCGTATTCGGCAGGAACGCGTTCCGCAGCGTGTCGCCGAGCCCCTCGACCCTCAGGGTCACCGTGCCGTCCAACTCTCCGAGGTATAAGGCGCCCGGTCCGCCGTACATGATGCGGCCCGGCCCGTGGTAGTCGGCGCCGAAGTTCACGAATGCGCCGACGGTCCGCGCGGCACCGAGCCGCGATGCGATGACGCGCTCGTTGAGGCCGTTTTGCATGGAGACGACGTAGCCATCCGGGCGGAGCAGCGGGGCGACCAGGTCAAGGCCGGCTTGCGTATGAAGCGCCTTGACGGCCAGCATCACGGCCCCGAGCGGCCGGCCGGCGAGGGCGGGCGCCAAGCCGTCGGGCGTGACCGCCGGGACCCGCACCGTGAACGTCTCGTGTCCTTCGATCCGAAGGCCGTCGCGGTTCAACGCGTCGACGTGGTCCGGCGCCGCATCGACGAAGAGGACGTCGTGTCCGGCCCGCGCGAGGTGCGCGCCGATGGTTCCACCAATCGCGCCGGCGCCGACGATCGTCACCTGCATGAGTCCACCTCCTCCCCGTGCGGCCGGCGCCGTGGGGCGGGCCGCGTCACCAGGCCACCGCGTAGCCGTTGCGGCGGGGGTCGGCGGCGCCGGCGAGCCAGCCGGTCTCGGGATCCCATTGGACGGCCTGCACGCCGCCCACGCGCATCGACCACGGTCCGAGCGTATCGACGCCGTAGCCCCGGTCGGCGAACGCGGCGCGCGTCGCCTCCGGCATCCTCGACTCGATTCGTAGGGCCCGCGCGGGCAGCGGATCGGCGACGTCGTCGATCCACCGGAACCGCGGCGCGCCGATCGCGTCCTGTAGGTTGAGGCCGAAATCGACGAGGTTGACGAGTACCTGGACGGTCGTCACGAGAATGCCGTAGGAACCCGGCGTGCCGACCGTCGTCCAGAAGCGTCCGTCGCGGAAGACGTGGACGGGTGCCACGGGCCACTCGTGCCGCTTCCGCGGCGCGACCTGGTTGGGGTGGCCCGGGCGCGCGGTAAACCAGTGCATCGCGTTATTGAGGCACACGCCGGTACCGGGCACCACGACACCGCAGCCGAACCCGTGGCCGAGGCTTTGCGTGATGTTCACCGCGAGGCCGCTCCCATCGGCAGCCGCAAGATGCGTGGTCGACCGAATGCCGCTCTCGGCGGCGCTCCCGCCCGCGGCCGGGGATGGCGCGCCTGCGCCGCGCCGGCCCGCCTGCGACCACGATCGCACATCAATCTCCCGCCGCAGGGCGTCGAGATTCGCCCCGGACAGAAGATGGTCCACCGGCACCTCTACCGCATCGGGGTCGCCGACGAAGCGGTCCGTATCGAGCCGCGCGCGGCGCGCGGCCTCGGCCACGAGACCGACGTGCTCCGGCCCGAGGTGTTCCGTAGGGCCGAGATCGAATCCGTCAAGCAGACCGAGCGTCTCCAGCACCTGCACGGCGCTCGTCGGCGGCGGCGGCGCGTAGACCGTCACGCCGCGATAGCGGGTGGCGATCGGATCCGCCCAGTGCAGCGACTCGGGATACTCGCGCAGGTCTTGCTCCGCGAGGAGGCCCCCGCGCTCGCGCATCAAGCGCACAATCGCCTGGCCGAGCGGTCCCTCGTACAGGTACCCCGCGCCCTCCGCGCCGATCCGCCGCAGAGTTGCGGCGAGATCGGACTGCACGAGCAGCGCGCCCGGCCGCGGGACGGCGCCGCTGTGCAGGTATGTCGCGACCCCCTCCTGCGTGAGGCGCGGCGCGCTTTCGCGAAACATCATCTCATCGAACGGCGTGAACGGGACGCCGCGCTCCGCATACTCGATCGCCGGCTCGAGCACCTGGGCCAGCGGCATCGTGCCGTGCTCGGCGAGCACACGCGCCCAGGCGGCGAGGTTCCCCGGCACGCACGCGCCCTCGTATCCGGTGTCGGGCAGGCTCTCGGCGAACCGCTCGGGCACCGCGGCGGCCGGTGCCCGGCCGAGGAAGACGAGCGCCTTGGGCGTCTGGCCCGGTCGCGTCAGCATCAGGGTCCCGCACCCGGCGAGCCCGGACATGTACGGCTCGGCCACGCCGATCGCCGCGGCGGCGGCGATCGCGGCATCGACGGCGTTGCCGCCCTGCGCCAACATGCGAATGCCCGCCATCGTCGCGAGCGGATTCGCGGTGGCGACGACACCGCGCCGCCCATAGACGACGGGCCGCAGACCAAACCGGGTCGCGTAGGTCGTGTGTCCGGAGTCACTCACCGCGGTCATCGCACGCTCCTTTGAACATGACGATTCGCGTACATCACGTCTCCCCCGGTTTCGGCAGGTCGGGCGCGCCGTTTGCGAACGGCCGCAGCGCTGCGTAGATGCACCAGTTGACGGGGACGGGCACCTCGCGCATGCGGCCGAGCCGTACCATCGTACCGTTGAGCGTTTCCAGTTCGAGCGGCCGGCCGTCGAGCAGATCTTGCGCCATCGAGCCGCGGGCCCAGGGCTCGAGCTTCCGCATGAAGCCGAGCGTTTGCTCCACGAACCCGCCGGGAAGCGTTACGCCTTGCGCCCGTGCCAC
The DNA here is from genome assembly GCA_035307565.1 of bacterium. Classification (GTDB taxonomy): domain Bacteria; phylum Sysuimicrobiota; class Sysuimicrobiia; order Sysuimicrobiales; family Segetimicrobiaceae; genus DASSJF01. The sequence continues at coordinate 60,241 of DATGHZ010000027.1, read as the reverse complement.
CGCGGCGCCTTCCTCGAGGGTGGCGCGCGCCAACGCGGTCGTCTCCGCATCGGCGAAGATCGGGCCCGCGGGCAGGCGCGTGAGCGCGGTCACGCCGCTCGCGGCGCAGATGAACACGAACTTCTCCCACAACGCCACCTTGATGTCCGGCCGTACCTGCGCGGCGATGCCGGCACCCTGGAAGACTTTTTGCAGCGCGGCCGTCCGGGCGCTCTCACCGCCGGCCAATTCGCCGACGATGAGTGTGCCGGGACCGGCCACCTGCGCGACCACGCCCGGGGCCTGCACCAATGCCGACACGTGGGCGACCAGGCCCAGCACCGGGCCGGGGCCGGTCACCGCCGCGATCCGGTCCTCGTTGTCGATGCCATTTTGCATCGAGACGATCATGGTATGCGGACCGGTGAGCGAGGGCAGCAGCGGCAGGATCCCGTCCATGCTGTAGGTCTTGACGCAGACGAGCACCAGGTCGACCGGACCGATTGACCGGATGTCGGCGGTCGCCGCGGCGCGGACGGTGAAATCGCCGGCGAGGCGCGAGCGGACCGTGAGCCCGCGCGACCGGATCGCATCGAGGTGCGCGCCGCGGGCGACGAAGATGACGTCGTGCCCCGCGCGCGCGAGCAGTGCGCCGTAGTATCCGCCGGTTCCGCCGGCCCCAATTACCGCGACGCGCACGATCAGCGCACCCGCACGCCGGACGGCGTCAGCAGAAACTCCTGCCCCGGCCGCGGATCGTACGCGCGCACCCGTCCGCGCAGCGCCGGGCGCGCGTTGACCGCGTCCACGAAGGCGCGCCCCCGGCGGTCCGGCGGCATGAACGATGCGTGGTGCTGGGGGAACACGGCCACGAGGTCCGGGTTGTCCGCGCGGAGCAGTTCGGCCGCGATCGCGGCTTCATCCGGCAGCATCCCGGAGGCGATCGGCAGCAGCGCGATCTGCGGACGGTAGAGCCGGCCGTACATCTGGAGGTCCATCGTCAGCGCCGTGCTGCCGGCATGATAGATCCGCACGCCGTTTTCCAGCGTGACGATGAACCCGAGCGCGGGGCCGCCGTATACTGCGGCGGGGACGTTGGGCAGGGCCGGCGCGCCCGAGCCGTGCACCGAATTGACGACTTGGACCTTGATCCCGTCCAGGTCCCAGCGCGACCCCGGCTCGCTGCGCAGGATCTTGGCGCTGTCCACGCCCCGGCCGACCATCCACTGCGCCAGTTCGAACGTGGTGATCACGCTCGCTCCGGTTTTGCGGGCGATGTCGACGGTCATGCCCTGGTCTCAGCGTGGCCGTCGGCGGCAAGGATGAGATCGGCTTTGTCGAGGTCTTCGAGGCTGAGCGGCGACTCCTGATTGCGGAAGGTCGCCCGCGGATCGTTGAGCGCCGGGTTGAAGAGCAGGACCTTGCCCCGCGGGGTGGTCACGCGGAAGAACTGCCAGCCGAGCCACTCCAGGCGGGCCGGCGGCCGGAGGTCCTCGCCAGGGGACGCCGCGGGCTGCGCCTCCGCGGCAGGCGGCCGCCCCGGCAGTGCCGGCGATGTCGCGGCCCCCGGCAGTACTCCCGGCCGGACGACCGTGGCCGCGAGCAGCGCCGTCGCCGTCACCGCCCAGAGCAGCGTGATTGTTCCCAGATACCGCCGCATCCGATCTCGCCTCCCCGTGCCGTGCGCAACGTAACCGAGGCATCAGCGCCGCACACGGGTAGTCGCTTCAGCGACCTGACGAAAGGCCCCTCTGTCGCCGCGGCGGGCGCGGCGCGTTTCTACCACTTTCGAGACACACCCGATGCACGGAGCGTGGCGTACGGCGCACCGCCAAGCGGCGGACAGCGCCGCACCGCCGTGAGGACCGCGTGTGCCTACTACCTCCGAGACATTTTCGTTTGCGCCGTCTCATGCTACTCTGCGCTCCGGCGCGACAGCATCGCCGCTCGAGATTGACACATGTTCCATACGGGGGGAGCCTGTGGACCGGTGGTTCCGGCGCCTGCGCCTCTTCGGCGCGGCGTGCGTAGTGTTGTCGACCGTCTTTGCGTACGGATGGGGCACGCCGGCCAACGCGCACGCTTTTCTCAACGCGTCGGTACCGGCCGCGGACAGCACCGTCACGGCGCCTCTGAAAGAGATCAAACTGACGTATTCCGAACCCGTCGAGATCCGCTTCAGCATCTTCAAGCTCTACAAGATCAACGCCGCGCCCGGCGCCGATCTCCACGCGCTGCACGCCGCAGCGGATGCGCTGTTCTCGCAAAACCTCCTGAAGCGCGGTGACGAGGCCGCCCGAGCCGATGCCGGGCTCGCGAACACCGGCGGCAGCAGTACGGACATCGTCGTGCGTCTCAGGGACCTCGAGCCTGGAGCCTACGTCCTGATGTGGCGTGCGCTCTCCGTGGACACGCACACTACGCAGGGCTCCTTCGTCTTCGTCTACACCCCGGCGCCATGAATCGTGACACTCGGGCGATAAGGCGGAACAAGGCGTCGTGCATCCGACATGGCGTGCTCCTCGCCGTTCTGATCTTTGCCAGCAGCGCCGGCCCGGCGGCGGGGTCTTGGACTCTGCGCGCCGGCGAGGCCCCCGTGGCATTGCTCGACAACGGAGCGGGCGGTGATGCCGCCGGTCCGCTGACGGCGTATGCCACGAGCGACATCCAGACGCCACCTCTGCACGTGACCCCGTGGCCAGCGTTGCAGGCGCTCTCGCTCACGCCCGTGGATCCGCCGTCCCCGCCGCCGTCCCCCATCCACATCAGCGGGGTCTTGATGTACCGGCTGTTCACCGATCCGTATCCGCCCGTCGCCGGCGGCGCCAACCTCAACGCCCTCACGCCGACGCCCGCCTTCCCGACGATCAACGACGGCATCTTGGAGACGGCGACGACGTGGACGTTCAGCCCGACGCTCAGCCTGTTTGCCGACCTGACGCTGGAGAACACGACCGGAGCGAATTTCTCGCCATCGGACATCGAAGAGACGTACCTCGATGCCCATAACCTGTTCGGTGTATCCGGTCTTGGTGTCCGGCTGGGCCGCGACCGCGTCAAGCTCGGCATCACCGGACTGCTGCTGGACGAAAACGTCTTTGACGGCGGCCGACGGGACGGCTTCGAGGCGCGGGCGACGCAGATCGGACCGCTCTCTGTCCTCGGCTTCATGCAGTACTCGCTCGACGATGGACTGCAGCTATTCAACTGGCAGTCATCGCGACGGGTGTGGGGCGGCAGCGTCGCGGCGCAGGTCGTACCGGGTTGGACGGTCGCCGTCGCCTACCGGACCGACACCGCGGACGCGTCGGAGGTCGGCCCGTGCCCGGGCCAGGGATGCAACGTGGGGAGCGGTTGGTCGGTGGGGTTCGAAGGCACCCTCACGCCGGCCGTCACGCTCAGCGCGGAAGTCGCGAGCTACACACAGCAGGGCGATGTGGCCCGGTGGTATTTTCAGCCGACCGTGGCGCTCGATCTGCAGCAACTGCTCGGCCTGCCGGGGCAGCCGGTGCTGTCGTTCTGGTACAAGAACTTCGATCCGTACACCGCGCCGCTCGACGCGCCGTTGGGCCACATGCTTCTGCCGGGCGACTTCTCCGCGTTCAATACGAACGACAATCTGACGGCCGTGGGCGGCAAGCTCAACGTGACCGTGACCTCGGCGCTGTCGGTCTTCCTCACCGCCGAGTGGGGCGCCTATAAGAACGGCGGCCCGAACTACAACGTCTATTCCATCGGGGCGGCGTACAGCATCACGACCGACACCTTGATCAAGGCTTCCTACAACAGTTACCTCGTGGACGGCGGCGTCGTCACGACGAGCCCCGTCTCAGGTCTCCAGTTGAGCAACGCACAGATTGTCCTTGTCGAACTGACGAAGACGTTCTAGCGCGGCCGGCGCGCGGTGGCCGAACCCCTGCAGGCCGGTGCCAAGGCGGCCCTCTATTTCGGGGTCGTGCTGCTGCTCGGCGCTGTTGTCTTTCCCCGCTGGATCGCCCTTCCGCCGCTCGCGCCCCCGATCCGGTCGTGGCTCCGGCGGGGCGCGCTCGCCGGCGCTGTGCTCGTGTGCGCCGGCAGCGTGCTCGAGGCCGTGGATGCGGTCGCGCGGGCGGCCGGCGCCTTTGATTCGTCGCTCCTCGTCCCGTATCTCGAGGAGACCCGCCACGGCCATGCCGTGCTGGCGCGATTCGTGATTGCCGTCCTGCTGCTCGCCCTCAGCGGTCCGCCGCGCGGCGCGCGGCTGGCCGACCGTGCGGCGGCGTCGATCCTCGGCGCCGGCCTGCTCGTCAGCATCAGCATCGTCAGCCACGCCGGCGCGCAGGGCGGTATCTCCGCCCTTCTGGTGGATGTGCTGCACTTAGCCGGCGCCGCGGCCTGGGCGGGCAGCCTCCTCTACGTCGCATCGCTCCTGGCGTGGCCAGCGGCCGGCGTCGCGCCGGCGCCCACCCAGACGGCCGCGAGGCGTTTTTCGACGCTCGGGCTCGGCGGCCTCACGCTGATCGCCGCCACCGGGGTATACGCGGCGACTCAGCGGCTGCCGGACCTCGCGGCGCTGACGCGCACGCCGTACGGCCGCACGCTGCTGCTCAAGACCGGCCTCGTCTGCGCGGTGCTGAGCCTCGCGGCCGTCAACCGGTGGGTGGCGGTGCCGTGGATGACGCGCGGCATCACGGCGGCCGTCCTTCGCCGGCTCGTCCGGCTCGAGGCGCTGTTCGTGCTCGGCGTGCTGGTCGTCACAGGCGTGCTCGTGTCGCAGCCGCTGCCCGAACCTCCCGCCACGGTCGCCGGTGTCCTTCCCTTCCGGCAGGCGCTTGGATCCATGGTGCTGCGCGGGACCGTCACGGGACAGGGCGCCCAGGGGTTCACGATCGATCTGTGGATCGATGACGCTGGCGGCCGTCCGGCACGCGGCGTACAACCGGTACGCCTTCAACTGACGATGCTCGACATGGTCATGGCGCCGCTCGAAGGTACGCTGCCCCGCGTCGGGCCGGGTCACTACCGCGGCAGCTACCAACTCCCCATGACCGGCCAGTGGCAGCTCGCGATTCACACCGATGCCGGTGGCGCGACCGTTCGCATACCCACGGAGGCGGCGCGCGTGCCCCCGCCGTCGATTGCCTGGGCGATCGCGGGGCCAGGCCTCATCGGCCTCCTCGCCGGCGCCGCTCTGGTCGTGGCGGGGTTGCGCCGGCTCGGCGCCGGGACGAGCGGGACCGCTTTGCCGCTCGCCGCGGGCATAACGCTCGTGCTGGCCGGCGCCGGCCTGGTCGTGCGGGCGGTACGTTAAACGCTGCGGGTGCTACTACTTTTGAAACATTGCCGAACGTTTCGCCTCGACCCTATCGTATGCACAAACAGTACCGTGGCGCGTCATGGAAGCAACCGATTCAAAATATATGGCGCGGGGGTGTCATCCGTGAGAGCATTGGCAGCAGTCACCGCCGGTCTTCTAGCGGCCGTCGTCGTGGCCGTCCCGGCGGGCCTGGCCCCGTTGAGTCCGGCCTGGGCCCACGCCGCGATGGTGAAATCGTCACCCGCGAACGGCGCGGCGCTCAAGCAGGCCCCGAAGGTCATTCAGGCCACCTTCAGCGAGGAATTGGACAAAGCCAGCGTGATGCGGCTGTACGACGCGCACCAAAAGATGCTCGCGAAGGGCGGTCTCGATATGAGCGTCGCCGGCCACCGGGTGCTCAAGATCATGCCGCCCGCCCTCACCGCCGGGAGCTACAGCGTGCAGTGGGTCGCGATCTCCTCCGACGACGGCGCGGTGGAGAAAGGCTCGTTCAAGTTCTCTGTCGCGGCGGCGGCGATGGTGCCTCCGCTCCGGCTCGTCGCGCCGGCGGGGCACGCGCAGGTCAAGAACCCGGTCGCGGTCGTGATCGAGACACCTGGAGACATATCGCAGCTTACCATGGGCCGGGCCATGGCGCCGATGCCCGGCATGAGCGGCGGCGGCATGAGCGGGGGCACCGGCATGGGGCCGCGCGTGCATCTGCACATCGTCGTTGACGGCACCGCATACATGCCGGCCGCGGATCAACTCACGAAAGTCGGGCCGGGCCGCTACCAGTACCTGCTGCCGAAACTCGCGGCGGGCGTGCACACGATCAAAGTGTTTTGGGCCGACAACAGCACACACGCGCCGGACAGCGCCGTCGAGAGCACGACGTGCACCGTCACCGGGTAACGGTGGCCTAACGGAATCACCACAGCCTGCCCCGGTTCCGCCGGCGGGATCGCCGAGTATGGGCCATTATAATGAAGGGGTGGCGCACGCCGGTGACGTGACCCCCGCCTGGAGGGACGTCGAGGCTCCCTCCCTGCCCCGCCCCCGGGGCACTCCTCCGTGGGTGCGCCGGTGGTCGTTCCGCGTCTCGACGGTGCTCCTGCCCGCGCTGGTGGTCTTCACCGCCGAGTTCATCCGCCACGAGGTCCTGCACCACGAGATCCCGGAGATGCTGGGCAACGCGCTGACCGGCATCGCGGCGCTCGTCATCTCCGCGGCAATTTTGCTCCCGATCTATCGGCGCCTCGAAGCCGCCGACGCGCAGCTGCGGGCAACTCAGGTCGCGCAGGCGGTCTCGGGAGAGCGCGAGCGGTTGGCCCGGGAATTACACGACGGGGTGGCGCAGGCGCTCTTCTTCCTCAATGTCAAAGCGGCGGTCCTGGAACGCTCCTTGCGTCCGGACCCCGACGAGAATGCCCGCGCGATCGCGGCCGAGATCACCCAGGCGGTCCAGGAGACCGCGCAGCGGGTACGCGAGGCCATCTTCGATCTGCGCACGAGCCCCGAGCCCGGCGAGCCCCTTGATGCGTGGGTGCGCGACTATACCCAGCGGTTCGCAGAAGCCCACGGATTGGTGGGCCGCGTCGACGAACGCGGCACCCCCCGCGACCTCCCGTTCGAGCATCAGCTGCACGCCATGGCGATCGTGCGCGAGGCGCTGCACAATGTCGCGAAGCACGCGCGGGCCCGCAGCGTCACGGTTGGCATCGACTGGGGCGGCGACGCGGTGACCGTCACGGCGGCCGACGACGGCCGCGGTCTGCCGGACCCGGTGCCGGGGCCCGAACAGGGACGGTACGGCATCGCGGCGCTGTCCGAACACGCCGGCGCCGTCGGGGGAACCGTCACCGCGGCCGGCGGGCCGGGCGGTGCGGGCACGGTGGTGGCCTTCCGCATGCCGTATGCGGGCGCGCGGCCGGCCGCCAACACCGGGGAGCGGCCGTGACGCGTACGCTGATCGTCGACGACAGCGTGCTGGCCCGGCGGGCGATCCGCGCTATGCTCGCGGAATCTTCCGCCTTCGAGGTGGTCGGCGAGGCGGTGGATGCGGAGTCCGGGATCGCCCGCGCGCGAGAACTCACGCCGGACCTCGTCCTGATGGATCTTCGAATGCCGCGGCGCAGCGGGCTCGACGCGATCCGCGTCATCAAGGAAGAACTTCCGGGTACCGTGGTCGTCGTGCTCAGCGTCTCCGACGACCCGCAGGATTTCTTCGAGGCCATCCGCTGCGGCGCGCAGGGCTACCTGATCAAGAACGTCGAACCCGGGCTGTGGCTCGAGTATCTCGAGGCCCTCGTCCACGGAGACGCGCGGATCTCGCGCGCCATCGCGAGCCGCATCCTGCGGGAGTTCACGCAGAGCACGGCGGTGCCGGCGGACCTGCCGACGCTCACCCGCCGTGAGGAAGAGATCCTGCGGCTCGTGGCACGGGGCCTGCCGAACAAGGAGATCGCGGACGCGCTTGGCATTGTCGAGGGGACCGTCAAGCGGCATCTGCAAAACATCCTTGAGAAACTGCATCTGCGCAACCGGGTGGAACTCGCCACCTTTGCCGTCCGGCGGGGCTTGGCGCGGCCGGACACCGGGGCCGGCGAACCGGCGGGTTCTTAGAGCCCGCCGACACCGTGCGCATCGCTGGGGGGATCGCATGTCACCGACGGTAGCGCGTTGCTTCGCCGCGTTCGTGGCCATCGGCGGAATCGCATCTTTCGCGCCGGGGGCCTGGGCCCACGAGCACCGCACCGTCGCCACGGTGCAGATGACGGTCGGCTGGGGCGACGAACCCACATACACCGGTTTCAAGAATTCGGTACAGCTCATTCTGCAGGACAAATCGGGCAAGCCGATCACGGACCTTGTCGACACGCTGAAGGTCGAGGTACGCTTCGGTTCGCAAAGCATCGGGCCGCTTGATCTGGAGCGGGCGTTCGCCAAGACCTTTGGCCGCCCCGGAGATTACCGCGCGCAGATTGTTCCGACCCGGCCGGGCACCTACTCGTTCCACTTCATCGGCACGGTCGATAATCAGAAGATCGACCAAACGTTCACGTCGTCGAGTACGACCTTCGACAACGTGCAGGACGCGGCGGCGATCGAGTTCCCTGTCAAAGACCCGTCGACGGCGGACCTGGGCGGGCGGCTCGACCGGATCGGCCCGCGCGTCGACGAGGCGAGGGCCGCGGCCGGCCGGGCGAGCACGCTCGGCGCGATCGGTCTCGTCGCCGGCGTGGTCGGGATCGCCGTCGGCCTCGGGGCGATGCGGCGGAGGCGGCCGGGCTAACGTCGACCCTGCCCGGCTTCGAAACACGGCGCCGCCCGCCGTGGCGAACGCCGCGCGTCCGCCGCGCGTTCATGCGAGCGGCGTCCGCAGCGTTTTCAGCCCTGCTCATCGCACTCGCCGCGACGCTCCCCGTGTCGGGGCATGCGCTGCTGCGCCGGGCGCAGCCGGGCCCCGGCGCGATTCTCCAACGGGCGCCGGACATGGCGACGCTCACCTTTACCGAGGAACCCGAACCCGCGCTCTCCACGATTCAGGTCGTCGACGCAAACGGCCGCGTCGTCAGCAGCGGAGCGGCCCAGCCGGTCGCGGGCGATCCGCTCGCGCTGAGCGTTCCCATCCGCGCGGCCGGCCACGGCGTCTACACGGTCTCATGGCGCACCGTCTCGCGCGTCGATGGACACGTCACCGGCGGAGCGTTTGCGTTCGGAGTCGGCGTGTCGCCCGCGGCCGCCGCGCTGTCGCCGGCGGCCGCCGCCGGGCCGCCCCCCTCCACGGCATCCATCCTGTCCCGATGGATCTTCTACACCGGCGTAGCGGGGCTCACCGGGACGGCGTGGGTATGGACGCTCGCGGCGCCGGCCGCGTCGGCCGCCGGCCCGACGTGGTACGTGTGGTTGTGGTGCGCCGCGGCCTTCACCGGCGTCGCGGGGATCGGCTTTGCGCAGGCCGCCGCGGCCGGCGTGGACATCGGCCGTCTGCTCGCGACGTCGCTGGGCGTCTCCCTGCTGCTCCGCGCGCTGCCCGTGGTGCTCGCCGCCGTCGTCCTCGGCGTCCTCCGCAGGCGCCCCGGCCCACGGCGGTGGGGGCTTGCCGCGGCGGGCGTGTGCGCGGCGGCGGCGATGCTGGCGCACGTCGCCGCGGGCCACGCCGGAGCCACGCCGGGTGCCCTCCGGCCGGTGAACATCGCCGTGCAGTGGCTGCACTTCCTCGGCATCGGCTGCTGGCTCGGCGGATTGGCGGCGCTGCTGGTCCTCGGAGCCCGTCTGGCGTCCGATCAGGCTGTGGCGGCCGCGAGGAGATTCTCGACCGGAGCCGGCATCGCGATTGTCGCGGTGGCCGCGACGGGTGTGCTTCGCGCCGTCGACAACGTGGGATCATGGGACGCGCTGCTCTCGACCGACTACGGGCGCCTCGTGATGATCAAGGCGGCGCTGCTGCTCGTGCTGGCGGCGCTCGGCGCGGTCAACCGGTACCGCGTCATCCCGCGGTTGCCCGCCAGAGCCGGTACTCTGCGCCGGGTCGGTGGCGCCGAACTCGCCGCGGCGGCCATCGTACTGCTGCTCACCGGCGTCCTCACCGGCCTCGCGCCGGCGCGGCAGACGGAAGAGGCCGTGGCCGCCGCGCGCCCCGTCGTCGTGACCGGACAGGACTTCGCCACCTCGGTGCGGGTGCGCCTCGAAATCGCGCCGGGCTACCCCGGCGCGAACCGCTTCGTGCTTCGCGCCGTGGACTATGACACCGGGCGGCCGATCGCGGCGGACCGGGTGAGTCTTGCGTTTCGAAGCAACGAACGGCCGGATTTGGGGACGTCGACCCTCGACCTTCGCGCGGCCGGGAACGGCGTGTACACCGCGGACGGCGCGAACCTATCATTGGGCGGGACGTGGACGGTGACCGCGCTGGTCCAGCGCGCGACGACGTCCGTGGACGTGGCGCTCGCGGTGGCGCCGAAGTTCAGGCCGCAGACGATCCGGACCATCCGGGCGCCGGGACAACCGACACTCTACAGCATCGACGTGGGAGGAGGCATCGTGCTCGACGCGTATCTGGATCCGGACCGGCCGGGGTTCAACGAACTCCATGCGACGTACATCAGCCCGAGCGGACAAGAGCTTCCGGTGCCCACGCCGATCACGATTGCGGTGGGCCGTCCCGGTCAGCCGCTCCGGGCGGTACCGGTGCGCCGGTTCGGGCCGGGGCATTTCATTGGGGACGCCCAACTCGGGCCGGGCGCGTGGCGGATCGAGTACTCCGGCACGGCGCGGGACGGGACCGTGCTCGACGCGCGCCTCGACGTCACGCTATGAAGCGTCTCGCTGCCGCGGTGCTGCTGTCGTGCCTGCTGACCGGCTGCGGGCCGCGTGCGCAGCCGGCCTCACAGGTGCGGCCGCGCTCGACCGCGACGCTGCGCATCCTGAACCCGGTGCCGGGCGAAACCGTCACCGGACGGACGCTGCATGCGCGGCTCGAACTGACGGGTGCGACGATCACCCCGGTAACGTCCAACCAGTTGAGCCCCGACAAAGGGCACATCCACCTGATTCTCGACGGACGTGTCGTTTCGATGGCGTACGGGGTGGAGCAAGATGTGCAGGTCACGCCGGGCGACCACCTGCTGCAGGCCGAGTTCGTGGCGCAGGACCACTTCCCGTTCAATCCGCGCGTCGTCAAGAGCGTCACGTTCACCGTGAAGTGACGCGCGGCCGGGTGCGGGACGCGCGCGACGCGCGCGCCAAGCGTAGGCACGGCGGCCGCATTGCGGTACACTAAGCGGGGATCCTGATATCGGCCGGCGGGATGTCACGGCCTCGCGACGCGAGCCGCGGCCACTGCCGGCCGGCGAAGGAGGCGGCCGGTGGCGCGGCAGAGCGACTGCAGAGTACACGAAGGACACACCCATCAGCACAAACCGGGATGCGGCCATCAGTCAGTGAAGCACGGCGACCACACCGATTACCTCCACGACGGCCACCTGCACCACGTCCACGGTGACCACGTGGACGACCACAGCCTCGCGGTCGATGCGACCAACCCGGCACGCTGCACGCCGCAGCACGATTGCGGCAAGCATCCAAAGGACCACGCGCATGGCCCGCGCTGCGGGCACGACGCGGTGCCGCATGGCGACCATGTGGATTACCTCGTCGCCGGGCACCTGCATCATCCGCACGGGAGCCACTGCGACGACCACGGCCCGGTTTCGGTCCGGTCCTGACCGGTCTTACCGGCACGGCTGACCTACCCGCCCGGTAAACTGCGCGCGGCCTGGGGGCTCCTCAGCGCCGGGCTGCTCGTGCTCGCCGTCGCCGTCCTGCCGGGTCCGGCCCGGCTCGGGCGCGGTCTTTACGACGGCATCGTTCCTCTTCCACCGTACCAATGGGTTCATCCCCCGCGCGAGCTGGCGCGCGACAACCGCGCCCCGCAGGCGGGCCGTGCGACGTTGGATCTGGAGCCCGCCGGCAAGTCCCCCGGCTCGGTGGCCACCGGAGACGGACAGTGCACGGTCATCATCAACGACGGGGCGCTGGCCGCGGACCCGGCCGGGGCGACGTTGGGGGTGACGATCACGCCGCTCGACCCGGCCTCGATCGGCCCGCCGCCGCCCGGCTTTCGCTTCGACGGGAACGCCTGCCGGTTCGAGGCGGTGTACGGAAAGAGCCGCATGGTTCCGCGCTACCGCCGCACGCTGACCGTGGTACTGCGGTACGCGTCTTACGGAACGACTATTGTTCGGGCGGCCGAAGCCTTAGGCCAGGGAGAGCCGACGGCGCAGCCGCGCGCATGGGCACCGGTCCGTACGACGCGCTACGCCGGACATCTTCACCTGCTCGTGGCCGACGTCGCCGCGCTCGGCACGCTCGCACCGGTTGCGCCGGCCACCGCGCCGTACGTACAGCCCACACCCTGGGCCGAGTACGCGGTCGCCGCGGCGATCGTGCTCTTCGCACTGCTGGTGCTGATCCGCCGGCGGCCGCCCACGCGACGGCCCGCGCCGCCTTAGGCGCGCACCGCCTCGAAGAGCCGCATCGCCGTCCCGCCGAGAATGCCGTGCTCCTCGCCGGGGGGGAGCTCCAGCGCCCGCACCTGGTCCGCCGGCCGCTCGACCCCCATGTCGAACGGATAGTCCGACCCCAGGACGACGTGATCGGCGCCCGCAAAGGCGACCAGTTGCCGCAGCAGCGTCCCGTCGTGCACGATCGTATCGAAGTAGAACCGCCGGACCGACGCGTCCGGCGGGGTGCGCAGACGCGCGCGCGCCGGCTCCACCTGCTCGTAGGCGTGCCGAAGCCGCCCGCGCAGCGCAAGCAGTGCGCCGCCCCCGTGCGCGAGGATGATGCGCAGGCGTGGATGAGCGTCCAGCACGCCGCTCATGACAAGGTCCGCCGCCGTGATCGTCGTCTCGAACGGATTGCCGACCGCGTTCGCGAGATGGTATCGCGCAAAGGCCGGGATATCGAAGCCGCGGGTCGTCGGATGGATGAACACGACGGGACCGAGCGCCTCGGCCGCTTCCCAAAACGGCCGAAACCGGTCGTCGCCCAGATAGATGCCCCGCACGCTCGCGGCAATTTCGACCCCGGCGAGGCCGGAGCGCATGACGGTGTCGAGTTCCCGCGCCGCCAGCGCGGGGTCCTGCAGCGGGACTGTCCCGAGCGCCGCGACCCGGCCCGGATGCGCCCGCACCAGCGCCGCGAGCGCGGCGTTCTGGATGCCGCCCGACTCGAGCGCATCGCGCGGGTCGGCGTCGTAGCGCAGCAGGCCGACGAAGGGACACAGCACCACGCGGTCGCTGCCCGCCGCGGCGGTCTCCGCGAGCACGCCGTCCGGATGCACGAACTCGTGCCGCACCGAGCGCACTTCAACACCGCCGATTTCGATGCGCTGGCGCTGCCCGTCGCGCACGACCCGGGGCCGCCATGCCTCGCTTCCGTGCTCCCGCGTGATCTCCGGGACGATGATGTGGACGTGCGCATCGACGACGCCGGCCGAAGGGGTCATCGGCGCCCGGCCGCCCCTCGTCCCTCCGCGCGCGCCCCGGCGACGACTTGCCCCGCGGGCGGCAGATCCCCGCCGGGGGACGCCGCGGCCGCCCCGCGGTTCAGGTTCGACTGCGCCTCGCGCGTCGAGGCGAGCGGCCCCGCCGCCGTCCAGTAGCGCGTGCCGGCGACGAGCAGCGTCTCCGCCGGAAACCGGGTGATGACTTCGCACCCGTCTTTGGTCACGACGAGCTGCTCCTCGATCCGCGCGGCCGACCAGCCGTCCGACGCCGGCCAGAAGGTCTCCAGCGCGAAGACCATGCCCTCTTCGATCACCTCGGGGTGCTCGAGTGAGACGAGCCGGCTGAAGATCGGCTTCTCCCAGATCGACAGCCCGACGCCGTGCCCGTACTGCAGCGCGAACGCGGCCTCCTCGCCGGCAAACCCAAACTCCTCCGCCTTGGGCCACACCCGCACCACGTCGGCCGTCGTCACGCCCGGCCGGATGAGCGAGAGCGCCGCGTCGAGATAGTCGCGGCAGCGGCGGTAGGCGTCAACCATCGCGTGCGAGGCGCTGCCGACACAGAACGTGCGGTAGTAGCATGTGCGGTAGCCGTTGTACGCGTGGAGGATGTCGAAATACGCCGGGTCGCCCGGCCGGAGCACACGGTCGGTGTACACGTGCGGATGCGGGCTGCACCGCTCGCCGGAGATCGCATTGACCCCCTCGACGTGCTCGGAGCCGAGGTCGTAGAGGACTTTGGCGACGAGTCCCACGCACTCGTTCTCCCGCATCCCCGGCCGCATCGCCTGGTAGAGCTCCTCGTAGGCGGCGTCGACCATCATCACCGCGGTCGTGATCAGGGTGATCTCGTCCGCGGTCTTGATCTTGCGGACCTCCTGCATGAGCGTCTGCCCGTCGACGATCGTGAGCCCTTCGGCCTGGAGGGCAAACAGCACCTGCGGTTCGATGATGTCCACCGCGAGCGGCTGCCGGTGCAGGCCGCGCGCCTCCAGTTCAACCCGGATCTTCTTGGCGACGTCGCGGGCGCTCTCGGGATAGGCGCCGCGCAGCGTGGAAATCCCGGCGCGGGAGCGCTCCCCGAGCCACGGGCAGTACAATTGGTGGTGCCGCGCCGCGGACCCGAAGTCCCACAGGATCGGGTCGGCCCCGCGGGGCAGCAGGGTGAAGCGCACCAGCTTGTCGATCGCCCACGTGCCGATGTGGGTCGCGGTGATGTAGCGGATGTTGTTCATGTCGAAGCAGAGCAGCCCGCCAAACTCGGAGGCGTCGAGGAACCGCTTGACCCGGGCGAGCCGCTCGGTGCGCAGCCGTTCGTAGTTGACGCGCTCCTCCCAGTCGACCGTCTGCAGGCCGAACGTCTTATGTCCCATCGCCGTCCTCCCTCGTCGCGCCCGCCCGGCGGCGCTTCGGCGGCCGCGCCTCGACGCCGGCCAGGCGGGCCAGCGCATCGAACATGGCCGCGAAGTCCTGCCGTTCCAGCCCGATGGCGCGCGCCGCAGTCAGCCACTCGTTGGCCACCGCCGTCGTGGGCAGCGGCACTTCCAGCCGCCGGCCCATGTCCGCGGCGAGCACGAGATCCTTCTGCATCATCGCGCAGTCGAACCAGGCCTCGTCCGGCATCTCGAGGACAAACGGACCGCGGTACTTGAGCATCGGGGAGGCGATCGCGCTGTTGAGCAGCACGTGCACCGCGGTGGCCCGGTCGATGCCGCCCTTTTCCGCGAGCAGCACCGCCTCGCAGAACGCCAGCACCTGCGCGCCGAGGTTGAGGTTCGTCGCGACCTTCATGAGCGCCGCCTGGCCGTTTCCGCCGACGTGCGTGACGACGGGGCCGATCGCCAGCAAGACCGGCCGGACCCGATCGAGGACCTCCGGGTCCCCGCCGACCATGATCGAGAGCCGTCCTTCCTCGAGGGTGACGAGGCTACCCGAGACCGGCGCGTCGAGCATCGCGGCCCCCCGCCCGCGCACCCGCTCGGCGAGTGCGCGGCTCGCCTCCGGGCTCACGGTACTCATGTCGACGTAGACCTTGCCGGGCCCGAGCCCGGCCAGCACGCCATCCGGGCCGTCCGTGATCGCCCGCAGCGCCGCGGTATCGGTGACCATCGAGAACGTCACGTCCGCGGCCTCGGCGACCGCCCGGGGCGAGGGCGCCGGCCGCAGCCCGGCCTCGACGAGCCACTGCGCCTTCGCCGCCGTGCGGTTGTAGCCCGTGACGCGGTGTCCCGCGTCGAGCAGGCGCTTCGCGATGCGGCCCCCCATGGCGCCGAGCCCGACAAATCCCACGTGCGCCGCGCGGCCGCTCATTCCCGCCTCCCTGATCCACGGCGCACGCATCAGCGCCGCCTGCGAAACCGGCGCCGGACAAGCGGAGTCCGGCGCCGTGGCGTTGTATTCCTTATACTCGTCTTGAAAGTCTTCCTACCCCTCATCGCCGCGCTCCTCGGCAGCGCGGCGCTTGCGCTGCGTCCGCCCGCGACGCTTGTGTCTCTCGCAATCACGCTGGCCACGGGAGTAGTCGGCGCCGTGACGCCCGTACCCCGCGGCCGTGGTGAGCCGCGGACCGCCGAAACGACGCTCCCCTGGCTGCTGGCGACGGCGATCGGCATCGGGGCGTTTGCCGCCGCGCGCGCGCTCCAGCACCCATTGGCACCGCGCATGGCGCCGCCGCTCGTCGCCGCCACCGCGGTGGTCGGCATCGCCGAAGAGTTGTTGTTCCGCCGCCTGCTCTACGGCGCCCTCGGCGTCTACGGCGCCTCCGCGGCCGTCTGGGGCTCCGCCGCGGTGTTTGCGGCGGTTCATGTCCCCGCGTACGGACTTCCCGCGTTTCCGGTCGATCTCGCCGCGGGACTGCTGTTCGGGTGGCAGCGATGGGCATCGGGTACGTGGACGGCGCCCGCGGTCACGCACGCGGCGGCCAACGTACTGCAGGCGGCCTGGTGATGGCTTGGCGCGGCCGCCGTGCGGCCGCGGCGTGGGGCGTCGCGGCGGCGATCGTCTACCTGGTCATCGCGCCGGCGGTGTGGCGCGATGTTCCGGCGCGGCTGCTCTACGAGGGCGAGGTCCCGCCGGCGCCCTACCGCTGGGTCCACCCGCCACCGGCGCTCGCGCGCGACAACCAGGCGCCGTCGGGAGGCAGCGGGCAGATCGGCTTGAATCCGGCGGGGTCGGGGTCCGCCTCCATCCTCACCGACGACGCGCAGGCCGGCGTCATTTTCCCGCACGACGCGGTCGCGCCACGGCCCGGCATCACGTCGGCCACCGTGCGGCTCACTCCGGTCGACCCCGAGACTGTGGCGCCGCCGCCGGCGGGGTACGCGTTTGACGGCAACGGATATCGCGTGGAGGCGACCTACCAAAACGGCCGTCCCGTCGCGCTGCGCCGGCCCGTCACGCCCGTGCTGCGCTATCCACGCCACGCGACGGTCCTCCTGCGGTGGAGCGGCGGCACGTGGACGATGCTGGACACGAAGCGCGTCCAGGCCGCGCTGCAGATCTTCGCGGCCTCCGATCGACTGGGGGTGTTTGTGGCCGCGCGTCCCATCGGCGGAGGGACGCCCGCGTGGCTGTTGTACGGCGGGGGCGCGGTCGCCGTCCTGGCCGCTGCCGCGGCCGCCGCACTGTTACTCCGGCGGCGCCGGCCCGCCGCGCAGCGCGCCGCCTAGCCCTCGGCCACCAGCAGATCCTCCGGCAGCCCGCCGGTGACGAGCTCCCGGCCCGTGGGCGTAATCAGGAACGTGTGCCCGTAGAACAGGCCGAGCAACCCATCGGGTGTAATGGGGTTCGGTTCCAGCATCAGTTCCATGCCCGGCCGCATCACACGGTCCTCGGGCTCGGCGTGCACGCCGTCGACGCGCACATCCGGGGCATGGCTCGTGAGATCGATGCCGTGCATCACGATCGGCCGGGACTGATATCCGCGCTCGCGGAAGAATCCCGTGCGCCGCTGCATCGCGTCGAACGTGTTGCCGGGCCGCAGCTCCGCCGCGAGCAGTTCGAAGCCCGGGCGCGCCACCTCGTCCCACATCCGGCGCACACGGTCGGCCGGCCGTCCGAGGCAGATGGGAATCCCGATCTGCGCGGTGTAGCCCTCGTAACCCGCGGCCAGCTCGTTCAGAATGAGATCGCCGCTCCGAAGCCGCCGCCCCGACGGGCGCGGGTTGCCGAATACCATAGACGGGTCCGCCATCGGCGTGCTGCCGATGATGAGGAAATCGAGTTCGCCGCCGCCGCCGAGGATCGCCGAGGCCGCGGCCGCCTTGAGCTCGTACTCCGCGACCCCCGGGTGCGCGGCGTCGCGCACCGCCCGCAGGGCCCGCACGCAGAGCTCCCCCGCCCGGCGCACGCGCGCCTGCTCCTCGGCGCTCTTCACGACGAGAAACTCGTGGAAGAAATCGCCGACGAGCTCCACGCGGGCATCCGGCAGTTCCGCCGTGAGCCGCCGGTATTGGTTGTGCGGCAGGTAATCGCCGTACCGCGGATCGATGACCGCGATCCCGATGCGCCCGCCGGCGTGCCCGTGCTCGCGCGCGACCGCGGCGAGCACGTCGCCGAACTGCCCGGCCGAGGCCGGGCGCACGTCGCGGACCGCGACCGCGCGGCGGGTCGCTTCGATGTGGGTTCCGCCCATGCCGTAGACGAGCGCCGGCTCGCCGTCGCGCGGGACGTAGAGGTAGACGGAGAGGGCGTGCCACTCGCGGTGGCCGGTGAGCCAGAACACACCCGCCCCGTAGCTCCAATGGTTGGGGCCCCCGCACGCGATGAGCCCGTCGAGCCCGAGCCGGGCCATCTTCTCGCGCGTCCGCACGAGCCGGCGCGCGTGCTCGTCCGCGGAGAACCGCTCGTAGATCGCGTCGTGGTAGTACGGCGTCCCGGCGAGCCGGCCGAAGTACCGGCCGTCGTCCAGATGCTCCCGGGCCGCGCTGAAGCCGGAACTCGCCTGGGTCATGCCCGCCCCCTCAGTCGTCGCGCCCGGCAAACTGCCACGGCGCGATTCGCGTCTCGAGCCAGCGCAGCCCCTGCACCAGCGCCACGCCCGTGATGGACAGGATGACCACCGGGACCAGCAGGCGGTCGATCTGGAGATTCTGCGCGTAGCGCACGATCAGGTAGCCGATGCCGGAGACCGACGTGTACAGGTCCGCGATCACCATCCCGATGAGCGCGCGGCCGACCGCGAGGCGCAACCCCGCGACGATGAACGGCAGCGCCGACGGGAGAATCACGTCGCCCCACAGCGCGCGCTCGGTCGTGCGGAAGGACCGCGCGACCTCCAGCAGGCGGGCATCGACGCCGTGCACCCCCTGGTAGGTGTTGAGGAGAATCGGAAACACGGCGAACAGGAAGATGACGACGATCTTGCCCCCGTCGCCGAACCCGGCCCAAATCACGACGAGGGGGATCAACGCCACCATCGGCGTCGAGTACAGCGCGATGACAAACGGCTCCAACGACAGATCGAGGAGGCGCACACGCGCGATCAGGACGCCGGATGCGATGCCGACGATCATCCCGAGCAGCATGCCTATCGCGGCCACGCGGAAACTGAGGCCGAGGTAGGGCCACAATTCTCCGGAGGCGACCATCTGGGCGCCCGCCGCGATGATCCGGGAGGGCGGCGCGAACAACAGCGGGCTGATCCCGCGGGCGCCGACTTCCCAGATGATCAGCACGCCGCACACGGACGCGGCGCGCACGGTCAGGTCGTGGAGCCGCCGGCGCCGCCGCAGCCGCGCCGCCGCGCTCTGCACGTCCCGCTGCGCCGCCGACGGGACCGTCGCCGCGGACGCTCCGCCGTCCGAAGGCCGGCGCACGGGGACGCCGGTGCTCACCGCATCACCACGAGCCCAGCGGGGCCTCATTGGATTTCCGGACGGAGCAGATTCCACACCCGCGCCCGGAGCGCCCCGAACGCCGGGTCTGCGCGCATCGCCTCGAGCGACCGCGGCCGCCCGTAGGGCACGGTGACGGTCTCGCGGACCCGGCCGGGCCGGTGTGTCAGCACGATGACGCGGTCGCCGAGCAGCAGCGCCTCGTCGATGCTGTGGGTCACAAAGACAATCGTCTTGCGCTCCTGCTCGAGGATCCGCAGCATCTCTTCCTGCAGGATCTCCCGAGTCTGCGCGTCGAGCGCGGCAAAGGGTTCGTCCATCAGGAGCACGTCCGGATCGATCGCGAGCGCCCGCGCGAGGCCCACCCGCTGCTGCATCCCGCCGGACAACTGGTAGGGATACGCAGGGCCAAAGGCGTCGAGCCCCACGAGGCGGAGCGCGCGCGCCACCCGGGAGGCGGCCTCAGGCCGCGGCACGTTCGCAAACCGGAGGCCGTAGGCGATGTTGGCCTCCACGGTCTTCCACGGGAACAGGCCGAAGTGCTGAAACACCATGGCCATCCGCGGCGGCGGGCCGGTCACCGCCGCCCCGTCGAGCAGGATCCGTCCCGCGGACAGCGGGACGAGACCGTCGATGCACCGCAGCAGGGTGGTCTTTCCGCAGCCGCTCGGACCGACGAGGCAGAGTATTTCGTTGTCGTAGACGTCAAAGGAGAGCCCTTCGAACGCGCTGACCGTGCCGCCCACGAACATCCGGCACGCGCTCTCGACCTGGATCTTGGGGCGCGTCACGCGAGATGTTCCGCCATGAAGTCCGCGACGAGCGGCCGGTACTTGTACACGATGTTGTTGCACACGTGGTTGCCGTCGGGGTAGAGCACCCACCGCTTCGGCCCGCGCGCCCGCTCGTACGTCCGGTAGGCGTCGTCGGGCGGGATCAGATTGTCCTGCGCGCCGTGGACGACGAGCAGCGGCACCGTGATGCGCGCGGCGCAGTCGGCGAGCGTCGCGCCGCGGCTCCGCGCCTCGAGTTCCGCGACATCACGCGCACCCCAGATGTGCAGCCACCGCGCCAGGTGGAGGCCGCGGTGGAGGCGTCCCTCTTCCAGGCTGTGCAGCCCGCCACAGGAGGCGACCGCGCGCAGCCGCGGTTCAAACGCCGCGCACCGGGGCGCGAGGTAGCCGCCGAGGCTCACGCCGCAGACGCCGACGCGCGTCCCGTCGACGTCGCTGCGCCCGAGCAGGTAATCGACGGCCGCGGTGGCCGCGACTTCGAAATCGACGCGCATCTTCATGCGGTACCAGGCCTCCCCCTGCCCCGGCCCGTCCACCGTGAGGGTGGCCAGGCCACGGCGGAGGAAGAACCGCTCAAACGTGGCGTGCTCTTCCTTCACGGAATCGAGCCCGGACAGAAAAAGCACGACCGGCGGCCGGAGGGCGCCGGCGGGGCGCCGCAGGTAGGCGGGGAGCCGGATCGACTCCAACGGGAGCTCCACGCGCTCTCCGGGAGGATCAAGCCAGGGCAGCGCGCGACCGTAGCACTCGACGCGGCGCTCGTGTCCCCGCGTGTACTCGTCCAGGTTTTCGGTCCAGCTGAACACGGCGAAATGGTACGCGATCGCGGCCCGGTAATGCGCCGCCCCGGCCGTCACCGCGCGGCCGGCCGCCGCGGCCTCGCGGGCGAGATCCTCGTGGGTCCGGCCGAGGTCCATCCAGGCCGCGTACCACTGCTCCCACCGTTCGAGGCCGTCCACCACGCGGCGGTAGTCGCTCGCGTCAATGCCGTTGGCGATGAGCCGGGGCGCCCACGTGCGGGCCACGTAGGCGATCGTGTCGTCGGGCACGGCCGTCCGCCGAGGGCCGGGGCGGGGTTACTCGCAGCCTTCCGGGACGGGAACGGTACCGCCCGCCTTCGCAAGCGCTTCGTTCGCGATGCTCATGTCGAGGATCTGGGCCGCGTCGTAGGGGTTGCGCAGATTGCCGGCCTGGTGCTCCCACTGCGTGGTCCAATTCAACCGCCGCGTATCGAGCCCGAGGTTGCGCGCCCAGATGCAGCCCGTCACGATCTTGCCGTAAGCGTACGCCACGTCCTCCGCGTCTTCGTGCGTGATGTCTGTCAACGCCTTGATCGTCTCCGGGCGGTGCGCGTACGCGTAGCGGACCGCGAGAATCGTGGCCGCCGTCATGTTGACGATGAGATCGCGGTGCGCCTCCACCCACGGGCGGAGCCCGCAGTAGATATTGTATTCGTAATCCGGCAGCGCTTTGTACAGGTCGTAGAGCACGTGAAAGCCGCGCTGGGTCCGCAGCACCTTGCTGGCCTGCTCGTAATGGAAGATCGCGGTATCGCTCTGGCCCGTAACGAGCGCCGGAACGCGGCCGGCCGTGGTGGTCGGCACCATCGCCACGTCGTCGGCGCGCAGGCCCGCCGTCGCCAGGATCGCCCGGTTGAAACGGTCGATGATCCCGCCCGGCGGACTGGACAAGCCCATCTTCTTCCCTTTGAGATCCGCGAGCGTCTTGATGGTGTCGCGCGCCACCAGCACGAAATCCGTGCGGGGCGCCGGCGCGTAGAACGCGACGATGGGCACACCGTTGCCGGCGGCGACCTGACAGTCGATTAAGCCGACGTTCACGCCCCCGGCGATCGCCGCGGTCAGCGCCCGCGTCGAGCCGTCGAAGTCGAGGGTGCGAAGGTCGACGTTGAACTTGTCCATGAACCCGAACGCCTTCGCCAGCTCCACCGGCGCGTGGACGACGTTGGGCGGCGCCACCGGCTGCCCGAACACGATCGCCGCGCGAGGCCCGGGCGCGGGAAACTGAGGCGCCGCCGCCTGCGCCTCCGGTGCGGACCACAACTGCGCCGAAGGCGCCGGCGCGGCGGGCGGAGCCGCCAGAGTCCCCACCGTCACGGCCACGAGTACGGTCATCGCGTCCCTCATATACCGCCCTCCTTCGACACCCGGCCGGCCTGCGCGCCGGCCTCGCGGATCGCCCGCCAGATCGTCTCGGGCCGCAGCGGCAGATCGAGGTGGCGGACGCCGAGCGGGGCGAGCGCGTCCATCACGGCATTGGCGACGGCGGGCGGCGCGGCGATCGAGCCGGCTTCCCCCACCCCCTTCGCGCCGAGCGGGTTGAACGGCGAGAGGGTCTCCACAAATTCGCCGTGGACGGCCGGCGTGTTGGCCGCGCGCGGCATCGCGTATTCGCCGAACGTGGTGGTGAGCGGCTGGCCGGCCTCGTCGTACACCGCCTCTTCGAACAGCGTTTCCCCGATGCCCTGGGCGACGGCGCCAATGACCTGCGCCTCGGCGAGAAACGGGTTGATGACGCGGCCGGCGTCGTCGACGGCGACGAGCGCGAGAATGCGCACCGCCCCGGTGTCCCGCTCGACTTCCACCACGGCCACGTACGCGCCCGACGGAAAGACCGGCGCGGGCAGCGCAAACGTCGCCGCCGCGTCGAGGCCGAGTTCCATGTCGCGGGGCAGCCGCCCGGGTTGATACGCCGCCGCGGCGATCTCGGCGAAGGTGACGCCCCGCGCGGCCGCGCCGCGTACGGCATACCGGTCGCCGTCGCGGACGACGTCGCCGGGTGCGGCCTCGAGGAGATGCGCGGCGATGCGGAGCGCCTTGGCCTGAATCTTCTGCGCCGCGTTCCACAGCGCCGAACCGCCCACAGTAACCGAGCGGCTGCCGAACGTGCCGACGCCGCGCGGGACCACCGCGGAGTCGCCGTGTTCGACGGTGATGGCATCGGGCGATACGCCGAGCGCATCCGCGGCGATCTGCGCGAACGTGGTCTCGTGCCCCTGCCCCTGCGGCGTCGAGCCCATGCGCGCGACCACGCGGCCGTCCGGCGCGACCGTGAGCGCGGCGGCCTCCCACAGCGCCGTGCCGGCGCGCTCGACGTAGGCCGCCACGCCGATGCCGAGGAGGCGGCCCTCCGCGCGGGCCCGCGCCTGTTCGCGGCGCCACCGCTCGTAGCCGATCGCGTCAAGCCCGCGGTCCAGGCACAGCGCATACTGGCCCGAATCGTACACCCAGCCGAGCGGGGTCCGATACGGAAACCGCTCCGGGGCGATGAAGTTGCGCCGGCGGAGGTCAATCGGGTCGATGCCGGTCTCGCGCGCCGCGAGATCGACTAGGCGTTCCATAACGTAGACCGCCTCCGGGCGGCCCGCGCCCCGGTACGGCCCCGTCGGCGGCTTCGTCGTCGCGACGCCGATGAGTTCGACGTCGGCGGCGGGCGTCGCGTACACGTTGATGACGAGAATCGCCGCGGTGAGCGGCACCGTCGTCGTCGCCGGATACATGTAGGCTCCGAGATCGGCGAGGAGGCGCATCCGGAGCGCGGTGAACCGGCCACCCGCATCGAGCGCCAGTTCCGCGTCCGCCTCGACGCCGCGGGCCTGATAGCACGACAGAAAGTTTTCGCGCCGCGTCTCCATCCATTTCACGGGGCGGCGGAGGTCCATCGCCAGGACGGCCGCGACCGCGACTTCGGGCGCCGGACTACCCTTCACGCCGAAGGCGCCGCCCACGTCCGGCACGATGATGCGCAGCCGGTCCTCGGGCCGCTTCAGCATCCGGCTGAGCTGGGCCAGCGGCCGGTGCGGATCCTGCGTCGAGCACCACACCGTGAGCATGTCGGTGCCGGCGTCGTAGGACGCGGCGCCGCCGCGCGGCTCCATCGGGGCGCCGACGATCCGGGGAATGGAAAACCGCGCCCGCACCACGCGCGCCGCGGACGCCATCGCGGCGTCCACGTCGCCGTGCGCCCGGCGCCAGCGCAGCAGCGCGTTGTCGGGGGCGGCCGCGTGCAGGGCGACCGGCCCGCCGAGGGCGGCGCGGACGTCCGTGACGGCGGGCAGTTCATCGTACTCCACCGACACGAGCGCGGCGGCATCGAACGCGGCCTCGGGCGTCTCCGCCGCGACCGCCGCCACCGGCTCGCCCGCGTACCGCACGGTGTCGGTCGCAAGCGCCCGATGCGGCACCGCGGTGACACGCGCGCCTTCCTGTACGTTTACGGGAAAGCCATCCGTGCGATCCGCGAGATCAGCGCCTGTGACGACGGCGAGCACGCCGGGGACCCGCCGCGCCGCCGCGGTGTCGATGCGCCGGATGCGTGCGTGCGCGACCGGGCTTCGCACGATCGCGAGATGAGCGGCGCCGGGCAGGACGAGGTCGTCGACGTACCGGGCGAGGCCGCGGATGGGCCGCAGCGTCTCGCGGGCGCGGACGCTCTTACCGATCCACGGTGGCGCCGCAGCCTGAGCCTGCGGCACGGACGCGGGATGCGCCGAAGGAGCATGATCACCGGCGACCATGCTCTATGGGTACGGAGCGACCCGCGGCGAGTCCTTGTGAAACGGCCTCAGAGGGCGGGGCGCACCGGGAAGATCTGCAGAATCCAGGCGTTGAGCCGGTAGATCCAGTCGAAGAGAAGCGCCGTGCCCATCACGACAAGGAAGGCCCCGCCGGTCACTTCGATGGCGTGCGTGTATCGCCCGATCGCACGCAGCGCCCCGAACGCCGTCGTCAGGAGCGCCGCGGTCACGAGAAACGGCAGGCCGAGGCCGAGGGAATACGCGAAGAGCAGGCGGGCGCCGTCCGCCGCGCGGGCCGTCGTGGCCGCGAGCGTGAGAATCGCGCCGAGGACCGGGCCGACGCACGGCGTCCACGCGAATCCAAACGCCATCCCAACGAGCACGATGCCGGCAAACCCGGCCGGCCGCTGCGACACGACGAAGCGGCGCTCGCGCTGGAAGCCCGGCACCCGGATCACCCCCAGCATGGCGAGGCCGAAGAGGATCACGATCACGCCCCCGATGCGGCCGAGCACATCCCGATTGCCGAGGATGAAGGCGCCCGCGAGCGAGGCGGACGCGCCGAGGCCGGTGAAGACGAGCGCGAAGCCCGCCACGAACAACAGCGTCGCGCCGACGACGCGCCGGACGTGACGGCGCCGTTCCGCGGCATCGAGCTCAAGCAGCGACACGCCCGATACGAACGACAGGTAGCCGGGAATCAGAGGCACGACGCACGGGGAGAAGAAGCCGAGCACGCCTGCAAGAAACGCAATCCCAAGATTCAACGGCATGGGCCCTACCGCGCGGCGAGCGCCTCGATGGTCTGCCGCAACTCAGTCTGCCCCTCCGGGCCGTACCCGGCCCGGACCAATGTCCCGGTCCGCGAGATCACGGCCCAATACGGCTGATACGTAAACCCGTACGCCTTCGCCACCCGCTCGTCCCCGTCGTACGCGTTGGGAAACGAGAGGTGATGATCCCTGACGAAGCCGGCGCAGGCCTGCCGGTTGTCGAGCAGGCCGACGCCAAGGATGGCGACCCCTCTCGCTTTGGCTTCACCGTACACACGCTCCCACCCGGGGGCGTCCGCGTTGCAGGTCGGTCACCACGGCGTCCAAAACAGCAGGACAAGGGGCCTTCCTTTGAAGTCGGCCAGGCTGATCGTACCGCCGTTCAACAACGGGAGGTGAAAATCGGGCGCCCGCGGAGGCGTCGCGCTCAGCACCGGCCCGCCGGCCCCCGTGAACGCGGTGACGGCGGTGATGAGGACGCACGCCAGCATCACAGCGCGGCCCCGTGCCGCGCCACGGCCGCGGGCCGTGGGAAGACCCGGGAGGCCGCCGGGGCCGGCTAGTGCTGCCACCGCGGGGGCCGCTTTTCGAGAAATGCGCGCATGCCCTCCTGAGCATCCGGAGCCAGCGCGTTCTCCACCATGACCTTTTGCGCGACCTCGTAGGCCTCGGGCCGGTCTTTGGCGATCTGCTGGTAGAAGCCCCGCTTGCCGATGGCCAGCGTGTAGGCGCTGGCCGCGATGACTTGGCGCGCCAGGGCCATCGTCTCTTCCTCGAGCCGGCCGGCCGGCACGATGCGGTTGACGAGGTCGGCGCGCTGTGCTTGCTCCGCGCTGATCGGGGTCCCCGTCAGCAACATTTCCATCGCCTTCCTCGGTCCGACGGCGCGGGCGACGGCGACACCGGGGGTCGTGCAGAATAGTCCGTTCTTGACGCCCGGCGTCGCGAACGTGGCGTTCTCGGACGCCACGACCAGATCGCACGTCGCGACCAACTGACACCCCGCCGCCGTGGCGAGCGCGTGCACCTGGGCGATCACGGGCTTGGGAAGCGTGCGCACCGTCTCCATAACATCGGTGCACAGGTCGAAGAGCGCGGCCACCTCGGCTTCGGGCCGGGCAACGAGTTCCCGGAGGTCGTGCCCGGAACTGAAGACCGGGCCCGCTGCGCGGATCACAACCGCGCGCACCGCGTCGTCGGCGGCGGCCTG
Source organism: bacterium (assembly GCA_035307565.1). Classification (GTDB taxonomy): domain Bacteria; phylum Sysuimicrobiota; class Sysuimicrobiia; order Sysuimicrobiales; family Segetimicrobiaceae; genus DASSJF01. The sequence goes on along the minus strand of DATGHZ010000027.1, from coordinate 33,825 downwards.
CGCCAGCGCGTGTTTCAGGCTCCGCAGCATGGCGCGCGAGAGCGCGTTGCGGCGCTCGGGGTGGTTGAGCGTCAGTACGGCGACGCCGTCCCGTACGTCGTAGAGCAGCAGCGGTTTGTCCGCCGTCTCGTCACTCTGCCGCCGGGCCGCGCCCCGCTGCTCAACCGGGGAATCCATCGTCATCCTCCTGCACCGACCTGCCCCCGCCACGTTTGATCATGCCCAAAGGAAGCACAAAAAGCGAGAGACCGGAGCCCGAGCCCCCGGTCTCTCGCATGCCGGGCCTCGTTTCCCCCCGTTACGAGGCCCGGCCGAATACTCTGCGCTTGAGTAGGTATGGAGTCTTGCGGCGCCGCGCGGTCGCGATCCGGAGAAAACCGGCAAACCCTGCCGCGAGGAGCCCGATCGGCACGCCGGCGAGCGCCGTCCAGAACAGCCGATCCGCACTCCTCCACATCTCATAGCCAACTGTATCAGCACGGGGGGACGCCGGTAATCGGGTGGCGGCCCGATTGAACCCGAAATCGGCTCTCGACCAGATGCCGCGGACCGGGCGCCCCGCCGGGGCGCTCGCTCGAGTAGGCGGGATTATCGGTCCGTGCTGCGGGGAATGTAGGCGGTAGAGGGTCGCCGAGGCCCGACCGGGGGTGACGCGACTGGGCATGCCGGTCCTCATGCTCGATATCGCCGTCGGCATCCACGTTGCCGTCGTGTTGTTGCTTTTCGGCAAATACATCGAGACGCGTCTCGCCTACGTCGTCTGGTGGAGCCTCGGTATCGTCGCGCTCGCCGCGCTGTCGGCGATCGACATCGCGCAGCTCTTGGGCGGCCCTCCGGCCCCGATTTTCATCGCGCGGAGCTTTTTGATTCTCGCGGCGGCGGGATGCTTCCTGACCGGCTCCGTCGCGCGCGATCCCGATGCCCCCGGCAACGTGGTCCTCGGCGCGGTGGGCTACGGCGGGCTCTTGATTGCGGCCGCCGTCTTTGTCGCCCCCGAGCCCCAGCGGTTTGCGCTGGGGCGGGCGGCGGCCGGGCTCGCCGCGGCGCTGGCCTTTGTGCTCGCCGGCCGAGGCTACTACCATGCCGAGGGGGCCGCGAATGATCGGGCCATCCGGCTTATCTTCGCGGCGCTGGTCGCGATCGGCGTGAACTTCGCGGTGTGGTCGTTCCTGCCGCGGACGCCCGGGGCGACCGGCGTCTCCGGGTTGATCGGCGCGTTGTGCGCGGCGGCCTTCGGGACCGGCATTCAGCTGCGTTCGCTCGAGCGGCAGCGCGCCCTCGAGGTTATGAGCAGCATCAGCGCCGCGCTGCACCGGGCCCGTCACGTCAGCGAGATGCTGGCGTACGTGCTGCGCGCGACCGGCGAGATGGTGCAGTCGCATTCGGGCTGGGTGTTTCTCGAGCGCGAAGGCGGGGACTACGATGTCGCCGCGACCTACGGGCATCCCGGCCCGCTCGTTCGCGACGGCCCGGAGACGCTGGCCGGCCCGTGCCGCTGCCTCGACCTCCTTCGCGCGGGGCGGCTGCCGGTGGAAGGCAGCGTCCTCGAGTGTGACCGCTTCTCCGGCGCCGGCGTCACCGTCCGCCACGCGAGCGTCCCGCTGCGCAGCGCGGGCAGCATGGGGGTCCTCAACCTCGTCCTGCCGTCGGGACGCCTGTTCACGCAGCGCGAGATGTCGGTCGTCTCGGCGATCGCCGCGCAGGTCAGCCTGGCGATGGACAAGGCGCGGCTGCTCGACGAGCTGCGCGACAAGGAGGCCGACCGGACCGCGCTGATCCGCCGCCTCCTGAGCGCGGAGGAGGACGAACGCAAGCGCATCGCGCGGGAATTACACGACGAAGCCGGCCAGTCACTCGCCGGCCTGATGCTGGAACTCGAAGCCGCGCGGCTCGATACCTCGCGCGGGACGCCGGTGACCTCCGAGACGCTGTCGCGCCTGCGGCGCCTCGCCGCGCGCACCGTCGAAGCGGTGCGCGGGCTCATCTATGACCTCCGTCCGGCCGTGCTCGACGACCTCGGCCTCGTCCCCGCGCTGCGGTGGTACACGCAGACGCAGATCGCCTCACGCGGCCTGCAGGTGCACCTGACCGAAGGGCTCGGCAGCGACCGCTTGGATCCGACCCTCGAGACCGCGGTCTTCCGCATCGCGCAGGAAGCGCTGTGGAACGCGGTCAAGCACGCCGCGGCGACACGGGTCGACGTCGAAGTGCTTCGCAGCGGCGAGCGGCTCGTGCTGCGCGTGCGGGACGACGGCCGGGGGTTGACCGCTCCCGCCGGCGGCGCGGCGGCCGCGGGTCCCCGTCAGGGGGCCGACCGGCGCGGCCGGATCGGCGTCGGGCTGGGCGGCATGGTGGAGCGGGCCGCGGCGCTCGGCGGAACCGTCCGGGTGACGTCGCCCCCCGACGGCGGTACCGAGGTCTTGGCGGAATTCCCGGCCGCCGCGGCACGGCGGGGACAGACGGCGTGACGGCCGGCGGGAAGATCCGGGTGCTGCTGGCCGACGATCACGCCATCGTGCGCGAGGGCGTCAAGCGCATCCTGGCCGGCGAAGCCGACATCGAAGTGGTGGGCGAGGCGGCGGACGGCGCGGAAGCGGTGGCGCTGGCCAAGCGCCTCCGTCCGGACGTCGCCGTGCTCGACATCAGCATGCCGCGGCTCGACGGCATCGAGGCGACGCGGCAGATTCGCGCGGCAGTGCCCGACACCCATACGCTGGCGCTGACGATGCACGCCGACGAGTCGTACGTGTTCCAGTTGCTTAAGGCCGGCGCCTCGGGGTGCGTCCTCAAGCACGACCCCGCGCCCGATCTCATCGAGGCGATCCGCTCGGCCGCGCGCGGGGAGGCCTTCCTGTATCCGCAGACGGCGAACGCCGTCGTGGCTGATTTCCTCACCCGGGTCGAGCACGGCGAAGACCGGGAAACATACGACGGGCTCACCGCGCGGGAGAAAGAGATCCTCACGCTCATCGCCCAGGGCGAAACCAATCAGGACATCGGCCGCCGCCTGTTCATCAGCGTCAAGACCGTGCAGACGCACCGGGCGCACATCCTCGAGAAACTGCGGCTGCACGACCGCACCCAGTTGGTACGCTACGCGATCCGAAAGGGCTTGATCCAGGCCTAGCCGCGGGAATCCCGCCCCCGGCGGCGCAGGCCCGTTCCGCCGCGGGATCGAACCCCCGTCCGATGCGCCGTCCGCCCTCATCCGCCGCCGAAGGGGCCGTGCTGTGGGAACCGTCACCGGACGCGCGCGCACGGGCCACGATCACACGCTACCTGGACTGGCTCCGCCGCACGCGCGGGCTCGCCTTCGAGTCCTACGAAGCGCTGTGGGAGTGGAGCGTCCGCGATCTCGACGCGTTCTGGACGTCGATTTGGGAGTTCTTCGACGTCAACGCCGCGCGGCGCGCGAGCGCGGCGTTGCCGCACCGGCGCGTCGAACGCGCGGCGTGGTTTCCCGGCGCGCTGCTCAACTTTGCGGAACACGCCCTGCGCCGGCGGGACGACGGCCCGGCGCTCCTCGCCTACTCGGAAACCCGTCCGCCGCGGACCGTCAGCCACACGGGCCTCGCCCGCGACGTGGGCCGGGCGGCCGCGGCGCTGCGCCGGCTCGGCGTGCGGCGCGGCGATCGAGTCGCGGCGTACCTCCCGAACATCCCCGAAGCCGCCGCCGGGTTTCTCGCGTCGGCGGGCATCGGCGCGATCTGGTCGAGCTGCCCGCCCGAGTTCGGCACGCGCAGCGTCGTGGAGCGCTTCCGGCAGATCGAGCCGCGGGTGCTCCTCGCCGTCGACGGCTACCGCTACAACGGCCGGGCCTACGACCGCATGGCGGCCGTGCGCGAGATCGCGGGGGCGCTGCCGACCGTGGAGGCCGTGATCCTCCTGCCCTACTTGGACGACCGCCCCGACCCAAGCGGCCTGCGCGGCGGCCGGCTGTGGGGAGAGACCCTGGCGGCCTGCGCGGCCGGGACCGGCGGCGATGCGCTGGAGCCGGAGCCCGTCCCGTTCGATCATCCGCTGTGGATCCTCTACTCGTCGGGGACGACCGGGCTCCCGAAGGGCATCGTCCACGGCCACGGCGGCGTCCTATTGGAACTGCTGAAAGTGCTGCGGCTGCACCTCGACATCGGTCCCGACGACCGCTTCTTCTGGTTCTCGACGACCGGGTGGATGATGTGGAACGTCGTCGTGGCGAGCCTGATCGCCGGCGCGACCGCGATTCTGTACGACGGCAGCCCCGCGTATCCGGACCTCACCGCCCTATGGCAGCTCGCCGCCGGCACCGGCATGACGTATTTTGGCACGAGCGCGCCGTTTGTGCTGTCGTGCATGAAGGCCGGGCTGGACCCGGGCCGGACGTTCGACCTGTCGCGTCTTCGCGGACTCGGCTCCACGGGCGCGCCGCTCACCCCGGAAGGCTTCGCGTGGGTGTACGAACACGTCAACCCCTCGCTGCTGCTCGGGTCCATCAGCGGCGGCACAGACGTCGCGACCGCCTTTGTGCTCTCGTGTCCGCTCCTGCCCGTGCGCGCGGGCGAGATTCAGTGCCGCGGTCTCGGTGCGCGCGTCGAGGCGTGGGACGAAAGCGGACGCCCCGTGATCGATGAGGTCGGCGAGCTCGTCGTCACGGAGCCGATGCCCTCCATGCCGGTCGGCTTTTGGAACGACCCGGACGGGTCGCGCTATCACGAGAGCTACTTCGAGCGCTTTCCGGGTGTGTGGAGGCACGGCGATTGGATCAAAATCACGCCGCGCGGCAGCTGCGTGATCTACGGGCGGTCCGACTCCACGCTCAACCGCGCCGGCGTGCGGATGGGGACGAGCGAATTTTATCGGGTCGTGGAGGAATTCCCGGAGGTGCTCGAGAGCCTCGTCATCGATACGGGCGAACTAGGACGCGAAGGCCGGCTCCTGCTGTTCGTCGTGCTGCGCGAGGGGACGTCCCTCGACGAGCGTCTGCGAACCGCGATCCGGGACCGCCTGCGCGCGCAATTGTCGCCGCGGCACGTCCCCGACGAGATCCATCAGGTCGACGAAGTGCCGCGGACATTGAACGGCAAGAAACTCGAAGTCCCGGTGAAGCGCATCCTCGCCGGGACCCCGGCGGAGCGCGCTGCGAGCCGCGACGCGCTGGCGAATCCCGACGCCCTGGACGCGTTCGTCCGCTTCGCGGCGGCGCGCCGCTCGACGTCGACCGCGAGCGACGGACACGTGGTATAATCCGCGTTCGTGAGATCCGGCGCCGTGCCGCGCGGGGAGGCTCCGCGTGGCTGAGATAGTTCCGGGACATCCCGCGTCGGGCGAAGTCCACCTCCGGCGAGACATCAGCGTCTGGGGCTCGTTCATGTGGGGGTTCGCCGATGTCGGCGCCGACATCTACGTGGCCCTGGGCATCGTCATCGCCGCGACGATGGGCGCGGCGCCGCTCGCCTTCGCGGCGGCGGGGCTCGTCTACATCATGGTCGGGCTGGCCTATACGGAGCTGGCGTCCGCCTATCCGGTCGCCGGCGGCGGCCAGTACTTCGTGAGCCGGGGACTCGGCGACATGGCCGGGTTCGTCGCCGGCGCCGCGCTGCTGCTCGACTATACGATCGACATCGCGCTGTTCGCCACGTTTTCGGCCGGGTACCTGAACTTCTTCTTTCCGGCGGTGGCCCACTTCAAGACCACCCTGGGGCCGTTTCATGACATCAACCCGGTGTGGGCCGGCGAGACGTTTGTGCTCATCATCTTTCTCACGTGGCTGAACGTGCGCGGCGTGCGCGAGTCGTCGTTCCTGAACGAGGTGATCGGCGTGTTCGGCCTCCTCGTCGAGGCCGGCCTCATCCTGATCGGGCTGCTCTTCGCGTGGAAGCCGGATCTGCTCGCCGACCAGTGGGTCCATCAGTTTCCGACATTCCACCAGTTCATGTACGGGTCGTCGCTCGCCATCATCTCGTACGTCGGCCTGGAATCGATCTCGCAGGCGGCCCAGGAAACCCGCCGCCCCGCCACGGTCATCCCCCGCACGTCGATCGGCCTGATCGGGAGCGTGTTCCTCTTCGCGGTATTCTTCTCGATCACGGGGCTCGGCGTGCTGCCCTGGCAGGCCTATGCCAGGGACGTCGGCGATTCGGTCGCGCTGCTCGGCAGCCGCCTGCCGTTCGTGGGGCCGATCGCCGGCCCGCTCGCCGCTGTGTTAGGCGCCGTGATCTTGTTGATCTCGGCGAATACCGGGGTGATGGGGGCAAGCCGGCTCGTGTACTCCATGAGCCAGCTCAAACTCCTGACGCCGTGGTTTCGCGATGTCCATCCACACTACCGCACACCGGCGCGGGCCATTCTGATTTTTTCGGCGATCGGGCTGCTCGAAGCGATGCTGGCGTTTCTCACGCCGAGCGCCGTCGACGTGCTGGCCAATATGTATGCGTTTGGAGCCACCCTCGGCTACACCCTGGTGTTCATCGCGCTGATGGCGCTGCGCGTCAAGGATCCGTTCTCCCCGCGGCCGTACCGCGTCCCGCTGAACGTGCGCTGGCGACGGACCGGCGGCGGCCCCGCCGTCGAGATGCCGATCGTGGGCGTGCTCGGCCTGATCGGCATCGTGATCACGCTGATTGAAGTCGTCCTCACGCACGCCATCGGCCGGATCGCCGGCCCCGCCTGGGTCGTGCTGGCGCTGGGCTACTACGCGTGGTTCCGCCGGCGGCAGGGCCTGCCGGTCGCAGGCAGCGTGCCACACCGCTGGGAGGAGCAGCAGCGGACGATTTTGCGGAACGCCGAGGAGTATGATCTTCTGGAGCGGTACGAGATCGTGCTGGCGCAGCGTGACCGGGATCTCGCCAGGAGGCGGCCGCATGCGTGAGGCTGTGGGCGCGCCACGATTCGGCACCGCCGATGCGTACCGGACTGTGACCAGCGTCCTCATGGTCGTCATTGGCATCGTGATTCTGGCGCGAAGCCTGCCGTCGGGCATCCACCTGCAGGCGCTGCTGATGGGACTGGTCTTTGCCGGCCTGGGGGCGTACCGGCTCTCCTTTGTGGCCGCCTATCTCCGGCGCCGCGGGACGGCGCCGTGACCGTACCGCTCGAGACGACGGGGCTGGGCGCCGTCCTCGCCGCGGCGTTCACGGTCACGATGACGGCGCTTCTCTTGTGGATGCTGCGGGTGCCCCGGCCCGTGTCCCAGGAGATCGCCCGCGCGGTGCGCTCGGTCGGCGCCGTGAGGACGATCTTCGTACCGATTCTCGAAGCATACTATTCCGCGCGGGCCGTCGAACTAGCGAGCCGGCTCGGTCAGGAGCAGAAGGCAAAGATCCTGCTCGGCTACGTCGTCGAGGTGCCCCGCACGCTGAGCCTCGGGGTCTCGCTCCCGCAGGTGGAGGAGCGCGGCCGGCGCGCGCTCGAGGAGGCGCGCGAGATCGTCGAAGCGCACCATCTCGACGCGGCGACCGAGATGGTCCGCGCGCGCGAGGCGGGCGAGGGCATCAACCGGACGGCGCGGGATCACGACGTCGACCTCATCGTCCTCGGCATTTCGCCGGAGACCGGCTTCGTCGAAGGGTCCGCGGAGCGCATTGCGGAATCGCTGTTCCGCCACGCCCCCTGCGAGGTAATCATCGACCGGCTCGCGGAGACGAGCATCGGCGCGACGGCGCCCACGACGGTCGCCGGTCCCGACGCACGGCCGGGCAGGATCGTGGACACCGTGCGGCCGCGGCGGTCCGGCGGGCCGTAGGCCGGGCGCGACAGAAGGGAGCCGGAAGCGATGCACGTCGTCATTCTTGGGTGCGGGCGGGTCGGGGCGATGCTCGCGTCGATGCTGGAGGACGAGGGACATTCGGTCTGCATCATCGACCGTGATCCGGAGGCGTTCCGGCGTCTCACCTGGGGGTTTCAAGGCAAGACGATCCTCGGCATCGGCATCGACGAAGACATTCTCAAGAAGGCCGGGATCGAACGGGCCGGCGGATTCGCGGCCACCACGAACGGGGATAACACCAACATCATGTCGGCCCAAATCGCAAAGGTGAAGTACAAAGTGCCGCGCGTGATCGCGCGGATTTACGATCCGCTCCGCGCCGATGCCTACCGGGAGCTGGGCATCGATACGATCTCACCCACGCTGATCGGCGCGGGGCTGTGCCTCGACTTCCTGGCCGCGCGGCCCTGGCGGAGCATCGAAGAGTACCGTGCTCCGCGGGAAACGTCGTTGCTCTCGCCGGGACCCGAGGGGAGCCGATAGCCATGTACGTGATCGTCGGGGGCGGCGGAAAGGTCGGTTACTATCTCACCAAAGCGCTGCGGGCCGCGGGGCAAGAAGTGACGATCATCGAGAAAACGCGCCGGCGCTTTGTCCTTCTTCAGGAGGAGTTCGGCGAATCGGCGCTCCTCGGCGACGCGTGCGAGGTCAGGACCCTCGACCAGGCCGGCGCGGTGCGGGCCGACCTCGTCGCAGCGGTGACGGGGGACGACGAGGACAACCTCGTCATCTGTCAGATGGCGAAGCGCAAGTTCAACGTGCGGCGCGTCATCGCCCGCATCAACAATCCCAAGAACGAGGAAACCTTCCAACTGCTCGGCATCGACGAGACGGTGAGTTCGACGAAGCTGATCTACAGCCTCATCGAGCAGGAGGTCGAGGTCGCCGACGTGATCCCGCTCACGGCCCTCCGGCGGGGCAACCTCGAAGTCGTGGAACTGGTCCTGCCGTCGGGCGCGGCGGCCGTCAACAAGAGAGTGCGCGACCTGGCCCTGCCGCGCGGGTGCACGCTCGGGTTTCTCGTCCGCAGCGAGGCGGCCGAAGTTATCAACGGCGATACAGTGCTTCGGGCGGGAGACAGCATCGTGGCCATTACGCCGTCGACCAACGTCCAAGCGTTCCGCGAGGCGCTGCTCGGACCGCGCGTCCCCGCTTCCTGAGTTATCCCTTCGTCGGTTACCGGCGCAGCGTCTTCGCCACCACGGGGTTGAGCGTGTAGAGCCCGACGATCTCACCGCGCGCCAGCATGTGACCCTGGATGGCCTTCACCACATCCGGCCCGGTGAACCCCGCGGGCAGTGAGAGATGCGCCACGTTGAGCGCGTACACTTGGAAGTGATAGTGGTGCACGATCGCGTCGTTCCACGGCGGGCACGGCCCGTCGTAGGCGCCGCGGCCGTCGCCGTAATCGTTCAGGCCCTCCACCCCGTACTTCGAGGGCCCGGCCGGCTTCGGGGCGGCATCCTTCGAACCGGCATCCTCCGGTAATTTGATCATGGACGGCGGGATGTCGACGAGTACCCAGTGGTAATACGGCCGGCGCTTCATGCCGGCGGGGATGACCCGGCCTTCCTTGTTGGCGTTCGTGAACACGGTCGGCACGTCGGTGTCGACGACAACGAGCGCGTATGACCGCGTCCCGGAGGGTCCGCGGGACCATGCGATCTCCGGGCTGCGGTTGGGACCCGTCGTGTCGTGGTTCCTCTTCGCGGTGACACAGTAGGCGTACGCGCCCAGAATCACGCCACCGGGCCTGAGGCTGTCGACGACCATGTTCAACCGCGCCTGAGCGGCGGCCGCGGGCCCCCAGGAGACTCCCAAGAGCCCTACGGCCGCCAGAATCAGAAACAGCCGCAATCGCGCCATACCCATTCCCCCCTGCGCTCGTCTACGGTATGCCGTACGGCGGGTTCGGCCCTCCGTCTGGGATTCCTGCCCTCGACGTTCGGCGGTAAGTGCGTCGGAGAACGTCACGGGAACCACGAAGGCGCCGGGGACGTTTACGCTCATCAGAACCGAGGTAAATACGCGGTGCCATGCGGTGGCTTTGCGTGGTCCGGCACCGGCTGGGGAGGGTCGGTGCGGATTTGTTGTCAGGCCAAATCCGCTCCCCGAACAGACCATGAGAGCACAGGCGAAGGTCACGGTGGAACAGCCACCCCGTGCGACGGTGGCTCGCGTAGAGGGGAATCTCGATCTCGTCAGCCTGCCGCAGGTCGAACGGGACCTGCGGGCCGCCGCGGCGCGAAACGGCCAGGCCGGCGAATTGCTGGCGGTCGACGTGACCGACGTTACTTACTTGAACAGCGCCGCGATACGCCTCCTGTACGATTTGGCCGAAGATCTTCGCATGCGCCGGCGCGAACTGCGGATGGTCATGTCACCCCGGGCTCCGCTGCGGACCCTGTTCCGGCGGCTCCGGTTCGATACCGTCATTCCCGTCCACGACACCATCGAGGACGCCATCGCCGATGCCTACCCCGCCGCGGGGGAGGGCCCGGCCGAGCAGAATCGCCCGATCGAATCCACCAGATTATGAGGAGGCAACAGCCATGAGCGTCGCGGTAAATGTCATTCCGTCTCTCATCCGGATTCACCGGCAATTGCGCGCGCTCGACCAGGCCTACATGGACTCGGAGAGCAAGCAGCAGGTTCAAAGCGCCATGGAAGCCAAGCTTGGGGAGTTGCAGGCGATCCACGATCTGCTGCCGACAGATCTGCGCGATAAGAGCTGGATCCTCCAGATGCAGGCCTACGGGCCCTGGGGGAAGATCTCCAGGTCCTAGCCCCGCACACTTCGCCCCGCCGCGCGCCTGCCGGCGCACGGAGTCCCTCGCGGCAGCGACGCCCTTCGTACGCGCTGCTTCCGCTCCGCTCGGGCTTGGCTCGCCTAAGCCCTCGCCGCAGCGCGCGGCACGGCCGCTACGCCGAGGAGAACCGGTCGGGACGAAACGAGGCGAGGCGCGCGTCCGGCGGGTCCCGCACCAGTTCGTCCGCGGCGACCGTCCCCAGGAACGGCGCTAGGGTCACCCCGCTGTGTGTGACGACCACGTAGTATCCCGCAACACCGCCCTGAGGTCCCACGATAGAGTGGCCGTCTGCCGGCATGGCGCGGATGCCGATGCGCGCGGTCTCGACATGAAGCCCGGCCAGGTCGGGCAGCCAGCGCGCAGCGCGACACACAAGGGCGTCCGCGAGATCGGCCGGAGGCTCCGACGCGCCGGCCGCCGTCACGGCGTCATCGACCTCATCGGCCTGCACCATCACACGGCCGCCGCCGTCGGGACGAAACTGGCAGTCCGGGGCGTGGATGACGCGCTGAAGCCTGGTGAGCGCCGGCGGAATGACGGCCAAGAGGCTTCGGTTGGGCGCCATCGGGATACCGAGTCCCGCGGAGGCTCCGACTTCATCGGCCCAGCGGCCGGCGCAGTTGACGACGACGTCGGCCTGATAGGTCTCGCCTGAGCCGGTGCGTACGCCGGTCACACGGTCGCCGGTCCTCGTCAGTTCGCGCACCGCGGTCCCAGCGTAGAGGTGGGCCCCGGCGCGAAGGGCGGACCGGACCATCGCGTGGACGTAGACGGTCGTGTCCACCCAGCCTTCTTCAGCGAAATACGCGATCGCGGCCTCGCGCAGCGCCTCGGGATTGAGGTCGGGTTCGAGTTCCCACGCGCGCGCGACCGTGAGTTCCTCGGCCGCGTAGTCCCACTCGCGAAGGCGCGCGACGCGCCGCCGGACCGCTTCGGCTCCCGCCGGGCCCGTGGCGATGAGGAGGTTGCCGCCACCGTGCCACCAGGGGGCGGCGCCAAACTCCGAGCGCAGCGCCGCGTGCGCGCGCATGCCCGCCACGTTGAGGTCATGATAGGCCCTCGGCGTCTTGTTGTTGGCGTTGACCCAGGCGAGGCTCGCGGCCGACGTCCCACTTCCGGGACGTCCCCGGTCCACGAGGCTGACGTCCGCGCCGGCCCGGGCCAGGCGGTAGGCTACGGACGCGCCGATGACGCCGGCGCCGATGACAAGCGCACGCATCACAGGGGCACTGTTCGCCGAGCCGCCTGCGCGGCCCTCGATACGTCAGGCAGGCGAGTGCCGCGCCGGAACGTGCTATCGCGCGTGGGAAATCGGGATGTGCTGGCGAGACCGCCGGGCGGCCGGCGCTACGAGGCCGGTCGCAATTCGCGACCGACGTGGCGGACCCGGCGTCCTTTCGCCGTCCCGACTTTGTTGAGATCGATCACTCCCGGAGTTGCCTGCGGAGCGACGGGAAGGATGACGGTGAGTACGCCGTTGTCGTAGGTCGCGTTGGCCCGGGAGGCGTCGACCGGCGCGGGCAACACAATGGCGCGACGCGCCGGACCGGTGCGCCATTCTCGCCGCACGTGTTCCAAACGGTCCTGTCCGGGACCCGGGGCGTGTTCAAGCATGGACAGCCGCCGCCCCCCGCACTTCAATGTGAAGGTTGGCCGGCTCGAGACCGGGGGACGGTACGGTCACGACAACGCGCCTGTTGTGGCGGTATACATTCACGGGCAGGCGTTTCACGTGCGATGTCCCTCCAAGAGAATTCCTCACGATCAGGGCAGCGTCTGTCCGGGCGATCCGGACGGCCCCTGGCTCACCAGCAGGTCCACGGCCTGGTCCACGGGGGCCGAGCTCCCGGCAACCCGGGCCTGATAGATCACGACGCCGGGAGCCAATTCGCTGTTGTGCGTGTAGCTGACTTGGCCGACCCGCAGCCGCGCGGCGCGGAGCTGCGCTTGTGCTTCGGCAATCGGGGTCCCGGTAACGTTCGGTACGATCGAGGAGGGCGTCGCCGAGGAGGCGGACGCCGGCGGGACCGAAGGCGACACCGAGGGCCCGGACGTCGACGGGCCGGAAGCCGGCAGCTCGTTTGACGGCGCGGGCGCCGCGGTCGCGGTCGACGGCGGCGTGCCGTCTGTGGCCCCGCCGCCGGGCGACGCCGCGGCTGTATTGGAACCCTGACTGACGACAATATCGACGGGCGAATGGGGCGCGAGATGCGTGGATGGCCCGGGCGACTCGGACACGATCATTCCGGCGGCGACGGTGTCGTCAGACGCCTGATCCGTGCCGCCGAGGGTGAGGCCGGCCCCCGCCAATCGCTTGCTCGCGTCGGCCGGCGAAACCCCGCGCAGATCCGGAACCACACCGGAGCCCTGGCTGACGACGACGTGGATCGTGCCGCCTTTCGCCATTGCCGCGTTGGCCGGCGGATCCTGTGCGACGATGACGCCGGCGTCGGCGTTCGGATCCTGCCGGCTCGAGGCCACCGCGACCGTGAAGGCTTGCGAGGCTCCGGCGCGCTGCGCGGCATCCAGCGTTTGTCCGACGAACGATGGCACGCGCACCTGACCGGCGGCCTGCGACGCCGCCGGGTGCGACGACGGGCCCCCCGGAACGGACCGCGATGCCTGATACACTGCCGCCGCAAGCATCCACAGACCGAGCAGTCCGATCACCGCGAGCGCCACGTGTGGCGCGGCCGCGGTGCGCCGGCGCTGAGAGGACAGGACCGGCGTGCGCGGGCGTCCACCGAGGGACGCCAAACTCACCGCCGCACCGGCGCCGAGCGCGGCCGCCACCGCATCGCCTTTCGACGAACGCCGGCCCGCCCGGTCTACCCTCAGGACGGCGGTGTTGCCGGCCCGGAACGCCGCGGCGCGGTCGCCGAGAGGAAGCGGTATTGCGGCCGTCGCGCCGTTCGCGGCGGCTTCTTTGCCGAACCGGACGTAAATGCGCCGCAGGGCCGACGCGAGATCCGCCGCGGTCGGATAGCGATCCCGCGGCGATTTGGCGAGCAACCTCCGGACCAGCGTCACAGTCGCCTCGGACAGATCCGAACGGATCCACTGCAGATCGAACGGCGGCTCGTTGATGTGCTTGAGCGCCATGGCAACCGGCGTCTCGGCCTCTTCGAACGGCAGCCGCCCGGCGAGCGCTTCGTACAATACCACGCCGAGCGAGTACTGATCGGACGCCGGCCCCGCCTGATCGCCGCGGGCCTGCTCGGGTGAGATGTACTGCATCGAACCGAGCACCGACCCCGTCTTGGTGTGCGAGGTTTCGCCCAGCGTGCGGGCGATGCCGAAGTCCGCGACTTTGACGTGCTGGTCGGCCGTCAGGAGGATGTTGTGCGGTTTGATGTCCCGGTGAATAACCCCGCGATCGTGGGCGTAGGCCAGCGCCTCGGCCACTTCCGCGGCCAACCGGACGGCGAGCGGCTCCGGAATCTGTCCCCGCCGCTGAAAGAGGTCGCGCAGCGTTCCACCGTCAACGTGCTCCATGGCCATATAGGGCGTGCCCGCGTCGTCTCCGTACGCGTAGACGCGGACGATTCGTGGATGCACCAGCGCGCTAGCCGCTTCGGCCTCCTGCCGAAATCGCCGCCGGAATTCGCCATCGTTCGCGAGATTGTCCGCCGGGACTTTTACCGCACAGGGCTGCGCGCGTTCACGGTCCCACGCCTCGTACACGGTCGCCATGCCCCCGTTGCCGAGGACGTCGCCCAATTCGAACCGGCCCGCGATCACACGCGGCTGGGCTTCGGAGGACACGGCATTCGGTTTGCGGTCAATAGCCATGAGTCTACCCCGTCGCTTCTCGCAGATTTGCGGGCCTCTGGCCCTGCGTCAACCGCAACAATGCGCCGAGCCCCTGGAAGGCCACTGGAAACCATGGCGAATCCAGCCTCCCGGGTGGGTTTTCCCTCGGGCGGAAGGCCGTCTAACCTTGACGCGGGACATTAGCCGGCGAGCCGGTTCGTGGGCAGAATAGTGGGCAGAATATAGGTATGAAGATGACCGGCAACCGTTCCGCGATGGCTGTCGCAGCGGCATTTCTCCTCGGGTTTATCGCCGATGTGGTCGTACCGGACGCGGGCATGTCGGGCGCGCTGACGCGCATGCTCGGTGTGTCATCGATCGGTTTGGCCGTTTGGATTCTCGTCCGAATCGCGCAGTAGACGCCGGGATCACGCGGTAGCCGCACCGTTCAGGCCGCGTCCGCCGCGGGGCCGAACGCGAGTAACTCGAGCCCCGTCGCCGGGTCCTTGCGGCGGCGGAGTCCGCTCGGAAACTTCGTCAGGAAGACTTCCAGCGTCGAGCCGCAGGACGTACTGTCCGTCGCACCGGTCAAATTCCATGAGGGTCTTCCTCGGGTACGCGCTGTCCACCCGCACATTTACCCCGAGGGATCCGCCGACGCGGCGTGAGGGCGTGGCCTGCGGCCACCCCCTCACGCCGATCCAGTGCCCGCCGCGGCCGGTCACAGCCGCGGGCGGCCAGTACCTCCCCGCACCGCCCTAGCCGGTGCGCGTCACCGCGCCCTCTCTACCGCGAGGATCAAGTGCGCCTTCTCGCGAGTGGTATCCGGCAGCATCTCCCACGCCGCTCGCATCCGCGCGAACTGCAACGAGGCGGCCGGCTTCGCCTGCCGGGACACCCACACGTCGCAGCCGTACGGCTTCCGCAGATCGTCGCGAGCCAGGACCGCCGAGTAGGGCAGCGCGATGCGCGCTTCCTCGTGCTCGGCGCGCCGGAGTGCCGCGTATGCGGCCTGAAACTCATGCAACACGCCTTTGCTGCTCAGTTTCACCGTTCAGTCCCTCCGTTGTCTGAGGCTGGACGTCCGAGCCACTGTCGCCCGGACGCCGGGTGCCAAGGTGATTGCGCATACCTATTTGGCCGCGGCGCGGCAGGCCGCCCTGCGTTCGTCCGCGCCCACACGGGAACCGTTCGCGCCCGCGAACACCCTCGTTCGAGCGCGGGCGCGCCCGGCGCAAGAATCCAGCCCCTTTGGCGCAACTGCGATGACGGTTCTCGCCGCGCGCCGTATCATCGCGCGGTCTGCGGACGTTCGCGTTGGGGCACATCACACCTGTATCGGCGGTATGAGTGCTGACGAGGCGGAGTGATGGATCCAAAGGGCGGACTGCGCGCGCTTAAGCCGCGGTTCCGCGCGGTGCCGCATACCGCGCCGATCCGCGTGTTCCTCATCGACCCGCACGCCCTGGTGCGGCACGGCCTCCGCATGCTGCTCGCGTCCGAGGGAGACATCGAGATCGTCGGCGAGGCGGACGCCGGGGCCGCGGCGGTGGAGCAGCTGGCCACGGTGAAGCCCGACGTCGTCCTGATCGACATCGCCACGCCGGGGGCGGACGGCATCGGCACGATCCGCCTCATCAAGAGCCACTGCCCCACGACGCAGGTGCTCGTCCTTACCGCCCAGTCCGATGCCGAGATCTTCCGCGAGGCGGCGGCCGCCGGCGCGGTGGGCTACGTGCTCAAGGACATCTCACCCGCGAACTTGTCCAATGCCATCCGCGCCGTCCACGGCGGCGCCACCATGATCAATCCGGTCCTGGCACGGCAGATGGTCGAAGGCATAGCGCTGGACGACGCACCGGTGACGGGCGCCCCGCGGCGGGCCCACCGGCTCACGCCGCGCGAGACAAATATCCTGGTCGAGGTCGCGCAGGGCTTGAGCGACAAGGAGATCGCCTCTAAGCTGGGCCTTTCCGAATCGCGGGTGAAAAACTGCCTGCGTACGCTCTACGGCCGGTTCAACCTTCGCAACCGCGCGCACGCCGCTGCCTTCGCCGTGCGCCGGGGTCTCGTCTAAGCCCGCAACCGTCCGGCCGCCGCGGAGGTCGCGGCGAGCCGCGCAGCACACACATCCGTTGTGCAACGTGCAGCACAACGCCGACGGAGCGCGGCCAGAGGCCGCGCCCCTTCGTGCATCGTGCGTCTTCGCTACGCGCTACGGACTGACGAAGTAATATTGGTAGCCCGGCAGGTAATAGATCGTGCGAGACGGTGTGCACGACATAAACGAGCCGAGGTTGCCGTCCCCATCGACGTAATATGTGGTCGTACAGGCGCTGCCAAATTGTGTCGCCGACGGCGCGTTATTGACGTCGTAGTAATAGATCGTCTGCGCGCCCGCCGCGAATGCCGTGACCGCCGGGGCGGGAACATACGCGGAACGTCGTATGAATTGTGCGAAGCCGTGATGAAGGACCCGTTCGCCGGATGACAGGGTAAAGGCCCTGGTATATGGTCGCGAGCGCCGAGCGAGAAACGATTGTTGTCGGACATCGGAGCATCGGGATCTCCAACCCGGGGAAGGTGCTCTTCCCACGCCTCGGCTACACCAAGCGGGACATCGTAAGATACTATCTCGCCGTCGCGGACGGTGCGCTTCGCGCGGCGGGCGGCCGGCCGAATATGCTCGTGCGGTACCCCAACGGTATCGATGGCGAATTCTTCTACCAAAAGCGCGCCCCGGCATCACGGCCGGCTTGGATCGAGGTTGTGTCCCTGCGCTTCCCGTCCGGCCGCAGCGCCGACGAGGTGGTACCGCGCGAGGCGGCCGATCTCGCGTGGATGGCCAACCTGGCCTGCCTCGAACTGCATCCCCATCCCGTGCGGGCCGAGGATCTCGACCATCCCGACGAACTCCGCATCGATCTCGATCCCGGCTCGGGCATCGAGTGGGATCAGGTGCGGCGCGTGGCGGGCGTCGTCCGTTCGGCGCTGGATGACTTCGGCCTCATCGGGTGGCCAAAAACGTCGGGGGGACGCGGGATGCACGTCCTCGTCCGGCTCGAGCCGCGCTGGACATTCGATCAAGTCCGCCGGGCGGCGCTCGCGCTCGCCCGCGAGGTCGAACGGCGCGCGCCCGCGTTGGCGACCAGCCAGTGGTGGAAAGAAGAGCGCCACGGCGTGTTCATCGACTACAATCAGAACGCGAAAGACCGCACCGTCGCCGCCGCCTACTCGGTGCGGCCGAATCCGGACGCCCGTGTGTCGGCGCCGCTCTCGTGGTCGGAAACGGAGCGCTGTGACCCCGGTGACTTCTCGCTGGCGACGATGCCGCGGCGATTCGCCGAGGCCGGCGACCGCCACGAGGGCATCGACGCATCGCCGGGCTCACTCTCCCCGCTGCTGGATCTTGCGGCCCGCCACGAACGCGAAGGGCTCGGCGACGCGCCGTGGCCGCCGCACTACCGCAAGCAGGCCAGCGAGCCGCCGCGCACGCAGCCCTCCCGGCGGCGCGCGGTGCGCCAGCCGCTCATCGAGATCGCGCGGGCGCACCGCAAGGAAGACGCGCTCGCCGGGCTCGAGCGCTGGCGGGCCCGCCACCCCGAGGCCGCAGCACATCTTGCTCCCGACGATGTGCTGGTCGACGCGATGCGCGGCCGGTTCACGACCTGGACACGAATCCGCCTGAACCTCCGGCACGTGCCGCCGGAACTGCGGCCGGCCGGCGAGGCGCGCGACCCGGACGAAGGACCGGCCGGTTGGCCGCCGCGTCAGCCTTGAGGACGGCCGACCCCGAACACCTTCTCCAGTTCGAACGGCGCGGTACTTTCGAGCTGATCGTAGCGGCAGTCGCGCGGCCGCTTGTCGGGCCGCCACCGCAGGAACAGCGCCGCGTGGCGGAACCGGCGGCCCTGCAGGTGATCGTATTTAACCTCACAGACGCGCTCGATCCGAAGAGGTTCCCACGAGAGGTCCTTGCCGGCGCTCCAGCGGCTCTGGCCGCCGGGCATGCGCACGAATTCGCCCCCGGCGACCTCGGCCCAGTCGCGCCAGGGGTGGTCGCGCAGCGCGTCCCGCCGCAGCGGCGCGAGCTCTTCCGCGAGCCGCCTTCGCACCGACATCGGGAAGGCCGACGCCACGCCGACGTGATGCAGCGCGCCGGCGTCGTCGTACAGGCCGAGCAGCAGCGAGCCGACCGCGCCGCCCCCGCTCTTATGCCAGCGAAATCCCGCCACGACGCAGTCCGCCGTGCGAACGTGCTTGACCTTGATCATCGCCCGCCGGCCGGGCTGGTACGCCGCCCCGGCCGGTTTGGCGATCACCCCGTCGAGGCCGGCGCCTTCGAATTGCCGGAGCCACTCCGACGCCGTCGCGCGGTCACGGGTCATGGGCGTGAGATACAGCGGCGGCGCGGTCCCGGCCACCAGCCGCTCGAGCCGCGCCCGGCGATCGGCCTGGGGTGAAGTGCGCAGGTCCCGGCCGTCGACCGCGAGGAGATCGAAGGCCACAAAGGCCGCCGGTGTCGCCTTGGCCAGCATGGCGACGCGCGAGGCGGCGGGATGGAGCCGGAGCTGCAGCGCGTCGAAATCCAGCCCGTGCGGCGTCGCGATGACGATCTCGCCGTCCACGACGCAGCCGGCGGGCAGCTGCGCCAGGAAGGCCTCGTGCAGTTCCGGAAAGTAGCGGTCCAGCGGCCGGAGGTCGCGGCTTTGGATAAAGACGTCCGCGGTAGTGCGGAACACGATCGCGCGAAATCCGTCCCATTTCGGTTCGTACAGCCAGCCGTCCCCCTCGGGCAGCGTCTCGGCCGGGGCGGAAAGCATCGGCTCAATCGGCGTCGTGAGCGGACTCTCCGGCGCCGCCTCCCGGGTGGCGTTCGTCCGGCGGCGCCGGCCGTGCGCGGCCCGCATGCGTACCCCCCGCGCTATAGCGTACCCTGTCCCCGCTCCTCGTTGAGCCGGCCGGAATCCTCGAAGAGGCGCGCGGTCACGATTCCGAAGACGATGCCGCCCACATGGGCCATGTAGGCGACGCCGCCCGTCGTCTGCACGTTCGACGCGACCGTGCCCGCGCTGAACAATTGAATCACAAACCACAGGCCGATGAGCAGGAACGCCGGGATGAACGTGATCGTGAAAAAGAAGCCGATGAACAGGACCGTGCGGATCCGGTCGCGCGGATACGTCGTCAGGAACGCACCCATCACCGCGGCGATCGCGCCGCTGGCCCCGAGCGTCGGCACGGTGGATGTGGGATCGGCCGCGACCTGCGCCAGCGCCGCCACCACGCCGCCGATCAAGTAGAACGCGAGATACCGCGCCGGGTTCATCGCGTCTTCGATCTCGGGCCCGAAGACCCAGAGGAACAGCATGTTGCCGAGAATGTGCAGCCAGCCGCCGTGCATGAACATGGCCGTGAAGATGGTGATGAGGTGGCGGCCGGCGGTGATATCCGCGGGGACGGCGGCCCACGTCTGGATGAACGCGTCGCCCCCGGCGAGCTCGAGAAAAAAGACGAAGCCGTTCACGAGAATAATGCCCAGCGTGACCATGGGAAAGTGCATCGGGCGCCGGGAAACATCGCCGAGTGGAATCACGTCACACCCTCTACGCGGGCACCCGCAGCCTGTAGCCCACCCCCGGCTCGGTCACAATGTACCGGGGGCGGGCGGGATCCGCCTCGATCTTGTGGCGCAGTTTGCTGATGTTGACCCGCAGCAGGTTGCCGTCCGAAACGTACCCCGGCCCCCACACCTCGCGCAGCAGCTGCCCGTGCGTCATGACGCGGCCGGCGTGCACGGCGAGCGCCCGGAGGAGCGAGTACTCGACGGGTGTCAGCGCGACCTCACGTGCGCCGACGGTGATCAAGCGGCGCGCCACGTCGACCGTGAGGTCGCCTACGGTGACGACCGGCTCGTCGGCAGGCTGCGCGGCGTGGCGCACCGCGACGCGCATGCGCGCCAGCAGCTCGCCTGTGCTGAACGGCTTGGTCAGGTAATCGTCCGCGCCGGCGTCGAGAGCGGCGATCTTATCCGCATCCTGTCCGCGCACGGACAAAATCAGCACCGGGACCTTCGACCATTCCCGCAGGCGCCGGGTGACCTCGACGCCGTCGAGATCCGGCAGGCCGAGATCGAGGATGATGAGATCGGGCCGGGCGGCCGCGGCCGCCTCCAGGCCCTCGTGCGCCGACGCGGCCTCGATCACCTGGTAGCCCTGGGCCGACAGCGACGCCCGCAGGAACCGCCGGATCGCCCGCTCGTCGTCGACAACTAGGACGCGCGGCCCGGTGTCGCCCATTCGGGCGCGCGGTCTCCGCGATCCGTCCTGGTGTCCGCGGCGGCCGACGACGGCTCCGGCGGCCGGACCGGCAGCGCAAACGCGACGACGGCGCCCCCGCCGGGACGGTTCGCCGCCCAGATGCGGCCGCCGTGGGCGCCGATGATCCCGTGGCTGATCGCGAGCCCGAGACCCGCGCCGTGCCCGTCCGCGCCGTCGTGCTGGATCCGGTAGAATTTGTCGAAGATCCGCGCGATGTCCCCGGGGGGAACCCCCGGGCCCCGGTCCTCGACGCGAATTTGGACTTCGTTCCCCGCGAGGCGGGCGACGACTTCGACCGGCGCATCCGGCGGCGAGTACCGGAGGGCGTTGTCCAGCACGTTGACGAGCGCCTGTGTGACGAGCGCGAAATCCATCGGCACGGCCGGCAGCTTCGGCTCGACCGTGACACGGATGTCGCGCTGCTGCGCCGCTTCGCCGAGCTGCGCGATCGCCGCGCCGATCAGGTCCTCCACGTCGCCGGGCTCGAGGCGGAGCCGGAGTGTCCCGGCCTCGAGCCGGTTCATATCGAGCAGGCTGCCCACAAGGTGGTTCAGCCGCTCGGCCTGCTCCCGGGCGTTCTGGAGAAGTTCGCGCCGGACCGCCTCATCGGCGGGGGGATGGTCGGCCAGGGTCGTGAGCGCCCCCGTGATGGACGCGAGCGGCGTGCGGAGGTCGTGGGAGATCGAGTTGAGGAGCGCCGTCTGCAGGCGTTCCGTCTCACGCGCGACGTCGCCCCGGCGCGCCTCTTCGGTCAATTGCACGCGCTCGATCGCCAACGCGGCCTGGCTGGTGAACGCGTCGAGGAGGCGACGCTGTTCGGGCGTGAGCCGCGGTCCCGACGAGGACGGCTGCACCCCGAGCACGCCGACGATCCGCTGCGAAGTCTTGAGCGGCATGTAGCGGGCCGCGGCGGCCGGGACGGTGTCCGTGCCGTAGCCCGCGGAGTGGCCGTGGCGGAAGACCCAGTCCGCGACGGCACGCTCGTTTTCGCTGAGCGGGAAGCCCGGTGTCTCCAGCCTCGGCTCGAGCGCGTCCTCCTTCGGCAGAAAAATCGCGACGCTGCGGCCGAACGTGGCGCCAATGTGCCGGCCCACCGCCTGGAGCACCGCGTCGATATCGTTGGTGGCTGCGAGTTCTCCGCTCAGCGCGTGCAGCGCGGCCATGTAGGCTTCCCGGCTCCGCGCCGCCTGCGCCTGCTCGCGCGTGCGGCTGGCCAGCGTCCCGATGACCAGCCCGACGACCAACAGGGCGGTGACTGTGACGAGGTACTGCGCGTCCGCCACCGTGTACGTGAACGACGGCGGGCCGAAAAAGAACGCGAAGGCCGCGAGGCTGGTCACCGCCGCGAGCGTGGCGGGCCCGCGGCCCCACTCGAGGGCCACGATGACCACGGCGAGCAGGAACAGCATCGTCAGGTTGGCTTGCGCCCACACGCCGTGCACCAGCGCCCCGACCAGCACGGCGAGCGCGACCACGCCGGCCCCGAAGACGTACGGCGTGTAATGCAGCGGCGCCCGCTCGGCCGGGGCGGCCGAAGCGCGCCGGCGGTCGCTCGCGGAACTGATCACATAGACGTCGATGTCGCCGGCGGCCCGGATGATGCGCTCGACCACCGAGCCGTGGATCAGCCGGATCCACCGCGGATGGTGGGACACGCCGACGAGGATCTTGGAGACGTTCTGGGCGCGCGCGTACCGGATAATCTCCTCGGCGGCCTTCGTCCCGGGCAGGCTCACCGTCCGGGCGCCGAGCTCCTCGCCCAACCGCAGCGTGCGCGCGATGCGGTCCCTGGCGGCCTCCGGCAGCGTGGCGTACTCGGGGGTCTCGACGTGGAGCACGATCCACTCGGCGTCCAGCCCGGTCGCCATCCGCCGCCCGGTGCGCACGAGCCGCTCCGCCAGCGGGTCGGCGTCGATGCAGACCAGCACCCGCTCGCCGGCGGGCCAGGGGCCCCGAATCGCGTGCGCCTCCATGTAGGCGCGCATCTGGTGATCGACCTGGCCCGCGAGGTACCGCAGCGCGATCTCGCGCAGCGCGGTGAGGTTGCCGGGACGGAAAAACTTGTCGATCGCGCGGTGCGCCTGGTCGGGCACGTAGACTTTGCCTTCGTGCAGCCGCTGGATCAACTCGTCCGGCGGCAGGTCGACGAGCCCGACTTCGTCGGCCTGTTCCAGGATCTGATCGGGCACGGTCTCGCGGACCGTGATGCCGGTGATCTGCGCGACGACGTCGTTGAGGCTCTCGATGTGCTGGACGTTCAGCGTGGTGTAGACGTCGATGCCGGCCTCCAGCAGCTCTTCCACATCCTGGTAGCGGCGGGCGTGCCGGCAGCCGGGTGCGTTGGTGTGGGCCAGTTCGTCAACGAGCGCCAGGTCCGGATGCTCGGCGAGGACCGTGTCGAGGTCCATCTCCTCGAGCGTCACGCCGCGGTACGCGATCGGCCAGCGGGGAATTACTCTGAAGCCCGCGACAAGCGCCTCGGTTTCGACGCGCCCGTGGGTCTCCACGTAGGCGACCAGGACGCGCCGCCCCTCCGCCTGTGCCTCGCGCGCGGCCTGCAGCATGGCGTACGTTTTGCCCACGCCGGCCGCGTACCCCAGGAAAATGCGGAGCTTCCCTTTGCGGTGGCGCCGCTCTTCGGTCTCGGCTTCCTTCAGAAAGGCTTCAGGCCGGGGGCGTTCCGCCTCGCCCGGATATGTGATCTCGGGTCACCTCGTGTGATCCAGCGCTCGGTTCAACTCTAGCACATTCACCCGCGGTTCACCGAGGATGCCGAATTGCGGCCCCCGGACATGCTCCCGGATCAGGCGGGTGACCGTGTCGGCGGGCAGACGCCGCGCGCGCGCCACACGCGCGGCCTGGTAGAATGCCGCGGCCGGGCTGATGTCGGGATCGAGCCCGCTCGCGGAGGCCGTGACCAGGTCGACCGGAATGGGCGCGCTATTGCCCGGATCGGCCTTGCGCAGGTCGTCGATGCGCTCCTTGACCGCGTCGAGCAAGGCCGCGTTGGTCGGACCGAGGTTCGAGCCGCTCGACGCGGCGGCATTATATGGATACGGCGACGTCGCCGACGGCCGGCCCCAGAAGTACTTCGGGTCGGAAAACGGCTGGCCGATCAGGCGCGAACCGACGACACGGCCGCCGTCTATGATGAGGCTGCCGTTGGCCTGCCGCGGAAAGAGCACCCGCGCGATGCCGGTGATCGCGAGCGGATAGATCAGTCCGAACAGGACCGCCATGAGGATCGTCAGCATGACCGACGGATAGATCTGCCGCCTCATTACGGTCACCTCAGTCCCAGCGCCGCCAGGATCAGGTCGATCAGCTTGATGCCGATAAACGGCGCGATGATCCCGCCCATCCCGTAGACCAGCAGGTTGTCCCGCAGAATGCGCGCCGCGCCCGCCGGCCGGTACTGCACCCCCCGCAGCGCCAGCGGAACCAGCGCGATGATGATGAGCGCGTTGAAAATCACCGCCGACGAAATCGCGCTCTGCGGCGTCGCGAGGCGCATGAAATTCAGCGCCCCGAGGGCCGGATACGTCGACGCAAACGCCGCCGGGATGATCGCAAAGTACTTCGCCACGTCGTTGGCGATGCTGAACGTTGTGAGCGCCCCGCGGGTCATGAGCAGCTGCTTGCCGATCTCTACGACCTCGATCAATTTGGTCGGGTTGCTGTCGAGGTCGACCATGTTCGCCGCCTCGCGCGCCGGCTGCGTCCCGGTGTTCATCGCCACCGCGACGTCGGCCTGGGCCAGCGCCGGGGCGTCGTTCGTGCCGTCCCCGGTCATGGCGACGAGGCGGCCGCCCGCCTGCTGCTCGCGAATGAGCCGCAGTTTCTCCTCCGGCTTCGCCTGCGCGAGAAAGTCGTCCACGCCCGCCTCGGCGGCGATGGCCGCCGCGGTGAGCGGGTTGTCGCCGGTGATCATGATGGTGCGGATGCCCATCCGCCGCAACTGGATAAAGCGCTCCTTGATGCCGCCTTTGACGATATCCTTGAGGTGGATCACGCCGAGGATCTTGTCGTTGCGCGCGACGACGAGCGGCGTGCCGCCCGAGCGCGCAATCCGTTCGACGACCGTGTTGACGTCCGGGGGAATGCTACCGCCCAGCGCCTGGACGTGCTCGGTAATCGCGTCGGGGGCGCCCTTCCGGATTACCAGCCCGTCGAGATCGACGCCGCTCATCCGCGTTTGGGCCGTGAAGGGGACAAACTGGGCGCCGGCGGCGGCCTCCGATCCCGCGGCGACGGCCCGGCCGCGCAGGCCGTAGCGGTCCTTGGCCAGGACGACGATGCTGCGGCCCTCCGGGGTCTCGTCCGCGAGCGAGGCGAGTTGCGCGACCTCCGCGAGCTCCGCCGGGTCGACGTGGTCGACCGGGATGAGTTCCACGGCCTGGCGGTTGCCGAGCGTGATCGTCCCCGTCTTGTCGAGCAGCAGCACGTCCACGTCGCCGGCGGCCTCGACGGCCCGGCCCGACAGCGCGATCACATTCCGTTTGATCATTCGGTCCATGCCGGCGATGCCGATCGCGCTGAGCAGCCCGCCGATGGTCGTGGGAATCAGGCACACGAGCAAGGCGACCAGCACGGTGATCGTCACGGGCGTGCCGCGACCGGCCGCCCCCACACTGTACACGGAGTACGGCAGCAGCGTCGCGCAGACAACGAGGAACAGAATCGTAAACCCCGCCAGCAGGATGTTGAGCGCGATCTCGTTGGGCGTCTTCTGGCGCCGCGCCCCTTCGATCAGCGCGATCATGCGGTCGATGAAGCCTTCCCCGGGGTTCGCGGTGATCCGGCAGACGAGCCAGTCCGACAGCACGCGGGTGCTGCCTGTCACGGCGCTGCGGTCCCCGCCCGACTCGCGGATCACGGGCGCGCTCTCGCCCGTGACCGCGCTTTCGTCCACGGACGCGATGCCTTCGATCACTTCGCCGTCGCCCGGGATCACGTCGCCGGCCTCGACCAGCACGACGTCGCCCTTGCGCAGTTTGGTCGACGACACCGTCTCGCAGCCCGACTGCCGGTC
Source organism: bacterium (assembly GCA_035307565.1). GTDB lineage: Bacteria > Sysuimicrobiota > Sysuimicrobiia > Sysuimicrobiales > Segetimicrobiaceae > DASSJF01. The sequence continues at coordinate 8,166 of DATGHZ010000027.1, read as the reverse complement.
GGGGCGGCGGAGCCGCTTGGCCGGGGTATCGCGGCGCGCCCGCCGCAGCGCCTCGGCCTGCGCCTTCCCTCGCCCTTCCGCCAGCGCCTCGGCGAAGTTGGCGAACACCACCGTAAACCACAGCCATGCCGAGATGCTGCCGATGAAGGGCGCCGGCGCTTCCCCCCGGCCGAAAAGCGCCTGGAAGAACAGGCCCGTCGTGAGGATGCTCGTGACCTCGACGACGAACATGACCGGGTTGCGGACCTGTTGGCGCGGATCGAGCCGCAGGAACGAATCGCGGATCGCGGTACGCCAGAGCATGGCTGTCTGCGCGCGTTGCGGGCCCGCGCCCGGCGCCGGCATCGCGCGGCTCACTTGAACACGGTCCCCGCGCCCAGCAGGAAGTGTTCCACGATCGGCCCGAGCGCGAGCGCCGGCAGGAAGCTGAGCGCGCCGATGATGACGGTCACCGCGGCGAGCCACAGCACGAACTGCCCGGTGTGCGTCGGCAGCGTGCCGGGGCCCGGCGGGACGATCTTCTTGGCCGCCATGGACCCCGCCACGGCCAGCACCGGCACGATCTCCCAGAACCGTCCGAGCCACTGGACGACGGCGCCGACGTCGTTGTAGAACGGCGTGTTGCTGTTGATGCCGGCGAACGCGCTGCCGTTGTTGTTGCCCATCGAGGTAAACGCGTACAAAATTTCGCTGTATCCGTGGGGACCCGGGTTGGACGCGCCGGCGCGGCCGGCCGGGAGGGCGACCGCGAGCGCGGTCCCGATCAAGACGATCAGCGGCATGACGAGGACGACGACCGACGCCATTTTCATTTCGAAGGCCTCGATCTTCTTGCCGAGGTACTCGGGCGTGCGGCCGACCATGAGCCCGGCCACGAAGGCGGCCAGGATCACCACCATCAACATGTCGTACAACCCGACCCCAACGCCGCCGTAGACGACCTCGCCAAGGTGCATGTTGACAAGGGGCACCAGGCCCCCGATCGGCGTATACGAGTCATGCATTGAGTTGACCGACCCGTTCGAGGTCGCGGTCGTCGACGTCGCCCATAGCGCCGAGTCGGGAACGCCGAACCGCGCCTCCTTGCCCTCCATGTTGCCGCCGGACTGGAGCGGGCCGGCGCGCTGATCCACGCCCAGCCGGGCGATCAGCGGGTTGCCGGCCTGCTCGAACCCCTCCGTCACCGCGAGCAGCGGCAGGAACATGAGGGTCATGGCGGCGAGGATCGCCCAGCCCTGGCGCGTGTCGCCGGCCATCCGGCCGAATGTGTAGCACAGCGCCGCGGGCAGCACCAGGATCGAAATCAACTCGACGAAGTTGGAGAACGGCGTCGGGTTCTCGAACGGATGCGACGAGTTCACGTTGAAGAACCCGCCGCCGTTCGTGCCGAGTTGTTTGATGGCGATCTGCGAGGCGGCCGGTCCGACCGCGAGCGTCTGCTCCGTGATCGTGACCGGCCGGGTCTTTTGATGACCCTGGGCGTCGAGGACCGGCTTGCCGTTCGCATCGGTGATCGGCTCGTCGTACGACGTTGGCTCGAGGAGTGCCGCGGTCTTGTACGGAGACAGCGTTGCGACGACGCCCTGCGAGGCCAGCAGCAGCGCCACCACGATCGACATCGGCAGCAGAATGTAGAGGGCGCTCCGCGTCAAGTCGACCCAGAAGTTGCCGATCGCCTGCGCCTGCCGGCGGGTCAGGCCACGGATGAGCGCGACCAGTACGGCGAACCCGGCGGCCGCCGACGTAAAGTTCTTAACGGTGAGGCCGGCCATCTGCACAAAGTAACTCAGCGTGGTCTCGCCGCCGTAGTTCTGCCAGTTGGTGTTGGTCGCGAACGATACCGCCGTATTGAGCGAAAGATCGGTGGACACGGCCGGCATCTTCTGCGGATTGAACGGAAGCACGGCCTGCGCCCGCTGGAACGCGTACAGGAGCAGCATGCCGACGAACGTGAACAGGAGGAGGGCAAGGGAATAGGTCTGCCACGACATGTCTTCTTCCGGGTCGACGCCGGACCATCGATACAAGAACCGCTCGAGCGGCCGCAGCACGGGATCGAAGATGGTGCGCTGACCCGTGTAGACCCGGGCCATGTAGGCGCCGAGCGGCTTGACCAGCACGAAGACGACCGCGAGCGCGAGCAGGATGCGCAGGATGCCGCCGGCGGTCATACAAACCACTCCGGCCGCAGCAGCGCACAAACCAGATAGACGAACAGACCGACCGCGAGAATACCGGCCAGGACAACCATGCCGCTACGGCCTCATGAGCCGCGTCAAACCGGGCACCCAGACGAGGGTGGACACCAACAACAAGAACATCAGGCCGATCACGAGGACATCGTTCACCGTCACCACCCCCTCGACGTCGCCTGATGACGATACCATCGAAAGCATTACAGGGGGGTCTCGAATGCGACGGAAGGCATTAAGAACTTGTAAATACTCGGAGGCCTACCGCCGCACCGGTCTTCGTGCGGCGGCGGGCCGGGCGCGGGACCCGGGACTACGATCGACCCGGGACCCGCGCCGACTACGTGTCTACTCTAGAAGACCTCGCGCTACCGCGATGCGCTTGTCGTGAAGCGGAACGAGTTGAGGATCGTCATGATCAGACCGGCCCGAGGCGGCGCGGCCGGCGGGACGTACGCGGTCGTGCCGGTCAGCACATACACCTTGCCCTGCTGCACAACGCAGGCCTGCGTGCTCCAACGCTGTGCCCCCTCCGCCGCCGTCCAAGTATACGTCTGCGCGTAGGAGGGCAGCCCGCCGATGGTCATCGGCCCCTCGCTCAGGGTCGTGAACTGCTTATGCAGCCAGACGCGCATGACCCACTTCGCCTTCTCCTCGCAACTCTTGGCGTCGTTGATGCCGACCATCGTGTCGCGCACGACAACTTCAACCGTGTCAGGCGGCCCGTCGCCGGCGGCAGAACTCACGGCCGAGAGGGCCGTGTCGCCCTTCGTGACTTTGGTCCGCCATGTGGCAGGAACACTCAGCGAAAAGACGTGGCCGAGGTCGTGGACGGCCGTGAGGGCCGGCGCCTCGTCGCCGAAGGCGGCCGGCGCGACCGCTCCCGCGGTCCACGCCAGGAACGCGATCGCCGCCGCCGCCGCCAGCGTGACGATCACACGATCGCGCCGGCTGCCGTGACGATCATGTCTTGCCTCGAGCCTTCGTGACTGGTTCACCTGCGTTCACCCTCCGAACCGGCCGCCGTTCTCACGAGCGAGGCGGCACCTTGCGCACCATACCACCGTGCGTCCACTCCCGTTATAGGGCGTGAACCCGATGGTGTCTGCGACACGGATCACACCCTCGCTCGCCCGCTGGACACCTCGTCGCCTCCTGGCTGGCGGGTTGTGCACATTCTTCCGCCGGACGCGGCGACCCTACCACGCCGCTTGTACCCACAGACGCGGGATGGTATGGCGCATGGCTGCAGGGCCGAACGCCGGTTCGTAGGCCACCGGGCTACATGTCAAGATTTCATCCCCCACGAGAGGAGCACCGTCCCTCACCGTGAAAGTTAAGTCCTGCAATTATCACGCCGTGCCTCGCAGCGCTGCACGTCGTCCCTGGAACACACGGAACAGCGCATCAGCGCATCATCCTTGTCCGGCTTCGGACGTCGCCTGTGGGGGTGGCGTACCATGGATCGCGCCGCAGCCTTGAGGGAACTCCGTCACGAAAAAGAACGGTTCATCGCGTTGTGCCACCGCTTTCAAGAATCCCGCGCGACATTCACCGTTCTCTCCGCCGATCTACGGGCGAAAACTCAACTCGGCGGCTCGGGCGTTCTCGTCTCCGGGGCTCTGATATGTCCAGTTTACGCTTTTGTTCGAACCTGCGAGGGCGTGCTGCGCATGGTCCGGCAGCCCCTCATCGCCGGTGGAAGCGGCACGCCGCTTCTGCGCTGCCGGGTCGAGGCGATGCCGGACGCCGTGGTCGTCCGCGTGGAAGGCGAAGTCGACCTCGCGACGGCGCCGCGGCTCGCGGACAGCATCGCGGACGCGTTCCGGCGGGGCCCGTGCGTCATTGTCGACTTAGCCGGCGTCACATACCTGGACGGGTCGGGCGTCGCCGTGCTCGAGCGCGCGGCCGAGTCGCACCTGGCACGTCTCGCGGTGGCAGGACCCAGGCTGCAGGTCCGGCGGCTGTTCGACCTCCTGCATCTCGCCGAGGTGGTTCCGCTGGTCGCGTCGCTCGAGGCAGGTCGCGAGTACCTGCACCACTGCAACTAGCGGTGAGCACGCCACAGAGCGGCATCTTTGCGCTCGGAACCTCGTCACACGCGTATCTCGAGCTCGATATGCGGGCCGGGACGAACCCGCGCGATCTCATCACCGCGATGGCCAACCTGCGTGAACCTCGCATGACCATCGGCGGCATCAACCTCGTGTCCGGATTCCGGCCGGAGTTGTGGCAGCAGGTCGTTCCCGATGGGCTGCCGCGTGACTTCGCCGGGTTCAACGAGGACATCCGCGGAGCCGACAACTACATCATGCCGGCAACGCAGCACGACGCGGTGTTGTGGCTCTCCGGCAGCGCCTACGACGTCGTCTTCGACGAGTCGCGCCAGGCCATGGCGGCGCTCGCGGGCGTGGCCTCGGTCGCCGAAGAGACATCGAGCTGGCCCTATCGCTACGATCATGACCTCACCGGCTTCATCGACGGCACGGAGAATCCGAGCCTGCTCGAAGCGCCGGGCGTGCTGGCCGTACCGGACGGCCGGCCCGGAGCCGGCGGCACCATTCTCCTGCTGCAGAAGTGGGTCCACGAGGCGGCACGCTGGGAGTCGCTCGAGATCGCGGCACAGGAACGCGTCATCGGCCGGCGCAAGGCCGACAGCGTCGAGCTCGACCCGCGGCCGGCGGATTCTCATGTGGCCCGGACCGACCAGGACGTGTTCGGCCACATCTTCCGCCGGAACATGCCGTACGGTACCGTGACGAATCACGGCACGATGTTCGTGGGATTCAGCGCCGACCAGCGGCGGCTTGCCAAGATGCTGGACAGCATGGCGGGGGGCGCCGACGGCGTGCGGGACGCGTTGACGAAGTACACGAAGCCGGTGACCGGCGCCTACTACTTCGTTCCGTCGGTCGAAGCCATCAGCCAATTTCTCACCGGGCAAGGCCCGGGTTGAACTGTTGGATAGAGGCTCGCGGACCTCGAGGCGCACGATCGCGCGTCCGCGACCACCAAGATAGCCGTCAGGGTCCGATCATCGCATCCCACGCCCTGGCGTACGCCGGGCGGCCGTTCACCCCGCGCGGCGTGAGCCGGTCGACGTCCACGCTAAGGGCCACATCTCGGAGTCGGCGAGGAAAATAAAACTGGCAACGAGAGCCAGAAAACCCCACGCATATCCGTTCCAGAGAAGAACGTAAAGAAGTCCACTGTATTGCCGAAAGTCCTTGAGCAATCAGAGAAAGGCAATGGCCAGTGCAATTGCCGCGATCAAGACCCTTTCGTGCGTGTCGAGCCCCTGCCCCACGGGCTGACCGCGCTTGCCTTGATCAGGCCCGGCGTATGGTTGTCCAGGTGGGGCCCCTGGCGACCGGGCCGGTTCCGCGTAGAGGGGGCACCTAAGGGTGAGGAGACACAAAACGACTGCGAGGAGGGCCGCGGCGAGCCGAGCGGGGACCCGGACTGCGAGCGCGTCGGGCTTCTTCAGCAGACATTTCCCGGAAGCTACCGGCATCGCTCACCTGTCGGGCCCTGCCATCGTGCAGGCGAGCCGTTCGGGCTATTTTAGGTTGAATCCTCCCTATTTCCGGCGAATGGGCGTGATTTTAACAGCTTGAGCGTCGCTCCGCGCACGGCGAAGCCTTGTACTTGATTACGCGAGGGCTCTCATCCGAACTAACCCTCCCACGCGCCGGGCACGGGAACGGAGTTAGCGGTGGTGATGCCAACCTCCGCCGATGACGATCCCGATTCCGATCGACGGCCCGTAGTAGTAATAGGGATACGGGTAGCAACAGTACGGGTAGTACGGGTACGCGTAATAGGGCGGTGGAGGCGGTGTCGCGCCTACGAGAACGTCAATGCGGCCCACCACGAGCCGGTTGTCGACGGCACTGACGGCCACAGTCGCATAGCTGCCAACGTACTGCTGCAGGGTGCACAGCCCGATAGGCGCCGAGTTCACGAAGATGACCGCGGTAGGCGGTACCGGCCAACGATGAGTCTCGTTGGCCGACCGCAGGACGAGCGTGGGGACTTGGCAATCCACGGCCTGAATCCTGCCATCAACGCGTACCCACTCTTGGGCAGGAACCGGTCTCGCGACACCGAGGACCGCTACGAGCACACCGACCGCAGCCAGAAGTGCGCTTCTCATCAGGCGCCCCCAAAAAGCGATCGCATGTCCTAGCCGTACCAGATACATAGCATCGGCCGGTCGGCCGGTCAAGCGCTCGATCAATTTCGCGGAACTTTGGCGGTAGTTGGCGGCAAGTCGGCGGAGGCTCCCATGAATATAGTGCCCGCTGTCTTCCTAGCGCCAGCGGATGATGCCCCTCGGCGTCGATCCCGACTAAAACCGGCTCCCCAGGGTACAAGGCAGTGCAGATCGCGGCATTATTGAGGAGGCAGCATCGTGCGCATACCCATGGCTCTCGTCCTCGGCCTGCTTCTGATCCCGGCCCTCGGCCTGGCCGGAATTGGGCCCGTCCAGGCGCAATCTCCCGACGCCTCGCCGGTCCCCATCTGGGGCGTCGTCCTCGGGACAGTGATTGCCGTTGGACTGCTGTACCTCATCGTACACGGGCCGGACGGACAGTATTACCGGTACCCTTACTACGGCGAGTATTACGGCCACTACTATCGTCCCGATTACCGGCCGTATAGGGGATTCTGGCCGTCATCCTCGGTCGTCGTGACTGTCGCGCCCCATGTGGCCGGGGTCGTGCTCGGGGTCGTCCTTGTCGACGGTCACCACTACATTTTGTCGCGCGACGCGGGCGGCCATCTGTACCGGTACCCTTACTTCGGGCCGTACCAGAAAGTATATTACAAGCCCGATTACCGCGACTATCACGGAGCGTATGTCAGCAGCGGGGATTATCGCCGCGCCGCGCTGCGCATGGGCGATTCACACTGGGACAGCGACAAGCGAATCCTTGCTCCGGACGTACAGCGGCCCCACCTGGCCCCGCGACCGTCGACACAGCCGAACCACCAACCGCAGTACAACCGCAACCAGCAGCAGACGCCACGGGGGACGGACCAGACCAACCATCAACAGTACAACCGCAACCAACAGCAGCCACCGCGGCAGCCGAATTCAAATCAGAACGGCGGCCGGGACAATTCCGGCGGCCGCAAGCCGCAGCACCAGTGTGGCCATCCGGGAGAACCGGCCTGCCCCGATAACGGCCAGCACCCTTAGCCGCCAACTGACCTAGTTATCGAAGAAACGCGTTACGTATGCAGCGGGGGTCCGGTGAACGCCGGACCCCCGCGGTTCTTGATGGTCTCTGCTTTGATAGCGTCGCGCGGGACCGGCCGCTTCGCCTCAGACGATCTGGGCCTCCACGTCGCAACTCCCGAGAAAATGGCCCAGCCGATCCGCTTCCTCGCGAATCCCGACGGCGACGCGCTTTGATAGGGCAGCAAACTTCGTGACGCGAACACGGAGGCGATTTCCCTCCCGCGCGTGGGCCCACACACCCATGATGCGCCCCCCCACGAGAACGACGGAGGCAATCCATCCTTCTGTCCGGTAGACGGTCTTGTTGTGACGCACGGCGACGAGGTGCTTTCGCGGCTTGTGGCCAGGGAGAAACGAATCAAAATATGGGAGAAGACGGACCAGCTGCGGTTCGGACGCAGCCATCTTGAGACTACGGAGGTCGTCCTGAAGAACCGCCGCTTCCCACCCCTCTACATTCACAGGAACGATATCCGCTTGCTCGCGCGCCCAAATCTCGCGAGCATCCGAGAGGCGGATGCCGGTCCACGCCGCAAAGTCTTCCGGTGTGGCGGGCCCGTACGCCCGGAGATATCACTGGATAACCTAGTGTGATGTCCCGGCGATAGCTTTACAAAGTCGTTCGAGCTTGTCCAGGATCGAATCGGCTGTGGCGGTCCACACGAACGGATGGCAGTGACGGTTGTAGCGATGAACGAAGTCGTCGATTCTCGCCACGAGGTCGCC
>DATGHZ010000026.1:0-35730 GCA_035307565.1 bacterium | reverse complement strand
CGCTGGGAGGAAACCTACAACAACGTGCGGCCGCACCAGGCGCTCGGCTACCGCACTCCGAACGAGTACATTGCCCAATGGCAGGCGGCTCAGCGATGAAATTCGAGGCCAGTGTAGTCGGATCTACTGAACCCATTCACGCCCTTGACTTTGTCGTCGCCGCCGGCACCCCTACCTTTGCTGCCGCGGTGGTCGTTCGACGACTTGTCGCCTTGGACGTCGCCATTCTTGTCAGCGCCTATCGTCTCTTTGCCGCCGTGCCCGTGATCGGCCCAGGCGAACATCATCGTGCCCGGGGCGACCACCAGCATCACGACGGCAGCGACGATGGCCGCCGCCCATCTCGATCGTGCGATGCCCATTATCCTTCCCTCCTCACGGTTTTGTTTCTGGTTCCGTTGTCTCGACAGCGCCGGGAAAGACGCGGCGCCGATTGTTGACTCGACGAGTTGACTCGACGACTCGACGAGTTGACTCGACGAAATGGAAGAAACGTGCACGAGTGCCGGTGAAGGCCCGCAGGAGGACACGGCTCGCGGTGGAGATCCGGATCAATGCCCGGGAGGCACGGGTACCACGCGGCGGACACGAAGCAATCGGCCATCCGGTGGGTCCGGCGACGGGGTACGTTCGCGCCCTCTTCCTGGGCGTTCCCGCGCGACGGGACTTTGCCCGCAACAAGAAACGCACGGCACTCCTCAGCCGCGCGGCCCAGGGTAAACCGGGGACTTTCTCAGTGCCTCGTCCCAGTGCCGTGCGGGAGATCGTCGTCGCCCGATGGCCACGGGGTCCGTCGCGCACCATCGAACGCGTCCTGGATTCCTGCACGATCCGTCGCTGCCGCGGTGGACCGGTGCGGGGTCTTACTGACTGAGTAATTCCACTTGGCGAGAAGTTCATAACGCGCGCACGTGCCTGCCCGCCGCCGCGCGGCGGCCGGCGCCGTGACGACGGGCCTACTCGAGGCGCACGGCCAGACCTTCGCGCAGGGTTTGCGCGCCCGCCCGCGTAACTCCCAGCCGACTGGTTCCGGAGCGAGGGATGGCGTTCCACAATACGGGACGGCGCGCGAATGGTGATGCGACCGTGACGGAATTGAACGCGCGGCCGCGGCGCCCGAAGGGCGTCGATGAGAAGACGTTCGCCCGGGCGCTGCGCGAGTTCGGCGCGATCGCGGGCGAGCGCAACCTGTCGTTTTCGCCCGCGGAATTGGTGCCGTACGCGCATGACGTCATCATGCTCCCGCCGATCTGGCCCTCGGCGGTCGTACGGCCGGGATCCGTCGAGGAAGTGCGCCAGATCGTGCGCGTCGCCAACCGGCTGCGCATTCCGCTGTGGCCGGTCAGCACCGGCAAGAACATCGCGTACGGCCGCATGATGGCCGTGGAAGCCGGCAATGTCGTGCTTGACCTCGCCCGGATGAACCGCATTCTCGAGGTCAACGAGCAGCTCGCGTACGCCGTCGTCGAGCCCGGCGTCACATACGCGCAGCTCTACAAGCACCTCCGGGATCACGACATACCGCTCTGGCTCGATCCGCCCGCCACCGCGCCCGGGGCCGGACCGCTCGGGAATACGGTCGAGCGCGGCGTCGGATACACGCCGTACGGCGAACACTTCTTGTTCTCATGCGGCATGGAAGTCGTGCTGCCGGACGGCCGGCTGCTGCGCACCGGCTCCGGCGCGCTGCCGGGATCGCGCACGTGGCACATCTTCAAATGGGGATACGGTCCCTATCTCGACGGCTTGTTCACGGCCAGCAACTACGGGATCGTCACCCGCCTCGGCATCTGGCTGATGCCGGAACCGCCGGCCTACCAGCCCATCCTCATGACCTGCGGTCGCGAGGACGATGTGGTCGCGATTATGGACTTCCTGCGGCCGCTCAAAGTGTCACATCTTCTTCCGAGCGCCGTCGTCGTCGCGCACGCGCTCCTCGCGCTCGCGGCGGAGGCCGAATATCCCCGCCACCTCACCGATGGCACTCGCCCCGTCCCGGAGGAGTGGATCCGCGAACAGGCGAGCGCGCGCATGCTCGACATGTGGAACATCGCCGGCTGTCTGTACGGCGCGCCGCCGGTCGTCAGAGAGCTGACCGAGATCGTGCGGCGACGGGCGGCGGCCGATCTGCCGCAGGCCACGATGCTCGACGTCGACGCCGCGCGGCAGAGCCCGTACTGGGACCACAAAGTCCGGAACATGACCGGGGTGCCGTCGATGATCGAGTACGGCCGCCTCTCCTGGCGCGGCGGCGGCAACGCGTTTGTCGCTCCCGTGGTGCCGCTCTTCGGAGAAGAGGCACGCAAGCACATGGAGATCGCGCGGCCGATCTTCTGGAAGCACGGCTTCGACTACATCGGCGAGTTCATCGCCGCCTCGCGTGACCAGCACCACGTCATGATGCTGCTGCACAAACAGCCGGACGAAATGGCGCGCGCCGAGGCCTGCTACCGTGAACTGACCGACGCGTTTTGCGACGGCGGCTACCTGCCCTACCGCACAAACGTCGGATTCATGGATCACACGATGCGCCGCCTCGATCCGGTGTTTCAAGCGGTGTGCGGCGAAATCAAACGGGCCCTCGACCCCAACGAAATTCTCGCGCCGGGCAAGAACGGCATCCGGGCGGCGGCGGCGCGGCCTGCCCGCAACGCACCCGCGGCGGCCGGGACGGGACGAGGAGCCGCCGGCGCGGCCCGGGGGGCGCGAGCCGCGCACGCCGGGGCCGGCCGCCGGGGCCCCACAAAGGGACCAACCGGCGGGAAGCGCCGGGGCCGCGGCCGATGAAGCGGCGCCGAGCGGCGGCGCGCCGCCGGCCGGTACGCGGCCGTACACAGACCGCGGCGGCCGGCGGCCGCGGGGCGCCGCAGCCCTCCGTCCGGGGTGCCGCGCTTCGCGCGGAGATTGAAGGCAAAGGTATCAATCTGTACGAGTGCTATACCTGCCGTCTCTGCACGGAAGAAATGCAGCGCGGCATCCTGACGCTTACGGAACCGTACCGCAAAGCCTACGGAGAAACCGAGTGGCGGCGGGATATCTTCAACGAGGCGGTGTGTCCGACGTGGGACTACTACCGCCACGAGGCCTATACCGCCTACGGCCGCGCCCTGCTCGCCCGCGATCTCGCCGACGGTCTGGAGGTCGCGCCGGACGACCGCCGCATGCAGGAAGTCGTGTACACGTGCCTTTTGTGCGGCGGCTGCCAGGAGCTCTGCTTCTCCCGCAACCGCGTACCGCTCCTGAAGGAGTTCATGCCGCTGCCGCGCGAGGTGTGGGACCTTCACGGCATTCTGCTCGCCGAGCGCAAGTGGCTCTTCGACCGACATGGGTGGGACATCGTGCCGCAGGGGCTGCGCACGCTCGCACAGCGCCTGCTGGCGGGCGGGACGGCGACCGGGGACGCGAAATCGCAGGCTACGCGGTGGATCGAGGCAACGGGCGCGGAGGTCGCCGACCTGAGCCGCGGAGGGTCGGCCGACGTGCTGCTGCTGCTCGACGCGCGCGCGCCGTACGACCGGACGCTGTGGCCCGCGCTTGCGGCGAGCGTCCGCCTGATCCGTGCCGCGGGCCTCACGGTCGGCACCCTCGGAGCCGACGAAATCGCGACGGCGATGCCGGTCCTCGCGGCCGGCGATGTGAAGGGCTATCTCGATCTCAACCGCGCCGCGATCGACAAACTCACCCGCATGACCGACGGCGGCCGCATCGGCCGCGCGGTCACCGTGGACGACACGGGATATTTGGCGTGGACCGCGCCCGCGAAGCACTACGGCTCCGCGGGACGGGTCCGGTTTCCCTTCACCCACATCGTCCCGTTTCTCGCGGACCTGCTGCGCGAAGGCCGCCTCACACTCGACCGGCCGGTGGACACCGAGGTGGTGCTGCTGGACGGCTGCCACCTCGGCCGCCACGGCAAGGTGCTCGACCCGCCACGCGAGATCCTCGCGCGAATCCCGGGTCTGCGCGTGCGCGAAGCCGCGCTTCGCCGGGAGTACCTTTACTGCTGCGGCGCCGCGGCCGGCGCGCCGGAAGCGTTTCCCGCGCAAGCTGCGTGGTGGGCACGCAAGCGACTCCGGCATGCAGCCGACGTCGTGTCGGCCGAAGGCACGGTGGTCACGACCTCGCTCGTGTGCGCCGCGCACCTTCACCGGATTGCCGCCGCGGATGGACGGCCGGTGGTCAAGGACCTTACGGAGATCGCGGCCGCGGCGTTGGCGTAGCGCGCGGGCGCCAGCGACGGAGGGGAAGATGCGAATGACACGTCGATGGATGAGCCGGGCCGCGTTCGCAGGCCTGGCCGCGGCGGCGGCGATGCTGGCCCCCGCGGCCCCCGTCGCCGGACAGGGCGCCGCGGTCAAGATCGCGGCGATCTTCGCCGTCACCGGCCCGGCGAGTTCGCTCGGCAAGCCGGAACAGGACACCGCGCGCCTGCTCCAGACGCAGTGGACGGCGGCGGGCGGGCTGGCGGGACGCCCGGTGCAGATCATTACCTACGACACGGAAACGGACCCGACCAAGGCCGTCCTGCTCATCAAGAAGGCGGTCACCGAGGACAACGTGCTCGCGGTCGTGGGCGGGACGACCAGCCCCGAATCCCAGGCGATGGCCGACTACGCGATGCAGGCGGAAGTGCCGTTCATGTCGGTCGCGGCAAGCACGACGCTCACGGTACCCTCGCGGCGATGGGTCTTTCAGATGCCGCAGCGCAACGCGCTCGCGGCCCAGAAAGCGATCGAGTACCTGGCCGCGACGGGCGTCAAGACGTTTGCGTTCCTGTACCGGAACGACGACTTCGGGCAGGACGGGCTCGTCGGCATGCAGACCTTCGCGCGGCCGCGGGGGATGGCCGTCGTGGACGCGGAACCGTTCGCCGCGACGGACACCGATCTCACCGCCCAGATCGTGCGGGCCCGTGCCAAGAACCCGGGGGCCATGGTGGTCTGGAGCACGCCGCCGACGGCCTCGATCGCGGCGAAGAACATCCGGCAACTCGGCATGCGTATGCCCATCGTGGAAAGCCACGGCATCGCGAACCGCGCGTTCATTCAACTGGCCGGGCCGGCCGCCGAGGGCGTGGTGTTTCCGTCGGGCAGGCTCCTTGTGGCCGACCAGTTGCCGCCGGGCGATGCCCAGAAACCGCTGCTCCAAACGTACGCGCGGGACTTCGAAGCGGCCAACCATTACACGGCGAACACTTTCGGCGGCCACGCCTTCGACGGCCTAACGATGCTCGCCGACGCGGTGCGCCACGTCGGCCCCGACCGCGCGAAGATCCGAGACTACGTCGAACATCTCCGCGGCTTCGTCGGCACCGGGGGCGTATTCAACATGTCGCCGGACAACCACAACGGGCTCGCCCTGTCGGATATGGTGCTGGTCGTGATCAAGAACGGCAACTGGGCGATCTGGAAGTAGCCGTGGAGCCGGCGGCCGCGGGGCCGCCGGGACACGCCGCGCGGTGCTGGCCCTCCTTCCCCAACTCCTCCTCACCGGCCTGACGATCGGCAGCATCTACGCCCTGGTCGCCGTCGGGTTCGTCGTCATCTACAACATCACCGGCATCCTGAATTTCGCGCAGGGCGAGTTCCCCATGATCGGCGCGATGCTGTGCGCCGCCCTGTTGGCGGCGCACGTCCCGCTCGCGCCGGCCGCGGCCGTCGCGGTCGCGGCGACGTGCATGCTCGGGGCGCTCACGGAACGGCTCGCCATCGAGCCGGCGTTCGGAAGCCACCCGCTCACGCTCGTCATCATCACCTTCGGGGTGTCGATGGCCTTCCGCGGCGTCGCGCTCATGGTTTGGGGCGCCGATCCATATGCGCTGCCGGAGTTCACCCCGGGCGCGCCGCTCGAGGTCCTCACGGGAGTGCTCGGACGCCAGGCGATGTGGGCCATCGCGCTGTCGGTCCTCGTCGTGGGCGGGCTCTTCGCCTTTTTCGCCCGCACCCTGCCCGGGGCGGCCGCCCGCGCCTGCGCGGACAACGCGTTCGCGAGCCGCCTGGTGGGCATCAGTCCGCGGCGCATGGCGCTGCTCGCGTTCACGATCGCCGCGGGGATCGGGGCGATCGGGGGCATCGTCATCGCGCCGATCACCGGCGCCACCTACGATATGGGACTGGGACTCGGGCTGAAGGGCTTCGTCGCGGCCGTGATGGGCGGTCTCACCAACGCGCCCGCGGCGGTGGCGGGCGCGTACGTCGTCGGGACGATTGAATCGCTGGTCACCGGGTATCTGGCCCCCGGCTACGGCAGCGCGATTACCTTCGCGCTCTTGCTCATCGTCCTGTCGCTGCAGCGCGAAGGCTTGTGGCAGACCGCGCGACGGAGACAGGTGTGAGCCGCGATCTCGCCGCCTTCGGGGTCCTCGCCGCGGTTCTCGCGCTCATCCCGGCGCTGCGGCCCTCTGCGTACGTGATGGCGCTCCTGAACATCGTGGGATTGTATGCCATCGTAACGATCGGGCTCGTCCTGCTGGGGACGAGCGGCCAGGTGTCCCTCGGCCAGGCGGCGTTCTACGGCATCGGGGCGTACACGTCGGCGCTGCTCGCCCGAGACCTCGGCTGGTCGCCGTGGCTTGCGATGCCGTGCGCGGTCGCTCTGGTCGCCGTGGTCGCCTACGCGGTCGGACTCCCCGCGCTGCGCCTCGCCGACGTCTTCTTCGTGCTCGCGACCCTGGGCGTCGGAGTCATCGTGAACGTCCTCATGGTACAGCTCGATCCGCTCACCGGCGGCGCGAGCGGCCTGCGCGACATTCCCCCGCTTGCGATCGCGGGCCGCCGGCTCACCACGGACCGGGACTATTTCTACGTCATCTGGACCGCGGCCGTGGCGGCACTCGCCGTGGCGCGCAATCTCGCCGCCCACCGCACCGGCCGGGCGCTGCGCGCAATCCTCGGCAGCGAGGTCGGCGCCGCGGCGCTCGGAATCGACGTGCCGCGCTACCGGATCCGGGTGTTTGTGCTGAGCGCGGCCTACGCCGGAGCGGCCGGCGCGCTCTATGCGCACTACATCCGCTTCATCTCGCCCGCGCCGTTTGCGCTGTACGCGTCCCTCTTCTTCCTCATCATGGCGGTGGTCGGCGGCCTCACCAACATCTGGGGCGGGTTGCTCGGCGCCGGCGCGGTGACCGCGCTCGACCAGATCGTACGCGCGGAAATTCCGCGGCTGTTTCCGCGGGTCGGCGGCGAGTATCAGACCGCCATCTACGGCATCATCCTCGTCCTCATTATGATCTTCTTTCCGTCCGGGATCGTCCGGGGCGCTCTCGACGTCCGCCGGCTGCTGCGCGCCGGGACCGCCGCCGCGGGCGGGGCGCGGGCATGACCGCTCCGCTGCTCACGGTGGAGGGCGTGACGAGGCGCTTCGGCGGCGTAGCCGCCGTTGAGGACGTTTCGTTTGCCGTGGCGCCGGCCGAAAATCTCGCCATCATCGGGCCAAACGGCGCCGGGAAGACGACGCTCTTCAATGTCATGACGGGATTCCTTCCGCCGACCGCCGGGACGGTGCGCTACCGCGGCCGTTCCATCACGGGGTTGTCCCCGTCGCGCATCGCCGCCGCGGGGATTGTCCGGACGTTTCAAAATTTCGTGGTGTTCGGCGAGATGACCGTCTTGGAGAACGTGATGGTGGGATGCCACCGCTGGACGCGGACGGGGATGCTGGAGGATGCGCTGGCGCTTCCCGCGGTGCGGCGCGAAGACCGAGAAGCCGCCGCGGCCGCGCGGGCCGTGCTCGCCCTTGTCGGACTCGACGGGCAGGCGCGGGAGCCGGCGCGCGACCTGCCGGTCGGCCGGCAGCGGCTGCTCGAAATCGCGCGCGCGCTGGCTGCGCGCCCCGAGGTCCTGCTGCTCGACGAGCCGGCGGCCGGCCTCACCGCGGATGAGACCCGCCATCTCGTGCGCCTGATCGGCCGGCTGCGGGACGAGGGGATGACCTTTCTCGTCATTGAGCACAACATGGACGTGGTGATGGAAGCCGCGGACCGGGTCGTTGTGTTGGACTATGGGAAGAAGATCGCGGAAGGCCGGCCGGCGGACGTGCAGCGCGATCCCCGCGTGATCGCTGCGTATCTTGGGGACGATGCGGGCACGGTCGCCGCCGGCGCGGCCGGCCTGCGCCTGGGACGACGGCCGCCGGTCCGAGGTGTCGCCGCCCGTGGAAACCAGCGGGCGGGACCTTCGGTCGGGGTCGCCGTGACGGGCGCGAAGCACGCCGCCGTGAGCACGGACGGCCGCGGGGCCGCCGCCGGGACTCCGCCGCTCCTGGCGGTCTCGGGGCTCGTGGTGCGGCGCGGCGGCGCGGAAATTCTGCACGGCATCGATCTCGAAGTCGGGCCCGGCGAAATCGTCGCGCTGATCGGACCCAACGGCGCGGGCAAGTCTACACTGCTCGGCGCGATCGCGGGAGTATACCCGGCCGCGGCCGGCCGGATCACGCTCGGGGGCGAGCGGTTGGACGGCCGGCCGGCGGAGGAGGTGGTCGCGCGCGGCATTGCGCTCGTGCCGGAACGGCGGCAGATCTTTTCCACATTGACCGTCCGCGAAAATCTGCTGCTGGGCGCCTACCACCGGTACTGGCGCGACCGCCGCCGCCTGTCGATGGATCTGGCCGGACCGCTCGCGATTTTCCCCCGGCTCGCCGAGATGCCGGACCGCGCGGGCGGCACTCTGAGCGGCGGTGAACAGCAGATGCTGGCGATCGCGCGCGGCCTGATGTCGCGGCCGCGGATGCTTCTCCTCGACGAGCCGTCGCTCGGGCTGGCGCCGCGTCTTGTGCGCGAGATCATGCAGACGCTGACAACGCTGCGCCTGCGGGAGCGGTTGACCGTTCTGCTCGTCGAGCAAAACGTCAAGGCGGCGCTGTCGATTGCGGACCGCGTGTGCGTCCTCGAGCGCGGCCGCATCGCGCTGCGCGGGCGGCCGGACGAACTGCTCGTGCACCCGGAATTGCGGTCGGCCTACCTCGGCAAGGGATATGAGGTGACCGGATGAACTCCCACGCCGCCCCGCCGGACCATCGGGCCGGCGCATCCCGCGCGCGCATCCTCATCGTGGGCTGCGGTGCGGTGGGCGGCATCTTCGCCGCGCGCCTCGCGCGCATCTGCGAGGTCACGGTGCTGGATCCGTGGACCGCGCACATCGACGCGATCGCCTCGCGCGGACTTCGTGTGACCGTGCCCGCGGGATCGCACCACGAGACGATCGAAGCGCGGCCGGCCGCGGTGGCGTCCGCGTCGGCGCTCCGCGGAGCAGCCTTCACGCACGCGCTCATCGCCGTCAAAGGACCACACACACGCGAGGCGGTGGTCGCCGCGCGCACGCTGCTCGACCGCGCCGTGGTCCTCACGCTGCAGAACGGCCTCGGCAATGCCGAGACGATCGCGGCGGCCTGCGCGGCACCGGTCTGCCACGGCGTCACGATGAATGCGGGCGAAGTCACCTCGCCCGGCAACATCGCGCAGACGGAGGTCGGTCCGACGTGGCTCGGGCCCATGCCGGACCGCGCCGCGCTCCCGGACGCGCAGGGATGGGGGGCGCTGCTCGCGCGCGCCGGCCTGGAAAGTCACGTGCTCGCGGACCCGCGCGGGACGATCTGGAGCAAGCTGATTTTCAACGCGGCCGTCAATCCGCTGCCGGTCGTGACCGGCCTCCGCCTGGCCGCGGTGTACGCGCATCCCGAGACGTACGCGCTGCTGCGGACGCTCGTGGACGAAGGCAAGGCCGTCGCGGCCGCGCGTGGGATTACACTCGCGGTCGATCCCGCCGTGGTCGTCGATGAACACCGGGCCCTCGGCGCCACGCACACGCATCAGGGGTCCATGAAACAGGACATCGACCGCGGATGGCCGACCGAACTCGAGTTCCTGACCGGGGCCCTCATCACGGAAGCGGACCGCGCCGGCGTGCCGGTGCCGGGGCTGCGGACCGTGTACCGGCTGGTCAAGGCAATCGAAGCGCACGCGGTCGCCGCGCACGCCCGCGCGGCCGGAGCACCGGCGTGACGAAAGCAGTCCGAGGCGGGCGGGCCAAGCGTGCGCGCCGGCGCGATGCGGTGGCCGCGCCCGCGTCGCCCCGTACCGGGACTACCGGACGGGACCTTCGGCCGGCGTCGCCCCGTGCCGGGACTACCGGTCGGGACCTTCGGCCGGCGTCGCCGGGAAAGCGCCGCTACGTCGTCACGGCCGTGGCGCGCGCGCTCGGCATCCTCGAAAACGTCGACGGCGGGGTGCGCGGCACCGGCATCACGGAACTGAGCCGACGCCTGGGATTGGGGAAGAGCACCGTCCACCGGCTCTGCGCGACCCTGGAGCATCACGGCTACCTCGTCCGCGACCCCGGCACCGGGCGGTACCGCCTTAGCCTGCGAGTCTTCCAGATCGGAAGCCACGCGCTCGACGCGCTCGAACTGCCGGCACGCGCGATGCCGGCGCTCGAAGCGCTCGGCGCCGCGACCGAAGAGACCGTCCACCTCGCCGTGCTCGACGGCGCCGACGTCATTTTCATCGGCAAGGTCGAGAGCCCCCGCCCGCTACGCCTGTACTCCCAGGTCGGGCGGCGCTGCCCGGCGCACTGCACGGCCGTCGGCAAGATCCTCCTCGCCTACGCCGGCGCGGAGCAACGGGCGTTCGCCGCCGCGCGGCCGCTCAAGCGCTACACGCCGAACACCCTGACCTCGGCGCCGGCGCTCGACCGCGAGTTCGATGAGGTGCGGCGACGGGGATACGCCACCGACGAAGAGGAATTCGAGGAAGGCATCCGCTGCATCGCGGGCCCGGTCCGCGACTATCGCGGCCGCGTGGTGGCCGCCGTCAGCGTGTCCGTGCCGGCCGGCCGCCTGCCGCGCACCCGCACGGCCTCCCTCGTCGAGCAGGTCCTCGATACGGCGCGCCTGGTCTCGGAGGCGTTGGGGCATCGGGGCGCGCCGGACGGCCGCGACAGGAAGGCGCCGGCGTGACTCCCCCCGTCCACGCGCGAAATCGGACGGCCGCCGGCGCGGCGTGGCTCATCGGCGGCAAGACGGGCGAAGGCGTCGATTCGGCCGGCGAAATCTTCGCCCGGGCCGCCGCCCGCGCGGGCGCCCACGTGCACACGTTCCGGCTGTTCCCGCCGATCATCAAGGGCGGGCCGACGTCCTACGAAGTCCGGGCCGCCGGCGCGCCGGTCGAGGCCCGCGCGGACGCCTTGGACTGCATCGTCGCGCTCGACGGTGAGACCGCCGCGCGCCACGGCGCCGCGCTCCGCCAGGGCGGCCTCCTGCTTCGCGACGCCGGCCGCGCCGCGGCGGGGCAGGCCGAAGGCAGCACCACCGCGCCCGGAAACGCCCCGGCCCCGACCGGCGCCGTCACATGCCACGTGCCGTTCGCCGCCCTCGCCCGCGACCTCGGCGATCCCATCATGAAGAACATCGTCGCACTCGGCGTCTCCGCGCATCTTCTGGGGCTCGACGTGGCGGTACTGCGCGACACGGTGCGCGGCCGGTTCGCGGACAAGGGCAGCCGGGTGCAGGATCAAAACGCCGCGGCCGTGGACGCGGGCTGGCGCTACGCCGAGGCGCACCTCACGGCGGCGACCGACGGGGCGCGCCTGCCCCGCGCCTCCACGGCCCATCGCTGGCTCCTCTCGGGCAACGATGCCATCGCGCTCGGCGCCCTCGCCGCTGGTTGCCGGCTCTACGCCAGTTACCCGATCACCCCGGCAAGCGACATTCTTGAGTGGATGGCGGCGCATCTGCCGGAGGTGGGCGGCGCCGCGGTGCAAACCGAAGACGAAATTGCCGCGCTGAGCCTCGTCATCGGCGCCGGGTACGCCGGCGTCCGCGCGATGACGGCCACAAGCGGGCCCGGGCTGTCGCTCATGACCGAAACGATGGGGCTGGCCGGCATGGCCGAGATTCCCGCCGTGATCGTCGCGGCGCAGCGCCCGGGCCCGAGCGCCGGCATGCCGACGAAACACGAGCAAAGCGATCTCCTGCACATTGTCTACGCATCGCACGGGGAGTTTCCGCGCATCGTGCTCACGCCCGGCACACTCGAGGAGTGCTTCACCGACACGGCGCTCGCGTTCAATCTCGCGGAACGCTACCAGTGCCCCGTGATCGTCGCTGTCGATCAGGACCTGGTGCTGTCCCGCACGACGGCCTCCCGCCTGCCGCTCGATGAGGTGCGCGTCGACCGGGGCGAGCGGGTCGGCAGCGCGGAAGCGGCCCGGCTCGGCGCCGCCTACGAGCGATACGCGCTCACGGCGAGCGGGATCTCCCCGCGCGCGGTGCCGGGGCAGGCGGGCGTCCGGTTCCTCAGCAGCGGCGACGCGCACGATCACCGCGGCGTCATCGACGTGGAAGACCCGGCGGTCCGCCGCGCCATGGTGGACAAGCGGCTTCGCAAGACGCGCGATGTCTGGGGGCACGCGGCCGGAACGGCGGCCGAAGGCGACGGCGACCTGCTCGTGATCGCGCTCGGATCCCCCTGCGGTCCCGTCCGGGAAGCGCTGGGACGCCTGCGCGCGGACGGCATCGCCGCGCGCTTCCTGCGCATCCGGCGCCTGTGGCCGTTCCCGGCGCACGAGGTCGCGCCGGAGGTCCAGCGGGCGCGGCGTGTCGTCGTCGTCGAGCACAACGCCACGGGACAGATCGCCACCCTCCTGCGCGCCCATGTCGGCGGCCACGAGAAGGTCACGGGGCTGCGGCAGTACAACGGTCTGCCGTTCCGGCCGGCGGACATCGCGGCCGGCCTCCGCGCCGCCGTGGATACGCCGGCGGAGGGCGCCGGCCTGCGCCCCGGCGCGGCGGCGGGGGACTAGACGCCGTGACGACGGTGCTCACGCACAAAGATTTCGCGGCGGAGCGGGCCACGTGGTGCCCCGGCTGCGGTGACTTCGCGGTGCTGCGCTCGCTGCAGGAAGCCTGCGTACAACTGGATCTCGCCCCGCACCGTGTCGTGGTGGTGTCGGGGATCGGCTGCTCCGGCAAACTCACGTCGTATATGGGCACCTATGGGTTCCACACGCACCACGGGCGGACGCTGCCGGTCGCGACCGGGATCAAACTGGCGAACCGCGCGCTGACGGTGATCGCCGCGGCCGGCGACGGCGATGCCTACGGCATCGGGCTCAACCACCTCATCCACGCGATCCGGCGCGACATCGACCTGACGTACGTCGTGATGGACAACGGGGTCTACGGCAACACGAAGGGGCAGACCTCACCCACGACGGCGGCGGGCGTCCGCACCCCCTCGTCTCCGCTCGGCGCGGTCGACGAGCCGGTCCATCCGCTGCGCCTGGCGCTGGCGGCGGGCGCGACATATCTCGCCCAGGGCTCGAGCGGCGATCCGGCGCACCTCACCCGCCTCGTCGCAGGCGGGATCGCGCACCGCGGGTTTGCCCTCATCAACGTGATCAGCCCCTGCCCGACCTACGACCGCGTCCGGACGTATGCGTGGTGGCGTGAACGTCTGCGGAACATCGACGCGGACGCCGGGCACAACGCCGCCGATCCGCGCCGCGCGTGGGAGATCGTCTCGCAGCGCGATACGGAGGTCGTGGGGCTGGTCTATCACGCGCCGGGCCGGCCGCTGGACGAGCGGCTGCCGGGGTTTGCGGCGTCGCCGCTCGCGGACGAAACGCTCGCGCCGGACCTCGACCGCGTGCGGCGGATCCTGGACCAGGAATACGCGCTGTGAAGACGGCCGACCCTGCCCTCTTCGTCGACCCGACGCTCGAAACGATGGCGCGAGACGATCTCGCGGCCTATCAATGGCAGCGGTTCGTCCGCTGGCTGCCCGCCCTCGCGGCCGGCAACCCCTTCTACCGTACAAAGTGGAGCGCCGCGGGCGTCGACGACGCGCGGGCGATCTCGGAGTGGGGCGGATTCCGGCGGCTGCCCTTCACCACGAAGGCCGACCTCAGCCGCGATCAGGAACTGCATCCGCCCTTCGGCACCGACCTGACGTTCCCGCTCGACCGCTATGTCCGCGTGCACCAGACGTCGGGAACGACAGGACGCCCGCTGCGCTGGCTCGATACCGTGGAGTCCTGGGACTGGTGGCAGCGCTGCTGGATGTTCGTCTACCGCGCCGCGGGCGTTGGACCGAGCGACCGCGTCTTCTTCGCGTTCTCGTTCGGACCGTTCATCGGCTTTTGGGCCGCTTTCGACGCCGCGCGGCGGATCGGCGCCCTCGCAATTCCGGGAGGCGGACTCGACTCGAACCTGCGGCTCCGGCTGCTCGCGGAGAGCGGGGCCACGGTACTCGTGTGCACGCCGTCGTACGCCCTGCGGCTCGCCGAAGTCGGGCGCGTCACGGGGTTGGACACGGCGCGGCTGCCGATCCGCCTCACGATCCACGCGGGGGAACCCGGTGCGAGTATTCCCGCGACCCGCCGCCGCATCGAGGCGGCGTGGGGCGCCGTGTGCATCGACCACACCGGCCTAACGGAAGTCGGCGCGACCGGCTTTACGTGCCCGGCCGGCGAAGTGCACCTCAACGAGAGCGAGTTCATCGCCGAGGTCATCGATCCCGCGACCGGAGCTCCCGCGTCCGGCGGTGAGGGGGAGCTCGTCCTCACGAACCTGGGCCGCGAGGGTTCTCCGGTCGTGCGGTACCGTACCGGCGACCGGGTGCGCCTGATCGAGGACCGCTGTGAGTGCGGCCGGACGTTCGCGCGGCTGGCCGGCGGGATCCTCGGACGCGCCGACGACATGCTGATCGTGCGCGGCGTCAACGTTTTCCCGAGCGGCATCGAGGAGGTCGTGCGGCAGTTCGAGTGCGTCGACGAATTCCGCATCGAGGTGCACCGGCGCAGCGAGATGCTGGACCTGCGCGTGGTCGCGGAAATCGACGGCGACCGCTACGGCGCCGGCCAGATCGCCGCGACGCTGGACGACCTGCGCCGGCGCCTGCGGGCCGCCTGCGGCATCCGCATCGACGCGGAAGCGGCGGCCGCCGGCACGCTGCCGCGGTGGGAGCTCAAGGCGAGGCGGGTCGTCCACATCGACGGCCCCGCGCGCTAGCGGTCCCGTGACGTTTTACGTCCTACAGGCGCTCAACGGGTGCGCCCAATGACGCCGCCTCCGGTAACGGTCGACGCGGACCGGCTGTGGTCGACCCTCATGACCATGGCCGAGATCGGCACCACCCCGGCCGGCGGCGTCCGGCGGCTGGCGCTGAGCGACGAGGACCGGGCCGCGCGCGACCGGCTCGCCGAATGGCTTACCGCAGCCGGGCTCACGCTGCGCGTCGACGATCTCGGCAACATGTACGGCCGCCGGGCCGGGGCGCAGGCCGATGCCGCCCCGGTCGTCTTCGGGTCTCATCTCGACACCGTCCCGACCGGCGGCCGGTTCGACGGTGTGTTGGGGGTATTGGCCGCGCTCGAAGTGATCCGCGCACTGAACGACGCCGGGCTCCGCACGCGGGTCCCCCTCGAGGTCGTCAACTGGACCAACGAGGAGGGGGCGCGGTTTGTCCCGGCGATGCTCGCGAGCGGCGTCGTCTGCGGCCGGTTCACGCGCGAGGAGGCGTACGGCGCGCACGATCCGAGCGGCCTCACGTTTGGCGATGAACTGGCGCGGATCGGCTATCGCGGCGAGGCGGCGAACCGGCTGCGGGAGTGCACCGCGTACCTCGAGTATCACGTCGAGCAAGGGCCGCTGCTCGAACGCGCCCGCACGCAGATCGGGATCGTCGAAGGCATCCAGGGCATCTCGTGGAACCGCATCGAGGTGACGGGCCGCGCGGCGCACGCGGGACCGACCCCGATGCCCGACCGGCGGGACGCGCTGGTGGCAGCCTCGCGGCTCGTCCTGCTGCTGCGGGACGGCGCCGAACGGCTGCGCGGCGTTCGAGCGACCGTGGGCCGCATGGACGTGTCGCCCAACACCGTCAACGTCGTGCCGGGGCGCGTTGAGATGACGCTCGACGTCCGCTCATCGCACGACGACGGTCTGGACGCGGCGCTGGCCGCGGCGGATCGCGCCTGTGCCCGGGTGGCGGAACTCGACCGCGTCGAGGTACGCCGCACGGAGTTCTGGCGCAGTCCCGCGACGCCGTTTGCTGAGACGGTAATTTCGGCGGTGGCCGGCGCCGCGAGGGGCCGCGGCTTCAGCGCGAAACGCCTATGGGCCGGCGCCGGCCACGACGCCAAATACATGGCCGACCGCTTCCCAGCAGGCATGATCTTCGTCCCCAGCAAGGACGGGCTCAGCCACAACGAAGCGGAATGGACGGCACCCGACGACTGCGCGCGCGGCGCGACCGTGCTCCTGGACGCCGTCCTGGTACTCGCCGGCGCCGTGTGAGCAGCCAGCAGCGCGCGGCCGGGCCGGCACTCGCGGCACGGCCGCCGGGCCGGAGGAAAAGCGGGCGGCGGCGGCGAGAATTTCCCACCGAGGCACGCGTACCGGTCTGAGCCTCATATCGTGCATCGGGGGGAGGCACGAATGGCCACGGCCACCGCGACCGCAACGGCTCGGGCGACCGACCGTGACGTCACGTACTATCCCGAAGACCGACTGCCCTGGCCCCAGACGGCCCTGCTCGGCATCCAGCACGTCATGGCGATGTTCGGCGCCACGGTTCTCGTCCCGCTCATCCTCGGCTTCAACGTCAACACCGTCTTGTTCTTCAGCGGGGTCGCGACGCTCATCTTCCTCGCCGTGACCGGCGGGAAGATCCCGAGTTACCTGGGGTCGTCCTTCTCGTTCATCGGCTCGGTGCTCGCCATTCAGGGCGGGGCCGGACACAATCAGCCGCTCGCCTTTGCGGGCATCTTCGTCGCGGGCGCCCTCTACTTCATCGTCGGCCTCGTCGTGCATCGCGTCGGCACGAACGTCATCCGCTTCTTCATGCCGCCGGTCGTCACCGGTACCGTCGTCGCCGTGATCGGCCTCGCGCTGGCCAACCCGGCCTGGTCGAGCTACTCCAAGGACCTGCTGACCGCGACCGTCACGGTGCTGGCCGCCGCGATTGCCAGCGTCTACTTGGGCGGGTTCCTTCGTCTCCTGCCGATTCTCATCGGGATCATCGTCGGATACGTGGTCGCGCTGATCGACCCCGCCTGCGGCGCCGCGACGGCCGGCTGCCACGTCAACCTCGGTCTGGTGGGCAGCGCCGCCTGGCTCGGCCATCCGCAGCTCAGCTTCCCGCCGCAGTTCACCGCGAAGGCAGTCAGCCTCTTTTGGTTCATTCCGATCGTTCTGGTGGCCGAGAACGCCGGGCACGTGTACGCGATCAGCGGGCTCATGAAGCGCGATCTCAGCGGTTATCTCGGCCGGACCTTCATGGGCGACGGTCTCGGGACGATGGTGAGCGCCCTCTTCGGCGGCGCCGGCGAGACCACGTACGCGGAGAACATCGGGGTGATGGGCATTACGCGCGTGTTCTCGATTCCCGTCTACGTGGTCGCCGCGGGCGTGGCCATCCTGCTAGGCTTCGTTCCGAAGTTCGGCGGGCTGGTGAACAGCGTTCCGGCGAGCGTCCTCGGCGGCATCGAGTTGTACCTGTTCGGGCTCATCGCGGCGATCGGCGGCAAGATCTGGGTGGACGGGCGCGTCGACTTCTCGAACCGCGCCAATCTGGCGACCGTCGCGATACCCCTCATCCTCGCCGCCAGCGGCGCGGACATCAAGGCGGGGAACTTCTTCGAGATCAACAATCTCGGCCTCGGCGCGCTCGGCGCCATCGTCCTATACTAGATCCTGCGGCCAGGCTCAGGAGCGGCGGCCGCGGAAGCGAGCGCGACCGCGGACGCGTAGGCGGATTGAGGTTAGAAGCGAGGGAGCTCAGCCTTGATTGCGACCTCCAAAAGGGCGGGCTGGTCGCCGCGCAACCCGTCCCGTAGAGCGCCCGCGATCTCGCCAGGCTCCGTGATGCGCCGCGCCGGGCAACCAAATCCTTCGGCCAGTTTGACGGTGTTCAAGCCCGGGAGGTCGAGGCCCGGCACGCCGCCGGCGCCCTCAAAAGCCGCGAACGCTCTCAAGATTGTGTACGCGCCGTCGCGCAGCACGACGAAGAGGACGGGCAGCCGCAACTGAACCGCCGTCCACAACGCCTGAATCGAATACTGCGCCGATCCATCCCCGACGATCGCGATGACCCGGCGGTTCCTTTTGCTATCGCGCTCGGCCAAACTGAAACCCACGGCGGCCGGCAGCGCAAAGCCAAGTCCGCCGCTGCCGCTGATGAAGAATGTCCCGGGCAGCGCAGCCCGCACGTACGTGTGAAACTGCGCGAGGTTCGACGGCGACTCCCAGACGATCACGGCATCGCGGGGCTTCATCTGACTCAGCGTGTGATAAAAGTACGCCGCCGTCATGGCGCCCTCCGGCGGCGCGGCAACAACGGGCCGCGGTTCCGGGAGCGGACGCTGCGAGCCAGGCAGCAGCGCGACCAAGGCCTCGCACGCGAGGCGGGCATCGCCGAGCACGCTGTCGCCGACCGGGGCGCGCGCCGCCTCACTCGGATCGTCGGTGACGTGCAGCAGCCGTGCCCCTTCCGGCAGGTATTCGCCGGCAATATAGTGGTAGTAGCGGAATACCGGCGCGCCCACCACCAACACCAGGTCGTGGCCGCGCAGCGCTTCGGCCAGCGGTTTGATGGCGGGAGGCAGCGGCCCCCGGTAAAGCGTGTGGTCCTCCGGAAACACCGCACGCTCGCAGATCGGCGCGGACCACACCGGTGCGCGGATCTTCTCGGCCAGCGCGATGGCCGCATCCCAGCCTCCGCTCCGGTCGACCGCCGCCCCGAAGATGAGCGCGGGACGGCGGCTGTCGGCGAGGGCATCGGCGATGCGCCGAATTCCTTGGGGGTCGGGCGCGACGCGCGTACTTACTCGGCGCGCTTCCACGTAACCCTCCGCCCTCTTTGCCCAATCGTCGAGCGGAAATGAGAGGAACACCGGGCCGGCCGGCGGTTGGAGCGCCGCGGCATAGGCGCGCATCAGCGCCGCCGGCGCGTCCTGCGCCCGTACCGTTTCATAGCTCCACTTCACCCAGGGCCGGGGCGGCGCCGTGGCGTCGGCATTCGTGAGGAACGGTTCCATCACCAGCATCTCGCGCGTTTGCTGTCCAGCGGTGATAATCAGGGGCGTCCGGTTCACCCAGGCGGTGTACAGGTTGCCCATCGCGTTGCCTAAACCGGGAGCGGTGTGGAGGTTCACCATCGCCGGGCGGCCTGTGCCCTGCGCGTATCCGTCCGCCATCGCGACGACGGATGCTTCCTGCAGCCCGAGCACGTATGTGAAATCGCGCGGGAAGTCTTTGAGGAACGGCTCTTCGGTTGATCCCGGATTGCCAAATATCGTGGTGAGGCCGAGGGACCGCATCAAATCGCACGTGGCCTCACGGACTGTGG
Organism: bacterium; assembly: GCA_035307565.1. Lineage (GTDB taxonomy): Bacteria > Sysuimicrobiota > Sysuimicrobiia > Sysuimicrobiales > Segetimicrobiaceae > DASSJF01. The sequence goes on along the minus strand of DATGHZ010000026.1, from coordinate 16,388 downwards.
CCATGCGACGCGACCGCTGTTAGGTGCTCCCGTAAAAATGGTGGTACTGCCAGGCCGCGTCACGCCGCAGGTGGTCCTCTGACGACCACGCGCCGTCCCGGAAGCGGGCCACCGACAACGACGACAAGTCCATCGGCGGGCGGCCCTCGATGATCCAAGCCGCGAGCGCTTCGCCCAGCGCCGGCGAAATCGATAAGCCCGCCACGTTGCAGCCGCCGGCGAAGAAGAAGCCGAGCGCCGCGGGCGCCGGTCCGACGATATGCTCGCCGTCGCCGGTCATGGTGGGGATCCCGCCCCGGTGCTCGCGCACGCCGGCCGTGCCCAGCACCGGCAGCTGCGCCTTGACCTCCTCGGCCGCGCGCCGGAGAACCGCGGCATCGAGCGGTGTGTCTTTGACGTCGAACCGCGGGCCGAGCGCCTCCATATCGAGAAAACGCGGCCCCTCCTCGAAGACGCCCCACAGGAGGCCGCCGTCGCACGGGCGCACGTAGACCGCCGCATCGATCATCCGGATGAGCGGCAGGTCCGCCCGCGCGCCGTCCAACGGCACGGTGACGAACAACTGGTGGCGCGTCGGGACGAGCGGCACCCGGATACCGCTCGCCTCCGCCATCTGGCGCGTCCACGCGCCCGCGGCGTCCACCACGACATCCGCCCGGATCGGTCCGCGGTCGGTCTCGATGCCGGTGACCTTCCCGCCCTCGATGTTGACGCGCGTGACGGTGGTGCGGGGCAGCAGGGTGGCGCCGCGGGCTTCGGCGGCGCGGGCAAAGCCGACCGCGACCTGCGGGGGGTTGAAGTAGATATCGTCCCCCACATGCATCGCCGCGGCGATGCCCACCGGCTGGAGAAACGGGTGCAGGCGATGGGCCTCCGCGGGCGAGATCTCGCGGACGTCGAGGCCCATCCGGCGGCCCCGCGCCACATCGGCGGCGATGACCTCGGCGTCCTCGGGCCGGCGGGCGATCTTGAGGCTCCCGGAGTGTACCCAGTCGAGCGGCTGGCCGGTCTCTTCCGTGAAACGCCGGAAGTGGTCGCGGGCGGATTTCATCAGCGTGATCATCACGTCGGTCCGCCGGGCACAGCTCAACATGCCCGCGGCCCGCGGCGACGTCTGCGAGGCGATGTCCGACTTCTCCACGACGACGACGCTGCGGCGTCCCGACTTCGCGAGGTAAAACGCGGTGGCGGCGCCGAGGCCTCCCGACCCGATTACGACGACGTCCGCTCGGCTCGTCATACGGTGTCTCGCGCCACCTCCACCATCGCATCGAATGCGGCCTGTCCCGCGGAAAACTCGAAGACATCCACCGCGTCGTCCGGAATCGACGGCGCGCCCGAGGTGAGGTCGTTCAACCCCGTCCAGCCGTCGCGCATCCACACGGTCGCCGCCGGCACGTCGCCGGTCACCTGCGCGCGGGCGCGGAAGCATCCCCGCTCGTTGAAGACGCGGATGCGCTCATCATCGGCGATGCCGCGGGCCGCGGCGTCGGACGGTGACAACCAGAGCCGCGGCTCCGGATCGAGCCGCGCGAGCGTGGGCAGCGCGCGGCCGTGGTCGTAGAACCCGTGGAACTGGGTCAGCGTACGCCCCTGCCGGAACGAGAGCGGATATCCGCCGGACGCCGGCAGCGGGGTGTACGCCGGCAGCGGCGGCAGGCCGAGCGACTGCGCGCGCTGCGAATAAAACTCCACCTTGCCGGACGGCGTTGGGAAGACGAGATCCGGATGCGCGACGTGCGAGATGGTGAGCGCCCGCATCCCGCCCTCGGCCGTGAGCGTGCGCACCGTCGCCTGCCCGGTCGACGGATGGTCCAGAATCGCGTCGATCGGTCCTTCGTCCCCATCCCACGGGAAGAACTCCGGCACCCCGACCCGCGCCGCCAGCTCGCGCAGGACCCGCGTGAGCGAGCGGGCCTCGCCGGCGGGCTCGAGAATCTTCGGCATCAGGTAGAGGTGCGTGTTCGTGCTCTTGCAGCCCACGTCTTCGAGCCACGCCGTGCCGGGCAGCACGACGTCCGCAAAGCGGCGGGCGGTGTCGTTCAGAAACAGGTCGTGGCTCACGATGAGACCGGTCCGGCCGAGCCCGCGGGCCACCTCCGCGGCGTCGGCAAACGATGACAGCATGTCGGTGCCGAAGAGACACAGCACGCCGACGCGGCCGTCACACAGCGCTTCCGTAACCCGCGGCATCTGGTTCGCAATGTAGCGCCCGGGCGGCCGGCGGTCGGCGGCGGCGATGCTGGCGAGCGCCTGTCCGTGCGACGAACTGCCGTGCCGGGGGCCGATGCCCGCGCCGGGCCGCCCAAGGTTTCCCGTCAGCGCCGGAAGGCACGCCACCGCGCGGCCGCCCTGCCAGCCGTTCGCGCCCTTGTGCATCGAACTGCCGCCGATCACGATCATCGCCGGCCGCACCGCGGCGTAGCGGCGCGCGAGCGCGACGATCCGCTCGGCCGAAATACCGGTCTCGCGGGCGGCCCAGGCGGGCGGGTACGCCCGGACGTGTGAGGCCAGTTGATCAAATCCGACGGTGTGCCGCGCGACGAACTCGCGGTCGTAGAGGCCTTCGGCGATGACCACGTGCATGAGCGCAAGCGCGAGCGCGGCGTCCGTGCCCGGCCGGATCAGCAGGACCTCATCCGACTGGGCCGCCGCCTCGGTGCGCCGCACGTCGATCGTCACGACCCCGGCCCCTCGGCGCCGCGCGGCGGCGAGATGCCGGCCGGTATTCGGCTGGCTCGCGAGATTGGAGCCCCACAGCACGATCAAGCCGGCGTGCGCGCCCATATCTTCTTTCGTACTGGTTTCGATGGGACCGGTGAGCCCGATGCCGAACGCGCCGAGGCCCCAGCAGATCATCGACGCGTTCCACCACTGGCACCCGTAGAGGTTGGCGAACCGCCGCAGCAGCTGTCCGCCCGTGCGGACGCCGTAGTTGTTGGCGCTGTTGCCGTGCCCCTGCCACAGGGCAACCGCCTCGCGCCCCACCTCGCGCATCCGCCCGGCGATCCGGTCGAGCGCCTCCTCCCAGGTGGCCGGCCGCCACGCGTCGTCGCGGCGGCGGTCGCGCAGCAGCGGCGTGAGCAGGCGCTTCGGGTTGCCGATGATCTCCCGCGACGCCTGCCCGCGCACGCAGAGGAAGCCGCGGCTGTCCGGATTGTCGGGGTCGCCGCGGACACCGGTGAGCCGGCCGCCGTCGACGTCCACCAGCATCCCGCACAGTGTCGGGTGACAGTTCATGGGGCACATCGTGCGGATTGTCGGCACGGCGCGGCTCCTAGACGGCGAGCGTCAGCCCGTCCTCGGCGCACTCCCACGGCGCGCGGTCTCGGTGGGCCAGCATCTCCTCGCCCATATGGGTGAGTACGATGCGGCGGCTCCGCAGTTCGTCCCTGTGCTCGAGGAGCGTCCCGAGATCGAGGTGATGGGGCAGGCGGCGGTCATACCCGTTGCACTCCAGCAGCAGCAGATCGGTTCCGTCGGCGGCGCGGACGAGACCCTGGGCCCACTGCGTGTCGCCCGAGTACGCGATCGTCCGGCCGTCGCACTCGATTCGCAGCGCCGTGGGGGGCGCGCCGCACGGATGCACCACCTCGTACGGGGTCACCGTCAGGCCCGCAATCCGGTTTGGAGTCTCGAGCGCGTACTCCGTCACCTCGAGGGGGAAGCGAAGCGTCATGGCCGGCGAGCCCGGAAACAACGTCTCCATCACCTCGCGCAGCCGCGTCCGGGTGCCCGGCGGCCCGGCGACGAGCAGCGGGCGCGTCCGGCGGACCGTAAAGTGCGAGTCGAGTACGAAAAACGGCACGCCGCCCATGTGGTCGCCGTGCAGATGGGTCAACAGCACGAAATCGATGCCGCCCCGGTCGACCGCCCAGCGGTGCATCGCGACGACGGACGTCGCGCCGCAGTCCACCAAGAACCGGCGTCCCGGCCCGGAGACGAGGAAGCAGGTCTGAAACCGGCCGCCGCTGCCGAACGCGTCGCCGCACCCGAGCACGCGCACCTCAAGGACGGACTCGCGCATCCCGCGAGGCCGTCCCGCGCCAGACGGGGCGGGTTCGTGCATTTCCCCTTGCAGGGACCTTGAGCCTACGGCGTGAGCCATTGCATCAGGACGACCCCACAACGCCTCATGAACCCTGCACCTCCGGCGGAGTCGGCTATCGACAGCCGTCCGAGAGCCGACGGCAGCAACGGCCGGGCGCTACGGTTGCTCGCCGTAACCCGCTCCCGTTCGCGCAGCCGGCGGCGACTCCTGCCGAAGGAACAGATCGTGAGCGTTTGAGGCGGCCGGGCGATGAGCGGCGGGAACTCAGCGGAACAGGTCGCGGGCGGGATCGCGGCGCAGCGGCGCGGCGCCGGCCTCCTCCGTGTTTGCATCGGGGGCGGCGAGCGCGAGGCCGTGGAGGAGGACCACGGGTGTGCCTTCCGCGCACTGGCCCTGGAGCAGCGTGGCCGCGGCGGCGAGTTCGTCGGCGACCGCTTCGGTCGAAGTGCGCATCGTATACCCGTACAGATCCGGCCGGCCGACGAGGCTCACTACCGGAGACAGGCCCGCGGCGCCGATGCAGACTCCGACCGCGCCCTCCCGATGGGGCCGCCCGTGGCTGTCGTTGATCAGGACGGCGACGGACACGTCGAAGGCCGCGCGCAGCGCCTCGCGAATGGCGCGCGCCGACGCATCGGGATCACGGGGCAAGAGGCTTACGACGTCGGGGCCGAGGCCGACGTTGCTGTGGTCGACGCCGGCGTTCGCGCACACGAACCCCAGGCGGTGCTCCGTGATCAGCACCCCGTGCTGCGCCCGCACGACGCCGGTCGATTCCCGAAGGACGACTTCGACGAGCCGCGGATCCTTGTCGATCGTCCGGGCGAGCCGCAGCGCGTCGGGCCCGGGCCGCACGGCGGTGAGGTCCACGACGCTCCCTTCCGCCTTGCTGACGATCTTCTGAGCCACGACGAGCGCATCGCCGCTCACCGGTGCGAGGTCGGCGGCCCGCAGGGCGCGCACGATGACGGCGGGGAGATCCGTGCCGGGCCCGACCTCGGGAAAATGCGGCACGGCCGTCAGCGTCGCGCGGGTCACAGGAACGGGCTCCCGAGCCGCGGCCCGCTTCTCGTCAGACGGGGTCACGCGCGAGCCGCAAGCCGCCGGAGCGCGGGAAGCACCTCTTCGCCGAGCCGCCGGATCGTCGCGCTCTGGTCGACCGACGTCACCTGAATGGTCACGATGTCGGCGCCCACGTCGACGAGCGGCCGGTACACGTCGACCAGTTCTTCGAGGGTCCGGGCCCAGGCGTACTTCCCGATGATCTCGCGCCGGTCCATGCCGTCGGCCCGCGCGCGGAGGATCGAAGGGTCCACCTCCTCGAGGCGGCCTTCGACCCGCAGCCCGCGCCAGGCCGCGAGCGCCTGCCACGCGTCGTCCTCGGTGCGGGCGAGAATCGACCACCGCTGCGCCATAATCATGGGTTTGGGCCGGCCCGCCGCCTGCGCGGCCTGCCGGAACGGATCGATGACCTGTTCGAGCGCCTCGGCCGGCGCCTTCACGCTGACGATGAGGCCGTCCGCGAGGCGCCCGGCGAGCATCGCCGCCTGCGACCCGCCGGCCGACATCCAGATCGGCACACGATGCGGTGGCGGGCTGTACAGCTTGGCCGCGTGCGTCCGGTAAAACTCGCCGGCGAAATCCACCTTCTCACCGTCCAACAGGCGGCGTATGATTTGCAGCGCTTCGCCCATGCGCTGGCGCCGTTCTTTGTGGCCGGGGAACTCCCATCCGAGCGGCCGCTCGTTGATGCCCTCCCCGCTGCCGACGCCGAGCGCAAACCGCCCGCCGGCGAGCCGGTCGACGGTGGCGGCGGCCTGCGCCACAAGCGCCGGGTGATACCGGAAGAGCGGACACGTGACGGCCGTCGCGAGCCGGACCCGGCGGGTGCGCGTCGCGGCCGCGCCGAGCCAGCTCCACACAAACGGTGCCGCGGACGCGTCGTCGACCCAGGGGTGAAAATGATCGGACACCGCGACCGCGTCGAACCCGGCCGCCTCCGCCTGCGCGGCGTGCTCGAGGAGCGTCTCCGGCTGAAATTGTTCCGTGCCGCAGAAATACGCGAACTCAGGCATCGGACGCCGGGACGGCCGTCGCGACCGTGTACCCGTCTAGCCGAAGATACCGGCGCGCCACCTCGCCCATCTGCTCGGGCGTGACCGCGGCGATGAGCGCCGGGAACCGCAGCAGGTAATCGAGGCCGAGATCAAACAGTTCGATCTCCAGCAGCGCCTGCGCGAGGCCGCCGTCGGTCTCGAGACGCAGCGCGAGAGACCCCGTGACGTAGTCCCGGGCGTCGCGCAGTTCGTCGCCGCGGGCGGGGTCGCGGTGCAGGCCGTTGATCTCCCGCAGAATGCCGTCGATCGCGCGCGCGACGTTCGCGGGATTGACGCCGGCGCGCACGGCCCACGGGCCGCCGAAAAATCCGGCCTGGGCCTGGCTGTAGACGTAGTAGGCCAGTCCCTCCTCGTCCCGCACCGTCGCGCCGAGCCGCCCCATGAGCCCAAGCCGGCCCAGCACCAGATCCGCCATCATGCCGGCGTAGTATTCCGGACTGGTCCGGCTGAAGCCGGGTACGCCGAGCACGATGTCGGCCTGCGTCTTGCCGGGCAGTTCGACTTGGCGGCGCTGCACCGTCTCGGCCGGCGAGGCGGGCGGCACCGGCGGAAGCGGCGGCGCGGGAGCGGGCGACCACCCCTCAAACGCCCGAGCGAGCCGGTCTACGGCCCAGTCCGCCGCGAGATCGCCGACAACCGCCACAACGAGACCATCCGGCCGGTACCACTGGCGGTGAAACTGCGCGAGATCGTCGCGCGTCGCCGCGGAAACCGTCTCCTCTTCGCCCTCCGCCGGGCGGTGGTGCGGATGGCGCTCCGGATACGCGGCCGCGCGAAACGCCTTGTCGGCCGCGGCGCGCGTGTCGTGCCGGGATTCGCGGATCGCGGTGATGATCTTCGCGCGCTGCTTCTCCGCTTCGTCGGACGGGAACGTGGGCCGCAGCAGCACCTCGGCGAGCAGGTCCAGCACCTGTCCGGCGTCTTCCGCCAGACAGCGCGCCGAAAAGCCGGCGCCGTCGATGTCCGCGTGCACACCCACGCTCGCGCCGAGCGAATCCAGGATCAGCGCGAGCTCCTGCGAGGCGTACCGCGCCGTGCCGCGCGTCAACATCGACGCCGTGAGCACGGCGAGACCGGCGCGGCCGGCCGGGTCCGTCCGGACGCCGGCCGGCAGGTACCCGCGGACGGTGACGGCGGGATGGGCCCGGTTCTCGCGTACGAGGATGACGGCGCCGTTCGGCAGTTGCTGCCGGGTGACGGACTCGGGCGTAATCGGCAGGGCGCGCTGAACGCGGGTCTCACGCATCGACCGGTGCCTCCAGCGTGCGAGGGACCGCGGCGCCTTCAGCCGACGCGGCGACGGGGAGATACCACCCAACCGTCCGGTTGCGGTCGTCAAACACACGCGCCGCCGCGTCCTGGACCGCCTCCGGCGTGACGGCCGCGAGCCGCTCCTCGAAGTGTTCGAGAAAGCCGTCGCCGGCCACGATCTCGGTGCTGCCGAGGAGGACGGCCTGCTGAGTGACGCCGTCCCCGGCATACACCCACTGCGCGCGGGCCTGTTTGCGGACCTTGTCCAGTTCCGCGCCGTCGATGGGCCGCTCGGCAAGCCGCGCAAGTTCTGCGAGCACGGCCGCCTCGGCGCGGTCCGGCGCGACGTCCGGCCGAAGCGTCAGCCCGATGTCGAAGAGCGTCGGATCGACCGCCGGCCGGTACGAACTGCCGGCGTCCACGGCGAGCCGCGTCTCGACGAGTGCGCGGTACAGCCGGCTGCTCCGCGCGCCGAGACCGTCGCCGCCGAATACCCCCGGGCCCTTGAATCCGGACAGCACGCCGTCGGCGATCAGGAGCGGGAAGAAGTCGGGGTCCGCCACGGGCGGCGCGTGAAAGACGATCTGCGCGACGGGTACGGCCCCGCCCGGGCGGCGCAAAACGACGCGGCGCTCGCCTTCCTGCGGCGGCTCCACGCCCCGGACGGGGGGCACCGGCGGGCCCGGCGGGATCGCTTCGAACGCCGCGCGGATCCGGCCGAGGAGCGCGCCGCCGTCGAAATCGCCGACGGCGACGAGCACCGCGTTCCGGGGCGTGTAGTAGGTGCGGTAGTGGCGAACCAACTCGTCGCGTGTGATCGCCCGCAGATCGCTCTTGTACCCGATCACCGCCTGCCGGTACGGGTGGACCCGGTACGCGGCGGACTCCACCTCTTCGTACAGGGCGAACTCGGGGTTGTTCTCGGCGCCCTCGCGCTCCGAGATGATGACCGTGCGCTCGCTCTCAACTTCCTCCGGTTCGAAGAGCGTATTGACCATGCGGTCCGATTCGATCCGGATGCCCAAGTCGACGTGCTCGGCCGGCAGGGTCTCAAAGTACGCCGTGAAGTCCTTCCACGTGAAGCCGTTCCACGTGCCGCCGTGCCGGTTTACGAGCCGCGAGAGCTCGCCCTTGCCGAGCGTCGGCGTCCCCTTGAACAGCATGTGCTCCACCCAGTGGGAGATGCCGGTCGTGCCGGGGACTTCGTTGCGGCTGCCCACGCGGTACCATGCCCAGAACGTCGCCACCGGCGCCGTGTGAACTTCGCGCAGCAGCACGAGGAGCCCGTTCGACAAGGTCGTGCGAACCGTCGGCGTCATCACTGTCCTTGGCCTTTACCCTGCTTTCGCGACGGCGGCCTGCACTTCTTCGTACGGCGGTTCGGTCCCGGGCTTGTCGCTGAGCCAGCGGTAGACTACCGTGCCGTTCTTGTCGAGCACGAAAACGGACCGCTTCGCAATACCGTCGAGCAGGCCGATGAACGCGGCGTCGTAGACGCCGAAGGCCTTCATCGCCTGGTGGTTGAAGTCGCTCAGGAGCGGGAACGTGAGCTGCTGCGCCTTCGCGAACTCGTTCAGCACGAACGGCGTGTCCGCGCTGATCCCGTACACCTGGGCCTGCAGCGAGGCGAACCGGCTCAGATCGTCACGGAAGCGGCACATCTCCTTGGTGCACGTGCCGGTGAACGCGGCGGGAAAGAACGCCAGGACCGCGGTCTTGCCGCGCAGTTCGCTGATCTTGACCGCCTTGCGATCGCCGTTGACGAGCACCGCCTCCGGCGCCTGCTGTCCCACTTCGATCGTCATACCCGCCTCCCGCCCTCACAGGTGGCGGACCGCGCAGGACGCGATCGCGCCCGCGGTCCGTTTCATCCTACCATTCGGTGTCGAACGCCCGCGCGGCGCGCGCGATTCCCCGCGCCGTCAGTGCCCGGCGCCGGCGAAGCGCTCCAAGAGGCGCGCCATGAGCACGATCGTCTCACGGAAATCGCGCTCGCGCACGTTTTCGTCCGGCGCGTGGGCCCGGCTGCCCCAGTAGCCGCCACCCGTGCTGACGAGCGGAATGTTGAGCACCGGCCCGAGATCATGCATCGGTCCCGTGCCCGCCGACGTGGGATACACGACGGTCGCCCGGCCGGTGGCCTCCTTCACCACGTCGCGCACGAGCGCAATAAACGGGTCGGCGAGGTTCGTACGCCAGGGGTACTCGCCGCCGAGGACCGTCACGTCGATGTCGCGGAACCCCTGCGCGTCGAGGTGGCGGCGGACGTTGCGCGCGACCTCATGTGGATCCTGATCCGGCACCAGCCGGAAGTCGATCTTCGCGCGCGCGGTGCTCGGCAGCACGGTTTTGGATCCCTCGAGCATATACCCGCCCCACAGGCCGCAGATCGTGCACGTGGGCGCGAACAGCAGCTGCCGCACCGCGTCTGCGCCGCGGACGCCGCCGATGGGGTCGCCGGCGCCGACGCGCTCGCGCACGTCCTCGATCACGTCCGGCGGAATCTGGGCGACCGCGGCGTCTTCTTCCGGCGTCGGCCGCCGCACCCGGTCGTAGTGGCCCGGGATGAGCACGCGACCACCCCCGTCCTTGAACGTCGCGAGCGCCCATGTCAGCCGGGTGGCCGCGCCCTCGATGACCGCGCCGAACGACGAATGCAAATCCACCGCGGCGGTCTTCGCCCGCAGTTCGAGGTAGCAGATGCCCTTCATCCCGCAGACAACGTGCATCCGCTCCGCCGCGTCCCGCTCACCGTACTCCCAGATGCACGCGTCGGCGGCCAGGAGATCCGTATGCGCGCGGGTCACGGCGCCGAAGTGCACGCTCGAGATTTCTTCCTCTCCCTCGACGACGAACTTCACGCGGCAGGGGAGGCCGCCGTGCACGGCGCGGAGCGCCCGCAGCGCGGCGATCCGCGTCATGAAGTCGCCCTTGTTGTCGGAGACGCCGCGTCCGAGGATCAGGCCGTCGCGGCGCGTCACGTCGAACGGCGGGACGGTCCACTCCTCCAGCGGCTCCGCGGGCTGCACGTCGTAGTGGTTGTAGAAGAGCAGCGTGCGCGGCGCGCGCCCTTCGAACTCACCGACGACGACGGGGTTGGCCCCGCCGTCGGTCAGCAGCGTGACCCGGCCGCCCTCGGCTTCCAGAAGCGCGCGGACGGCGTGCGCCGCCTCCGGGATGCCGCGCCGCTGCGCGGCGACGGACGGGATCTGCACGAGGCGGCGGAGATCCTCGAGCGTGCGCGTGAACGTCGTCTCTACCTGCGCGGCCAGCGGGTCCACGGCGGCGGTCTCCCTTCGCAGCTCAGTGGGGGCGGAGGACTGTTTGGCGGGCGTCGCGCGTATTCCCTCGCCCAGCTCCGCGCCCGCAGGAGGTCGGCGCGCGGAGCCTAAGTTCGACGCCATGGAGACGCAGAGTCTGCTCACCTCGCTGTCCAACGCCTTCGGCGTATCGGGATTCGAGGACGACGTCCGGCGCGTGATCGAAGGCGCGGTCGCCCCGTGGGCCGACGAAGTCCGCACCGACGTGCTCGGCAACCTCCTCGTCACGCGGCGCGGCCGCGCCGAGGGCGGGCCCACCGTCATGCTGGACGCGCACATGGACGAGATCGGCTTTCTGATCACGCACATCGAGCCCGACGGGTTTCTGCGTTTCACGACCGTCGGCGGGTGGGACACGCGTTTGCTGCTGGCGCACGCCGTGACGATCCGGACTCGCGGCGGGGCGCTGGTGCGGGGTGTCGTGGGCAGCCTGCCGCCGCACATCCTCAGCGGTGAGGAACGGGAGCGCCCCGTCCCGCTGGACGCGCTCTACCTGGACATCGGCGCGGCGTCCGCGGAGGAGGCGGCGCAGCGCGGGATCCGCATCGGCGATCCGGCCACGATGGCGTGGACGATATTTGTACATCAGAAGTTCCTGGGTCTTGTCCCTAACGCCGCGGGTGATCTAGAGCGGACCGGCCGGATTCTCATTCTCTGCGGTAAAGATCGGCTCTACCAACGCCGGATGATTTTCCGGATAGCCTAAGCGTTCCCAGGTCATACTTAGCGACCCAGCGGCAGAACACCACGCGGTAGCCGAGGACACCCGAGGTGGCGTCGGGCTGGCCGAGGGGTATCCGAATACCCCGGTTGTCGGAAGGGCCCGACTGAGGAAGACCTCGCCTCGCTCGCACGCAGGGCATGCGAGTCACATCTGCTGACCTGGTGCAACTCCTTGGTACTGGTCGCGTTTGAGTCCGCCGCCCCCTTGACAGAGGGTAATGCGCCTTGCCACGCTCGGGGTGGGTTGATCACGCTTGACCGTCGAGGAAACTGACGCCCGCCGGGGCTAGTAGTTGAATGAGTCGTGCCTTTCGCCAACAACCAGACAGGAAAGGAAGCGACGCCATGCGCGCGCAGCAAGCCAACCTCGTTAGCCGCACGGCCCTCTTCACCTTGCTGCAGTAGCATGTCCCTAGAGGCGTGGAGTACCGTTGCATCCTTTGGTACGTTTGTTGTCATCGCTGCGACAGCGATCGCCGCGCTCATCCAATTGCGTCATACGCGATCGGCCAATCAGATCGCAGTGGTTACCGAGATCCGCCAAACGCTTGAATCCGAAAAATTCACGCGCGCCCGGCGCTTTGTCGCCGAAGAGGTGCCCAAACTCATAGCCGATCCAGCGGGGCGAAGCAAGTTGGGTGCCGACGTTTTCCCTCCTGAGATCGAAGCCGTCCGCGATGTGGCAAACTTCTTTGAAGTTATGGGTGCCTTCGTAAAGTTCGGTATCGTTGACCGCGCTCTCGCATGCGATCTGTGGGACGGCGTCGTCTTCAAAACGTGGAAACAGCTTGAGCCCGTGGTCATGATACGACGCCAAACAGCTCGTGGCTTGTGGGCCAGTTTCGAGTACTTGGCGGTGATTTGTGAGAAATCGCTATCGAAGTCTCAGGGTGACTACTATCCACGCGGCATGCGGCGCATGTCGATTGACAAAAGATCGCTAGAAGCGGCGGCGGCGTTCGCCAAAGATCAGGCTGATGCCGGGCAACCGCGTACTCATTCGTTAGTCTTGCCCTGAGTCGTTGATCGTATGGATGGTCTGCGGCTACCGGCCGTTTCAGAGGCTCTTATCTCCTATCCCACCCGGGCACCCATCCCAGAAGTAGGGAACGAACGGAAACATTATCCTTGATGCGGCGCTCGGCCAGTTGGAGACGATCTCACGACGCCGCCGAGGAAGACAAGGATAGCAGACTGCATTGGCTGCTGCGGCTTGGATCTCGATGACGATGGAATGGACAGTATTACTACGTTAAAAGCTGTTGGACGCTCGCGCTGCGGGGGAGGACCAGACTAGAGGGATCCTGTTAATAGATCAAAGAGCGGCGCTTGCTGATGCTGGAGCTGCCGTCGTATCCTGTTGCGAGAACCTGAGGAAAACCTGAATGGTCTGCTCGATTGGTGCAAGCTGGTCTCGGTAGTTGACTTGAGAGATCAGTATACCCTAACAAGGTTGGCACTGGCGGCATCGGAGCAGACTGAATCGTCCTCTACTCGCTTCGCAATCGTATCTGTTGAGGTTCCGCATCGATTTGGATCAGTTTTGCCCACAGGATATCGTCTCTATTCTCGACTTGTGCTTTTAATTCGCCCGCTTTCTCCCAAAATTGTCTAAACCTAGCGCGTATCTCGGTGCGTTCCGCTAATCGAGGAGCATCGCCGATGTCATACGAAGCCCTGAAGAATGTCTTAACCTTGGGATGGGTGAAATCTAGATGCAACAACATCTTTTCTGACGGCATGAACAGGACACCCAATACCCATTCGAGAGGGAACTCCGGTGAGGGCAAAGGATCATCGCTCTCTAAGTATTTTGTCAAGTCTTTGTCCCACATGATCTGGGATCCGGGTAGGTCGATGAGACGAGGGTATGATAGGCCCGAACTGACAGGTGACTCAAATGTGATCCGAGACTCGTCCGCTCCAGTGCTTTTAACGATTTCAACGAACTTCCGCTTCGTTTCTGCGAGCTCTTGTTGTGTTGGCTCATGGCGTTTAGCCTGTACCCCTTCTTTCAATTTGTACAGCACACGCTCCCCGGTCTGAACCCCTTGCGGCTCATTGACCAACAGCAGCAATGCCCCAAACGTTTCTTTCAGATAGTTAATAAGGTGTTGTCGCAGGTCCCTGCGCTCATTATTAGTCATGGTTTCACTGCCACCAGATCTTAGGGCTTTGGTCTGGCTCTAGCTGATTTCAGATGCCAATGTAGCTTTGAATCAAAGAGACTATCCGGTCCGATTGCCAAACCGCGGTCGCTTCGCTCGGACAACATCGGACAGGGACGAAAGCGCGTCATGGTTGAAGACCCGGACTCGGCGGCGAGGGGGGTGGCGGCGGGGGGGTGCGACATGGCGACGCTGTGGGAAGCGGCGGAGCTGTGGGGATGTCCCAGGCGCCCTGCGGAAGAGCTCCGTATACGGAGTCCCCCTTCCCAACATCCGGAACGATATCGTAGACCGGCTGATTGCCGGAGCCCACGTTCCCCACCCAACCGCCAACGGCACCCGTGTCGCGGTTCCAGGCAAGGTGGAGGTCCCAGACGAGAGGGTCGCCCCTGCGATAGGCAGCTTCGCCCTTGTCGTCAAAGCTACAACCACCACTGACTTGCCGGTGCTGGCGCTGCCCCTTCGCGTCCGCAAGAATCCCGGCCCGGCCATAGACTGCGTAGACATAATGATCCCATACCCTCTTGTAGCGCGCCGCCTCGCTGGGGTGATGCGCAGGATCATGCGCGTCGGCTTCCTTGAGGAAGTCGTGCACTGTCGCGACGATGGAGTAGCTGACGCGGACTTGGTCTTTATAATAATTTATTGCACTTGGATGAGCATTGAATTCATAGTGTACCCTCGTCACCGTCGTGATTCCCTGCCACCGCGGGTCGGCATCTCCGCTAAGACTAAGCTGATCGGTTGGGATGAATGCGGGAAACAATCGGATGGGCGGATCGAAGGTGAGCCAAGAACCCGTCCAAGCCTTGTCCTTTTCCCCGGTGAGGTAGTGCTCGCCTCTAACGGCGATCCAGCCTCGATCTTCGACGAGTTCGAAGACTCTGAGTGCACCGATACTCACGCTGGCTACGGTAAGCCCACTCGAATTCGCTTCGTAGATCTTCTGCGGAATCTTCCATGAGTATCCAGCGTCGACCTTATCAGGACCAAGGGCCTTTCCGGAGGTCCCAGGGGCCGGTTTAATGTGGTGAAGCTTGGGATGCCACTCGAAGTGCCCGGGGTCCCTATCCTTATCCCACCTCGCGCCCAACACCATGCCGAATGCTTCTGCCGCGAGATAAACGTTGTTCCATGCTCTCCCCGCGTCCCCGCCCCCCGGCCCTCCCTTTGGGTCTCCAGGAAGCGCCCGGGGCGGTTCCTTCTGGCCGGCCACCTGGATCCGCTCCGCGAGGTCCACAGCAAGTCCGAAGTTGTGCCAGCTGTCCCACGTCCAGGTCACCGGGCCCACTATCTCGTAAATGATGTTGCCGACTTTCACTTCTTCGAAGAGGTGACAGTTTTTCTTTCCACCAGTGGGCTGGAGAGTCCATCCAAACGCGGGGACGCCAGGTGCTGCATAGGGTACCAGTTTCTGACCGGTCGGGTCTCCCACTCGCTCAGTGGGAGGGACCTCTTCCCAGTCTTCCGGCTTGCTCCCATCGCCCACGGGCTTGCCATTCGCCCCCGTCTTAAGCCGGCGGCATTCCTTGTAGAGCTCGTGTTGCTTGTCCGAACTCCGCAATCCCCCATCTCCTTCCGTTATGCCCAGAGGCTCGACGACGCTTGGTCTCTTGTCGCCGCCAGACGCCTGGTAGACAGCCATTAGCACGTTGAGGCGTTTCGCGAACTCCTGGTTCAGGTCCGCCAACATTTCGTCCGTCTTTTTGTCTCGTCTCTGGAGCCCGTGCCCCGGGTACGGAGCAGGCGCGGCTGGGATGTGCACTTTCAGCAGTTGCTCCATGGAGATCTGCACCATCGCGATCCACCAGGCATCAGTACCCATCGTGCTCTGCAGAAAGCCGGTCCCTGCCCCAGTCGCGGGTGCGCCCGGCGCGCTGATGACAAGCGCCGTGGTAACTGCACACGCCACCACAAGGTTCAGGACCGCAAGCGTGCGGCTACGGATATCCATGATCTTCCTCCCTTGAGCCCTTACCAGCCAGTTCGCCCCCGAAAGCACGGAGGGAGCATCGTGTCCAGAACTCTGGGCAAGCGAGTTAGCTGGCGGAAAATGAAGCTGTGGAGCTCGTTGGAAGGGTCCGGTGGATGCTAGGACTGATCCGCTATGTACGCACACCCTCACAGACTTAAATTTGTTCCGGAACGTGCTTCCGGCTCAACCTCAGAGCGACTGTTTAGAAAACAAGAGAGAATGTCCTCTCTAGGGAAGAACGGTCTTCAAAGCATAACCGGGGCTCTGGTTGCGGAGGAGGCACTTCACGAATTAAGGTTGGCCCGTTTTGGTGGCGGGTTGAAGTGTGGGTCCGGCTTCGTTATGGCGGAAGCGTGAACCTTCGGCTCAGCTCTTCGATCGGACCACGCGCCGTTACGGCATCCATGAACCGGTGAGTATTTCAGCCTCTAGTATTTGCGAGAAGTGATTTCCAACCATCTTTTCGAGACGGTTCGATGGCGTTTCAAAGACTCTTACCTCCTATCCCACCCGGGCACCCATCCCTGAAGTAGGGAACGAAACGGAAACATTATCCTTGATGCGGCGCTCGGCCAGTTGGAGACGACCTCACGACGCCCGCCGAGGAAGACAAGGATAGCAGACTGCATTGGCTGCTGCGGCTGAAGTTGACCCGGTTTCGTGGAGAGTGTGGCGTTAGGCTACGCCACTCTGGTTAGACCACCTCCTCTCATACTCCGCCGGCGACAGGTACTCCAAGGCAGAGTGCCGCCGGTGCGGGTTGTACCATCCCTCGATGTAGTC
>DATGHZ010000025.1:0-9002 GCA_035307565.1 bacterium | reverse complement strand
AAGCGCTGAAAGCATCTAAGCGCGAAGCCCACCCCAAGATGAGGCCTCTCATCGGGTAACCGAGTAAGACCCCAGGAGGACTACCTGGTTGATAGGCCGGAGGTGTAAGGGCCGTAAGGTCTTGAGCCTACCGGTACTAATAGGTCGAGGGCTTGAAGGTATGAACTGTAGGGGTAGCTGTATGGAGCTTGCACCGTGGCTCGGAGTCGCAGGCAAGGGCTTCTGACGCACTAAGAAGCCTGGGATCCGAACGCACGAGCCATGGGCGATGTCCGCGGAGGGCGCGAATGCGCGTCTCCGCGGCAAGGTTCCCGGTGGCGTTGCCGGAGGGGTCACACCCGTTCCCATTCCGAACACGGTCGTTAAGCCCTCCAGGGCCGATGGTACTGCGCCGGCACCGGCGTGGGAGAGTAGGTCGCTGCCGGGGTTATGTCGGTGGGGGAAGGCCAATCCTTCCCCCACCGCTTCCCCAAACCGGCACCACCCAATGTGTACGATCGGTCACGGCCAACAACCGTCAGCTCCACAGAAACCGTCAGCTCCACAGACGCGGTTAAGTCGTTTGCGCGGATCGCGCCACAATCGGCGAACGAGCGGCACGACTTTGCAGGAGGATCAACATGTCGATGATTCGTCCCCCGCTGGAGGGCCTCTTGGATAAAGTCGATAACAAGTACGCGCTCGTCATCAGCGTGGCGAAGCGGGCCCGGCAGTTGAAAGAGGGCCACTTGCCGATGGTTGATATCCCAAGCACGAATCCGGTGACGGTCGCGCTCGAGGAGATCGCCGCCGGGAAGGTCCGCGCCGAGAAGCCGACGGAGCCGATCAAAGAAGACTAGTCGGGTCAGTAAGCGCGCGGCGTTGACGCCGCGTCGCGCCGGCGCGTGACGCGGGGTCACGGATGGGTTCGGGCCAAAAAGCCCGAACCCATTTCTTTTTTTGGCGCCGTCGGGCAGTCGCTGAGCATGCGCAGGTGCCGGTGTGCGTCGGTGCCGGTCCACCCGGCTGTTTGGCGGCGCGCGCTCAAAGACACCGGTTCATCGGAGGTAATCATGCTCCCGGACCCCTCGTGCGCCGACATCTCGACGATCGAAGCCGAACCGGCTCCGGCCCGGGGGGCGCGCGTGGCATAGGCGGGCGCGCACAGACGCGGTACTTCCGCCGCGGCGTAGCCGGGCACGCTCGAACAGCGCCCGGTGGCGTCCGTGGCGGTTTCATGTGCGCCCGAATACACGTTCCACCGAACTCCGGTGTCGCGCTCCGGAGTTACTCGCGCAGGGTCCCGACCCCGGGCCCCGAAGGGAGCATCCATCGTGTGCCGGCGGCGCCGTTTGTCGGCATGACGCCGCGAAAACGCGTGCGCGCCAGCGGAGGTCTGTCATGGAAAGCGGCTGGCAGTTCCGCAAGGCCCTCGTCACGAGTCACCGCGGCGTCGTCGCGGCTAAACACCGGCTCGCGGCACGCGCGGGTGTGGAGATGTTCAACCGCGGCGGCAATGCCGTGGATGCCGCGGTCGCGGCCGCGTTTGCGATCGGCGTCATCGAGCCGTGGATGAGCGGCCTCGGCGGCGGCGGTTATATGGTGGTCGCGCGACCAACGGCATCGCCCGCGCTGCCGCATCCCACCGAGGCCGCGTCGGTGGTCGAGTTCGGCATGCGGTCCCCGCTGGCGGCGCACGCGGAGATGTTTGAGCTCGAGGACGGCTACGACACGGAGCTGTTCGGCTGGCGGCGCGTGCGCGGACAGGCCAACATTCATGGCCCGCGGTCGGTCGCCGTGCCGGGCGTCCCCGCGGGGCTGGCGCTCGCGCTTCAGCGGTTCGGCACGATGCCGCTCGCGGCGGCGCTGAAGCCGGCGATCGCCCTTGCCCGCGACGGGTTTCCGGTGGAATGGCCCACGACCCTGCAGGTTGCGCTCGACGCCACGACCCTCCGGCGACACGAAGACGCGGCGGCCCTGTTCATGCCGGACGGCGTGCCGATCGTGCCGTCCACGACGCCGCACGCTCGGCTGCTTAAGCAGCCGAACCTCGCCCGCACGCTCGAGGCCCTGGCCTCGGACGGGCCGGACTCGTTCTATCGGGGCGAGGTGGCGCGGGGGATCGTGGACGACCTGCGGCGCCGGGGCGGCATTCTGGATGTCGCAGACTTCTCGCGCTACGAGGCGCGCGTCGCGCCCGCGCTTGTCTCCCGCGCGCTCGGCTATGACGTGCTGCTGTCGTCGGGACCGAGCGGCGGAGCGACGCTCGCGGAGATCGCCGGACTGATGGCCGGACGCGCGCCTTCGCCAGGACGGCTCGGCCACAACACGGCGCCGTATCTCCACCTGCTGATCGAGGCCACGCGCGCGGCCTTCGAGGACCGGCTGAGGCTTCTCTCGGACGAAGGCGGATGGGACACGGTGACGAGCGAGGCGCATCTCTCCGCGCGGCATGCCGCGATCGGTGAGCGTGCGGCCGTCTACGCGACGGCGGGGGCGGATCCTACCAGCACCACGCATCTGTGCGCCGCAGACGCGGGCGGTACGATGGTCTCGCTGACCCAGACGCTGCTGTCCCGGTTCGGATCGCGGGTGCTCGTCCCCGGCGCCGGCGTCTTGATGAACAACGGCATGATGTGGTTCGATCCGGAGCCCGGCCGCCGCAACTCGGTCTCGCCGGGCCGCCGGCCGCTTGCCAACATGACGCCCGCGATTGTCGGCGTCGAGGGACGGCCGGTATTCGCCGTCGGCGCGTCGGGAGGGCGCAGGATTATCGACGCCGTCCTGCAGCTCATCCTCAATCACATGGAGTTCGGGATGGACGTCCAGGCGGCGATCGATGCCCCCCGCATCGACGCAAGCAGCGGCGAAGTCATCGTCGATGACAGGATCCCGGCCGCGGTGCGCGATGAGTTGACGCGGCGCGGACACCGCGTTGCCGCGGTAGAAGAGACGATGGCACCGAGGTTCTTTGCCAGCCCGGTGGCCGTCGCGCGCGATTCGTCTACCGGAGCCTTGACCGGCGGCGCCGATCCGTACCATCCGGCGTCGGCCGTCGGAGCGTAACAATGGCGCGGTTGCGCCGATCCCTGCCCCAACTTCACGGCGGTGAGTTGTTCCTTACCGACGGCGGTATGGAAACCACGCTGATTTTTCTCGAAGGGCATACGCTCCCCGAATTCGCCGCGTTCGACCTCATGAGACGGCCGGAGGGGGAAACGATTTTGCGGCGCTATTATGAGACCTACATGCGCCTGGCCGGGCGGTTCGGCACCGGACTGATTCTCGAAAGCGCAACATGGCGCGCCAATGCGGATTGGGGTGCGAAGCTCGGCTACGGCCCGAAGGAGCTCGCCGCCGTGAACCGGCGCGCAATCGGTTTGCTCGAAGAGCTGCGAGACGAAGCGCGTGGTGACACCGACCGGATCGTGATCAGCGGATGCATCGGGCCCCGGGGCGACGGCTACCTCGTGGGAAGCACGATGACCGAAGAGGAGGCGGAACGATATCACGCGCCGCAAGTCCGCACCCTCGAGGACACGGCGGCCGACCTGGTCGCGGCCTTCACCATCAACTATGTCGAGGAAGCGGTCGGCATCGCGAGGGCCGCCGAGCGAGTTGATCTGCCCGTCGTCATTTCGTTTACGGTCGAGACGGACGGCCGCCTGCCGAGCGGACAGACGCTGCGCGCGGCGGTCGAGCACGTCGATGCCGCGACGTCGTGCTACCCGGCGTACTACATGATCAATTGCGCACACCCGGCGCATTTTGACCACGTGCTCGCCGACGAAGTGGCATGGAACGAGCGCATTCGCGGGCTCCGCGCGAATGCGTCGCGCAAGAGCCATGCGGAACTGAACGAAAGCGCTGAGCTGGACAGCGGCGATCCCGCCGACCTGGGCGCGCGGTATGCCGGGCTGAAGCGCCGGATGCCACACCTGAACGTCATGGGCGGCTGCTGCGGCACCGACCACAGGCACGTCGAGCAGATCGCCGTCGCCTGCCTGCCGTTTTTCTCGCAGGGACGCTGATTTCGCGCGGAGTCCCGAGGGGGGAGGCCGAACCGCCGGCCGCCCAGGCACACACCTCGCCGACCGGCCGTGCCGTTACAAACTTCTCCGCCCGGCGCGCATGACCGCCGCCAGCGACTGCCGGTGGCGGAAGATGTCCCGCCACGGATCCGGGTCCTCGAGCCGGCGGACGTAGTTTCCCAGGTTGAACTGCGACGGATCGAGGGCAGGGGTGACCTCCGACCAATCCAGCGGCGTCGAGATCGGCGCCTTCGGACGGCGCCGGACCGAGAACGGCGCCACCACAGTCTGCGCGAAGCCGTTCCGGAACGGATCGAGGTACACTCGTCCGCGGCGCGCCCGTACGCGCGCCTCCACCGTTAGTTCGCGCGGATGCGCGCCGGCGAGGATGCGGCAGAACGCTTCGGCGAACGCGAGGACCGCGGCGTTGTCGGGTCCCGGCCGGATGGGCACGAAGATGTGGATCCCCCGGCTTCCGGATGTCTTCGGAAATGACCGCAGGCCGAGCTCGTCGAGCCTCGCTTTGACGAGGAGCGCGGCGCGCGCCGCGTCGGCGAACTCTCCGGACGCCGGATCGATATCGAAGCACATCCAATCGGGCCGGTGCGGCGCGCGCCGCCGGCTCGGCCACACGTGCACTGCGATGCAGCCGAGGTTCACGAGCGCCAGTTGGGTTTCTAGACGGCCGCCCACCACGTAGGTGGTGTGGCCGGTCTTGTCCCGCACACGCCGCGTGGGAGTGTCGCGTGGGAGCCCCATTGGGGCCTCGCGCTGATAGAAGCACTGTCCGCGCAGACCATCCGGACACCGTTCGAGCGTGAGCAGACGCTCGTCGACATAGGGCTGCAGCCGCGGAAAGACGGCGGCGTAGTACTCCGCGAGATCGCCCTTGGTGTATCCTTCGTCCGGCCAAAAGACCTTGTCCGCGTGCGTGAGCTGGACAGGGGACCTGGTTGGTCGCCCCCGCGCACCCCGTGCCGGATGGGTAGACCGGGGCGCTGGTGTCCGGCCCCGCACGGTGCGGCGGCCTGTGGACGGACGCCGGGCGCGGGGCCGGGTCACGGCACGGCCTCGGGGTGCACGACCTCGCTCGCTTTCTTGTCGTCGCGGAGGCCGAGAAACGCCGGCTGGCGCAGCTTCCAATCCGCCGTCCATTCCTCGAACGCGATCTGCGCGACAAGTCTCGGCGTCACGTACACGGCGTCGCGCTCCCGCGGCGGGTCGATGAACGCCGGCGTGGAGCGGACGAGCGGGGTCAGTTTACTGTACAACGAGTCGAGGGTCTGCCGGGTAAAGCCTGTGCCGACTTTTCCGACATACCGGAGCCGGCCGTGGGCGTCGTACGCGCCGAGCAGCAGTGCCCCGAACTTTGTGCGCGCGCCCCGCGGCGCCGTGTAGCCGCCGATGACAAACTCTTCTTCGTGCCGCACTTTGACCTTGAGCCACTTGCTCGACCGCTTCTCTTCGTAAGCCGACTGCTCGTCCTTGGCGATGATGCCCTCGAGCCCCCGACGCCGCGCGTACCGGTACGCTTCGAGCCCGGTCATCTCCAGCCGCCGCGCGCGGCGGACGATGCCGTCGTCCGGTACCGTTTTTTCGAGCGCCCGGCGGCGCGCAGTCAGCGGGGCGCGGCGCAGGTCTCGCCCATTGTCGTAGAGACAGTCGAAGACCGCGTAGGCGCGCGGGGCGGTGCCTTTCTGCAGCAGCTGGAAGCGCGAAACGCCGCGGCGGTCGAACGCCACAATCTCTCCGTCGAGCAGCAGCGTTCGCGGCACGAGGCGGCTTACGCCTTGGGCGATGTCGGAGTACGTCGCCGTCCGATCGTTGTCGTTCCGGGACAAGAGGCGGACACGCGGGCCTTCCTTGTACGCTAGGATTCGAAAACCGTCGTACTTCTCTTCATAAACCCACCCCGGCCGGTGAAAGGGCTCGGGGACGAGCGTGGCCAGCATGGCGTGGACGCGGAAGGGGATGCGGTCCGGCCGGAGGGTCATCACCGCGCTCTCCGCGGAGCGGGTGCATCCTCCCGTGTCGAGGACCGCGGGCCTGCTGTCGCGGACGCGTCGCCGCGGCGCGAGGCGGCGTCCTCCTTCCGTTTAATCAACAGCCATGTCTCCTGTTTGGATCGGGCCACGCTCAAACGTGTGCGCACGAGCACCCACGTGCCGTTGAGTCGTCTGCCCAGCAACCGGAACTTGAGTTCTCCGCGGCGCAGCGCGGCGTTGACGTCATTGTCGTCCGGCCGCCATTCGCCCTGGTCCCAGATCTCGACCGTCCCGGCGCCGTACTGGCCCTCCGGGATTCGGCCTTCAAACTTCGCGTACTCGAGTGGATGATCTTCGACCCGCACGGCGAGCCGTTTCGCGGCCGGCACGGTCGGGATGCCCTTCGGCACAGCCCAGGAGAGGAGCACGCCGGCCCACTCCAAACGAAAATCGTAGTGGAGCGACCGCGCCTGGTGTTTGTGCACAACGAAATGAAGGCAGGCGATCGCGGCGGGGCGGCGAGCGGATCGTGACGTCCCGTCCTTGATGCCACCCGGTTCCGGTGTCGAGGTAAAGTGACGCTTGTGTCGGTACTCACGTAGACTCATGGCGCGCGCTCCATGCGTCGCGCGGGATGCCGCGACGCTCTCTCATGTTGTAGCGTACCCGCCGCGTGCGAGATATCCACGGCTTGTCCACAAGCACGACTTGTCCACAAGAACGATCGTTCCGGATTGTCCGCGCAACCATGATGTGCTACATTTGCGCATGCCGGCGAGCGCGGCACGCGGATGAGAGTGAGGTAGCTCTTCGGAGCCAACCCGGCTTAACCCGTGCGGCCTCGCCGGTACTACGTTTTCGTCGTCGCGAGATGCTCGAACAGGCGCATGACCGCGGCGATGCCCTTATGGAAGTGCGCGAGATCCAGGCTCTCGTCGGGGCTGTGCGCGTTCGCATCGGGCAGCGACCATCCGGTTACGATGACGGGCAGCCCGAGCCGGCCTGCAAACTCCGAGACGATCGGCACCGACCCGCCCGCGCGTACGAACACGGCTTCCCGGCCAAACGCCTCCGTCAACGCGCGCCGCGCCGCGGCGATCGCTGGCGAGTGCGGCGAGATCACGACCGGCACGGCGCCGCTTCCCGCGCGCCTCTTCACCTCGACACGCACGCCTTTCGGCGTGATGGCCCGCACATGCGATTCGAACGCGTCGATGATTTCGCGGGGCTGCTGATTTGCCACGAGCCGCATGCTGATCTTGGCGCTCGCCCGGGCCGGGATCACGGTCTTCGAACCGGCGCCGGTAAACCCGCCGGGCATGCCGTGCACTTCGAGCGTTGGCCGCGCCCACATGCGCTCGAGCACGCCGTAGCCGGGCTCACCGGTCAGGGCCGTCGCGCCGACTTCGTCGCGGAGAAACGCGGCTTCGTCGAAGGGCAGTGCCTTCCAGGCCGCGGTTTCTTCGGGCGGCGGTGGGACCACGCGATCGTAAAATCCCGGGATCAGAATGCGTCCGTCTTTGTCTTTGAGTCCGGTGATGATCTCGGCGAGCGCCTGAAACGGGTTCGGCGCGACGCCGCCGTAGCCGCCGGAATGCAGATCGCGCGCCGCGCCCGTGACCTCCACTTCGGCGCCGACGATGCCGCGCAGCCCGAGCGTGATCGCGGGAACGCCGGGCGCGAACATGCCCGAATCGAGCACGAGGCAGGCATCGGCCCGCAGCCGGCCGGCGTGGTCGCGGACGTAGGCGGCGATCTCGGCGCCGCCGGATTCCTCTTCGCCTTCGATGAGCAGCTTCACATTAATCGGCAGTTTGCCGGCCGTCTGCAGGTAGGCCCGCATCGCCGCGATCAACGTCAGGATCTGGCCTTTGTCGTCCGCGGCCCCGCGCGCGAACAACCGGCCGCCGCGCACGGCGGGTTGGAACGGGGGCGACGTCCACAGATCGAGCGGGTCGACGGGTTGCACGTCGTAGTGTCCGTAGCCGAGAAGGGTGGGCCGGCCCGGCGCGCCGAGCCACTCCGCGTACACGAGCGGATAACCGACGGTTTCGGTCAACTCGACCGGCAGGTCCATCGAGCGCAAATATTCTGCGATCCAATGCGCCGCGCGGCGCGTGTCGTCGCGATGGTCCGGCAAAGTGCTGATGCTCGGGATGCGCAGCAGATCGCTGAGTTCGGACTCGAACCGTTTGCGGTGGGTGTCGGCGAACTCGACCGGCGTGGGCATTGCATCCTCCTTGCAGCGTCGGACGCCGCGTCACGGCGCGTCCCGCGTCCCGGCTTCCGCGCGGACTCGGACCGGTCCTTCGGTGTGGCGGGCCGGCATCAAATCACATGCTATAATGGGCGCTGCGCGGCGGCGTAGCTCAGGTGGTCAGAGCACGCGGTTCATACCCGCGGAGTCGGGGGTTCGAAGCCCTCCGCCGCCACCACGAATCCCACCGGACCGGATTGCACGACGTTGCCAGAAGTAACGTCCTGCAAGGATTTTCGCCCTTCCGGCGGTAGAACTGGACTGCACGGCGTTGCACCTGGCAGGCACGTCCATAAACTTTCCGTCATGGGTTCCCGTTGCTGTGTATCGCGCCACGACTTTGTCGCCCTCGGCGATGGTGTCGTCCTTCGTGCGGTGGAAGTCCGGGAAGGCAGTGAACAGGCTGGCGAAGTTTTGCCTGGACCGAACAGGGTCCACGACTCGGCCATTGATTGCGAAGTTGGGTCCGAGAAACCTATCCCTGGCTTTAACATCGTGTCCGTTGAACGCTTCTTCGTTGAACTGGCGGATGAGTGCTTTGTTCTCCTCCACAGACATCACAACACCCCTCTCCGGTGTTCGTGCGGTAGGCTTCCGGGGTGGCGTCTACGCAAGTCGGAGCCCGGGATGGCCGGTTTCGGCACCCTGCGATCACCAAGTCGTGCGGGCTGTTCCTACTGGTTCCAGTACCTGTGCTCCGCTCGTCTGAGTTCGGCCGTCTTCACAATCTCCTATTCACAATTGGGCCCG
>DATGHZ010000024.1:0-4263 GCA_035307565.1 bacterium | reverse complement strand
CATGGATCGTGCTCTTCGCGGGGAGGGGAATACCGGAGAACCTGCGCGTCAAGCGCTCGCGAATTTTCCGCGCTCCCCAGCTGGGATGCTCACGCTTCACATTGAGGATGTAGTTCTCGACGTGAAATGGGAGTTGGTTGGCGTAGCGATACGGACGTCGGCTTCGATCGGTGAGCCCCTGAATGCCGCATTCCTGATACCGATCGACGAGCTTGTAGCCGGTCTTGCGGGAGATCCTAAACTCGCGGCACAGTTCCGCCATCGGCTCGCCTGCTAGCCGACGAGCAACAAACCGCATTCTTTCATCCATAACCGAACACTCCCTCCAGGGCATCTTCCCTCCCCCTTTCAGGGAAGGAGTGTTACCCATGTGTCCGGTACAAACTGTTACCTATCTCTCAGGCCGCTCACAATCGCAAGGGCCTACGGCGATTTACACGCTCCAGAAACCGGCGAAAATGGACGTCTGGCACACACACCCGTGGGTGCGTGAGGGCGCCGGCAAGATTCGGTTCGGTGTCCGGGTCACCGCGCGGGCGGCCGAGGTCGACTGGCCGACACGCCGGGCGCTGGCGCGAGCGGCCGACGCGCTCGGCTTTGACTCGCTCTGGGTCCCGGATCACCCCGCGTTCCTGACGGACCCGTGGACAGCGCTGGCGGCCTACGCGACCGCGACGCGCCGGGTCCGGCTGGGGCCGATGGTCAGCTGCGTTGCGTACCGGAGCGCGCTGACGACCGCACGCCTGGCCGCGGACGTCGACCGGTTGAGCGGCGGGCGGCTCGTGCTCGGTCTGGGCGCTCCGCGCGCCGGCTGGTTCGAGCCGGAGGTGCGCTTCATGGGCCTCGGCGGCGTTCCTCATCCGAGCGTACGGCTGGCGGCGCTGTTGAAGACGCTCGCCGACGTGCGCCGCTACTGGTCCGGCGAGCCACTGCGGCTCGCGAAGGGGCGCGCCGCCGGCGAGGCCCTGCTGTGGCCGCCGGTGCAGCGGCCGCGCGTCCCGATCCTGATCGGCGGCACAGGGGATCGAGTGACCGTGAGGCGGGTCGCCGAGCACGCCGACATGTGCAACTTTGAAGAGGTGCGGGCGAAGACAGCGGAGGAGGTCGGCCGGCGGTTGGGTATTCTACGCGGGGCCTGCGAGGCGATCCGGCGGCCGTACGACTCGATGATCAAGAGCTACCTCATGGACGGCGTGGTACTGGCGACGACGCGGGAGCGGCTGGACGCGAAGATCGCCGCACTCGGCCCGCTCGTCGCCCCAGACGCCCGGCGGAACATGGGGACGCCCCGCGATCTGATCAAGCGATTGCGGCCCATCCTCGCCAGAGGGATCGACTACGTCGTCGTGAACCTCACGAGCTACGCCGACATAGAGACGATCGAACTGCTCGCCGGGCGGGTCGTTCCGGAGGTGCAGGGGCTGGCGGCCCCGAGCCGGGGGGGCGACATTTGAAACTGCGCGCACGAGACGCCGCCCGTTGGGTCTTCCGCGCGATGATGACGGCGATCCCCGACGGCGCGGCGCTGCCCGTACTGACCGGCCCGCTGCGGGGGGCCCGGTGGCGAAAGCACGGACCTTTTACAGGGTACATCACGGGCCGCTACGAGCACGAAGTGCAACGCGCGTTTGCCCGTCACGTGCACCCCGGCGATACCGTTTACGACCTGGGCGCGCATCACGGATTCTACACCGTCCTCGGGGCCCGCTTCGCCGGGCCCCGAGGACGCGTCGTCGCGTGTGAACCTAACGATCGGAACGCCGACCAGATCGAGGCGAACGTGGCCGTCAACCGACTGACAGATTGCTGCGCGGTCGTTCGGGCGGCGGTCGGGGATCGGACCGGCACGGCAGAATTCCAGACGTTCATCGATCCATCGCCGACCGGCACGCTCGTGGGCAGGCTGGTGGGCGTCCGGGCCCACCAAGATTCGGCCCTGGAGGAAGTTGAGCGCATCTGGTCCGTCGAGGCGACGACCGTCGACGCGCTCGCGGGCCGGTACGGGCCGCCGCGCGTGGTCAAGTGCGACGTCGAGGGCGCGGAGTCGCGCGTCCTGAGGGGCGCGGCGCACATCTTGCGCGCGGCCCGGCCGGTGTGGATCCTCTCGCTTCACAACGCGGATGAGGAACAGGCGTGCTCGGCCTGCCTCGAGGCACTGGGTTACCGGGTCACGCTGGTCGCAAAAGTGATGGAGACCGTGGTGCTCGCGGTCCCGACATAACCCGCGCGGACGGCGCCGCGGCCCTCGGGGGACAACGCACCGCCACGGTAGAACAACGGTCGCGCATCGCGCTGTCCGCGGGAGGCGTCGTGTGGCCGCAGACGATCTGTGTTTCAAGCCCGCGCTGGAACTGGACCGGCTCATCCGCGCCGGCGATGTGTCGCCGGTGGAGATCACGGACGCGGTGCTCGCGCGCATCGATCGGCTGAACCCGTCGCTCGCGGCCTACATCACCGTGTCGGCGGATCTTGCCCGCGCGCAGGCGCGCGAGGCCGAAGCGCGCGCGCGTCGCGGCGCGCGTCGCGGTCCGCTCGACGGCATCCCGTATTCGATCAAGGACCTGGAGGATACCGCGGGCGTCCGCACGACCTACGGATCCAAGTGGTTCGAGCGGCACGTCCCGGCGGAGGACGGCGCGGTCGCGGGGCGCCTGCGGGCGGCCGGCGGCATCTTCGTGGGGAAGACGAATACCCCGCACTTCGGCCACAAGGACATGAGCGATAATTTCATTGGGCCGCCGTGCCGGAATCCGTGGCGGCTCGACCGCACCTCGGGCGGGTCGTCGGGCGGAGCGGCGGCGGCGGTCGCCGCCGGGCTCGGTCCGCTGGCGCACGGGTCAGACGGCGCGGGTTCAATCCGGTGTCCGGCCTCGCTCTGCGGTGTGGTCGGCGTCAAGCCGTCGTTGGGGCGCGTGCCGTACCATCCGAGCCCCGACCACTGGGCCGCGCGCTCGCACAACGGTCCGATCACGCGGACGGTCCGGGACGCCGCGCTCATGCTCTCCGCGCTCGCCGGCCCGGACCCGCGCGACCCCCTGTCGATCGACGCGCCGCCGCAGGACTACGTCGCCGGCTGCGACGGCGATCTGCGCGGCCTCCGCGTGGCTTGGAGCCCCGACCTCGGCTGCCTGCCGGTCGCGCGTGAGGTGCGCGTGATCACCGAGGCCGCCGCCCGGCAGTTTGCGGACCTCGGGTGCGCGCTCGAGGCGCCGACGGTGCGCTGGCCGGACATGCGGGAGCCGCACCGGGCGATCTGGGAGGTCGGAGTCGGCGCGCGCCACCAGGACCGCGCGCGCGAGCACCCGGACTGGATCGAGCCGTCGCTGATGCGCATGGTGGTGGACGCCGGCCGCATCAGCGCGCTCGAATACGGGCGGGCGCTGCTGGCGCGCACGCCGTTCTATCAGGCGGTGCACAGGTTTTTCGAGGAGTACGATCTCTTGCTGACGCCGACCATGCCGGTGGCCGCGTGGCCCGTCGAGCCAGACAGCAGCGCCGTGATCGAGGGCCGCGAGGCGCCGACACTGCTCGAGCGCCTCACGTTTACCTTTCCCTTCAATCTCACGGGACAGCCCGCCGCGACCGTGCCGTGCGGCTGGACCGAGGAAGGCCTGCCGGTGGGATTGCAGATCATCGGGCGGTGGCACGCCGACGGGACGGTCCTGCGGGCGGCCGCGGCGTTCGAGGCCCTGCGGCCCTGGGCCGGCCGCCGGCCGCCGATAGAATAGACGACAAACGCGGCGAAGGACCAAAACAAAGGGGGATGGTTCAATGCGCATGCTGCTCCGAGTCACGTTCCCGGTCGAGGCCGGCAACAAAGCCATCCAAAATGGCGCTCTGCCCGAGACGATGCAGAACATGCTCGCAACGCTGGAGCCGGAGGCGGCCTATTTCTTTCCACAAGACGGCAAGCGTGGCGGATTCATCGTGTTTGATCTCAAAGATCCATCCGACATTCCATCGATCGCCGAACCACTCTTTCAGCGGCTTCACGCCACGGTCGAGTTCACGCCGGTCATGAACGCCAACGATCTCCGCGCGGGGCTGAGCCGGTTAAAACAGACCTGAGTTAGCGAATCGACGATCGGTTCGAGATCAGCAGCGCCGTCTAGGGTGTCCTGTTTGGATGTAGTCCCCCATGCCGCGTGCGGCACCGCGCAGCATGAAAAAGCTGGAGCATGCAGAAGGAAGCCGGCGCGGCGGCGGGAGTGAGGTCGAATTTCACTTTGGTGCCGAGAGCCCGTGATGTAGTCTGACCCTGGC
>DATGHZ010000023.1:0-31673 GCA_035307565.1 bacterium | reverse complement strand
CGGATGCTCGGCAACGTCTGGCTGCGCATCATTATCGCCATGCGCCGCGATCGCCGGTCGTACGATGAGGCTTTGTTCCTTAAGGCTCGCTCTGCTCATCCGTCCCTTGCCCTTATGCTCTTGACATAGGGAGTCTTGT
The DNA here is from genome assembly GCA_035307565.1 of bacterium. Lineage (GTDB taxonomy): Bacteria > Sysuimicrobiota > Sysuimicrobiia > Sysuimicrobiales > Segetimicrobiaceae > DASSJF01. The sequence goes on along the minus strand of DATGHZ010000023.1, from coordinate 31,534 downwards.
CGCGAGTGTTTAGGACGACGCGATGCTGTTCCAGATGTCCGCGGCCAGCTTCCAGGAGTTGTCGGCGCCGCGCTTCCAGACCACTACGTATTTCACGGTGTCCGTCGACGCGCTGCCGCCCTGCGGCTGTATCTCCAGGGTGGCGTTGCCGATTTCATATGCCAGATCGCCGCTGGATTCGACATCGAGGGTCGTCAGTTGGATGCTTCGGACGCCCATGGCCATGGCGCCCTTCCAAAAGTCCTCAATGGCCTTTCTCCCTCTGATCATCTGACCGTTCGGCGGAAGCACGGCGGCGTTTTCGGTGTAAAATGCCGCGACGGCGGCGGTATCCCCGCTGCTGAACGCCCTGCCGATCTCCCTGTTGGCGGCCTCGATATCTGTGCGGACCATGCCGACTCCCCCTTTCCGGATTGGTTTCAACTGCCGCGCGTCCTTGCGCACTGATCATCGAATACGTCAGAATCACAACACGGCCAATCGGCGATGGAGACGACCCAACGCGTAACGCGACGCAGAGAACGGAAGCCGGCGGCGGAAGAAGTCCAGTTACGAGAGGGATGGTTCTGGAAACGTGGCCCTGCTTCGCGGTAGCGCAGCGATTTCCTCTCGCGTCCTGCCGGCCCGAGACAGGTGGCGCGGGCGCGCCGGGAAAGGGCCGCGGGTGCCGGGGCCGAACTGATGGGTACCTGGGCCGTTGATCGGGAACCCCATCGTCAGTCCGTACACCGTCCTGCTGTCATCCAAGGGGGCTCGTCGATGACACCGGAGCGACGCCACGTCGACATCTCGGCGGACATGGGCGAATCACTCGGCCCGTGGCCCATGGGTCAAGACGACGAAATCGCGCCCTACCTGACGTCGGCGCATATCGCCTGCGGATTTCACGCCAGCGACCCGGCGACGATTCGCCGGACGGTGGAGATGCTGGCCCGGCAGCGGGTGGCGATCGGCGCACACCCCGGGTATGCTGACCTGGTCGGCTTTGGACGGCACAAGATGGACCTCACGCCGCCCGAGGTTGAGAATCTTGTGCTCTACCAGGTGGCCGCGGTCAAGGGGATCGTGGAGGCGTTCGGCGGGCGTCTGCAGCACGTCAAGCCGCACGGCGCGCTCTACAACGTCGCCGAAGTGGACGACGGCACGGCGGGGGCGATCGTAGCCGCGGTGAAGCGCCTCGACCCGCGTCTCGTCATCGTCGCCACGCCGGCCTCGCGCCTCTTCGCCCAGGCGGCGGCGGCCGGGGTTCCGGTGGCGCGCGAGTTTTTCCTCGACCGCGGCTATATGTCCGACGGCACGCTCGCGAGCCGGCGGCGGCCGGACGCGATGCTCACGGACTCCGAAGCGATGTGCCGGCGCGCTGTGACGGCGGTACAGGAAGGCCGGATACCCACCGTGGACGGCGGGACGGTGAACGTGGGCGTCGACACCATTTGTCTGCACGGCGACCACGCTCCCTCGCGCGTCGCGGTGCGCATTCTACGGAGCATGCTCGAGCGGGGCGGCGTGGAGGTCTCAGCCCTCGGCACGTGGATCGCCGCCTGACGTATCGGGTCATCGGCCGGCCGCAGCCCCGGTTCGACGCGGCCGACAAAGCGCGGGGCGCCACGCGCTACGCGGCGGACTGGCATCTGCCGGGTCTCCTCGCCGGAGGGATTGTCCGGTCCGTGCACACGGCCGCGCGCATTCGCGTCGACGTCTCTCGCGCCCGCGCGCTGCCGGGCGTCGCGGCCGTGCTGACCGCGGACGACGTCCCGCACAACGCGGTCGTCGAGGATCCGACCGGCCTCGGCCTCATCCGGTTCCCTACCCCGCTCTTGGCGGCCGGGCGTGTACGGTTCCAGGGCGAACCGATCGCCCTCGTCGCCGCGGACTCAAGCGGCGGGGCGCGGGCGGCGCTCGAGGCGATCGACGTCGAGTATGATCCGCTGCCCGGCGTCTTCGACGTCGAGCGGGCGCTGGAGCCGGACGCCCCGCGCGTGCACGACGAGCGGGACAACCTTCTGATGCATTGGAAGCTGCGGCGCGGCGACGCCGCGGACGCGCTCCGGCGCGCCGACGTGGTGGTCGAGGGTACGTACCGCACGCAGCGCGTGGACCACGCCTACCTCGAGCCCGAAGCGGGGGTCGCCTGGACCGACGCGGACGGCGTGATCAATATCCGGTCGTCGTCACAGGTGATCGAGCACTTCCGCGAGATCGCGTCCGTGCTGGGGCTGCCGCACAATCGGGTGCGCGTAATCGCACCGTTCCTGGGCGGCGGGTTCGGCGGCAAGGAGGACATGACCGTCGAGCCGTACCTCGCGCTGCTGGCCTGGAAGACGGGCCGGCCGGTACGCATGGTCTGGAGCCGTTACGAATCGCTGCTCGCGCGGCCGAAGCGGCACCCGTTCATCATGCGGTACCGGACCGGCGCCGGGCGCGACGGCCGCCTCCTGGGCCAGGAAATCACGCTGCTTGCCGACTCGGGGCCCTATCCCCTGCTCAGCCCGCGCGTGCTGTTCGCCGCCCTCGTCGTCGGCTGCGGTCCGTACCGCGTTCCTCACGTCCGCATCGACGCCAAGGCGATTCTGACCAACAACGTCCCGTCGAGCGCCATGCGCGGGTTTGGCGCGATGCAGGTCACGTTCGCCTACGAGTCGCAGATGGACGCGCTCGCCGCGCGGCTCCGCCTGTCCCCGGACGAGGTTCGGGCGCGGAATTTCTTACAGAAGGGCGACCGGCTGCCGACCGGGGAGACGATCGACACGCAGGTGGCGCTGCCCGAGTTGGTGCGCCGGGCCCGCGCCGAATTGGGCGAACCCAGCCGGCCCTCCGGCCCCGCGGCGGCCGTCGGCCGGGGGTTCGCCTGCAACATCCAGCCGTACGGCCGGACGGTGTGGTTTCGCGACCGCGCCGGGGCCTGGCTCGGTTTCGAGAACGACGGATCGCTGGTGGTGCGCTCGGGCGTGCCGGACCTCGGCGGCGGGCAGGCGGCGGCTCTCGCGCAGATCGCCGCCGAAGTGCTTGGCGTGACGCTCGACCGCGTCACCGTTCACTTCGGCGACAGCGCCCTCACGCCGCTCGCAGGGGGGACGTTTGCGACGCGCCAGCTCTATATGTCGGGCAACGCCGTCCTGCAGGGTGCGCGCGAACTCCGGGCCCGTGTGGCGCCGATCGCGGCCGCGCTCTTGGAAGCGTCCGAGGCGGACCTCGACTTCGCCGACAACCATGTCGGCGTGGGCGGCGCACCGCGGCGGCGCGTCCCGTGGGCCGCGGTGATCGCGGAGTGCGGGCGGCGCGGCGTCGCACCCGCGCACCTCGCCACGTTCCACGCGGAACAGGCGCCGCCGGTCGACCTCGAGACCGGACAGGGCCGGACCTTCCCCGACTACACCTTCGGGTGCCATGCGGTAGAGGTGGAGCTGGACACCGAGACCGGGGCCGTGCGTCTTCTCAAGTACGCGGCCTGCCACGACGTGGGCCAGGCCATCAATCCGCAGAGCGTGGAAGGTCAGATCCAGGGCGGGGCCGCGATGGGCCTGGGCCAAGCGTTGACGGAGGAAGTCACATTGGAAAACGGCAACAACCTCAGCACGTTGTTCGCCAACTATCTCATTCCGACCGCGCTCGATCTGCCGGATCTCCGGCCGGTGGTGGTCGAGTCCGGGGAGGGCAAGGGGCCGTTTCAGGCGCGCGGCATCGGCGAGCCCCCGACCGGACCGCCGCCGGCGGCGATCGCGAGCGCGATCGAAGCGGCGGCCGGCGTCCGCCTGCGCGAACTGCCGATGACCCCGGAGCGGGTCCTGCGGGCGCTCTTGGAACGCGGGCCGGGCCCGTCCGGGGAGGCGCCCGCGGGCGGCCGTGCGCCGTCGCCGGCGGGCGGGAGGCCGCGGTGATGCCGGACGCCCAGTTTGGCGTGGCGCTCGAGAATTTCTGTCCCGCGCCCGCGGAGCCGAGTATCGACGCGATCGTCGCCTACTGCGCCAAGGCGGAGGCACTCGGGTTCGCCTCCGCGTGGGCATGGGACCACATCCTGCTCGGAACCAAGCGGCCGTTCCCGTTTCTCGAGTCACTGTCGACCCTGACCGCGGTCGCGATGCGCACCGGGCGTCTCGCGCTCGGCGTCGGGGTCCTGGTGCTGCCGCTGCGCAACCCCGTCGTGCTCGCCAAGGAGCTGGCGAGCCTCGATCAGATTTCCAATGGCCGGCTCCTCCTGGGCGCCGCGGCGGGCTGGTACGAGCGCGAGTTTCAGGCCTGCGGCGTTCCGTTTGCGGAGCGCGGCAAGATTTTCGTGCGCAACCTCGAGATCGTCCGGCGGCTGTGGACGGAGGATCAGGTGGACGGGACCGTGGATCGCTACGTCTTCCGCCAGGCCGCGATGAGGCCGAAGCCGGTGCAGCGGCCGCATCCGCCGGTGCTGATCGGCGGCTACGTCGACGTGGTGCTGCGCCGCGTCGCCCGCCACGGCGACGGCTGGCTGACCTACTTTTACACGCCTGAAAGTTTCCGCGGCGCCTGGGCGAAGATCCGGGCCTTTGCGGAAGAGGCCGGGCGCGATCCCGCCGGGCTGCGGAACGTCAGCCAGCTGCCGATTTGTGTGGCGCCCTCGTTTGAAGAGGCCGACCGGCGGATCCGGGATTTCATCGGCCGCTACTTCGACGTCGCGCCCTGGAGCCAATCGACGCCCGACAGCGCCATTCGGGGGACGGCGGCGCAGTGCACCGAGCAGCTCGCCGCCCATCTCGACGCCGGCGTACAGCACATCGTGCTGGTCCCGGACGGGTACCGGCCGGATCAGCTCGAGGTGATCGCGCACGACGTCCTGCCGCGCCTGAGGTCCCCTGGCAGGGACGTTCCGCCCGGCGCGCGGCCGGTCCACGCGTGAGCGCGGCCGCCACACCGAGGAGCGGCTCCGGCGGGCCGGCCAACTTCGTCGAGGCCCGGCGCCGCCTGGAGAGCAAGACACGGCCGCTTCGCGACAAGCGGATGACCGCCGCGGACGCCGCGGGCCTCGTGCGCGACGGGGATCATCTCGCCATCGGGGGCTGTCTGTACTCGCGCACCCCGACGCTCTTGCTGCGCGAACTGCTGCGGCGGCGCCCCCGCGACCTCGTGTTGTCGCGGAACCTCATGTGCTACGAGGCCGAGATGTTTTTCGCCGCGGACGCATGCCGCGGGATCGTGACGAGCTGGGTCGGCATCGGGCTGCCCTGGGGCTTGTCGCGCATCGTCCGCGAGTTCGTCGAAGGCGGGCGGGCCCGCTTCGAGGAGTGGAGCCATCTCGCGATGGGGCTCCGCTATCATGCCGCGGCGATGGGCGTGCCGTTTCTGCCCACGTTGTCGATGCTCGGCTCCGATCTCCTCCGCACGACGGGCGCGAAGACGATGCGCTGTCCGTTCACCGGCGAGCAGCTGTGCCTGGTGCCGGCGCTCTTCCCGGACGCCGCCGTGATCCACGTGCACCGCGCGGACCGGTTCGGCAACGCGCAGATCGACGGCTACCCCCACATGGACGTGGACATCGCGGGGGCGGCGCAGACCGTCATCCTGAGCGCGGAAGAGATCGTGGACGCCGAGGAGATCCGGCGCACCGCGGACCGGACGGTGATCCCGTTCTTCGCCGTCGATGCGGTCGTCGAAGCGCCGTACGGAGCGTATCCGCACGAGTGCTACGGGCTGTACGAGGCGGATCTCGAGCACATCGACGCGTACGCGCGCCGGGCCGGCGCGGACGGTGTGGCGGCCGTACGCGCCTACCTCGACGAGTACGTGTACGGTCCCGCGACGCAGCAGGCATTTCTCGGGTTGTTCGGCGAGGCGCGCCTCGAGCGCCAGCGCCGGACGGCTCGGGAACTGACCGGCCGATGAGCGCCCCGTACACCGCGGCCGAGCTGCTGGCCGTGTCGGCGAGCCGCCTCCTCGAGGACGGCAAGATCGTCTTCGCGGGCGTGGGCACGCCGTTGCTCGCCTCGGCGCTCGCGCGCATGACCCACGCCCCCGGCCTCACGGTCGTCGTCGAGGGCGGCTCCATCGGCCTGGACGCCGAGCCCGGGCGCCTGCCGATCTCCACGAACGAGATGCGCGCGGCCCGCCGCGCGATGATGCTGCCGTCGATCACGCAAATCTTCCTGTACGCGCAGCGGGGCTACTTCGACTACGGCTTCCTCGGCGGGGCGCAGATCGACCCGTACGGCAACATCAATACCAGCGTAATCGGCACGCTGGAGCATCCGCGGGTGCGCCTGCCCGGCAGCGGCGGCGCCTGCGACATCGCCAGCCACTGCCGCGAGATCATGATCGTCACGCGGCACGAGCGGCGGCGGTTTGTGGAGGGGCTCGACTTCATCACGAGCCCCGGCCAGGTCGACGGGACGGACGGGCGGCGGCGGGCCGGCCTGCTGTTCGGACGTGTCACCCGGGTGGTGACGGATCTCGCGCTCATGGACTTCGGCTCGGGGTCCGGGCGCATGCGTCTCGTCGCGCTGCAGCCGGGCGTTGAGCTGCAGCAGGTGCAGGAGCAGACCGGGTTCGAGCTCGAGACGGCCGCGGACGTCCGGCAGCTCGCGGCGCCGGAGGATCGCGAACTGACGCTGCTGCGCGGGCTCGATCCGGGACGGATCTTTCTCTAAACTTACCAGCGCGCGAGGCGCGCGATCCCGTCGAAGATGCGGTCGACGCTCGGCAGGTAGGCCGTTTCCAACGGCGGGGCGTACGGCACGGGGGTATCCGGCGCGCTGATGCGCGAGATCGGCGCATCGAGCGACGTGAACAGGTGCTCTCCCAGATGGGCGGCGATCTCCGCCCCAAGGCCGCCCCGCAGCCGGTCCTCGTGGACGATCAGGACCCGGCTCGTTCGGGCGGCCGACTCCGCGATCGTTTCGAGGTCGAGCGGCAGGAGCGTCCGCAGATCGATCACCTCGGTCTCGATCCCCTCCGCGGCGGCCCGTTCGGCCGCTTCGAGACACCGGTGCACCATCATGCCGTAGGTCAGCACAGTCAGATGCGTGCCCGCGCGCCGGAGCGCGGCGCGGCCGAGCGGCTCGAACGCGAGCCCCGCCTCCACCGGTCCGCGCTGCGAACGATAGAGCGCCTTGTGCTCGAGATACAGGACCGGGTTCGGGTCCGCGATCGCCGCCAGCATGAGGCCCTTCGCGTCCGCGGGGGTGGACGGCATCACGATCTTCAATCCCGGCGTGTGGAAGAAGTACCCTTCGATCGACTGCGAATGGAAGGGGCCGCCGTGCGTCCCCGCGCCGCAGGGGGCCCGGACGACCATCGGGACGCAGCCCCCCGCGCGGTAGGCGGAGGTCGCGGCGACGTTCACCATCTGGGTGAACGCGTTGGAGATGAAGTCGGCGAACTGCATCTCGACAACCGGCCGGAGGCCGACCAGCGCCGCCCCGACCGCGGCGCCGACGATCGCCGCTTCGCTGATCGGAGTGTCGATCACGCGCGCCGGCCCGAACTCGTCGAGGAAGCCCTTGGTCAGCTTGAAGACGCCGCCGTAGACGCCGACGTCTTCGCCGAGCACGACCACGGACGGATCGGCCCGCATCGCCTCGCGGAGCCCGTCCGCGATCGCTTCGAGGTAGGTCATCACGGCCACGGCGTCGCCTCGCAGTACACGCCGCGCTCGAGTTCCGCCGGATCCGGCGGGGGACTCGCCTCCGCCCAGGCCTGCGCCTCGTCGACCTCGGCCTGCGCCTGCGCGCGCAGGTCGTCGAGGCGCGCCGCGCGTAGCGCGCCGGATTCGATGAGGTGCCGCGCGAAACGACCGACCGGATCACGCCGGCGGCCTTCCTCAATCAAAGCCCGCGGTACGTACGCCGCGTCGTCCGCCTCGGAATGGCCCCGCACCCGCATCGTCCGGCCCTCGATGAACGACGGCCCGCCGCCACCGCGGGCGCGGTCGACGGCGTCGCGGGCGGCGCGGTACACGGCCAGCACGTCGTTGCCGTCGACCGAGCAGGCGGGCATTCCGTAGCCCGCCATGCGGACGTCAAGCGGGCCGAGGACTTCCCGCGCCACCGGCGTGGAGAGCGCGAACTGGTTGTTCCAGCAGACGAGCACGAGCGGGAGCCGCAGGACGGCGGCGAGGTTCGCCGCTTCGTGGAACTCCCCCGTCGCGAGCGTGCCTTCGCCGAAGAACGCCATCGCCACGCGCGGCTCTTTGCGCACGGCAAAGCCGAGCGCCGCCCCGGCCGCGATGGGCACGTTGCCGCCGATGAAGTCCGTGTGCAGCAGGATGCGGGGGCCGAGGCCGCCGATGTGGAGGTTGCCCTCGCGGCCGCGCGTGGGCGAGCCCGACCGGCCGAGGAAGTTTGCGAAGTAATACCCGAGCGGCATCCCCAGCACGAGGCGTGCGCCGAGGTCGCGGTGCAGCGTGGCCGCCACGTCGTCCGGGCCCAGCGTCGAGGCCGCGCCCACGGCGACCGCTTCATGACCCCAGCCGGTGAAGCAGGCGCCGACGATCGTGCCGGTCTGATAGAGTTTGACGACGCGCTCTTCGGCGAGCCGCTGCAGCAGCATATAGTGGTAGAGGCGTTCGAGGTCCGCCGGCGCGAACTCGCGGACAACCCCGCTTTTCCGCGGAGCCGTGCTCGAGACGGTTCGCGCCGCCTTGGCCCGGGGCGGGCGTGGGGCGCGCGTCATCCGCGACGCCTTCCGCTTACCGGCCGCAGTAGGCAACCCAGCCGCCGTCGACGGTGAGGCAGGAGCCCGACCTCGCTGTGGATGGAAGACCCGGACGCAAACAATTCGAACCGCCGGCGAACCACCCTTTGCGTTCCCAATGCGGAAGGAGCGCGGGAACCGAAGCGGAAATTTCGGCTAATCTCTCTACACGCCGCTCGGAGGTCAGCATGGCTGCCCGCAGGATGCGCTTCGGCATCTGCACGGACCAGAACCTGCCTTGGCCCAAGCTCGTCGAACGCTGGCAGTACTTCGAGCGCCTCGGCTTCGACAGCCTCTGGGATTGCGACCACCTGAACCAGCCGAGCGACCCAACGGGACCGTACTTCGAGGGATGGACGCTGCTTGCCGCCCTCGCGGCGCGCACAGAGCGGATCCGCGTCGGCGTCCTCGTGAGCTGCAACACGTTCCGCCACCCCGGCCTGCTCGCCCAAGAGGCGGTCACTGTCGACCACATTTCGAACGGTCGGCTCGAGATGGGCTTCGGGGCCGGATGGTTCGTCCCCGAACATGACCGCTTCGGCATCCCCTTTCCGCCGCGCGACGCGATGGTCGTTCGCTTCCGCGAAGCGGTACAGGTGCTCGACAGCCTCCTGCGTAACGAGACCACGACCTTCGCGGGCAAATACTACCAGCTTCAGGGCGCCTATGTGCGGCCGCGGCCCGTGCAGACCCCACGCCCGCCGCTGACGCTCGGGGCTCACGGACCGCGAATGCTCCGAATCTGTGCCGAGTACGCGGATGCCTGGAACTCGTTTGGCACTGTGGAAGAGATTCGCGAGCGCAACCAGATTCTGGACGAGCACTGCGCGGCGATCGGGCGGGATCCCCAGACGATCTGGCGGTCGTTCTACGGATGGGCCAGTCAGATGGCGAGTCAGCAGTTGCCCGATCCATGGTCGACCGTGTCCGCGTTCCAAGAGATCGTTGGCCGGTACAGCGCGGTCGGGATCAACGAGTTCATCATCGATCAGCCGCGCCCCGCGCAGTTCTCGGTCCTTGAGCGGGTCGCGACTGACGTAATTCCCAAGCTGCGCTAAAGACTTTAGCCGCGCGCCGCTTCCGGCGACCGAAGACCGTGCCCGCCGCGGTAATCCACGGGCGGCCGTTCCTTCCAGCCCGCCACGAGCTGCGGGGCCGGCCGGTACACTTCCACGGCGAGCGGCTTACAGGTGGGCAGCGGATCGCCGCGGTGCGGGCCCATAAGCGGCACCGAGATGTCGCCCCCCGGACACGTCGACAGCGCGCAGAGCAGGTCCATCTCCGCGAAAAACTCGAGGTAGTCGCCCTTTTTCGCGGGGCACGCCTTGGCGAAGTACCGCCCGTCCCGCCGCAGGCCCGTCACCATGAACACGTTCAGCACGTCGTGCACGTCGAACTCCGTGAGGCGGTACGGCGCCACGGCGCGGATGAGATTCGAATGGCACGACACGTCGAACTCTTCGCCGTTCAGCATCTTCCGCACATACGGGTCGCAGCGGGTCCCGAGCAGATCGTGGCATCCCGCGCCGTCCTCATCCACACCGTAGTGCACCGTATCGGCGGTGAACGTCAGCATCGGCCGGAGATACGGCAGACACGACCACAGCCGGTCGAACACGGTCACGTGCGTGCCGTGCAGCTGCCGGGTCCGGGACGCCCAGAAGCGCTCGCGCGGATTGTGCCGGTTCCAGACATTGAAGTCGCCCACCTGGGGGCCGTCGACCGCCACGATGCGGCAGAGGTGGGCCGCGGGAACCGTCCACGCCCGCCCGGAGCGAATCGGGATGACAAACCGCTCGACGGGTGTGCGTCCGTCGAGGTCTTCGGCGAGCCGGCGGTAGAAGTCGCGATCGATGTCGAGCGGCGTGCCGGGGCCGTGATCATACAGCGGCGGTGGCTCGGACATGGAGTACCTCCTCGGTCCCGTCTCGGTCGATGGTCGCGCCGGTCAGACACCGCCGCCCGCCGGCGGTCCCGGCACAGGCGCGCGCGCGCCAATGCCGAGGTAGGCCCGCCGGACCGCCTCGTTGCGGGCCAGATCCGCCGCCGGCCCTTCGAGCGCCACCCGGCCGTTCTCGAGCACGTAGGCGCGGCGCGCGAGCCGCAGCGCGGCGTTGGCGTTCTGCTCGACCAACAGGACCGTCGTTCCCTCGGCGTTGATCTCGGCGATCTTCTGAAAGATGAGGTGGACCAGCACCGGCGCCAGTCCCATCGACGGTTCGTCGAGGAGCAACAGGCGCGGCCGCGTCATGAGCGCACGGGCCATGGCGAGCATCTGCTGTTCGCCGCCCGACAGGGTCCCCGCCAGCTGCGCGCGCCGTTCCGCGAGACGGGGAAACAGCGCAAAGACCCGATCGAGGGCGGCCCGCGGGAAACGCGGCTCCACGTAGGCGCCGAGCCGGAGGTTCTCCTCGACGGTCATCAGGGTAAAGATCCACCGCCCCTCCGGAACCTGCGTCAGGCCGAGACGCACGATGTCGTGCGCAGGCAGGGTGTCGATGCGTTCCCCCGCGAAGCGCACCTCGCCGGACCGCGGCCGAAGCAGGCCCGAGACGGTGCGCAGCGCCGTCGTTTTTCCCGCGCCGTTCGCGCCGAGGAGGGCGACGATCTCGCCCTCGTCGACATGAAACGAGGGCCCGTGCAGCGCCTCGATGCTGCCGTAGGCGGTGACGAGGTCGCGGACCTCGAGGAGACTCACTCCTGAAGGTCCTCCCGGCCAAGGTACGCCTCGATCACCCGTGCATCGCGCTGGATTTCGTCGGGCGCGCCCTCGGCGATCTGGACCCCATGGTCCAGCACGATGATCCGGTCGCTGATCCCCATGACGACGCTCATGTCGTGCTCGATGAGCAGCACCGTGACCCCGGAGTCGCGAATGCGGCCGACGAGCTGGACGAGCCCCCCTTTTTCCGCGGGGTTCATGCCGCTGGCCGGTTCGTCCAGGATGACGAGCCGCGGCGCGGTCGCGAGCGCGCGGGCGATCTCGAGCCGCCGTTGATTGCCGTAGGCCAACTCGCGCGCCAGCCCGTGCGCGCGGCCTTCCAGCCCGACGAAACCGAGCCACCGGCGGGTTTCGTCGAGTACCCACTTCTCTTCCCGCCGCTGCAGCGGCGTGTGCAGGAGCGAGGCGAGCGTGCCGGCTCGAGTGCGGCCGTGCAGCCCGATCATCACGTTCTCGTCGACGCCAAGATCGGGGAACAGCCGGATCATCTGGAACGTCCGGGCGATGCCGCGCCTGACGATGAGATCGGGACGGAGCCCCGTGATCTCCAGGCCTTCGAAGATGATGCGGCCGGACGTAGGACGCAGGAACCCTGTGATACAGTTAAACACGGTGGTTTTGCCGGCGCCGTTCGGGCCGATGATGCTGAGGATCTCGCGCGGCCGGACGGTAAACGACACCTCCGAGACGGCGAGGAGGCCGCCGAAGCGCATCGTGAGGCGCTCCACGCCCAAGACCGACGGGGTCTCGACGGTGGGTGGCCGAAGGGACGGTTGGGCCGTCATGAGGACGCCCGAGACGCCGCCGACTCGGCCGCGGACGCGCCGCCCGCCGCGACTCCGGCCGCGACCTCGGCCTCCGAGCGCGCGACGGCCTCCTGTTCGATGCGGCCGTAGCGGCTCGGCCACAGTCCCTGCGGCCGCAGGAGCATCAGCACGACGAGGCCGACGCCGAATGTCAGCATCCGGACCTGGTCGAAGGCGCGCAGCGCTTCCGGCAGGACGACGATCACCGCGGCGCCGAGGATCACTCCGGGCAAGCTGCCCCGGCCGCCGAGGACGATCACCATGAGGATCGTGACGGACTGAATGAAGGTGAAGCTCGAGGGGTTGATCGCCGTCAGCTTCACCGCGAAGAACGAACCGGCCGCGCCCGCGAAGATCGCCCCGAGCACGTAGGCCATCAACTTGAAGTACACGGGATAGATGCCCGCCGCCTGGGCGGCGGCCTCGTCCTCACGGATCGCGAGCCAGGCCCGGCCCAGCCGTGAGCGCGCCAGGTTGGCGCTACCGACGAGGATGACGATGACAAACGCCATGCCGAGCCAGTACAGCGACGGCGTGGACCGGATGATGAGCGCGCCGATCCTCGCGTGGGGGATGCCATAGATGCCCTCCGGCCCACCCGTAAAGTTGAAGTTGGTCGCGGCGATGCGCACGATCTCGCCGAAGCCGAGTGTGACGATCGCAAGATAGTCGCTGCGCAGGCGCAGCGTCGGGGTGCCGATGATGACGCCGGACGCAGCCGTACACGCCGCGGCGATCGGGAGCGTGGGCCAGAACGCCATGTGATAGTGGACCATGAAGTACGCCGTCGTGTACGCGCCGATCGCAAAGAACGCCGCGTAGCCGAGGTCGAGCAGTCCGGCGTACCCCACCACGATGTTGAGGCCGAGCCCCAGCATGACGTAGACCAGGACGAGCGTGCCGACGTCGATCAGGTACGGCGTGCCGAAGAACGGCAGCGCGAGCGCGATCACCACCACGATTGCTGCCAGCGCCGCCTGGTATGGGAGGCGCGCGGGTGGCGCGGACGCCGGCTTCACATGCGTTCGACGACCCGCTCGCCGAGCAGACCGCGCGGGCGGACGACCAGGATGAAGATCAGCACGGCGAAGGCCACGACGTCTTTCCAGCGGCTGGAATAGTAGCCCGCGGCCAGGCTCTCGAGCACCCCGAGCAGAAAGCCGCCGAGCACGGCGCCGGGAATGTTGCCGATGCCGCCGAGCACCGCGGCCGTGAAGGCTTTGAGGCCGATCAGAAAGCCCATCAAGAAGGAGATCTGCGAATAATAGAGGCCGGTCAGCACGCCGGCGAACGACGCGAGCGTGGAGCCGATGAAAAACGTCAGGCTGATGACGCGGTTGACGTTGATGCCCATGAGCCGCGCGGCGTCCTGGTTGATCGCAAGCGCCCGCATTGCCATCCCGACCTTCGTGCGGTGCACCACGGTGTACAGTCCGGCCATCAGCACGATGCTCGACACGAAGATCAGGACCTGGAGCCACGACACCTGGATTCCGGCAAGCGTGGGGCCCTCACGGCCAAAGAGGTGTGGGTAGACCAAAAAGGACGGGCTGTAGATGAGAAAGAGCGCGTACTCGAGCGTCAGCGACGCCCCGATCGCCGAGATGAGGATCGAGAGGCGCGCGTGCAGCAGCGGACGGTAGGCCACGCGGTAGAGCACCATGCCGAGCAGGCCGGTGCAGCACATGGAGACGACCAGCGCCAGCAGCGTGCTCAGGAACGGGCTGTCGATGTGCAGCAGCGCCAGCAGGCCGTATGTGGAGAGCCCGAAGAACGCCCCCACCGCGTACACGTCGCCGTGCGCGAAGTTGATGAGGCGGATGATGCCGTAGACCATGGTGTAGCCGAGCGCGATCAGAGCATAGAACGCCCCGACTGTCAGGCCGTTGACGAGCTGCTGGAGGGCGATCTCCATGGGCCGAGGACGGCGGTCCCGCTGCCCGCGGGACCGGGGACGCGTGCGCGACGGGGCCGCCTCTTACCCGAGGCGGCCCCGCCTACTTACGCCGTCGGGGCGGCGGACCTCACATACCGGTGGGCACGAAATTATCGCCCTTGATGATGTAGGTGATGTAGAGCACGCTGCTGCGGTCACCCTTCTTGTCGAAGCCGACCTTGCCGGTGGCGCCCTGATAACTCGTAGTCGCCGCGAGGGTCTTAATGATCGCCGCGCGGTCCGCGCTCTTGGCCCGCTGCATCGCGTTGATCACCACTCCCACCGAGTCGTATTCGAGCGCCGAGTACGGACCCGGATCCTGGTGCCACCGCGCCTTGTACCGCGTGATGAAGGACTTGGCCGTCGCCTGATCCTGGGGGAGCGGGGTCGACGTGACGTAGACCCCCGTGGAGGCGCTTCCGCATTCCTTAATGAACGTCGGATCGTTGTTCGCGTCGCCCGCCATGAACTTCCCGGACACGCCCAGGTCTTTGAACTGCTTACAGACCAGGCCGCCCTCGGGGTAGTAGCCGGTGAAGTACGTCACGTCTGGATTGAGACTCTTGACTTTGGTCAACGCCGCGGAGAAGTCTTTCTCGCCCGGCGTAATCGCATCGAAGAAGACCACCTGCACGCCCATCATCTTGCCGAGGGCATCCCGGGTGGCCTCGGCCAGGCCCTTCGCGTACAGCGTGTTGTCGTGGACGATGGCGACCTTCTTCGCGTGGAGGTCCTTGGTCATGAACCCGGCCGCGTAGGGCCCCTGCTGGTCGTCACGGCCGATGAGCCGGAACACGTTTTCGAACCCCTGGTCGGTCAGCTTGGGGTTGCTGGACGCGTCCGCGACGAACGCGACGCCGGCGTCGTGATACACCGCGCTGGCCGGAATCGCCGCCGACGAGCAGTAGCCGCCGGCCACCGCGACCACGCCGGCATCGACGAGCTTGTGCGCGGCGGTCACGGACTGCTGGGCATCACAGGCGTCGTCGAACGCCACGATCTCGAGCTTGCGTCCGAGGACGCCGCCCTTGGCGTTCTGTTCATCGGCGGCCATCTGCGCCGCCTGCTGGATGTCGGTGCCCATCTTGGCGTTGCCGCCGGACAGCGGCACCGGGACTCCGATCTTGATCGTGCCGGCCTGGGCCCCGGCGCCGGTGATGGCGACGGACCCTAGGAAGGCCACCATTACGGCAACCGCAAACACTCTCCGCATGCTCTACCCCCTCCCCACGTCGGGCGCGCGGCCGAAGCGCCGTCGATGAAAGCGCCCGTGCTATGCCAGACGGGTTTCTCCGGAAGAAGGTTCCAAATCCTCTACGCCAGAAATCCGTAGTTTACTGACTGTAGACACGGCCTGTTGGGCCAAACCGCAGAGGAGGTGGCGCCGGTGGAACACCCCGGCATCACACAGTCGCTCATCGCGTTCGAAGAGGTCATCCCCCCGCGGGGCGGGACGGCGTTCACGATGAAGGCCGGCCAGGTGTGCCGGATCGTCGACCTCGAGGGGCGGCAGGTCGCGGACTTCATCTGCTTCAATTTGTCCGACTTCACCGACAAGTTGTCCCCGGAGAACACGCAGCTCCTCAACGGGACGCTGTTCCTGACGACCGGGCACCACCTCTACTCGACCAAGGCGACGCAGCTCATGACCATCACGGCGGACACCGTCGGCGTCCACGACTTGATCAGCGGCTCGTGCAGCGAGTTCACGAACGCGTTCCGCTACGGCGTGCGCGGCACGCCCAACTGCCGCGGCAATTTCGAGCGGGCGCTCCGGCCCTACGGCATCCCGCTCGCCGAGATTCCCTACTCGTTCAACGTCTTCATGAACACGCCGGTGGCGGCCGACGGAAAAACCGGCATCCAGGAGCCCAAGTCGAAAGCCGGCGATTACCTCGACCTGCGCGCGAACCTCGACCTGCTGATCGCCGTCTCGAACTGCCCGCAGGAGCGCAACCCCTGCAACGCGTTCAATCCGACGACGCTCGGCGTCGTCGTGTACGAGGTGGAACCGACGGGCAAGGGCGCCGCGGCGCCGTTACCGCGACGGTAGCAGGCCGAGCGCCCGCGCGACCCGTTCCGGCGTCATCGGCAATTCGGTCAGGCGGACCCCGACCGCGTCTTCGATCGCATTGGCGATCGCCGCGGCGGGCGGACCGATCGGCGGCTCGCCGATGCCCCGCGCGCCGAACGGCCCCTTGCCGTCGCCCGATTCGAGCACGATCGGCTCGACGTCCGGGACATCGAGCGACGTGGGAATGAGATAGCCGGCAAAGTTGGTGGAGAGGTTGACCCCTCGGTCTACCACGACTTCTTCAAGCAGCCCGTAGCCGAGGCCCATCACCGCGCCGCCCTGAATTTGGCCCTCCACGCTCTGCGGATTCACGGCGCGGCCGACGTCGTGGCAGGCGACGTGCCGGAGGACCGCGACCGCACCCGTCTCCGTGTCGACCTCCACCTCGACGGCGTGCGCGCCGAAGGTGAAGTCCGGGAAGATGCGGCCTCCGCCGCGCTCGAGGTCGACCGGGTCGCCGGCCGGCGCGTGGTAGACGCCGAGATAGCTGCGCGCGACGCCGAGCCGGGCGCACTCGCGGGCGACGTCGGCCAGGGCGACGCGCCGGCCCGCGGCGTCGACGGCGCCGCCGTCCCGCAGCGTCACCCGGTCGGCCGGCGCCTCCAGCATCTGGGCGGCCACCGGCAGCAGCTGCTGCCGCAGACCGGAGGTCGCCGAGAGCACGGCATTCCCGGACATGTACAACTGCCGCGTGGCGGTCGTGGTGCCCGCGAGCGGGGTCAGCGCGCTGTCGCCGATGTGCACGGAGATCCGATCCGGCTCGAGCCCCAGGACCTCCGCCGCGATCTGGCACAGCGAGGACGCCTGGCCGCCCCCGACGTCGGGCACGCCGGTCCGCACCACGGCGGTCCCGTCCATCTCGAGCCCGACCCAGGCGCTGGCCCAATCGTGGAGCCACACGATGCGGCCGTACGGTTGAATGTTGCAGGCGAGGCCCCGTCCGGTGCGGGACCCCGGTGTCGACGGCTTTCGCCGCGGACCGAGGGCCGCCCAGGCGCGCCGGGCCGCGTCCGCGACCCCAACGTGGGTGTCGAGTTCCTGCCCGATCGGGAGGCGGTCGCCCTTGCGCAGCGCGTTGCGAACTCGAATCGCGACCGGGTCGAGGTCGAGCCGCCGCGCGAGCCGGTCCATCTGCGACTCGTAGGCCAGGACCATCTGCATCGCGCCGAATCCACGCATCGCGCTGGTCGGCGGATTGTTCGTGTAGGCGACGCGGGCGTCGACCGAGACGTCGGGCACCTTGTACGGCCCGGCGGCGGTGACGGTCGCGTACATTAAGACAAGTGCGCTCAGATAGGCGTAGGCGCCGGAGTCCGCCAGCAAATCAATCGCCTGGGCGACGAGCGTGCCGTCGCGCGACGCGCCGGTGCGATAACGCAGCCGGAACGGATGGCGCTTCGGCCGGGCCAGCAGCGATTCCTGACGCGACCACACCATCCGCACGGGCCGGCGGGTTCGGCACGCGAGCAGGCCGAGGAATACCTCCACCGTGACGTCTTCCTTGCCGCCGAAGCCGCCGCCCACGTACGGGCCGATCACGCGGACCTTGTTGTGCGGCAGCCCGAGGACGTCGGCGACGCCCCGGAAATGCTCGATCACCTGCGTCGCCACACGAATGACGAGCACGCCGTCGGCGTCGATCCATGCCACTCCCGCTTCGGGTTCCAGATAAGCGTGATCGATAAACTGGCAGCGGTACTCTCCCTCGATGACCACCTCGGCCTGCGCAAGCGCTCGTTCCGGATCGCCGCGGCTGACCTGCCACCGGGCGAGCAGGTTGCCTTCGTCGTGCACGGGAGGCGCCCCGGGCCGCAGCGCCTCTTCCGGATCGAACGCCCCCGGCAGGGGCTCGTACTCGACCTCGATCGCGTCAAGCGCCCGCGCCAGCGCGTCAGGCGTCTCCGCCGCGGCCACGGCCACCGGCTCGCCCAGGTAGCGCACGACATGCTCGGCGAGGACCTGCAGGCGAGCCCGCAGCGGGCCGACCCGGCTGTTCTGGCCCGGCACGTCCGTCCAGAGCGTGTTATGAGGAACGTCCCGGGCGGTGAGCACGGCCGCGACCCCTGGCAGCGCCGCGGCGCGCGACACGTCGAGGCGCCGGATCCGCGCGGAGGGGTGCACCGCGCGGAGCACGCCGCCGTGCAGCATGCCCGGCATCTGCCAGTCGGCGGCGTACAAGGTGGCCGCCTGCACCTTGTCCCGAGCGTCGTGGCGCGGGATCGACCGGCCGACGACCCGCAGCCGCTCGGCCGTCAGCACACCGGCACCCGCGCCGCTGTCCTCAGTCACGTCGCGCGGCCGCGGCGGCTTCGATCGCGTCGATGATCTTGGTGTAGCCCGTGCAGCGGCACAGATTCCCGGAGATGGCCCGGCGGATCTCCTCACGCCCGGGGTGCGGGTGCTGGTGCAAGAATGCGTGCGCGGTCAGGATCATCCCCGGCGTACAGAATCCGCACTGCGCGGCCCCGTGGGCGACAAACGCTTCCTGCAGCGGGTGCATCTCACCGGCCGGCGCAAGGCCGCGCACCGTGGTCACTTCGCGGCCGGCGGCGCGGGCCGCGAGCAACAGGCAGGCGCTCACCGGCTCCCCGTCAAGCAGCACAGTGCAGGTCCCGCAGACACCCTCTCCGCAGCCTTCCTTGACCTCGACGGCCCCGAGATCGTCGCGCAGGACCTCCAGCAGGGTTTGATGCGCGGCCACCCGCCGTTCGCGGCGTTCGCCGTTCAACGTGAAGGCGATGGACAGTTCCGTCATCGGGGTGTGCCCGCCGCGCCGCCGGCGCGGGACGCCGCGCGAACGAGGGCACGCCGCGCCAGCACGCGCGTCAGGTGGCGCCGGTACTCGGCCGACGCGTGCACGTCGCCGTCGGGCTCGATTTCCAACGGGGCACGGGCGAGCGCCTCCCGGAAGGTCTCCTCCGACGGCGGTGCGCCCGCGAGTGCCTGCTCCGCGGCCGCGAGGCGCACGGGCCCGGGCCCGCCCCCCGCGATCGCGACGCGGGCACGGGCGACCCGCCCCGCCGCGTCCAGCTCGACCGCGGCGACCGCGGCGATGATCGCGAAGTCCCCGGCGCGACGGCTGAACTCTTCGATCGCGTAGCCCGCGCGGCCGGCCGGCAGCGACAGCCGCACCGCCACGAGGAGCTCCTCCGGCCGCAGCGCCGTCGACAGAATGCCCGTGAAGAAATCGGCCGCGGGGATCGTCCGCTCCCCGTCCCGCCCGCGGACGACGAGCACGCCGTCGAGCGCGCGCACGACCGCCGGCCACTCCGCCGCCGGATCCGCGTGCGCGAGGCTCCCGCCGATCGTGCCCATCGCGCGCACCCGCACGTTGCCGATGAGGGACGCCGCTTCCGGAAGTAGCGGACAGGCCGCCAGCGGGCCGTCCCCACGCTCGATCGAACGGTGCCGGACGAGCGCGCCGATCTCGAGTCCGCCGTCCCGGCGATGCACGCCGCGCAATTCATCGAGGCCGTGGATGTCCACGACGGCGCGCGGCCGCGCGAGGCGCATCGTCAGCATCGGCACGAGGCTCTGCCCGCCTGCCAGCACCTTGACGTCCTCCCCGAGATCGGCCAGCAGCGTCAGTGCCTCGGGCAGCGTCGCGGGCGCGTAATAGTCGAAGTCGACCGCCGGCATCGTCAGACGTCCCAGCCGCCGTCGACGACAAGATCGTGCCCGCTGATCTGCCGGCTCTCTTCCGACGCGAGGAACACGACGGCTCCGGCGATGTCGGCCTCGTTCGTAAACCGGCGCAGCGCCATCTCGCCGATGTACTCGCCGAAGACGCTCTGGGGGGCCGTCCCCCGGACGCGCGCCTTCTCGGCGATGATCGTGTCCATGCGTCCGCCCTCTACCACGCCCGGACAGATCGCGTTCACATTGATGTTGTGCGGGCCGACCTCGAGCGCCAGCGTGCGCGTCAGCCCGCGGACCGCCCACTTGGACGAGGAATACGCCGCGCGGTTCCGGTAGCCGCGGAGTCCCGACGTGCCGGCGATGTTGATGATCTTTCCGTACCGCTGCGCGATCATCGCCGGCACGACGGCGCGGCAGCACAGAAAGACGCCGCGGAGGTTCACCGCAAGCACGTGGTCCCATTCCTCCGGGGCGATCTGGTGGAGCGGGGTCTCGATGGGCCCGATCACGCCCGCGGCGTTGACGAGGATATCGATGCGGCCGAACTCGTCCCGTGCGCGGCGGGCGAGCGCAGAGACCTGTTCGTCCCGCGTGACATCGGTGGGCACCGCGAGGTGACGCCGCCCGCCCTCTTCCCGCCGCAGCCGCTCCACGAGTTCGGCCAGCGGCCCCGCGTCGCGCGCCGCCGCGACGACGTGGGCGCCCTCCCGGGCCAGCGCGGCGCAGATCGCGTCGCCCATGCCTTTCGCCGCGCCGGTCACGATCGCCACACGATCCGCGAGTCTCACGTCTCCCCCTCCCCGCTGTCCCGGGTCACATAGCCGTTCTCGTCGTCGGCCCGGCGCAGCGCCACCGGGCGCTCCCCGGGCGGTCCGTACCCGCCGCCCCCGGAACTCTCCAGCACCACGAGATCGCCGCGGCGCACATCGCGGTTGTCTTTGCCGCCGATCGCGACCGTTCCGTCCGCGCCTTCGCAGGTGATCGCAAACGGCGCCCCGTCCCGTCCTCCGCCGATGCCCCACGGAGCCACGCGCATACGCTCCACCATGGTGGACAGTTCCGCGCGCGCGCAGAGCACCCGATACGACCGACGGAGTCCCAATCCGCCCCGGCGCCGGCCGGCGCCGCCGCTGTCCGGGCGCAGTTCGGTGCACTCCACACGCAGGGGATACTCGCTCTCGATGACCTCGACCGGCGTGTTCATCACGTTGCTCATATGGACGCGCACGGCGTTCGTGCCGTCCCGGTCCCGCCCGGCGCCTTCGCCCCCTCCGTGGACTTCGTAGAGGACGAACGATCGTCCCGCGTCGTCGCGGCCGCCGAGCATGATGAGTCCCGACGTACCCGGGCCGCCGGCGACGATGCGGTCGGGCAGCACCGGCGCGAGCGCGCGAAACAGCGCGTCCACCACCCGCTGTGAAGTCTCGTGATTGCCGCCCACCAGGGGTGCCTCGGGGCCGGGATTCAGCACCGACCCGTCCGGAATGCGCACACGAATCGGGCGGTAGCAACCCGCGTTGGCGGGAATGTCCGGGCCGAGCAGCGCGCGGGCGGCATAGAAGACCGCCGAAGCGGTCACAAACCGGGTCGCGTTGAGCGGTCCGCGCGTCTCGTGCGCCGTCCCGGTGAAATCCGCCTCGAGCGTGTCTCCGTCCCGCCGGACCCGAACCGCGATCCTGACCGGAGAGTCGTCGACCCCGTCACCGTCCAGCCAGTCTTCGCCGGCATACTCGCCCGCGGGCAGCGCCGCGATCGCCCCGCGCATAAGACTTTCCGACTCGTCGAGATAGCGGTCGAGGCCGGCGCGCACCGTCTCGGCACCGAACCGGTCAAAGATCTCGCGCAGCCGCGCGGCCGCGACCGCGTTGGCGGCGTACTGAGCGAGGATATCGCCCCGCCGCTCGTCGCGCCCGCGGACATTTGCGAGCACCATCTCCAGCGCGGCTTCCTCGGGGACGCCGGCCGAAAACAGCCGCACCGGCGGAATGCAGAGGCCTTCCGCGTATCTGTCGCGGGCCGCGGCCACGTAGCTCCCCCGCCGCGCCCCGCCGACGTCCGGCCAGTGGGCGAGGTTGACCGCGAAGGCCGCCAATTCGCCCCGCTGGAACACCGGCGTAATCGCTTTGACGTCCGGCAGGTGGTTGCCGCCGACCTGCGGGTCATTCGTAAAGTACACGTCGCCCTCGCGCAGTGACGCGGCCGGGACACGGCGCAGAAATTCTTCCACCGTGAAGGCCATGACGCCGAGGTGGATCGGAATGTCGCGGCCCTGCGCGATCAGCCGGCCGCGGGCATCGGTGAGGGCGCAGGAGAGATCGCCGGCTTCCTTCAGGACCGGCGAGCGGGCCGATCGCATCAGCACCGCGCGCATTTCTTCGGCGACGGACGCGACCGCGTGACGAAGCACCTCGAGCGTTACCGGGTCGATCACGCGGCCTGCATCCACAGGAGCCCCGCGCGATCCCCGCGCAGCGTTTGGCCCGGATACACGACGATCGTCGACCACCGGTCTTCGACGAAGGCCGGACCGCCGATCGTGCGTCCCGGGCCGGCGTCCGCCCGGGGATGCACGGCCGCCCGAAGCCATCCGTGCCCGTGGAACATCGCCCGCCGCTCGGTCCGCTCGCCGCGCCGGACATCCCCGCCGGCAACCGGCGGCAGGCCGGTCTCCGCGGACGGAACCACCACGCTCGCACGGAGCGCGACGCCCTGCACCGGTTCATCGGTGGCATAGCCATACCGGAGGCGGTGGCGGGCCGCGAAGCGCTCCGCGACCGCCCCGGCGGTCGCGTCGGGCGGCACCTCAATTTCGAGCTCGTAGTTCTGCCCGCGATACCGCAGGTCCATCGAGCGGATGAGCACGGGCTGCTCCGCCGGGAGCCCGTGCTCCGCGAGCCGGCCCAGCAATTCGCGTTCCATCTCGCCTAGCGCCGCGGTCCACGCGCCGGCCGCGGCGGGGACCAGATCGAACCGCGCCGTCCGCGCCGCATCGTACCGCACGTCGGCGGCGAGACACCCGTATGCCGAAAATCCCCCCGAGTACGGCGGCACGAGGGCACGGGGCATCCCGAGCGACTGGATCAGACGGCCGGCATGCATGGGGCCGGCGCCGCCGTAGGCGATCAGCGTGAGGCCGCGGGCGTCCACACCGCGTTCGACCGAGACCACGCGCACGACGCGGCTCATCGCCGCGTTGGCGATCTCGAGGATACCCGCCGCGGCCTCCGGTACGCGCAAGGCGACGCGCGTGGCCACGGATTCCACGGCCCGCCAGGCGAGATCCGGGTCGAGCCGCAGGCCGCCAACATCGCCCTCCGCGTCCAGATAGCCGAGCACAATGTAGGCGTCCGTCACCGTGGGCGCTGTGCCACCGCGGCCGTAGCAGGCCGGGCCGGGAGCCGCGCCGGCGCTGTGCGGCCCGACGCGCAGCGCGCCGGCCTGGTCCACCCACGCGATGGATCCGCCGCCCGCGCCGATGCTCTCGACGGCCACAGAGCGCACGCGGACGGGCCGGCCCGAAATCCGCCGTTCCGACAGCGTCTCGACCGCTCCACCCTGAAGGAGGCACACGTCCGTCGACGTGCCTCCCATGTCGAACGCCACCGCGTCCCTCACGCCGGCGTCGGCGCCGACGGACCGGGCGGCCGCCACCCCGCCCGCGGGCCCGGAAAACAGCATCGCGAGCGGCCTCCGGCGGACCTCGGCCGGCGGCGCGATGCCGCCGTTCGACTGCATCAGACGCAGCGCGGCGGCGCCGCTTCCTGCTAGCCCCGCCGTGAGGTCACCCAGGAAGCGATCCACGAGGGGGACCAACTGCGCGTTCACGCATGTGGTTTGCGTGCGTTCATACTCGCGGAACTCGGGATTGATGTCCGACGAGAGCGAGACATGCGGTACCGCGGTGCGCAGGATCGCCCCCGTCCGCCGCTCATGAGCCGGGTCCGCGTAGGCGTGCAAAAAGCAGACCGCGACGGCCTCGACCCCGGCCTCGCGCAAACGGCCGGCGAGCGCGGCCACTTCGGCTTCGTCGAGCGGGACGAGCACGCGGCCCGTGTGATCGAGGCGCTCCGTGACCTCGAACCGGAGTGCGCGCGGGACGGGCGGCGGCGTCCGGCCGGGCACATCGAGGCGGTAGAGGTGATCGCGGTTCTGGCGGCCGATCTCGAGGACGTCGCGGAATCCCCGTGTTGTGACCAGGGCGACACGCGCGCCGCGGCCCTCGAGCACCGCGTTGGTAACCACGGTGGTGCCGTAGGTGAGACTCGCCACCTGCTCGCCGTTCCGGCACACCTGCGCGAGGGCCCGTCGCAGCGCGTCCGCCGGGTCCGCGGTCGTCGGTACCTTGGCGAGGCGAAGCGGACCGCCGTCGGTCGACCGGGCGACTACATCCGTAAATGTGCCGCCGACGTCGACGCCAACCCTCACCCGGCCCGACATGCGGCCCCCCTAGTCATCCGCGGCACAGCGCGACCGCATCGCGGCGTGTGGTGCCGGCCGCGGCGGTTGCCCGCCCCCGCGCCACGGCTCAAACGGCAAACAGCTCGCGTGGGAACTCGGTTAGTACCTCGCACCCGGCATCGGTGACGTGCACGGTTTCGCTGATGATGATGGTGTAGCGGCCGAGATCGTAAATGCCGGGGACGAGGTGAAACGTCATCCCGGAGCGCAGCGGCCGCTCGTCGCCGTCCCAGATCGACATGATCTGGCCTTCGCCCCAGTCGGGGGCGTAGTTGACGCCGACCGAATAGCCGGTCCGGTGGCCCAGCATGTCTCCGAGTCCGTGTTCTTGAAACACGGCCTTGCTCGCGTTGTGGACGGCGCCCGACGTCGCGCCCGGTCTGATCGCCGCGATCACCGCCGCGAGCGCCTCCATGACCACGGCCGCCCGCTGCGCGACTTCCGCGGTGGGCCGGCCGACGGTCCCGCAGCGATACAGCGCGGCGCAGTACCGCTTGACCACGCCGGGCAACTCGTAGTTGAGCACGTCGCCGGCGGCGTACGTGCGTCCCGCCCACGTGCTGTGGGCCAGGCTCGTGCGCGGGCCGCTCGTGATGAACGGTGGCAGCCCGGCGTACTCCGCCCCGGCACGAATCAGCTCGGCCGATGCGACGGCCGCGACCTCGTTCTCGGTCGTCCCGTCCCGGGACGCCGCGACCGCGGCGCGCATGCCCCGCGCGGCCGCCTTCGCCGCGGCGCGCATGTGCGTGAGCTCTTCCGCGGATTTGATGAGCCGTTCGTCTTCTACGATACCAGCGACGCCGGTAAGCCGTCCGCCCGACGCCTCGATGCCCTCCTGGAGCGCGGCAAACCGGCGGGGCGTCACAAACCAGCTGTCGGCTTCCGCGCCGACGGTTTTGCCCGCCAGGCCGAGTTCATGCAACACGCCGAGCGTGGTGGCGACCGGGTCCTCGCGGTCTTCATAGGCCGCGGCCAGCCGGGACCAGCTTCGCCCGAGCGTGTTGGTCGTTTCGATGCGGCGGAGCACGTTGACCGGGAGGCGGTCGGGCGTAACCACGCACGCCTGATAAAAATAGTAACCGGGAGTGTCGTGGCCCGTCAGATAGTAGATGTTCTCGGGCGTGAAACTGATGAAGGCCGCAAGATCCCGCGCGGCCATCGTGCGGCGGACGCCGTCGAGCCGCCGCCTGAACTCCGCGTCGCTGAAGGGCAGCGCGTCGACCAGCGGACCGGTCCCTTGGTCGATCCGCACGCGTACGCTACGCATCGGTTCCTCCGGGCTTGTCGGGCCCCACGCCGCGGTGTGGGTGCCACCGCAACATATTGCGGACGGACGGCCCGATTCCTGGAACCGCGATTTAGGCGGGGCTTACCTCGAAGAAGAGCGGCTGCTCGCGGCGGAGCCTGAACAACAGGTCGACGAGGCGGACCTGGAAACCGTACCGCTGCTCGAGCGCGCGCCGCGCGACCTCACTTTCCTCCGGGCCGAGCGGTCGGGCCGTCGCGTCGATGTCCGGGCCCAAGGGACGGCCTCGCGCCGTGCCGGGCGCAACCCGGACGCGCTCGTTGCGCCGGAGCCGCTTGGCCTTTCCCGTCCACGCGCCGGTGCGGAAATACACCGCGCCGCCGGCGACCGCGAACCACACGGGCGTCGTGACGGGCCGGCCGGTCCGGCGGAACGTTGTCAGGAGCGCGTACCGATGGTCGTCAAGCGCCGCCGCGAGCGGCGTCCCGGCTGCCATCGCCTCACCACCCGTTCCCTTACGCGGCCCAGACCGACGCCTTTTTTGCCCAGGCGCTCTCGGGGTATTGTTCGGTGAACTGCTCGGCCGTCTCTTTCAGGGCGCCGGGGTCGCCGCCGGCCTTGTACTTCGCTACGCCCGCCCAGTACAGCGCCTCCAGCGCGGCGTCGGACTTGGGATACCGTTGCGCGATGGCGCGGAACCGTCGCTCGGCGTCCCCCCATTGCTCGCGCGCGAAGGCGTCTTTCGCCAGCGCGAATTCAAGCTGCGCCAGAAACTCGCCCGCCGGCAGATACCCTTCGAACCGGTAGCGTTCGCCGCCGTCCGGATCGAAGACGACCAGCGTCGGCGTCCATTGCGCTCCAAACCGCTTGAACACGGCGGGCTGTTCCTTGATGTGAGTCTTCACGGGGACGAAATGTTCGGTGATGAATTTGCTGACGTCCGGGTTGGGGTACACCTGGGCATCCAGCCGAGCACAGGCCCCTCAGACCGGCGCCGCGTTGAAATCGAGCAGCAGCGGGACGTGCTTCGCCCGGGCCTGCAAGATTGCCGCATCTACATCGTTCGACCACTGTATAGCGGGCATGACGGGCTCCCTTCTCGCGGCGGGTTACCGCACGTAGCGCTCGACGGTGGTGGCGTCGCGCACTTTCGCCTCATCGGGGTTGCCGTGTGCGTCCCGGAGCGCACGCCGCTGATTCAGGTAGTCCCAGCACTGGTCCAAGGTGACCTGGAGCCGCTTGAGCCGCAGCCGGTCGTCGTCTGTGGCTTCTCCGCGCGACTCCTTGCCCCACAACTCGTGTTCCTCGCGGGCCAGCTGGTCGATGTGCGACAGCACGTCCGGGTCCTGCATAACGTCACCTCCCGTCGATTTTGGCCGGCTCCGGGCATCACGCGGCGAGAAGCCGCCGACGGACGCAGACGCCGGCGCGCCGCTTAGACCATGAGCTGATCGACGTAGCACCACCGCCAGTCTTCGCCGGGTTCGAAGGATCGGATGATCGGGTGGCGCGTCGCGTGAAAGTGCTTCGTCGCATGACGATTCTTCGAGTCATCGCAGCATCCCACGTGCCCGCACGTCAGGCACAGCCGGAGGTGCACCCAGGTATCGCCCATCTCCAGGCACTCCTTACATCCTTTCCCCGTGGGCGTCACCTTGTGGATTTGATCGAGATGTGTGCAAGTCGTCACAGCCAACGCAGTCCCTCCAGAGCGCCGATAATGGCTTTGTGGAGTATGCTAGCGATTACGATGGCCGGGCTGCCGAAATTCCACAGCGCTCCCGCGCGCTAGCATCATGGTAATGGCCACTCCGCCGTTGGCCGACTTGCCAGCCAGACAATGAAATCCGTCATCGGTGGTTCGCCGCCCCGTCGTCGAAGCAGTTTGGCGCACTGAGCCCGGTGTCCGCGCGAGTGCATACATACTTGCATCAGGGCCTGCGACACTAAACAGGTGCCACCGGGGATCAATGGGTTTTTCAGTTTACGATCAAGATCTCCCGCAGTGACATTCGCAAGCCACATCGTCTCCTGTTCGTGGGCCCGTGATAATGGATGACTAGGTCATCAAGAGACTCCGGTCCACGAGATTCCTCTTCCAACACAAACGCCTGGCCGAGACAAGACAGCAGCCGAAAGCGATTCGCGACCAGGACGTGGTGCAGGAGCGACAAGATGTCGACATCAGCGGCTGCCCGGCTATTTTGCTGAATCGTGCGCAGCAACGCGGAGTTCGCGTATCCCTTGTGGGCCATCAAGTCGCGGAGCATATCGAGCATCGGGTAAGACCCCACCTTGCGCGGGGACTGCGCGGCGCACGGGATTGGGTTGTGTCTCAGCAGAGGGTTCCCTGCCGCCCGAACGAGAAAGAACCTCATTGACGGCGCTTTTCAGTTTTCGCGATGCGAAGGAGTCCTTCCCGGCTGGCGGAACCGGAACAGTCCTGAAGAAAACGGTTCAGCGACCGTACCGGGGCAGCGCTCGCAAACGATGGCCCACTGGATCGCTTGGCTCTTAGCTTTCGCTGGCGCTACGCTTGGCATCGGTTACCTCCGGCGCAGAGTCGCTGCCAGGTACCCTGGCCTCAGCGAAGGTCGCCTTGATGTCCTTCTGGCCGGATTCTTTGTCTGCGGATTCCTCGTTTCAGCCGTGGATCATGTTCAAAATCAAGCAGAGCTCACGAGCCTGCGCAACAACATTGCATCCGCGGCGGCCACCGTCGACTTTGTTCTCGATTGGTCAACCGGCAGCCCATCGTGGAGCACGGACCTGACCGGCGGCGCCAGCTATGTTGCCTTTGCTCGACGCGGACTCCCGTTGCTCGTTCTGAGGAGCCAACGAGTCCACATGAAAGGCTTCCCTAACGGGCGCGTGTTGTTCGAGGCCTTCTATGATCTCAACGCTACCGGGTCCGCGGCCAGCGCGACGCTCCCCGAGCTTCTCCGGGCCGATCTCCTCCAAATTGGCGTTCCGGACAATATCCCAAATACGGCGCCCATCGAATCTGGTTCTGTCAGTGTGACGATAAACGGCAGTCAGACCATCACGCTTCCTATTGTCAAGGCTGTCGTTCGTGATAAAAAACTGAGGCTCACATTGCGCGGCCTGCAATTCCAATCTTCGGTAAGGCGCTAACACGCGGCGCTCGGGGCTACTTCTGGTCCAGAGTCAAACGGACGAAGCAGCCGCCCGACGTGAAAGCGACAAGCTGGATTGGCGTCAGGGATAGGTCCGATCGCGAAGGGACCGAAGGGACCTCTATCTCGTGACCGTTTCAGACACCCTCGCGCGAAAGACCGGGCTTGCCGTTCCTGTCCGGACCATTCGCGGATTCGTCGCATCGCCCCGCAGTTTGACCTCGGCGGTCCGGACGGCTCTCCCTCGTCCACTCGCGACCGCAGCATGGACAGGTCATGATCCCTTTGAGGATTGCCGGCAACTTCGTGCCGCAGACCGCGCAGAGGCCGCGGCTCAGCAACGCTTGGTCGTGTGCCTCGACATTCAATTTTGGAACCGATACACTTCCCGCAGCGTGCGCGGCGACCGCGCGACGGCCGGCGTGAGCACAAAGACACGATCGACAACCTGACATGATCATTGGAGATCCCCCGAGTGTTATGAACGGAACCTCCGGGGCCGAGACACAGAGGTGGCAGACGGCCGGCCTTGAGCGTTAGTGGACTACGTCAGGCGACCGTGCTTTGTAGTCGATCTCGTTAAGTAAGCCTCGAATGATCTTCCCCAAATCTTCATGAAAACTGCGCGATAGTTCGAACGAAACGACGTCGGTGCCTTATATTCGCACGCGGTCGTACACCATCACGTTCTCGCGCATCACAATGGACCCGCTGCAGCCGGACGGTCGCGGACAAATGCGGCTCACGACGAAGCCTTGCGCCGGCGCGGCACGGGACGC
This sequence comes from bacterium, assembly GCA_035307565.1. Lineage (GTDB taxonomy): Bacteria > Sysuimicrobiota > Sysuimicrobiia > Sysuimicrobiales > Segetimicrobiaceae > DASSJF01. The sequence goes on along the minus strand of DATGHZ010000023.1, from coordinate 2,082 downwards.
GAGTTCGCCTTATGTGTTGTGTACCCGCCTCCGCACGAACACCAGCGAAATAATTAGGGCCATAGAACCGAATGATGCGCTGATTCTCGAAATGGTGGCCTTGCGATCGATCGCGGCCTTGTAAATCAGCATATCGGATCGCTTAATGTCTGCACATCGGGACGGGGTCGTTTGCGATTCTCCTACTGTGTAACATGCGCGAGCAACAGCTAGTCGTGCATAGTCTTCGCGGGTCGCCAGGACCCAGCCACCGACACACATCACGCACCAGATTAGGATACCGGCGCTCCACGTGGCGACGGGAACGCGATGGCTCATTGAATAGCCTCCCGCATCTGACAGGCTGATCGCATTCGAAAGTAGGGTGCGCGCTGCGGAGCGACACTTGGTTCGGATCGGCGCACTGCTCCGGCTACCGCTCGATAACGTCATAACTGAAAACGTACCGGGTATTGGGACGCAACGTGGATGATCGCAGTTTCGCCGCGCTGTTCGATATGGAGTCTACGTAGACGCCGGCCGTCACGGCGGAGTCCGAGTTCCAACTCAGGATGACAATCGGCGGTGACGGATAGGCCCGTTTGAACATGATGGTGGCAAACGGCGCCGTGCCGTCAGGCGCCACCCCGCCCGTACTGAACGCCACGGTCCCCGCGACGGCAGTGCACGTACAGGCATCGAGCGTGATGCCAGACGCCGGCGTCCGCATGAACACCGCGGTCGGCGCCGCCGAGCTGATGAATCCGACCGGGCCCGCGCCGGATTCTTGGGTCGCGATGCGGGTGAGGCGCGGCGGGGTTACTATGTCCGACACGAGCTTGGCCGGCACAGGCAACCGGACATCGATCATTGTCACCACGCTGACATCGTGGGCCGGACGGGTGATGACGACCGCGGTGCCGCCTGGCGCGTTCGCCAAGAGTTCTGTGGCGATAATGTCGATGGCCTCGGCGTCGGAGCCGGCGACGAGGACGGCTGTCCGGGTCGGCGCGCCCGGATCGTCGCCGCCGCCAAGCCCCGAGTTCATGATGGTGTCGACCGCGCCGGTGATCTGCAGGCACGCTCGGCCGGCCATCTGGCCGCAGTGGTGGGCCAACACGTTCTCAAAGGTACTCTGGTAGAATCGGTGTTCCCCGATGCCCGCGATGATCGCCGACGTGGCGAACGTCGTAGAGATGTTGACGAACCGGTCCTGCGATCCGCCCCCCTGTAGCATGATGCCGTAGTTCAGGTACGGGACCGCGCCGTTCGGGGGGCCGGTCACGGTGATCGAGGCGAATGTGCAGTGCACGCAGGGGCTCCGCACCAGCAGCCCGCCGGTGTCCGTGTATGCGTCCCGCGTGAGGTCCAACACAAGACTTTGGACCTGCACCGCATTCGCTGTCACCATGATAGCCGGACCGGGTCCCACGTATTTGATGACACACGCAGCCCGACCAACCGACGGCGACCCGACGAAGTCCGTGCCGAGCGTCAACGTGGATGACACGACGTAGGTACCGGATCGACAAAACACCGGACGGCTGGCTTTGAACGCCGCAATGAACGCAGCCTGGATGGCGGCCGTATCGTTGGTAACGCCATCCCCTCTTGCGCCAGCCGAGCGAATGGACACCCACGGTAAGTCCAAGGGGTCGAGAGCCGCGGCCCCGGGACTTGGCGAGGCGGGAGCCGCCACCTCGTCCTCACGGGGCGAGGTCGAAAGGATTCCGCGAAAGGTCGCCGGCGCTGTCACAACGAGCATGAGAAGGGCGACGAGCGAGACCGGGAGCCACGCTCTCACGCTCGCTTCCTCCATTTCTTCCTCAGGGCGATCCTAGTGGGCGCGATACTCTGCTGGGTTCTTTCGTGCCCACTGCTGCCGCTAGGTAGACTCGGAATGTGGTGACCTGCTAATGAAAACGCGCCGTTTTGGAGGCGGAGCCGATGTTCAGACTGTCATATGAGCGACCTGAGAGATAGGTAACAGATTGTACCGGACACATGGGTAACACTCCTTCCCTGAAAGGGGGAGGGACGATGCCCTGGAGGGAGTGTTCGGTGATAGACGAGAGAATGCGGTTTGTCGCTCGTCGGCTAGCA
>DATGHZ010000022.1:0-157294 GCA_035307565.1 bacterium | reverse complement strand
TCACGCGGCTCGCGCTGCAGAACGCCGCGAGCGTGGCGAGCCTGCTCCTCACGACCGAGGCACTTGTCGTGGAGAAGGGCAAGAAGAACGCGGCGGCGGCCACCCCAGGCGGCTACAACCCGGAGGACATGGACATGTAATCGCCTGCCAGCTGGAGCCCGTCAGGAACTCAGGAACCAGATCTGGGGGCTTCCGGCGTTCTTTGACATCTCTTGTCTGGCCAAGCTCGGCCGGGTCCTGAGCGTACGCTACTACATACATCGACACCTCTAGAGAGGAAGACAATGCATACACCACCGCTAGAGGAACTACTCGCCAAGGTTCCAGGACGGTACGCCCTCGTAAATGTGGTGGCCGTTCGGGCACGGCAGTTGATTGCGGGAGATCTGCCCGCCGTTGAGACAACCACGCGCAATCCTGTGCTCATCGCTATCGAAGAGCTGGCTTCAGGGAGGCTTCACCTGGAATCACGAAGAACGCCCGTCGCTTTGAAGCAAGATCCGGGAGAAGTACACGCCTCACAGGCTCAGGCCGTCGACCAGCCCGCGTAGATAGAACGCTGCTCATTTCCGCAGTGGGGAAAGGGTTCAGGTTCTTGCCCGTCCACCATCGTTTGCCTGCCGGACCGCGGATCAAACGGACGCTGTGCTCAGGCGCGCGCCTCCGGCAACGGCGTCCTTTCTGTTCCTAATCCGTTTCCCGGTCATCCTGCCCGTATGCGGATACCCGGCATGCCGGATCGCGATATGCGGGTTCCTTGGAAGGCCCCAAGACATTCTCGTGGACGGCGCGGCGCCGACGCACTGCCTGGAGCTCGGAACGTAATCCCGTGCGGGCGCTAATGCGAGGGGCATAACCGAGGGCCGCGATCTTGGAAATCTCAAAATGGTAGTCGCTAAACAGTCCGTTGAGCTCCTGCATTCCAAGATGTGCGAGATCCGGCGAATCCCACAAGCGGCCGAGGAGAGTAATGAGCGGTCTCACCACGATTGCGCACCGCCAGGGAATGGACGGAAACCAGAGAGAGCGCCCGAGCGCTTCGGCAATCCAGCGGAGGAGTTCTCCCGTCCGATAGCATCCACCGTCCGTCACGTTGTAGGCTTCGCCGGAGTGCCCGGCTTCCATGACAAGCCGATGTGCCGCCGCGAGGTCGTCCGCATGCACCACGTCCACCAAGTGGCGGCCCCCATCGGGCAGCGGAAGCACCGGCAGCCGCATGATCCGCGCCGCCTCCGGGATGAAATATCGATCGCCGGGGCCGTATACGATGCACGGCCGGATGATCGTCGCGCGAAGGCCGCCCGCGGCGGCTTCGCGCACCAATCGCTCCGCCTCAACCTTGGACGCCCCATAGATGCCTGCCGGGTTGAGCGGTGCGTCCTCGGCGAGACCAACGGGCAGCCGATCGCCGTACACGGATACGGAGCTCGTGTATACGAGGCGGCTGACTCCAGCGTCCCGGGCCGCCTCGAGCACCCAGCGCGTGCCTTCGACGTTGGTCTTCCACATCTCCGCGTCCGCGTGCCTGTGAATGTCCACGACTCCGGCCACATGGTAGATGTCGTTCATGCCAGCGCAGGCCCGCCGCAGACTCTCCGGGTCCCGCAGATCGCCGGCAGCGATCTCCACGCACCATCCGAAGATCGCACGAGCGCGTTCAGGGTCTCGCACAAAGACGCGGACGGGATGCTTTTGCGCGAGCAGGTGGCGCGCGACGGCGCTCCCCACCAATCCGGTCGCGCCGGTCACCAACGCGCGGGGCTCAGTCATCGCGGTTGATTCGGGTCTGCGACGTGAACTCGAAAGGACCCATACCATCGATATGTTGGACTAATACTGAGTAGTCTGGCGTGGAGGCCGAGGTTCACCCCAGTGAGTACATCGAGGCCGTCCCGAGCTTTACGGCGAAAGCAACGACCTCCTAGGAGCACTCAAGACCGACGCGTGTGATCATCGTCAGGTAACATCAGCCGACGGCGAAGCTTGCCGCGGCCCATACTCGTTGTGGTGTCCACGCGATCCGAGGTCCGAGGGCGCATGCGCGGCATCCGACCCACAGCGCGACGTCACGCGGGATGTTCATCAGTGCGATTATAGCGAACGGCCGGGAGCGGCGTGGCGTACCGCGTAGGGGCGCGCGGCCACGCTCGTCGAAAGGAGCCCTCCGATATTGGATACAGGGGGGTATCATGACGCGCAGCTATGCCAGCGATACCACGGCCGAACGCCGGATCAGCCGGCGGTCGATCCTCCGGACGTTTGGCGCGGGAGCGGCACTCCTTGGAGCCGCGGCGGTCTCGTCCCGCGGCCTGTGGTCCGCGGTGCGCTCCGCCGAGGCGGCGGCCCCCGGCGGCGAGCGGGGCACGCTTATCGTGGGCGGCGTCGCGCAGTTCCGGACGCTCGATCCCGGCCGGACGATCGAAGTCAACGGCATGAGCATCGAGAAGGCGTGTTACGACACGCTGGTCACGTTCTACGGCGAGGACCTTCGCACGCCCCGGCCGCTGCTCGCGACCGCCTGGCGCACGAGCGGCGACGGCCGCACCTTCACGTTCACGCTGCGTCCGGGCGTCCGGTTTGCGAGCGGCAACACCCTGACGTCGGCCGACGTCAAGTGGAGCTTCGACCGCATCCTGAACCTCAAGGCGAACACGCTGTTCCTGTTCGACGGCGTCGACGGCATCGATGCGCCCGACCCGTCCACGGTCATCATCAGGACGAAGGCGGCGAAGCCGGACTTTATCCCCATCCTCTCGCACCCCGGCCTGTCCGTGCTCGACAGCCGGCTCCTCACGCAAAACGGCGCCGACGCCGGTCCGGACGCCAACAACCGCGACCATGCCGAGCCGTATCTCTTTCAGCACTCCGCGGGGAGCGGCCCCTTTGTGCTCCAGAGCTACACGCCGTCGCAGGACTTGATCCTTGTCCGTAACCCGCGGTACTGGGGACCCGCCCCGCGCCTCGAGCGGATCGTGCTGCGGCACGTGCCCGATCCGGTCACCCAGGCGCTCCAGGTCGTGCGGGGGGACCTCGACGTGGCGTCGTCGATCGGACCCGACCAGGAAGAGCCGCTCCGGCGCGTCCCGAGCGTCGTCGTCCGCGCGACGCCGTCGGCGACGACGTTCTACGTTCTCATGAACAACAACCCCGACGTCGGGGGGCCCTTCGCGAACCCGAAGGTCCAGCAGGCCGTACGCTACGCGCTGGACTACGACGGCATCATGAAGATCGCGGGGCCCGGAGCAGCCCGGCTTGCCGGCGTCATCCCCACGCTCATGCCGGGCTCGCTGCCGTCGAGCGAAGCGGCCAAGACGGACCTCGCGCGCGCCCGCGCGCTGCTCAAGGAGTCGGGCATCGCCGACGTCAAGGGCAAATTCCAGTACTCCAGCGACGCGATCCAGTTCGGGGTCCCGACGTCGCTGATCGCGCAGAAGATTCAGTCGGATCTTGCCCGCGTCGGGATCGCGCTCGCGCTGGACGGACTCCCGAACGTCACCTCGCTGACGCTCTACCGGGCCGGCAAGGATCAGTTCGGCGTCTGGGGCTGGGCGGCCGACTATCCGGACGCCAGCGATTTCCTCGTGTACGCGCCGGGCCGCGTCGTGGGAAAGCGTGCGGGATGGCTGCCGCCGGCGAGTCCGGCGGCCCAGCAGCTGGCGGCGCTGGCCGACCGGGCCGAGGCGGAGCCCGACACCCGGAAGCGCATCACGCTGCTGCAGCAGTTCGAACACACACTCGCCCAGGTCGGGCCGTACGTGCCGCTGTTCCAGCCGGCGATTCCCTTTGCGCATCGCAGCAACGTCGACGGTGTCTCCTACAACAGCGTGTGGGCGCTCGACCTCGCGGCGATCCGGAAGACCGCCTGATGCGGGCGCGCGGTCGCGGTCCCAGCGACGGGAGGATCGCCATGACGCACACCGGCAGGTCGTGCGCCACCCGGCCCGAGGGCCGGCTAACGCGCCGGGATCTCATCACGGCGGCGGCCGCCGGGGCGGCTATGGCCGCCGCCGGCCGATGGGCCCCGCCGCGCACGGCCTACGCCGCCGCCGCGACGGCCCGCGACACGCTGATCGTGGCGCCGAGTTACGTGATCCGCAGCCTCGACCCCGGCCACACGCTCGAACCGCTCGGCGAGATGATCTGCCACGCGGCGTACGACTCGCTGGTGACGCTCAACGGTGAGGACCTGTCGAATCCGCGGCCGCATCTCGCGACCGCGTGGACCGTCGCCGGAGGCGGGCGGCTGTACACGTTTGCGCTCCGCCGCGACGTCCGTTTTGCCTCGGGCAACCCGCTGACGTCGGCCGACGTCAAGTGGTCGTTCGAGCGGGTCATGAACCTGAAGTCCAACCCGGCGTTCTTCCTCGACAACGTCGATGCGCTGACCGCGCCGGATCCCTACACGGTGGTCCTGCGCCTGCGGGACCCGCAGCCCTCCATCATCCCGATTCTCTCGAACGCCGCCCTGGGGATCGTGGACAGCAAAGCCGCCGCCGCCCAAGGGGCGGATGCGGGACCCGAGGCCAAGGACCGGGACCATGCCGAGGGCTATCTCAACACGCACTCGCTCGGCAGCGGTGCGTTCATTCTGGAAAGCCATACTCCGAACCAGGAAGTCGTGCTGGTCCGCAACCCCGGCCACTGGCGGGGCGCTCCCTCCATCGCCCGAGTGGTGATCAGGAACATCCCCGAGGCCTCGACCCAGGCGCTCGGGCTCGAGCGGGGCGATCTCGACATCGCCACGGGTCTCGGGCTCCCGAACGCGCAGACGCTCGGGCGCGTGCCGAGCGTCACGATCCGGAACAGCCAGATCGCCGCGTCGTTCGTGATGATGGTGAACACGGATTCCGAACTCAGCGGGTCGCTCGCGAACCCGAAAATTCTCCAGGCCATCCGGTACACCTTGGACTACGACGGCATCTTGAAGATCGCAGGCCCCGGGGCGACGCGCATGTCCGGCGTGATCCCCAACGATCTCCCGGGCGCCCTCGATCCGCGCGAGGCCGTCAAGACCGACCGTGATCGCGCCCGGGCGCTCGTCCGTGAGTCCGGCGTCGCCTCCCCGCGCGGCCGCATGAACTACGCGAGCGACCAGACGTCCTTCGGCATTCAATACCCCGTCCTGGCGCAGAAGATCCAGGCGGACCTCGCCGCGGTCGGCATCACCGTGGACCTCAACGGCCTCCCGGGGGCCGTGGCGCTTGGTGACTACCGGGCCGGACGTTCGCCGGCGCTGTTCGGCGGATACGTGGCCGACTATCCCGATGCGACCGACTTCCTCGTGTACCTCCCCGGCCGTCTGGTGGGTAAACGCCTCCGGTGGCCGGCGACGGCCAGCCCGGCGGCGGGTGAGCTGGCGCGCTGGGGGGACCAGGCGGAACAGGAAGCGGACGCGCGCGCGCGTGTCGCCCTGCTCCGCAAGATCCAGCGGCGGCTCTTGGAGATCGGTCCGTACGTCCCGCTGTTTACGCCGGCGCTGCCGTGGGGCTACCGCGCGGATCTGCGCGGGGTGACGTTCAACAGCGTCTGGGGAATCGACGGCTTCACCGTCCGGCGCGCCTAAGCCGCCCCCTCCCGATCGGGTAGCGCCGTGAACCTCGCGGTTTACATCGGCCGGCGCCTCCTGCTGCTGCCCGGGATGCTGGTCGGCATCACGCTGCTGACGTTCGTGATCTCGCACGCGGTGCCGGCCGACCCCGTGGCCGCCAACCTCGGGGACCAGGCGGCGGCGAACCCGGAGACCGTCGCGGCGTTCCGGCACCGGTGGGGCCTCGACCGGCCGGTGCCGCAGCAATACCTCATCTATGTCTGGCGCCTTGTGCACGGCGACATGGGAATGTCGATCTCGACGCATCAGCCGGTCGCGACGGACCTGGGACAGGACCTGCCCGCGACGGTGGAGCTCGCGTTCGCGGCGATGCTGATCAGCGTCGCCGTCGGCATTCCGCTCGGCATTGTCGCCGGCGTGCGCCGCGACACGGCGGTGGACCAGATCGCCCGCAGCTCGTCGCTCATCGGTGTGTCGATGCCGGTGTTCTGGCTCGGCCTCGTGGCGCTGCTGGTCTTCTACGCATGGCTCGGATGGGCGCCGTCGGCCGGGCAGTTGAGTCCCCGCCTGTCGCGCCCGCCGGTGGTCACGGGGTTCGTGGTCGTCGACGCGCTGCTGGCCGGCGAGAGCGACGTGGCGCGGGACGCGCTCTCGCATCTCGTGCTGCCGGCGCTGGTGCTGTCTTCCTACAGCATCGGCGTAATCACGCGCATGATGCGCGGCAGCATGCTCGACGTGCTGGGCGAGGACTACGTGCGGACCGCGCGGGCGAAGGGACTGCCGGGTCTGCGGGTGACCCTGCGCCACGCGGCGCGCAACGCGCTGCTGCCGGTCATCACCATCGTCGGGCTCAGTTTCGGCGGCTTGCTGTCCGGCGCCGTCATTACGGAAACCGTGTTCGCGTGGCCCGGCCTCGGATCGTACGCTTTCCGCAGCGCCACGTCGCTCGACTTTCCGGCGATCATGGGCGTCGGCATCGTCGTCGCGTCGGTGTACGTGTTCGCGAATCTGCTGGTCGACATCGCGTACGCGGTCGCCGACCCGCGGATTCGGATGGGCTGACGGATGTCCCGCTCGGCCGGACCGCCGGAATGAGCGCCGTCACGCCGGCCACGCTCGCGCGTCCGCGGGCCCGGAGGCCGGCGTGGATGTTGCCGCGGCCGTTTGTCCGTTCTCCGCTCGCCGTCGCGGCGCTCGTCGTCGTGGTGGCGTGGTTTGCCGTGGCGGTGGCCGCCCCGCTGATCGCTCCCGCGCCGCCGCTCGCGCAGGACATCGCGCAGCGGCTTGCCCCTCCCGGCCCGCAGCACTGGCTCGGCACCGACCCGCTGGGCCGCGATATCCTCAGCCGCGTGCTCTACGGGGCGCGCATCTCCATACCGGTGGGGATGGCGGCGGTGGCCCTCGCGGTACTGCTCGGGACGCTTGTCGGCGGCATTGCGGGGGGGACGGGCGGCGCCGTCGACGAGGCGATCATGCGGGCGACGGATCTCATGCTGGCGTTCCCCACGGTGATCCTTGCGATGATCATCTCTGCCGCGCTCGGCGCGGGCGTCTGGAACGCTGTGCTCGCGATCATGGTCGCGTGGTGGCCATCATACGCGCGGTTCGCGCGCGGGCTGGTGCTGGCCGCGCGGGGCCGGGAGTACGTCGAAGCGGCGCGCGCGGTCGGCGCGTCGACCCTGCGGGTCTTCGGGCGGCACATTCTCGTGAACGTCGTTTCGCCGATCGTAATCCTCAGCACGCTCGACGTCGGCCACGCGATCCTGACGTTTGCCTCGCTCAGTTTCCTCGGCCTCGGGCCGCCGCCGCAGATACCCGAGTGGGGGTCAATGATCGCGTCGGGGCGCGACTATCTGGTCCAGTGGTGGATCTCGACGTTTCCGGGCCTCGCGATTCTGACGCTGGTGCTTGCCCTAAACCTCGTCGGGGACAGCCTGCGCGACGCGCTGGACCCGCGCCTGCGGCGGCTGTGACCGTCCGGCCGCTCAGAATTTCCAGTCGACGAGGTTCGCGAACCCGCCCTGCTTCGTGACGAGATACATCTGAAGTGCGTCCAGCGCCGTTACCAGCATCGGACTGACCGCCAGCGTCCCCATTTTCAGGAACTTGAGACCGTTATTGAGCGAGTTGCAGTACTCACACACGATGAGGGCGCGATCCGGGCCAGGGTCCACCGCGGTTCCCACGTCAAACGACGGATACGATGCCGGCGGCGTCAGGCTGATGTGGATGTCGGCCCACGCGGACTGCGTGGCGACGAGGACGGCAAGCATCCCAAGACACGCGGCTACCCCTTTCATCTCGGTCCCTCCACTCACCAGGAACCGCCTCAGCGGAGCAGGAGTCGCCTGCCTACGGCTGCCTGAGCCCGATGCCGCCCCATCGGGCGCACGCCGTCGAGCAGCCTCCGTTCCGGATGCGCTGGTTTTTTTTGTGTGGCTGATTGCGTTTCGTTTATTTCCAGGCGGGCACTCAATCCAACATGATCTTTGGCCGGAAACGCCTCTCGGGCGGGTGCGGCGCCCGCGGGCGGGGGGCCGCTAGGTATGGGGCGTGAGCGGGGGCCGCGCCGGCAGCGAAAAGTCCAGCAGTTCGGCGCGGTTGCGCAGCGCCTTGGTCATCTGGCGCAGGCCGGTGGCCGCATCATCGGTGACCCCGGCGGCGAGGGGCAGCAGCAGGCCGTTGAACTGCTCGGTCGCCACCACGCGCACGAGGTGCGGTCCAAGCGGCCGGATCTGGAACGTGACCACGCGCTCGATGGCCCCGAACGGCATCTTGCCGGCCCAACTCAATTCCTGTTCGGGCTGCGCCACGACGACCGTCGGATTGTAGTGGATGACGGTGCCGCCGCGCAGCGTGAGGTCCAATTGCCGGCCGGCGACGGCCTCGCCCGCGGCGGGGTAGATCCACGGGTTCCAGATGTCGTAGGCCGGGAAGTTGGTCAGCGTCCGCCAGACAGTGCCGGCGGAGGCCTTGATCTCGACCTCGGTCTTGATTTCCTTGTGCGTGCTGAGGTCCGGCAGCCCGGACACCGTCTGGGCGATGGTCAGCAGGAGTACCGAGGCCAGACCGATTCCCCACATCGCCGTACCCTCGCGGGGGACTCACCGTCCCGAATCGTAGGCACACCGTACGACCTTTGGGACGAGGAACCCTGCGGGGTTGGGCCGCGGCCGCAAACGCTGATCCCGGCCGCCCTAACTACGGCGAGCCGGGCGGACCGGCCTCGGTTTCTTGGGCGCGGCCGCGCGCGATGCGCCGGCGCGTGCCCTCGGGGAGCGTGACCACCAAACTGCCGTCGACGACCTCGATTTTCACCGGCCGCAGCCGCAGCCGCGGGTTGCCCTGATGGCGGCCGGTCTGGACGTCGAATTCGTACCCGTGCCACGGGCACGCCACGTTCGTCTGGTCCTTCGAGAACCGTAGACCCAGACTGGTCTTGTCGTCCGCGATCAGTTCCTGCACCCGCGGGATGATCTTGCCCTGGCACACCGGCCCGCCCATGTGCGGGCAGACGTTCTCGAAGGCGGTGAAGCGGCCGCCGACGCAAAACACGCCGATCTCCGCCCCGTCGAGGGCCACGACCTGGCGGCCCGGATCCGGAAACTCGGAGGCCCAGCCGATGATCACTTCCGCCATGTCATCCTCCCCCGCGCCGGTACCACATCGCGAGGTCGAACAGGCTGACGTCGACCGCGCGCAGCATTTCGCTGACGACCACGACGACCTCCGTCGGGGTGACCCGCTCCGCCGAGACCGGGGGCGTAGGCGCTTCCCCGGGCGGCGCGCCCTCGGCCTTCGCGGCGTAGAGCTTCACCGCGGCGCTTAGGACGCGTTCCAAATCGCCGGCCGCGATGTCCGAACACTCCCCGCCGGCAAGCGCGCGCTCGGCCGCGGCCGCAAACGCCCCCGCCGCCGCGGTAATCTCCGAGGCGCCGCCCGGGGCGGGCGCCATACCTACGCGCCGCCGCCCAGATGGCCGGCCGGCGCGGCGGACGGCCGCGGCGCGGCGTTCGCCGCATCGCGGGCGCGCGGCCGCGTCCGCTTGACCTCGAGGTTGAAGACGCGCGCGGCGTTGAGGCCGAGGATATTGCGCTTGGCCTGCTCGCTGAGGAACGGGATCGACGTGATGGCCGTCGGCGGGTCGAAGTCCCAGTGCGGCCAATCCGACGCGTACAGTAGCTGCGTCTCCGCGTGCACCGCCTCGAACGTGGCCCGGAGCAGCGTCATGTTCGTCTTCTCGAGCGGCTGGGTCGTGAAGTACATCTCCCGGATGTACTCGCTCGGCGGGCGCCTGAGCATCGGCGCCTCGCACACCCGCATCATGAACTCGTGATCGAGCCGCTGCATGATGAAGGGCACCCACGCGAGTCCGCTCTCGACCCAGACGACTTTCAGGCCCGGAAAGCGCTCGGGCAGGCCGTTGATCACCCAGTTGGTCAGGTGAATCAGGCTGTAATGGACGAATGAGATGCTGTGCATCGAGATGAAGCGGTTGAGCTGCGAAAACGACGGATCGCCCCAGTGGTACCCGGAATGGAAGGCCAGCGGCTTGCCGCTCTCCTGAATCGCGGCGTAGAGCTTCATATAAGAGTCGTGATGCACGGGCTTGTTCCGCGTCGCGCACACCGTGAAGCCGATCACGCCCCGCGCGCCGCCGAACTCCCGCACGATGTCGAGGCAGGCGCCCGGCGTGTTGAAGGGCAGGTACAGGAGTCCCTTGATCCGCTCGTCCTGCGGCAGGATCTGTTCGATGAGCCAGCGGTTGTAGGCGCGGCCGACGGCGACCTCGATGTCGTCCATCGGATGCATGCCCAGCACCAGCATCGGTGTGGGGAAGACCACCTGGTAGTCGAGCCCGAGCGAATCCATGGCGCGGCGCACCAGTTCCACGAAGCGGTGGCACTCCGTGCCGTCCACGGCCTCGGCCAGTGCCAGTTGGTGGGGGATACGTCCGTAGACGTTCTGGAACATGATGCCCGGCATCTGGTTGAGCAGCGCCGTCGACGTGCCGGGACGGGACATCATTGCCTGCCCCATCTGCCGGATGACGTCGTTGTCGATCCGGTTGATGATCTCGGGCCAAAACTGCGTTTCTGTGACGTGGGCGTCCATATCCACGAGGAAATAGTCCTCGAGCGTCTCCGCCTGGATGGCCGCGTGGGACAGGGTGTCCCGCGTGTCCGTGTTGATCGTGATCTCATGGAGTTCTCTGACCTCTTCCGGTCGCCGCAGCATCGGCCTATTCCTCCGCCGGTGAGTCGACTCAGGTGCTCGGCGCGAGCGTTCGCCGCGGACGGAGGACACCCTCTGCCGTCCGGAGGCGGCGCTTAGGGCGGCCCGGCCGCCTCGTCGGGATCGCCGGCCGCATCGAGCGCCGCGCGAATTTCATCCACAGCGGCGGGCCCAAGCGGGCGCTGGGGCGGGACGGGGTCGCCCGCCTCGAAGCCCCGCAGCCGCAGGCCGGCTTTGACGCACGCCGCGAGGCCGTGCCGCTGGAACACCTCATTGATCGGCCACAGCCGCCGCTGCAAACGGTCGGCGTCTTCCCACCGTCCCTGCCGCGCCAGATCGTACAGCCGCACGCACTCCGCGGGAAGAAGGCACGCGGGCCCGGCCATCCATCCGACGCCGCCGAGCCGGAAGACGAGCGCCGGAACATGCGCCGACGCGCTGAAGACGGCGATCCGCCCCGCGGTCCGGTTCAAGATCGTGAGCAGCCGTCCGGTCTCGCCGGACGCGTCCTTGAGGTAGCGGATGTTCGGAATCTCCGAGAGGGCGACGATCTGGTCCGGTGTCAGGTCGAACCCGAGAAGGCGCGGGTTGGTGTAGACGCAGATCGGGCACGCCACCGCGCCCGCCACGGTTTCGAAGAACGACATGACCCCGTCACGCGTGAGCGGAAAGTACGTCTGCAGAATCAGGACGACGCCGTCGGCACCGGCGTCGAGCACGCGCCGGATTTGCTCGATGGCATCGTGCGTGCCGTACGCCGCCACGCCCGGGACCACGGGGACGCGGCGGCGGGCCGCCTCGACGACCGCACGGACCACGTCGAGACGCTGCGGCACGGTGAGATAGGGGAATTCGCCTGTGCTGCCGAGCGGACTGAGCCCGTGGACGCCCTGCCCGACGAGGTGCTCGACGAGAGCGCCGAGCACGCCGGTGCGGATATGCCCGCCTCCGTCGAGCGGGGAGACGAGGTACGGGAAGATCCCGTGCCAGCCCGGCTCCGCGGGCGCGTGGTCCCGCGGAGACGGGGCGCGGGATTGCGCCGCATCCATACCCGTGACGTTCGCCGGCGCCTGCGCCCGTCCTATTCGATCTTGATGTCGCCCCCGTCGACGATGACTCGGTAGACGGTCACCCCGCGGGAAGCCGGCGGACGCATCGCGTTGCCCGTTGCGAGATCGAACTGCGCTCCGTGCCACGGGCACATGACGGCCGTCCCGCTCACCTGTCCCTGAGAGAGTGGACCGCCGCGGTGCGTGCAGTTGTCCTCGACCGCGTAAAAGCACCCCTCGATGTTGAACAACGCGATGTGCCGGCCGTCCAGCTCGACGCGCCGGACCGCGCCCGGCGGCACGTCGGCGACGCGTGCGAGTGTCCGGAGGTCCGTCACCCCTTCCGAGATGCCGCGACGTCCGGCTGGGGAACCGTCCAGCCCGACACGAACGTGCGGACGTCCCCCGTGTCAGGATCGTAGGCGTGCCGCTCGATCGCGCCGATGTCGGCGCCGTAGACGTGAATGCCGACACACGGCACAGCCGATCCGCAGCGCACGCGATGGATATCCCGATCGGAGGTGCAGCAGACAATCACCCGCCGTTCGGCCAGGTCGCGTTCCTCCACCTGTTTGAACTTGACCGTGCCGTCGACCAGCGTGGGAAGGTAGCGTGCCTCGCGCTCCACGCCTTCGACGATCCCGATGACGCCCCACGTGCCGTGGTCGTGGACCGGAGTGCCCGCGCCGACGTCCCAGACCGCGGCCGCGATGGAAAAGCTGCCGCCGGGTTCGACCCACACGGGGTACAAGGCGTAGGTGCCCGGGCGCGGCACCCGATACTGCGCCCCCAGCGCATCGCCCTCGCGCAGGAGTGGTTGCATCCGTTCGGCGACCCGCGCCGTCACCGTCTCTTCACCGCCGCCCTCCCGCACAATCTTCCTGACATCGTCGACGAAGAGCTTCATCGAGGGGCTCAACTCGGTTTCACTCATCGCGATCGCCTCCCGAGACTCGGGTCGGTCATCTTGGAAAATCAGGGGCCACGGCTAGGTCGGGAGATAAAGAAGCGGCGTACACGACGCCTTTCTCCGGGCAGTCCCGGCAATTCCTCTCTCCGCATCCGCGCGGGCCGTATCGGCCGCCAGGACGGCCTCCGCCCGCGCCGAAGGGTTCACGTTGTGGTGAGCGAGTGGTGAGCCGGCCATCTCAGGATACGCCGCACAGCCATCTCGTCGAGATCGGGTGGCTTGCGCGCCGCCTCGACGACGCGTCGGTGGTCGCCGTCGATTGCCGGTTCGAACTGGCGAACCGCGATGCCGGGCGGGCGGCGTACGCGGAGGGGCACATTCCCGGCGCCCTGTACCTCGATGCAGAACGGGATCTCTCCGGCCCGGCGGGGCCGCACGGCGGCCGCCACCCGCTGCCCCCGCTCGAGCAGTTCAGCCGGACACTCGGGGCGCTCGGCATCGATGAGACGATCACGGTCGTCGCCTACGATGTGCCGCAGAACGGGTTTGCGCCGCGGCTTTGGTGGCTGCTGCGGTATCTCGGCCACGACCGCGTGGCCGTATTGAACGGCGGCTGGCCGGCGTGGCTGGGAACCGGCCTCCCCGTGAGCCGGGAGCGTGAGCCGCGGCGCGCGCCGCGGCGGTTCGTCCCGCACGCGAGGCCTGAGCTGGCCGCGGACCTCCACGAGGTGCGGAGGATCGCGGCGGCGGGCGGGGCGGCGCTCGTCGACTCCCGGGCGCCGGAGCGTTATCGGGGCGAGGTGGAACCGCTCGACCCCGTGGCCGGCCACATCCCCGGTGCCGTCAATCTGCCGTGGAACGCCACACTGGATCAGGCGGGCCGGTTCAAGCCGCGCGCCGAGCTGGCGGAACAGTTCAACCGGCTCGGCGACGCGGATCCCGTGGTCTACTGCGGGTCGGGCCTGACGGCGTGCGCCAATGTCCTCGCGATGCTGGAGGCGGGGATCCGCGGCGCGCGTCTCTACCCGGGCAGTTGGAGTGATTGGTGTTCGTATCCTGAGAATGCCGTGGCCACCGGTTCAGGTGATGCCGGCCGGGCCCACGAACGGAGCGGGCGCAGACCCGCTCCCGAGGAGGAAGAGACCGGATGACGGCTCGCACGCAGGGCGGCCCAACGATCTTCGACGGCCACAACGACACCGTGCTCAGCATGATGAAAACCGGGCGCTCGTTTTTCGAGCGCTCCGAGACCGGGCACATCGATCTGCCGCGCGCGCGAGAGGGCGGCCTGGGCGGCGGCTTCTTCGCCGTCTACATCCCGGATCCGGCCGTGGCTGCGGCGGAGGCCCAGCCGGCCGCGGGGGCCGCGCGCTCCGAATCACATACCCTCGAGTCCGCGATGAGCCGGTACGCCGACGAGCGGACATGGCCGGAGCCGATGCCGCTCGAGTACGCGCAGGCGCGCGCCGTGGAACTGCTCGGCCGGCTGCTGCAGGTCGTGCAAACGTCCGGCGGCCAGGTCGCGGCCGTGCGGACCGCCGGTGAACTGCAGGCGTGTCTCGACGGGGGCACGTTCGCGATGCTGCTGCATTTCGAAGGCGCGGAACCGCTTGATCCGGACGGCCGGGCCCTCGAGACCTTCTACGCCGCCGGGGTGCGGTCGGTCGGGCTCACCCACAGCCGGCGCAACCGGTACGCGACCGGGGTGCCCTTCAAGTTCCCGAGTTCGCCGGACACGGGCTCGGGTCTCACCGACCTCGGCCGGGCCCTCGTCCGGCAACTCAACGCCCGCCGCGTCATGATCGACCTGTCGCACATCAACGAGCAGGGGTTTTGGGACGTCGCGAAATTGTCGCGCGCGCCCCTCGTGTGCACGCACTCGAACGCGCACGCGCTGTCGGCGAGCGCCCGCAATCTCACGGACCGCCAGATGGACGCGATCAAGGACAGCGGCGGCATCGCCGGGCTCAATTTCCACGTCGGCTTCCTGCGCGAAGACGGGGGCCGGGAGCCAAACACGCCGGTCGCGCGGATGGCGGAGCACATCGAGTACATGACGGAACGTATGGGCATCGATCACGTCGCGCTCGGATCGGATTTCGACGGGGCCACGATGCCGGCCGAACTCAAAGACGCCGCGGGACTGCCGCGCCTCATGGCGGCGCTGCGCGAGCGCGGGCACACGGAGGGCGACCTCGCCAAACTGGCGCACGGCAACTGGGTCCGCGTGCTGCGCGAGACTTGGGGGGCATGATCGCCGGCGCGGACGGCTCGCCGGCCGGCGGCGCGGGCCCGCCGGCGGCGGTCGCGGGAACCGGCCGCATCGCCGCGGTGCCCACGCACCCGGTGACGTGCGAGCGGCACGTGGCGATGCGCCTCGCCGACGGCACACGGCTCGTGTCGGACATCTACCTGCCGGCGGCCCGGCCCGGCCCGTGGCCGGTGATCCTTGAGCGCACGCCCTACAACAAGCTCGGCGCGAATCTCGTCCTCTCCGCGAAGTACTTCGCCAGCCAGGGCTACGCGGCCGTGCTCCAAGATGTGCGCGGCCGCTACGCGTCCGACGGCGACTTCTATCCATTCGGCAACGAAGGCCCCGACGGGGTCGAGACGCTGGCGTGGGTGCGGGCGCAGCCGTGGTGCGACGGCCGCGTCGCGACGATCGGTCTGTCGTACTCCTCGTGCACGCAGACGAGCCTCGCGGCGCTCAACCCGCCCGGACTCGCCGCCCAGTTCGTCAGCATGGGCTTCCACAACTACCACACGGCGTCGATGCGCCAGGGCGGCGCCCTCGAGGTTCGCTTCGCGCTCTATTCGTTCATGATGGCGCAAACGTCCCGCGAGGCGATGGCGGATTCGACAACCCGCGCGGCGATGCAGCAGGCCTGGGGCGAAATCCGGTCGTGGCTGGCGCAACTGCCGCCCAAGCCCGGGCTCACACCTCTCCGGCACGTGCCGTCGTACGAGCGCTGGCTGCTCGACATCTGGCAGCACGGCGACTACGACGACTACTGGGCCGCGCGGCCGGGGTATTCGATCGAGGACCTGTATGACCGGCACGCCGACGTCCCGGTGTACTTCTGCGGCGGCTGGTACGATTCGTACGCGCGGTCGACGGTGACGAATTACGTGGAGTTGAGCCGCCGCAAGAAAGGTCCGATCCGGCTCATCATGGGGCCGTGGATCCACGGCGGGGCCAATCTCGACCTGTCGTATTCGGGGGACGCGGAATTCGGGCCCGACGCGCCGCTCGGCTACGATCAGTTCCGGCTGCGCTGGTTCGACGCCGTGCTCAGGGGCGTGCCCGCGGCCGCGGGCAACGGCGCGCGCGAGGACCGGCCCGCGCACATCTTCGTCATGGGCGGCGGCTCGGGACGAAAAGTGCCGGGGTCGGGCAAACTGGACGTCGGCGGACGGTGGCGCGCCGAACGGGAGTGGCCTCCCGCCCGGACGGAGTACACGCCGTTCTACCTGCAGCCGGGCGGCGGGCTCGCCCCTCATGCGCCGCCCGCGGGCGCCGCGCCGTCACGCTACATTTTCGATCCCGCGGATCCGGTGCCCACCGTCGGCGGCAACATCTCCGTCGGCTACGACATCATGCCGGGCGGCGGGTTCGATCAGCGGGGCGGCCCCCACGTCTACGGCGCGCGGGACGGGCTGCCGCTCTCCGCCCGGCGCGACGTGCTCGTGTTTTCCACGCCGCCGCTCGCGCGCGACGTCGAAGTCACAGGCACCGTCGTCGTGCATCTGTGGGCGGCGTCGTCGGCAGTCGACACGGATTTCACGGCGAAACTGCTCGACGTCTATCCGCCCAACCCCGATTACCCCGACGGGTACGAATTGAACATCGGCGATTCGATTGTGCGCGCGCGGTACCGGGCCGGCCGCGAGCGGCCGGAACTGCTCGAGCCCGGCCGCCCGTATGAGTTCACGATCACCCTCTATCCGACGAGCGTGCTGTTCCGCCGCGGGCACCGCATCCGCCTCCACGTCGCCTCGTCCAACTTCCCGCGCTTCGACGTCAACCCGAACACGGGCGGCCCGCTCGGCATCGACCAGGCCCGCGTGGCCGCCACACAAGCCGTGTTTCACGACGCCGGGCGGCCGTCGCGGGTGATCCTCCCCATCATCCCGTAGGGGCCGCCGCCGTGCCGAGGATCGCGATCGGACGGATTTCGCACGAAACCAATTCATTTTCGCCCGTGCCCACGACCCTCGGGTCCTTTGGGCAGGGCGAGGGCATTCTCGAGGGCGATGCCCTCGTCCGTCACCACACTGGCGCCAAGACGGGGCTCGGAGGCTTCCTCGACGTCGCGGCCGAGGAGCGCTGGGCGATCGCCGGGACGCTCGCGGCAGGCGCCACGCCGTCGGGCAACGTGGCGGCCTCCGCGCACGCGTCGCTTCGGGACCGTCTGATCGCGCGCCTCAGGGACGCCGCCCCGGTCGACGGCGTGCTGCTCCATCTACACGGGGCGATGTGTTCCGAGGGCGCGCCCGACGCGGAGGGAGATATTTGCCGGCACGTCCGCGCCGCGGTTGGGCCGGAAGTGCCCGTGGTGGTGGAACTCGACCTGCACGGCAACATGACCGCCGCGTTCTGCGAGCAGGTCGACGCCGTGTTCGGATACCGGACCAACCCGCACGTGGATCCGTACGAGCGGGGTGTAGAGGCCGCCCGCTGTCTTGCGCGCATGCTGCGGGGTGACCTCGAGCGCCCGAAGGTCTATATCGCCAAACCGCCGATGCTTCCGCCCACGATCAACATGCGGACGGCCGAGGGGCCCATGCGCGAGCTGTTGGAACAGGCCCGTGAGTGGGAGACGCGGCCGCACATCGTGGACGTGTCTGTCTTCGGCGGATTTCCGTACGCGGACTTCGATCAGGCGGGCACGGCCGTGCTGGTCACGGCAACCGACGGCGCCGCCGGCCGAGCCTGCGCGGCGGCGATGGGCCGGCGCGCCTGGGAACTGCGTGAGGCCTTTCTCAAGCCGCTGCCCTCGGTGCGCGAGGCGGCCGACCGGGCGCAGCGGCTCGCGGCGGACCGTCCCGGGAGGCCCGTCGTGCTCGCGGATGTCGCCGATAACCCCGGCGGCGGCGGCACGGGCGACACAACCGAACTCCTCCGCGAGTTGGTCGCCCGGGGGGCGCAGGGCGCGGTCGCCTGCGTCTGGGATCCGGAGACCGCCCGCCGCGCGCACGCGGCCGGCGCGGGCGCCGTGGCGGCGTTTCGCATCGGCGGGAAGGTGGCGCCGGACGCGTTCGGCGCGCCGGTGGAAGTTGCCGGACGGGTCGCGCATCTCAGCGACGGCGAGTTTACCGGGACCGGACCGGTGGTGCGCGGCCGGAAGGTGCGCTGCGGACCCACCGCGCAAATTGAGGCCGGCGGCCTCAAGATCATCGTGACGTCGGTCCGGCACGCCGCGAACGACCGCGGGTACTTTCGGGTTGCTGGCGTCGAGCCTGAGCGCGAACCGCTGCTTGTGATCAAATCCCGCGGGCACTTCCGTGCCGACTTCGAGCCGATCGCCCAGGCGATCATCGAAGTCGACGCGCCCGGCGCGGCTAATCCCAACCTCGACCGCTTCCGCTTTGCGCACGTCCGCCGGCCGATCTGGCCGCTCGACCGCGACGTCACCTGGAGCGGCCTGCGTAGTGCCTCGAACTAGCCCCTCTCCAAGCGGCGCCGGCCGGCGGTCCCGGCGGCCGGCGGTCCGGCGGCCGGCCGGCGGTGCGGCGCGCGGCGCCGGGCGGCCGAACGTGTTCCGCATCGCGCTGCTCGACGACTATCAGGGTGTGGCCCTTGAGATGGCGGGCTGGGCGGCGCTGGGTCCGGGCGCCACCGTGAAGGCGTTCCGCGACCACCTCGGCAATGAAGCCGCGCTCCTCCGGCGCCTCGCGCCGTTCGGCGCCGTCGTCGCGATGCGCGAGAGAACGCCGTTTCCCGAATCGGTGCTCATGGGCCTCCCGCGCCTGCGCCTGCTCGTGACGACCGGAATGGCGAACGCCTCCATCGATGTGGATGCGGCCACGCGCCTGGGCATCGTCGTTGCCGGGACAGAGGGTCTCGCGCCGCCGACCGTCGAGTTGACGTGGGCGCTGATCCTGGCGGCGGCGCGGCGCATCCCGCAGGAGGACCGGGCCACGCGGGCCGGGCGCTGGCAGACCTCGCTCGGCGCAGGCCTGCACGGCAAGACTCTCGGCGTCATCGGATTGGGGCGGTTGGGATCACAGGTGGCCGCGATCGGCCGGGCGTTTGGCATGCGGCTCGTGGCGTGGAGCCAGAACCTCACCGCGGACCGCGCCGCCTCGTGCGGCGCGGCGCTCGTGTCCAAGGAAGCGCTGCTTGCCCAGTCCGACGTCGTGACGATCCACTTGAAACTGAGCGCCCGGACCCGGGGCGTGCTCGGCGCGCCAGACCTGCGGCGAATGAAGCGCACCGCCTACCTCGTGAACACGTCGCGCGGGCCGATTGTCGAGGAGCGCGCGCTTATCGACGCGCTGCGACGCGGCGCGATCGCGGGAGCCGCGCTCGACGTCTACGATACGGAGCCGCTGCCGCGCCGGCATCCGTTCCTGTCCCTCGGCAACGTGGTGCTGACGCCGCACCTCGGCTACGTGACGCGTGAAAACTACGAAGTGTTTTACCGGGACGCGGCGGAGGACGTCGCGGCCTTTCTCCGGGGGACGCCCGCGCGGGTGCTCAACCCCGCCGTGCTGACCTCCGCCGCCCGCCGCGGATGATCGGGCGCCGCCGGCGCTGGCCCAACTTAGGCTAGGGGCAGGGCCGCTGCAGTGCCGTGCTGCTGATGCCGACGGCCAGATTCGACTGGGTCAACGAGTACCACGGCCAGAGCCCGACCACCTGATTCCGGTCGTTGAGAATCGGCGAGCCGCTGTTGCCGGGCTGCGGACGGCTGGGGAACTCCGCCGAGAAGATGTCCGTGCCGTCGCGCGCCTGCGTCATCCGGTCGATCTGGCCGGTTGCGACGAAGACGCGCGGGATGGGAGAAATGTGCCCGAAGCCGATGACGCGGATGTGCTCGCCCGCGGACGGACCCCGGGCGATGGCCAGGTACGGGAACGCGGGGACGGCATTGGCGTGCGCGGTGGCGAGCCGGAGCTTCTCTCCGGTCTCGAGCGTCAACAGCCACTCGCGAAATAAAAACCGCGACGGCACCACCTTGATCTGCGCCACGTCCCGTCCGGGCTGAACCCCGGTCACGGCGCTTGGCTTCGTCGGATCATCGTGCAACTTGCTGGCGCACACGATTTCGACGGAGTAGAATTCCTTGTCCACGATCGCCAGCAGATCGTAGTGCTCGGGGTCGTGCTGCGCGCGGTACACGACGTGGCTCGCGGTGAGCGCGGTGCCGTCGCTCGCGGTGAAGAACGCCGTGCCGTAGCCGGCGCTCTTGTTCGTGTCCCGCGCGACGATCTCTACTTGAAACACCGCGCCGGCCGGATCCGCGGCGTCCGGGGACCGCCCGCCCCCGGCGGCCGCCGGTGTGATGAGCGCCAATACAAGCACAAAGAGCACACTGCCGCGGCCCATCGGTCTCCCCCCTGATTCCTGCCGGACCGCACCGGCCTACCGGCGGCGGGTCGTGTCCGCCGCCCTGCGTTTCGTTATGCCCGCCGCCCCACCGTTACGGCCGCCGGCCGTCGCGCGACGCGAGCGCCGCGACGACGCGCTGCGGTGTGATGGGCAGCGTGTCCAAGCGGGCTCCGCTCGCATCCGCGATCGCGTTGGCAATCGCGGCCGCGACGGGTACCACGGGCGGCTCCCCCACGCCCTTCGCCCCGAACGGCCCGCGCGGCGACGGCACCTCCACCAACTGCACGTCGACGGGCGGCACCTCCGTCGATCGCGGCAGCGCGTAGTCGGCGAAGGTGGCGGTGGTCAGCGTCCCGCCTTCGTCGTACACCATCTGCTCGAAGAGCGCCCACCCGATGCCCTGCGCGACGCCGCCGTGGATCTGCCCCCGCACGAGCGCCGGATTGATCGCGCGTCCCACGTCCTGCGCGGCGGCGTACCCGGTGACCCGGACGCGGCCCGAATCGGCGTCGACGTCCACGGCGGCAACGTGCGCGCCGAAGGCGGGCGCGCGGGTGGTGATGGCCTCGGAGGCGACGCCGAACACCGGCGCGTGCTGCGCCCCGAACCCGGAGGTCATCTTGATGACGTCGGCCACCGCGACGGCGCGGGACGGAACCCCCCGGACGCGGACCGTGCCCTCGACGATCTCGAGGTCCGCCTCGGCCGCCTCCAGCCGCTTCGCCGCGAGCGCAAGGATCTGCCGCCGGGCGTCGGCCGCGGCTTTTTGGACGGCCGAGCCGACCGTATAGGTGATCTTGCTGCCCCCGGACATCCCCGACTGCGGGGCCCCGTCGCTGTCCTCCGAGACCAGGCGGACCTGCCGCATCGGCACACCGAGGGTCTCCGCGGCGATCTGCGCGAGCGCCGTGGCGGTGCCGCTGATATCGACCGAGCCGACGACGATGTGCAGCGTGCCGTCGGTGTTCGGGCGAATGCAGGCACTGGCCGCCTCGAGCCCGCCGAGCCAGCCGCCGACCGCCACACCTGTGCCGGCGAGGGCGGCGCCGGGCCGCCGGCCGCGCGCGGACCCGCGGGCCGGGCGTTCGCGCCACAGGCGGCTTTCCCGCACGGCCGCGAGCGATTCGTGCAGTCCGATGCGCGGCCACGTCTCGCCGTTGGGCATCGGATCACCTTCGCGCGAGACGTTGCGCAGGCGCAATTCGACCGGATCCTGCCCGAGCGTGTCAGCCACCTCGTCCACCAGACACTCGAGCGCGAACGCCGCCTGGACCGATCCGGGAGCGCGATACGCGCCCTGCGGCGGTTTGTGGGTGAGCACCTCGCGGCCGCGGAGGTCGAGGTGCGGGATGCGGTACGCGCCGCCCATCAACATCGCGCAGATCGTCACCGGAGCGCCCGGCAGCGCCCCGGCATCGAACAGGAGCCGCGCCTGGAGCGCCCGGAAGTCCCCGTCCCGGCCGGCGCCGAGAGCGACCTCGAGGACCGACTGCGGCGCCGGTGTCGCCGTTTGAAATTCTTCCGCCCGCGTCAGCACGAGTCGGACCGGACGCCCCGAGAGCATGGCAAGCGCGCCCGCAATCGGTTCGAGGAGCAGGATCTTGCCGCCGAAACCGCCGCCGACCGGCATCGGTACAATCCGCACCGACGACTCGGGCAGTCCCAGTACGCCGGCGACCTGCTCGCGCGTGTAGAAGAGTCCCTGGGTCGCCGTCCAGACGGTGAGCCGGCGCGCCGCGCGGTCGTACTCGGCGATCGACGCGTGCGGTTCGATGTACGCCTGGTGCACCACGGCGGTACGGAATGTGCGCCGCGCGACCACCGCGGAATCGCGCAGCCCGCGCTCGATATCGCCGCGCACAAACTTCACCTGGCTCGCGACGTTCCCCGGCGCGTCTTCGTGCTCTTCCTGTACCGAGACGGCGGCGTGCAGCCCGCCTTCCGCGCTGCGGCCCGCGAGCCCCGGCTGCACGAGCGGCGCCGTCCGGTCGGCCGCCGTCACGGGATCGATCAGCGCCGGAAGGGGATCGTATTCGATCGCGGCGGCGAGCCGCGCGGCCCCGTCGGCGGCCGCGGCTTCCGACTCGGCGAGCACTGCGGCCACCGGTTCGCCCGGAAACCTCGCCTCTCCGCGCGCGAGCAGGCAGCGGCCGCGGGCGTTCGGCGTCTCCTCCCCGAACGGCAGATCGCCGGCGGTCAGCACCGCGACAACGCCGGGTATCGCGTTGGCGGCCTCGACCGGAACCCGCCGGATCTTCGCGTGGGCGTGCGGACTCAAGACGAGCCGCCCGTGCAGCAGTCCGCGCAGTTCGTGATCCGCCGTAAACACCGCGCGGCCGGTCAGTTTCTCCTGCGCGTCGACACGCGGCAACGACTGCCCTACGATCGTCAGGGCCACGGCTTCACCTCGATGGGGATGTTGGCTATGGAACCGGTTCTCGCTGCGTGGGGGTGCTCCCTTGCGGGCGCGGGCCTACGGCGCGGGCGACATCCGCGTCCGCGCACGCGCCGCGTCTTCCCGTTCGCGCAGCACGTACCGCTGGATTTTGCCTGTGGTCGTCAGCGGCAGCTCGGCGACGAATTCCACAAGACGCGGGTAGGCATGGAAGCCGAGGCGCGTCTTCACCCACTCCTGCAGGGCGGAGGCGAGCGCCGCCGACGGCTCGTGGCCCGGGGCGAGGCAGACGCACGCTTTGACCGTCTGTCCGCGCTCCGGGTCGGGCACGCCGATGACCGCCGCCATCGCGACCACGGGGTGGCGGAGCAGGCACTCTTCGACCTCGCCGGGTCCGATCCGGTAGGCCCCGCTCTTGATTAGATCGTCTTTGCGTGCGACGAACCAGAGGTAACCGTCTGCGTCCCGCGACGCGAGATCGCCCATGAGGGCCCAGTCGCCTTGGAATTTCTTGGCCGTGGCGTCGGGATCGTTCCAGTAGCCGAGGAACATCACCGGATCCGGGCGCCGTATCGCGACCTCGCCGGTCTCGCCGGCCCGGGCGACGGCCCCGGTGGCGTCGAGCACGTCGACGTGGTGGCCGGGGTAAGGCGTGCCGATGCTGCCCGGCCTGACGGGCTGGACGGCGGCGCAGTTGCCCGTCACGAGATTCATCTCGGTCTGGCCGTAGAATTCGTTGATCGTGACGCCGAGGGCCTCGCGTCCCCACGCGATGAGCTCCTCGCCGACGGGCTCGCCGGCGCTGCACACCGAGCGGAGGCGCGCCCGCCCCGGGCGGCCGCCGGCCGGGAGGTGGGCGCGCATCAGCTTGAGGGCGGTCGGGAAGATGAATGCGTTGCGGATCTCGTGGCGGGTCAGCAGCCACAGCGCGCGCTCGGGGTCGAATTTCGTCTGCCGGTAGGCGACGACCGGGATTCCGTAGTGCCAGCCGGCCAGCAGCACGTTGAACAGACCGCCGATCCAGGCCCAATCCGCGGGCGACCAGAGGCGGTCGCCGGGCTGCGGCGCGAGATCGTGGAACAAGACGAAGGCCGGCAGATGCCCGATGAGCGCCCGGTGCGGCAGAACGGCCCCCTTGGCCGGACCGGTCGTGCCGGAGGTATACAAGATGCCCGCGGGATCGTCGGGGCGCGTGGCATGCGGTGCGAACCGATCGGATGCGCGCGCCTCCAGTGCGGCGGCGTCCAGCGCGCCGGGGAGGGCGAGGGCGTCCCCATCGACCGCGATGATCACGCGAAGGTCCGGCAGGCGGTCGCGAATGGGCGCGAGGCGCGGCGCGGCCTGGCCGTCGAGGATCACCGCGCACGCCCCGGAATCGCGCAGCCGGTATTCCAGCGCGTCCTGGCCGAACAGCGTGGCGAGCGGCACGGCGACCGCGCCGAGTTTGTAGACCGCGAGGTGCGCGAGGGCGGTTTCGGGACGCTGCGACAGCACGATGGCGACGCGGTCGCCCGCGCCGATGCCGCGGGAGGCAAGCGTGTTGGCCCAACGGTTTGAGCGGTCCCGCAACTCGGCGAACGTGTAGGATCGCGGCGGGTCCGCGTTCGCATCGATGAGCGCGACGCGTGCCGCGTCGTCCGCCCACTTGTCGCACACGTCGACGCCGATGTTGTACGCGGCGGGAATGCGCCAGCGGAACGACGCGCGCAGTTCGGCCATGGGACGGCGCTCGAACCCGACCAGCGTGCGCGGGGTCATGGGGCACGCATTTCTACGGCCCCGGGGTCACCGCCTCGTCCCATACCGGTGCCGACGGGAGCGCGGCGGCGGCGCGTGGAACTCAGGATGCCGCGCACGCTACTCATCCTGATGGAGGTCGAGATGGCCGCCGCATACGAAGTGTTCGCACTCAACCCCGGCGCACGAGAAGTGGACTGGTCGACCCGACTGTACATGCATCCGGCGGGAACGGGCACCACATCGTCCGCCTACTTCTTGTGGCTGCTGCGCGGCCCCGGGCGGCCGGTGCTCGTAGACACGGGCTTTACGCCCCGCCTTGCCGCCTTGAAGGGCCTGTCGGCCGAGGCGGTCCCGCGCACCCGCGACCAGTTGCTCGACGCCGTGGGTGTCTCAGACGACTCGATCGAAACCGTCCTCCTCACGCATCTGCACTGGGACCACTTCAACCTGGAGGGGTGGCTTCCGCGTGCCACGTTCTGGGTGCAGCGCCGGGAAATCGAGTTCTGGACCGGCGCGGGCGGCCGCGATCCCTGGATCCGCCGGTTCATCAGCGACTGCTTCACGGAGGACCTCGACGCGCTGCGCGGCAGCGGCCGGCTCCGCACTATCGAGGGCAACGCGCAACCGCTCGACGGCATCCGTCTGGAGTGGGTCGGCGGACACTCGCCCGGCATGCAGATCGTGGTCGTCGACACGGCCGACGGTCCGTTCGTCATCGCCAACGACGCGTTGACGACGTACCGCAACCTGCGCGATTGGGCGCCCCCGGCGATACACCTCAACAGCATCGCGGAGTGCATGGAGGCGATGGCCCGGATCCGCGCGCTCGCCAACGGCGACGAGCGCCGCATCTGCCCGGGGCACGACGGGGAGGTCTGCCGCCGGTTTCCCGAGGTGGGTCCCGGCGTCTTCCGGCTCGCGTAGGCCCGGCGCGGTGCAGGAGGGAAACTGTGCGGCCCGGCGAATGCCTGCCGCACCTTAGCCTGCCTTTGTACCATTGTACGACCCACACGAGGACCAGGCATTCGTTCCAGCGGCCGGCTAGCGTGCGCGGCATCGGCCCTGACGTCAGAAACCGGAAGAGGTGACGAATGTCGGCACAGGCGGTAGCAGTGCGAGGCGGCACCCAGCCGTTGAGCCTCATGCAGATCATCCTCGCGTCGTCGGCGGGGACCGTCATTGAATGGTACGACTTCTACATCTACGCCAGCCTCGCGGTGTTCTTCGGCAGTTTGTTCTTCCCGAAGGAGAATCCCACGGCACAGTTCCTGTCGACGCTCGCGGTCTGGGGCGCCGGCTTCGTGGTCCGGCCGTTTGGGGCGATCGTCTTCGGCCGCGTCGGCGACCTCGTCGGGCGGAAGTACGCGTTCATCGTCACGCTGAGCGTGATGGGGTTTGCGACCACGCTCACCGGCCTCGTGCCGACGTACGCGTCGATCGGCATTCTGGCGCCGACGCTCCTCGTGCTGTTCCGCCTGATCCAGGGTCTCGCCCTCGGCGGTGAGTACGGCGGAGCGGCGACGTACATCGCCGAGCACGCGCCGGACGGCAGGCGCGGCTACTACACGGCGTGGATTCAGACGACCGCGACGGTCGGTCTGCTTCTGTCGCTCCTGGTTGTCGTGGGTACCAGGCTGCTGCTCGGCGACGTCGCGTTCAAGGCGTGGGGATGGCGTGTCCCGTTCCTCGTCTCGGCGCTGCTGCTGATCGTGGCAATGTACATTCGGCTGCGCCTGCAGGAGGCGCCGCTGTTCGCGCGGCTCAAGGAGCAGGGCAAATCGTCCAAGCACCCGCTCAAGGAGAGCCTCGGCAGCAGCCACAACTGGGGCATGATCCTCCTCGCGCTGTTCGGCGCCACCTCGGGCCAGGCGACCGTCTGGTATACGGGCCAGTTCTACGCGCTGCTGTTCCTTCAGACCCAGGTGTTCCCCAAGACGACCCCCTTCGTGACGGCGCCGCTCGTGGTCGCGATCGCGCTGGCGCTCGGGACGCCGTTGTTCCTCGTCTTCGGCGCGCTCTCGGATCGCATCGGCCGCAAGAAGGTCCTCATGGCGGGACTCCTGCTGGCGGCCGCGACGTACCTGCCGATCTACCACGCGATGAAGGCGAACGGCGGCACCAACATTCCGGGCCTGATCGGACTCGTCTTTGTCCAGGTGGTGTACGTCACGCTGGTGTACGGACCGATCGCCGCGTTCCTCGTCGAGTACTTCCCGGCACGCATCCGCTACACGTCGATGTCGCTGCCGTACCACATGGGGAATGGCTGGTTCGGCGGGCTCACGCCGGTGATCGCGGCGTCGATTTCGGTGGCGACGCACAATATCTACGCGGGCCTGTGGTGGCCGATCGCCACGGCCCTCGTGTCCTTTGTCGTCGGCGGCCTGTTCCTGCCGGAGACGAACAAGACTAAGATCTGGGACGAGGTGGGCGGGCCCATGCCGGCGGGAGCGCTCGCCGGAGGGGAGTAGCAAGATCCGACGTCCTGTACGTTTCTTCGATGGCGTTCGACCGGGCCGGCGCGGAATGCGCGCCGGCCCGGCACGCATCCAACCGCCTCGGGGACACCCGCGACGAAAACCAGGACGGGCCTTTCTCCCGCCGAACTGAAGCTGCGTGAAATGGGCCAAGGTCATCGATCACACTCGATGCATCGGGTGTCACGCCTGCACGACCGCCTGTAAGTCGGAGAACGACGTCCCCCTCGGCGTCACCCGCACGTACGTCAAGCACGTCGACGCCGGTGTCTTTCCAGACGTGCGCCGCGCGTTTCAGGTGACCCGCTGCAACCAGTGCGACGACGCGCCGTGCGTTGCGCCGTGCCCCACCACCGCGATGTACCGGCGGGCGGACGGCATCGTCGACTTCGACAAGTCGATTTGCATCGGGTGCAAGGCCTGCATTGCCGCGTGTCCCTACGATGCGATCTTTATCAATCCCGAGGATCACGCCGCGGAGAAGTGCAACTTCTGCGCGCACCGTCTCGATGTCGGCTTGGAGCCGGCGTGCGTCGTCGTCTGTCCGACGGAGGCCATCCTCGTCGGCGACCTCGACGACCCGGACACGCGGGTCGCGCAGATCGTCCGCGCCGATCCCGTGCGCGTGCGCAAGCCCGAGAAGCGGACGCTGCCGAAGCTGTACTATAAAGGGGCGGGCGAGGCGACGCTCGATCCGCTGGCGGCGCGGCGTCCCGACGGCGGTCTCTACATGTGGAGCGAGCAAGGGAACGGCGCGGGGAGCGCGCCCGCGGGCGCGCCGGACGGCTGGGCCTCGTCGTCCGCGGCGGCGCTTCTTAGCTACGACACGCCGCACCAGGCGCCGTGGGGCTGGCGCGTGAGCCTCTACACGTGGACGAAGAGCATCGCCGCCGGGGCGTACCTCGTGGCCGTGCTGCTGGCGGCGGCCGGCGTGCTCCGCGGGGCGAGTCCGCTGTGGCGGTGGGGGGCTCCGGCCCTCGCCGCGGTGTTCCTCGGCATCACCGGCCTCTTGCTGATCGCCGACCTCAAGCACCCCGAACGCTTCTACCTCATCTTTACGCGCCCGCAGTGGAAGAGCTGGCTCGTGCGCGGCGCCTTTCTCATCGCCGGGTACGGCGCGGTGCTGGCCCTCGACTTGGCGGCGGGACTCGCCGGCGCGCGCGGGGCGCAGACGGCACTCGCCGTGCCGGGCGTCGCCGCCGGCATCCTGACGGCGGTCTATACCGCCTCGCTGTTCGCGCAGGCGCGGGCGCGCGACCTGTGGGCGAGTTCGTGGCTTGGACCGCATCTCGCGCTGCAGGCGCTGCTGGCGGGCGCCGCGGTGCTCGTGCCGTGCGCCGGGTGGCTCGATCCCGCACTCGTGCGGCCGCTCGTCCTCACACTCGCCGGCGCCGCGCTGGTCCACCTCGGGTTCGTGGCGGTGGAGACGCGAGGCGGCCGGGAGACCGCGCACGCGCGGCTGGCCGTGCACGAGATGACCGCCGGCCGGTACCGCTCGACATTCCGGGCCGCGATCGCACTGACCGCGGCGGGGGCCGCCGCCGCGGCGCTGATCGGGCTTGGGGCCGGACCGCATGTGGCAGGCAGCGGCGCTGTGGCCGCGCTGCTCGCGCTGGCGGGACTGCTCGCGTACGAGCACGCGTACGTGCAGGCCGGGCAGGCAGTGCCGCTCGCATGACGCTGAACGAGCTGGGCCGCCGCGTCGGCGCCGCGCGCGACGCGGCGGCCGCGCGCGGCGAGACCTTCTACCCGGGGCCGAGCCGGATCCACCTCGCGGCCTACCCGCCCAAGGAGCGCTGGGACGACTGGGTCGAGCTGGACACGCACGCGTGGCCGCGGCGGGTCGAGAAGCGGTACATGCTCGTGCCCACGACGTGCTTCAACTGCGAGTCCGCCTGCGGTCTGCTCGCGTACGTCGATCGTGAGACGATGCAGGTGCGCAAGTTCGAAGGCAACCCCGAGCACCCCGGGTCGCGCGGCCGGAACTGCGCGAAGGGCCCGGCGACGCTCAACCAGATCACGGACCCGGACCGCATTCTCTTTCCGCTCAGGCGCACGGCGGCCCGCGGAGCGGGCGCCTGGGCCCGGGTCTCCTGGGACGAGGCGCTCGACGACATCGCCTCCCGCATCCGCCGCGCGATCCAGGACGGCCGGCACAACGAGATCATGTACCACGTCGGCCGGCCGGGCGAGGACGGGTTCACCGAGCGCGTGCTCGGCGCGTGGGGCGTCGACGGGCACAACACGCACACCAACATCTGCTCGAGCGGCGGACGGACCGGCTACCACTACTGGATGGGCCTCGACCGCCCGAGTCCCGACCACGCGAACGCGGGCGTCATCCTGCTCATCAGCAGCCATCTCGAGTCCGGGCACTACTTCAACCCGCACGCGCAGCGCATCATCGAAGGCAAACACGCGGGCGCGCGCCTCATCGTGATGGATACGCGCCTGTCCAACACGGCGACGCACGCGGACCACTGGATCGCCCCGCGCCCGGGGTCGGAGCCGGCGATTCTGCTCGCGATCGCCCATGCCCTCATCCGCGACCACCGGTACGACCGCGAGTTCGTGCGGCGCTGGTGGAACTGGCGCGAGTATCTCGCCGCCGAGCACGCGGACCGCCCGCAGACCTTCGAGACGTTCGAAGAGATCCTCGCGGGGCTGTACGCGCGGTACACATTCGAATTTGCCGAGGCGGAATCGGGCGTGGCGGCCGGCACGCTGCGCGAGATCGCCGATCTCGTGGCCGGCGCGGGGACGCGCCTGTCCACGCACACCTGGCGCAGCGCGGCGGCGGGCAATCTCGGCGGCTGGCAGGTGCCGCGGACCCTATTTCTGTTGAACGCGCTGCTCGGCGCGATCGCGACCCCGGGCGGCACGTACCCGAACGCGTGGAACAAGTTCGTGCCGAAGCCGATCTACCTGCCGCCGCATCCCAAGGCGTGGAACGAACTGACCTGGCCGCGCGAGTACCCGCTCGCTGTGAACGAGATGTCGTTCCTGCTGCCGCATTTGCTCCGCGACGGGCGGGGCCGGCTCGACGTCTACTTCACCCGCGTCTACAATCCGGTGTGGACCAACCCGGACGGCTTCTCGTGGATCGAGGCGCTGACCGACGAGCGGCTGGTCGGCCTGCACGTGGCGCTCACGCCGACGTGGAACGAGACCGCGTACTTCGCCGACTACATCCTCCCGATGGGGCACGCCTCCGAGCGCCACGATCTGCATTCGTATGAGCAGTACGACGGCCGCTGGGTCGGGTTCCGACAGCCGGTCCTGCGCGCGGCGCGCGAACGGCTCGGCGCGCGCGTGCGCGACACCCGCGACGTCAACCCCGGCGAGGTGTGGGAGGAAAACGAGTTCTGGATCGAGCTGTCCTGGCGCGTCGATCCGGACGGCTCGCTGGGCATCCGGCGGTACTTCGAGTCGCAGGCGCAGCCCGGCCAGAAACTCGGGATCGACGAGTACTACGCCTACATCTTCGAGCATTCCGTGCCGGGACTGCCGGAGCGGGCCGCGCGCGAGGGATGCACGCCGCTCGAGTACATGCGGCGGTACGGCGCGTTCGAGATCGCCCGCGGCATCGGCCCGCTCCACGAGCAGCCGGTGCCGGAGGGGGAACTCGACGACGCCCGCGTCGACCGGTTCGGCCGCGTGTACACGCGCGCGCCGGCGCCGGCGAACCCGAACGTCGTCCCGCAGGGGATGCCCGATCCCGACGCGGACGGCCGCCGCGCGGCCGGCGTGGAAGTCGACGGGGTGGTGCGCCGCGGCTTTCCCACGCCGTCGGGCCGGCTCGAATTCTACTCGTCGACGATGGCGGCGTGGGGATGGCCGGAGTGCGCGCTGCCCGGGTATCAGCGCAGCCACGTGCATCACGAGCGGCTCGCTCACGACCAGATGCCGCTCATCTCGACGTTCCGGCTGCCGGTGCAGATCCACACGCGGAGCGCCAACGCCAAGTGGCTCGATGAGATCGCCCATACGAATCCGCTGTGGATGCATCCGTCCGACGCCGCGCGGATCGGGGTGGCGACCGGCGCGCTCGTCCGCGTTGAGACCGAGATCGGCTATTTCGTCGTCAAGGCCTGGGTCACGGAAGGCATCCGGCCCGGTGTCGTCGCGTGCAGCCACCACATGGGGCGCTGGAAGATCGACCGGGGCGCCGGCGCCGGGGAGCCGGGGCAGCGTCAGTTGATGGCCGCCGTGGCCCTCGAGCGTACCCCGTCCGATACCGGCCGCGGCCGTTGGGTGATGCGCCGCCGGGCGGGCACCGGACCGTACGCGTCGTCCGATACCGATACACTGCGGATTTGGTGGACCGATGTCGGCGTCCACCAAAATCTCACGTTTCCGGTCCACCCGGATCCGATTTCCGGACAGCACTGCTGGCATCAGGCCGTGCGGGTCCGCCGCGCCGGCCCGGACGACCGGTACGGTGACATCGCAGTGGACACAGCCAAGTCCGCCGCCGTGTACCGGCAGTGGCTCGCCTTGACCCGGCCGGCGGACCGGCACTCGCCGGACGGTACGCGGCGGCCCCACTGGCTGATGCGGCCGCTGCGGCCGGCCAAGGACGCGTACCGCCTGCCGGGCGGCGCCCCGCCGCGGCCCGCCGAACCGGCCGGCCGTCGGTAGGCGCGGGTCCGCGGGCACGCCGTCCATGACCGGTCGCGGCGGTTCGGAAATGGCGGAAGTCTTCCGGGCGCTGGGTGTGCTGTGCGAACCGCCGGACGACGGCCACGCCCGGGTGGCGCAGGCGTTGGGTCTTCCCGCCGTTCCCGGCCCGTCCGAGTACACCGATGTCTTCGTCTTCCATCTCTATCCGTACGCGTCGGTATATCTCGGCGCGGAGGGCCTGCTGGGCGGCGAGGCCCGCGACCGGGTCGCCGGGTTTTGGCGCGCGCTGCGTCTCGCCCCACCCGCGGAGCCCGATCACCTCGCCGCGCTCCTGGGACTCTACGCCACGCTCCTTGATCGCGAGGCGGACGCCCCGGCCCCGGCGCGCCGGCTCTTGTGGCATCAGGCCCGCGCGGCGCTGCTGCACGAACATCTCCTCTCGTGGTTGCCGCCGTATCTCGATCGCATCGACGCGCTCGCGCCGCCCGCGTATCGGGCCTGGGCCGGGCTGCTGCGGTCGGCGCTGTGCCGGGAAGCCGAGGCCGTGGGCCCGTCCGGCGGGCTCTGCGCGCATCTGCGGGCGGCGCCGCCGCTTCCGGATCCCCGCCGCGAGGGCTCGCACGCGTTTGTGACCGGCCTGCTCGCGGCTGTGCGCTCCGGCATGATTCTGACGCGTGCGGACCTGGCGCGCGCGGCGCGTGATCTCACGCTCGGGCTGCGGATGGGCGAGCGCAGGTTCGCGCTCGCCGCGCTGATGTCGCAGGCGCCGGGGGCCGTGCTGGGATGGCTCGCCGGGGAAGCGCGGGCCTCCGCCGCGCGCCACGCCGCTCATGCGCGCGTCGCGGGTCCCGCGGCCGCCTTTTGGACGGAGCGCGCCGCACAGGCGGCGCGCCTGCTGCAAGAGTTGCGCGACTCGGCCGCCGATGAAGCGCCGGACGGCCGCGCGGTGGTGGTGCCATCATGAACACGACCCGGATCCCGTGGCTCGCCGCGGCGTTTGCCGCGGCCGGCTTGCTGGTGCTGCTCGGAGCCGCAGGCGGCGGAGTTCAGAGCGCCCCGCCCCCGCTGCGGGAGTATGCCGTGCCGATGGGGTCACATCCGCACGACGTTGCGCCGGCCCGTGACGGCACGGTATGGTACACCGCGCAGACCGCGGGCGAACTGGGCCGTCTCGATCCCGCGACCGGGAAGATCCAGCACGTCAAGCTCGGCGAGGGCTCAGCGCCTCACGGCGTCATCATTGGTCCCGACGGCGCGGTCTGGGTCACGGACGGCGGGCTCGACGCCATCGTGCACGTCTCGGCCGACGGCGGCAGCATCAAACGCTTTCCGCTGCCCGCGGGACGCCCACACAACGATCTCAACACGGCCGCGTTCGATAAACACGGCGTCCTGTGGTTCACGGGGCAGGCCGGCATTTACGGCCGGGTGACGCTGAGCACGGGGCGCGTGGAGATTTGGGATGCGCCGGGCGGACCGGGCCCCTACGGCATGACCGTCACGCCGGCCGGCGGCATTTACTTCGCGTCCCTTGCGGGGAGTTATGTGGGACGCATCGACCCTAAGACCGCCAAGGTCGCCGTGCTAGAGCCGCCGACCCCCCGGCAGGGCGCCCGGCGCATGTGGGCCGACTCGAAAGGGCGGTTGTGGATCACCGAGTGGGACGGCGGCAACCTGGCCCGCTACGATCCCGCGACCGCGGCGTGGAAGGAATACCGCCTGCCCGGGCCGGCGCCGAAGCCGTACGCCGTCTACGTCGATGAACACGACCAGGTATGGTTGAGCGACTGGGACGCCAACGCGCTCGTGCGGTTCGATCCGCAAACGGAACGATTCGAGAGTTTCCCGCTGCCGAGTCCCTCGGGAGGCGTACGGCAGCTCAACGGGCGTCCGGGTCAGGTCTGGGGCGCGGAGTCCACCGTCAACAAGCTCGTCGTCCTGGCCCGCTAGATTACATGCACGCCGGCGCCGTGAACTGAATCGCCGCGCCGTAGTCGTAGTAATCCATGGTCTGATCCCCGCCGGGCGCCGCGATCACGACCCGGCGCGGCAGCCCGTTTGCCGCGCCGACGTAGAGCGTCTGCTTCGAGGATTGGCCGCCCGACTGGACCGTGTACACGTAGGTATGGGCCGGCTGGCCATCAATCGTGGCGTCCTGCCCGCGGGCGATATCCACCGTGCCCTGGGCCTTTGTCGGATCGGGTTGCCCGGCCATGGGGGCCTGCGGACCGATGCAATGCCATCCCGGCAGCGCGCCGGGCATGTCGTTCTTCATCCGGGTCTGGCCGTTCACGGTGTAGGATTCCATATTGCCGGACGGAGTGTGCATCAGCATGTGCATCATGTTTCCGCCCGACGTCACTTCGATGACTATCGTCCCGCCGCCCGCCATGGTCGATTTCATCCGGTATCCCGGAAGCGTGTTGAGTTTAGCAAACGCGGCCTGCACCTCTTGCCACGCCGCCTGATCGCCTGTGACGGTCATATCCGCGGAGGCGGCGCCCGCGAGGCCGGCGAGAACGGCCAGGGCGAGAGCCGCCGTGGTGACGGCGAACCGGGCGCTGCGCTGCGGCATCACGGTCGCGGCCCCCCCATCGGTGATCCGGCGCGGCGTGGGACGCCAGACCGTCCCGGATCATGCGGATAATTGGCGGGAGCGATTCGGCAGATGGGGCGCGCGGCCCTTTCCGGGAGCGATGGAGGCGCGGGAAGACAGCGGTCCGAGGGCCGTGCGCCGCACAAAAGACGTGCACCACACAAAGACGTGCGGCGAGGAGCGGAACCGGCGACCATGTCCGGGCGGAGTCGCATAGCTGCCGGTCCGTCCCCGCCGCACAGGCTGCCCGAACCTCGGGCGGAACTCGCCAAGGATTATACCCGCTTCAGCGCAGGGCTTTTCGGCGGGCGCGGCCCGATTTCAGCCCCGTCCGGCGACCCCCGCCGGAGACGTGCCGCGCCTCCCCGGTGACGGGCGGGTCCCCGGCCGGGCGCTCAGGCCGATCCCCGCCAGCACGAGCGCCGTCCCGCTCCAAAACCACGTATCCAGACGGTCGCCGAAGAGGGCCGCGGACGCGAGCACGCCGACGATCGGCTGGAGATACTGCAGCGCCGCGGGAATGCGGGCGGGCAGGCGCGTTAATGCGCCGAACCAGACCCAGAGGCCGGCGACGGTGACGAGCAGCGCAAGGTACAGGACCACCGCGACCGCCGCCGGCGTGACACGCATCGACGCGTGGCCGAGTTCCCACGCCGCGATCGGGGCAAGCGCGGCCGCGCCGGCGAGCGAACTCACCGCGGCCACGGTCACCACGGAGTAGCGTTCTACCAATTCCACGCTGAAGACGTAATAGAGCGCGACCGCGACGCACGACAGCAAGACGAGTGCGACGCCCTCGAGCCCGGCGTGGGGGGCCTGCGGGGCGGGCGCGGTCCGCGCCCCGAAGATCCTGAGTGAGGCGGCCAAGACGCGCGGATCGCCGCCGCCGACGAGCGCCACGCCGGCAAGCGCCGCGGCGAGTCCCGCGGCCTGAGGCGCGGTGATAGGCTGGCGGAGCCGGAATGCGGCCAGCGCGACCACGAGGACCGGAATGAGCGCCGACACGACGGTCGCCACGGACGCCGGCGTCAGCCGGACGCCCAGGGTCTGGGCGACCTGTCCCACGCCGATCCCGAGAAGACCCAAACCAACCGCGCCCGCGCACGCCCGAGGCGGCGGCAGGCGCCGTCCGCGCAGCAGCCACAGAAAGCACGGCGCCGCGACGAGGTACCGCAGGGCGGTAAGCGTGAGCGGCGGGATGTCGCGCAGTCCGAGTTTGGTCAGCGGGATCGAGCCGCCCCAGACAACGGCGAGCAACAGCAGCGCGGCTAGCGAACGGACGAGCCCGTCGGACGGGCCGGGTTGGGAGTCCCTCATGCGTCACGGCGCGCCGGCTCCGCGGCACGGCGGCCGGGCGGGGCGGGTATTATCCGGCCGCCGCCGTGACCGGGGTCTCCAGGACGCCGAGTTTTGTAATCGAGACGCGAACGACATCGCCGCCGCGCAGCCAGCGCGGGGGCTTGCGTGCGAACCCGACGCCGCTCGGCGTGCCGGTCGCAATGATGTCGCCCGGCTCGAGCGTGAGCGCGCGGGACACATCGGCGATGAGATGCGCGACCGAGAAGATCATCGTGCCCGTGTTCGCCTCCTGCAGGCGTTCCCCGGAGACGTCCACGGTCAGCACCAGCGCCTGCGGATCCGGCACCTCGTCGCGCGTGACGAGCGCGGGGCCGAGCGGTCCGCTGCGGTCGAAATTTTTGCCGATCATCCACTGCGTGGTGCGCCGCTGAAAGTCGCGGATGGAGATGTCGTTGAAGATAGTATAGCCGGCCACGTAGTCGAGCGCGCGCGCCTCCGGAATGTCGCGGCCGCGCCGGCCGATCACCGCGGCCAGTTCGCCTTCGTAATCGGCCTCCTTGCTGACCGCCGGGAGGACGAACGGCTCTCCCGGGCCGAGCAGGCTGTGCGGAAACCGGCCGAAGTAGATCGGAATCTCGGGCGGCGCGCCGCCGCCTTCGCGCGCGTGCTCGGCGTAGTTCCGCCCGACGCAGAGAATCTTGCCGGGCGCCGGCACGGGGGGGAGCAGCCGGACGTCGCCCGTCCGCCACGCGACGCCGTCGCGTTCGAGCGCGCGCGCCGCCGCCGGATCGGCGAGCGTCCGCCGCGTGTCGGCGGCGACGTCGCGCGCGAGCGCCATGGTCTCGTCGCCGCCCGCGAGGAGCTGCGTCATGGACGGGGGCAGGTCGGCCCGCGCATGCGCGCCCGGGCGCGCGGCGCCGCGCACGGCGTAACGCGCGCGCGCCGCCCGGGTGAGGTCGACGATCCAGTCCCCTTCCAGCGCGCCGATGCGGGTCTGGCCGCGCGCGGCGAACGTCACCAAGCGCATGCGTCACCTCCGGCGGGTCCGTCCGGACCGCCGTCTCCGCGGACGCGGCGGCGATCCCGGCCTTCCCCAACACTATTTTGACGGCGGCGCCCCCCGGTCCCTGTCGCGGCGCCTTGACAACCGGGCGCGGCGCGCGTAGCTTACTGGTAATGGATATTAATAAGGATCGCCTTCAAAAAAGAACCCCGCGGGGGACGGCGCGCGGCGACGGATGGACGGTGTTGCGGCGCCTGCTGCGGGCGCGGGGCGGACGGTTGACCCCGCAGCGGCTTGCGATCTATGACGCGGTCGTCGGCCAGACCTCGCATCCCAGCGTTGAGATGGTGCACGGCGCCGTGCGGGCGCGCTTTCCGGGCATCAGCCCGGCGACCGTCTATACCACGCTCGGTCTCTTCGCCGATTGGGGGCTGATTCAAGAGGTCGGCGGGCGCGTGCGCCGCTACGACGGCCGCGCGGGGCGCCACGTGAACCTGGTCTGCGAGCGGTGCAGCGAGGTGACGGACGTCGCGGACCCGCGGCTCGAGGCCCTGGAGCGGCGGACGGCGACACGGGCCGGGTTCGATGTCCGCTCGGCACGCTTCGAGCTGCACGGCATCTGCCCGCGGTGCCGCGGCGGGCGCCGCCGGATCGGAGGAAGAGCGTGACCGACGCGCGTGTGGAAGCGGCCGTACCGCGGGTCAAGCCGGACCGCGCCGCACCCGGGGAGCGGCACAGCCGAAGCTACCTCCTTCAGGTTGTGCAGCCCGCGCTGCTCGGCCTCATGGACGGCTCCATCTCCACGCTCGCGCCGCTGTTCGCCAGCGCGTTCGCGACGCGCAATTCGCATACCGCGCTGCTCGTCGGCATCGCGGCCGCGCTCGGCGCGGGCATCAGCATGGGGTTCGCCGAAGCGCTGTCGGACACGGGCAAGCTCACCGGCCGCGGCCGCCCCTTCGCGCGGGGGTCCATCACCGGGGTCGCCACCTTTATCGGCGGGATCCTCCACGCGCTGCCGTTCCTGAGCCCCCATCTCGGCCTGGCCCTGGCGGTCGCCTACATGGTCGTCGGCGTGGAGCTGATCGGCATCGCGATGATCCGCTACCGCTACTTCGCGCTAAACTTCTGGCTCTCGATCCTGCAGGTCGTCGTGGGCGGCGGGCTCGTCTTTCTCGCCGGCGTGCTGATCGGCAAGTCGTAGTTTTCCGCACGCCCGACCACCGCCGGCCTCCGGTCTGGACCGCGCCCTACGGGGGAATTCATCGGCGCGGAAGGGAACACAGCGTGAGAGGACTGAGGGCCGGATGCTGACCAATCCTGTCAAGACGAAGATCCGCGCGGGCGATGCCGTCTTCGGCACGATCTGTGCGCTGCCGTCGCCCGAAGTCGTGGAGATCATCGGCGTCGCGGGGTACGACTGCGTGCTGATCGATCTCGAACACGGACCGGTCGACGTGGAGACGGTACAGGCCATGGGCCGCGCGTGCCGGGCCGCCGGCATCGTGCCGCTCGCCCGCGTGCCGGACGGGAACCCCAAGACCATTCTGCGCATGCTGGACAGCGGCTGCCTCGGCGTCATGGTCCCCCAGATCGAAACGCCCGAGGCGGCGGCGGAGGTCGTCGCCGCGTGCCGCTATCCCCCAGCGGGGCGCCGCAGCCTGGCGGGCAACACGGTCGCGGCTCGCTGGGGCGCCGTCACCGCGGCCGATCATGTCGTCGCGAGCAACGACGCCGTCCTCTCGATCGTCCAGATCGAGACCCGCCGCGGCCTCGAAGCCGTCGACGCGATCGCCCGTGTCCCGGGACTCGACATGCTGTTCATCGGGCCGAACGACCTCTCGACGAGCCTCGGGCATCCGGGCCAGATGCGCCATCCGGAGGTGCAGGAGGCCATCCGGCGGATCCTTCGCGCCGCAAAAACGGCGGAAACCCTGTCCGGCATTCTGGCGCTCGAGCCGGCGGACGTGGAGACCTACCGCCCGCAGGGCGCGGGCCTCTTCCTGGACGGCATCGGGCGGCTGCTGCTGCGGGCCGCGCAGGCGCAGGTGGCGGGCCTGCGCGATGCCGCCGCGCGGGCCGTTTCGCTTCGCCGCCCGTAACAGCCCCATGACCGGCAGGCTCGATTACCACGATCCGTTTCACGAATTCGCCGGCCGCCTCACCGAAGCGCTCGAGGACAACCACCTCGTCGTTTCCGGCTACGCGTTTCTCGTCGACGTGGACCACATGAGCCGGGAATACCGGTACGTGGTGCATCTTGAAAACGAACCGCCGGCGGACACGCCGCAGACGTCCGCCTGGCCGTGGGCCGAACTCCGGTTTCTCGTCGACGCGCTGTCGTTCGGCCGCCACATCGCCGAATACGACGAAGGCGTCGAGTTCTCGCGCACCGTCCACGAAGAAGTGCAGGTCTTTGGCGAGCTGCTCACCGAGGTGACGATGGACCGGCTGCTCGTTCCGCCGGACGTCGTGGCGCTGCGCCGGGCCATCATGCCGGCCGGCACGGAACCGGGCGTGCCCAGCATCAGTCTGCAGCAGCATTTTTCCACGGAAGACGCGCCGCCGGTCTACAGCGCGCGCGTGCAGTCGAGCGTCGTGCTCAAAGAGGATGAACTTGTCGAAGCCGACCGGCCGCGCAAGATCGCGCAGGCGGTGACGGCGCTGCTGAGCGGCCTGCAGGCGCTGCACCTTGCGGCCGAGGGCGCGCCGATGCCGCCGAGCGAGTAGGCCGCGGCCGTCCGCCTCGCCGCGACGCGCCTGCTGTGACGGCCCCGCGCCGCCGTCCCTCCACCGGCCGGGACTCCCCTCCGAACGAAGGGGCCGCGGGTCCCGACGACGCGCGCTTCATGCGGGCGGCGCTCGGCGAAGCCGCGGAGGCCGCGATGCTCGGCGACGTGCCGATTGGCGCCGTGGTGGTGCACGACGGCCGCATCATCGCGTGCGGGCAGAACCGCCGTGAAGCCGATCGTGATCCCACCGCCCATGCCGAACTCCTCGCGCTGCGCCGGGCGGCCCGCCACCTCGGCGGCTGGCGTCTCGCGGGCTGTACCGTGTATGTGACGCTCGAGCCGTGCCCGATGTGCGCCGGGGCTCTGCTGCAGTCACGCGTCGATCGCCTCGTATACGGCGCCGCCGACCCGAAGGCGGGGGCCGCGGGCGGGGTTGTGGATCTCCTGCACGGCGTACGTTTCAATCACACCGTCGCCGTCACGCCGGGCGTATGCGAGGCCGAGTGCGGGGACATTCTCCGGAGGTTCTTTGCCGCGCTGCGCGTATAACGGGGCCCGCGTTAGGTAAAACTTTCTATGGGAAGTCTCACGCGCCGAGGATGCCCATGACGCGCCGTCTGCCGATCATCGCCGTATTTCCGGCCGCCGTGCTGACCGTGCTGCTGCTGGTCCGCTTTCGCGGCAAATCCGTGGCCCGCTTCAATCGCGCCCTCACCAACCGGATCACACGCTGCTTCGCCGGGCGGATGCCGGGCTTCGGGATCGTCATCCATCGCGGCCGTAAGACCGGCCGTCTGTACCGCACGCCCGTGAACATCTTCACGGTGCCCGACGGCGTCTTGATTGCGCTGACGTACGGGCGCGACAGCGAATGGGTGAAGAATGTCATGGCCGCGGGCGGCTGCGGGCTCGAGACGCGGGGGCGGCTCTATCAAATGACCGGTCCCGTCATCGTGCACGATCCCGGCCATCACCGGCTCCCGCTGCCCGTGCGGATCATTCCGGCGATCGGCGGCGTGACCGACTATCTGCGGCTTGCGGTCTCACCGCCGGGGTCGATCGTGGGCACCCGCTCCGCGCAGGAGGGCGCGGCCGTCTAACGGGACGCCGCGGCGCCCTGCCCGCGGAGGGACCTCCGGTTCCGGGCGCCGAACAAGGCGCCGGCCCGGCCACGACCTGTCAAACGGGGACCCACCATGGCCTTGCTCCTCCGAGAATCGCATCTGCGGGAACTGCTCGTGATGCGGGATCTCATCCCGCTCATGGCGCAGACGCTCGCCGGCTTCAGCACCGGCGGCGCCGTGCAGCCGGTGCGGTCGATGGTGCCGGTCGAGCGGCACGGCGGTTTCCTCGGCGTGATGCCGGCGTACCTCGCACCGTCCGCTCCGCCGGCCGGGCCCGACTCGACCGAGGCCCTGGGGCTCAAGGCCGTGGCTTTCTATCCGGGCAACGCCGGGCGGAGTCTTCCGACGCACCTTGCGACAGTTCTTCTTCTCGATCCCGCGACGGGCGCGCTGCGCGCCCTGCTGGACGGCCGCCTCATCACCGAAATGCGCACGGCGGCGGTCTCGGCCGCCGCAACGGACCGGCTGGCCCGCCGCGGGGCGAGGGTGCTCGCCGTGCTGGGGGCGGGGGTGCAGGCGCGCAGCCACATCGAAGCGCTCCGCGAAGTGCGGCCGCCCGCGGAGGTGCGCGTGTGGAACCGGACGCAGGCGAGCGCGGACCGCCTGGCATCGGACACACGGGCGCGGTTCGGGCTCACCGTCGCGGTGTCCGCTTCCGCGGAACAGGCCGTGCGGGGCGCCGAGATCGTGTGCACGGTTACCGGCAGCACGGCGCCGGTGGTCGAAGAGCCGTGGCTGTCGCCCGGCACCCACCTCAACGCCGTGGGCGCGGCGCGTCCGGACTGGCGGGAACTCACGACCGGCGTCGTGCGGCGCGCGAAACTGTTTGTGGATTCGCGCGCGGCCGCGCTGACTGAAGCGGGCGACGTCATCGGACCGATCCGGGAAGGGGCGATCACGGAGGGCCACATCGCGGCCGAGATCGGCGAGGTCTTCGCCGGCCGCCACGCCGGCCGTGAACGGGACGGCGACATCACGCTGTTCAAGTCGGTGGGGATGGCGGTCGAGGACGTCGCGACAGCGCGTTTCGCGTTTGCGCGCGCGGAGGCAAGAGGCATCGGGGAAGAGATCAGGCTGGAGTGACGCGTGCGCGCCGAGACACCGGCGGCGCGCGGCGAGGAGTTCCACGTCGGAAATGAGTCCGACGACGGCCGCGGTCCATGACCGTGGCCGTCGCCCTCCCGATTGTGTTGAGCGGCGGCACTGATGTCACCTGACTCCGTGTGCAATATTTCATAGAAGTCTATTTCCGACTCCATTACTCTGTTCTT
Source organism: bacterium (assembly GCA_035307565.1). Taxonomy (GTDB): domain Bacteria; phylum Sysuimicrobiota; class Sysuimicrobiia; order Sysuimicrobiales; family Segetimicrobiaceae; genus DASSJF01. The sequence continues at coordinate 115,740 of DATGHZ010000022.1, read as the reverse complement.
CAAGCCGCGTCCGCGATAAAGTTCTTGCACGGCGGGCTACGTGGAATTTCCTGCTGGGGTCGTGGCGAAATGAGGTGGTGTTGGTGGATCACAACCCGTGCTACACCGCGTCCAACATGCTCCATTGCGCGCAGCAATGTCTTGACGGTGTGGTCGTCGTTTCATTCAGCGGAGAGGTCGATCTCGCCAACGTGTCATCATTCCGGGTTCAATTGGACACGGCGGCCGAGACCGCAGAGAATCTCGTTCTTGACCTACGGGATCTACGGTACATCGACTCGTCTGGGATAAAGGCGCTGCTGGACGTGCATTGCGCTCTCGCACGCGGTGGACGGTCGATCCTAATGGCCGCCGTGCCGCCGATGATGCGGCGGATGCTCGAAATCGTCGGCCTAAAGCAGGTTATCCCAGTGTTCCCGACGGTCGAAGCAGCGGTCGAGAGCCTCCGGCCTCGGAGGCGCGGTTCGGCCCCGAACGGGGCGGTGAACAAGGCGGGCCCGGCTGTCCCAAAGTGAAAGCCCCGGCCGCACGTGGCCGGCGTTCCGCGGAGACGGACAGTTCCGGTGGGAAAAACGACTGTGACGCCGGCGACTTAGAGGGACAGGTGGCTGTTGGGAGTGCCTCGGGGACTGATTCTGTTGTGCGTGTCTCGGCGTGGGCCGGTAGCCTACCGAGCGCCCGGTGTCCGCTGCTGGGGGCAAAGAAAATAGCCCCGCGAAAATGACCGCACAACCGCACGCGCGCGCCGAACGAGAACGACAGGGAGTCGCGCCGGCCGGCACGGGCGCTCGCGAGTACCTCGTGCGGCGGGAGTCTCATCCCCTCAAACGGCTCCTCATGATCCTCGGACCCGGGCTGATCAGCGGAGCCGCCGACGACGATCCCTCCGGCATCGGCACCTATGCTGTCGCCGGCGCCTCGTTGGGCTTCAGCACGTTGTGGACCATGCTCGTCATGCTGCCGATGATGGCGGCGACCCAGTATATTTCGGCCAAGATCAGCATGCAGACGGGTATGGGTCTCGTCGCCGTGCTAAAACGGCACTATCCTCGCCGGCTGCTCTACGTCGCCGTGTTCGCCCTTGTCGGGGCCAACACGATCAACGCGGGGGCCGACATCGGGGCGGTCGCCGCGGCAATCAATCTGCTTGTCCCGGTTCCGATCGCCGCGCTGATCGTCCCCATCGGCGTCCTCATTCTTGTGGTCCAGATCTGGTGCTCGTACCGGCTGATCGCGAATATTTTCAAGTGGCTGACCCTTGCCCTGCTGGCCTATGTCGCGAATGCGTTTCTGGCCCGGCCGCACCTGGCCGAGGTGCTGCGGGCGACGCTCGTCCCCACGCTCAGGTTCGACGGTCATTTCATGGCGGTGCTGGTTGGTATCCTCGGCACGACGATTTCGCCGTACCTCTGGTTCTGGCAGGCCGACCAGGAGGTGGAAGAGCGGATCGCCGCCGGTCAGAAACGGCTGTGGCAACGACGGGGGACGAGCGAAAGAGAGCTCCGGTACGCGGCATGGGACGTCAACATCGGCATGTTGTTCTCCCAGGTGATCGGGTATTTCGTCATTCTCTCGACCGCGGCGACGCTCTTCCATGCCGGCAAGACCGACGTCAAGTCAGCCGCGGATGCCGCCGAGGCCCTGCGGCCCTTGGCCGGTAACGCGGCCCGCGTCCTGTTCGCCCTCGGCCTGATCGGGCTGGGGTTCCTCGCCATCCCGGTGTTGAGCGGCTCGGCGGCGTACGCGATGGCCGAGGCGTTCGGGTGGAGGGCCGGCCTCGATCAGAAGCCTCGTCGGGCCAAGGAATTTTACGGCATCATCGCCGCGTCGACGCTCGTCGGGATACTGATCAACTACCTCGGGATCAATCCGATCGATGCGCTGTTCTTCACCGCGGTGATCTTTGGTTTTTTGACGCCGCCGTTGCTCGCGTTGCTGATGCTCGTTGCGCAGGACCGGAAGGTCATGGGCGAGCACGTGAACAGCCCGCTCCTTAACATCCTCGGGTGGGCCACGACGGTGGCGACGGCCGCGGCGGCCGCTGGACTCGTCGGGACATGGGGAAAGTGAATTGTTGACACCGTCTGAAAGCACCATGCGTTGGAAGGACCTCGTTACGCGCCGTTCCACGCTCTCACCTCGGGTCGGCGCACAGACAGCGAAAGGAAGGTGTGTCGATGAACAGAACACAACGCCGTCACCCAGAGGCTCTCGTGTCCCAGGCGAACGGCGCCCAGCCCGTCTTCGCGGGCCCGGAGCACGAGACGCAGCTCTACGGAACGGTACTGCAGCTTCCCATCGCGTTGGACGCCAGGGTGTGCGCCGACATGGTGCAGCGCCTCAATCGGATCCTGGCCGACACGATGACGTTACGAGATTTGTATAAGAAGTGTCACTGGCAGGTCGCTGGCCCGACATTCTATCCGTTGCACCTGCTGTTCGACAAGCATTTCCAGGAGCAGGCCGACCTCGTCGACGAGATCGCCGAGCGCATCCAACTCCTGGGCGGTGTCAGCATCGCCATGGGGCCGGACGTTGCCGAGACGACCAGAATCCCTCGCCCGCCGCGCGGTCGCGAGGCGGTCACAGCACAGCTTTCACGACTGGCGGACGCGCACGAGATCGTCATCAAAGAGGTGCGGCAGGCCGCGCGCGAGGCCGACAAGGCCGGCGACGACGGAACGAACGACCTGCTGGTGAGCGATGTGCTCCGGCGGAATGAAATGCAGGTGTGGTTCATCTCCGAGCATCTCGTGGACGTGCCGCTGGCCGCCCAACGCCGGCAGACGCTGAAACCACGTCGATAACATCCGCGGCCGGGGCGGATGGGTGCGGCGGCACCTCGGCGCCGGCCGGACGGTGCGAGCGGAGCGGTGGGTCGCGTGCAATTTTGCACAGACAGTGCCTCTCAGCCTCTCTATTCTTTTCGTGAGTGTTCTCGCGTGGGACCTCTACTCGTCAGGCACAGAAGCAGGCGTGTGTCATGGCACAAGGTTCTCCCAAAATCCTTCAGACGTGGTCCGAGGAGACCGCGGCCGGCTCCATCCTGCACGTGCGCGGCGAGATGGATCTTTCCTCGGCCCCGTTCGTCCGTGCCGAGCTCATGCGCCTTGTTGGTCGAGGAGGCGCCGTCATCGTGGATTGCAGCCAACTCCAGTACCTGGACATGTCGGGCATTCACGTCCTGGAAGACTGCCATCAGGAGGCGGAAGAACAAGGCCAATGTCTGGTACTGGTGGGGTCCGTCCCGCTCGTTCATAGAATACTCACGATCGTCGGACTGAATCGGCGCATGCCTGTCGTGGACACGATCGGAGCAGCCCGTGAGTTCCTCGGGCGCGGGGGGAACCGCCCAGGACGGCCAACGTCGTGAAACTCTCCACACAGCTTCCGCCTTCCTCCGCACGGGGCGGCAACAGGAAATCACGACGAGGGGCGCGTCATATTACCGGACAGGCACTCCCGGCGGAGGAGATGATCCCTGCGCCAATCCGGCATAAACAAATGCCCCAGCCTCTAGGGCCCGTTTGCCCGAACATCCCGTACTATCGGAATGCGATCTGGAACGTCCGTGGTGTGCGACTGTTCGAGATGCTGACGCCCCGGCAGGTCCGCAAACTCGAACCGCTCTTCAAGGTACGTCACTACCAGCGGGGTCAGGTCCTGTTCCAAACGGGCGACGCGGTGAATCTGCTGTATTTAATGGAAAAAGGGTCTGCCAAGGTCAGCGTTATCTCGGCCGAGGGCGATGAGCATATTTTGGACGTTTTCGAGCCGGGGGACGTCTTTGGGGAACTGTTCGCCGGCCACGATCACCAGCGAACCGCCACCGCGCACGCGCTTTCGACGGTGACGGTGCGGACGTTGACGGAGGAGGACTTCAAGCGCCTGATGCAGGTGGTTCCAGACGCGTGCCACCACTTCGTGCGTTCGCTCGTCGAGGACCAACGGCGCGCTCTCGTCCGGTTGGAAGCCGTGATGCACATGGGAGCCGGCCCGCGCCTGTTGACGTTCTTGCTGGACCTGGCTGAGCGGTGCGGCCGCCGAACGAATGGCTACTCAACGTTGGTGCCGGACCGGCTTACGCAGGAAGAACTTGCCCGCATGGTCGGTTTGCATCGGACTACCGTCACGTTGTTCATCAATCGGTACCGCCGCGGGGGCATCCTGGGGGGCCGAGGGAATATCCTGCTGATCCATCCCGCGCGTGCGCACGCGTTCCTCCAAAAGGCCGGGTTCGCGGGCGACTAACGATTTCGCCCCCTCATCCGAGGGGGTGCCTCACCAGCCGGCGCGGAAAAATGCTGTATTTGCAACAACATCTCCCGCCGCGGCCGTATACGCTAATGCGCGAGAACTCTTGTCGTCCCGGACCTCCGGCGCCGGGGGGTGTATCGTTATGGGTGGAGGGGCGCGCAGGCGACACCAGGCTGGACCGCGGTCGCCGCGGGCACGGAGAGGGAACGCCCGCCGAGAAAAACTTGACGTCACGACAGTTTTCGCTCATGCGACCGGGGTCCCGCTGCTCGAATATGAGGAGCAACGGCCGGTGTTTTCCCAGGGGGACGCCGCGACCGCCGTATTTTACATCCGCAGTGGACGGATCAAAATCACCGTTGTGTCTAGGCAGGGGAAAGATGCGGTCGTCGCGCTGCTCGAGGCCGGTGACTTCCTTGGGGAGGGCTGCCTCGTCGGTCAGCCCTTGCGAATGACGAGCGCCACCACGATGACGCCTTGTGCGCTCTGGAGAATCGAGAAGGAGACGCTTCTGCGCCTCCTCCACGGCAACCACGAATTTTCGGATTTCTTTCTCAGCCACCTGTTGACGCGCACCATCCGCCTCGAGGCCGACCTCGTTGATCATCTCTTCAATTCGGCCGAGAAACGGCTGGCGCGAGCTCTCTTGCTGCTGGCTCACGTCGGCGAGGCGCGGGAGTTGCCGATCGCACCGAGGATCAGCCAAGAGACCCTTGCCAAAATGATCGGCACGACGCGCGAACGGGTAAGTTTCTTTATGAACAAATTCAGAAAGCTCGGGCTACTCGACTACAATGGGGAGTTGCGGGTTCACAGCGCGCTTCTGAATGTCATCTTGAACGACCACCCCAATAATCACAGCACGTAGCCTTTGCTCCCAGGCTGTGCCGAAACTGCGGCCGCGGATATCGATCGGCTAGTCCGCGATCGCGCGCCGCCGGCGACAACCCCGGAGGGAACGTCTTGATTACGTCGCTTCGCCAAACCGCTTGATGTCCTCGGGACCCTCCTTGAGCTTCACGGGGCCGGAGCCCTGCACGGCCTGCCGGATCTGGTCCACGACGTCGGGATTGGCGAGCGTCGTGACGTCGCCGGTGTCCATGGAGTTGGAGATCGCGGCCAACACCCGGCGCATGATCTTGCCGGACCGCGTCTTCGGCATGTCGGGCACGATCCGGACCAGTCTCGGCCGCGCGATCTTGCCGATCGTGGTCTCAATCGCGTGGACCACCTTGTCCTGCACCGCCGGACTCGCGGCGACCCCGGGTTTCAGCGCGATGTAGACTTCCGGCACCCGCCCCTTGAGGTCATCGACCACGGGGACCACCGCGGCCTCGGCGACTTCGGGGACCGTGAGGGCCGCGGACTCCAGTTCTTTCGTGCCGAGGCGGTGGCCGGCGACGTTGATGACGTCGTCCACGCGTCCGAGGATCCGGAAATACCCATCCGCGGCCTGGAGGGCGCCGTCGCCGGCGAAGTACGGCCAGTCCCGCCAGTCCGTGCTCTTGGGATCCTTGCAGTACTTCGCGTAGTAGGTCCGCACGAACCGGTCCGGGTCCCCCCAGATCGTCTGCATGATCCCCGGCCAGGGGTTGCGGATGCAGATGTTGCCGGCGCGGTTGCTGCCGCGTGGAATCTCGCGGCCCGTTTCGTCGAAGATCACCGGATGGATGCCGGGCGCGCCGGGGCCGGCGCTGCCGGGCTTCATCGCGTCGATCGCGGGCTTGGTGGTGCAGAGGAAGCCGCCGTTTTCCGTCTGCCACCACGTGTCGCAGATCACCGCGTCACGCCGCCCGACGGTCTCGTAGTACCACCGCCACGCCTCCGGCTCGATCGGCTCGCCAACCGTCGTCATATGCTTGAAGCGGTAGCCGTACTTCTTCGGTTCGTCGGGGCCGACTTTCCGCAGCATGCGGACCGTCGTCGGCGAGGTGTGGAAGATGTTGACGTCGAGCCGTTCGGCGATGCGCCACGGCCGCCCGGCGTCCGGGTAGGTGGGCACGCCCTCGTAGATGACGCTCGTGGCGGCGAGCGCGAGCGGGCCGTAGACGATGTACGAGTGTCCCGTGATCCACCCGATGTCCGCGAAGCACCAGTAGACGTCGGTGGGATGGATGTCCTGGATGTACTTGGAGGTCCCGGCCACGTACGCCAGATAGCCGCCGGTGCGGTGTTGGGCGCCTTTCGGCCGCCCGGTCGTGCCGCTCGTGTACATGATGAAGAGCGGTGCTTCGGCGTCCATCGCGACCGGCTCCACGGTGCGCCCGCGGTAATTCTTGAGCACGTCGTTCATCACGTGGTCGCGGTCCCGCACCATCGGCGTGTCGCTGGCCGGCCGGTCCGGAAATCGCCGCCAGACGAGCACCTTGTCGACCGTCTGTCCCTCCTTGGCGGCGGTGGCGACGGCGATGTCGGCGTTGGCCTTGTGGTTCAGCAATTTCCCGTTGCGGTAGTAGCCGTCCATCGTGATCAGCACGCGGCTGCCGGAGTCGGCGATCCGGATGCCGCACGCTTCGCCGCTGAACCCGCCGAAGACAACGGAGTGGACGACGCCGAGCCGGGCGCAGGCCAGCATCGTAATCGGCAGTTCGGGTGTCATCGGGAGGTGAATCGTCACGCGATCCCCGGCTTTGAGGCCGCAGAAGTCGCGGAGCAGCGCCGCCACCTCGTTGACGCGGACGTGCAGCTCGCGATAGGTGATCGCGACGTGCGCGTCCTCTTCCGGCTCGGGCACGAAGATCAGCGCCGCCTTGTTCTTGAATTGCGCGAGGTGGCGGTCGACGCAGTTGTAGCACGCGTTCAGCCGGCCGCCAACGAACCACTTCCAAAACGGCGGGGTGCTCCCGTCGAAGGTCGTGTGCCAGTACCGGTCCCAGGTAAGGACATCGCCATATTCGCGGAAGCACTCCGGGAAATGTTCGAGGCTGAAGCGCTCCATCACCGCGGGATCGGTGAGGTTGGCCTGTCCGACGAACTTGGGGGAGGGATAGTAGTACTCTTCTTCTTTCCAGTGGACGGCGATCTCCGCCTCGGTCACGGCCGTGGCGGATCGGGTATCGGGTGCGTCAGCCATTGAACTTCGCCCTCCTTCAGGCGGCGATAAACCGGCCAAGCCCTCGCGTGCTCCAGGCCGGAGCGCCGGCCCGATTCTATTCTACGCGAGACCGCTACACGCTGAACAGACGCTGGTCCGCGAGCGTGAGCCGCTCGAACCCCGCCGCCGTCACGGCGTACTGATCCTCGATGCCGGCGACCCCGACGCCGGGGAAGATCAGCTTCGGCTCCAGCGCGAAGATGCTGCCGGGTTCGAGCGGATCCGTGAAGCCCTCGGCCAGCACCGGCCACTCGTCGAGCTCCAGGCCGACCCCGTGCCCGACGTAGCGGGCGCGGTAGGACCCCGCTCCCATGAAGGCGTCCGCGTACCCGAGCGACTTGGCGCGTGTGAGCGCGATCCGGTACAGCGATTCCGGCGTCGCACCGGGCCGGATCGCCGCCTCGACCGTTTTCAGAATCTCGACGGTCGCGTCGTGGGCGCGCGCGAGCGCGTCGGAAAGGCGCCCGATCACCAGCGTGCGCGTCTGGTCGATGATGTATCCACCGAGCACGGCGGGGGCATCGATGATCACCGGATCGCCGCGCGCGATGCGCCGCCGGCCCGCGCCGTACGGCGCCGACGGTCCGGGGCCTTCGCCGCCGAGCGGGAGGTCGGGAAAGCTCGGGACCGCGGCCGCCGGCCCCGCGGCGATCATGCCGTAGTACGTTTCCTGGTTCCAGCCCCGCAGCCGGACCACGCCTTCGTGGCCGCGCCGGCGTGCTTCCGCTTCGATGCCCGCGGACAATTCCAGTTCGCTTATCCCTTCGCGCAGCACCTCGGTCGCCGCGCCGAGAATGGCATCCGCAAGACGCGCGGCCGCCCGCATCCTGTCGACCTCGTAGGGCGACTTGACCGACCGGATCCGCCGCACGGGCGCCGAGACGTCGAGGATCTCGACCGCACCGAGCGATGCTGCGAAGCGATCCCGCACCGCGACGGGCAGCACGTCGAATTCCATGCCCACGCGCCGCGGCGGGCGGCCGCACGCTTCGGCCAGGTGCGCCGGCAGGTCCCGCAGGCTCGGGAAGGGCACGATTCGTTGGAGCGCGCTTTCGCTCCGCGCGCGCTCGAGCACGCGGCGCACCGCGTAGACGGGCTCGCCGTCCGCCGGTACGATGAGCACGCCGTTTTGGATGCTGCCGCCGAAGTAGAACAGGTCGGCGTTGTGCGTGATGACGGCCGCGTCGAGGTCCGCTGCCGCAAGATGCCGCCGCAGCGCGGCCGCGCGGCGGACGAGTTCGCCGGGAGGTGTCGAGACGGCCGGCAGCGGTGCCGTCCCCACGGAATTACGCGACGGCCTGCCGGTGCGCCAGCATTAGCCGGAACGCGACCAGGCCGGCGTAGGGCGTCCAAGGCGCCGCGAACGCACGAACCTCGCGTTCGGAGAGCAGGCCGGCGCGACCGGCAATCCAGGTGATCGCTTTGCGCACCGCCAAGTCGCCGGCCGGGACGACGTCGAAGCGGCGGAGCGCGCGCAAGAGGACCCACTCCGCCGTCCACCGCCCGATGCCCGGCAGCCCGCTCAGCGCTTCGATTGCGGCTTCCGGCGGCATGGCTTCGAGCGCGGTCTCCGAGACCGTGCCTCGTTCGAGCGCGCGCGCGATGCTGCGTACGGCGAGCGCCTTGGCGTTGCTGAGCCCTGGGCGCCGGAGCGACGCAAGGCGTTCGCCGGCAACGTCGCCGGGCGCCGGGAATGTCCAGTACGTGCCTCCCCGGTAGGTGAACGGGCGGCCGAATCGCGTCGCGAATGCCGCGCGATGCACGTTGGCCGCGGCCGCGCTGATCTGCTGGCCGAGGGTCGTATGCACCAGCGCTTCGAAGAGGGTGGGATAACCGGGCAGCGCCGCGCCGGGCAGGCGCAGCGTCGCGTGGCGGATCAGGCCGGGCAGACGGCGGGACAGCGTGCGCGCCGGGTCATCGAGGCCGAAGATTCGGGCGACGACGCGCTCCAGGAGCGGCTGGGGCACCCGGCCGGCAAGGACGCGGGCGGCGAGGCCCGCGCCGGTGTGAACGGACGGCGGCATTGGTGCCGTGCCCCGCGCCGCGGTCGTGGGAGAGACCTCGACCAAAAATGCCGCGCCGTTCACCGCAAGCCGCCGGCGCCACCGCCGGCCGTCGAACCAGATCAGCGGATCGGCCGGCCCGCGGCGCAGGACGGCCGCGGTCGCCTCGAAATCAAATCCCGGCGGACACGGCAAGACGCACGCGCGCACTTTATTAGGATAACACGCGGCGGCAGGCGGTTCGGACGGCGTTATTCGAGCGCCGCGGCCGCGCCCGCGGCGGCGAGCGCAGACGGTGAGCCCGAGAACACAAGGCGACCGGCGGAGAGCAGGTTGACGCGGTCGGCAATCGAGGCATCGGTGGATTCGTGGAATGCGCAGATGACGGCGAGGCCGGCGTCGCGCGCCGCCCGAAGGGCGCCCGCGACGCCGGCCCGCGCTCCATCGTCGAGTCCCAAGAACGGTTCGTCAACGAGCAGCACCCGCGGGCGCGCGAGCCATGCACGGCCCAGAGCCGTGGCGATCTGCTCCGCCGAGACCAACACCGCGCCGCGCCGGCGCGGTGCCGCCGCCAAGGCCGGAAACCGCCCATACCATTCCGCGAGGTCCGCCGCCACCGCGCGCAGGTCGCGGCGCCGCCACGCGCCGGCGAGGAGGTTGTCGCGCACCGACAACCGGCCGAGGACGCGCTGCTGTTCACCGACGTAGGCGACGCCCCGAGCCGATCGTTCGTGCGCCTCCAACCCGGTGATGTCCGCGCCGTCAAGCCGGATGCGGCCGCCCTCCGGCCGCGCGAGCCCCGCGATTGTCCGCAGCAAAGCAGACTTGCCGGCGCCATGTCCGCCGAGCACCCCGAGCAGTTCGCCGGCGTGAGCGAATATCGTCAGCCCCGCCAGCGCGGCGCTCCCGTCCGGTCCGCGCACTCTGAGGTCGTGGGCCTCAAGCACGGGACATGTCGGCCGGCCGGCCGCGGTCTACGATGCGGCCGCCGCGCATCAGCACGGCCTGCGAGCACACGACGCGCAGCGAGGCCGGATGATGACCCGTCACGATCATCGCGATCCCGGCACTCCGGAGCCGGAGCAGCACCGAGACGACGCGACCGGCCCCCGCCGGCGGCAGCCCGGCCAGCGGTTCGTCCAGCAGCGCAAGTCGCGGCGCCGCGGCGGCCACGCGGGCGAGGCGGACCAGCCGCTGCTCCACGGGACCGAGCGACGCGCTGTCACGGTGTAGGTGGGACGCGAGGCCGGTGATAGTGAGTGCCTCCTCCACGGCTTCCCGTCTCTCGCGCGCTCCGAGTCCCCGGCCGACCGCCGCGGCGAGCACCACGTCGCCGATGTCGGCGCCGTTGAGCGCGGACACGGCCTGAAAACTCCGGGCCACACCGGCCCGCGCGATGCGGCGGGGCGCCCAGCCGGTCACGTCCCGACCGGCAAACGTAATGCGCCCTCGCTCGGGGCGCAGGAAACCGGAGATGACGTTGAGGAGGGCCGTCTTTCCGCTGCCGCGCGGCCCCAGTACGCCCAGCGCTTCGCCTGGGTCGACGTCAAGCGAAACGTCCCGAAGCGGCCGGGCAGTGCCCGAGCCGGCGCTCACGCCCTGCACGCCCAGGAGGAGGCGGCCGCCGTTCGGGTCGCCGCGCGTCACCGGCCGGCCGCCCCCGCGTCTGCCGTACGCACCGTGCCCGGTCGCGCGGCCTCCGGAACTCGGGACGCTGGCGGCCGGTGGTTCCACCCGAACGAGAGAGCGAGTACGCGCTGGGGATCCCGCACGGCGGCCGCGGCCACCACGGCCGCGAAAAACGCCAGCTCCACACCGGCGGGCACGTCAGCGATCTGCGCGGCCGCGGCGATCACGTACCCCGCCGCGGCGGGGCCCGCCACGGTGAACGGGCCGCCCAGCATCGCCGCCGCCGCGACGAACAGGGACGCGTGCCACGAGAACAGGCCCGGGGTCACCCGGCCCGCGAATTGCGCCGCAAATGCCCCCGCGATGCCGGCGATCGCGCCCGAGGCGACAAACGCGACAAAGCGCAGGCGCGGCGCGTCGAAGCCGAGCGCGGCGGCGTCGCGCTCATCCGCGGCCGCCGTTCGCAGCGCGACACCGGCGCGCGAACGCAGGACGGCCCCGACGCACAGCACGCCGGCCGCCATGGCCGCCGCGGCGATCCACATGGCCCCGCGGTCACCCGCGGGGAACGGCGGAACCGGAATGGCGGTGTCCGCCTCGCTGACGCCCCGCATCACCGGCGCCGTCCACATTGTGGCGAGGCTGTGGGCCGCCTGCACGGTCGCGAGTGTGACCGCGGCGATCAAGGCCGGAGTCAGCCGGCGCGTCAGCCGGCCCTGCAGTCCCCCGGCGCATGCGCCCGCGAGCGCCGCGGCCGCGGTCAGTACCGCCGGCGTGAAACCCGCAGTGCCGCTCGACTCGAGCGGGAGACGGCGCGCGAGAAAGGCCACCGCATACGCGCCGGCGCCGTACGGCAGGGCGTGTCCGAGGCTCGGCTGACCGCTCGCCGCGAGAAACAGCCAACTGACGGCGAACAGTCCTTTCAAGCCGGCGACCGCCAGGATGGAAGAAGCGAACCGGTCGTGCAAGAGGCCCGCGGCGATGAACGGGAGGGCCGCGCATCCGGCGAGTACCCACCAGCCTGACCCCGCGCGCGACGGTGCGCGCGGCGTTTTCGCCGGCCGCAGCCGAGCGGCGCCCGCACCTTTCATGCGCGGGCGCGTCCCCACAGCGACGAACCTCGCCATGCCGCCGCGGCCGTGAACACCAGCGCGGGAACGAGTACGCCCCACTGCGGCGCAAGGTAACCCGCGGCGGAATTCGTGATCACGCCGAGCGCCAGCGACGCCGCGAAGAGTCCTGCAAGGCCCGGCCCACCGATCGCCGCGGCAGCGAGGCTGAACAGGAGCGCCGCGCGTCCCATTGAGGGTGACACCGGCGTGTTGGGCGACGCGAAGGCCCCCGCCGCGGCCGCGGCCGCGCATCCGGCGGCGAACGCCCAGGTGCGGAGGCGTTCAACGTGCACACCGGAGGCGGCGGCGATCTCGGCGCTGTCCCCGGCCGCGCGTACCGCCAGTCCGGCGCGGGTGTGCCGCGCGAGTGCCATGAGCGCGAAGACCCCCAGAGTCACGCCCGCCGTGACGAACAGTTCCGCCCCTGCGACGACGACGTGCTCGATCTGCACGACGGACAGCCTGAGCGGAACGGATCGCTCCGCGCCGCCCCACACAAAGAAAAAGATCGCCTCGCCGGCGACCCCTACGGCAAGCAGCACCACGGCGGACGCCAGCGGCCATGGACGCAGCGGCCGCACGAACAGCCGCTCGATGCCTGCGCCGAGCGCCAGCGCGGCGGCCGCCGCCGGCCCCGCCGCATAAAAGGCCGGGATGCCCCGGGCGGCCGCTTCCAGCGCCAGGTACGCGCCGAGCGTGAAAAACGCGCCCAGGGCGAGATTGAGAACACCCGCCCCGAGCGCCACGGCGGCGCCCCACGCGGCCAACGCGTACGGGGCGCCCGCGAGCAGACCGCTGGCGATCAGCTGGGTGGTAAGCTCCATGGGTGCGTCCTTCGCGGCCGGAGGACGGAAATGGGCCCGCGCAGAAGGGACTCCTGCCGGAAGAGCGACCTCACTCCGCGGCCGTCACGGTAGCGTATTTTCCCGCCCCACCGGCAATCGCCTGCGGGCCTGTGTCTCGCTCGCAGCCCCGGCGACATCAACGAAGGAGGCGCAGCCGTGAAGCGCACAATCAGCGTCACGGTGAACGGGAAGAAGTCGTCGCACGACGTCGAGCCCCGACTGCTGCTCGTGCACTACATCCGCGATACGCTGGGGTTGACCGGCACGCACGTCGGCTGCGACACCAGCAACTGCGGCGCGTGCACCATCATGATGAACGGCCGCGCGGTCAAAGCCTGTACGCTGCTTGCCGTGCAGGCCGACGGCGCGCAACTCCAGACGGTGGAGGGGCTCGCCAACAACGGCGACCTGCACCCGATCCAGCAGGGCTTCTGGGAAGAACACGGCCTGCAATGCGGCTTCTGCACGCCCGGCATGATGATGACCGCGCTGGAACTGCTGCGCCGCCATCCCGATCCCACGGAGACCCAAATCCGCGAAGGGCTCGAGGGCAACCTGTGCCGCTGCACCGGCTATCAGCACATCGTGAACGCGATTCAGAACGCTGCCGGCAAACTGCGCGGCGTTCCGGCCCGGAAGTAGGGAGGCGACGGCGATGGCGGTCAGCAAGATCTTCGGCGCCAGCATCCGCCGCCGTGAAGATCCGCGCCTCATCACGGGACAGGCCACCTACACCGACGACCTGCGGCTGCCCGGAATGGTACACGCGTGCATCGTGCGCAGTCCGCACGCGCACGCGCGCATCGTTGAGATCGACGTCGAAGCGGCGCGCCGTCATCCCGGCGTGGTCGCCGTCTTCACCGGCCGCGACATCGCGGGAAAGCTGAACCCGATTCCGACCGCGTGGCTGATCCCGAACTCCGATCTCAAAACGCCGCCCCATCCCGCGCTGGCCGTGGACCGCGTGCGGTATGCCGGCGACGGGGTCGCGGTGGTGGTGGCGGAAGACCCGTACTCGGCCCGGGACGCCGCGGCGCTCGTGCGCGTGGAGTACGCGCCGCTCCCCGCGGTCGTGAACCAGGAACAGGCGGTGCAATCCGGCGCCCCGCAGCTCCACGCCGAGGCCCCGAACAACGTCGCGTTCACGTGGAAGCTCGCCGGCGGCGACGCGAACGCCGCGTTTGCCGAGGCGGAGCGCGGCGGCGTCGTCGTGCGGCAGCGGTTCCTCAACCAGCGGCTCATCCCGAACGCGATCGAACCACGCAGCGTGGTCGCCCGCTACACGAGCGGGTCCGGCGACCTCACCGTTTGGTACACGACCCAGAACCCCCACATCGCGCGCTTCCTCATGTCGGTGGTGACGGGGATTCCCGAGCACAAGATCAGAATCGTGGCGCCGGAAGTAGGCGGCGGCTTCGGGAGCAAGATCCCGTTCTACGCGGATGAAGCGGTCGTGGCGTTCTGCGCCCGCGCCACCGGCCGGCCGGTGAAGTGGACCGAGGAGCGCCGCGAGAACTACCAGGCCACCATCCACGGGCGCGACCACATCACGGATCTCGAGATCGCGGCGCGCGGCGACGGCACGATTACCGGCCTGCGCGGCAAGACGTGGGCCAACCTCGGCGCGTACCTCTCCACGGCGGCCCCCGGAGTCCCCACGATCCTGCACGGGCTCATGCTCACGGGCTGCTATACGATTCCCAACATCGCGTACGAGGTCGTCGGCGTCTTCACCAGCACCACCCCGGTCGACGCCTATCGCGGCGCCGGCCGCCCGGAGGCGACGTTCCTTATCGAGCGCATGGTCGATCGTATCGCCGGGCGGCTCGGCATGGATCCGGCCGAGGTGCGCCGCAAGAACTTCATCCGCGCGGAGCAGTTTCCGTACACGACGGCCGAGGGCCTGAGTTACGACAGCGGTAACTACGCGCCGGCGCTCGACAAGGCCCTCGACCTGATCGAATACTCGCGCCTGCGCGAGGTGCAGCGGCAGGGCCCGAAGGACAACCGCTATCTCGGAATCGGGCTCAGCACCTACGTGGAGATCTGCGGGCTGGGGCCGTCCGCGGTGGCCGGCGCCGTAGGCTTCCAGGGCGGGCTGTGGGAGAGCGCCACGGTGCGGCTGCATCCGACCGGTAAGGCGACAGCTTTTACCGGCGCCTCCCCGCACGGCCAGGGCGAAGAAACGACGTTCGCGCAACTGGTCTCGGACGAACTCGGGCTTCCGATCGACGACATCGAGGTCGTGCACGGCGACACCGGCGCCATCTCGATGGGGTGGGGAACGTACGGCAGCCGGACAACCGTCGTGGGCGGCGCGGCGATCGCGCTGGCCTCGCGGCGGGTGCGGGACAAGGCGGCGAAGATCGCCGCGCACATGCTGGAGGCGGCGGAAGGCGACCTCGCGTTTGAGCAGGGGCGCTTCTCCGTACGCGGCAGCCCGGCGCGCTCCAAGACGATTCAGGAAGTCACGCTGCAGGCGTACCTCGCCTGGAACCTCCCGGCCGGCGTGGAGCCGTCACTCGAGGCGTCGGCATACTACGATCCGTCGAACTTCACGTTTCCGTTCGGCACCCACGCCGCCGTGGTGAAGGTCGACGCCGACACCGGCCAGGTGGAGCTGCGGCGCTACGTCGCGGTGGACGACTGCGGCCGGGTGATCAATCCGCTGATCGTGGACGGGCAGGTCCACGGCGGGCTCGTGCAGGGTATCGCGCAGGCGCTGCATGAAGCCGCCGCCTACGATGCGAACGGGCAATTGCTCACCGGCTCGATGGCCGACTACGCGGTGCCGCGGGCGCGCATGTTCCCGCGGTTCGTCACGGCGCGGACCGAGACACCGTCGCCGCACAATCCGATCGGCGTGAAGGGGGTCGGCGAGACCGGGACGATTGCGAGCACGCCGGCCGTCGTCAACGCGGTGCTCGACGCGCTCCGTCCCTTCGGCGTGACGCACATCGACATGCCGCTCACGCCGGAGCGAATCTGGACCGCCATTCAGAAGTCCGCGGCCCCGCCGGCCGAAGCCCGGCGCCAGGGGGCTCAACAGAAGGACCGGAGGTGACCGCACAATGATCCCCGCGCCATTCGAATACCACGCGCCGTCGTCTGTGAAGGAGGCGATCGGCCTTCTGGAACGGCACGGCGAGGACGCGAAACTGCTGGCAGGCGGCCACAGCCTGCTGCCGATCATGAAGTTTCGTCTCGCCCAGCCCAAGGTGGTCGTGGACATCGGGCGCATCGCCGGCCTGGACAAAATCGAGGCGCGCGGCTCCGCCATCGCGATCGGCGCCCTCACGACCCACGACGCCGTCGAGCAGAGCGACGTGCTGCAGGCGCAGTGTCCGCTGCTCCCGGAGACCGCGTCGGTCATCGGCGACATGCAGGTCCGCAACCGCGGCACCATCGGCGGCAGCCTCGCGCACGCGGACCCCGCGGCCGACTATCCCGGTGCGATCCTGGCTCTCGACGCTGAGATTGTCGCGACCGGGGCGAAGGGCACCCGCACGATTCCCGCGCGGGACTTCTTCGTCGAAATGCTGACCACCGCGCTCACGCCGGCCGAGATCATCACCGAGATCCGGGTCCCCGCCACCGGGACGGGGAAGGGCACCGGCACCGCGTACCTCAAGCATGCGCACCCGGCCAGCGGCTACGCCGTGGTCGGCGTGGCGGTCGTGCTTCAGGTCGCCGGCGGCAAGTGCCAGAAAGCGGCCATCGGCATCAACGGCGTCGCGGGCAAGGCGTACCGTGCCTCCGCGGTCGAGAAAGCCCTCGTGGGCAAGGCCCTCGACGAAAAGACCGTCGCGGACGCCGCGTCGCACGCGGCCGACGGTGCGGACGTCCAGTCGGATCTGTACGCGTCCAGCGAGTTTCGCGCCCACCTCGCGTGCGTCTACACGAAGCGGGCGATTCTCAAGGCGGCGTCGCGCGCGGGCTAACGCGCTCCCGCCGTCCGGCAGCGGCCCCTGCCGTCCCGGCACCCGCCGGGGACTACGGGGGCCGTACTGTTACCGGAAACCTCCGCAGAACCTCGGCCGGCCTGAACGCCGCGGGTTTCAACACGCCGCGCGTGTGTTACACGCGATTGTTATAATGGGGAACGCGCCTCACGGAGGGGTGCGAGAGCATGGCCGAATCGGCACGCCTGGAGAGCGTGTAGGCGGGCAACCGCCTCGTGGGTTCAAATCCCACCCCCTCCGCCAGACGATTCTTGTTCGAGACCGGAGGCACGGCATGACGATCCGCGACGCCCGTCGCAGCATCTTCGACTTCATCAAGACACTCGTCGTCGCATTTGTGCTGGCGCAATTCGTCATGATCTCGGTCGCGCAGGCGTTTCAGGTCGAACAATATTCCATGGAGCCGAACCTGCTGCCGCGCGACCGCGTGCTGGTCAACAAGTTCATCTATCGCTTCCGGCTGCCCCACGCCGGCGAGATCGTGGTCCTCAAGCCGCCGACCGATCCGTCGCGCAACTACATCAAGCGCGTCGTGGCAACCGCGGGCGAGCGGGTGGAAATCCGATCGGGGCACGTCTACGTCGACGGCTGGCCGCTCGCCGAATCGTACCTCCGCGTCGCCACCGCCGGCACATACGGCCCGGTCGTGGTCCCGGCGCACGAGGTGTTCGTGCTCGGGGATAACCGGGGCAACAGCGAGGACAGCCGCGCGTTCGGCTTCGTGCCCGACCGCAATCTGGTCGGCGAGGCAATTCTCATCTATTGGCCGCCGCAGCGGGTCCAGACCCTGCGCTGACCTGCTGACGCCGGGGGGATAGCGCCGGTACGCCGCCGCTCACCGGACTCCCCGCCCGGCAGAAATACGCGGTGGCCCTCTCATCGGTGGCCGCCGCCGCGCTCCTGACCGCGCTCAAGGCCGCGGTCGGCGTCCTCACCGGGAGTCTCGGGATCCTCTCAGAGGCCGCGCACTCGGCGCTCGATCTCGTCGCGGCCGTCATTACCTACACCTCGGTCCGCGTCGCCGACCAGCCCGCCGACCCGGAGCACCCCTTCGGCCACGGGAAGGTGGAGCATCTCTCCGCCTTCGTGCAGACGGCCCTCCTCGCCGTGACGAGCGTGTGGATCGTGGTCGAGGCGCTGCGCCGGCTGTTCCTGAGCGGCTCGCACGTGGCGCCGTCGCTCTGGGCGTTCGCCGTGCTCGCCCTGTCCATCGTGATCGACACGTTCCGGTCGCGCGCGCTCGGCCGCGTGGCGGCCCAGTACCGCAGCCAGGCGCTCGAGGCGGACGCGCTGCACTTCTCGACGGACGTCTGGAGCACCAGTGCCGTGGTGCTCGGCCTCGTCCTCGTCTCTCTCGGCGCGACGACCCGGCTCCCGTGGCTCGCCGGCGCGGATCCGATCGCGGCCCTCGTCGTGGCCGGGGTCACGCTGTACGTTGGGACCCGCCTGGGGAACCGGACCGTCGGCGCGCTGATGGACGCGGCGCCGGAGGGTGTGCCCGAACGCCTCGCCCAGGCGGCGTCGCGGGTCCCGGGCGTGCTGGACGTGGAGCGCGTCCGCGCCCGCCAGAGCGGCAACCGGCTCTTCGCCGATCTGCGGCTCGTGCTCGAGAGCAACATCCCGCTCGAGCACGCCCAGTCGGTGGTGGGACGGGTTGAGGACGCGATCCGTGAAGTCTATCCGGCGGCCGATGTCATCGCGGACGCGGTGCCGCACGTGCCGGCGGCCAGGGATGTCGTGCAGCGGGTCCGCTCCGTGGCGCATCGGGAAAACTTCCAGATCCACGACGTCACCGTCTTCGAAACGCGCGGCCGCATGAAGGTCGATCTCGACCTCGAGGTGGATCCCAACATCCGATTCACGGAGGCGCACGACCAGGCCACCGATCTCGAACGCACCGTCCGCGGCGCCGTACCGGAAATCGACGAGGTCAACGTGCACATCGAGCCGCTGCCCCGGCGCGTTGAACGGGCGCGCGAGGCGACACAGGCGCGGGCGAAGGTGGAACGCCGCATGGTCGAGATCGCGCGCGGACTGGCGGGGGTTGTGGACTGCCATTCCGTGGAAGTTCACCAGATCGGGCGCTCGCTGCTCGCGACCGTGCACTGCACGCTGCAGCCCGATCTCTCCGTCACGCGCGTCCACGACATCACCGAGGAGCTTGAACTGCGGGTACGGGAGGAGTTCCGCGAGGGCATCCGCGTGAGCATCCACCCGGAGCCCGCCGGCGGTGTCGAGCCGGCCGCCCCCGGCGCGTGACCGGCTTGCGAATGACACGGGCGTCCTACGTTTGTTCGGGAGCGCCCGTCCCATCTTCGGCGGGTGCCGCGGCGGCGGTTTCCCGGAGCACGCGCCGCAGCGGCTTGCCGATGAGCGTCTTTGGGATCGTGTCGACGATCTCGATGCGCCGCGGCAGTTTGTAGGACGGCAGGCGCTCCCGCAGCCAGTCGCGGATCTGGCGCCGTGCCGCGACACTGTCGCCGCCGGCCCCCTCGCGGGCCCCTCCGGCCGACGGCGCCGCGAGCGTCACGTACGCGATGATCGTTTCGCCCCGCACGGGATGCGGCGTCCCGACCACGGCGGCCTCGCGCACAAGCGGATGCTCCAGGAGCAGGTCCTCGATTTCGCGCGGGTAGACTTTGAGCCCGCCGACCTGGATCATGTCTTTCTTGCGGTCCTCAATGAACAGGAATCCGTCGGCGTCCGCGCGGGCGACGTCGCCGGTAAAGAGCCAGCCCCCGCGCAGCGCCGTGGCCGTGTCGTCCGGCGCGTTCCAGAACCCGCGCATCACCTGCGGGCCGCGGACGACGAGCTCGCCCGCCTCGCCCGGCGGCAGGTCCCGCGCGCCGGTCTCGAGATCGACGATCCGCACGTCGGTGCCGGGCATCGGGATGCCGATGCTGCCCGGCTTTTCGACTCCGCCGGGCCAGATGGGATTCGCGGCGACCAACGGCGCCGCTTCCGTGAGGCCGTAGCCCTCCACCAGCCGGCCCCCCGTCAATTCGTCGAAGCGGCGCGCCACTTCCGCCGGCAGCCCGGCGGCGCCGGAGAGACAGTATCGGATCGAATGGAGATCGTGGCGCGCGATATCCTTCAATTGATTGATCGCCGCGTACATCGCCGGCACGCCGGGGAAGACGGTCGGGCGCCACCGCGGCACCTGTTCCGCCACGACCCGCGGCTCGAACATGCGCATCAACACCATGAGATGCGTCGCGGCGAGCCGCACCCCGGCGTTCAGCACCAGCAGTCCGTAGACGTGGAAGAGCGGCACGACGACGAGAAAGACTTCCGCGCCTTCGCGCAGATCGCGAAACCACGCCAGTCCCTGGGCCGCGTTCACCGCGAGGTTGCGGTGCGTCAGCATGGCGCCCCGCGGCCGTCCGGTGGTGCCGCCCGTGTACTGCAGCACGGCGAGATCGTCCGGACCCGCGCCGTCGGCGTCGGGCGGCCGGCGCCCACGCATCATGCGGCCCCACGGCACGAGGCCGGCGCCCCCCCGCGAGGGGACGTCGCCGCGGGGCATGGCGTCACCCTCCCGGCGCTCGCGCAGGACGCGATAGAGCGCCCGCCACAGCGGCGGAAAGTAATCGGCCACCTTGGTCAGGATGACGTGCTCCAGCGCCGTTTCGCGCCGCGCGGCCGCGACGTGCGGATACAGCCGGGTGAGGGTGACCAGGGCCTTGGCCTGCGAATCACGCAGGAGGAACGCGAGGTCGTCGCCGCGGTAGAGCGGGTTGATCTGCACCACGGTGATGCCGGCCTTGAACGCGCCGTACAGCGCCACGACGTACTGCGGCAGGTTTGGCAGCGAGATCGCGAGGCGGTCGCCGTGCCCGAGGCCGAGCGCCCGCAGTGCGCCGGCGAACCGGTCGCTCGCCTGATCGAGCGCGCGATACGACACCGCGGCATGAAAGTTGGGGCCGCTTAGGATGACGGCGGCGCGATGCGGATGCCGCGCCGCGCTCGCGCGGAGAAACGCGTGCAGCGGGACGTCCGGAACGGCGATGTCCGGGGGGACGTCCTGCGCGTAGAACCGGTGCCACGGCCGCTGCTCCACCGCCTCACCTCCGATCCCACAGGTTCGCGCGGCCGCGCGCGAGAACCTATCACTCTGCACGCGCGGGTCCGCCGGCGGGGAACTTAGCCGGGTGTCAACGATGACGGACCGAGGTAAAGCGGAAGCGCGATGAATGCGCAGGCCGTGGCCCGACCGGGCGGGGTGCGTCCGGCGCCGCTTGTCGTCGGCATGGTCTTGTTCATCGCCTCGGAGACGATGTTCTTCGGGGCGCTGTTCGGGACGTACTATACCCTCCGCGCCGAAACCCCCGTGTGGCCGCCCCGCGGCGTTGATCTTAACAGCAGCGTCGCGGAAATGGCGGTCGCGACGGCGATTCTCGCCGCCTCGAGCATTCCCGCGCACCTCGCCGCGCACGCGATCCGGGACGGTTCTCAGGTCTCGGCGGTGCGGCGCCTGCTCGTCACGTCGGTCATGGGCCTGATCTTCCTCGGACTCAAGGTGCACGACTGGCTGACGGCCGGGTTCAGCATTTCGTCGCACGCCTACGGCACGATCTTTTTCACGCTGACCGGATTTCACGCGCTGCACATGTCGGCCGGCATCATCCTCCTGCTCGGCCTGGCGGCCAAGGTCGCCGGCGGGAGGTATGCGATCGAGACACCGCGCGGCGCGCCGCGCCCGCCGGGTGCGCGGCAGCCCCCGCTGCCCCGATTCCCCCAAAGCGGCGGGCCGGACGCCGTCGTGTACTACTGGCACTTCGTCGACGCCGTGTGGCTGACGGTGTTCGGCACGATCTGGCTGATACGATGAGTGCGGTATGAGCCGCGGCCGCCGGTTCGCCATCGCGGCCGTGGGGCTCGCGCTGTCCGCACCGCTCCTGCTCGCGGGATCGAAAACCGGCCACAGTCTTGCCGGGCCGGCGCGGCAGCCGCCGCCGCATGCGGCGCCCCGCGCCGCCGCGGCGCCTCCGGCTCCGCCGCGGTCCGCATCGGGCGGCGATGTCCGGCGCGGCGCCGATCTCTTTGCCCTTCACTGCGCGTCCTGCCACGGGAGCATCGGGCAGGGGACGCCCGACGGCATCCCGCTCGCGGGCATCGGCGCGGCGGCCGTGGACTTTGTGCTGGCCACCGGCCGGATGCCGCTGTCGGATCCGCACCAGCCCATGATGCGGCGGGGATCCAACTGGACCCGCCGGCAAATCGACGATATCGTCGCGTTTGTGACGTCTCTCGGGCCGGGCGGACCACCGATCCCGGTGGTGCACCCGGAGGCCGGAGACCTGACTACCGGCGGCCAAATCTACGCCGAGAACTGCGCGCCGTGCCACGGGGCCTCGGGGCAGGGTGCCGCTGTCGGCGGAGGCGCGGACGCGCCGGATCTCTACGAGGCCACGGCCGTGGAGGTCGCTGAAGCCGTGCGGATCGGACCCGATCCGATGCCGCGCTTCGACACGAGGCAGATCAATGCGCACGAATTGGACTCGCTTGTCCGCTACGTGGAATTCCTCCCGCGGCTGCCCGACCGCGGCGGTTTCAGCCTCGGACACATCGGTCCCGTGGCGGAGGGGTTCATCGCGTGGATCGTGGGCCTCGGGGCGATCGTCGTGATCGTCCGGCTGATCGGGACGCCTAACTGATGCCGCCGTCCGAGCGCCGGGTGGCCGCGATGCTGCTGCTGTCCATCGGCGGCAGCGCGGCACTCGGCGTCGTGTACGGCTTCGGCGGCCAGCCTCAGCTCGAAGGCGTGCTGTTGGCCGTCGCGCTCGGCACGCTCGGGGGTGCCGTCATTGTCTGGGCGCTGCGGCTGCTGCCGCAGGAAGAGGTGACCGACCACCGGGAGCCCGAGCCCTCCCCGCCCGAGGTGCGGCGGGAAGCCACATCGGAGCTGCTGCACGGCGAAGCCGAGCTCACCGCGCGGCGGACCCTCGTGCGGCTGCTGTTGGGCGCGCTCGGCGCGCTGGCCCTGGTGATGATCTTTCCGATCCGCTCGCTCGGCCCGCGCCCCTCGCGCTCCCTGTTCCACACGGAGTGGCAGGATGGCTCGTTCGTCGTGGACCGCAACGGCCGCCGCATCCGCGCCGGCGAACTCGCACCGGGCTCGGTGGTCACCGTGTTTCCGGAGGGATTTGTGGGCGCCCCGGCGTCTCAGGCGCTGTTGATCCGTGTGGAGCCCGCGCTGCTGCGGCTGCCGCCCGGCCGCGAGGGGTGGACGCCGCTCGGCTACATCGCCTTTTCCAAATTCTGCACGCACGCGGGATGCCCGGTCGGGCTCTACCGCGCCTCGGTGCATCAATTGCTCTGCCCCTGCCATCAGTCGACCTTCGACGTGCTGCGCGGCGCGGCGCCGGTCTTTGGGCCGACGACGCGCGCGCTGCCGCAGCTGCCGCTGCGGATCGATCCCGGCGGCTTTCTGCGCGCGGCGGGCGATTTCTCGGCGCCGGTGGGGCCGGGGTTCTGGGAACTGTCATGATCCGCCGTCTCGTCCTGTGGCTCGACGACCGCCTCGGCGCGGCGTCCTTCGCGAAACAGGCCCTGCGAAAGGCGTTTCCCGACCACTGGGCGTTCATGCTGGGCGAGGTCGCACTGTACTCCTACGTCGTGCTCGTGCTGACGGGCGTCTTCCTCACGTTCTTCTTCACGGCCTCCGGACAGGACGTCGTCTACCAGGGCACATACGCGCCGCTTCGCGGCGTGCGGATGTCCGCGGCATACGCCAGCGTGCTGCGGTTGTCGTTCGACGTGCGCGCCGGACTCGTGATGCGGCAGATCCACCACTGGGCGGCGGACGTGTTCGTGGCCGCGATCGTGGCGCACGCGTTCCGGGTCTTCTTTACGGGCGCGTTTCGCCGCCCGCGCGAGATCAATTGGCTCATCGGCACGAGCCTGCTGGTGCTCGCGATGGCCGCCGGGTTCACCGGGTATTCGATGCCCGACGATCTGTTGTCCGGCACGGGGGTCCGCATCGCCTACTCCGTCCTGTTGTCGGTCCCGGTGGTGGGCACGTGGGCGGCGTGGCTGTTCTTTGGAGGCGAGTTCCCTGCGCCGGTGACGATCGGCCGCTTCCTCGCCCTGCACATCATGCTGATCCAGGCGCTCATCCTCGGAGCGCTCGGCCTTCATCTCGCGATCGTGTGGCACCAGAAACACACCTGGTTCCGGCTGCCCGGGCGCACGGAGGACACCGTCTCGGGATCGCCGCTCTGGCCGAATTACGCGATGAAGTCTGTGGGGCTGGCGCTCGCGGTGTTTGCGGTGCTGTCCCTGCTCGGCGGGCTGGTCCAGATCAATCCGGTATGGCTCTACGGGCCCTACGATCCCACGACGGTTAGTTCGCCGGCCCAGCCGGATTGGTACGTCGGCTGGCTCGAAGGCCTGCTGCGCCTGTTCCCCGATTGGGAGATCCATCTCTTCGGGCATACGATCCCCGAACCGTTCTATCCCGGCGTGCTGATCCCGGTGATCCTCCTCGCCGCCTACGCGTTGTGGCCGTTCATCGAGCAGGCCGTGACGCGCGATCGGGAAGTGCACCATTTTCTCGATCGCGCCCGCGACGCGCCCGGACGCAGCGGCTGGGGCGCAGGCGGACTCTCGTTCATGGTGCTCCTGACGCTCGCCGGTAGCAACGACGTGCTGGCGCGCTTCTTCGGGGTGCCGGTGGAGAGCGTGACCAACATGCTCCGGGTGGTCGTACTGGTCGTTCCGCTGATCGTGGGGTGGGCGGTCTACGCCGCCTGCCGGGAACTGCGGGCGCATGAGGCCGCGGTACCGCCGTTTCACGCGCTCCGGCGGGATGCGGCCGGAGGGTACATCGAATCGGACCACCTCACCAAGGAGCGCGCCGAGTGAGCGGCACGCCGTTGACCGTCGCGGGCGCGGTTGCGGTACTCGCACTGTACGCCGCGGGGGTGGGCCGGTACCAACGCCGGCACCCGGTGCGGCCGTTCCCGCTCGTGCGCGCGGCGGCCTTCGGGACCGGGATCGCCTGCGCAGCGGCAGCGCTCGGACCGCCGCTCGACCCGCTGACCGCCTGGCTGCTCACCGCGCACATGGGGCAGCATCTCCTGCTCATGCTCATCGCGGCTCCACTCGTGCTGATCGGCTCCCCGCTCACGATCGCACGGCAGAGCGGCGTGCGGGCCGTGGAATCGATCGCCGGGCGGTTGGCGCACAGCCGCGTGCTCCGCGCGGCCGGGTTTCCGCCGCTGGCGTGGGGATTCTACACGGCGGTGCTGGCCGGATCCCATTTTTCGCCGCTGTACGAGGCGGCGCTCGAGCATCCCGGGGTGCACGTCCTCGAGCACGCGTTGTATTTCGGCGCGGCGCTCCTGTTTTGGCAGCCGGTGATCGGGCTCGATCCGTCGGCGTGGCGGATGGGGTACGGGCTCAGGCTGCTGTACGTTGCGGCGGCGCTGCCTGTCCAGTCGCTCGTCGGTCTCGCGATCTTCTCCGCGGGCCGGCCGCTCTACCCGCACTACGCGATCGCCGCCGCCGTGCGTGGCTCATCGGTGCTCGCCGACCAGCAGGCCGGCGGCGTCCTGATGTGGCTCGGGGGAGGACTGCCTGTACTCGCCGCGATGCTCGGCACCGCGGCGGCCTGGGCCGCGGCGGATCGGCGGCGGGCGGATCAGCTGGAACGCGCCTCGCGGTCCTCGCGCATCAATCCGACGCAGGCGCCCGCCGCGCCGAGCGCGCCGGCCGCCATCAGCCACCACCCGTAGACGATTCCCGTCAGCCCAACGGCGCAGCTCAACGCGAGCACCACCGGCCATGGGCTGTGCGAGGCAAAGACGCCCACCGCTTCGCCCTGCGCCTCGGGCATGTGGACATCCCTGCGGTCGGAGGACAGCGCCGTGCGCCGCCGCAGGAGCGCCATGTAGCAGGCGGCAAAGGCGAGGCCCGCCGCCATGGTAAGCAGCATGAACGTCCCCGCCGGCTCGTAGCTGGTAAACCAGTAGATCCCTCCGGTGACAATGGAGAAGGACGCCGACGCCAACAAGACTCCCTCGGTGGTCTTCACGGCGCCTCCGCGGCCGATTGCCGGGCGGGACCGTCCGCGAGAGGATGGCGGAGATCGAACACCGGCCGGTTGGACCGGATCTGCGGAAGGGCCGTAAAGTTGAACTCCGGCGGCGGCGACGTCGTCGCCCATTCCAGGGTGAAGCCGCCCCACGGGTCGGGGCCGGCGGGCACCGGATGCCGCAGCGAGACCCACACGTTCCAGAGGAAGAGGAGCACGCCCACGCCGAGCAGGTCTGCGCCGAGCGTGGCGATGAGGTTCAAGAGTCCCCAGCCCGGCAGCGGCGGATAGGTATAGATGCGGCGCTGCATGCCGGCGAGACCGAGCAGGTGCATCGGCCAGAACGTCGCGTTGAACCCGATGAACATCAGCCAGAACTGCAGGCGGCCCCAGGTCTCCCGCAGCATCACCCCGGTGATCTTGGGGAACCAGTAGAACACCGCGGCGATCGCGGCGAACATGCTGCCGCCGCCGAGCACGTAATGCATGTGCGCGACGATGAAGTAGGTGTCCTCGGCCCAATAGTCGATCGGCGGGGAGGCGACCATGACGCCGCTCGCGCCGCCGAGCAGGAAGTTGAGCAGGAAGCCGATCGCGAACAGCATCGCGGTCGGAAGGACGATCGCGCCTTTCCACATGGTGCCGATCCAGTTGATGTACTTGATGCCGGTCGGCACGGCGATCAGCAGCGACATCGCCGAGAAGAACGGATTGAGCACCGCCCCGGTGGCGAACATGTGGTGCGCCCAGACCGCCATCGACAGCCCCGCGATGGCGAGCGTCGAGAGCACCATGCCGACGTACCCGAACACCGGCTTGCGGGAAAACACCGGGAGTATCTCGGTGATGATGCCGAAGTACGGCAGGACCATGATGTAGACTTCCGGGTGCCCGAAGAACCAGAAGAGATGCTGGTAGACGACCGCGCTGCCGCCGTGGCTCGGGTCGAAGATGTGGCCGCCGAGGTTGCGGTCGATCAGGATGAGCGCGAGCGTCGTGGCGAGCGGCGGAAACGCCATCAGAATGAGCAGCGATGTGACGATCATGTCCCAGCAGAAGATCGGCAGCCGCCACATGATCATGCCGGGCGCGCGGTAAAGCACCGTCGTCGCGATCAGGTTGATCGCCGTCATGATCGACGACGCGCTCGCGAGCAGGAGCCCCATCGCCCACAGGTCCATCCCGTTGCCCTGGCTGCCGGTCGTCGACAGCGGCGCGTACGCGAACCAGCCGGCCGCGGCGGCCCCGTCCCGCGTCAACAGCCCGCTCAAGATCACGAGGCCGCCCAGCAGGAACAGCCAGTACGATAGCGCGTTGAGGCGCGGATACGCCATGTCGGGGGCGCCGATCTGGAGGGGGAGCATGTAGTTCGCGATCCCGAGCGCAAACGGCGCGATGACGAGGAAGATCATCGCCGTCCCGTGCAGCGTGAAGAGCTCGGCGTACATCTGCCGGTCGACGAGCGGGTGGTTCGGCGTCATCAAATCGGCGCGGATCACGGCCGCGAAGGCGCCGGCGAAGCCGAAAAACACCAGCGTTGTCACCATGTAGAGAATGCCGATGTGCTTATGGTTGGTGGTGGTGAGCCAGCCGAGCAGGCCGACGTGCGACCGCGGAGCCGGAAGCGCGGTGGTCGCGGTCACTGGATCGGGGCGGTCATCGTACCGCCGGCCCCGCGAGGGCGCCGCCGCGTGTGGCCGGCCGGCCGCCCGGGGGCAGCGCCGTGGCGGGCCCCGGATGCGCGGCCCGCGCACGCCGCAGCCAGTCCGCGAACGCCTGCCGCGACCGCACTGAGACGGTGAAGTTCATGGCGGCATGGTCCAGGCCGCAGAACTCCGCGCATTCGCCGCGGTAGGTGCCCGGCTCGCTGAGGTCCCACTGGAAGCTGCTGACGAACCCCGGGATCGCGTCGCGCTTGAAGAGGAACGCCGGAACGAAGAACGCGTGGTCGACGTCCGAGGACGTAATGTCGATGCGCACCGGTTGATGGACCGGCAGCACGAGGACGGGCGGCTGCTCCGGCGTTCCGGTGACGGTCGGTCCGCCGCCGGCATATTCGAACCGCCACGACCACTCGAAGCCCGTCACGCGGATCTGCACCGGCGGATCGGCGGCCACGTGCTCGATCCGCACCTCCGCGCGGTAGGTCAGCACGAAGAGTCCCGTGACGATCAGCAGCGGCAGCAGGGTCAGGCCCACTTCCCACGGCAGGTCGTCGTGGAACTGCGGCGGCAGCCCCTCGCCGCGCCGGCGGTAGACCGCGATGGACCAGAAGATCAGAACATAGACGGTCACGATGATCGCGGTCGCGGTGAGCAGAAAAATGTCCCACACGCGGTGGATCTCGCCCGCCTGAAGGGTGGTCCCGCCCGGCATTCCACCGGGTACATTCCCTAGTCCGCGGCCTGTTTCCCACAGCCGGCGCCGCGCCGCGTCTTCGGCCGGTGCGCCGCCGTGGCCTCGCGGCCCCGCGCGCCGCACATGCCAAATCCGGGTAAGGATCGAGTATGAACAACGCACGCGGATTCACGCTCTAAGGAGGCAGCCGGATGCTCCCCCGTACTCTCCGCCGGCTCAGCCGCCGGTTCGGCAGCCTACGCTACCACCTGCTGCTGCCGGCCGCGCTGCTGGCGGCCATCGCCACCGTGATGATGCATTCCGTTGCGGCGCAGTCCCCGTACGACTGCGCCGGCTGGTCGGCCCGGATCGACCGGACGCCGGGCCCCGGAGCAATTCCCACGCTCCACGTGCAGGGCGGCTGCACGTTCCGGTTCACCGGCTACAGCGCCGAACTTCGGCCCCAACTTCCACCCGGTGCCGATCCGAATGTGGTGCTGCTGGATCTCGTGGTTCATGCGCCCGCCGGACTCGCGACGCCGGGCGCGGGAGGCACGACCCTCTCGTATACGACCAGCGTCACCAGCAGCTACGAGACAGTTCTCCTGCTGCCCGACCACATCGTCGTTCCGGTCCATCAGGCCTACTAGACCCGAGCGGCTCTTCGCATAATCCGGAAAGCAACCCGGCCCCGCGGGATTGAGGGTTCACGATCCCGCGGGGCCGGTGACTGTTGTCGCCTGCTTGCGTGCCGCCGGCTGTCCCATCGAGCGCCGTTCCGTCAGCAGCACCATGATGCCGGCGGCGGTGAGCGCGACCGCCAGCAGCCAGAAGAGCCGGGCGTACCCGCCGAGCGAGACGTACAGCAGCGAGGCGCCGACGGGGCCGAGCGCCCGCGCGAGACTTGCCGGCACGGCCATGGCGCCCGCGATGGCGCCGTAGTGCCGGTGCCCCCAGACGTCCGCGACCACGGTGGCCTGCGCGAGCGTCAGCATGCCCGCGGCGGCGCCGTACAGCAGGATCATCGGCACGAGTCCGGCGCCGAGGGCGCCGGCGGCCAGGAGTCCCATGGCCGCGGCCTCCGCGAAGAACAACGAACCCGTCACCCACGCGGCGCCGAGCCAGGCCGTGATCGGAACGAACAGCAGCCGTCCGGGTACCTGCATGCCGCCGATCCAGCCCACGATCGTGGCCGCAATTTTCGTCGAATAGCCGTGCTGCCCGAGATAGGGGATCATGTGGATGCTCACGGTCGTCGTCGTGAAGTTCGCCAGCGCGAAAGCGGCGGCGAGGATCCAGAAGACGCCGTGCCGCAGCGCGACTCCGAGGGTGGCGTCGTGCGCCGCCGGCCGCTCCGCGTCGTGGGCGCCTCCGGTGCGATCCGGCGCCTTCAATACACTGGCGTGCACCGGGATCGTGATCAACGCCAGCATGCCCCCGCACACCGTGAGCGCCCCGCGCCAGCCGAGCCAGCCGAGCAGCCAGGCCTCCACCGGCATGAAAATCGTGCTCGCAAACCCGGCGGCCAGGGTGACCGTCAGCAGCGCCCGCTCCCGGCGGTGCGGGAACCACTGCACGACGGCCGCAAACGCGGGCTGGTACAGGATCATCGCCATGGCGATGCCCATGAGCGCCCAGACCGCATACAGGGCGCCCACCGAGTGCACCCGCGACCAGGCGATGACGAGCGCCGTCGCGAGCAGCGAGCCCGATGTCATGAGCGCGCGGGCGCCGTGGCGGTCGATCCAGCGCCCGACAGGAATCGCTGCGAGGCCCGAAATCGCCAGCGCGAGCGACAGCGCTCCGGTGACGGCGATGCGGGAGGCGCCGAGGTCCCGTTCCATGGACTGGAGGAAGACCGGAAAACCATAATACACGATCCCCCACGATACCGTCTCGGTGACGCAGAGGGCCGCGACGATGATCCAGCCGTACTCGATGCGCTTCATCACGGGTCACTTCTTTCTACTCGGGCGAAGCGACGCGAACCTGTCCGGGCCCCCTTGATGCGGCGCGCCGCGAGATGGTAGCGTCTCGGTGTCATGATCACGCCGCGGGATCATTCCTCGCCCGCGCCGCCGCGCAGGGTTCGGGGCGTCATATTCGATTTGGGCGGGACGCTCGTGCACATCAATCGCGACCCCGAGTCCGATCGGGAGCGGCGGCAGTGCGCCGCCATCGCCCAGCTGGCGGCCGGCGAAATGGGGTGCGGCGACCCCCACGCGCTGGCCGAGCGGCTGCTGGCACTGCGGAAGGAGCACGGCGAGTCGGCGCTGCGGGACCTCGTTGAACGGCCCGCGCGCCAGACGATCGCCGCCGGGTTGCGCGAGGCGGGCGTCGCGGCGGGCGAGGAATTTCTCGAGCGGGCCGAGCGCCTTCTGTTCGAACCCGACCGCGGCCGCGCTCTCTATCCCGGCGCGCGCGAACTTCTGAATATCCTTCGCGACCGCGGCGTGCGGGTCGGCCTGATCAGCAACTGGTCCAGCCACTGGATTGTCAGCGACATCGTGGCCGCCGCCGGAATCGACGATTACTTTGCGCCGCTCGTCTCCTCCGCGAGCTTCGGCCGGATCAAGCCGCACCCCTCGATCTTCCGGCATGTGCTGGAGACGTGGGGTCTCGGCGCCGACGACACCGTCATGGTCGGCGACACGCTCGACACCGATATTCTCGGCGCGTCCCGGCTCGGGATGCGGTCGATCCTGGTCGAGGTCGAGCCGAATCCCGCGAACGCGGCGATGGAAGGCGCCATTCGCCCGACATATCGCGCGGCCCGCCTGCTGGACGTTCCGGCTCTTCTGTCATTGGCGGCTGCGCCCGGGTGACCTGCCGCAAGATCAGGACTGCCCGCCTCCAGCGCACTAACCGCAGGAAACTCGCGTATCGGGACTCGAACAGGCGGGGGAGCGGGGAGTTGTTCCCATCACGTACGGCAGGCGCCGGTGGGCCCCTGGGACACCGTCGCACTCACGCGGGAGGGGCGTCTATGACCAGATCGCACTCCAGAACCGTCCGCAAGACCGGCACGGCGGAGTCAGGGCGGGCGCGACGGGCGACGCGCGTGACCCGGCGGGCGCTGCTGGCAGGCGCGGCGGGGATTGCGGCCACCGCGCTGGGGACAGGTGCGCGTCGCGTTTTCGGCGTTCCCGCGCTCGCGGCGGCGAAGCCGGCTCAGCTCAACATCGGGGTCGTCTCGGGCGGCGAGATTCTCGGGCTCAAGGCCATCGCGCCGATGTGGAACAAAGAAACCGGCGTTCGCCTGAACCTGATCGAGTATCCCTACGCCAGCCTGTACGAAAAGATGACGACCGCGTTTCAGGCGAATGCCTCGACGTTCGACATCGTCATGCTTGACGACCCATGGATGCCGAAGTTCGGCTCGGAGGCATGGCTGGCGCCGCTGGATGCCGCGCCCTTCAACCTCAAGCGGGACCCCGACATCTTCCCGGTCGTGTACGACCTCGGCTCGTGGCCGCCGCCGAGCGGCCCGGTGCCGCCCGGGGAAGGCAGCAAGGACCGCCACATCTACGCCATCACCCTGGTCGGCAACGTCGAGATCTTCATGTACCGGCGTGATCTCGTTCCGCAGATGCCGCAGACGTGGGATCAGGTGCTGGCCGCCGCCAAGCGGCTCAACAATGGTTCGAAGCAGTTCTACGGCTTCACGATGCGCGGGGCGAAGGGCAACCCCGTCATCTCGGAGTGGTCGCCGATCCTGCGCGCGTACGGCGGCAACATCTTCGACGACCACTGGAACGTCGTGCTGAAGTCGGCGCAGACGTTGAGCGCGTTGAAGTTCTTCACCGGTCCGCTGAAAGCGGTCTCGGAGCCGGGAGCGGACGTCACGGACGCCGCCGACCGCTCGCGGCTCATGGCGACCGGGCACGCGGCCCTGGGCGAGACCTGGCCGGCCGAGGCCTCGGACAGCGTGGAGAACCCCAAGGTCAACTCCGTGATGGGCAAGGTCGCCTATGCCGTCGTGCCCGCGGGACCGGCCGGGAAGCACACGCCGCTCATGGGCAACTGGCTGCTCGGGATTCCGAAGGCCGCGAAGGAGAAGGATTGGGCGTATCGGTTTATCACGTGGGCGACGAGCGCGAAGGTGCAGAAGCCGTATGCGGCCGCGGGCGGCATCCCGTTCCGGCAGTCGATCCTCACCGATGCCGGCCTCAACAAGCGGTACCCCTTCTTCAAAGCGATGGCCGACTCGCTGGCCGCGCCGCCGTTCTGGCGTCCGCGGACGCCCGAGTGGTCCGCGGTGGAGACCATCCTCGGCACCCATGTGAACGCGGCGCTCGCCGGGACCGAAACCGCCGAGGTCGCGGTGGACAAGGCCGCGGGCGAAATCACGCAGCATATGAAAGAGGCCGGCTACATCAAGTAGCGCGCCGGCGGTTATGAATCGGGGCGCCAAGGTACCGGCGCCCCATCGCGCGGGGGCTGCCATTACGGCGTTCCGTCGCGCCGCGGGCCCGTACTTGCTGCTGGCGGCGCCCATCCTGTTTCTGCTGACGGTTGTCGTCTACCCGCTCGTGTACGCGGTGGATCTAAGCCTCCAGTACTACCGGGTCGGCGGATTCGCCGGACTCCACAACTACACGCTGGCCTTCCAGGACAGCCTGCTGGGGGAGTCGCTCCGGGCGACCCTCGTCTACGCGGGCCTGGCGATGGCGGTCGAAATCGCGCTGGGCCTCGCGCTCGCCGTGGCGGTGCAGCGGACCATCCGAAGCGTCGCCGGCCGGACGCTCGTCTACCTCCTGTTCGTCGTGCCGATGGTGACGCCGCCCGTCGCGGCCGGCGTGATCTTCCGGCTCATGTACATTCCGCAGTACGGCATCTTGAACTTCCTGTTCCACGACCTCGGCTATCGTGGCAACCCGATCCTCTGGATGTCGTCGCCGAAGATGGCGATGTTCTCGGTCCTGAGCGTCGACGTGTGGCAGTGGATGCCGTTTGTGTTCCTCGTCCTCTTTGCGGGGCTGCAGGCGGTGCCGCCCGATGTGACCGAGGCCGCGCAGGTGGACGGCGCCGGCGGGTGGGTCCGGTTCCGCGCCATTGAGATCCCGTATCTCAAACCGCTCCTGCTGCTCGTGCTGGTGTTCCGGTTTACGGACACGCTGCGCGTGTTCGACCACGTCCAGGTGCTCACGATGGGCGGGCCGGGCGCGGCGACGGAGTTTCTGAGTCTGTATCTGTACAAGATCGCCTTCAAGTTCAGCAACCTCAACTACGCCGCCGCGCTCGCGATCTATGTGGTCATCATCGTGTCGATCGTGTTTTCCCTGACGAGCCGATACCTCACGGAAGAGACCACGTGATGCCCGGCGCAGCCCGCGCGGGGCGCCCCTGGATGTCGCCCCGCGCCGCGCGAAGGATGGTGCTTGCCGGCCTCAGCGTGCTCGCTGTCGTCTACCTCTTCCCGTTCTTTTGGATGGTCTCCACGTCGCTCAAATCGAACGCCGAGCTGTATGCTCAGCCGCCGACACTGTGGCCGGTTCATCCGCGGCTCGACGCCTACACGGCCGCGTTGGTGGGCGCCGGCCACTGGACGCTGCTGCGCAACAGCCTCCTCATCTGCCTCAGTACCGTCGCGCTGACCGTGACCCTCGCGCTGCTGATCGCGTACCCGCTCACCCGTCTCGCCGTGCCGCCGCGCGTGCGCCGCGGGATACTGTCGTGGTTGTTGAGCCTCCGTTTCCTGCCGTCGATGGTCGTGGTGATTCCGATCTTCGCGACCGTCCGCGCGGTCGGGCTCTACGACCGCCTGCTCGCCCTTATTTTCATCTACTCGGCCTTCTCGCTGCCGTTCGCGGTGTGGATGCTGAAGGGTTTCCTGCTGGAGGTCCCCGCGGAGGTGGAAGAAGCGGCCCTCGTAGACGGGGCGAGCCGGTGGCGCGCGTTCTTCCGGATCCTGCTGCCGATGCTGTCCCCCGGGCTGCTCGCCGCGGGCGTGATTACGTTCGCGCTGGCCTGGAGCGAGTTTCTGTATGCGCTGATCCTCACCGCCACCCCGCGGTCGCAGACGTTCTCTATTGGGGTGTGGAGCTACGTCACCGAGTTTGAGATCATTTGGAACCAGATGGCCGCGATGGGCGTGGTCTCGGCCCTCATTCCGGTCGGACTGCTCATGATCGCGCGGCGCTACGTTGTGTCGGCGCTGACGTTCGGCGCCGTCCGGGAAAAGGCGTAGGAGAGGTGCCGGATGGCTGAGTCATGCATTGTGGCCCTCGGCGGGGGCGGATTCTTGACCGAGCCGGACAATCCGCGGCTCGACCGGTACATCTTGTCGCTGGCGCGGAAGTCACCGCCGAAGATCTGCTACGTACCGACCGCGAGCGGCGATTCGCACTACAATATCGCGCGCTTCTACGACGCCTATACGGTCGACCGGTGCCTGCCGTCGCACCTCCGGCTGTTCAGTCCCAAGATCAAGGATCTGCGGGTCTTCGTGCTGAGTCAGGACATCGTCTTTGTCGGCGGCGGCGCCACCACGTACATGCTCGCGATCTGGCGGCTCGCGGGCCTCGACGCGATTTTCCGCGAGGCGTGGGAACACGGCGTCGTGCTGAGCGGCATCAGCGCCGGCGCTCAGTGCTGGTTCGAGGCGGGCCTCACCGATACGTTCGGCCTGCCCCTGCGGCTGCAGCGGGACGGGCTCGGCTTCCTCGCCGGGAGTTTTTGTCCTCATTATGACGGCGAAAAGCATCGGCGGCCGGCCTATCACACGGCCGTCGCCGACGGTTCCATCCCGCCCGGGCTCGCCGCCGATGACGGCGTCGCGGTCACATACCGGGGGACCGAGATCGCCGAGATCGTTGCGTCACGGCCCGCGGCCCGCGCGTGGCGTGTGGAGCGGACGGCCGGCGGCGTGCGAGAGGCGGAGATTGTCCCGCGCTATCTGGACTGACGCCTTCCGAGAGGTGAAGCCGAGATGTCGGAAGCCCGGTTGATCAAATTTCAGTTCAAGCCGGACGGCGCACGGAAGTGGCTCAATTGGTCCGACGAACTGAAACGGCGGCGCGAAGAAGTGTTCGAAACCCTGCGGAATGAAGGTGTGATCGCCGAAGCGTGTTTTCTGTCGCCCGCCGAGGACGCCGTCTATTACTTCGTCGCGGCGGAGGACCTCGGCCGGGCCGAAGACGCCTGGCGCCGGAGCCACCACGTCATCGATCGAGAGCATGAGCGTGCAAAGTCATCCGCGTTGGAGCATGTCGCACAGCTCCGGTGTCTATTCTTTTTCGACAATCGATGAAGGTGCCCGCGCGCAAAGCGCTGCAGGCGCCGCGTGGCTGAACTGCGGGAGACCGACCCGGACGCGCCAGTGCGGCTCGGCAGAACCCGGCTGACCGTCACCCGGCTCGGCCTGGGCACGGCGCCGCTCGGCGGGCTGTTTGCGCCGGTGCCCGCGCCGCAGGCACACGCGACCATCGAACGCGCCTACGAGACGGGCCTCCGGCTCTTCGACACTGCTCCGCTGTACGGGTACGGGGCCGCCGAGCGGCGGCTTGGCGAAGTGCTGCGCCGCCATGCCCCGGACACCGGGACCCTTGCGACCAAAGTGGGGCGTCTGCTGCGCGCCGGCGCCCCACCCGATATGAGCCAATACTATAAGGGCGAGCCGTTCTACCACGGCACGCCGCCGGTGAATCCGGTCTTTGATTTCAGCTACGACGGCGTGATGCGGTCCCTCGACGAGAGCCTCGAACGTCTCGGCCTCGGTCGCGTGGACATCCTGCACATTCACGACCCGGACAATCACGTCCCGGAAGCGCTTGCCGGCGCGTATCGCGCGCTTAACCGGCTGCGCGCGGACGGCACGATCGCGGCGGTCGGCGTGGGCACGAATCGGCCGGAACCGGTCCTCCGTTTCGCCGAGGAAGCGGACGTCGACTGTGTCCTGCTCGCCGGACGCTATACGCTGCTCGATCAAAGCGGCCTCGCCGCGCTCTCGCTCTGCGCGCAGCGGGGCATCGCCGTCATCGCCGGCGGTGTCTTCAACAGCGGTATTCTCGCGCACCCCCAAGCGGGCGGCACCTTTGACTACGTCCCGGCAGATCCAGGTGTGCTCGCGAAGGCGCTGCGGCTCGAAGCCGTCTGCCGGCGGCACGGTGTTCCGCTCGCGGCTGCGGCGATGCAGTTTCCGTTCAGCCATCCGGCGGTCGCGTCGGTGCTCATCGGCTGCCGTTCACCCGCGGAGGTCGATGAGAACGTCCGTCTATTCTGCCACGATATTTCCGTGGAGTTGTGGGACGAACTGCGCCGCGATGGGCTCATTGCGCCAGAGTCCCCCGCTACGAGCGAGGGACCGCTTCGATGAAAAACCCGCCCGTCGTCGATGCCCATCAGCACTTCTGGGATCCGGCACGCGCCGTCTACCCCTGGCTGACCGGTGCGCTCGCTTCCATCCGGCGCCGGTTCGGCCCAGACGATCTCCGGCCGGCCCTCGCGGAACGAGGCGTCGACCGCACGATCCTGGTGCAAACCCGCTCGAGCCTCGAAGAAACGCGGGAGTTCCTGGCGGTGGCGGCGTCTACCGATTTCGTGGCGGGCGTCACCGGGTGGGCCGACCTCACCGATCCTGATCTCCGCGCGACGGTCGACGCTCTCCGGAGCGGCCCCGGCGGGACGCGCCTGGTCGGTCTCCGCCATCAGGTCCACGACGAGCCTGATCCTCACTGGCTTCTGCGCGATGATGTCCGGCGCGGCTTGCGTGCCGTCGAGGAGGCGGGACTGGTCTACGATTTTCTGGTCCGCACCCGGGAACTTCCGGCCGCTCTGGCGGTCGCCCGTGAGTTTACAGGGATCCGATTCGTTATCGACCACATCGGCAAACCGCCGATCCGCACAGGACAGATTCAGGAATGGGCCGCCGCGATGGCGCCCTTCGGCCGCCTGACCAACGTGTCCTGTAAACTCTCCGGCATGATCACGGAGGCAGACTGGAGCGGGTGGCGGCCAGACGACTTGGTGCCGTATGTGCGCCGCGCCGTCGACTGGTTCGGAGACGAGCGCCTGCTGTTCGGGTCGGACTGGCCGGTGTGCCTCGTCGCGGGTTCCTATGCCCAGGTCTTTGACGCGCTGCAGTTTGCGCTCGGTGAGTGTTCGTCCGGAGCCCGCTCGAAAATTTTCGGGGCCAACGCCATGCGGGTGTATCGTCTGCAGCCCGGCTCACGCTGACCGCGCGCCGGCGCCCGTGCGGGGCCTGGCCGGCACAGGGATTCTGGAACTGAGTTGTAAACTCATATACCGGCGTAGTCATGGCGAACGCAGGCCCCCACGGTCCCAGCGGCACGACGCAGCAGGCCTCGGTATCATGCGAGCCCGTCGTCAGTCTGCAGGGCATCTCCAAGCACTTTCCGGGCGTTCTTGCCGTCCAAAACGTAAGCCTCGACATCCGCCCGGGGGAAGTTCACGCCCTGGTCGGGGAAAACGGCGCCGGTAAGTCCACTTTGATGAAGGTCCTGGCGGGCGTCTACCGCAAGGACGCGGGGCGAGTGCTCTTCAAGGGCCGCGAAGTCGAGATTCCGAGCCCGCGCGCCGCCCAGCAGCTCGGCATCAGTATGATCCACCAGGATCTCAGCCTGATGCCGCATCTCACCGTGGCGCAGAACGTGTTTATCGGCCGTGAGCGCCGGGGAGGGCTTGGGCTGCTGGTCGATGATCGGCGAATCAACGGCCAGACGGAACAACTGACGGCGCTGCTGCACGTGCCCGTGGATCCGCGAACGAGAGTCTCGCAACTCACGATCGCCAAGCAGCAAATGGTGGAGATTGCGCGCGCGCTCTCGTTCAACGCGGAAGTCTTGATCATGGACGAGCCGACCGCCGCCCTCACCGCGACGGAGATCGAGGAACTCTTCCACATTATCCGGCGCCTGCGGGCGCAGGGCGTGGGCATGGTCTACATTTCTCACCGGCTCGACGAGCTGAAGCAAATTTCCGACCGCATCACCGTCATGCGGGACGGCCGAACCGTCGATACGGTGCCGGCCGCGGACGTCGCCCTGGATGACGTCATCCGCATGATGGTCGGCCGGACGATCTACCAGAGCGCGCCTGCCGAGGCACCGGCGCCGGCATCGGCGGATGTGGTGCTCGACGTGAAGCATCTGCGCCGCGGCAACGTGATCAAGGACGTCAGCTTCCAACTGCGGCGGGGCGAGATCCTCGGGTTTGCCGGCCTCATGGGCGCCGGCCGCACGGAGGTGATGCGCGCGATCTTCGGCGCCGACCCGCCGGACTCGGGCGAGATCCACGTGCGGGGCCGGCGGGTCCGGATCGAGTCCCCCGCCGACGCGGTGCGCTGGGGCATCGGCTATTTGTCCGAAGATCGCAAGCGCTACGGCCTGGCCCTGGGCATGGACGTGGAAGACAATCTCGTGCTCGCCGCGCTGCACCGGTTTCTCGCGGCGCTGGGATGGGTGAGGCGCACGGCGACACGCAGTGCCGCCGTGCGCCTCATCGAGCGGCTCGGGATCAAGACGCCGGGGCCGCAGCAACTGGTGCGGAATTTGTCCGGCGGGACTCAGCAGAAGGTTGTTGTCGGCAAATGGCTCCTGGCCGACGCGGACATTTTGATCTTCGATGAACCGACGCGCGGCATCGACGTCGGCGCCAAGAGCGAGATCTACCGGCTGCTCAACGATCTGGTCCGGCAGGGGAAGTCCATCATTGTGGTCTCCTCGGAACTGCCGGAGATCCTCCGCGTCAGCCACCGCATTGTCGTGATGTGCGAGGGGCGGATCACCGGCGAGTTTCCCGCCGCGGGCGCGACGCAGGAGAAGATCATGCGGTACGCCGCCGCGCGGAACGGCGGGCCGGCCCCCTCCGCGGCCGCGGGACCGGTGTCCACATGAGGCAGACCGCGATCGCCGTCGGCGCCGGCGAGGTGGCGCGCCGGGAGTCCATCTTCCACACCGCCGCGGCGCGGAAGTTCCTGGCCTTCGGCGGCCTGATCGGCCTGGCGGTCATTTTCTCACTGGCGTCGCCCTACTTCCTGACGGTCGACAACGTCATCGGCATTTTGCTCGCGACCACGGTCAACGGGGTGCTCGCGCTCGGCGCCACGTTCGTGATCATCACCGGCGGCATCGACCTGTCGGTCGGCACGGTGATGACGATGTCCGCCGTCGTCACCGCGGTCCTCATCAGCGTCTGGGGATTGCCGGTGCCGCTGGGCCTGCTCGGCGGACTTGCGACGGGCGCGCTTGCCGGCCTGGTCAACGGCGTCGCGGTATCCAAGATGAAGGTGCCGCCGTTTGTTGCAACGCTCGGCGTCATGATGGCCGCCAAGGGGCTGTCGCTGATCGCGTCGGGCTCGAAACCGATCTACTTCAGCGCGACGCCCGTGGTGCAGAGCCTGACGATGGATTCCGCCGTCGGCTCGATCATCCCGGCGCTCCCGGTGCCGAACGCCGTCTTCTTCCTCTTCGGCGCCGCCGTCGTGGCGAGTGTGATCCTCACAAAGACCATTCTCGGCCGCTACGCCTTTGCGATCGGAAGCAACGAAGAGGCGATCCGCCTGTCGGGCGTCAGCGTGGATCTTTGGAAAGCGTCCGTCTACGTCGTGTGCGGCGTCTTCAGCGGCCTGGCCGGCCTCATCATCGCCTCGCGGTTGAACTCCGCCCAGCCTGCCCTGGGTGCCGGGTATGAGCTCGACGCGATCGCGGCCGTCGTGATCGGCGGCACGTCGCTCAGCGGCGGCGAAGGGAGCATCCTCGGCACGGTCATCGGCGCCTTCGTCATGAGCGTGCTCACCAACGGCCTGCGCATTCTCTCCGTCGCGCAGGAATGGCAATTGGTCGTGACAGGCGGAATTGTCATCGCGGCGGTGTATGCGGATGTGCTTCGCCGGCGCCGGCAGCGGTAACGCCGTGCCGGCAAAGGGAGGTGATCCACGACATAGCGGGTAGGACCCGGACCCCGCGCGCCGCCGGCGGCGGGCCGCGGGAAACGTCTGAGAGCGGGAGGACGATAATGCGCAGGGCAAGGATGGTCCGTGCTGTGGCAGGCGTAGTAATCGCCGGACTGCTGATGCTGTCGGGCGGTCAGGTCCCGGCCGCGCAGTCCGCCGGCCAGCCGTACATCGCACTGATCTCGAAGGGGTTCCAGCACCAGTTCTGGCAGGCCGTCAAGTTGGGCGCGTTCCAGGCGGCCAAAACCTACAACGTGAGGGTCACGTTCGAGGGGCCGGAATCCGAGTCGCAGGTCGACAAGCAGATCGAGATGCTGCAGGCCGCGATTGCCCGCAAGCCCAACGCGATCGGCATCGCCGCGCTCGACAGTAAGGCCGTGATCCCGCTGCTCCAACGCGCCCGCGCGCAGCACATTCCGGTTGTGGGGTTCGACTCCGGCGTGGACAGCGACATTCCCGTGACGACGGCCGCCACCAACAACATCGCGGCGGCGGCGCTGGCGGCGGACAAGATGGCGGCGTTGATCGGCGATCAGGGCGAGATCGCGCTCGTCGTGCACGACCAGACCAGCCGTACGGGCATCGATCGTCGCGACGGCTTTGTCAATGAGATCAAGTCCAAACACCCGAAGGTCCGGATCGTGGACATTCAGTACGGCGCGGGGGATCATCTCAAGTCCGCCGATCTGGCCAAGGCGATCATGCTGTCCCACCCGAGGCTGAAGGGCTTCTTTGGCGCCAACGAAGGCTCGGCGATCGGCGTGCTCGACGCCGTCACGGAACTCAAAAAGCAGGGGAAGATCGTGGTCGTCGGCTACGACTCCGGCAAGGCGCAGATCGACGCGATCCGGAGCGGCGTCATGGCCGGCGCGATCACGCAAAACCCGATCGGGATCGGCTACAAGTCCGTCGAGGCGGCCGTCAAGGTGTTGAAGGGCCAGCAGGTGCCCAAGATCATCGACACCGGATTCTACTGGTACGATAAGAGCAACATCGACAACAAGAAGATCGCGGCGCTGCTGTACCAGTAGCCGGGAGGCGCCGGCCGGCCCAACTCCACACCCACTCTAGGCGCTCTGAAACGGTGGCGGGGCCGAGCGCGGCCCCGCCACCGACGTCCCGTTCACCTGGGGAGGATTGCGCTCGATGAAGATGCTGATCCTCGGCGGAACACGGTTCGTCGGCCGGCACATCGCGGAGGCCGCCGTGCTCCGCGGCCACTGCGTGACCCTGTTCAACCGCGGCCAATCAGATCCGAATCCGACCCTCGATGTCGAGCGGCTGGTAGGAAACCGCGACGGTGATCTGGAGGCGCTGCGCGGCCGCCGCTGGGACGCGGCCGTCGACGTCTCCGGGTATGTCCCTCGAATCGTCCGCGC
The DNA here is from genome assembly GCA_035307565.1 of bacterium. GTDB lineage: Bacteria > Sysuimicrobiota > Sysuimicrobiia > Sysuimicrobiales > Segetimicrobiaceae > DASSJF01. The sequence continues at coordinate 74,171 of DATGHZ010000022.1, read as the reverse complement.
CTCGGCTGAGATGCTTGCCCCAGCGGTGCAACACTTCACGTTCGTCTCGACCGCCAGCGTGTATGCCGGGGCACCGGGGGATCGGGTGGACGAGACGACTTCCACCAGAACGATAGAGGACGAGACCCGCGAAGATTATCAGGATCCCGCAGCCTATGGAGCGTTGAAGGCGCTGTGCGAGCGCGCCGTTGAGCGTGTGCTGCCCAATCATACGTTCATCCCCCGGCTCAGCCTGGTGGTCGGGCCTCGCGACCCCACCGACCGTTTCACCTACTGGCCCCGCCGCATTGCCCGCGGCGGCCGTATCCTGGCGTTCGATCGTCCCGACCGGGTTGTCATTCCCTTTATCGACGCGCGCGACGTCGCGTCGTGGGTCGTCGCCGGTGTCGAAGCCGGCCGGACCGGTGCGTTCAATGTCGGGGGGAAGATGGGCGTGACGATCGGCGAGGTGGTTGAGACCTGCCGGACGGTCGCGCGCGTCCCAGGCGCTCCGCCGACGTGGGTGAGCGAGACATTCTTGCTGCAACACGGCGTCAAGCCGTGGATCGAGCTGCCCCTCTGGGTGCCCCGCGAGCGTGACGATCTCACGGGGCTGGACTCCACAAGGGCGGCGGCGCAGGGCCTGCGTCTGCGGCCTCTGGCGAACACGATCGCCGACACGCTCGCATGGGACGGTGCGCGGGACCCGCATGTGTCGCCGAAGGCCGGTTTGACGGCAGAGCGCGAAGCGGAATTGCTGCGGCTCTGGGACAGCGCAGACGGACGCCGGCAAGGCATGTAGCCACGATGCCCCGCCGTCCAAGGGTCTTGCCGGCTCTGCTTGCCGACAACAGGCCGTTCCGGCTGTTTTGGGCGGGACAAATCATCTCGCTGTCCGGCGATCAAATCACCTTGCTGGCCCTCCCGCTGCTGGCCGTCCGCGTCCTCCGTGCCGGAGCGCAGGAAATGGGCTACCTTACGGCGGCCGGGCTCGTGCCCGCGTTGTTCCTCTCCCTGCACGCCGGTGCGTGGGTCGACCGCCACGGTCAACGCCGCCGGGTCATGATGGCGGCTGATGCCGGACGAGCGTTCTGCTTCTGACGATCCCGGCCGCGTACGCGCTGAGCACACTCACGCTACTCCACCTGCACATCGTTGCGTTGCTTGTGGGCGCATTGAGCGTCCTTTTCATGGTGGTGTCGTACGGCGCCCTCTTCGTCTCGCTCGTGCCGCGCGACCGCTACGTGGAAGGTAACGTGATCCTGAACCGCAGCCGTGCGCTCTCGCTGGTGGGCGGCCCCGGTCTCGGCGGCCTCTTGGTGCAGATGTTGTCCGCGCCGTTTGCCATCGCCGCCGACGCGGTCTCGTTCCTCGCCTCGGCGTTCTTCCTCGGCCGGATTTCGCCGGCGGAACCACCCCCGCCGGCCGGGAACAGGGTCAGGTCTTCGCGGGCGCTCGCTTTATCATCCAGTCGCCGCTCATCCGCGCGGCGCTTGCCGCCGGGGCGACGTTCAATTTCTTCAACCATATGTTCTCCGCACTGTTCGTGCTATACGCGACGCGCGTACTGAGCGTCAGGGCGGCCGTGCTGGGAGCGGTGCTTGGGACCGGCGCTGTCGGGGCCGTGTTTGGATCGACCATCACCGGATGGTTGAGCCGGCGCATTGGCATCGGTCCCACGTACATCCTGGGATGCGTGTTGGTCCCGTTGCCGCTGGTGCTGGTGCCGGCCGCCGCTCACCGTCGCTGCTCGTACTCGCCTTTCTGTTCACCGCGCGATTCGGCTCCGGGCTCGGGGTCATGGTGCTCGATATCAGTATCGGTTCGATCTTTGCCGCGCTCATTCCGCACCATCTGCGGGCCCGCGTCGCGGGGGCGTTCTCGATGGTCAACTACGGCGTGCGGCCGCTGGGTTCGCTCGCCGGCGGGCTGCTCGGCGGCGCGATCGGCCTGCGGCCGACCCTGTGGGTGGCGACGGTCGGCGCGGTGGCCGGATTCTTATGGTTGCTGCCGTCCCCCATGCCGCGCCTCAAGACGCTCGAACCGGCCGACTGATCCGCTACAATACCGGTGTGGCGCCGCCGCGCGCTCTCATTCTCGATTACGGCAACGTCTTGACCCTTCCGCAGGCGCCGGATGTCATCGCGGCGATGGCGTCGCGGCTTGGGGCCACGGTCGATGCCTTCAACGCTGCCTACTGGGAGCACCGTCACGGATACGATCTCGGCGACTACACGGCCCGTGAATACTGGAGCCGGGTCCTGACCTCGCTCCGCCGCCGGACCGAAGAATCCGACGAGCGGGCGCTGCTCGACTGGCTCACCGCGCGCGACGGCGACTCCTGGATGCGCTATCGGGAACCGGTCTGGGAGATCGCCCAGGGTGCCCGCACCCGGCATATCGCGAGCGCCATGCTGTCCAATATGAGCCAGGAGCTCGCGGCGCATATTCGGCGCGACCGCCCGCTCGAACGCTGGTTTGGGGCCGTGATCATCTCCGCCGAAGTGCGGTGCGTCAAGCCGGACCCGCGCATCTACCGGCTGTGCCTGGCTCGGCTGGCGGTCGAGCCGAGCGAGGCGCTCTTTGTCGACGACCGCCCTGAGAACGTCCGGGCCGCGGCCGCGCTTGGCATGCAGACCGTCCATTTTACGGGGGACGACCACGTCGCGGTCCTGCGCGCGGCGGTGGGCGAAGGGCCATAGCGGAGGCGCGACGTGCTGCCGATTCGCGGGTTGTTCGAAACGCATCTCACGGTGCGCGATCTCGAGCGGTCGATCGCATTCTACCGCGACGTCGTGGGGCTGGCGATCGCACACCGCGTGCCGGAGCGCAACACCGCCTTCCTATGGATCGGCGGCGCGGGCCGTGGGATGCTCGGCCTGTGGTCGATCGGTACCGCGCCGCTGAGCCAGCGATTGCATTTTTCCGTCGAGGTTGCCCTGGAGGACCTCTTGGCGGCGCCCGCGCGGCTGCGGGCGGCGGGTGTGACGCCGCGCGACGGCGACGAGCCGGTCGTCATCGGCTGGATGCCGGCCGCATCGGTCTTCTTCGAGGACCCGGACGGCCATTCCGTGGAGCTCATCAGCATGCTGCCGCACGCGCCCCGGCCCGATGTTTCGTGGATGCCGTACAGCCGCTGGCTCGAGTGCGACCGCTGACACGATCCCGGTATATCGAGGTGTTATACTCGGAGTTGGCCGTGCTAGGTGGGGAGCTAGCGGTTCCCTGCACCCGCAACCCGCTATAGCGGGGCTGAATCCCCACCCGAGGCCTCATCGCTCAGGGTCCGGCCCGCGCACGTGACGAGGAGGATTGGGTCCCGCGCAACGAGATCTTACAAACCCCGCCAGGTCCGGAAGGAAGCAACGGTACGTAAGGCGTCTCGTGTGCCGCGGGGGCACCTGGTCGGAGCCGGCGACGCGGAGACCGCCTGGACGGTGTTGTCGACGGTGGGTGCACGGCCAAATCCAGACAGCCGGTCGGTCTCGGTAAATGGCGCGCCTAGAAGGCATCGATCCGAACAGGTCTTCGTTTTTGACGACGTGCTCTACTGTGTGATTCCACAGCGGTAGACGGCTCGGCGCGGAGGGCCGCGGCCCGCGCGGCCAGAAGGTAGGATCGTTTGATGCCGCAACCGCAAGGTGGCATCGTGACGGTCTATCGCGCAAAAGTGCCTTACGGTCCCGAGGCGCGCCGCCCGTGGCGCGCGATGCCGTTTCCAGAGTCGGAGTATGCGCGCCGCATCGCCGCCGTGCAGGCCCGCTTGCGGGCCGAGAGCCTCGCCGCGCTCGTCGCGTTCTCGAACGGCGCTGATCCCGGGCACGCCCGCTACCTCGCCAACTTCGAAGCGGGCGCCGGTGATACCGTCGTGATCATTCCCGCTTCGGGGACTCCGATGCTGACCACGAACTGGCTCATGCACGGGGAACCAATGCACACGTCGATCTGGACGACGTGGCTCGCCGACGTCCGCCCCGCCGAACGGCCCGGGTTTGCGCGCTCACCGGAGACCAGCGTCGCCGGCCACGCCGCCGATCGCATCCAGGAGGCCGGCGCCGCCGCGGACCGGATTGGGTATGCGGGGACGGCGATCTTTCCTCATGCGCTCATGGTCGCGCTGGAGGAGCGCCTCCCACGCGCCACGTGGATCCCGGCCGATGACCTGTTGTTGGGTGTTCGCGCCGTGAAATCGCCTCTCGAGATCGACGTGATGCGGCGGGCGGCGCGCATCTCCGGGCTGATGCACGAGGAGGCGCTGCAGGCCCTCGTGCCCGGCGCGCGGGAGCACGACGTCGCCGCGCGGGCCCACGCCGTCGCCTTTGCGGAGGGCGCGGACGCCCTCGCGTTTGACAGCGCGGTGGCGACCGGTCCCCGAGCCGGCCTCAAGCACTGCGCCCCGACGTCGCGCGTCATGGAGCCGGGCGACATGGTCTTTCTCGACATGGCGGCGGTGTACCAGGGCTACTGCGCGGATGTATCCCGGACAACCGTCGTCGGAACGCCGAGTGCGGAACAGCGGCGCTTCCTCGAGACCGGACTCGAGATGTTCGAGGCCGTGCTTGCGAAGGCCGGGCCCGGGGTGGCGGTGCAGGACCTCATCGCGACGGCGCGCGGGATCGCGGAGCGCGCCGGCTACGCAGCGGACTACATGCCGAAGGGATTCGGCCACGGCCTCGGCTGTTCGCTGTTTGAGCGGCCGTCGCTGCGTCCCGCGACCACGGCGGTGCTCGAACCGGGGAACATCTTCGCGCTCGAGCCCATGCTCGTCCGGTTGAACTTCGGCACGGCGTGCATCGAAGAGACGGTTCTGATCACGGCGGGCGGCGCGGAGGCCCTGTCGGGCTGCCCGCTGCGGGTGTGGTAGCCGTCGAGGCGGGCGGCGCACCCGGTCCAGCGGCGCGTGCCCATTCCGGCGAGCGGCTCACATTCCCAAGCGCCGGCCGGGAGCTGATCGGCTTTCGCCACCGTCCGCCGGCGCGATCCCAAGCGGACCACCGTCCGGGACCGTTTCCCGCAATCGTGGTGAACCACGGCAGCGGGCTCGAGCAGGACAGCAAGCCCGGCGTCGCCCGCGTGCTCACCGACGCCGGTTATCTTGTTTTTGTGCCGTTGCGCCGCGGATATGCCGGCTCGCCCGGGCCGTCACGTCTCGCCGAGGTGCCGGCGCCTGTTGGCGCTTCCGGTCATGACGCGCAGGTATGCGCGCGCCTGCTCGCCGAGAGCGACGACGTGCTCGCCGCGCTGCGGTTTGTCCGCGCGATGCCCGAGGTCGATCCGGACCGCGTCGCCGTGATGGGGTCGTCGTACGGCGGGATCAACTCGCTGCTGGCGGCGGCGCGGGACGGGCAGGTGCGGGGGTGCGTGTCGTTCGCCGCGGCGGCGATGAGTTGGGGGCCGGTGCCGGGACTGCGGCCGTTCTTACTGCAGCATGCCGACGCGATCACGTGTCCCGTTCTGCTGGTCCAGGCGGAGAACGACTTCGATCTCGCGCCGTCCGAGGCGCTCGCGGCCCGGCGGCGGGCGGCCGGCGGCACGTGTGAGCGGCATTTGTTTCCGCCGTTCGGCGCGAGCGCCATGGAGGCCCATCAAATCTGGGTGCACGCGCCGCAGATCTGGACGCCCGTGGTGCTCCCGTTTCTGGCTCGGTCTGTGGCCGGCCGTGCGTTGGAAATCGGCCAAAGGGGGAATTCGGCGTGATACGTCGTGCGATCGTCGTGGGAATAGTCGTGATGCTCGCAGCGGCGGCGGCCGGGCCGTGGTCCGCCGCGAACGCGCAAGTGCCGCAAACCTTTCGCACGCCGCTCGGCGGCGAGGCGCCCACGCTGGATCCGTACTACGCCGTCGACTCCGCGTCGGCGCCGATCGTCTTCCTCATGTACAACACGCTGGTCTCGCTCGACAGCGCTGGGAAGATTCTGCCCGCGGCCGCCGCGAGCTGGGACGTCTCGCCGAACGGCCTCGTGTATACGTTCCACCTGCGCGACAACGTGTACTTTCACAGCGGCCGCAAGGTGACGGCGGCCGATTGGAAGTGGTCGTTTGAGCGGATGGGCAGTCCGGCGCTCAAGTCTCCCGTGGGCTCCGTCGTCGTCTCGGGCATCCAGGGGTACGATGCCTTTCAGGGCGGCGCCGACGGCATCGCCGGGATCACCGCGGTTAACCCGGCGACGCTGCGCTTCGTACTCAATCCCGCCCGGCGTGGCGGATTTCTCAACAGGCTCGCTTATTACGCGGCCGTGGTGGTCGACAAGGATGTGGTCGGGCGGGGGCAGGGGTGGTTCGCAACGCAGGATGCCGGCAGCGGCCCCTTCGTCTTGAAGGAATGGGCGCACAACGACCACTTTACGCTCGCCGCAAATCCCCGCCACTATGCCGGCGCGCCGAAGGTGGCTGCGGTCAGCATTCCCATCGTCACCGAGGCGCGCACGCAACTGTCCGAATACCTCGCCGGCCAACTCGACTTCGTCCCCGTTCCGCTCGGCGATTATCAACGTATCAACGCGGATCCGAAGCTCAAGCAAGAGCTGCTGGTGTATCCGCGCGCGCAGATCCTCTACCTGGGGCTCAACCCGCGAGTCTACACGCCGTTCCAGGACCGCCGCGTCCGCCGCGCCTTCGCGATGGCGATCGACAAGGCGCGGATCAGCCGGACCGTGTTCTTCGGATTCTTCCAGCCGGCCGCCGGTTTCGTGCCGCCCGGCATCCCGGGTGCGTACACCGACTACAAAGGGCTGCCGTACGATCCGGCCGCGGCCAGGAAACTGCTGACCGAGGCAGGTGTGGAGGGAAAACTCCCGCCGTTCCGTATCGCCATGAACCCGTTCGGCCCGGTTGCGCAGATGGAAGCGGAGCCCGCGATCGCCATGCTGAAGCAGAATCTTGGGGTCGACGCCTCGCTGGAGAAGACCGAGTTTTCGACGTTTATTAACAACCTGAACAAGCGGACCGTGTACCAGTCGTTCATGACGGGATGGTCCGCCGACTATCTGGACTACAGCGACTACCTGGACATCCTGCTCTACAGCACCTCGCCGCTCAACCGGCTGAACTACAATAATCCCGACTTCGATAAACTGGTCGATCAGGCGAACGCGGCGCCGAACGATGCGGCGCGCATCGCGTTGTACCACCGGGCGGAGGCGCTCATGGTGGAGGACGGGGCTGTTGTGCCGATGTTGTTCAGCCAGTTCGCGTACCTGAAGAAGCCGTACGTCAAAGGGCTGCGCACGTCGCCGGCCGTGAACGGCTGGCTGCCGTTTGATACGGTCGCGATCGAGAAGTAGCGGTTTCCCCGTGTAGTCCCGGCGCGGCCGGTGGCGCGCTACATCCTCTACCGCCTCGCGATGGCCGTGCCGCTCTTTCTCGGTGCCGTGCTGCTCATCTTCGTGGCGGGCCACCTGGCGCCGGGCGACCCGGTGCAGACGATGCTTGGGGACCGCTATACGCCGGCCACGGCGGCGGTGCTTCGCCACCAACTCGGGCTCGACCGGCCGCTCACCGACCAGTTTCTGACGTATCTCTGGCAGCTCGCCACCCTCCGCCTCGGCACATCGTACGTCAATCCGGGCCTGCGCATCGGTGATTTGATAGGGACGGCGCTGCCGGTGAGCCTGCGGTTGTCCGCGTTGGCCGTCGCCGTCGCGGCCCTTGCCGGGACGGCGCTCGGCACCGTGGCGGCGGCGGCGCCGGGCCGGCCGCTCGACCGGTTGATCCAGTTCGGCGTCGTGCTGGGCCTGTCGGTACCGAGTTTCGTCACGGCCGCGGCGCTCGTCTACATGTTCGCGCTGCGGCTCCATTTGCTCCCCGTGGCTGGCTGGGGCCGGCCCGCCGATTACGCGCTTCCGGTCGCGGTCCTCGCCGTTGCGCCGCTGGCCTTCATCACCCGGATCGCGCGATCGAGCGTCGGCCAGGCGCTGCTCGAAGATTACGTCCGGACCGCCCGCAGCAAGGGACTGCGGACACCGCGCGTCTTGTTCCGCCACGTGCTGCGAAACGCCGCGCTGCCGGTGGTGACGACGATCGGCATGGCCTTCGGGACGGCGATCGTCGGCGCGTTTGTCGTCGAAGTCGTCTTCAACGTGCCGGGGATCGCCCGGGTCGCGGTGAACGCGATCTTCCAGCGGGACTACGCGGTCCTGCAGGCCACCGTCCTCGTCTACACGGCGCTCTTCTCGGTCGTGAACCTTGCGGTGGATGTTTCCTACGCGTACCTTAACCCTCGTGTCCGTTACTGAGCGGGCCGGGAACGCCGGGGCGCCCGGACACGCGCCCCGGCGCCCCGGGGCCGGACGCCGTGGCGGCGGGATCATGCTGGTCCGCGCCCTCGCCGGCGATCGGCTCGCCGCGGCGAGCGCCGGCTTTCTGTTTGCGCTTGTAGTGCTCGCCGTCGCGGGACCGCTCGCGACGCGCTACACCTACGACGCCCAGGATCTCGACGCGCTCTTTCGCGGGCCGACGGCCGCGCACTGGTTCGGCACCGATCAGTTCGGCCGCGATTCGTTCAGCCGCATCGTTCACGGGGCGCGGGTCTCCCTTTCGGTCGGCCTCGCGGCCGTGGCGGGCGAGTCGCTGCTCGGCCTCACCTGGGGCACCGTTGCCGGCTACTATGGCGGCGCGGTCGATCATGCGCTCATGCGCGTCGTGGATCTTCTGATCGGGTTCCCAACGATTCTGCTCGCGATCTTGGTCACGGGCATCTTCGGGCCGAGCCTTGCGAACATCATCGCCGCGCTGGTGCTGACGGCGTGGCCGGGTACCGCCCGGACGATCCGCAGCGAGGTGGTGGCGATCCGCGAGCGCGAATACGTCGACGGGGCGCGCGCTCTCGGCGCCACCACGCCCCGTATCCTGGTTCGTCATCTCGTCCCGAACGTGGCACACCTCGTGATTGTCCGCGCCACCCTTGATGCGAGCACGCTGGTGCTGGCTGAAGCCACGCTGAGCTTCATCGGCGTCGGCGTCCAGCCGCCGCATCCAAGCTGGGGCCAGATGATCTACGAAAGCTTCCAATATCTCGACGGTCACCCGCTCCTGCTCGTTTTTCCGGCGGCGGCGCTGTCCGTCACCGTGATTGCCTTCAACATCGTCGGCGAGTTTCTGTCGCGCGTGCTCGATCCGCGGTACGTTGCCGGCCGGCGCCCGTAGGCGGACAGCCGCGTTCGAAGGAGGAGGCGTGTTATGTGTGACCTCAACGAAATCCGTGATTCATACTATCTGCCTCATCTCACATCGCCGGAAGTCGCCGCGCTGCTGCGCACAACCGACACCGTGATTCTGCCGTTCGGCGCGATCGAGCAGCACGGCCCGGCCCTGCCGGTCGGAACCGACACGCTGGGAGTGATCGCCGTGTCGCGGGAGGCGGCCCGCCGGGCGCGTGTGCTGTGCGCTCCGATCGTCTTTCCCGGGCTCTCGAGCCACCACATGCGATTCCCCGGGACGATCACCCTCTCCGAGGAGACGTTTTGCCGGATTGTGATGGACGCGGCGGCCTCGCTGGCCGCACACGGATTCCGCCGCATCCTTCTGGCCAACGGCCACGGAGGGAACGAAGCGACTCTGACCTACCTCGCTTCTCGCATCACCCGTGAGACGGCGGCGTCCGCGATGGTATTTGGGATCGTCGAGCTCCGGAAGATCTACCTCGCCGCCAACATTGACAAACTCGATATTCACGCCGGCATCGGCGAGACGTCGAGCATGTTTTACCAGCAGCCGGACCTCGTGCATACGGATCGGCTGGAGCGCCCGCGAATGGCCCTCGATCCCTGGCGGGAACGCCTGCTGACGCAGGTGCGGGAGAATCCGGCGCTGCTCCGGTACATCACCCTGCAACTTCCGCCCGTGCATGAGATTTCGTCAAACGGCTGCATCACCTACGGGGATCCGGCCGACGGCACTCCGGAGCGCGGCAAGGAGCTGTTCGACGCGTACGTGGAGGCGATGGTCGATTTCATCCGAATCTGGCAAGCCGCCACGACATGACAGGTCGCCATCGCCGCCGTTCGGGGGGACGTCACTCGATCGGCGCGGTCCTGAGGTGCTCGGCGGCGGTGATCACGGCGGGGACGATCGTCGCCAAAATGCGTACGCCTTTCTCAGGGGAGGCAAGCGTCGCATCTCCGTAGACTCCTGTCGTCTCACGGTCGCCCGCGCCGGGCGCGGCAAGCGGCGCGGGAACGAAGAGGCCCCGCGGCCGGGCGCGGTCTGGGATTTCTCGAACGAGGCGGTCACGCCGAACGACGTCCGGGGCGAGGGCGAGCAGCACGGAGGTCTCGTACTCGTCCGCGTGGCCGCCCGCCCGCTGCTCCAGCAGGCCCTCGAGGGCGCGGCCGCCCAAGTCCTCGATTCGGGTGACGCCGATCAGCACGGGATGTCGCCGCCGCAAGTCGCGCGCCGCGATCTCGAGGACCGGGTACGTTGAGATCCCGGTGTTGAGGATGAGGAACCGCCGCGGCCCGTGACGGTGGAGCGAGACGATGATCTCGCGAACCACGGCCCCAAACGTCTCCGCTTCGAGATGCGTACTGCCCGGAAACTCGGCGAACGCCGGATAGTAGCCGTAGGCCACGGTGGGCGCAATGATCGACGAGACGCGCTCGGCGATCCGCCCGGCGAGGTGTTCTGCGAGTATGCGATCGGTGCCGAGCGGGAGGTGCGGCCCATGCTCCTTGGCGGCCGCCCCGACCGGCAGGACGATCAGCGGATCGCGGTGGAAGATCGCGGCCGCTTCGGGCCACGTCAACCGATCCAGGTAGACGCCGGGCCCGTCCGTGTGCCGCTGCCCACCGGGTGGCATGTCGTGCCGGCTACGACCACGTGATGACCGGATGGTTCGTCAACCGCTCGAAGCCTGTTTCCGTGATCAGGAGCGTATCCTCGACCACCCCGGTGCCGAGGCCTTCCACCACGACCATCGGCTCGTACGCCACGGTCATTCGGGGACGCAGTTCCGCGGTGTTGCCGGCGAACAACCCCGGGACTTCGATCACCGACATGCCGATGCCGTGGCCGAATCCGCCCGCGCAATAGTATGGCTCGTAACGGGTTCCGCGGACGACTGAGAGCAGGGCTTGTGAGACGTCGTCGATCGTGCTCCCCGCCCGCATCGCCCGCAGCCCCGCCTCGTACAATTCGGCGCCGATCGCAAGTAAGTCGCGCGCGCGGCCTCGCGCCCCTCCAACGGCGGTGCACCGGCTGAGATCAGAGGCGTACCCGCGGTATGCCGCGCCGAGATCGATGAACACGCTCTCCCCGTCGCGAAGCGCCCGCCGGCGAGGCATCCCGTGCTTCAACCCGGCCTGTTCCCCGGCGACGACGCAGGTCGCGAACGCTTCGCGCGCTCCGAGGGCGTGGATCCGCTGCACCGCGGCGGCGGCGAGCGCCGTTTCTTCCACGCCCGCTTCGAGGGAACCGAGCACCGCCCGCATCCCCTCATCGGCGATTTCACCCGCGCGGCGCATCGCCGCGATTTCCTCGTCGCTTTTCTCCAACCGGATGCCGGCGAGAATGTAGTCGGCGGGAGAGAGGGCGGAGAGGCGCGCGGCGAGCGCAGCGTACAGCCCGTGTGGGAGCGCCGCCGCTCCCGCCAAACCGACGCGGCGGGCCGGGCCGACCGCGTCCGCTGTGAGGACCGCGACCTCATCGGGTGCGCCGCCGTACACAGGGCCGAGCGCCACGCGGACATCGGGGACCCGGCACATCCAGATCATGGAGTGCATTGGTTCGCCGTGCAGCACGGCGTCGGTGACCACCGTCATCGTCCCGTCGCCACGCAGCACACAAAACGCGCTGCCGAACGCCGGCGCGTAGTTGGTGAGGTAGGCTATCGCCGACGGGGCGGCGGCGTTGGCGAAGACGCACAGCGCGTCCATGCCTTCGCGTTCCATCGCCGACCGCAGTGCGGCCGCGCGCCGGTCGTACTCGGCGTCGCTGAACAGCGGTTCGAGATAGGGGCGCCGGGACTCCAGATCGTAGGGAACACGCGGCATCAGCGGGTTCACCTCCACGCAGCGCTTTGCTGAAGCGCAGGCCGCTCCCTGCCGCGGTCCGCCATTCGAGAGAACGGAGGCGACGAATGATCCTGGTTCATCAACGCTACGTGGCAAAGCCCGGGCTGCGCGAGCGCGTGCTCGAAACGCGGATCGAAGCGTCGCGGCGCCTCGCCACACTCGGCGTGCCGGCTGGCCAGATCTGGGTGCCCGTGAGCGGCGAACCCGGCCTCGACCAGGCCGACGCCGCGGACGTCATTTGGGAATGCACGTATCCTGATCTTCGCGAACGTGAGCGCGTGCGCGCTTTTCAGGAGAACGACCCCGAGTTCGCCGCGATACGAACGAGGCAGGGCGGACAACTGGCGCGGTGGACCCGAGAGCACTACCGGCTCGTGGACTGGCGCTGACTCTCGCGGGTGCCGCTCCCGCCGATTAGGACCCGATCGACGGTCCCTGGTAGAAGAGCAGGAGCGCGGCGAGGTTGTTCAGGCCGTGCGCGATCATGCCGGGAATGAGCGAGCCGGTCAGGTCATACAGATACCCGAGGACCAGGCCGAGGATGAGGATGGGCACCAACTCCACGACCTGGAGATGCGCGAGCGCGAAGAAGAGCGCGCTCACGACGACCGCGGCGTGGCGGTTGAGGGCGCGCCGCAGGGCGCCGAGCGCGAGCCCCCGGAAGAAAATCTCTTCGCCGATCGGGACCACCACCCCGATGATGAGGGCGAAGACGAGGATATCGAGGCCGGCGTGCAGCTGCGGCAGCAGCCGGTAGATCGGGCTGCGCTGCTGCTCGCTGTTGACGTACTTTGACGCTTCGGCCTGTCCCATACTGAGGGCGAGGACGAACACGGTCAGGCTCTGTCCGGCGAAATTGCCGAGCACCGCCGCGGCGGAGGCGGCGGCGCCCTGCAGCAGCCGCCTCCGCGCGTGATCGAGGCGCAGCCCCAGCGCGCCGAGTGGCAGCCGGTATTTCACGGCGACGATGTAGACGCCCGCGGCCGCGAAGAAGGCGTTCTGCACCACCGCCAGCGTCACGACGAGCCAAAACGGCGGGAGCCCGCCGGCGGCCGCGCGCGGCAGCAGCAGTCCCGCGAGCGGCAGCGTCCCCGCGAAGAACAGCGTCACGCCGGCCACTTCGAACAGTCCCCACGCGGATCGCCGGGACGGCCGGACGATGAGGTAGAGCGGCACCGCGACGGCCACGACCGCCGCCGCCGCGATGGCCCACAACGCGGCCGGCACACGGCGCATGCGGCCGCGCGCATCGGCGAAAACGAGCATGGCGGCGGCGAGCGAGACGAGCGCGAGATACAGTGGTGCGATGCGCCACCTCCAGGAGTGCGGGACAGGTTCGGCGAATACGAGGCGAGACCTGCGCGAGGTGACTGTTCGGGTTGTCCCACGTGTCTTTCTACCGCAAGTGGCGCCCGCAGACGTTCGAAGACGTCGTCGGCCAGGAACGCGTCACCCGCACGCTCCAAAACGCCATCACGGGCGGCCGGATCGTCCACGCCTATCTGTTTTGCGGTCACCGCGGCAGCGGCAAAACGACGACCGCGCGCATCCTAGCCAAGTGTCTCAACTGCCGGCGCGGCCCGGCGCCTGTCCCGTGCAATGTCTGTCCGTCGTGCGTGGCGATCAGCGCCGGCGTGTCGCTGGACGTCATCGAGATCGACGCCGCGAGCAACCGGGGGATCGACGAGATCCGGGATTTACGCGACAAGGTGCGCCTGGTTCCCGTCGAGGGCCGGTACAAAGTCTACATCATCGACGAAGCGCACATGCTCACGACCGAGGCGGCCAACGCGCTCCTGAAAACGCTCGAAGAGCCGCCCGCACACGCAATCCTCGTGCTGGTGACGACGGAGCCGCACCGCCTCCCGGCGACCATCACGTCGCGGACGCAGCGGTTCGATTTCAAACGCATCCCCCAGGCGACGATTGTCGCCCGGCTCAAGACGATCGCGGCGGCCGAGTCGCTCGACGTCGACGACGAGGCGCTGCAGCTCATCGCCCGCGCCGCCGACGGCGCGCTGCGCGACGCGGAGGGCCTGCTCGACCAGTTGAACGCGTTCTGCCGCGGCCCCATCACCAAGCCGGACGTGCTCGCGGTGCTGGGGGTCGTGGATGAAGACGTGGTCCATCATCTGGCGCAGGCCGTGATCGACGGCGATGCCGGCGGGTGCCTCGCCCTGGCGGGCCAGGTTATCGACGAAGGGCGGGACGTCCGGCAGATTCTGCGCGGCCTCGTCGAACACTTCCGCGACCTGCTCGTGGTGGCCGTGATGCGCGAGCCGGAGGCGATCTTGGAAGGGAGCGAGCAGCGGTTGCAGGCGCTCCGCACGCAGGCCGCGCTGCTTGCCCCCGCGGTTATCGCGCAGCACATCCGGGTGTTTGCCGCGGCGGAAGCGGAAGCGCGCACCGCAACACAGCCGCGCGTCTCGCTCGAGATGGCCCTCCTGCGCGCCGCAGCGCCTGAACCGGACGCCTCGCTGGAGGGTCTCGCCGGCCGGGTCACCGCCCTCGAACAGGCGGCGGGCATGGCCTCGCCGCGCACGCCCGGCGCCGCGGGGCCGCCGCGGTCCGGCGGTCCCGGTCCCGAGGTGGGCGGCCGCGATCTTCCGGCCGGGGCAGGCGGGCCCGCCGCACCGGCGTCGAACCGGCCCGCCGCGGACAAGCCGAGCAGGAAAGCGCCGCCCAAATCGGCCGCCTCAGAGACCTCAAGCGAGGTTCCGGCCGCCGAGGCGCTCGAGACGGCGTCCGCCGCGCCCGCCACTGGACCGGATCGCGCGTCGGGCGTCGCCCCCTCGCGAGGACCTTCGGCCGCGGCACGTCTCCCGGCGGAACAAGCCCCGGCCGCCGTCCTCGCACCGGGGACGCCCCTCACAATCGACGGCCTGCGCGCGCAATGGCCCGCGGTAATGGACGACATCAAGCAGCAGACCAGGGCGGTGCATGCGTATCTGCTCGAGAGCGCGCCGTGCGGAGTCGCCGGCAACGAGATCGTGCTCGGCGTCCGTCATCGGTTCCATCTCGAGCGGCTCGAAGATATCAAGAACCGAGGCATCGTCGGCGAGGCGCTTGCGCGTGTGCTCGGGGCGCCGTACCGGCTGCGGCTCATGCTCGACGAGACCGCGGACACCGGCGAGCCGGCCGCGGCCGAAAGCCCCGGTCCGGGGACGGCGCCCTTGTCGGGCGAGCGGGCGCTTGTCGACGAGGCCATCCGGCGCTTCGGCAACCCTGTGCAAGAAGTACGCCGTCCGGAGTAAGCCGGTGTTCAACATGCAGAAAATGCTCAAGCAGGTCCAGAAGGTCCAGGAAGACATGGCGCGCGTTCAGGAAAGCCTCGCGCAGGAGCGGGTCGAGGCCACCGCGGGCGGCGGCGTCGTGCGCGCCGTGGCGAACGGTCACGGCGACCTCCTCGAGGTGAAAATCGATCCGGCCGCCGTGGATCCCAACGACGTCTCGCTGCTGGAGGACCTCGTCCTCGCGGCGGTCGGTGAGGCGCTGCGCAAAGCGCGTGAGATGGCCGCGGAACGGATGAAGACCGTCACCGGCGGTCTGCAGCTGCCCGGTTTGCCGGGGCTCGGCTCCTAGCGGCATCGCGTGCCCGTGACGGTGTACGCGGCGCCGCTCCAGCGCCTCATCGACGAACTCGGCAAGCTGCCCACAATCGGCCCCAAGACCGCGCAGCGCCTCGCCTTCTATATGTTGTCGATGACCCAGGCCGACGCCCAGGCGCTCGCCGACGCGATCCTGGAAGCCAAACGCCTGATCCGCCACTGCTCGATCTGCGGCAACATCACGGATGTCGATCCGTGCGCGATCTGTACGAGCGACCGGCGGGACCACGCCGTGATCTGCGTTGTCGAGGATCCCCGCGACATCGCGGCGATGGAGCGGACGCGCGAGTTCTCCGGCGTCTACCACGTGCTGCAGGGCGCCATCTCGCCGCTCGATGGGATCGGCCCCGACGACCTCCGGATCGGGGAGCTACTGCGCCGCGTGGCGGACGGCTCCGTCCGGGAAATCATCGTGGCCACGAACCCGCGTGTCGAGGGTGAAGCCACCGCGCTGTATCTGTCGCGCGTGCTGAAACCGCTGGGCGTCCGGGTGACCCGCATCGCCCACGGCCTCCCGGTCGGCGGCGATCTCGAGTACGCCGACGAGGTAACGCTGGCCCGCGCCCTCGAAGGCCGGCGCGACCTCTGACCCGCCTGGGCTGAGACGCCGCCGGTCCGCAGGCCCGCGGCCGCTCGCACGGCCGTTTTGGGTACTAGGGGTTTCAGACGGTGCGAATGGGATCCGGCGGAGGCTGCGAATGAGGGCCGCGGTGCTCACGGGAGCGGCCATCCTCACGTTGATCGCGGGCTGTCTGCCCGGCCTCGCATCGGCGCAGGACGAGGCCGACGCCCTCGATTTCATCCGCATGACGGGACCGCTCGCCGGGTGGGCCGCCACCGCGATCCGTGAACCGGGTCCGAACATGCTGCTGCGCACTACGGACGGCGGCGTCCACTGGGACGACGTCACGCCCCCCGGCGCCCCGGGCGTGTCGCGGCCCGCGGTGCTCACCGACCTCACGGCGTGGCTGGAATCATCCACGCTCCTTCAAACGAGCGACGCCGGCCGAACCTGGCGGAGCTTGGGGCCCCTTCCGATGTTCCGCGCGAGAGGCAACGGCGCGCTCTTCCCGGTGCGCGGCGCGCTCGATTTCATCGACGAGCGCAACGGCTGGCGGATGATGAGCGCCGGCACCGCGGGAAGTGAGGAAGTCGACATTCACCGGACGGCGGACGGAGGAGCGACGTGGGTGCAGGTCGCCCGCGCCACACCCGCCGACGAGAGCAGCGGTCTTCCGTTCGGCGGGAACAAGAGCGGCATCACGTTTCTCAGCGCGACGGCGGGGTGGGTGACAGGTTACCAGCCCGGGTGCGGTCACACGTATCTCTTTGCGACGCGAGACGGCGGTCACACGTGGCGCCGGCAGCGCCTTCCCCTGCCGGCGCGGGTGAAGCGCTGGAACGGGTCCACAACATCGCCGATGTTTTTCACGGCGCGCGACGGTGTGCTGCCCGTGTCGTTGTCCTATTCGGTCGGGAACGAGTACTGCGAGGACGGCAAGACGGTCGTGGTCATCTATGTCACGCGCGACGGCGGCGCCACATGGACGGCCACGACGCCCGTGGACGGGCACGGTGCCCCGGTCTGGAGTTTCGTCGACCTGGCCCACGGCTGGATCGCCGGCGCAGGCGTGCTGTACCGCACCGCGGACGGCGGCCGCCGGTGGACAGCGCTTCCGCTGCCGGCGGATTTCGCCGACATCCACCAGCTCGATTTCGTCTCACCGCAGGTCGGCTGGGCGGTTCGCGGGTCGGTCTGGACGTTGAAGCGCACGCCGGGGTCCCTGCTGAAGACGGTGGACGGTGGACACACCTGGGCGCCGGTCGCGTATACGGTTTCCCACCGCTGACGGCCGCCGCGGAGCGCCCGCCAGCGGGGACCGTCCGCCGGACATGCCTCGAACCGCGGCCACAATCGGCCCGTTTCTGATCGTGATATACTGAAGCGCGGGAAGCCGGATGGAATTCATCTCGCCGACGTACGGAAAATTGAGCTTCGAACGCATGTTCGCGCAGATCGTTGCGTACATGGAAGAGCAGCGCGACCAGCAGTACAACCTCATCATCGGAACCGACTCACTGCTCGGCGACGACACCTGCTTTGTGACGGCGGTGGTCATGCATCGTGTCGGGCACGGCGGGCGGTACTTTTACCACAAGTTCCGCAACCGCAAGATCGAGAGTCTGCGGCAGCGCATCCTGTTCGAGACTTCGCTCAGTCTCGAGACGGCGAGCCAGATCAGTTCCGAGCTCGCCAAGAACGGTTACAGCGAGCTGCCTCTCGAGATTCACCTCGACGTCGGCGACCGGGGCGAGACGAAGCGAATCATCCGGGAAGTGGTCGGCATGGTGCAGGGCAGCGGGTATGCCGCGGTGACCAAGCCGGACAGCTATGGGGCCAGCAAGGTCGCGGACCGGGAGACCGGCAAGATGGGCGTCCGCCCGCGTCCACTGCCGCGCCCCAAACGGCCCGCCGCCGGCAGGCCGGCCGCGGGCAAGACGGCGGGTCCGGCGCAGCCGGACCCGGACCGCCCGGGGCGTTTCGAGGGAGCGTCATGACGGCACGGACTTTGGCGGAAAAGATCTGGGACGCGCACGTGGTCGCGCGCGGCGACCGCGAGCCCGACCTGCTGTACGTCGATATGCACCTCGTCCACGAGGTGACGTCCCCGCAGGCCTTCGAGGGCCTGCGGCTCGCGGGCCGCCGTGTGCGGCGCCCGGACCTGACGTACGCCACACTCGATCACAATGTGCCGACCACCCCGCGGACGGAGCCGATCACGGATCCGACAAGCAAGATCCAAATCGAGGCGCTCGAGCGCAATGCGGACGAATTCGGGATCCGCCTCGAGGGACTGCGCAGCGCGCGCCAGGGGATCGTGCATATCATCGGGCCCGAACTCGGGCTCACGCTGCCCGGAATGCTCATCGTGTGCGGCGACAGCCACACGGCCACGCACGGCGCGTTCGGCGCGCTCGCGTTCGGCATCGGGACGAGCGAAGTCGAGCACGTGCTGGCCACGCAAACGCTGCCGCAGCGCCGTCCGAAGATGATGGAGATCCGGATCGACGGCGACCTGCCGCGGGGCACCACGGCAAAGGACCTCATCCTCGGCGTCATCCGCCAGAACGGCGTCGGCGGCGGTACCGGCCACATCGTGGAGTACACTGGGGCCGCGATCCGGGGTCTTTCTATGGAAGGACGCATGACCGTCTGCAACATGACGATCGAAGGCGGCGCCCGCGCTGGATTGATCGCGCCCGACGACACGACGTTCCGGTATGTGGAAGGCCGGCCGTATGCTCCGCGCGGGGCCGCGTGGGAGGCGGCGCTGGAGGCATGGCGCGCGCTGCCGACGGACCCCGCGGCCCGCCACGAAACGACGGTGGCGGTCGACGCCTCGACGATCGAGCCGTTCGTGACCTGGGGAACCAACCCGGCGCAGGCAGAACCGGTGACGGGGCGCGTCCCCGATCCTGGTGCGCAGGCCGATCCGCAGGCGCGGGCGGCGGTTGTGCGCGCGCTCGAGTACATGGCGCTCCAACCCGGTACGCCGATTCAGGACATCGCGGTCGACCGCGTGTTCATCGGCTCCTGCACCAACGCCCGCCTGGAAGATCTTCGCGCCGCCTCTCAGATCGTCGCCGGCCGGCGTGTGAACCCCAAGGTGAGGGCCATGGTGGTGCCGGGATCGCAGCAGGTCAAGGCGGCCGCGGAGCGCGAGGGGCTCGACCGCATCTTCACCGAGGCCGGCTTCGAATGGCGCGAAGCCGGCTGCTCCATGTGCCTCGGGATGAACCCCGATATTCTGGGGCCGGGCGAGCGCTGCGCGTCGACGTCCAACCGGAACTTCGAAGGACGTCAGGGCCCCGGCGGCCGGACGCATCTCGTCAGTCCGCCGATGGCCGCGGCCGCGGCCATCGCGGGACACTTCGTCGACGTTCGTGAGTGGAGGGCCTAGTGGAACCCTTTCGGACGCACAACGGTGTGGCGGTCCCGCTCGGGATTCCCGACTGCAACACCGATCTCATCACGCCGGCACGGTACCTGAAGCGGATCGAGCGCACCGGCTACGGGGACGTGCTCTTCTACAGCATGCGGTACCGTGAGGACGGCTCGCCCAATCCCGACTTTGTGCTGAACAAGCCCCAGTACCGCGACGGTACGATCCTGCTCGCCGGACGCAACTTCGGCTGCGGGTCGTCGCGCGAGCACGCACCGTGGGCGCTTCAGGATTTCGGCTTCAAGGCGATCATCGCGCCCTCGTTCGCGGATATCTTTGCCGGCAACTGTGCGCAGATCGGCCTGCTCACCGTCGTGCTGCCGGAAGCGCGCGTGCGCGAGATGCTGGACGGGGCGGAGACGCGGGAGGGATACCAGATCACCGTGGATCTGGCGCGGCAGACCGTCACCGATGCGTTCGGACGTATCGACCGCTTCGACGTCGACCCTTTCAAGAAGCACTGCCTGCTCAACGGACTCGATCCGATCGGCCTCACCCTCCAGCACGGCGACGCGATCGCCTCGTACGAGGCGGCGCGTCCGGCGTGGATGCCGAAGGCGGCGGCGGAACAGGCCTAGACGCCGGCCGCAGGGCGGCGCCGCGGCCCCGGTCTGCGGGCGGACGCCGGGAGTCCCGATACAGTTTCCTCGTCAGCAGAATCTGGCCGGCATGATACGACTCGTGCGCCGCCGCGCCAAGCAGCAGCTGGACGGTTGAATACCGTCCGATTCTGGATCGCGCGAACGTGTCCGGGGCCATATCGAGCACGGTCTTCCGCAACTCGTCGTGTAGACGCCCCAGGTGCGCGATCGACCGCCGGAGATCCCGGGCCGTCCGGCCGGAGGCCGGCCACGCCTGATGCGCGCGCGGGCGCCGCCCGCGGAGGCGCTGCCCCACGTAGGCCTTCCAATGCGCGACATGATTGATCTGTTCCCGCACCGAGTGGGTATGACGGCTCGGCTGCCACGCTGGTTCCGATGCCGTCAGGTTCTTTACCGCGTCACGCATTGACTTGTGGGCCCAGTTCCATGCCGCGAAGGTGGTGTCGAGAAACCACAGCACGTCGTCGCGGATGTGCGTCGATCCATCGCCGGCCATAGGGCCTCCCTTCCGAGCACTCGCGTCTCAGATCGCGCTCAACTACGTCATGACGCTCGTTTCTGCTTCCGCAACCGGCGCCGGCGCGGGGGCGTCTCAGGGCGCTGCGCGCGGCGGTCCGTGGCCTGGATAAATGATGGTGACGCCGCGCGCTCGAAGCGCCTGCCAAGCCCGGCCAACCGAGATCGACGAGCAGGCGTGACGTGCCGCTGCTCACGACGTAATAATTCGTGGAACGGTAGCCCACGTTGACGACAGTGACGGGATGACTCGGAGGCATCGAAGTCTGGCGGGACCGCCAATCTTTCTCCTCGTGGTAGATTCAGTCTTCAGCGTCGAATATCCCATCTGGGATTCGGCCCGGGCGGAAGCGCCGTGCCGCGGCGCCGGAGGGGACGTATGGACGAACACGTGCGCCCGTTGATCGAGATTCAGGAACGGAGTTACGAGCGCGCAAGCCCCGGACTCGAGGAATCGTACCCACGGCGCCTCGCCATGGACGCGGCGCGGATGGCCGCGTTTCTGAACGAGAAGCGGTATGCCGTCCTGGCCACGGGCCGCCGGGACGGGCGGCCTCATGCCGCGCCGATCGCATTCAGCTTCTGGCGAGGTGGGTTCTGGATCGCGACGGTCGACGGTGTCCGGCTGCGGAGTCTCCGCGCGCGTCCCTACGCGTCCATCGTCGTGATGGAGGGCGACGAGCGGCGCCGGCATCGGGCCGTGATCGCCGAGGGTCCGGTGCTCATCCACGACGGGGAGGACGTCATCGACTCGGACCCGGCATTTCGTGAGCGGTGGCGCGCCCTTCACGGCGGCCCGCCGGCGTGGGCGGCCGCGGTGCTGGAACTGCGCCCGGCGCGGGTGCTCTCGTTCGACGGCGCCCTGGAATCGGCGCCGTGCCGGCGCGAGACCGATCGACTACAATGAACGAGTTGGAGCCCGCGAGGCCTGTCCGCGCGGCGGCCGCCATCGGCCGCGGCGCCGTCTGGGAGGACGCCGCCGCCGCCGCGCTGTCATCTATTGCGCGGCAGTTGGACGGCGGCGAGGCCGACGTCGCGTTCTTGTTCGCCTCCTCCGAGTACCTCCGGGACTTTCCGGCCCTGCTCGCCCGCGTGCGCGGTGCGCTGCCAACCCGCGTGCTTGCCGGATGCTCCGGTCAGGCCGTCATCGGCGGCGGCCGCGAACTCGAGGGCGAGCCCGCTGTGGCGCTGCTCGCGGTGTCGCTGCCCGGAGCGTCATGGCATGCGGCCTGGATCACGCAATCCGACCTCGAGCTGGCACGCGGCGCCGCGGGATGGCACGAGCGCACCGGTGTCCCGGCCGGCCAGGCGCGGGCCTGGTTTCTGTTTGCCGATCCGTTCAGCGTCGACGGCGACGCGCTGCTCGAGGCGATCTCCGGCGCGTACCCGGGCGTCCCTGTTGTGGGCGGCCTGGCGTCCGGCGATTACCGCCTGCAGCGCACGCAACTGTTTCTCAACGACCGCGTCTACGAGCGCGGGGCGGTCGCGCTGGCGCTCGGCGGCGCGTACACGCTGCGGACCGTTGTGTCGCAGGGATGTACGCCGATCGGAGAACCGTGGATCATCACCGCGGCCGCGGGTCAAATCGTCGAAGCGATCGCGGGCCGGCCCGCCTACAAAGTACTGCTCGAGACGGTAACGGCGCTGCCGCCGGAGGTGCGGGCGCGTGCGCGCGGGAACCTGTTTGTCGGACTGGTCGTGGACGAACGCCGCGAAACGCTGCGACGCGGCGACTTTCTGATTCGCAACCTGATCGGCGTCGATCCGGACCGGGGGGCGATCGTCGTCGGTGCCCAGCCCCGCGCGGGGCAAACGCTGCAATTCCAAATCCGTGATCGCGCCGCCGCCGACGAGGACCTCGCCGCCCTGCTCGACGGTGCGCACTCCGGTCTCGGGTCCGCCGCCCCGGTGGCCGGCCTCCTGTGCGTCTGCAACGGCCGCGGCGCGGGCCTCTTCGGCAGCCCCGACCACGACGCCGCGGCGGTAGCCGGCCGGTTCGGGTCCCTTCCACTCGCCGGATTTTTCTGCAACGGCGAATTTGGACCCGTCGGGCCGCGCAACTTCGTCCATGGATACACGGCCAGCCTGGCGCTCATCGTGCCCGACGCGCCGGATGGAATTCACCCGTCATAGCCATAGCGATCGGCCAGCAGCGCGTCGTGTACGACTTTTTCGGTGCGGGAACTGTATTTCTCATTCGCGTCGAGGAATACCGGGAGCGCGGAAGTCGTGGCGCGCGGGTTTACCCTGACCGTCAACTCTGAGTGACGAGTAGATAGGCGTCGGCCAGGTGCGGCGCCACCGGCCGCGCGCCTTCGGGAACCGTTCCGACGACCCGCAGACGCAAGACCCCGTTTTCGCGTCCCACGCCCGAAATCTCGTATTCGGATTCTGGAGGCAGCGCCGGCGCGGGCAGCGTCATTTCGTATACGCGCCCCTCCGCTATCGCGGTTATGTCTCCCGGGGGCCCCGCCGCGGCCACGCGGCCGCGGTGAAGAATCAGGATGGCATCGCAAATCGCCGCGGCATCCTCAGGCTGGTGCGTCGAAAAAATCACGGCGACGCGGTCGCGCAGACGCTCGATGATCCGCAAGAGCCGCAGCCGCTCACGTGCGTCCAGGCCGGTCGTCGGCTCGTCCAGCATGAGCAGCATCGGGTTGTGCGACAGGGCCTGGGTGATCCGGAGTTTCTGTTTCATGCCGCCGGAATACTGATCGGCCGGCCGGTCTTCGTCGCCGAGGCCCACCGCCTCGAGCAACTCCTTGGCCCGCTCCTGGTGTCCTGCGATGCCTTTGAGGATGAACGTGCCGGACAACGTCTCGGACGGCCGCTGCCAGAAGGGGAAGTACCCGGTTTCCTGCGGCAGATACGAGATGCCGGGACGCCGCCCCGCGTGAATCTCGCGGCCGTCGATGAACGCGCGGCCGGCCGTGGCCGGCCGCACACCGGCGAGGATCTGCAGCAGGGAGGTCTTGCCGGAAGCGTTTGCGCCCAGCACGCCGACAATCTGCCCGTCGAGCGACGCGGTCACGCCGTCGAGTGCCGCCCGGTCGCCGTACCGGAGCGTCAGACCTTCGAAGCGTACGTTCATGGTGACAGTCTTCGTGGCGCGCCGTGTTCTTCCCGCGGGGATTCGAGCGTTGATCCGCCGAACGAAGTCGCCGCAACGCACGCTTCACCCCGGGGGCGGATCCTGTGAAAGACACCGTGCTGTTGGAAGAACTGTCGTGGCCGGAGGTTCAGGCGGCGCTCGACGGCGGCGTACGGACGGTCGTGATCGTCACCGCGTCGATCGAGCAGCACGGGCCGCATCTTCCCACCATGACCGACAGCGCCATCGGCCGGGCGGTCGGCGAACGGGTCGCGCGCAAGTTAGGCCGGGCCCTGCTCGCGCCCGTTATCCGCCCGGGATGCTCGGACCATCATCTCGCGTTTCCCGGCAGTCTGTCTCTTCCGCGCGAGACCTTCATCGAGACGGTGCTCGCGTACGTGCGGTCGCTCGCCCTGCACGGCTTTCGAAATTTCTTCCTCTTCTCATCGCACGGCGGCAACTTCGATGCCCTGGAAGAGGCCGCCCGCCGGCTCCGCGACGAATTTGCCTCCAAAGACGTTCGGATCGCGGCCTACGCCGGCCGGCCGGCGCTGCGCGAAATGATGCAAGTCATGAACGGCGCGGCCGAGTCGCTCGGCGTGCGGCAGGACGTCGATGCGCTGCACGCCGAGCTGACCGAGACGTCCATCATGATGGCCCGCCATCCGGCCCTCGTCGCGACGGATCGCCTGGAGGCCGGGCGCATGGGCCGGATCGACACGGACGAGCTGTTCCGGCGCGGTCTTCGCGCAATCACGCCGAACGGAATCCTGGGTGACGCCCGGCAGGCGAAGCCCGAGATCGGCGCGGCCGTCCTGGAGCGGCTCGCGGATCATCTCGCCGCCTTCGCGCGGCGGAAACTCGATGGCGCGTAGGGACATCCTGCGGGAGCAGATCGCATTCTACCGCGCCCGCGCGCCGGAGTACGACCAATCGATCGGGACAGCCGACCAGCTCACGCCGGTCATCCACAGCCTCCGCGCGCTCGGCCGCTTATGTAGTGCAGTGAATATTATGTCAACTGTAAAACAGAATAGTCCTACCAGAACCGGTTCGCCCGGAAGAGGCTCAGGTCGAACTTGCTGCGTCCCTCCAGCGCCAGATCCGCCATAATTTCGCCGACCACGCTGCAGAACTTGTAGCCGTGGCCGGAAAAGCCGGCCGCGAGGCACACGTTCTCATGGTCCCGATGCCGGTCGAGGATGAAGTGCTCGTCCGGACTGTTGGTAAAGAGGCACGTCGTCATCGCCATCGTGGGCCCGTTGGCATCAGGGAAGTACTGACGGATCCCGTCGCGCAGGACGGCTTCGTCTTCCGGGTGGATCTCCCGGTCAACCGAGTCCGGGCCGGTACGCTCGAGGCGGTGGTGATATTTCCCGATCTTGAAGCCCGGCACGCCGTAGATCGGGAAGCCGTAGAAGCGGCCCTCGGGGCTCTCCATGTTGAACACCGGGAATGCGCCGAGCTGAAAGTACTCCGGCCGCAGCGGCTGTGCCCAGAGCAGGACCTGCCGCTCGGGAACGGCCGTCTGCGCGAGCGCCGGTACAAGGCGCGCGGCCCACGGCCCGGCGGTGATCACCAGCCGGTCCGCGGAATACGTGTCGCGGGCCGTGCGTACGCGAACGCCGCCCGCCCCGGCCTCCCAGTCGAGCACCGGCTCGCGCGCGTGGACGTCGGCGCCCAGCGCCTGCGCGGCCGTGACGTGCGCGACGATCGCGCGCTCGGACAGCACGAAGCCGCCGTCCGGCTGGTAGACGGCGACCATGTCGCGGGCGAGCCGGTAGCCTGGAAAGCGGCGGTGCAGCTCCGCCGCGTTCAGCGTCTCGTGGGGCAGGTGGTGAAGGTCACACGACAAGAGCGAGCCCTGGACAGTTTTGGATCCCTCCGGCCCCGCGTCGACGCCGCCCGTGATGATGAGGAGCCGTTCGCCCGCGCGGTGCTCCAACTCGCGCCACAGCTCGTAGGCGCGCCGGAGCAGCGGCACATACGACGGGTGCTCCCAGTACGCGAGCCGGATAATGCGGTTGGTGCCGTGCGACGAGCCGCGGTCGTGCGGGATGTCGAATTGCTCCAGGCCCAGCGTACGCCGGCCCCGCCGCGCGAGATGGTAGACCGCGGCGCTGCCCATGCCGCCCACGCCGATCACGATCGCGTTGTAGTGGCGCATCTCAGGCGGGCAGAGGCACGGGCGATTTAGGAATGGCCGATGTAGTCCATGCGGCCGCCGTCCACGGTGAGGATCTGGGCTGTCACAAAACTTGACTCCGGCGAGGCCAGGAAGGCCACGGCGTGCGCGATGTCTTCAGGCGCGCCGACCCGGCGGACCATCGCGCGGTCGCTGAGCCGCGCCACGGCGTCGTGCAGGTCCGCCTCCGTGCGGCCTTCCTTCACCATGTCGGTGAGGATGAAGCCGGGGGCCACGGCGTTGACGGTGATGCCGTGGGGGCCGAGCTCCATCGCGAAGCGGCGCGTCAGCACCGCCACCGCGGCTTTGGTCGCAGCGTAGAACGTGGTGCCGGGCAGGGTCGTCCCGTGGGCGGCGACGGAGCTGATGTTGACGATGCGGCCGTACCGCCGAACTTTCATCGAGGGCACCACGGCGCGGATCGTGTGGATCACCGCGTCGACGTTGGTGCGCCGCATGGCATCCAACCGCCCCGGATCGAAATCGTCGAGGGTGACATCGAGCGCGATGCCGGCGTTGTTCACCAGAATGGACGGCGGCCCGAGTTCGGCCGCGGCGCGCTCCACCAGCGCTTCCACCTGCTTCGGGTCCGCGACGTCCGCGCGCACCGCGACGGCGCGTCCGCCTGCCTCCCGGATCTCGTCGACGGCGGATCGCGCGGCGTCCTCGCGTCGGCGGTAGTTGAGGCACACCGCCGCGCCCTGTCGCGCGAGCCGGAGCGCGATGGCCCGGCCGAGGCCGCGGGACGCCCCGGTTACGAGGGCGGCCTGCCCCGCCAGCGGCGAGGTGGTGTCGGCCAGCGTCACGGCCGCGCCGGCACCCCCGCCGACGCGGGGCCCATCGGCCGGGGCGGCGCGATCTCGGTGCGGCCGTCCATGTACGGCCTGAGGGCCGGAGGAATCTTGATGCCGCTGCCGGCGTCCTGAAAGTTCTCCATGATGGCGATGATCGCGCGGGTGGACGCCACCGCGGTCCCGTTCAGGGTGTGCACGTACTCGAGGCCCCGCTGGCCGGGCGTTCGGAAGCGCACGTTGAGCCGGCGCGCCTGGTAGTCGGTGCAGTTGCTGCACGACTGCGTCTCCGCATACCCGCCGCGGCCGGGCATCCAGGTTTCGATATCGTACTTGCGGGCGGCCGGGTCGCCGAGATCCCCCGCAGCGATATCGACCACGCGGTAGGGCAGCCCAAGGCCCTGCCACAGCGACTCCTGGATGCCGACGAGCTCGGTGTGCTCGTCCCACGAGCGGTCGGGATGGCAAAACGAAAACATCTCGACTTTGTCGAACTGATGGACGCGGAACATGCCCCGCGTGTCCTTCCCGTGCGTCCCCGCCTCGCGCCGGAAGCACGTGGAGATTCCAACCAGACGGATCGGGAGGTCCGCTTCGTCCAGCACTTCGCCCGCCAGCATTGCCCCGAGCGCGACCTCGGACGTTCCGGCGAGCGCCAGATCCTCGCCTTCGATCCGGTAGACCATCTGCTCGTCGAGGCCGGCGCCGCCCATCGTGCCCAGCACGGCCTCGCGTTTCACCAGCACGGGAGGGATAACCGGCACGAATCCCCGGCCGGTGAGGCGGTCGACCGCGTACCGGAAGAGGGCCATTTCAAGGAGCGCCCCGTCTCGCCGGAGGATCGCGAACCGCGACCCGGAGACTTTCGCGCCCCGTTCCATATCGAGCATATCGAGGCGTGTGCCCAGGTCCACGTGGTCGCGCATCTCGAACGCGGGATGCGGCGGCTCGCCGAAGGTGCGGAGCGTCACGCTCGCCTCCGGACCGCCGTCGGGGACGCCGGGGTGCGGCGGGTTCGGCACGCGGCGGAGCGAGGTCTCGAGCGCCGCGTCCGCGGCGGCGAGTTCCGGTTCGGTGGCGCGCAGTTCGGTGGCGATCCGCTTCATCTCAGCGATCCGCGCCTCCCGCTCGGCCCCGGTGAGGCGCGGAATCTCTTGGGACGCGCGGTTTTGCGCGGCGCGCAACGCCTCGACGCGGGTCAGCACGTCGCGGCGCCGCCGGTCGGCCTCAAGGACCGCGTCGACGAGGCCGGGGTCGGCGCCTTTGCGCCGGATCGCGGCCTTGAGCTCGTCGGGCCGCTCGCGTATCAGGCGAAGGTCGAGCATCTCACGCCGCGGGCAGGTGGGTGGCCCGGACCGCGGTGATGCCGCGCGCCTGGGCGATCTCGCGCGCGGCGTCGGCCGGGGGCGCTTCGTCGAGCGTGAGCACCATGACCGCTGTGCCGCCGGCGTCCCGGCGTCCGACGTGCATATTCGCGATATTCACCCCGCGCCGGCCGAGGATCGTGCCGACGTGTCCGATCATGCCCGGTTGGTCGGCGTTCCACACAAACAACATGTGCGGCGCCGGCGCGAGGTCCAGCCGCCAGTCGTTGAGCCGCGTGATACGGGGCTCGCGATGGCCCCACAACGTGCCGCCGAGGCGCAGCGCGCCCCGCGACGTCTCGATCCCGGCGAGCACCTGGCTCGCGAAATCTTCACACAGGTCAGCTTGGGATTCGCTGATGCGCAGGCCGCGTTCCTTGGCGAGGAGGACCGCGTTCACGAGATTGACCGGCTGATCGGAGGCGTGGCGGAGGAGGCCTACGAGCACGGAGGCCGTGAGCGGCTGCGTGTCGAGCCGCGCGACGTCTCCCTCGTACTGGAGGGTCACGGCGCGCAACTGCCCGTCGGCCAGTTGTCCCGCCAGGCCGCCGAGCGCGCGCGCGAGATGCATGAACGGATCCAGGCGGTGCCAGGCGTCTTCCCCGAGCACGGGCGCGTTTACGGCGCCCCGCACAGGCTCGCCACGCAGGGCCGCGAGCACCTGGTGGGCGACCTCCACGGCGATCGACCGTTGCGCCTCGGCCGTGGAGCCCCCGATGTGCGGCGTGGCGACGATGCGGGGGTGGCGGACGAGGGGATGGTCGGGTCCGGGCGGTTCCGTCGCGAACACATCGAGGGCCGCGCCGCCGAGTTGCCCGCGCT
The DNA here is from genome assembly GCA_035307565.1 of bacterium. Lineage (GTDB taxonomy): Bacteria > Sysuimicrobiota > Sysuimicrobiia > Sysuimicrobiales > Segetimicrobiaceae > DASSJF01. The sequence goes on along the minus strand of DATGHZ010000022.1, from coordinate 45,201 downwards.
CGAGCGCCGCCAGGAGCGCGGCTTCGTCCACGAGCCCGCCCCGCGCGCAGTTGACGAGGAAGGCCCCGGGCTTCATCCGGGCCAGCTCGTCGGGGCCGACGAGCGCCCGGGTGTCGGCGCTGAGCGGGACGTGCAGCGTCAGGACGTCGACGCCGTCGAGGATGTCCGGCCACGGTTCGAGTTCGACGCCGAGCCGCCGGGCACGCTCCTCCGAGACGTACGGGTCCGCCGCGACCACGCGCATGCCGAAGGCGAGCGCGCGCCGCGCGACCTCGCTGCCGATCTTGCCGAGCCCGACCACCCCGAGGGTTTTGCCGGTGAGTTCTGTGCCGACGAAGCGCTCGCGCGTCCATTCGCCGCGGGCGAGGGCCAGTGAGGCGGCCGGAACGTGGCGGGCGAGCGCGAGCATCATCGCAAAAGTGTGCTCCGCCGCGGCCGTCGTGCTGCTCTCCGGCGTGTTGAGGACGAGGATGCCCCGCCGCGTGGCGGCGTCCACGTCGATATTGTCGACGCCGACCCCGGCGCGGGCGATCACGCGGAGGCGCCCCGCCTCACCCATGGTGCCGGCCGGGACCCGGGTGCGGCTTCGAACGATCACGGCGTCAAACCTGGGCAGCAGGGCGCACAGCTCGTCTTCTGGAACGCCGCAGCGGACGACGACCTCGGCCCCCGCCGAGAGCCGCTCGAGACCCTCGTCCGCGAGGCCGTCGGCGACGAGCACCCGCATCGCTATCCGATGGCCGGGGCGGTCAGCGCGTCCTGCGCCGCCCGCAGGCCGTCTGCGGTGCGGACCGGAGTTCCGAGATCGGTCAGCGTCTTGCCGAGCGTCTCGAGGCCGTCGAGCAGCCACTCGGGCCGGGTGTATCCGAGGTGGCCGATGCGGATCACGTCGTGTTCGAGGCGGCCGATGCCGGCGCCGAAGAGCACGTGATACCGGTCGCGCGCGTGGGAGGCCACCGCGCGGCCGTCGACCCCCTCGGGCATCCGCACCGTCGTGACGGTGCTCACCGCGTCGGCGTCGTTCACGAACGGGTGGAGCCCCATCCCGCGGACGCCGGCCCGCACGAGCCGCGCCATGCGGCGGTGCCGCTCGAAGATATGGTCGAGGCCTTCATGTTTGATGAGCCGAAGCGCCGCCTGCACCGCGTACGCCACCGTGACCGCGGTGGTGAACGGCGTCGAGGGGTTGGCCAGCCGGGCCGCGGTGCGCGCCCGGCCGAAGTCGAGATAGAAGCGCGGCGTCGTGCAGCGCTCGACCGCGGCCCACGCGCGATCGCTCACGCTGACGAACGCCAGGCCCGGCGGGCTCATGAGCGCCTTCTGGGAGCCCGTGACCGCGACGTCGACGCCCCAGGCGTCCGTCTCCAGCGGAATCGCGCCGAGCGCGCTGATCGCGTCGACCATCAAGAGGGCCGGATGGCTTCCCATCGCCTCGCGAATCCGGCGGACATCGTTGTGCACACCGGTGCTCGTCTCGCTCTGCGTTACGAGCACCGCCTGGTACTCGTCCCCGGAGGCGGCGCGCAGCCGCGCCGCGACCTCCTCCGCCGGCACGGGCTCGCCCCAGGGCGCCGTGACGCGGTCGACGCGCGCGCCGAACCGCTCCGCGATCTCGGCCCACCGCTCGCAGAAGTGTCCGTTGTTCACGGACAGCACACGGTCCCCACTCGAGAAGAGGTTGACGGTGGCGGCCTCGAGGCCGCCGGTGCCCGAGGCGACGAATGTCAGGATGTCGTGGCGGGTGCGGAAGACGTCGCGCAGGCCGTCGTGGATTTCGCGCATGATCGCGCCGAACGCGGGGCCGCGATGATTGGTCATCTGCCGGTGCATGGCGTCGAGGACTTCGGGCGGCAGCGGCGTCGGTCCGGGGATCAGCAGGTTGGGATCGCGGGATTCCCGCATGTGGAGGCCTCCTCGTTGAGTGCCGCGCGGCCACGCGGCCGCATAAACGACGGCGCTCCCGCCACACGAGGCGAGAGCGGCTGTGCCGTGCGTGTCTGCATTGTCACCCGTCGGGTTTTCTGCATCGTAGCAGACCGCCGGGGACACGGTCAACCGACACGCGCACGAACCACCCGCGCGATCACGAGTCCGGGCCGCGGTCTAGATGCAGGCGCCGCCGGGCATGAGCCGGTTCACGATGCTCAATCTGACACCGGCCACGCTGATTCTCGGCGGCCTGTTCAGCCTGATCGGGATGGCCGCCGTGGTCTATGGGCGGAAGACCGAACGGATCGTCCCGATCGTCGGCGGCAGTGTGCTGACGGTGTTCCCGCTGTTCGTCGACAGCCCGGTGTGGATCGGCGTGATCGGGACGGCGCTGGTGCTCGCCATGTGGTACTTCCTGGACTAGCGGCCCTCCGGTGCGGCCGCCGGTGAGACCTCCGCGACCGGCGGGGCGGGGGCGGTGACGAGGGCGACGAAGGCCTGCGCCGCCCGCGACAACTGCCGGTCGCGATGCCGGACGAGCCAGATCGATCGTTCCACCTTGAATCCTCGCACGGGCACGATCCGCAGCCTGCCGGATTCGACCTCCAGGTCGATCGCGTGGCGCGACAGCATCGAGATGCCGAGATTCGCCGCGACCGCCTGCTTCACCGCGTCGACGCCTTCCAGTTCGAGCGTGGGCGTGATGTAGATCCCGGCGCGGTGCAGGGCGTCGTCGACGAGTTCGCGGCTGCCGGATCCGCGTTCGCGCATGATGAACGGTTCGCCCGAGAGGTCCGCGACCGCGACGTCGGGCAGATCGGTGAACCGGTGCGACGGGGCCGTGACCAGCACCAGTTCGTCCCGGGCGATCGGGACCGCTTCGAGGTCCGGCAGCGCGATCCGCCAGCCCGTGACGGCCACGTCGAGTTCATGCCGCAGGACCATTTCCTGAATCCGCCGCGGCTCGCCGATCCGCAGCGTCACTTCGAGGCGCGGGTACTCCGCTTTCAGCCGCCCGAGCAGGCCCGGCAGAATGTAGGTGCCCGGTGTCTGCGTCGCGCCGACGAGCAGCCGCCCGCGCCGCAGTCCTTTCACCTCGTCCATCGCGCGCTGCGCTTCATCGAGGAGCGCGAGGATGCGGCCGGCATAGTCAAAGCAGACCCGCCCGGCCTCGGTGAGGCGCACGGACTTGCCGGCGGGCTCGAACAACTCCACCCCGAACTGCCGCTCGAGCTCACCGACCTGGATGCTCACGGACGGCTGGCTGATCGCGAGTTCCGAGGCGGCGCGTGAAAAACTGCCGGACCGCGCGACGGCATGAAAGATTTTCAGCAGGTGGATGTTGATCGCCACGAACTCCCCCACCGTCACTATAACAGCTTGAATTACATCGTGGCCGGCACCGGGGCCGTGCTACAATTGAGTGGCGCGAACGGCCGGGGCCCGGAACGCCGCGGATCCGGCTCCGCGCGGAGGGGTCATGAGCGAGCGCGAGCGCATCCGGCTCACGAGCATGGTGGCCTGCGCGGGCTGAGCGTCCAAGCTGAGTCCGACGGACCTGGCGCAGGTGCTGCGCCATCTGCCACCGATCACCGACGCCAACGTACTCGTCGGCACGAACACCGCCGACGACGCCGGGGTCTACCGTATTGGCCCGGAGATGGCGCTCGTGCAGACCGTCGACATCTTCACGCCGATCGTCGACGATCCATACTGGTTCGGCGTGATCGCGGCGGCTAACGCCCTCAGCGACGTGTACGCGATGGGCGGCACGCCGCGCCTGGCCCTCAACTTCGCGGGGTTCCCGCGCGCGAAGCTTCCGCTGGAAGTCCTCGGCGAGATCCTGCGCGGCGGGGCCGACAAGTGCACCGAGGCCGGGGTGACGATCATCGGCGGCCATACGATCGACGACCCCGAGCCGAAGTACGGGCTCGCCGTCACAGGGTTCGTCCATCCGGAGCGCATCGTCACCAACGCCGCCGCCAAGCCGGGCGACCGCCTCGTGCTGACCAAGCCGCTGGGCCTCGGCGTCTTAACGACGGGCCTCAAACAGGGCAAGGCGCCGCAGTCCGCGATCGAGGAGGCGATCCGGATCATGGCCGCGCTCAACAAACCGGCCGCGGAGGCGATGACGGCGGTCGGCGTCTCCGCCGCTACCGACATCACCGGCTTCGGCCTGCTCGGGCACCTGGCGGAGATGACGCGAGGCTCGGGCGTCGCCGCCCGGGTGCGCCTGCGCGATGTGCCGATTCTCGACGCGGCGTGGCCGCTCGCGCAGGCCCGCGCCATCCCCGGCGGGACGCAGCGCAACCGTGAGTCGCTTCGGGATGTCGTGTCGTGGGACGGCGTCGGCGAGGACGCTCAGGTCCTGCTCTGCGACGCCCAAACGTCCGGCGGACTGCTCATCGCGGTGCCCGAGGCGAGGTGCGACGCGCTGGTTCGCGCACTGTGTGCCGCCGGTGCCGCCGTCTCCGCGGTGATCGGGGAGATCACGGGCCGCGGCCGCGGGGAAATCACCGTCGTTGGATAAGACTCGTGGGAATCAGCGGCGTGGCAGCGCCGCCGGCGAGTACGGCACCGGAACCAGCACGCGGTCTTCGATCTCACCCACCAGATCGCCGTGCGCGGCGTTCGTGACCCGTTTGATCTCCTTCCATTCCTCGTCCGCCATGAACCCGGCCCACGCCGCGGTCTTCGTCTCCTCGTCCGGCCACGCGAGCAGATAGACGAATTCGGTCCGCCGCGGACCAGGTACTTCCCACATCGCGCGGATATCGAATCCGTACTTCCGCATGATCCGCGCGGCGTCGTCGCGAAAGCGCGCGTGGAACGCGGCCTTGTTCCGGTCGAAGATCTCGTAAATCCGGAGTTGGTGGATCACGAGGCGTGCCCGACGCGCGACGTCGTCTTTTGGCGCACGGCGAGTTCATACGATCGGCGGAGCAGGCCGATCGCGCGTTCAACGTCACGCGGCTCCCGGATGTAGAAACTCACCCAGCCGCTCTCCGGCAGGACGTGATGCGCCTGGGCCTCGCCTGCCGCGACGATTTCGTTTCGGACCTTCGTGGGAAATGGAATATCGACGAGTCCGTCGCCGTGCACGTGGCCGATCTCCCGGCTTCCGAGCCGGAATTCGGTTCCGCCGAACCGGTGTGCATGCGCGGTCACCCCGTCCCACCCCGATACCGTATTCTTGATTGTGTCACCCGCACCACGGACAGACATGGCGTCCTCCTTTGGAACCCATTCGTGGCCGATACCACCCTACACCGCGGCCGGGCCGTGATCACCGGAAGAGCGAGCGGGCGGCGCCCTGTCCAAACGGACAGGTATCGGTGGCCGGCCGCTAATACACGCCCGGAATCAGGCGGGCCGTCCGGGCGCGGTAGGCGTCGTATTCCGCGCCGAACTGCGTCCGGAGCAATCGCTCCTCCGCGTGAATTCGCGCGATGAGCGGGGGTAGCAGGCAGACGGCGAACAGGACGCCCGCGCCGGAACGGAACGCCAGCCCCCATCCCAGCGAACTGGTGAGCAGCCCCAAGTAGCTGGGGTGGCGTATGATCCCGTAGATGCCGGTGGTGACCAGCGTATGGCCGGGCTGGATCGCCACGAGGCCGCTGAATCGCCGGCCCAGCACGAAGACCGGCCAGAGTCGCAACGCACCGCCGGCGGCGAAGAGCAGGACGCCGAGCCACCGCACCGCATCGCCGTCGATGGTCCACATCTGGTTCCGGTCGGTATAGGCGGGCAGGTAGGCGTCGAGCAGCCCGATCGCCGCGAACGCGGCGATCACCCAGCGGTTCCTGCGGTCCTCACGCTCGCCCGAACTGAGGTTTCCACCGGCCCGCAGCGCGGCGGCGGTCAGTGCGAACGCCACGACCGTCAGCGCGACCAGCGCCCGGTGGGAGAAGAACGGACCCGGGCCGCCCCACGCGAGCACGCCCAGACCGAGATACGCGGCAATGCCCGCGAGCACGAGCGCCGGCCGCAGGGTCATTCTCATGCGCCCAGCCGGGCCCGCGCGTACGCAAAGAGGTGCTGTTGCGCGTGTCCGGCGAGCGGGCCGAAGCGCGCTCGGGCGAAGGCCCGGATCTCTCGCAGCGGCCGGGACCGGCCCTGAAAGTACAGCCGTTCGACGGCCCGGCGCACCCACACGTCCACCGGAAACGCGGCGTGGTGGCCGAGCCCAAACAACAGCACGCAGTCGCCGACCTTTTCCCCGATGCCCGGCAGGGCGAGCAGCGCGTCGCGCGCCGCGGTCTCGTCCATCCGGGACAGCGCCGCGAGATCGAGCCGTCCCTCCGCCACCGATCGCGCGGCGGATCGGACGTACGGCACCCGGTACCCAAGCGCGCAGGCGGTCAGCGTGCGCGCGGGCGCGGCCGCGAGCCGTTCCGGCGTGGGAAACGCCGAGAGACCGCCGTCGAGCGGTTCCCCGAGCGAGCGTGACAGCGTCCCGATCGACCGCATGATCTTGGGGATGTTGTTGTTCTGGGAGATGATGAACGAGATCAGGACTTCCCAGGGGTCCTGTGCGAGCAGGGAGATGCCGGCGGTATGCGGCAGGACCCCGGCGAGCACCGGATCGGCGGCGAGGGTCAGTTCCACGCGCCGCGGATGCGCGCGGCGCGGGACCACAGCCAAATAGCGGCGGATCGCGTCGCGGGCGTCCGGTGTCTCGGGCGAGAGGAGCTGGATACCGCGCGCCTCCTGAGCGAGCCGTACGACGCGCCCGCCGACGACGCCGGTGGCGACCTGCTGCGTGCCGCTGTCCCACCGCCACCGGAAGGCCTGCCCCGACTCCAGCGTGCGGCGGAGGTCCACCCCGGCCGTATCAGCGAGAAGGACGCCGATCGTCAGGCCTCCAGCAGATCGACTCCGTCGAGGATGAATTGAGACCAGGACTCGAGGCGGGGATAGGCGTCGCGGACCTCGGCCATGCTCGCGAACGCACCGGTCAATTTCGTGGTCTCGCGGATGCGCACGTCCGGCGACGGCACGTCCGCGACGTAGACAAGGCCGAAGTGCACGCGGCCGACCGGCTCGGCGTCATCGTTGAGGACGCCGACGGGACGCGCACGCCAGCCGGCGGGAAGGTCCACTTCTTCCATGAGCTCCCGCGCCATCGCGGCATCGACCAGGGTACCGGCCGGCTCACCCTCCGCGGCGCGGCGCACCGGCTCGGTGGCTCCGGCCTCGATCGCGCTGGCGCCGGCGGCCCAGGGAAACAACTCGGGCTGGTTGTCCACCGGGTTGATGTGTCCTCCGAGGCCGATCGAGAGCTTCTCGCGCAGGCGCGTTTCGGATCCCCGCTTCGTCCGGCCGACGAGAAAGATCCGCGCGTCGTGCCGGACCACCGTATACGGAATGATTTGCTTGAGCGAGGGATCATCCTCGACTTGGTCGCGCCGCGCGAAGAAGGCGTAGCCCGCGATGGCGGCCAGGTAGCCGGACAATCCTTCCCCCCGGAACCCGTGGAACCCACCGTTGCGAAAGAGCCGGCCGCGGGGTACGACGAGGACTTGTTCGGGCACAGAAGACTCTTTGTGTTGGGGCGAGACGAATCCTGGCGGGGCGGCCCGGGCCGCGTCAGGCCATCTGGAGCCGGCAGCCGACCATGGTGTCGGCGTCGTCCGTTGCGCAATCGATCTTGGCCATGAGCACGCCGGGCTCCGCGGACCACAGGTGCGGCAGGATCACCGGGATATCGGAGACGACCGGCAGGGAGGCGACGTCGGCCAACGGCACCCAACGCAACTCGCCCTCGTCCCCGGCGATCGGGACCGTCTCACCGGCCGGGCGGTCGGCCACGAACGTAAACAGGAGCCACTGCGTTCCCGTGTCGCGCGCGATGACCGTCAGCACCGCCCGGAGGCGCGCATGAGACAGCACGAGGCCCGTCTCCTCGCGCACTTCCCGAAGACAGGCCTCGTACGGATCTTCGTTCGGTTCGACCTTCCCGCCCGGGGCATTGTAAAGCCCTTCGTTCGGCGGACGACGGCGCCGCTGCAACAAGACGCGGTCCCCGTCGCGCACGAAGCACAGCGTGCGGACGTCGATCCGCCGAGCCGCACTACGGTCCTTCGCGACTTCGCCCCCCGATCGTGCGGTCGGCCATGCTACCGCCCCGCCTTCAGGTGGTTCAGGTGCTCCTGCGCCCAACTCTGGAACACGGGATCGTAGAAGCTGCCGTGGATGCCAAGCGCCGCCTGAAACTCACTCGTCGCGTCGGCCTTCTTGCCTTCGCGCTCATAGATGCGGCCGAGCGTGATGTGGTAGAGCGCGTATTTGGGGTCCAATTGGATCGCGTTGCGCAGTTGCTGAATCGCCGCCGGATCCTGTTTGAAGAGCGCGAGCGCCGCGCCGTAGCGCCAGTGCAGGTCGGCCTGGAGCGGCGCCGCGTCCAACGCGTGCTTGATGTTCAACAGGGTCGGCGCCGCCGCCGTCTGCCACTCGAACGTGGTGTCATTCTGGACCTGGTTGTTCACGACCACCTGAAAGTGCCACGTTCCGGTGCGGGACTCGAGATCCGTCCCGAGGATGTAGAGGGGCGCCGCGAACTGAAACGACTGCCACGGTTTGGTATCGCGCCGCTTCGGGGTTCGGGCATCGACCGAGTAGGCGACGCCGCTCGGGTCCATGAGACGCAGCGTCACCGGTGTGTTGGCCGGCGCCGAGGTAACCTTGACAATCGCGTAGGGCACATCCGTCGTGACGAAGCTGATGCCCGGGTCGATCGGTGTGACGTCGCCCTCCCCGAACACGTTGGTCTGTTTCACTCCATGGGCCAGCACCACGCTCGCGACCTGCATTCCCGCGGCCGGCTGCTGCTGGGCCAGCGCCGCCGGCGGGGCGCCCGGCCCTCCGACCGCGACGCCGAGAACCACCGCAACTGCCGTTAGAGTCTGAGCGATCCGATGTCGCACGATCTCGTCACCTCCGAACACGTGCGGGGCGCACCCCGCCAGGGAAGGAGAACGCCGGAAACAGCAGACCGGTTCCTTTCCCAAGCCTTTTTCCCCGGTGCGGGCCCGGCGAGGCACGGCGTCCGCCAAAAGAGGGAGGGGAGCCCGCCTGGACGGCGATCCGCCCCCCTCGCCTTCACGCTGCTGCGCTACGTGGGATCGTCCGCGGTCAACGTACGATCAGGTGGCCTGTTGCCCACAGCGCGATGCCGATAAGTGCCAGCAGTGCTAAGAGTGCCACCGGGTCCACCTCCTTCCGCAGCGATCATGCCTGCGCGCGTATTCGCAGCGCCCCACGAGACTCCTGCCGCAGCGGACCCCGGCACCGCGGAGATCAGAAAGGCACGTTCGTCTCGAAAAAACGAGGCAGCCGCCGTACGGCGGCTGCCTCGCCAATTAGGCGCCGCGAGCGCGGCCCGGAATTTCTAACTCAGCTTGGGCCGCCCAGGCGCATCCGCGATGTAGAGCACGTTCGGGACGCCGGGATAGATGTTCCAGTCTTCGGCCGGCAGGCCGGCGGAGTTCATCGGCATGCCTTGCACCCACGGCTTGTAGAGCCGCACGCCGAACGGATAGTACACGTACACCGCGGCCCCGTCTTCCAGCATTCGCTGTTCGGCCTTTGCGTACAGCGCCATCCGCTGATCCCACGTCGGCGCGGCCGCCGCCTGGTCGACCATCTTGTCGAATTCCGCGTCCTTGTACTCGTGGCGGGAGCCGCCCGTCCGGCTCGAGTACCACACGAGGAATAGGTTGTCGTTCGGATCGGGATAGTCCATGTACCACCGGACGTAATTCAACTGGATCTTATGCTCCCACATCCGCCCGCGAAACACGCGGCCCTCAAGTCCTTCGAGGTCGATGGAGAGGTTGAGGTTCTCCTTGACCATGGCCTGAATGGCCTGGGCAACCTGCCCGGGCACTCCCGCGAGTTCGTCGCTGCGGAAGCTGAGCGTCACTTTGGGCCAGTTCTTGCCGCCCTCGTACGGCGTGCCCGCGAGTTGCGCCATCGCCAGCTTGGGGTTGTACGCCGTCAGTTCGTGGACCCATGAGTATTTCTTGGGATCGAGGTACCCCGGCGAATCGGGCGGGACGAACGTATAGGCGGGCTGCCCGATGCCCTGCAGCACGCTCTTCACGATCGCGTCGCGATCGATCGCGTGGGCCAGCGCGAGCCGCACGCCGCGCACGTCAAACGGCTTCTGACTATACGCCGGCGCGAGATAGAACGTGCCGGTAAGGGAGAAGATGTGCATTTCCTTCGAGAGCTTCGGGTCCGCTTTCAACCGCTTGACCTCGGCAAGCGGAACGGTCTCGCCGCTGCCGAACCGGTCCATCTCGTTGGCCTCGTATGCGGGAAGCGCGGCCTCGCCGGCGATAATGCGGGAGATCCGTTTGCGCAGCCGCGGCTTCGGTTTGAGCATGAAGGCGTCGTAGCGTTCGAAGATCATCTGCTTGTTGTGCTCCCACGACGTCAGTTTCCACGGGCCGTTCGTGACGATGTGTTCCGCCTCGGTCCACTTATCGCCCCACTTTTCGACGGACGGCCGGTGCGCAGGCAAAGCGGAGTAGTAGGCCATTAAGATCGGGAAATAGCCGCGGGGACTCTCCAGCGTCATTTGCAACGTATAGTCATCGAGTGCTTTGACGCCGACGTTGTCCCGGGTGATGCCGGGCTTCTTCGTATTGAACGCCTCGCCGTTCTGGAGATCGAAGAGAAAGGCGGCGTAGGGCGCCTGTGTGGCCGGGTCGAGCTGACGCTTGAAGGACCACTCGAAGTCGTGGGCGGTCACGGGGTCGCCGTTCGTCCACTTCACGCCCTTGTGCAGATAGAACGTGTAGATCTGCCCCTTCGCCTTGGTTTCCCAGCGGTCCGCGACGTACGGCACCGTGTTGTTGTTGGGATCGAAACGGGTCAGCCCCGCGAACAGTTCGGTCTCGCCCCCGCAGTACAGGTCCTTGTTAAAGTCGTGGCTGGACGGCTCGGTATTGTAGGGGCTGCGCAGGACCTGCTCCGCGTCGGGCACCGGCGGAGCGCCGGCGGCCGACGCGATTTCCGGTGTCGAGAGGCCGCCGACGGCGGTCAGCACGGTGCTCCCGGCCGCGGCCGCGCCCAAGATCCTCATGAAGTCGCGGCGGCTCATTCCCACCGCCTCGGATCGCTCTCTGAACATTTCCACCTGCTTCGGATCTTTGGTCCAATTTGTCATCCTAAGTCCTCCCCCTCCCCTGGTTCGTGCCTTCTCTTACGGCCGGATCGCGCTAGCGTCTCAATGTGGGATCCAGGGCGTCGCGCAGGCCGTCACCCAGAAACGAGAACGACAGCATGGTGAGACCGATGGCCACGGCCGGAAAGGTCGCCATGTACCAGTAGCTGCGAAGATACTGCTGGTACTCGCCGACCATGCCTCCCCAACTCGGGAGCGGCGGGTTGATGCCGACGCCGATGAAACTCAGCGCCGCCTCTGTGAAGATGGCGCGCGGGACGCCGAAGGTGATGGCGACGATAATCGGGGCCAGCGCGTTGGGCAGAAGGTGGCGCACGATGACCTGCCATGACGTCGCGCCCAGCGCGCGCGCGCCCATGACGTACTCCTGCTCGCGCAGCGCGATGAACTGCCCCCTCGTCAACCGGCACAAGGTCACCCAGCCCGTCACACCGATGGCGAGGAAGATGTTGAAGAGCCCCGCGCCCAACGCCGACATGATCAGGATCACAAAAAGCAGGGTGGGGAACGCGTACATCACGTCGACGGCGCGCATCAGGTACATGTCCAGTTTCCCGCCGTAGTAGCCGGCGAAGGCGCCGACGGGCACGCCGATCAAGAGCACGAGGGCCTGGGACCCGACGCCGACTATCATCGAAATGCGGGCGCCGTAGATCATCCGGCTGAGGAGATCGCGTCCGAGCGGATCGGTGCCGAGCGGATAGCGCGCGCTGGGGGATTCGTACGAATGGGAGAAGCTCGCCTTGGCGTACGGATACGGGGCCAAGATGTCCGCCCCCGCCGCGACCAGCATGATGAGCGCCACGAGCACGGCGCCCACCACGGCGAGTTTGTTCCGCTTGAGACGCCGCAACGCGTCGCGCCAGTAGCCCGCCTGCCGGTGCGACCGGGGCACCGTAAGCCCGTGCGGGACGGCGGCGGCTCGGGGCAGCGGGGCGAGCGTCTCTCTCACGGCGGCGTTACCCGTACTTGATGCGGGGATCCAGCAGTCCGTACGCCAGATCCACGACCAGGTTCATGAGCCCCAGAAATCCGCCGTACAATAAAATGACGGCCATGATCATGTTGTAGTCCCGGCCGGACATGCTTTGGACGAAGAACTTGCCCATGCCCGGGATCGAATAGATGAACTCGACGAAAAAGGAGCCGGTGCCGATGGCCGCGAGCAGCGGACCCAGATACGTGACGATCGGGATGAGCGCGTTCTTGAGCACGTGCCGGGTCACGACCTTGCGCTCCGCGACGCCTTTCGCCCTCGCCGTGCGCGCAAAGTCGGCGCGGACGACCTCGAGCACACTCGCGCGCGTATATCGGGCAACGATGCCGAGTTCCGGCAGCCCCAGGGTTAGTGTCGGCAGCACCCAATTGCGCGGTGAATCCCAGCCGGAGACCGGAAACAGCCCGAGCGTCAGCGCAAAGAGCAGGATCAATAGAATGCCGGTCACAAAGTTGGGCAGACTCACGCCCATCGTCGCGAGGATCACGCAAAGATAGTCGATCCAACTGTTCTGGTGGACGGCCGCAAGGGTCCCGAGCGTCACACCGCCGATGGCGGCAAAGACGAATGCCATGATCCCGAGCTGCAGCGAGATCGGGAACGTGCCGGCGATGATCTCGGAGACGGTCCGTGTCTTGAACATATAGGAAAAGCCGAAATCGAGCCGGACCACATTCTTGAGAAAGGTCCAGAACTGAACGTACAGCGGCTTATCCAGGCCGTACTTCTCGGCGAGATTGCGCTGCAGTTCCGGACTCAGAGGATTGGCGTTTGGCGCAGCCGGATCGAGGGGACTTCCCGGCGTGGCGTGCATGATGATGAACGTGACAAGCGCCATCGCCAGGAGCGTCGGGATCAGCCACGCGACCCGCCTGACGGCGTATTGGAGCACGCGCCCGCCTCGTCACCGCCCGCCGGCGACCAGAATCGCTCGCCGCGCAGGCTTCGCGTAGCCCGCTGCCGCAGGATGCGATTGGGCGCCGCCCCCGCCACGGCGGGGAAGGGCGCCCGCGAAGTATGGTCTCGTGCCGCGGCCCACAAGCCCGGTAGAGTGCCCTTAGGTTCGGTGCCCTCGTAGAAAGCCCTGCCGGGCAAAGTTCGTTTCCAGGGGTTCTCCGAGGACGTGCGCCGGCGCGGGCGAATAGTGTGGCAACGTGAGCGACACCGCCGCGGTGCGGGCGGCGCGGGCGAGTGCTGGTCCCCCGGGAGGCCACCGATGGCTTACTTTACGTCGTCAAAGGAACTGCGCGGAAAAGAGATCGCGAAAGGCGTGATGATGAAGCCGCTCCCCGGTAAGAACGTCATGCTGAGTTACGTGGAATTGGCGCCCGGTTCGGAAGTGGCGACGCACAGCCATCCGCACGAGCAGGGCGGGATGGTCATCGAAGGACGGTTCGAGATGTGGATCGGTGATGAGCGCAAGGTGATGCAGCCGGGCGATATGTACATGATTGGCGGCGGCGTCCCGCACGGCGGCCGCCCCGTCGGCGGCCGCGCGATCGTGCTGGACGTATTTCACCCGCTGCGCGAGGAGTACCTCAAGCCGTAAGTTCCTCTAGGCGGTATTAACCTGGTCGCGCACGCCCGCTCTGCCGCGAAGCAGAGACAGGCCGATCGAGAGCAGGCACAGCACGATCGTCGCGATGTAGACCGTCTGTATACTCCGCAGCAGTGCCTGCGGCGGAATCCCGCCACCGGCCGCGTTGACGCCGGCGCGGTCCTGCAGGATCGTCGCGGCCAGCGTCAGGCCGAGGATCATGCCGACACTGCGCATCATCGCCAGCACGCCGCCGGCCACGCCCTGTCGATCGCGCGGCGCGCTGTTCATGATGAGCGCGTCGTTGGGGGCGATGAAGAGTCCCAATCCGAAATCGAGCACGACCATCGCCGCGGCGAGGGCCCAGTACCCGTGCGCCGGCGTGACCCGCGCGAACAGAAAGCCGCCGAGCGTCGCGACGGCCATTCCGAGCGGCGCGAGGATATGCGAACCGATGCGGTCGGACAGCGGACCGCCGAGCAGCGACCCCGCGGCCAGCGCCGCGGGCATCGGGGTCATGCCGATGCCCACGGCCCCGGGATTGTAGTGGAGGAGCTGCTGAAGGTAGAATGGCACGACGAAGGAGACGGTGAACGAGGCCGCGTAGGCGCACAACTTCGCCGCGTTGGCGCCGGCGAAGGCGCGGTTGCGGAACAGCGACAGGTCCAGCATCGGGGCGCGCACGCGGCCCTCGACCGCGAGGAAGACGCCGAGCAGGACGGCGCCCGCGCCCAGCAGGGCATCCGCCGCGGCGGACCTCCACCCGATGACCGGCCCGAGACTGGCGCCGAGCAGCAAGGCGCCGAGGCCGCCTCCGAACGTCACGGCTCCCTTGACGTCGAATGGCCCCGGCGCCCCGCGGCCCTCCAGCGTGGGCAGAACCCGCCGCGCCAGCAGCATCGCCCCGATCGCCACCGGCACGTTGACATAAAAGATCATCCGCCAGGTGAACGCCTGAATCAGCAGGCCGCCGACGACCGGGCCGACCACGAGCGCCACCGAGACGGCGGTCTCCAGCAGGCCGAGCGCCGTACCCATCCGCGCGCCCCCGACGGTGTATGACAAGATCGCGACGCTGTTCGCGACGAGCATCGCGGAACCGACCGCCTGCAGGACGCGAAACGCGATGAGGGCGCCCACGCCGGTTGCGGCGCCGCACAATAACGAGCCCCCGAGAAAGACGGCAAAGCCGGCCACGTAGATCCGCTTGTGGCCGGCCATGTCGGAGATGCGTCCGAACACCGCCACCAGGCTGGCGGAGGTCAACAAGTAGACCACGCCGACCCACTGGATGAGCGACACCGGCACGCGAAACGCCGCCGTGAACGTGGGGTACGCGACGTTGACGATGCTGCCGTCGAGCGCGCCTATGAACGTGCCGAGGCAGACGGTCGCGATGACGGGCCAGGGAAGCCCGCGGGAACGTTCCGGCTCCGCGTGCGGGCGGCCCGGCCCCGGCTTGGGCTCGGGCCGCTGCGGCCGCGCTTTCGCCACCCGCTTTATCCTACGCCGCGGTTGCTCTCGATCGCGCGCCGGACCACCACGGCGAGCCAGCGGGCCAGATCCCCGCGCGTCAACGGGTCGGATAGCGTCGCATCTTGAATCTGCACCGCTTCGGGAATGGACCCGGACAGCGCCTGCCGCGTGGCGTCGCGCGACATTGGGACGAGCGCATCGCCCTCCGCGAGGCGCAGTACCGCCGCGACGGGAGTTGCCCGGCCGCCCGCGGCCTGGATCAATTCGGCGGCAGCGCTGATCGTCCGCTTCGCGTCGAGCTGGCTGACCGGTTCGTCCGGCCGGAACGACAGCATGTCCGCGGTCCCGGGCCACACATTGGAGAGGGCGAGCAACTGCGTCGCCGCAAACGCAGGGTGGCGGAGCGGAACGTCGTCGTACCAGTAGAGCGGCACGCCCTGATCGAGCGCAAGCAGCTGCAGCCGCAGCACCAGCGTGGTGCTGCCGTGAACTTCGCGTGCCGTGTGCCCCGTGCGCAGACAAAACGCCGCCACGAGCGCCGCGGCTTCGCCGACGGCCCATTCCACCGGGTGCACGCGATAGGCGCCGTTCGTGAGGTGTGTCGTTCCGAGACACTTGCCGGCCGCGAGCAGGTTGACCGTCTGTACCGGGATCACCGCGCCGAGCGGGATTTGAAACGGCCGCGTGGGGAGGGTGACCGTATTGATACTGCAGCCGTGCAGGTCGATAGGGTACGAACCGACGCCGGCGGAGGCGGCGGCCGGCGCGGCCCGGACGCCCGGCTGCGACGACTCGGTGATATCCTGCTCGCGCACCGTCGCCAGGCCCTTGAGGCGCCGTCCTTCACGAATGTACGGCATCTGGGAGACGCCGTCGACGCTGCCCATGACGTCCGGGCGGGGCCGCAGCTCCGGATAGCCGGCGCCGCCGTCGTCGCGGGGCGCTTCCGTCTGCAGCCAGTAGAGAAAACCCAGGCTCAACAGCCGCGCGTCGCGGTACAGCCGGACCTGCACGGAGGCCGGGCGGTCCACCGGGGACGGGCCGCGGTAATCGTTGCCCGTCCAATTGATGATGCTGACGTCGTTCGGCACGCTTGGGTCGTCGAAATTGGCCGCGTCGAGCGCCCGCCGGTACGTCCAGAACGGCCCGTGGGCGCCGGGTGCTTTGGCGAACATCTGGTACGTTGGCGCGACCGGATCGGTCGTCCGGTAGACGAACGTGTAGGGCTGCGACGCGCGGTTGTTCTCGTAGCCGTCGGGCTTCGGTATCGTGTGGTTCTCCCCGGGCCGCCACTCCACCGCGAAGGGAAACGTGTAAAACTGCAGGCATGACGGGTCGGCCCGGTCCGGCGCTGACGGTTCGCCGGTTTCCGCGCGCGACTCCGCGCCGACGGCGTACTGCGTCGCGGTCAGCGGCAGCACGTCGCCGAGATCGGTGGCGTCGAGGACGAACGCGCTGCGGAACCGGATGAGCGCGCCGCTCTCGCTCTGTCGCGTCAAGACCGACCGGACGTGGCCGCCGAAGACTTCCGCGGCGATGGCGCGGGTGTAGTAGAAGACCTGGAGCGCGCCTGAGTCGTGCGGGCCGGCCATCATTCCTTCGAGCACGGTCGCCGCCGCCCGCGGTTCAAACGAGAGGCCGCTCACCCAGGCGTTTCCGGGATTGAACGGTGCGCCGGAGAGGCCCGCCGCGGACCGCCGGTATCGCTGCCGGTAGTAGTTGCGAATGGCGTCGCGCAGCTCATAGTACAGCGACGTGCCGCCGAACGTCTCGATGCGGTCGTGTTCGTCGAGGGCCGACACGCCCTGCGTCGTGATTTGACCTCCCGGCCACCCGGTCTCCTCGATGAGACACACGCGCAGCCCAAGCCGCGCCGCGCGCAGGGCGGCGGCGACCCCGCCGAGTCCCGCGCCGCACACCAGCACATCACAGGTGATTTCGGCAACGTGTTCGGTCGTCTGCATCCCCAAATCCGCGGCGCGCTAGGCGATGTTGATCGAAATGGATTTGACCTCGGTCCGCGCCTTCAACAGAACGCCGCCGCGGCCGTTGGCGTCGACCCAGTGCCCATCGATGAACAGCGGATACTGCCGCACGGCCATCGGTACAGTCCCTCCGGCACTCCCGGGTGACTGAACGAGTTCCTGTGGGTTCCGGCTCCTTCCTGCCGAAAGCGGCTCCGTCCGTGCGCCCAGCAGCAGTTGAGCGCGGCGCGCCGCCGGTCCGGCGAGGCGGTCGCCGGCCGTGACGGGAGCGCTTTTGGCCCGGCGAGAACTGTTTTCGCGATGTCTCCGCGCGGCGCGTCTCGCCCGGCCCACCGGCCGCCTGCCGTCTGGTACCAGGGACAAGTCCAGGCGGCGCTGGCGCGCCGCGGCGGTCCACTGCGATTGGTGCGGGGCGCGGGAACCCATGTGTGGGACGCGGACGGACGCAAGTATCTCGACGCGCGGTCCGGCCTGTGGGCGGCCCTCGTCGGGTACGGCCGCGGCGAGATTATCGACGCCATCGCCGCGCAGCTGCGGACGCTGTCGTTCGCGCCTCTTACCGACGCCGCGTCGCCGCTCGTGGAAACGCTCGCCGAGCGGCTGCGGACACTCCTCCCGGGCGATCTCGACAGCCTGGTCCCGGTGCCGACCGGGTCGGAGGCCGTGGACACCGCGCTTAAATTTGCCCGGCTGTTCCACAGCGCCGGCGGGCACGGGCGCCGGCGCGTCATCATCAGCCGCGAGTACTCGGCGCACGGGAGCACATACGCCGGCTCATCGCTGAGCGATCCCGATCGCGGCCTGCTGCGGGGGATGGGGACGCCGCTGGCGGGCATCCGGTTCGTGCGCGCCCCGTACCGCTTCCGCTGTCCGCACTGCGCCGCCCGAGAAGCCTGCACGCTCGCGTGCGCGGACGAGGTAGACCGGGCGATCGCCGACGCGGGGCCGGACCGGGTCGCGGCTGTCTTCGCCGAGCCTGTGCCGGGCCCGGGCGGCGTGCTCGTACCGCCGGCCGAATACTGGCCGCGCGTCCGCGCGATCTGCGACCGCCACGGCGTGCTGCTGGTCGCGGACGAAGTCGTAACGGGATTCGGACGCACAGGCCGCTGGTTTGCCTGCGACCATTGGGACGTCGTACCGGACCTCATGATCCTCGGCAAAGGGTTGACCGGCGGATACCAGGCCCTGGCGGCGGTGGCGCTGCGCCGCCACGTGGCCGAGCGGCTCGCCCGGCGGCTGGTTCCCCACGGCTTCACCTACAGCGGCCACCCGGCGGCCTGTGCCGCGGCAATGGCGTGCCTGCGGATCATCGAAGAGGAAGGGCTCGTGGACCGGGCCGCGACGCTCGGCGCGCGCCTCATCGGCGGGCTCGCTGCCCGCCTCCGCGATTGTCCGATCGCCGGCGAGGTGCGGGGCCTCGGGCTCATGACCGCCGTCGAGCTTGTCTCGGACCGTACGGCCCGGACGCCGCTGCGGCTTGGGACGCGAGGCGTCGAGCGGTTGGAGCGGGAACTGCGCCACCGGGGCGTGCTGTGCTTCGCGGACAACCCGGTGATCCTCGCGCCGCCGCTCACAATTACGGACCAGAACGCCGACGAACTCGCCGCCGCGGCGGCGGGGGCCGTCGCGGCGCTGTCCTCGGAGCGGAGCGCCGCGGGGCGGCGCGGCGCAGCGCGAGGAACGTGAGGGAGGGGGCATATGGCCGGATCACCGGTGACGCATGAGTCGCACGACGGCATCGTCACGCTGACGATCCGGCGGCCGGAGGCGCTGAACGCGCTCAGTACCGCGGTCTGCCGGGCTCTCGTGGCGGCGCTCGAGACGGTGGGGCGAGATCCGGACGCGCGCGTGCTGGTTCTGACCGGTGAGGGACGCGCGTTCTCCGCGGGGGCGGATCTTAAGGAACGGGCGGGCGCGACGCAGGACGCGATCTGGCGGCACAACCGCGCGATCTTCCAGGTGCCCCTCGAGATCGAGCGGCTTCCGGTGCCGTCCATCGCCGCGATCAACGGGCTTGCCCTCGGCGGCGGCTGCGAGATCGCGCTCGGCTGCGACCTGCGCTGGGCCGCCGACACCGCGGAATTGGGTTGTCCCGAGGTGACCCGCGGCATCATCCCGGCCGCGGGCGGCACACAGCGTCTGGGCCGGCTGATTGGCTCATCGCGCGCGATGAGCCTCGTGCTCACGGGGCGGCGCATCGGCGCCGCGGAGGCCCTTCGGCTGGGGCTCGTGGACGCGGTCACGCCAGCCGCCCAGCTCTTGCCGGCGGTCGGGGAGATCGCCCGGGCCATCGCGCTGAACGCCCCGCTCGCGGTCCGAGCGGCACGGCAGGCGATCCGGTACGGCCTCACGCATTCGTTCGAGGACGGGCTACGTCTGGAGGGGGATCTGCAGCGGATGCTCTACGCGAGCGACGACTGCCGGGAGGGTATCGCGGCGTTCAACGAACGGCGTTCCCCGCGCTGGACCGGACGCTGATGCCGGCCGCCATACGCTGACACGCCGCCGCACGTTGACACACGCCGCCGCACGCTGACGTGCGCGCCGTCAGATGCGCTCGAGGACAGACCCAAGCGCGAGCATGCAGAGCACGACCGCGGCGAAGGCGACGTACGTCCAGTCGCGTGCCCTGGCGAACGACACCATCGAGACGATGACGCTCAGCACCGGCGTAATCATGAGGGTCAGAAGGCCGATGTCGGTGACCGCGGCGGGCACGTGCGAATTGCTGTTGAGCGCGTTGAGCAATTCGCCCAACGTGCTGGGATCCTCGGCGCCGCCGGACGGCAGCCCGCCCGGCGCGAACAAATTCACCCCGATACCGCGCCGGTGGACGAAGAGGATGATGCCCAACAAGATGATTGCCGCGGAGATTAGCACGCCGGCCCGTAGCACGGTGCCGAGGACGCGCGCTGTGGCGTCGACCCCGCCCGCCGGCTCGGCGCGCGGGACCGCCTGACCGAGCGAGCTAGACTCCAAGTCCACGGAGAATCATCTCGACGGAGACCACCGCGAGCACCGGGACGAACAACTTGCGCAAAGTGGTGTTGCGGAGGCGCTCCATGACGTGGGTGCCGCCCCACGCTCCCGCGAGCACGCCGAGCGCCACCGGCGCCGCGATGAGCGGGTGGATATCCCCGCGCGAGAAGTACACGCCGGCGCTGGCGGCCGCGGTGACGCCGATCATGAAGTTGCTCGTCGCCGTCGATACCTTCATCGGCAGCCGCATGATCACGTCGAGCGCGAGGACCTTGAACAGGCCGCTGCCGATGCCGAGAAGGCCCGACATGAGGCCGGCGACGTACATCATGAGACCGCCCGGTACGACCGCGGTGGCGGTATAGGAAACACGCCGGTGGAGGACCTGATCGTGATAGTCGCCGTGAAACCGCAGCCGCCCGGCCAAGGGGTCGAAGGGGACATCGCCCGGCAGTTCGATGCGGACGCGGCCCAGGAGCGCGACCGCCGAATACGCGAGCAGCAGACCGAACACGATGTAGAGCACGCGGACCGCGATGTGCCCGGCGATGAAGGCGCCGGACACGGCGCCGGTGGTCGTCGCGACTTCGAGCGCGATGGCGATGCGGAGGTTGGCGATGCCGCCGCGGACGTACGCGGCGGCGGCGCCGCTGCTGGTGGCGATGACTGAGACGATGCTCGCGCCGATCGCGTAGCGGATGGGGAGGCCGACGAGCAGGGTGAGCGCTGGGACGATGATGATGCCGCCGCCGAGCCCGAGCAGCGCCCCCAGGACGCCCGCGAACATCGACAGCGCGAGGATTTCGACAAACACCCCGTGGGGGTTCGGGAGATCCGGACGGCCTACCTGTTCCCCGGGCACGTGTTCGATGGTGCCCCGAGCGGGATTTGAACCCGCGTTACCGGCTTGAAGGGCCGATGTCCTAGGCCGACCTAGACGATCGGGGCCACTGTTCGGCGGCGCTGGGCCAACGACACCCTCACATTAACATATGCGAGACCGGGCCGCGAGGCGCGCCGCGCCCGGGTAAGGATAACGCTACCACTACCCGCGCCCGCAGTCACTCGAACGCGTACACAGGGAGGATAGGTGCGGCGTCGCCCGTACGGGGAATACACCACCGTAGCGGCCGCGCGGCCGGAGGCGAACATATGCTCGATACCGTCTCTGCTGCCTGGAACATTCCGCGGCCGTCCGTCGTTTGGCCCGGTACACCACGCCACCGATCTCTGCAGGAGGTTCTATGCTACGCAAGGCACCGACCCGCGTCGCGCGGCTGAGGCGGTCAGCGCTGCGCGGGGTTCGTCTTATTCGGTCAAAGAAGCGCGCCGCCCGCCTCACGAGGCTGCCGAAGCGCTCGTACGTCATCCGTGAGAAGTACCTCAGGCGGTTTCGCACACTCGCACGCCAGCTGACCGATATTCCGCTGAGCCCCGATACGACCTTCGACGGGCTCCTCAACATGGGCGAGGACGGCAACGAGATCTGGGTCGAAGCCGGGCTGCCGGCGCCGGAGAAGCAGTTCACCATCCTGCACGAACTCGTGCACGCCCGGCGCCAGCGCGCCGGCGAAGACCTCGACGACGATGTGCTCGAAGAGCAGATCGTGGAGCTCGAAGCCGTGGCGCGCGCCAGCCGGCGGCTGCTCAACCGGATGTCGTCCGGGATGGTGTTGAGCCTGATCCACAACTACCTGACGCGGCGCGACGCCGACGATCCAAATACGACCGCGGGGCTCACCCGCGTCTACACCAGGATTGGCCAGCTGCTCTCGGGCAGGACGAGTCCCAGGCGCGTGGCGCCGGTTCCACAGGTGGCCCACCGCCGTCCGTCAACGCGGCGGCGCCCCACACATTAACCGGATCCCTTACGCCTCCGGCGCCTTCGCTCCGCGCGGGGGACTCGGCGGCGGAGGTTCGGGTGGTGGAGTGCCGGGCGGCGGTGGTTCCGGCGGCGCCGGGGGCGGCCCGGGAATCGACGGGGACGGCGCCGGTCCCGCCACGACGAGGGTGGGCGGTGCGCCGTCGCGGCGGTCCAGGCCGGACTGCAGCAGCCGGCGCCCCAGATCCGCCAGCCTCGCTCTGACCCGTCCGTTGATTGAGTTCGGGGGATAGTTGCCGTCCGCGTCGGGGATTCCGGCCGGCACGCCGGTGAGGATCTCGATGCCTTCGTCGGCCGTGCGGGCCGTCCATACGTGGAACCGCCCGGCCCGCACCGCGTCGACGACCTCGCCGCGGAGCATCAGGTTGCGGGCGTTCTGCCGGGGGATGATCACGCCCTGGCCGCCGGTGAGGCCCTTCGCTTTGCACGTCAGGTAGAACCCTTCGATTTTTTCATTGACGCCGCCGATCGGCTGGATCTCGCCCCGCTGATTAACGGAGCCCGTCGTCGCGATGCCCTGGTCGATCGGCAGCCCTGAGAGCTCGCTGAGCAGCGCGTAGAGCTCGGTCGAACTGGCGCTGTCGCCGTCGACGTCCGAGTAGAGCTGCTCGAACGTGAGCGAGGCCGACAGGCTGAGGGGGGCCTGTTGGGCGAATCGGCTGGCCAGAAACGACGCCAGCACGAAGACGCCCTTGCTGTGAATGCGGCCCGACATCTGCGTCTCGCGCTCGATGTTGACGACGCCTCGCGTGCCGACGTAGACGCGCGCGGTAATGCGGCTCGGCTGCCCGAACGCGTAGTCGCCCAACTGCAGCACCGCGAGGCCGTTGATCTGTCCGACGACCTTCCCCTGCGTGTCGACCAGAATCTGTCCGTTCTCGATCGCGTTCCGGATCTTCTCCTCGATCAGATTGCTGCGCAGCGCCTTTTCCTCGACGGCCCGCCGGACGTCGTCCCGCGTCGCGACGCCGCGGCCGGCCTGCTCCGCCCAGGCGGCCGCCTCGAAGACGATCTCCGTCACCTCGTTGAACCGCGTGCTGAGTTTGTCCTGTTCGCCGGCCACGCGCGCGCTGTGCTCGATGATTTCGGCGACGGCCCCCGCGTCGAAGTGGCACAGTCCGCAGCGGCGCGCAACCGTGGCGATCGCCTTAGCGTATTCGTCGAGCGTCCCTTCGGTGCGGTCGACGACGACGTCGAAATCGGCGCGGATCTTGAACAGCTGCTCGAAATCGTCGTCGAGAGCGTAGAGCATATGATAGAGGTACGGGGTCCCGATCAGGATCACTTTGAGGTCGAGCGGCATCGGATCGGGCCGCAGGGTGGCCGTCGGCAGCATCCCGGCGGCTTCCCCGAGCGGCTCGATCCGCACCTCGTGGCTGCGCAGCGCCCGTTTGAGACCCTCGTAGGCAAACGGACTGGTCAGCAGGTCGCGCACGTACAGCACGAGATATCCGCCGTTGGCGAGGTGCAGCGCGCCCGGCTTGATCATGGTGAGGTCGGTCACGAGCGCCCCGAATTCCGCGCGCAGTTCGGCCCGGCCGATGAGATTGTAGTAGGTGGGGTTCGTCTCGACGATGACGGGCGCACCTTTCGTGTCCGCGTGGTCGACGAGCAGGTTCACCTGATAGCGCGCCAGCGGATCGCGGCGCGGCATCCCGGGTAGTTCCGGCTGCCGTGCGCCCTCCTCGTCCCCCGTCGGCGTGATCTCGGAGAGATGGTCGAGCATGTCCTGTTTCGCGGCGTCGAGAAACTCGACGACCTGCGGATGGTCGGCGTATTGCTCGCGCAGCCGCGCCACTGGCATATCGATCATGTACTGCGCCGTCTGGCGTTCCAAATCGCGGAGCGCCTCGCGCCCCTCGCGCTCCAGCGCGCGCACCCGCCGCAGCGCGTCCGCCACCGCGTCCCCGAGTTCGGCCGTGCGCTGCTGCGTTCGCGTGCGCTCGGCCTCCGGCAGCTGGTTGAACACGTCCTCCGGAATCGGCCGTCCCTGGAGATCCACGGGGACGGTCGCGATGCCGGTTGGCGTTCGCTGCAGCATCAGCCCTTTGGCGCGGGCCTGTTCCTCGAGCTGTTCCCAAATCTTGGCGACCTGTTGCTCGTAGCGCTTAACCACCTCGGCCCGGCGGCGCTCATAGATCTCGCTCGTAAAGGCCTGGCGCAGCCCTTCGCGGACCTCGACGAGGAGCTCCCGGACGTCGCGCTGGAACTTCCGGCCGGTCCCGGCCGGCAGACGAATCGCGATCGGCTGGCTCGGCGAGGCGAAATAGCGCACGTAACACCAGTCCGGCGGCACCGGGCGCCCGTGTGCCGCGGCATCGACCGCGGATCGGGTGTAGGTCATGCGCCCCGTCCCGGGAGGGCCGCTGACAAAAATGTTGTAGCCCGGCTGGTTCACGCGCAGCCCGAAGGCGAGGGCGCGCACCGCGCGCGGCTGCCCCACGAGCAGGGTATCGACGTCCTCTTTGATTTCGTCCGTGGTGGCAAAGTGGAGCGCGGCAGGATCGCAAAGCCGTCGAAGCGCTTCGGGAGCAAGTTCTCGGGAGTCACGGAGGGGGAAGTCCATCGCAACCCTGTCGCTTCGGGCAGGAGCAAGCGTTCGCCTCTTGACGCGGCCGCCCGTGTCCGTATAGTGATATCTACACATCTAAACATCTAGACATGGTTGGAGGGCGCGCCCGTGGAAATCATGCTTGCGCCGGAATCCGCCGCTCGCATTCGCGCCGTGCTCGGCGACGCCGTGGATCTGTCGCCGCCCGCGGTTCCGGGCGCGCTTGCGAGGCTTGCTGACGAGGCCCCCGACGTTTATTCCGCGGTCCTCAATGAACTCTCGGGGTCCGATATCCGCCTCGACAGCGAGCGTGTCCTGCATCGGCGTCATCGGCGCACGATGCTGCGCCGGCTCCTGTTCGGCTGGGGTGAATACGAAAGTGATGCGGGCGACCGGCTGCTGGCGAAACGCCGGGTTGCGGCCGCGGTTCCCATCGGGCTGGCCTTCACGCTGATCGCCGCGGCAGGCCTCGCCGGGTTGACGCATCACGGCCACCGTCTTTCTTCCGTGGCCTCGGTGCACGCCGATCGGGCGCCGCGGACCCCAAAGGTCACACCGGGGGCTGTTCATCGGCGGCCGATCACTCCAGCGTCTCTATGGTCAGGTCTGTTATCCGGCCGAGCGGCGATGGCGGCCACGCCTTCGGCGGTGCGCCCCTCGCCGCCGCTGCCGCTCGTGCCGGCTTTACCGGTGCCGCCGCCGACCGGAGTCACCTTCCGCCAAGGCGGCGACGCGCCGCCTCCTTCGATCGTCTTCAGCCGTGCGCCATCCCCCGGTACCGCTGCCTCACAAGCCGCCGCCCGCTCGCCGTTGCCTCCGATCGTCTATGCCCGCGACGGCGAGGCCGATGCCGGCGGATCGCCGGCCCAGCAGACGGTCGCCGCGCGGCGGACGGCGCCGGGCGCGGCGGCTGCCCCGGGTGCCGCAAATGCCAACGCGGCATTCCGCGCCGGCGACATGATCGCCGCGCGCCTTCTCACCGGGATCATTGTGGCGGCGGGCGTCCCGTCGGTGCCCGTCGTGGCCGCGGCCGGCGGCGGCGTGAAGTGGCTCGGTCGTGCCGTCGCGGGGGCAGACGGCCGCGTGGACATTTCGTTCACGGCGCCCGCGGCCGGGATGGCGCTTGATCCCGAGGGGTTGGCGGCGGGACTTCCCGGCAAGACGGTCATTCGTCGGCGAGGCGCAGCCGTGGCCGCGATCGCCGCAGTCGCGCAGGCCGCCGCGGACTATGCACAGGCCGTGGCGCGCGCCGGCCAGGTGACCGTGGCCAAGGGGCGGCGCAGATCGCCGTCGGCGGCGCAGCGCCGGGATGGACCTATGCGGCGTCACGTCTGGCCGACGCGCTGAGTCCTCAGGCCGCCGGGACGACGGAGACACTCGAAGTGCCCGCCGGGACGCGGTGCCTCATCGTGATCACAGGAGCACCCTGAGATGCCGCGCAGAGCGATCGGGGCGGTCTGCCTGTGCGTACTCGCGGCTGCCGAGCGGGCCGAGGCCCAGACGCCGGCGCCCTCGGGCGGTGATCTCTTTGCACCGTTGACCAACCTCTTCAGTCAGGCCGCCCTGAGTTTGTCCGGCGCTTTTGGTCTAACGTATGCAACGCAATACGTAGCGAACGTGTGTACCGGCGAAAGATTTCCATGGTAGCAGACTACGCCAGCGAGGACCCGTTGGGAGTCCTATCGTATCCGGCGGGAAGCCATGTATTTCTGAGACCGTCGGAAGCGACTAAGACATCTGACCTTGGCGTGCCTGCCCCGGAGGTGCCCAAAAGCGAGAGGCGGTGCCTGTTCGGGCATGCTAGCGTGACATTTTCAGGTCTTTCTCGATCTGCCTACGGTATCCGTCGCGTCGACCGGTCACAGCAAACTTACAGCGCTGGCGACTCAAAGACGATCTCGTAGTCTCTTGCGGTTATGGCATTTCCTAAGCCCCCATTACTTTGTAGAGACTTCTTGAATGCACATTCGTAATGCGCAGGTCATCGGTTCAAATCCGATCGCCGGCTCCATATTTTTCTAGGGTCCCGCGACGCCTAGACTGGCCGATTGTCGCATTAAGGGAAAGGCCACCCCCTCGCGTATGGCTTGCCAAAGCAGGTTTTGCACCGCCCTGTCCTAAAACGTGTGCAATGCGAGAAGGTGTCCAAAATTCGGGAAACTTTCCGCATCCCGTCAGGCTTATCTATGCGCTCATCATCGTAATGTCGGTGACGCTGCAGGGCATCATCAACCGTCGGGCTGTCGAATTCACTGCGGGGGGGCGCATGAACCGGATCACGATCGATACGACGCGTCGGATCGGCACGGTGGATCGCGCGATCTTTGGCGGCTTCATCGAGCACCTCGGCCGGTGCGTCTACGGCGGCATTTTCGAGGAAGGGTCGGCGCTCAGCGACGCGCGCGGGTTCCGGCGCGACGTGCTCGATGTGCTGCGGCCCCTGCGCATGCCGGTGCTGCGCTGGCCCGGCGGCAATTTCGTCAGCGGGTACCATTGGACCGATGGCGTCGGCTCGGTGGAGAAGCGGCCGCGCCGAGCAGAACTCGCGTGGCTGGCCGAGGAGTCCAACCGGTTCGGCACGGACGAGTTCATCGAGTATTGCAGAGCGCTCGACACGGAGCCCTTCATCGTGGTCAATATGGGCTCGGGCAGCATGGGCGAGGCGCAGGCCTGGGTCGAATACTGCAACGGCACGGGAAACACGGACTGGGCAAACCTGCGCCGCAGCCACGGTCACCCCGAACCTTATCGAGTCCGCTACTGGGGTCTTGGGAACGAGATGTACGGGGCGTGGCAGATCGGCGCGCGCAGCGCGGACGACTACGTGCGGGCCGCGCGGCAGTTTGCGTATGTGATGAAGCGCACCGATCCCGAGATCCAGTTGGTGAGTTGCGGGCAGAACGGCTGGAACGACTGGGACCGCGTCGTGATCGACGGCCTGGCGGATCTCGTCGACTACCATTCGATCCATATCTATACCGGCAGCGCCGACTATTACACGAACGTGTTTCACCCGCACCAGGCCGACCGCGCCCTGCGCATCTGCGAGTCCCTCATCGAGCGCGTACGCTACGACAAACGGATCATCCACCCCGTCCACATCGCCTACGATGAGTGGAACGTATGGTACCGGGAGCGCAGTCCGGAGGCGCGCCGGGCCGGCCTCGAGGAGCGATATTCTCTCGCCGACGCGCTCGCCGTCGCCTCGTTCCTCAACATTTTTATCCGCCACTGCCGCACCGTGCGGATGGCGAACTTCGCGCAACTGGTGAATGTGATCGCGCTTGTTATGACGGACCGGACGGGGCTCTACCTGCAGTCCCTTTACCATCCATTTCGCCTCTACGCGGAACACACACAAAGCGTGGCACTCGACCCCCACGTGGAATCCGAGACCCGCGTGCTGCGGCCGGAGGATGAGGATACGTTTGTGCGCGCGCACCGGGTCGCCGATCTCGGCCCGTTTGCGCTGCTCGATGCCGCGGCCACCTGCGATCCGAGCGGCCGCGACATCACGCTGGCGGTCGTGAACCGCGACCGGGAACGTACTGTTGCCGCGGCAGTCCGGCTGGCGGACGGGCGGATCGCGCCGGGCGCGGTCGCGTACGAAGTGACCGGAGCGAGCCCGGAGGCGAGCAATTCCTTCGAGACGCCGCAAGCGGTAGGCGTGCGCGAGCGGCGCATCGTCCCCCAGGACGGGAGGCAGGAAGGGCGGGCGAGCGGAACACAGACGGGCGGCGACGAGATCGTATACGAGTTTCCCGCGCACTCTGTCGCTGTACTGCGGTTCTCCACGGCCGCGCAGTGAGGCCGCAAACCGAGGGAGGGGTGACGGCGATGGGACGGGGGCGGAGACGGTTCACACGGCGCGCGTTCATGCAAGGACTCGGCGCGGGCGCGGCGGCGGCCGCGGGCGGATTCCGGTGGGGCGGTGCGGTTCGTGCCGCCGGCACCGTCACGCTGTCGTTTTGGAATGGGTTGACCGGTCCCGACGGGCGCGTCATGGAGGGCATTGTCGCCGACTTCATGGCCGCGAACCCCTCGATCAAGATTGAGCAGCAGCAGATGCAGTGGACCGACTTTCACACCAAGATGCTCACCGCGATTCCGGCGGGACAAGCCCCGGACGTAGCCATCATGCACACGTACGAAAAGCCGCGCTACGTGCAGAGCGGCGCGCTCACGGAGTTCTCCGATGCTGAGCTTGAGGCCCTCGGGTTCCGGCAGAAAGACTTCGCGGCGCGGGCGTGGGACGGAGGCATGTACCAGGGGAAGCGGTATTCGGTTCCCCTGGACATCCATGCGATGTGCCTCTACATCAATAACCCGCTCTTCAAGAGCGTCGGCCTGTGGGCGGACGGCAAGCCCAAAGCGCCGACCACTCAAGCGGAGTTTCTCGCCGCCTGCCAAACGCTCACGCACGGCGATCATTACGGCGTGGCGTGGCTGCAGCGTGGGGTCGGCTGGGCGTTCCAGATGCTGCTGTGGCAGAACGGCGGGGACATGTTCGACGCTCAGGGGGAGCCGACGCTCGACAGCCCGGCCGCCATCGAGGCGATGCAGTTCATTCAGGATCTCAACAAGAAATACCACTATACGCCGGAGGGCATCACCGGCAATCCCGCCGAGGCGTTCCAAACCAGCAAGATCGGCATGGCCGTGCACGGTGACTGGCTGACCCCGGCGTTCGTCGCGGCAAACATGGACTTCACGGTCGTGCCCGCCCCGACATTCTTCAAGCGCCGCGTGGTCTGGGCCGGATCGCACCAGTTCTACCTGCCGGTGCAACGGCGGCCTGACAACGCCAAGCGCGAGGCGGCGCTTGTCTTCATTAAATGGGTGAGCGATCACAGCCTCGCGTGGGCTCAGGGCGGTCACATCCCGGCCCGCACGGCACTGACCGCCACACCCGGCTTCCGGGCACGGAAGCAAGCGGCCCTGCTCGCCGACGCCCCCTACTGGCACTTCATGCCGGCGGTCCCGAAGATCCTCGTCGAGGAGAGCCTCATTACCGCGGCCCAAGAGCAGATCTTCCTCGGCCGGGCCACGCCGAAGGAGGCGCTCCAGGCGCTGAACGATCAGATCAAGCGCGCCCGAATTTGAGCGGCGCAGTGCCGGTCGCACGCACGCTGGAGATAGCCGAGGGTCCGGGACAGCCGCGGTGACCCCGGCGGCGGCGGTGCGGTCGGCTGCCGTGTCGCCTTCTACCGTCCGGGCGGCCCGTGCGGCCGTCCGGCGGCAGGAGGCATTGGCCGCCTACGCGCTGCTGGCACCGTACCTCGCGGCGTTCATAGGATTCATGGTCGCGCCGTCCGCGTACGGGCTGTACCTGAGCTTCACCGACTTCCGCCTCGGCGCCGTCCACCCGCGTTGGACCGGATTGGACAACTTCGCCTATGTGTTGACCGACCCGCTCTTCCGCACCACCGTCGGCAACACCGTCGTCTTCGTGTTGGAGAGCACGCCTGCACTGATCGTCGTCCCCCTCGCGCTGGCCGTGGCGCTGAACCAGCGCCTGCCGGCGCGCGCGTTCTTCCGCGGCGCGTTCTTTCTTCCGTTCACCCTGTCGGTGTCGATCGTCAGCATCTGCTGGTGGTGGCTGCTCGATCCCAACTTCGGGGCGGTCTACTTCTACCTCAAAGAATTGGGGCTTCACGCGGCCCCGTGGATCAGCAGCCCGCACCTGGCGATGGCGGCTGTCGTCCTCGCCACCGTGTGGTGGACCGCCGGATACAACATGGTGCTGTTCCTCGCCGGTCTTCAGGACATTCCCCTTCACCTTTACGAGGCGGCTCGCATCGACGGCGCCGGCGGCTGGCGGCTGTTCCGGTCGGTCACGCTGCCGCTGCTTCGTCCGACGATGCTGTTCGTCATCGTGATTCAGCTCATCGCGTCGTTCCAGGTCTTCGGCCAGGTATACGTGATGACGAGCGGCGGCCCCGGCAACGCGACCCGCACGGTGATCCAGTACGTGTACGAGACAGCGTTTGTCCAGTTGCAGTTGTCGGAGGGCGCCGCGGCTGCGTGGGTGTTGTTCCTGATCATCCTGGTATTCAGCCTGGCGCAGTTCAAGCTGTTCTCGGGGCACACGGAGTACTAGCCGGTGGCCGTCGTCGGGCTCGGAAGGACTGCCGCGCGGCCTCGCTTGCTGCGGGTCCCCGCAACGACCGTCTTGACTGTGCTGGGCCTCGCGGCGCTTGCGGCTGTGTGGCTCCTGCCGCTCGTGTGGATCGGCGTCACCGCGTTCAAGCCGGCCCCCGAGATCATCCACCTGCCGATCCGCTGGCTCCCGGTGCATCCCACGATGCACAACTTCGCGGTCGCGCTCACCACCAACCGCACGGCGTCCATTGGGCGGGCCTTCCTTAACAGTACGGTCGTCGCGGCCGCTGAGACGCTGTTCACACTAGCCGTAGACGCCACGGCCGGCTACGCGCTCGCGCGGCTCGAATTCCCGGGCCGCCGATTGGTCTTTGCCATCGTCGTGGCGAGCATCATGGTGCCTTTTCAAGTGACGCTCGTGCCGTTGTACCTCATGTTCGAGCACGTCGGGTGGCTCAACACGTATCAGGCTCTCGTCTTGCCGGGGCTCTCACGCGCGTTCGGTGTGTTCCTCATGCGGCAGTTCTTCCTCGCGCTGCCTCGGGATCTCTCGGATGCCGCGCGGATCGACGGCGCGGGCCCGCTGACGATCTTTGCGCGCATCGCGCTGCCTCTTGTGCGGCCGGCGCTCGCGGCGCTGGGCATCTTCACGTTCCTTCGCAGTTGGAATGAGTTCACGTGGCCGCTGATCGCCATCAGCCGAAATGACATGATGACGCTCCCGGTGGCGCTCTCCCGCCTCCTCGGTTCGTTCTTCGTCGAGTACGGGATCGTCATGGCCGGCGCGCTGCTTGCCGCGCTTCCGCTGATCGCCGTGTTCTTCATTGCACAGCGGCAGATCATCGAAGGGGTTGCACTGACGGGGCTGAAAGAATGAGCACGGCACGGGGGACTCTTTGTGGTTGTCGCACACGTTGTTGACACTCACGACCGCGGGTAATTGTCCATCCCGGCGGGGAGCAGAGCGCCCCGCCGGGACCTTTCCACGCTAGCGATACTCGAGGGCGCGTTGCATGTGCGGCGTATTATTCGACCGAAATTCCGCAAAACTATCGACCGTTATGGTAATATTTACATCTCAGCATCAAAGCAGCTAACCTCACCGTTGGGGTACCCTTCTATGAAGGCTCTGCTGTCAAGCCCCTCTGGTGACGCGTGTATCGAATTTCAGTTTGACGCGAATCGCTGGCGGCCTGTCCCGCGCGTCCGGACGGATTGCCCCGAACCACCTTCTATCCGTGCTGGCCACACCGGGCCAAGCACCTCATCCGATGTTCGCCCTGCGGCGAGTCCGAGCAGGCCTGTGGAGGAAGGCGCCCCGTCTTGGGGTCGGCTGTTGTAGTGGCCCGGGTGCCATTTCGAGCGCCTTCCACCAGCGTCGTACTGCAGTGCTTCAATGCCACTTTTTCGCAAATTGTTGTGCTATCTTACGCTTTCAGTGTGGCTCCTTCGGGAACCACGCCGTGCTCCAGGAACCGCCATAGCTCGATCAACAGCTTGCGTGCCAAAGCGACAATGCCAATCTTACGTACGCGCGTGCCGCCATGTCCGAAGCGTTGCTGATACCATTGACTCAAGCGGCTCCCGGGTTGGTATCGCAGCCAGCACCAGGCCATTTCGATGGCGACGGCACGGATGTGTCGGCTGCCCGCTTTGCTGATCCCCTGCTCGCGGTGCTCCTCGCCGCTTTGATAGGGCGTGGGAGTGAGGCCGGCAGCCGCGCCCACCTCCTTTCGGTTCCGGAATTGGCGCCAGCCGAAGAACTCGTTGACATACACCCACGCTTCGTTCGGTCCGATCGCCCGGAGCCGCAGCAACTGACGCACCTTCTCAGCCGCTTGGCTGCGATCGTGTTTGATCGCCCGTTGCCGCTCGCGTTCCAACTCGCCGATCTTTCCACGCAGGAACTGCGCGTGTTCCCAGTCCCGCTCGAGCCTGGCTCGCAGGCCTGCCGGCAACGGTGAACCGTTCCACAACTGCATCTGGTCGAGCCGCGCGCTCAGAGCTCGGATTTTCGGCAGCCAGATGCCCTGGCTCGCCAAGAAACCTTGAACCTACTTCTCTCGTATGTCGAAGTTGATCTACATCACCAATACGTCGCTCGACGGTTACGTGGAGGACGAAACCGGTGCCTTCGATTGGGTCATTCCCGATCAAGTTCACGCGTTCATCACTGAGTTGTTGCGGCCGATCGGAACCCATCTCTATGGACGGCGACTCTATGAGACGATGGCCTACTGGGATGCGCCGGTTGAGGGCTATCCACCCGAACACCGCGACTTCGCGCGAGTCTGGCAGAAGGCCGAGAAGATCGTCTTTTCACGAACGCTGACAGGCGCTACGACACGCAACACGCGTGTCGAGCGGGACTTCGACCTCGAGGCTATTCGGAAGCTCAAGCGGGAATCGGAGCACGACCTCAGCATTGGCGGCGCCGAGCTTGCGGGGCTTGCGCTCGAAGCCGATCTCGTCGACGAATGTCACCTGTTTCTCAACCCGGTGATCGTCGGCGGCGGAAAGCCGGCATTCCGAGCCGCCTTACGACGGAATCTCGAACTCCTTGAGACGCGCCGTTTCGGCACCGGAGTAATCCACTTGCGCTATCGCATACGAGGCGGTACTCCTTAAGGAACTAGACGACATCGACTCCCTTCTCTGCCGAGCTCAATCCCGAGCCGCGGTTTCAAACAACCTCACTTCGGATGCCTGAATCTGGAACAAAGTGATGATTCAGTTTGAATCCGGTTCGTGACCCGTATGCGTTCCTTTTTCAAGGTCCGCAGCTCCCGGTGCAAGTGTCGCCGATCTTCGTCCTCAACCGACGGCACCCGCAGCACGCTCCAGACTCGCGATTCTCCCGCATGGTATCGGATCAACATTGTCAGCAATTTGCGGACGTCCAGCCCATCGGACTTTACGCGGCGTTGGCGGCGATTGACCTCGATGCTTGCGGAGTCCACCACCCGGTTATCGATGCCCGTCGACGTCAAATGCCGGTGGAGCCAAAATCCGTCCCGCCCGATTTCGTAGCAACTTCGCACCATAACAGTCGTCGACAAAGCGAACCACTGCTTAGCCGCTGCGATTTCGCGCGCCAGCTTCGTGAGGTCTCGAGCTGGGATGGCCCGCACCCGCGGCTTGGTCACCAGATCCGGGCTGAAACTCAACTTCCATTCATCAACCCCAATTCGAATGACATGTACACGACCTGCGAAGACTTTTCCGTATACTCATGACGGCGGGTCGCTCTGGTCATTTGCACGCTCCTTTCTCCTCGTCTGCCGACCAAGGATCAAAGGAGCCTACCAGCAGCGACTCGCTTTTCCTGGGTTTACGCCTTCATAGGATCTTGGGGCACGCTCGCCCACGGTCAGGGGTCTTGCTGATCAAGCTCGTTAGGCTGGTCGAGACCGGGACTAAACTGTCAAAATGCTCCGGGCTTGGTCTGCTGAGTCGGAGTTGTGAGCGAGTACACGCGAATCCCCATCAGTCTCAGCTTTCTCGGTTTTGTTGGGTTTTCGAGCCTCCTAACGTATGCTACGCAATACGCAGCGAACGTGTGTACGGGCGAAAGATTTCCATGGTAGCAGACTACGCCCTGGCGCGTAAACGCGTCGCCCGTTAAAGGAAGCGAACGGCCCCCGGCGTAGTGCCGTGATGATATTTGATCAAAAATCTCCTGGGGGTCCCTTGGCCCATGACACATCTGCTCGCGAAGATGACCTGGGAAGACGTGAACGACGCCGCGACCACCCGGCGGGTCGTCCTGCTGCCCGTCGGCGCGATCGAACAGCACGGCCCCCACCTGCCGCTCGATACCGACAACCTCTCGGTGGAAACGGTGTGCCTCCGCGCCGGCGAGAGCGCGCCGGACCTGCTGGTGTGTGCGCCGCCGGTGCACTACGGCTTCAACGAACACAACATGGATTTCCCCGGCACGGTCACGGTCGACGCGGAACACTTCGTGCACTACTGTACCGACGTCGCGAAGAGCTTCGGCCGCATGGGCTTCCGCCGGGTGCTCCTCGTGAACGGTCACGGCAGCAACGCGCATTTGCTCGAGCAGGCGGCGCGTCTCGCGACGCTCGGCAGCCCGGCCAAGGTCGCCAGCCTCTCGTACTGGGCGCTCATCACGGAGGAGTTCGCCGAGATACGCGAGTCACCGTTCCCCGGCGGCACGAGCCATGCGTGCGAATTCGAGACGTCGACGTATCTCTATCTGGATCCCGGCCACGTGAAGCGCGACAAGATCGTGCCGGGCATTCGGGAGCAGCGAAAGTACTTTTGGGAAGACCTAATGGGCGGGTCGCCCGTCAAGTTCACCGATTGGCGCAGCACGCAGACCGACACCGGCGTCGGGGGCGATCCGACGCTCGCCACGGCGAAGAAGGGCGAGCGCATCGTCGAAGCGGCCGCCGCGCGCATCGTCGAGGTCGCACGCGAGTTCCGCGACCTGCCCATCCGGCCGCGGAAGTCGTTCATCGCCTCCGAGCCCGAGTATTGACGTGACGCGGTTCTCGACGATTCAGGAAGCCATCACACGCGAACTGCGGGACGACATCGTGGCCGGCCGGCTCGCGCCCGGCACGCGGCTCGTCGTGGACGAGCTCGCCGCAAAGTTCGAGGTCAGCCCCATGCCGGTGCGGGAGGCCCTTCGGCAACTCGGCGCCGAACGGCTGCTCGTCATCCACTCGTACCGCGGCGCGACCGTCTCGGAGCTGTCGGCGGACGAAATCCGCGAGATCTTCCTGATGCGCGAACTGTTGGAAGGCGAAGCAGCGCGGGCCGGCGCCCGCCGGGTGGGGCCCGAAGAACGGCGGCGCCTGCAGGCCTTGATGAACGACATGCGGGCGGCGGTGCGCGATCATGACCGCTGGATTACCGCGGACCGCGCGTTTCACATGGCCCTCTACCAGGCGTCCGGGCATCCGCGCCTCGTGGCGCTGGTCGGCCAGCTACGGCAGGACATCGAGCGCTATGTGCGTCTGTACATCGCGCTTGAGCACAATATTCCACGCTCCATGCGGCGGCATCAAGAGATTCTCGAAGCCTGCCTGGCGAAAGACGGCGCCGCGGCCCGCCAAGCCACGGTTACGCACCTGCGGGAGACCGCCGAATTGTTTACCGACGAACTGAAGCGTACCCACCAAGCCGGCCACGCCGCCGCCGGCAAGCGGCCGCGGCCGGCCACCACGGTAGGAGGATCTCGCTGAATGCTGCTACATCGCGCGCGCGCCCGGATGCGCATGCTCGAACACGGCTTGGACGCTCTGGTCGCCACGAGTCCCGAGAACGTCACCTACGCCACCGGCTACGGTAATTGGACCATCTATACGTTCCGCGACCAAGAAGTCTACGGCGTCGTCCCCAAAGACGGACCCGTGGCGCTTGTCGTCCCGATCGATGCGATGGACCACCTGGCGCAGGTGCCGGTCGATGCCGCGCGACTCTACACCTACGGAACATTTCATACGATGCGGGATCCGAACGTGACGCTCGCCGGCGAAGAGGCTAGGCTCTTTGATCTGCGCGAGCACACCGGCCATTACAGCGACGCGCTGGCCGCGCTGCGCCAGGCGCTCGGCGACTTGAAGGCCGGTGCATCCATCGGAGTGGACGAGCGCGGGATGCCGCCGAGCCGGTGGCGCCGCCTGGTATCCACATTGTCCGATCGGACGATCGTCGAGGCGCACGATCTCTTCCGCGTGATCCGTATGGTGAAGACCGACGAAGAAATCGCGCGTCTCCGGGCGACCGCGCGCGCCGTGGAACAGGCCATGCTGGCCGCGTTCGAGCGGGCGGCGCCGGGCGTGACGGAAGCCGAGCTCGAGCAGACATTCCGTGAAGCGGCGATCGCGCGCGGCGTGACGCCCGGCCACTACGAGACGTCGGCCGGCACGCGCAGCAGCGGCTGCTTTCCCGCCTCGGCGACCTATCATCTGAGGCAGGGCGACGTGATCAAATCCGATGTCGGCGGGCGGCTGCGCGGATATTGGGCCGATACGGGGCGCGTGGCCGCGCTCGGTGCGTCGCCGGCGAAACTGGCCCGGTATCACGAGGCCCTCACGTCCGGCATCCACGCGATTCTGCGGCAGGTGAAGCCGGGCGTCACGGGTGCGGACTTGTTCCGGACGGGCGTCGAGGCGGTCCGCGCCGGCGGGATTCCACAGTATCGACGCCATCACGTCGGCCACGCGATCGGCCTCGAATTCTATGAAGCTCCGATCTTGAACGACGCCGGCGGACCGGCCGGCGGCGACCTTCCGCTCGAGACCGGCATGGTGATCAACGTTGAGCTGCCGTACTACGAGTTGGGACTCGGCGGCCTACAGATCGAGGATACGCTGGTCGTGCGGCCAGACGGCTACGAGCGGCTGACTTCCGCGCCACACGAGATGCTGCCGGCGGGTGCCCCCTTGCTAAAGGGCGCGAGGAGCGCCTGATGGAGCCGTTTTCGTTCGCGAAGACGTTGATGTGCCGTACCTGCGGCCGATCGTATCCTCTGAGCCCGATGCTCGAGGGCTGCCCCGACTGCCGCGTCGCGGGGCGCATTGCGATGCTGGACCCGACCTATGCGCTGGACGCGGCGGACGGCGGTATGCTCCCGGCCGCCCCCGGGCATCTTTGGGATTACCACCGGTTACTCCCGCTGCCGGATGCGGCGGCGCAGGTGACGCTCGGCGAAGGCGGCACGCCGCTGCTGCCGCTGCCCGGCATGGCAGCCGAGACCGGTGCGGCGCACGTCTACATTAAATACGAAGCCATCAACCCGACCCATTCGTTCAAGGACCGCGCGAACGCGGTGGCCGTGTCGATGGCCAAGTACTTCAATCTCGGCAAAGTCATGTGCACGTCAACGGGGAACCACGGTGTCGCTCTGGCTGCGTACGCGGCGCGCGCCGGGCTCCGCTGCCTCGTGCTGCTTCCCCCCGGGGCGCCGCCGGCGGCCGCGGTAGAGATCCGGTTTTATGGGGCCGACGCCGTGATGATCGACGGAGATGTCGTGCCGCTCATGACCCGGTTGTGGCGCGAGCACGACTGGTATGTCTCGCAGCGCAACGCGCCCGGAGTGGCCGGCCGTCCCTTCGGCAATCCGTTCGGCATGGAAGGCTACAAGACGATCGCGTACGAGATCTTTCAGCAGTTGGGCCGCGTCCCCGACCGGGTCTTT
The DNA here is from genome assembly GCA_035307565.1 of bacterium. Classification (GTDB taxonomy): domain Bacteria; phylum Sysuimicrobiota; class Sysuimicrobiia; order Sysuimicrobiales; family Segetimicrobiaceae; genus DASSJF01. The sequence goes on along the minus strand of DATGHZ010000022.1, from coordinate 7,399 downwards.
ATGCCGGTTGGAGGCGGCGACGGCGCGTGGGGGATCTACAAAGGGTTCGATGAGCTGCAGCGCATCGGCGCAACGACGTCGGTACCCCGCATCGTCGTCTGCCAGTCCGCCGCCGGCGCGCCGCTCGTCAACGCCTACCGCAACCGTCTCGCGCAGGTCGCCACCGTGCCGGCGTCGACGACCATTGCCTTTTCGATCGTAGACCGCCATTCCGGAGATCATGCGCTGTGGGCGATTCAGCGGTCCAACGGGCAGGCGGTCGAGGTCACCGACGAGCAGCTTCGCGAGGCCGAGGCGGTCTTCGGCCGTACCGGCATCTGCGTGGAGCCGTCCTCGGCGGCGTCGCTCGCGGGACTCCGTCGGCTCGCACGGTCGGATGAGCGGTTTGACAGCGAGACGGTCGTGTTGATCGGCACCGGCGCCGGACTGCGGTGGCCCGCGACGTTCGACCGGGTCGCGCCACCGCCACGGGCGGAGGCGTCGCTCGAATCGCTCGGCCGCGTGATCGAGCTGTAACCGCGCGATGGCGCATCCCAGCATACGAGGGAGGGATCGATGATGGTCGAGCGGACCTATCGCCGGTTGTCACCGGAGGCGTGGCGCATGCTGCGGCGCGTCAGCACGGCGACGTTGACGTCGCAGCTGCTGAAGGCGGGATTTCGCAACACTTTTCTCAGCGGCGTGGCGCCGCTGCGGCCCGACCTGCGGCTCCTGGGCTACGCCTTCACACTGCGCTACGTGCCGGCGCGCGAGGACCTCGACATGCAGGTGGACTACGACAACGCGACCAACGTGCAGCGGCTCGCAGTCGAGACGATCGAACCGGACGAGGTCCTTGTCATTGACGCCCGCGGGGAGACGCGGGCCGCGTCCTTCGGCCACATCATTGCGACGCGGATCATGCGGCGGGGGGCGGCCGGCTTGGTCAGCGACGGAGCGCTGCGCGACACACCCCGCTTTCGGACGCTCGACCTGCCGGTCTACGCGCAGGCGGCACACGCGACGACGAGTTCCGTGATGCATCACCCGGTGGACATGAACGTGCCGGTCGCGTGCGGCGGCGTGCAGGTGCAGCCCGGCGACCTCATCGCCGGCGACGCGGAGGGCGTGGTGGTGATCCCGGCGCATGTGGCGGAAGATGTCGCGCTCGCGGCGGGCCGGCAGGACGAGCTGGAAGAGTTCGTGCTCGGCAAGGTGCAGCGCGGCGCCGACATTCGAGGCGTGTATCCGCCCGACGCGACGACCCGCGCGGAATACGAAGCACAGCGGACCGACAAGACACACGGGGGTGGCGCATGAACGTGAAACGGCAGATTGCTGATCAAAAGACCAGTGGCCGGCGGCGCGCCGGGATGAACCGACGCGAGCTCTTGCGGCGTGGGGGCATGGCGGGACTCGCGGCTGCGGGTGCGGCGTTTCTCCGAGACATCGGGTCGGCGGTCCCTGCGGCCGAAGCGGCGCCGGCGGAACCGCTTCGCGTTGGCGTGGGCGCCCTGCCGGCGACGCTGGACGCGCACCTCAACAACTCGGGCGTCTCGTTCGCGACATACTTCCAGTTGTACGAGGGCCTGACCAATATCACCGCGGACGGGCGCCTAGAGCCGGCGCTGGCGACCGCGTGGCGGTATGTGAATGACCTCACGCTCGAACTCGACCTGCGGCGCGGGGTGACGTTCCACAACGGCGAGCCGTTCGACGCCGGCGTCGTGAAGTGGAACCTCGAGCGAATCATCAATCCCGCCACGAAGGCCATCGTGAAGGGCCGGATCCCGACGGTCGATCACGTCGATGTCGTCGATCCGTACAAAGCCCGCATCGTGCTCAAGGCGCCGGCGGCACTGCTGACCAAGGCGCTCGCCGTTACGTTCATGCTCCCGCCGAAGTATTTCGAGGCGCAGGGCGGGACGCCGGGCTTCAACACGCACCCCGTCGGCACGGGACCGTTCGCGTACGCGGAAGGGGCGCCGGGCGACCACATCCGGTTCGCCGCCAACGCGAAATACTGGCGCGGCGCGCCGAAGCTGCAGTCTGTGATCTACCAAAACATTCCCGAGGATGGCGCGCGGGTCGCGGCGCTGCAGTCCGGCCAGGTCGACATGATCCAGAACCTGCCCGTGATCAACGTCGACTCCGTCAAATCCGCCGGGTTCAGCATCGAAGAGGCGTACATGAGCCGGATGCACGTTATCAACCTCATGATCCCGATCGTGCCGCAACTGCGCGACAAGCGGATTCGGCAGGCGCTCAACTACGCGGTCGACAAGAACGCGCTGATCAGCCGGGTAATGCGCGGCCATGCGAAGCTGTCGGAAGGCCAGCTCGTCGGTGAGGACGGCTACGGCTACGCCTCGCGGGTCAAAACCTTCCCGTACGATCCCGCCCGCGCGAAGCAGTTGCTGGCCGCCGCCGGCGCCGCAAATTTGGAGCTTACCTGCTTCGTCACGCAGGGCGCGTATATCCAGGACAAGACCACCATGGAGGCCGTCGCCGGCTTTCTGCGCGCGGCCGGGGTCCGGACGAACCTGCAGCCGATCCAGTTCTCCGCGATGAGCCAGCGGTTCTTCGCCAATACGCTGACCGGTGGCAACCTGCAAGGCATGAATTACTTCCCGGCCGAGGACGCGGACTTCGTCTTCGCCAACTACCGGTCGGACGCCGTGGCGCGCATGTACGACAACCCGCTCTTCGATCAGTCGCTCAATACGTCCGAGCAGGAGCTCGATGCGCAGCGGCGCCTGGCGCTGCTGCAGAACATTAACGTGTTGCTGCACGATGACCCGCCCGTCATCTTTCTGTTCCAACCGCCCGATTTGTTTGGCGTCAGCCGGCGGGTCGCGGGCTTCATGGCGCGGCACGACGCGCGGATCGACCTGCTGAACGTCACCAAGGCGTAAGGCCCGAGCGCGCGGGGCGCCCCGGAGGGACGTGAGCACACGGTACATCGCCTCGAGACTCGCCCAGGCACTGATCGTGCTGTGGGGCATCTCGACGATCGTGTTCGTGGCGATCCATCTGGCCGGCGATCCCGTCGTCCTGATGGTCCCCCAGGGAACGCCCCGCGCCGAGATCGACGAGCTCCGCCACCAGCTCGGCTATGACGCGCCCCTTGCGGTGCAATACGTCCGCTTTCTTGGCCACCTCGCGCACCTCGACTTCAGCGAGTCTCTGGCCTACCACGAGCCGGCGCTCGGTGTGGTGCTGGCGCACTTACCGGCGACGCTGAAACTCGCCGTGGCCGCGGCGGTCTTCATGGTGGCGACCGGCCTGCCGCTCGGTGTCCTCGCCGCGGTGCGGCGGAATTCGCTCGCGGACCGTCTCGGACTCGCGGTGGCCCTGCTCGGCCAGTCGGCGCCGACCTTTTGGCTCGGCATCATGCTCATTCTGCTGTTTTCCGTCCACTGGCGCCTGCTGCCGTCGATCGGGGACCGCGGCTTCGCGTCGCTCGTCCTACCCGCGATCGCGCTCGGCTCCTTCTCGACTGCCAAGATCAGCCGCATCACGCGGGCCGGCATGCTCGAGGTGCTCCGGAGCGACTTCCTCCGGACGGCGCGCGCGAAGGGCGCGACCGAGCGGACGGTTTTGCTGCGCCACGCGCTGCCGAACGCCATGCTGTCGGCGGCGACGGTCATCGGGCTCGAAATTGCCGTGCTGCTCGGCGGGGCGGTCATCACGGAGACGGTCTTCGCGTGGCCCGGCATGGGACGGCTCGCGGTGCAGGCGATCGGCCAGCTCGATTTCCCGCTCGTGCAAGCCGACGTGTTCACGTTCGCGGTCCTCCTGCTGTTGGTCAACTTCCTGGTCGACCTGGCGTACCCGCTCTTGGATCCGCGCGTCCGGTTCGAATGAGCAGCATGTCGATTCCCGCATCCGCGCCACCGACGCTCTCCGCCGCACGGCCGCGTGCTGGCTCGGCACGCCGCGATATCCGGCGGCTGGTGCGCCGGTGCTGGTCGGCCGCTTTCGGAGCGCTGGTGCTGCTCGGGATGATCACCTGCGCGCTCGCCGCGCCTTGGATCGCGCCCTACAGCCCGGGCCAGCAAGACCTGCTCAACAGTCTGCTCCCACCAGTGTGGCAGCCTGGCGGTTCGTGGGCGCATCCGTTCGGCACCGACCAATTGGGACGCGACGTTCTCACTTGGATCATCTACGGGTCCCGCGTGTCGCTGGTGGTCGGGTTTTCGTCGGTCGCGCTGTCAGGAGCGATCGGCGTGGTGCTCGGGCTGGTCGCCGGTTTTTACCGGCGGGCAACAGACGCGGTCGTGATGCGGCTCGTCGAGATCCAACTCGCGTTTCCGTTCGTGCTGATGGCCCTCCTCGTTGCGGCGTTGTTCGGCCAGGGCCTCGGCAAGCTGATTCTCGTGCTCGCCGTCACCGGTTGGGCGACCTATGCCCGCGTGGTGAGGGCGGAAACGCTCGCCGCGCACGAGCGACCGTACATCGAGGCGGCCCGGTCACTGGGTCTATCAAACGCACGGATTGTCCTGCGGCACATTCTGCCGAACATCTTGTCGCCGATCGTCGTCATCGCGACGTTTTCGGTCGCGCTCATGATCATCCAGGAAGCCGCGCTGAGCTTCCTCGGCCTCGGCGTGCCGCCTAGCATTCCGTCGTGGGGCGGCATGCTCTCCGACGGACGAAACTATCTTGCAGTGGCGTGGTGGTTGGGCACGCTCCCTGGGGTCGCGATCCTCATCGCCGTGCTGGGGATCAACTTGCTCGGTGATTGGCTGCGCGACGTGTTCGATCCGACGCTGCGCAATACGTAGTGGGCCGCACCTCGTCGCTCAGTAGCTGCGGCCGCATCCGCAGCATTGGATCAGGATACGGTCGCTCATCGCGGATCGCAAGGATTGCGTGCGACCTAGTTGAGGTTCTTACCGCCCACTCCGAGGGGTCGGCGCTCCTCATGTCGGCGTCCTCTTTCATTGTGGCAACCAATGCGGTGCTGCTCAAGACGGCTGAGCGGCACATGAGAGAGATCAGGCCGAGCTCGCCCGGGCGCTCCGCGTGAGTCGGCTAACCTACGCTGGCAGGTCGCGTCTCAGAAGAGGAGAACCGGTGTCGTTACTGGAACCGTGATTTTTCATCGGTCCGAACGGCCGCATCCGTCCGTAAGGGTTTCCTTTTGAGACGTCAAGATACGCGGGCTCTTCGGCGCCGGCTTCCACGTCGATATTCGCTAACAAACGCTACGCAATACAACCCGATCGGCTACGACAGCGCTGCCTCCCACGTGGCCCCCACGTACTGCGCTGAGGCCTCCTGGTAACCGGGAAGCGGCACGAACGCGTGCACTTGGATCTCGGGGCCCGGCAGCACCACGACGCGGCGGACGAACGCGCGGATGACCTCGATGCGCTGCTCCGGTGACAACTGCTCCAGTTTGTTGGCAACGCGCCGGATAACGCGACCTAGGCGATCCGCTTCCGCCTCGTTCACGGTTTGCATGGACAAGCGCGCTTCGAGCGTTTCCTTCTCTTGATGGAGCGCCGTCCGCTTGCGGTCGATTTCGGCCAGGTGACCCTTCGTCTCTTCAAACGAAGCGAGCCCTTCGCGGAAGAGCCGCTGCACTCGCTCACGCTCCTCCGGGACGCGTGCGAGTTCGGTCCGCAGCGTCTCCAAGCGCATCAGGAACTCAGCACGTTGCCCGAGGTGCGACTCCCGGTACCGTCGGGCGGCGTCCAGGACAACATCAGGCTGCCGCAACACGGCGACCACCTGAGACCAAACCGTCCCATCCAGCGCGTTGGCCCTGACCGCGCGCAGCCGGCACCGCTCGCGTCCGGGCGCCGGGTCGATCGCGTTGTTGCAGCGGTAGTAGCCGCGGCCGTCGGAACTCGACCCCGACATAGCGGCTCCGCACGCGCCGCACCGGATCAGGCTCGCCACCAAATACGTCGCCTTCCGCCGGCGCGGCGAGAACAGGGTATTCCGGCCGAGTTGGTCCGCGACGCGTCGGAATGTTTCATCGCTGATGAGGGGAGGAATCGCGATCTCTATCCACTCGTGCTCCGGCGTTGGCGCGAGCCGCCGGCCGGCATCTGCGCGGATCACGCGACGGCGGTTGAACCGCATCCGTCCGACGTACGCGGGGTTACGCAGGACGCGGCACACCTCAGAGTGCGTCCACGTCCGGACTCCCAGGGGCGACGCGATCCCGCGCCGCAGCAGGTCCCGGGCGATCGCCCTCGTGCTATTGCTCAGCAGCGCTAGGTTGAAGATGAGCCGCACGATGCACGCACCCCGCTCGTCAACCTCCAAAACGCCTGGAGAGGCGAGCCGGTAGCCGATCGGGATACGCATCCCCACGAATCGTCCCTGCCGTGCCGCCTCCAGCCGGCCTCGGCGTGTGCGTTCCAGGATTTTGCGCTTCTCGCGCTTGGCGAGCGCACCAAAGAGGTCCGTGAGGAAGTCGTCCTCGGCATCTGCCGGATCGTATAGCTGCTGCGGAGTCCCGAACCTGACCTTGCCCTGCCGGAATGCCTGCTTGATCATTAGCCAGTCGAACAGGCTCTCCGACCGGCTGAACCGCTCCATCTCGACCGCTACAGCGACCTGGATGCGCCCGGCCCGGGCGTCTTCGAGCAGCCGCAACATTGCTGGACGAGCGTCGAGCGTCTCCCCGGAGATCCCGGCATCCTCATAGACCTCGTATGCCCACTGCTGACGCTCGGCTAGTTCCACAAGAGCCCGCTTCTGGGCGGGCAGGGACCACTTCTCGACCTGGTCGGCTGTCGAGACGCGCACATAGAGAGCTGCCTTCACGATGGCTCCTCCGTAGCGGGATCATCCGCGAGGAGCTTGTGCCACACTCGACCCATGACGTCCTGCGCCCCAGGATCGGGTTGGACTCGGATTAACCGCACGGTCATAGGCCGTTCGGTTCGCCGGTCGACAACAGCCGTCCCTGTCTTCGTTCTTCCGAGCGTCCGGAGAGGTCGAGCGCCTCTTCTCTGCCGCGCGTCAAGCGTCACGATTCGGATGGCTCCGCCTGGTTCGTCGGCACTCTTCGGTGCCGTATTGGACTCTTCATCAACGAGCAGGCCGATGCGAGAGCTACGAACAGTTACTGGAGGCCCTTGAACTTGATCGGCGGTGAATGCGTGTCGGCTTCCGGACGTCACCTGGAGCCTCGTGTATGCTTTCTATCTTGCCGCCGAGTTCTCTCATGTTATGTCGTCTGCACACATTGGGCTTAGATAAGATGGAAGGACCGGTCCCCTCGCTCGCAACGTCGAAGGTTGCGCGGCGAGCGAAGCAGAGCAGCCTGCACGCCGTGCAGAGCTTCATGCGAAGGGGGGCCGGTCGTGGATCAGGATATCACGTTCGTAGGGTTAGATGTACATAGCGCGTCGATCAGCGTGGCCGTCGCGGAACCTGGTAGAGGTGAAGTGCGGAC
>DATGHZ010000021.1:0-53815 GCA_035307565.1 bacterium | reverse complement strand
GGTGCTAGCATACAGCCGGGACACCATGAGGGCTCTGCCCTCCCTGACGTCTGCCTTGTCGTCTCAGCAACGCAAAGCTTTCGTCAGGCGGTGTCCCTTATCTTTTCAGCCCGTTTTCAGGCTCGTGCGTAAGTCCTGTAAGATGAGTTTGTTCAGTTGAGCCTCCTTGGCTAGCGAAAGAGTTCGACGCCGGAATCGCTACGGCCCGGGGAGAAAGCCAGCGCAAGGGCCGCTCTTTCGTTGGGAGGACACTTAGATAAATCCTTAAGAAAAACCGACCCGCGCCGAACCGAAGCGCGTGCTGCGATAGATGTGGGCCATCTACCTTGAGCGAGCCACAAAGCAGCAGCGTGGACAGCAAGGGCGGTTTCTTGCGCCGGATAACTCCAATAGCGCTACAGATTAGGGATGCCCCGAACCCAGAACCCGGTACAGTATTGGCAACTCCGCTCACGTCTGAGCGTCGAGCAGGCCGCGCAACGGATCGGGATCTCGGCGGCCCGCTGCCGCGCTGTCGTGGTGTGCGGGAAAGGCTGCTTCAATGAGGAGGAGGTTCAGCGGTCCTCGCCTCTACGGGCGTTGCCGAGGACCGGCTCCGCGCATGGGAGCAGCGGCCCCGGGGTGATGCTCGAATCCCGCCTGCGTGGTAGGGGACAGCGGTCGAATGGACGCCGCAACGCAGTTTCGGACAACGCGGCGCTCGAAAGATGCCCTGCGCCTGACGCCGAGCCTTCCTGCGGAAGCAACGACTCGCGGCGGTCCGCGCCTAGTGGTATCGCTTTCTCGGCAATCGACCCGTACCCGTGAACACGAGGCTTCTACCGAACATCGGGAATCACAGGATGGGGATGCGATAAGACGGTCATTCGAAATGGACCCTGCCCGCCCAGTCACTATTGGGCAGGAGCCGAGGATCAGGCACTTGTATCGTGGTGAGAACCGGAGGGCATGGAAAAATCTGGGAGGGTTTAGCATGGCCACAAGACCTGCCGACATACCAAAGCAAATTCGTTTGTGGCTCTCAGACGAGGCCTGGACGGCCCGAGAAATAACCAACCCACAGACTTCCTGGTTGTTTGAGGCGACGGGTACCAGGGACTGGCTATGTTTTGCACGTTCGGCAAGAGTCGAACAAGCACGATCAAGTTACGATACGCGCGCACATCCCGATTGAGAATGATTTCAAGCGACGATTTGCCGAACTCTGCGAAAAAGACCGTAGCCAATTCTTGCGGAAAGTGCAGTTGAGATTGCTAGAGAGGCGTGTATTGTTCTGGGGTATTTACTGATCCTCCTGAGTTCCTCTTTACTGCACAGCGTATCTACTACGATGGCCTTACGAAAGACGCCTTTCTTCAGCGCGTTACTACCGTTGCGCAAGCCGCCGTCGAAGTTCTCTGGATCTTTGAAGAGTTATTCACGGCGCTCCGATTACGAACAAGCCCTAGCCCGAAGCCACATTCCTTTGGATTCATACCTCCCTCCCAGGCGGCGCGAGATCCACGAAACCCTGGAGAATGAGATGAAGCGCGTGGGAGAGGTCTGAAGACGACCGGGCCGAGAGAATTGCATCAAAGCCCTGTGGAAGGGGGAGTCTCGTCGGCTAAGACTCCCCCGATCCGTTAGCCAGTCGTTAGCAGTCCTCCGCTAGCCCTTGCAATGTACGGGCTTGCAACCCAGCGCGCCCCTGATAAGGGTGAGGTCCGTGGTTCGAGTCCACGAGGGCCCACCAGATCAGGCAGCACCCAGCGCTTAGCCCACTTTCGCCGCGTATCGCACCCTACTTAGTATAAGTCCTCAACATATGAGTCCTCAACGCAGGAGCCTCCCGCCTGCAAATAGGCGACACACTATCTGGGGCCGTACGGTAAGTCGGGATGCGTTACTTACGCGCCGGGGCTTACCGGACGGTGAACTCGGTCAGCAACGTTCCCTTTCGATCCCCGGCCGTGCAGACTACCTCGAGCTGTCGTGAGCCGCCCACCCGCCCGCCCTGCGCGGTCTTCCACGACCACCGAACGAGGCCGTCAGCTCCCGCCATGCGTTGCGCCAAACTGAATTTGACGGTGCTCGAGACCGCGTGCGCTTGGCACGTGGCCCCGGGTTCAGTTTGGACTACGAGGGTCTCCTGTTCGCCGTACCCGATGGGAGAAACGATTGAGACGAGTTTGACAGCGAGATCGTCCGCCAAGGCCGTCATGCATGTTATTCCGAACACTGCACATATCGAGGCCAGAGAGACCACCGCCCGCATGATTAAGCCTCCTGGTCGATGCGTGTGGTGCCGATATCGTGCCACGGCGAGAGCAGGAACTCCTCTGCAGTCTCTCCGCAGCCTCAGGACGAAAAGTCTAGGGGGCCTCGACGTGGAGGCGCGCCGTGTTTCTGCTCTAACGCGCGCGGGTAAAGTACAGGTGTCTGCCATGGCCGCCCACCGCCTGACCTGCCAGGTCGATGAGACGCCGTTCGTCAACGTCATTCGCCCATTCGGTGAAGTCGATCTATCCACGGTCTCGGTTTTGCGTCATGCGCTCGCGACGGCTTTTTCCCGCGGCCGTCACGTCATCGTCGACCTGGGCGACGTTTGCTACTTTGATAGCACCGGGTTCCGCGAGTTACTGGCCCACCGGCGCATTTACCACAATAACGACCGGCTCATGGTGCTGGCCAATCCGGCGCAATCCGTGCAGACCGTCATCGACAGACTGAATCTCTATCAGGTCATCCCGGTCTTCCCGTCAATCGAAAGCGCGAAGAATTCGTTCAGGGTATCCCGCGCAGGGTAGATGAGCAGCTTGAAGTGATTGAAGTCCACGTCCGGCCCCGAGGCAAGTAGCTCATAGGTAACTTAGCCTTATCTAGCCTCCCCGGGTCTGGGCCGGCGCTCGGACGGCTCACCCCAAACGAATGTTCAGCCTCGAACGACTGACAATGAAAGAGTGAATCGATAATCCGGCCGAACGAAGGACCTCATCCGCGCGGCCGCACAAGCATATATTGCGCGGCCTAAAATCGTCACCGCCTTGGTTCGGACGGCCGCATGCCGGAGAACGGCGACATGGAGCAGACTGGGTACCCGGATCAGCGGCCTCCCACCTCCGGTGGGGCGGGGGTGCGCGGTGATCCAACCGATACGCTGGCCTGCACGCGCCGGCGTCTCACCGGGGCGGTTTGCCTCTCGGTCGCCGGAGCGCTGGACCTCGCCACCATTTCGTCGTTTCGAACCCAATTGAGGTCGGCGGTCGAGCCGACCGATCACGTTATCCTGGATTTCAGCACGCTTCGGTCCATCGACTTCAGCGGCATCCATGCGGTCCTGGAGGCGTATGAGATCCTGACGGTCGCGGGACGCCGGATGGCCCTCGTAGGCGCGTCGCCGAGGATACAGCGGGTCCTGACCGCGTTCGGCGTTGACGAAATCCTTCCCGCATTCTCAACGGTTGACGCGGCCCTGGCAGACTTTCGCAATGGAGCACCGGGCATCGGAGCGGAGCCACTTGACGATACGAATTGCGAAATTACGCGATAGGCCGGACGCGCCGTTTCGGTTTCGGCTCGGCGATAGAGTTGCTTGGAAACACCACGACGGCACTGCCGGCGACGACGTCCGGGGAACGATCACGGACGGTACGTGCCTCTATACCGTCAACGGCGGCACTCGTCTACCGCCGGTCTACGTCGTGACCTGCGATGATGGCCAGAAAATCACAGCGGCCGAGATGTCCCTGATGCTGGTACGCCTGCCGATCTCCGACCGGCCGAACTAGCCCGCCGTCTCCATACGTCTGCCGGACAACCAAACAGGGCATCAACCACAATGCCATGTCAGCCGAACGTCGCAACCGTACAGCCGCTACGCGGCGGCGCCGCGCACACTTCGAGGCTTCGCTGCAACAACTGCGGGACTTGGGGCTACCGAGGTGGGCCGTGGAGTGCTACCGTCGCGTCGCCCGGGTATCGGGACAGTTGCCGCATGACGTCGTTGCCCGCGTGGCGCTCCTGGCTGCGAGCCAGATCATGCAGAATCCCGACGTCGCCGTCTACCCGGTGTATGAGGATGAACTCCCCCTACCGCCGGCGTCTGCAAACGGTCATCGGCCTCACCGGAGCACGGTGTTACGCAGGGGCTGATCCTGAATCGCGACACCAGGTCTCAAGCCTCGCGACAACCTCCCAGTCGTCTAAAACGATCAAGTGACGGGCATGGAGTTCCCCGGGGGAACTTCGGAGGGAGCCGCTATGCCCAACGGCAACACGCGCCGAGAGCGCCGGGACACCTCGCCCGCAGGGACGTGGAATCGAGCGCAGTTCGAGGAGTCCTTGAAATTGCTGCGCGTTATCGGCCTCTCTGCCCGCGCCATGGAGCATTGTCAGCGCAAGGCCCGCGAGACTCAGCTGCTCCCGCATGAAGTCTTGCGCGAGATATTCGAGCATGCCGTTCTCATCGAAGAGGCGATCGAATGGCGCTCGATGAGCCCCGCCAGGCGAGGGGACTAGCAACCTCGACCACAGCACGATAGGCCGCCGGGCCCGTCCCAAAAACAATCAAGTGGGGTCCGGGCCCTCCACATTTACGACCATCTGTTGGCTTCACAATCCGAGGTACCGCTTCAACGGTCGCCGAAGGCCTACCCTTACCAGGTCGTCCGGCCATGGGGGGTGGGCAGGAAGTGGCTGTCATCGTGCGTCCCTTGGTTGAGCGTGATTTGCCCGCGGCGACGCGGATTATCCGCCTTGCGTTCGGCACTTTTCTCGGCGCGCCCGATCCCGAGAACTTCTGGCCGGAACTGGATTATGCCCGCACGCGGTGGCTCGCCGATCCCGGCGCGGCGTTCGGAGCCGCAGACGACGGGGAATTGGTGGGATCCAATTTCGCCACACGCTGGGGTTCCGTCGGATTCTTTGGACCGCTCACGGTGCGCCCCGATCTTTGGGACCGCGGCATCGGCAAGCGGCTGATGGAACCGGTTGTCGCGCGCTTCGACGCGTGGGGCGTGCGGCACGCCGGACTTTTCACGTTTGCGCACAGCCCAAAGCATGTGGGTCTGTATCAGAAATTCGACTTCTGGCCGCGGTTCCTCACAGCGGTTATGACGAAGGCAGTGGGGCCCGCGGAGTCTTCGTCCCTGTCACGGTACTCCGAACTGCCGCCGGGCGGACACGAAGACTGCCTGAATGCCTGCCGGGCGGTAACGGACGCGGTCTACGACGGGCTCGACGTCGAGCGGGAGATCCGGGCGGTCTACGCGCAGGAACTGGGCGACACCGTATTGCTTCCGACCGACGGCGGACTGGCAGGCTTCGCCGTCTGTCATTGCGGTCCCGGCACCGAAGCCGGGAACGGGAGCTGCTACGTCAAGTTTGGGGCCGTACGACCCGGGCCGGCCGCCAACGCGTCATTCGATCGGTTGCTGGGTGCCTGCGAATCCCTCGCCGCCCGAAAGGGACTCTCGCGCCTCGACGCGGGCGTGAATCTGGCGCGGCACGGCGCCTACCGGACGATGCTCCAGCACGGCTTTCGCACGGCGTTCCAGGGTGTTGTGATGCAGCGGCACAATGATGCCGGCTATAACCGGCCCGACGCGTATGTGATTGATGACTGGCGGTAGCTTCGGCGGACCGCGGACCAGGTTGCGCTACGCGGCTTCCGGTTCGCCCCGCTGCTCCAGCATCCGGCAGAACGCTTCGACGACCCGCGGATCGAACTGGGCGCCCGCCGCGCGGCGCAGTTCGATCATCGCCTCGTGATGCGAGCGCGCGGGCTTGTACGGCCGCTCGTCGCGGATCGCGCTGTAGGCGTCTACAACCGCGAGGATGCGGGCGCTCAGCGGAATCGCCTCGCCCCGCAGTCCGTCGGGGTACCCCGAGCCGTCCCAGCGCTCGTGGTGGTGGCGCAGCACCCGCGAGACGGCGCGCATGCGCTCGACGGGCTTCAAGATTTCCTCCCCGGTGATCGGGTGTTTGTACATAACCGCCCACTCGGCCTCCGTCAGCTCCGCCGGCTTGCGGAGGATGGCGTCCGGAACGGCGATCTTTCCGATGTCGTGCAGCAGCGCGCCCCAGCGGATTAACTGAAGCTCGTTGTCGTCGTTGCAGCCCAAGAGACGCGCGGTCGCCTCGCACCACTCCGCGAGACGCTCGCTGTGGCCGCTCGTATAGGCATCGCGGGCGTCGAGCGCGCGGACGAGCGTGCGGACGAGATCGATATAGGAATCCTGAAGGTCCTGGTGCAGCCGGCTGCGGTGAATCGCCGTCCCGGCCATCTCGGCGACGCTCTTCAGCAGCCGCACGTCGGCTTCGACAAAGGGCTCTTTGAGCGCGCCCCGGGCGCGTCCGACGCTCAATGTGCCGATGACGTCCTGCTCGGCCCGCAGCGCGACGGCCGCGAAGGGACCGAGCGCCTGGTGCATCGCGGGTCCTCCGAACATGATTGCCTGGTCCGCCGAAAGATCCGCGGTGACGAACGGCGCAGCCGTACGAAACAGCCGTGCCAGTTGGGCCGAGACCGGCGCGCCCGTACCCAGGTGCTCGGCCGCGACGCCCCAGGTGTGCACGTTGACGAGCGTCTCGCTGTCCGGGCTCAGCAGTCCGAGCGCCCCGTGATCGCCCCGGACGAGCCGCACCGCATGATCGACGACGATGGGGTACATTTCCTCGGCGGTATGCAGGTAGCGGAGCCGCCGGCTCAGTTCGTACAGCGCCTCGAGTTCGGCCGTGCGCCGGCCCTGCGCCTCATAGGATCGGCCGTTCTCGAGCGCGGCCGCGGCCTGCCACGCCAGGGCCTGCATCGCCTCACGTTCCGCGGCCGACCACTGGCGCGGCGCGTTGTAGTAGCACGCGACGGCCGCCGTCGCCCGCCCCTCGTGAATCAGCGGCCAGGATGCCACCGCGCGGAAGCCTTCGCGTTCGGCCCGCCGCCGCAGACTGTTGCCCGGCGGTAGATCGGTTGTGTCTTCGATCAGCGTGGGTTCCGGCATCGAAGCGCGCCGGCCCTTGGGGAGTTCCATGCACGCCAGCTCGGGGTATTTCGCCAGATGCGCCCACGGGGTGGACCCGCTCGGCGTCGCGATCTCTGCCACATAGATGGGCGACAGACCCTGCGACCACTGGCACGTCACGACGCCGTTGGGAGCGCGGAGGTAGACGGCCACACGGTCCGCCGCGCCGAGTTCCGCCGCGGCCTGACCGGTGGCGGACGCCACGCCCGCCACGGACGACGGACGGTTGAGCCCTTCGCTGAGGCCGACAAGGCGCTTCATGAGCTCCGCCCGCAGCCGCAGCTCGCGAATCTCCGACCCGCCGGCGCGAGTGTCGCCCGTCTCCGAAGAACGCGTCGTGGCCTCGATGCGCTCGGGCTCCATGGTGTCCTCGTGCGAACGCCGGTGCGTCTTTCGTTGATATGTGACGGTAATCCGGCAATACTCCTTGTGCCCTTACGCAACCCTCACGAGACGCGGCCGCGGACTTACTTAGTGCGCCGCACGCCGCCGGGGAGTCAGCGGGACGGACGGAGCCGGACGCGGTGCTCGCCGGTGTACACGGTGAAGTCGGCGCCGCGGACGAAACCGAGGAGCGTCATTCCGAAAGCCTCCGCCGTTTCGCACGCGAGACTCGACGGGGCCGAGACCGCCGCGATGACCGGGAGGCCGGCCGCCGCGGCCTTCTGCACGATTTCGAAGCTCGCCCGGCCGCTCACCATGAGGAGCCGGTCGCGGAGCGGCAGCTGCCGTGCGAGAAAGGCGTGCCCGATCAGTTTGTCGACCGCGTTGTGGCGGCCCACGTCCTCACGCAAACTGAGCAGGCGGCCCGCGCGATCGAACAGGCCCGCGGCATGCAGTCCGCCGGTTTTGCTGAAGATCGTTTGGGCCGCCCGAAGCGCGTCACCGAGCCCTCCGAGGGTGTCCTCATCCACTACGAACCCGTCGCCCGCGGGCTCGATCCCGCCGACACGAATGGCCTCGATGGACGCCTTCCCGCAGACGCCGCAACTCGACGTCGTGTAGAAGTTGCGCCGCAGCCGCTCCGGGTCGCACGCCACTCCCGCGCGAAGGGCGACGTTCACAATGTTGTACTGCTGGGCGCCGTCGAGGGACGGATCCGTGCAGTAACTGATGGCGCGTACGTCGTCCGGTTCCTCCAGCAGCCTCTCCGTGCGGAGGAAGCCCGCGGCCAGCTCGAAGTCGTGGCCGGGCGTTCGCATGGTCACCGAAATGCGAGTGAACGGCCCGCCGCTTGGAGGATATAGACGGATCTCCAGCGGTTCTTCGACCGCCACCGCGTCGGTGCGCGGGTGGACGGCGCCGTCCCGGGCCCGCAGCACGCGCCTGCGCACCGTACTCGTTCGTGCGGCCGGAGGAGCGGCGATATCGGAAGACCGGTCGGCAGGCGCGGTCATATGGAACCTCTGGCTGCTTCGATGCGCTCAGCGTAACAGCCGACCCCGTGGGCGTCAACGACACTGGATCCGCGGCTCGGGCGGGGGAAGGCATCCGCGATGCTGTCCGAGGCCCCTCGAAGAAGGTATAACAATGCAGTCAGGGTATTATAATTGAAAGTCGGACTGACGAGCGGCGTCCGGCTCGGCCCGGATGGATCGTTGTTGTCCGGGCCGCCGTCGCACTATTCATAGCCGACATCGTCGACTCAGAGAGAGGCCGCTGATGGGACGATTCCGAGGACCCCACCCGGTGGGGCGAACCGCTGCGAGCGGGGGGTCGCGCCTGACGCCCGGGCAGTGGCGGGTCGTCCGGCAGGCCGCGCTCGTGATCGCGCTCACCGCCACCACGGCGATCTTGATCGTCGCCGGCCTGCTGGTCGGTGCCGCGACGGCCATCGGCCAGCATCTCCCCTCGGTCGACGCGCTCTACGACCTGCCGAACGAAGCGACCCGCATCTACGCCGCGGACGGCGAACTGATCGCGAGCCTGTACCGCGAGAACCGCGACAGCGTCGCTCTCTCGCAGGTCTCCGAGACGCTGCAGCGTGCCGTGATCGATACGGAGGACGCGGACTTCTACCGCCACCGCGGCATCTCGCTGCGGGGCATCGCGCGCGCCGGCCTGCGCAACCTTCAGGATCGAGGGTACGCCGAAGGCGGCAGCACGATCACGCAGCAGCTCGCCCGCAACATGTTCCTCACCAGCGAGAAATCGCTGACGCGCAAGATCGCCGAGGTGCTGTTGGCCGTCCAGATCGAACGGCGGCTCACGAAGTCGGAGATCCTCGAGCGCTATCTCAACCAGGTGTATTTTGGCCAGGGCGCCTACGGCGTACAGACCGCCGCCGAGGTGTACTTCGGCAAGCCGGCCAGCGCGCTGACCCTGCCGGAGAGCGCGATGCTCGCCGGCCTGATCCGGGCGCCGTCGCTGTACTCCCCGTACGAGCATCCCGACCGGACGCGGGCGCGCATGCGTGAGGTGCTGCGGCGGATGCTGGAGCAGGACGATATCACCTCGCGGCAGCTGCTGGCGGCGGCGCAGGCGCCGCTCCATCTGGCTAAGAAAAGCGACGCCGGCCTCATCGGGATCCGGGCGCCGTATTTCGTCAGCTACATCCTCCCCGGGCTGCTCGAACGGTACGGCGAGGATACGCTGTACAAGGGCGGCCTGCGGATCTACACCACGCTCGATATGCGGATGCAGGCCACGGCGGACCAGGCGATCCGGCGCGCGATCGACGACGCGCAGCGCCAGCATCTGAAGGCGCAGCAGGGCGCCTTGGTGGTGATCGACCCGCGGACCGGGTACGTGCGGGCGATGATCGGCGGCTACGATTTTCGCAAGAGCCAGTTCAATCGCGCCTGGCAGGCCCGCCGCCAGCCGGGTTCGGCGTTCAAGCCGTTTACCTACACGGTTGCCGTGATGCGGGGCATGCCGCCGACGCGAATGCTCCAGGACGAGCCGATCGAGGTCCCCCAGGCCGACGGGAAGATCTGGAAGCCGGAGAACTACGATAAGAAGTGGCACGGTGCGATCACGGCGCGCTACGCCCTCGAGAATTCGATCAACGTCGCGTCCATCCGGTTGGAGCAGGAAGTCGGACCCCAGGCCATCGTGGATCTCGCCCATCGCATGGGCATCCAGAGCCCGCTGGTGGCCGACCTTTCGCTCACGCTCGGCGCCTCGGACGTGACGCTCCTGGAACTGACGTCGGCGTACGGGGTGTTCGCGAACGGCGGCGTTCGCGCGGCCCCGGTGGCGGTAACGCGCGTGACCGACTGGCGCGGCAAAGTGCTCGAGGACCGCGTGGGGGACCGTCGCGTCGTGCTTAGTCCCGAGGTCGCCTACCTCATGACCGATCTCATGAAGGGTGTGGTGCAAGAGGGCACCGGCACGGCCGCCAAGATCGGGATCCCGCAGGCCGGCAAGACCGGCACGGCCGACGACTACCGGAACGCCTGGTTCATCGGCTTTACACCGTCGATTGTGGCGGGAGTCTGGATCGGAAACGACGACAACTCGCCGATGAATCACGTGACCGGCGGCAGCCTGCCCGCTCAGACGTGGGCCGCTTTCATGAAGCAGATTCTGCCGACGTTGGCCAAAGACGATTGGACCGCGCCCGAGGGCGTCGTCCAGCAGACGGTCTGCATGCCTGATCCGTCAAGTTCGACCTGCGTCAACCGCACGGAGGTCTTCATTAAAGGCACGGAACCCGAAGGCACCGTGGCGCCCGTGACACCGCCGGCGCCGGCGCCGGATCAGCCGGCGTCGCCGCCAGGGCCGAGAGGGACCCCGGTCCCCACGCCGGCTGTGCCCGTGGCCGTGGGCGGCGCGCGGGTGGGGGCCGGATCGTTCGAGACCGCCACGCCGTCGTCGCGAACGTCCGGTGATGAGGGAAGCGGAGCGGTGGCCACGGGCGATCCCTCGGCATCCACGGCACTTCGGACCCGGATGGTGCCGATCGTGATCACGACGCCGAGGCACGGGAGTATCGTCGGTCTTCCGCTCACGATCACCGGGGCATCCGCGCCGGGCACGCTCGTGCACCTGACGGTCGTGAGCGCTACGGGGTCGCTGCGCGTCCCGACGGAGGACACCTACATCCGCGCGGACGAGTCCGGCACGTTCGTGTATGAAATCAATCCGTGGCTCCGGCCGGCCGGGGGGACCCTCATCATCACGGCCACCGCGGCGGCCGGAACCAATGGGGAACCCGCGTCCGGCGCGGCCACAGTGTCCGTTCAGATCAAGTAGCTAAGTCGCCCCGGTCTTTCACCGCACATCCAGGATGCCGTGCATGCCGGGCAGATTGTGCCGCATGGCGCCACGTTCGGCGCTCCACCGCGGCGTGTTCTGCGCCGGTCCGCTTGCCGCCCGGCGGCCGCCCCAGTATAGTAGACAGTGCAGACCGCCCGGGTGGATTCGCCCGGGCGGGCCGTTCCTGCAGGGGGGCGTATCGTGTCCGGACATTCCAAGTGGCATAATATCAAGATCAAAAAGAACAAGGTCGATCAACAGCGCGGCAAAATCTTCAGCAAACTCGCCCGGGAGATCATTATCGCCGCCAAGGAAGGCGGCGGCGACCCCGCCAACAACGCGCGCCTCAGGTCGGCGATCGAGCGTGCCCGCGAGGCCAGCATGCCGAACGACAACATCCAGCGGGCGGTGGCGCGCGGGGCGGGCGGTGGCGAGGGCGCCGCGTACGAGGAGATTACCTACGAGGGGATGGGGCCCGCCGGGGTCGCCCTGCTCGTCCAGGTCGCAACCGACAACCGCAACCGGACCGCGCCGGAAATCCGCAACATTCTCACCAAAGGCGGCGGCGCGATGGGAGCGTCGGTGGCGTGGATGTTCGAAAAGAAGGGCCTCATCACCCTGCCGCGCGCTGTGGCCCCCGAGGACGAGGTCATCACGCGCGCGATCGAAGCCGAAGATATCAAGACGACCGACGGGGAGTACGAGATCACAACGGCGCCCGAGGATTTCATGAAGGTTCGCCGCGCCCTCGAAGAAGCCGGGTGGAAGCCGACCGTCGCCGAGATCACGATGGTGCCCAAGTCGTCCGTGCCGGTCCGCGGCAAGGAAGCGCAGCAGGTCCTGCGCCTGATGGAAGCCTTGGAAGATCACGACGACGTACAGCACGTCTACGCGAATTTCGATATCCCGGACGAGGTCCTACAGCAGGTCGGCTAGCCATCACGGGAGGTGTCCTTGTGGGAGCACGGGAGAGCATCGAGCCCGGATTCCGCGCGATCTGGACCGCGGTGCAGCAGAACGTCGAACTGATGCCGGAGGCGCGGCTGGACGTGAAACCGGAGGGCCTCGAGACGCGGTCGTTCCGGGATATCGCCCTGCACATCGCGAACTCGTGCGTGACCTTCAGCGATAATATCGGCAAGACCGTGTGGGAGCGCATGATGGCCTTCCCGCCGGACAATTTCCGATCGAGGGCACAGGTGTTGGACGCCGTCCGCCAGGGCGGCGAGCGGTATGTCGCGGGGCTCGCGCAGCTCACGGACCAGGAGGCGGCCAAGGTCGTGGAGACGCCGTGGGGCGCCAAGTTACCACAGGGCGCGCTCGTCGGCTTCCAGGTGCCGCACGTCTTTTACCACAACGGGCAGCTGGCCATCTACCTTCGGATGTCGGGGATCAAGCCGGTCTTCGCAGCGCGCTGACTCCCGGCCACTAGTTCCCGCCAGTCCGTCCGCGTCCACAATGCCGCGCTGGCAAGGGCGGCATGCGCAGGAGAGCCGGACCGGATGTCGAACACCGGTTCGTGTGCGCGTCGCATCTCCGCCGGACGGCGGCCGGCACGCAGATCCGGCGGACCGGCGAAGTACGCATCCTCGGGCTGGATCCGGGGCTGCATCTCACCGGCTACGGGATGATCGAGGCGACCGGGCCCGGCCTCCGCGTCACGGAGGCGGGTGTCATTCGCACCGACCCGCGCGCGGCGCTCGCGGACCGGCTCGGAGAACTCTACAGCGGACTGCGCGAAGTCCTGGCGGAATGGCGGCCCTGTCTGATTGCCCTTGAGGACGTCTTCGCGCATCCGGCCTTTCCCCGCACGGGCATCCTCCTCGGGCACGTCTGCGGCGTGATCAGCATCGCCGCCTCGGAGCGGTGCATTCCCGTCGATGCCATTCCTCCCGCCGCGGTGAAACGCGCGCTCGTCCGTTCCGGGCGCGCCGACAAGCGTCAGATCCAGCGCATGGTACGTGTGCTGCTGACGCTCGAGCGGGATCCCCAGAGCCACGTCGGGGACGCGCTCGCCCTGGCGCTCGTCGCGCTGTCGCGGCGCGGCATACCGCTGGCGCCGGGCGGCACGCTGGCGCCCGCGCCCCGTCCCCGAGCCGCCGGCGCGCCCGCATGATTGCGCTGCTGCGCGGCCGCGTGATGCGGCGCACGGAGGACATGCTTGTGCTCGACTGCGGTGGCGTCGGCTATGAGGTCCACCTGCCCGCGTTTCTGCGAGACCTGTTGCGCGCGGATCCGCGGCGCCTGGACGAGACGGTTGAGCTGCACATCTCGTACCATGTCAGCACCAACCAGCCGCGTCCCCTTCTCGTGGGGTTTTTGCGTGAGGTCGAGCAGGAGTTCTTCGAGCGGTTCATCACCGTCGACGGGGTCGGGCCGACCAAAGCGATGAAGGCGCTGGCGCATCCGATCGAACGGGTCGCCGATGCCGTGGAACGCAAGGATATCGCGTTCCTCCAGAAGCTGCCCGGCATCGGCGCGCGCACCGCGGAAAAGATCGTCGCCGCGCTGCACGGCAAGATGGGCAAGTACGCGCTGCTGCGCACCGAACCGCCGGCGGCACAGGAGCCCGCGCCGGCGGACTTCCAGGAAGAAGTCGTCGAGGTACTGACGCGCCAACTCGGCTATCGGGCGGGAGAGGCGCGCCGTATGGTGGCGGAGGCGCTGCGGCGGAACGGCGCGCTCTCAACCGCTGAAGCGCTGCTGCAGGAAGTCTACCGCGCGGAGCGCGGACCCGCCGGCCCACCTGAGCCCGTGGAGGGGGCTCGGGCCGGCGATCCCGAAACGAACCGGCGGCCGGCTCCGGTCCGTCAGGGGCCCGCATGACGCGCGAGCGCACCTTGGGGCCATCCGGCGGCCGGGGCGACCGGGAGACGGTGCCCGGGGCGCCCCCGGAGATGCCGCCGTCGCGGACGGCGGCCGGGGATGCGGACGAGCAGTTTATCCGCAGCCTGCGGCCCAAGCGCCTCGAAGAGTGCATCGGACAGCCGCGGGTCGTGACGGCGCTGTCCATCAGCATCCAGGCCGCCCGCGAGCGCGGCGACGCGCTCGACCACGTCCTGCTGCACGGACCGCCCGGGCTGGGGAAGACCACCTTCGCCAACGTCATCGCCGCTGAGATGAACACGAAGATCGTCACCACATCAGGGCCCGCGCTCGAGCGGGGCGGCGATCTGATGGGCATTCTGACCAATCTGGAATCCGGCGATGTGTTGTTCATCGATGAAATTCACCGGTTGCCGCGCGCGGTCGAGGAGTTTCTATACCCCGCGATGGAGGACTTCTGCGTCAACTTCGTCATCGAAAAGGGCGCGCACGCGCGCACGCTGCGTTATACGCTCCGGCCGTTTACGCTGGTCGGCGCGACGACGCGCGCCGGTCTTTTGTCCTCTCCGCTGAGGGACCGCTTCGGAATCGCCCACCACCTCGATTTCTATCCGGTCGAGGACCTGGCCAAGGTCGTGCGCCGTTCCGCGTCCATCCTCGGGGTGGCCGCCGCCGACGCCGGGGCCGACGAAATCGCGCGCCGCTCACGGGGCACGCCGCGGATCGCGAACCGGCTGCTCCGGCGCGTGCGCGACTATGCCCAGGTGCGCGCGGAGGGCCGCATCACGCTCGAGATCGCCAAGGAGGCGCTGGAGTTCGAAGGCGTCGATCCGGCCGGCCTCGACGCGCAGGACCGCGAGCTGCTCCGCACGGTGGTCCAGGTATACGGCGGCGGCCCGGTCGGGGTCGAGGCGCTCGCCGCGACCCTCAACGAAGAAACGGACAGCCTCGTCGAAATGATCGAACCGTATCTCCTGAAGATCGGCTTCCTCACGCGCACGCCGTCCGGACGCCGCGTCACGCCGCAGGCGTGCGAGCACTTGGGGCTCGCGCTCCCGGAACGTGCGCCGCGCGGTCAGGGCGCCCTGTTTCCGTGATCTCTTCCAGCCTCGGCCGGCTGCTTATCGGGGTCGGGGTGCTGCTGGTGATCATGGGCGCCGCGCTGCTGTTCCTCGGCGGACTGCCGCGCCTGCCCGGCGACATCTACGTCCAGCGCAAGGGGTTCACGCTGTACGTCCCGATTCTGGGCAGCATCCTGGTGAGCCTGATCCTCACGCTTCTGCTCAACCTGTTCTTCGCCAGGCGATGACCGGCCGGGCAGGGCCGGCACCATCCGGGCGGCGGGCACCGGTGCGCGACGCCGTCATCGCGGGCATCGCCGCAGCCGTGATGTGCGGCGCGGGCGCGTGGCCGTGCGGGAGCACAGCGCCGTCCGCACACGCCGCCGAGTCGCCCGTTATCCGCGTCGGCATTCTGGTCGACCGTCCGTCGGTGGACATCGGCGCGGACGGCCCCGTTACGGTCGAAGATGTGTCGCTGTCGATGTACGCCGCGCCGGTACCGGCCGCGCTTCCGCCGCGGGCGGCAGCCGCGGCATGGATCGCCACCGCGAGCGCCACGGGTGGCCTTGACCTTTCGGGCGTCGCCCTCGGTCCGGCCGTTCGCATTACAGCCCGGCGGGGACTGCTGCGGGCGGACGGACGGCCGTACCGCGGCGTGCTGGAGCTTCGGCGCACAGTGGCCGCGCACGTCACGGTCGTCAACGTGGTCGATCTCGAGTCCTACCTGTATGGGGTGATCAAGGGCGAAATGGAGCCGAGCTGGCCGCGGGAGGCGGTGCGCGCCCAGGCCGTCGCCGCGCGCACGCTCGCCGTTGAGCGCATGCTGGCCGCCCATCCGCCCGTTCCCGGTCTCGCCGGCGCAGGTGCCGGGTTCGACGTGCCGGCCACGACCGACGCGCAGGTATATCTTGGGGCAGCCGCCGAGGATCCGGCCGCGACGGCCGCCGTCGACGCGACGCGCGGTCTGGTTGCCGCGTATGACGGCCGGCCGATCTTCGCCGCCTATCACGCGAACTCGGGCGGCCACACCGACGACAGCGAGAACGTGTGGGGCAGACCCTATCCGTATCTGCGCGGAGTGCCCGATCCCTACGCGCTCGAGGCCCCCGGCGTGTCGTGGAGTGCCGTGGTCCCGCTTGGGACCATCGAGACGGACCTCCGGCGCGGGGGCATAGACCTCGCCGGCCTGGTCGATCTCGCCGCGGGCCGCGTCACGACATGGGGCCGTGTCCTCACCGTGATCGTCCGGGAGGAGAGCGGGCGCACTCAAGAGATCAATGCGAACCGGTTCCGCCTGCTTGTCGGCCCCGCCGTCCTGCGCAGCACGATGCTGAGCCTCGCGCGCCGCGACCGAGAGGTCGCGTTCGCAGGCCGCGGTTCAGGCCACGGGGTGGGCCTCGATCAGTGGGGCGCGCGTGCGATGGCGGCGCGGGGCTTCACATACGAGCAGATCCTCAAGTACTACTACACGGGTGTGATGATCGAACCGCGTTACTGAGCAGCCCCGTTATACTACAATTGCAGAGGATGCGACCGTCGCTCATCGACCGCCGCACATTGGTCCGCGCTGCCGCCGGGGCCGGCGTCTTCGCAATGACCCGAGGTTTGGAATCATGGACGCGCCCCGAGGCGGTCGCGGCGGCAGCCCCGGGCCGCGGCCGATGGACCGAAAAGGCCCCGCTTCCCGTCGCGCGTGCCGAGGTCGGGGTCGCAACCGCGGGCGGCCTCGTAAACGGCGGCAGCCGCCCCTCGACGACGAACGAGGCCTTCAGCCTCTGACCCTCCGGCTCTCCGAATTCGATTACGCTCTTCCGCGGGACCTCATTGCGCAGGCCCCCGCCCGGCCCCGGGACAGTTCGCGCCTGCTGGTCCTGCATCGGAGCACGGGCCCGCTCGAGCATCGGGTGTTCCGGGATTTGCCGGAGTATCTTCGGCCCGGGGACGTGATGGTGCTCAACGACACCAAAGTGCTGCCGGTGCGGCTGCGCGGCCGCCGGGACACCGGCGCCGAGGTCGAGATCCTTTTATTGAAGGCGGTGGGCGACCGGTGGGAGGCGCTCGTGCGGCCGGGGCGGCGGCTGCGGCCCGGCACCCACCTCCGCTTCGGCGGCGGCGCCCTCGAGATCACGGTCGGCGAGCCCACGGCGCAGGGGACGCGTCTCGTCACCGTACAGGCTCCGGGCGGCGACCTGCGCGCGGCCCTCGACCGTGCCGGGGAGATGCCGGTGCCGCCGTACATTGAGAGACCGCTCGCCGATCCGGGCGACTACCAAACGGTCTATGCGCAGCGAGAGGGCGCCGTCGCCGCGCCGACGGCCGGGCTGCATTTCACGCCGGCGCTCCTCGACGCGATCCGGGAGAGGGGCGTCCGTATCGTCTTCGTGACGCTGCATGTCGGTCTCGGCACGTTCCGCGGTGTGGAGGTCGAGGAGGTGACCCGGCACCGCATGGATGCCGAGAGTTACAACGTGACGGAGGAGACCGCGGCGGCCATCAACGACGCGCGCGCGCGCGGCGGCCGCGCCATCGTCGTCGGCACGACGGTCGTCCGGACACTGGAATCCATCGCGCGCGACGACGGAACCGTCGCGGCGGGTTCCGGATCGACCGGGTTGTTCATCACCCCCGGATTCCACTTCCACGTCACCGACGCGCTGGTGACGAATTTCCACCTGCCGAAGACGACACTGCTGATGCTCGTCAGTGCCTACGGCGGCCGCGAGCGCATTCTCGCCGCGTACGCGGAGGCGATCCGGCTGCGCTACCGCTTCTACAGTTTCGGAGATGCGATGCTGATTGTCTGAGCGGCGGCCGTTTACGACGGCGCGATGCGGGTCCACCCGCGGCGTGCCGGGGCCCACTGCTCAAGCGGCCGGCCGAGGTAGTCCTTGCCTTCGATCTGGTATCCCGCGGCGGTCAGGCGCTTGAGCGCCTCGGCATAGTACCGGTAATCGACCTGCCAGGCGTTGCGCAGCGGATTCCGGTAGGCGCCGAGGCCGCCGAGCAGCCGCCGGACATTCTGATCCTCGGTATTGTCGCACCGCAGTTCCACACTTTGGTTGATCGTGCCGAGGGCCTGGATCTTGGGGTTCTGTGGTGCCGTGACCGGCTGGCCGCCGGGATTGTCGGACGTGGCGAGCGCGGGGGTTGCGGCCGCGGGCCGGGGCTGGGCCGCCGGCCGCGAGGCCGCGGGTGAAGCGGCCTGCGCCCCGGACGCCGGCGGCGCCGTTGGGGTGCCGGCCGCGGGAGGCGCGGCCACCGGCGGGCTGCCCGCCGCCGCGGGAGTCGCCGCGGCGCCCTGTGCGGCGCGCTGCGCCTTCATCGCTTCCGCCTTCGCTTTGGCGGCGGCGATCTTCTCTTCGCGGGTCATCTCACCGGAGGCCGTCCCCTGGGGAGGCCCCTCGGCCCCCTGGCGGGGACCTTCGGCCGGCGGCTTGCCCTGCGGCGTCTCGGTCATCAGAACGCTCCGGCGTTGTGTCCTGCACGCGATTCTAGCGGACGGCGCGGGGCCGCTCAAGTGATATACTTCCACGCGCGATGTCGCGGTTCGAACTCGTGCACACCGATCGCGAAACGGGCGCGCGCGCGGGCGTGCTCCAGACACCGCACGGCGCGGTCGAGACGCCGGCGTTCATGCCCGTCGGCACACACGGAACCGTCCGCGGGCTCACCCCGGAAGAGGTGCGCGGCGCCGGCCCGCAGATCGTCCTGGCCAACACGTTCCATCTCATGCTGCGGCCCGGGATCGAGTTGATCGAGCAGGCCGGGGGGCTGCATCGCTTCATGCACTGGGACGGACCGATTCTCACCGACAGCGGCGGCTATCAGGTGTTCAGCCTGGCGCACCTTCGCCGCGTCTCCGACGAGGGCGTCACGTTCCGCTCACCGATCGAAGGCCGCGAGATCCACCTGACCCCCGAGCGCGTCGTCGAGATCGAAGCGCAGTTGGGCGCCGACGTCATCATGCCGCTCGACGTGTGTCTCGGGTTCCCGGCGGCGCCGGAGGCCGCGGAGGAGGCGGAACGGCGGACCGCGCTGTGGGCCCGGCGGTCGCAGGCGGCCCATCACCGGCCGGAGCAGGCGCTCTTTGGCATCGTGCAGGGCGGGTTCGAAGCGGCGGCGCGGCGGCGCGCCGCCGACGCGATGGCGGCCCTCGGGTTCGCCGGGTACGCCATCGGCGGTTTGTCGGTCGGGGAGCCCCGGACGCTGACGTACGATCTCGTGGCTGTGATGACGGAACGCCTCCCCGCACGGCTTCCGCGCTACCTCATGGGGGTCGGTGTGCCGCCCAGCAGCATCGAAGCGGTGCGGCGCGGTGTCGACATGTTTGACTGCGTGCTCCCGACGCGCGTCGGGCGAACCGGGGTCGCGCTGACCGCGGACGGGCGCGTAAACTTGAATCACGCCGCCCACGCCGCGGACCTGGCGCCCCTCGACGACGGCTGCCCGTGCCCCGCCTGCCGGGGATACACGCGGGCCTACCTGCGGCACCTGTTCAAGGCGGGCGAGATGCTCGGCCCCCGCCTCGTGAGCCTGCACAACGTGACGTTCATGGCGCGCCTCGTGGCGGCGATGCGCGCGGCGATCCTGGAGGACCGGTTCGGCGCATGGAGCGCCGACGCGCTCGTCCGGTATAAGACCGCATGGTAGGATTAGCGCAGGGAAGGCGCCGCGGATCGCAGAAGGCGTGTCGGGTGCCGCGACGCAGGCCGTGCGGGGGACCCCGGGGTGACCAGCCAGCAGATCGCGCAGTTACTGCCGTTGGTGGTTATCTTTGCGGTGTTCTACTTCATCGCGATCCGTCCGCAGCAGGCCCAGCAGCGCCGCTACAAAGAGATGATCGGGCGGCTCAAGAAGGGCGACCGGGTGCTGACACGCGGCGGGATCTACGGTGTGATCGTGGAGCTCAGGGATAACCGGATGATGCTCGAACTGGCGCAGAACGTGCGGGTGCAGGCCGACCGAAGCGCTGTGCAGTCCGTCGTCAACAAAGGCTGACGATGCCGGACCCTTCGACGGGCACACACCCCGCGGCGCCGAGCGCGTCCGCACGGCCGCTCCTCCTCGACGATGTGAAGCGCGACCCCGAGGTGGAAGCCTATCTCACGAAGGCGAACGAGTACACCGGCGCGATCGGCTATACCGAGCACGGCTTCCGTCACGCGACGCTCGTGGCGAACATCGCCGGGAACATCCTGCGGCGGCTGGACAGCGAGGAGCGGATGGTGCAGCTGGCCGCGATCGCCGGGTACCTGCACGACATCGGCAATCTGGTGGGCCGCGTCGGGCACGAGGCCACGGGGGCGCTGCTGGCGAGCCGGATTCTCATGCGGCTCGGCATGCACGCGGTGGAGTCGGCGGTGATCATGGGGGCGATCGGCAACCACGAGGAGCAGACCGGCGAGCCCGTGAGCGACGTCTGCGCGGCTCTCATCATCGCCGACAAGTCCGACGTGCACCGTACGCGGGTGCGCAACCCCGATCCCACGACCTTCGATATCCACGACCGGGTCAACTACGCGGTCGAGCACTCGTTTCTTCGGGTGGATGCGCCCGCGCGCTCCGTGACGCTGGAACTGACCATCGATACCCGGATGTCGCAGGTGATGGAATACTTCGAGATTTTCCTGCCGCGCATGGTCATGTGCCGGCGGGCGGCGCAGTGGCTGCGCTGCCAGTTCAAACTGCAGATGAACGGCACCAAATTGCTCTAGAGGAGGGCGGCATGCCAGGCGTACTGTACCGCTGTGTGTTCTGCGAGGCCTCGCACGAGGTCGCGCGGCGGGCCGACGGGCCCGTCTACCTCCGCTGTACGACGACGCACCAGTGGGCGTGGTACGACGTCGGCGCATTTGAAGGCGCGAGTCCCGCACGCGCCGCGGCCCGAAGGTCCGCCGGCCAGAGCCGGGCGCCAGGGGACACGGCGGAAGGCACCGCGGGCGCCCGCCGGCGCGCGCGGACGCCGGCGCGAGGCCGCCGGTCCCTCACGTCGGCCGGGGCGAAGGCCGGAAGCCCGCGGCGCGCGGGACGGAGGCCGGCCCCGCGCGCATCGGCCCGCAAGCCGCGCAAGGGAGGCCGCCGCTAGGCCGCCCGGCGCCTTCGGGGCGAGGGCGCCGGGACCCGCGGGCTCCGGCCGCAGCCGCGTGCGCTCAACGATGAATAGAACGCTGCGCGTTGGGACGCGCGGCAGCCGGCTGAGCCTGCGCCAGACCCACATCTTTGTGGAGGCCGTGCGCCGCCTCGACCCCTACGTCACGGTGGAGACCGTCGTTATCCAGTCCGCCGGCGATCGCGCGCCCGAGGTCCCGCTCGAACGGTTGGAAGGCATCGGGTTTTTCGCGAAAGAGATCGAGATCGCCGTCGCCGACGGCCGCTGCGACGTCGCCGTGCACAGCGCCAAGGACCTGCCGACGCAACTCCACCGTGCGCTCTGCCTCGGCGCGGTGCTGCCGCGGGCAGACCCGCGTGACGTTCTCGTGTCGCGGAATAACCTGACGCTCGCGGACCTGCCGCCGGGCGCGCGCGTTGCGACAAGCAGCCTGCGGCGCGCGGCGCAGCTACGGGCCCGCCGCCCCGATCTTGCCATCGTCTCGATCCGCGGCAATGTGGATACCCGGCTGGCCAAACTCGACCGCGGCGACGCCGACGCGCTCTGCATCGCCGCGGCGGGCCTCGTGCGGATGGGGTGGGAGGCCCGGGTCTCGGAATGGCTGGAACCGGACGTCGTGCTCCCGGCACCGGGGCAGGGCGCGCTGGCCGTGGAAGCCCGCCGCGACGACGCGGAGGTTCGGGAGCTGCTGCGGGAGGTCGACGATGCCGAGACGCGCGAGGCCGTGACCGCGGAGCGCGCGTTCGTCGGACGCCTCGGTACGGGGTGCGCTGCCCCCGCGGCGGCGCTCGCGACCGTAGACCGCGGCCGCATTACGCTTGAAGGCCTGCTGGCAAGTGAAGACGGGCGCACCGTGCGCCGGCAGCGGGGGACCGCGCCCGTGGGAGCGGCGCGGTGGCTCGGCTGCTGCGCGGCCGACCGGCTGTACGCGGACGCCCCCGGCATCGCGGACGACACCGCACTGCCGCAAGCGCGGGAACCCGTGAGGCGCGCGCCGTGAGCCGCGCCCTTGCCGGGCGCCGCATCGTCGTCACGCGGCCGAACGACGATCCGCGGCTTCGGATCCTGCTGGAGGCGGAAGGCGCCGAGGTCGTGGAGTTTCCGACGATTCGGATCGTGCCGCCCGCCGATTACGGGCCGCTGGACACGGCCTTGCGCGGCCTTAGCGGTTACACATGGGTCGTCTTTACGAGCCGAAACGGTGTCGCCGGGCTCTTCCGCCGGATGGCCGCGCTCGGCCTGCCGCCCGCGGCGCTCGGCGGCCGGTGCCTCGCGGTCATCGGCCCTGGCACCGAGGAGGCGCTTCGCGACCGCGGCTTCCGCGCGGCCGTCTCGCCGGCGGAGTTTCGGGCCGAAGCGCTCGTCGTGGCGCTGGCGGGCTACGATCTTCGCGGCGTGCGTGTGCTGATTCCCCGCGCGGCGGTGGCGCGGGACGTCCTCCCGCGGGGCCTCCGCGCGCGCGGCGCCGCGGTCGACGTCGTGTCCGCGTACCGTACCGAGCCCGCCGGTCCGGCCGGACGCATCCGGCACCTCATCGCCGCCGCCCGGACGCGCCGTCTCGATGCGGTGACGTTCACGAGCCCCTCGACCGTGCGTCAGTTCTTGCGGCTCGCCGGTCCGGAGGCACCGCGCGTGCTCGCCGGCGCGATCGTGGCGTGCATCGGCCCGGTGACGGCGGAGGCGGCGCGGGAGTCGGGCCTCCGGGTCGGCGCGGTCGCGACCACCTACACGCTGGCGGGGCTCGTCGGCGCCCTCCGCGACGCGCTGGGCCCCGCGCCGGCGGGACGGGCCGGGATCGCCGCCGGCCGTGCCCGCGCGCCACAGCAAAGTGGGATCCGGCATGGCCTTTCCTGAGCAGCGGCTGCGCCGCCTCCGGCGTACGGAGCGTCTGCGCGACATGGTGCGGGAAACGTCCCTCGCCCCCGCGGACCTCATCGCACCGCTGTTCGTGAAGGAAGGGGCGGGCCGGCCGCTGCCGATCGCGGCGATGCCGGGACAGATGCAGCACACCGCATCCAGTCTCGTGGAGGAGTGCGGGGCCCTCGCCGAGGCCGGCGTGCCGGGCGTGATGCTCTTTGGGATCCCGGCGCGCAAGGACGACGCTGGAAGCGCGGCGTGGGACCCGGAGGGGATCGTGCAGCACACGCTGCGCCGTGTGCGCGCGGAGGCCGGCGAGCGACTGGTGCTCATCGCCGACCTGTGTCTGTGTGAGTACACTTCGCACGGGCACTGCGGCATCGTCAAGGAAGGCGCGGTCGACAACGATGCGACCCTGGGCGCGTACGCGCGCATCGCGCTCTCGTACGCGGAGGCCGGCGCCGACCTCATCGCGCCGTCCGGCATGATGGACGGCCAGGTACGCATGATCCGCCGGACCCTCGATGCGGCGGGCCACGCCGGTGTCGGGATTCTGGCGTACGCGGCCAAGTATGCGTCCGTCTTCTTCGAACCGTTCCGGCACGCCGCGGAGAACGCGCCGCGGTTCGGCGACCGCCGCGGCTATCAACTCGATCCCGCCAACGGCGCCGAGGCGGTCCGCGAAGCGCGGCTGGACATCGAAGAAGGCGCCGACATCGTGATGGTGAAGCCGGCGCTGCCGTACCTGGATGTCCTCGCACGGGTCAAGGCGGCGTACGGGATGCCCACCGCGGCCTATCACGTGAGCGGTGAATACGCGATGCTCAAGGCCGCGGCCGCGAACGGCTGGCTGAACGAAACCGCGGCGATGCTGGAAGTCCTGACCGCGATTCGCCGGGCCGGCGCCGACCTGATCCTCACCTATTTCGCCCGCGCCGCCGCGGAACGGCTGCGCGGCGGCTGAGCGCGCACCGGGTCCATCCGCTGGGAGAACATCGGCGCGGAGCGGTGTCGCGCCGCGCGGCATAGCCGCCGCCCCGGCATCGTTGCACGGTAACAGATGGCGGTCCCTTCGGCCGTGCGGGCCGTGATCGTGATGCCGCTCTACAACGAGGCGGCGACGCTCGCCGGCGTCCTGGACGAGGTCCGCCGCTACACGACCGCGCCCATGCTCGTCATCAACGACGGTTCGACCGACGGCTCGGCCGAGATTCTGGCCGCGGCGGAGGCCCGGCTTCCGGACATCCACGTGCAGACGCACGCGCTCAACGAGGGCTACGGCCGGTCGCTCATCGACGGATTTCGCTACGCGGTCGACCGCCGCTTCGACGTCGCGGTCACGATCGACTGTGACCGGCAGCACGAGCCGCGGCTGATTCCGGCGTTCCTCGACGAGTCACGGCGGTTTGACATCGTCTCCGGCAGCCGCTATCATCCGGAAGCGCCCGGCACCCAGGATCCCGCTCCGCCCGACCGGCAGCGGCTCAACGAAGAGATCACGCGCATCATCAACGAACTGACCGGCTACCGGCTGACGGATGCGTGGTGCGGGTTCAAAGCGTACCGCGTCTCCGGACTCGCGCGCATGCGCCTCGACGAGTCCAGTTACGGGATGCCGCTGCAGGTGTGGCTGCAGGCGGCGCGCCTCGGTCTGACCGTCACGGAACTGCCGGTGCCGCGCATCTACAAGAATCCTGAGCGGCGCTTTTGGGGCGGCCTCGACGATCCGGAAGCGCGCCGGACGTACTATCTGGCGATCATCGACCGGGAGGTGAGCCGCTGGCGAACGTCCTCGTAATCGGGGCGCACCCGGACGACGTCGAGATCGGGATGGGCGGTACCATCAGCGCGCTCGTGCACCGGGGCGATACGGTGACGCTTCTCGATCTGACCGACGGGGAGCCGACCC
This sequence comes from bacterium, assembly GCA_035307565.1. Taxonomy (GTDB): domain Bacteria; phylum Sysuimicrobiota; class Sysuimicrobiia; order Sysuimicrobiales; family Segetimicrobiaceae; genus DASSJF01. The sequence goes on along the minus strand of DATGHZ010000021.1, from coordinate 28,855 downwards.
CGATGGGGTCGCCGGAACGCCGCCGCGCGGAGAGCGAAGCCGCGGCCCAGGTCCTCGGCATCGCGCGGCGGATCACCCTGCCGCTGCCGAACCGGTACCTCATGGATACGGTCGAGAACCGCGTCGCGGTCGCGGAAGTGATCCGGGAGATCCGGCCCGGCCTGCTCTGCATCCCGTATTGGGTCGATGCGCACCCGGATCACGTCGCCGCGGAGCGCCTCGCCGAAGCCGCCCGCTTCTACGCCAAACTGACGCGGACGGACATGCGGGGCGCGCCGCACTATCCCGACCGGATCCTCCATTTCTTCTGTACGCACTACCGGCTGCAGGTGGTCCCCGCGTTCATCGTCGACATCACCGAGCACATCGACCGCAAACTCGAAGCCGTGGCGTGTTACCGATCCCAGTTCAATGAAGAACGAAACAATCGCGGCATCCTCGATACGATCCGGACGGTCGCCGCCTACTGGGGCAGCCGGATCCGGCGCCCCTACGGCGAACCGTTCGCGAGCAAGGAACCCGTCGGCGTCCGGAACCTGGGCGACGTGTTGTGATCCCGGAGCCGGCGGCCGTGGAGACGGACTATACTATCCCGGAGCGGTCCGGCGATACGCTCTTTGTCCCGCCGGTCGAGCGGCTCGCGTCCGGGCTCGCCCGGTACGAGCCGGACGCGGATCCGCCGGTGCTGGGCGTGCCGCTGCGGGAGTTTCGCCGGCGCACACGTGAGCGCGCCCGCGGGCTTGTCGCGGCGGGGCACGACGCCGGCGGCGCCGCGTCCCACATCGGATCGGAGTGGCGCGCGGGCGGGGCGGAGGGCCGGCCGCTTGTCCTCATGGGCCATCAGCCGGTCTTCTTTCATCCCGGCGTCTGGGTCAAGTATTTTCTGCTGAGCAAGATCTGCGCCGCCACCGGCGCGCTCGGGCTGCACTGCGTCGTCGACAGCGACGCAACGGGGCCGGTCGCCGCGCCGATCCCGACGGGGCGCGACGGGATCGGCCGCGTAACCCGCACGTTCGTCGATCTCGATGCCGACGTGCCGCTCGAATCGGCCCCGGTGCCCGGCCCCGACGCTTGGACGGCGTTCGCCGCGGGCGTCGGCGACGATCTCGAGGCACTCGGGATGCCGGGTCTTGTGGACCGGTTTCGCACGTTCGCGGAGGGGGAGCCCGCGGCGCGCCTCGGGGCCCGCTCGCTGGCAGGGTATCTCGACCGGCTGCGGCGCGTCTACGAGGCCCGCGCCGGGGCGCCCCGCTACGAGGAACTTGGCGTGTCGGCGCTCGCGGCGACGCCTGAATTCCAGGCGTTCGCGCTTCACCTGCTGCAGGAACCCCGCGCGCTGCTCGCGGCCTACAACGGCGCGCTCGACGCTCACCGGCGCGCGCACCGCATCCGGTCCGCGGCGAACCCGTTTCCCAACCTCGCGGAGGTGGACGGCCGCGCGGAAACGCCCTTTTGGACACTGGCGGGCGGCCGCCGTCTGGACCTGTTCGCCGCGCGAGAGGATCGGGGGCTGGTCCTCGGAACCGCACAGCGGCCGCTGGCGACGGTACCGGCCGGACCGGCAGGCGTCGCCGCGCTGGCCGCCGCCGACGTTGCGCTCCGGCCCAAGGCGCTTACGTTGACGATGTTCGCGCGGCTGTGCCTCGGCGATCTATTCATTCACGGCGTCGGCGGGGGACGGTACGACCGGGTGACCGACGCGCTGACGCGGGAGCTGTTCGGCGTGCGGCCGGCACCCTATGCGGTCGCGACTGCGACGCTCCACCTGCCGCTCGGCGGCGGGAACATCGAGGCTGAGCGCCACGGCTTGGAACGGCGGCTCATGGACCTCCGCCACAATCCCGACCGGCATCTCTCCGCCGTCGGCGAGGTGGAACGGCGGCTCATCGATGAAAAATGGGCTTTGATCCGCGCGGTCGAGACGATGCGGCCCGGCCGGGAGCGGCGCGACGCGACCCGGCGGATCCGTGAGGTGAACGCCTTGCTGGCGGAACGGCTCGCCCCGGAGATCACCCGGGTCGAGGCCCAACTCGGCGCCCTCAAGGAACAGGCCTCGGCGGAGGACGTCGCCGAATTCCGCGGTTATCCATTTTTCTTGTTCGACCCGCGCGACGTCGCGGCGCTCGTGCCCGATCCTGCCGCTCCCTAAGACGTCCCATCGCGAGCTCCGGATGAGCCCGGACCGGCAGTGACGGCGGGCGCGCCCGAAGGCGTCTTCGGTCTCGACGCGGCCGTGAGTGTCGGCGGGACGGACGCGGCCTCTTCGGGGGGACACGCGGTTGCCGCCCGCGAGGTGTGGCGCGGGTTCGGCCGGGAACGCGTGCTCCGCGGCATCTCGCTCGAGGTGCCGCCCGGCGCCGGCCTTGCCGTCTTCGGCCCGAACGGCTCCGGCAAATCGACCCTGCTCCGCGTGCTGGCCGGTCTGCTGCGCCCAACTCGCGGGACGATCGTCGTCGGCGGTGACGATCTCTTCGCGATGCCGTCCGCCCGGCGCCGCATCGGCTACGTCGGCCACGAGCCGATGCTCTACGGCGGTCTCACGATCGCGGAGAATTTGGCGCTGTTCGCCGTCCTCTACGGAATGAGCGCCGCGCGCGGCCGCATCGACGAGGTCTGCGCCCTGTGGGGCCTCACGCCGTACCGCGACACTGTGACGGCCCGGCTCTCCCGCGGACTGGCGCAGCGGGCGGCCATCGCGCGCGCGCTGCTCCACGGTCCCACGGTGCTGCTTCTCGACGAGCCGTTCGCCGGTCTCGACCCCGGCGCCGCGGCGCACCTCGCGGCGCACCTCGACGGCTTTCGGCGGCGCGGCGGCGCGCTGCTGCTGGCGACGCACCAGCCGGCGGAGGCCGCGCGGACCGCCGAAGAGGCGCGCGTCCTGCGGAACGGCCGGCTCGGGCCGGCGCTCCGGCTGGGGGGGCTCGATGCCGCGGCGGTCGAGGCATGGTACCGGGATAGCGTGGGGGCCGCGCCGTGAGGGTCGCGGCCGCGCTGATCTGGAAGGACGTGCTCGCGGAGCTCCGCACGCGCGAGCTCGTGACCTCGATGAGCCTCGTCGCGTTTCTCGCGCTCACGGTGCAGGGTCTCGCGGTCGGCGGCGCACCGGCTCCGCCGGTGACCGCGGCCGTCCTCTGGATCACGGTCGTCTTTGCCGCGACGCTCGGGCTCGCCCGCACGCAGGCGCTCGAACACGAGCGCGACGCGTTCGCCGGCGTGCTGCTCGCGCCGGTCGGCCGCGGCACGCTGTTCCTGGCGAAGGCCGCCGCGAATCTGCTGCTGACGCTGCTCGTGATGGCCGTGGTCGTGCTCGCAGAGACGGTGCTCGTCGATCCCGCTCTCGGACGGCGCATCGCCGTCGTGGCGCTGCCGCTGGTCCTCGGCGGCGCCGGGTTTGCCGCAAGCGGGACGCTGTTGGGCGCAATGGCGTCGGCGACGCGGCTGCGCGAGGTGCTGCTGCCCATTCTGCTGGTGCCGGTCTCCCTCCCGGCGATCGTCGTCTCCCTCTCGGGCGTGACCGCCGCGCTCGAGGGCGCGTCGTTCGGCGCCGTGCTCGGTCCGGTCCGGTTTCTGATCGCGTTCGACGTGATCGTCGTGGTCCTCGGCGTCTGGCTCTTCGAGTACGTGGTCGACGAGTGAGCGCACCCAGGGGAGTTTTCGGGCGGAGTTGAAGGTTCAGGCTTGGCGATGAGAGACGGAACGAGGCACACGGCCGTGGGACGGTCGCCGGACGGTTGGGCCGCGTGGATCATGGGCGGTCTGATGATCGCCGCGTTGTACGGCGCGTTCGTCTACGCGCCGCGTGAGCGCGTGATGGGCGACGTGCAGCGGATTTTCTACGTGCATCTGCCGCTCGCGTGGGTCGGCTTCGTGGCGTTCGGCCATTCCGCCTGGGCGGCCGTGCAGTACCTGCGCACAGGCCGCCGCGGCTGGGACGCGGCGAGCGCCGCCGCCGCGGAGATCGGCGTGCTGTTTGCGACGCTCGTGATCGTGACCGGGTCGCTCTGGGCGCGGCCGGTATGGAATACCTGGTGGACATGGGATCCGCAGCTCGTGACCTACCTGATTCTCTGGTTCATCTATGCGGGGTATCTCATGCTCCGGGCCGCCGCGGGCGACGATGAGCGGCAGCGCCGCATCGCCGCGGTGTTCGCGATCGTCGGCTTCGCCGACGTGCCGCTGGTTTGGTTGTCGGCCCGCTATCTCCGGGCGCTCTCGCCGGTCATCTTTACCTCCCGCAGCATCGGCCTCGCCCCCCAAATGGCGTGGGCGCTCGGCGTGGGGCTCGTCGCGTGGACGCTCGTCTACGCCGTCATCGTGCAGCTGCGCACGCGCCTCGGCGTGATGGAAGGGGACGTCGCGGCGCTCGCGGAAGGGCGCTCGCGACCGGCATGACATATCTCTTTTGGTCGTTCGCGGTTGTCTGGATCGGACTGTGCGCCTACATCCGGGTGCTCATGCGCCGCACCCGGATGTTGGAGGAAGAACTGCGGCGGCTGGCCGGCGAGCCGTCCGATGCGCCGCGGACGGCATCGTGGATGGAGGACCGGCCCGCGCCGGCCGGGCGCGACACGCCCTCGCCGGTGAGCCGGGCGGCACCGTGAATCCGGCTCATCCGCCGCGCGCGGCGGGGCCGCTGCGCGCCCGCGGGCGGCGGACCGCGGTCTTTGCCACCGGGACCGTGGCGATTGTGCTCTCGCTCGCCTACCTCGTCTACGGCGGTATTCAGCAGGGCGCCACCTACTGGGTCACCGTTGGGGAATTACGGCAGCGGGCGCAGGCCCTGCCGCCGCGCGTGCGGCTCGGGGGAACCGTGGCCGCGGGGACGGTGCGCTGGGACGCCGGGCACCGGCATCTCGCCTTTGTGATCACCGACGGCGCCAACACCCTTCCCGTCCGGTACACCGGGGTCGTGCCCGACATCTTTGCCGAGGGCCGCCAGGTGGTGGTGGAGGGCGGCATCGCGCGCGACGGCGCGTTCGAGGCGACCACGCTGCTCGCGAAGTGTCCGACGAAGTACAACCCGGCCGACCCGAAGCCCCCGCGATGATGACGCGTGGCCGGCGCCGCTAGCCTCGGCCGGTTCGCCGTCCTCGCCGCGCTCGTCCTCGTCTGCTATGCGATCGCGGCGGCGGTCCTCGGCGCGCGCGTCCGCCGCGCGGAACTGGTCGCGAGCGCCGTCCGGGCGCTCCGCGGCTCCGCGGCGCTGCTGGCCGCGGCCGCGCTCGTGCTGCTCGTCGCGCTGGCGACCCGCGACTACACGTTTCAGTACGTCGCGGCGCACGTCGACGACGCCCAACCGCTCGTCTACGATCTCACGGCCTTCTGGGGCGGGATGGAAGGATCGCTCCTGCTGTGGGCGCTTGTGCTGGCCGGCTACACGCTCGCCGCGGTGCGCGCGGTCGGACGGGCGCAGCCGGAACTGCTCCCCGGCGTGATCGTCGTCTTGGCCGCGGTCGCCGCGTTCTTTCTACTGATGTTGACCGCGGTCGCGTCGCCGTTCGCCACGGTCCCGTTCGCGCCGCTAGACGGGCGCGGCATGAACCCGCTGCTGTTGAACCCCTGGATGGCAATCCACCCGCCCACGCTGTATTTGGGGTACGTCGGTCTCACGGTCCCCTTTGCGATCGTCATCGCGGCCCTCGCGGCGGGGCCCTCGGCCGCGGACGGCGGCGTGCTCCTGGCGCGCCGGTGGATGATGTGGGCCTGGTACTGCCTCAGCATGGGGTTGTGGTTCGGGGCGAAGTGGTCGTACGTGGTCCTCGGCTGGGGCGGGTACTGGGCGTGGGATCCCGTCGAGAACGCGGCGCTCATGCCCTGGCTCATCGCCACCGCGTTCATTCACTCCGTGATGATCCAGGAGCGCCGCGAGATGCTGACGCGGTGGAACGTCATGCTGGTCATCCTCGCGTTCGCCCTCTCGATCTTCGGGACGTTTCTCACCCGCAGCGGCGTGCTCAGCAGCGTCCATTCGTTCACGCAATCGCCCCTCGGCACGTTGTTCCTGATCTTTCTCGGCTGCGCCGTGGTGGCGGCGTGCGCGATCGCCGCGTGGCGGTGGGAGGCGCTGCGGAGCCGGTACGAACTGGATGCCGCGCTGTCGCGGGAAAGTGCCTTCGTGCTCAACAACGTGCTCTTTCTCGCGATCGCGTTCGCGGTGTTCCTCGGGACGGTCTTTCCGGTCCTGTCGGACGTGCTCACCGGCCGCCGGGTGAACGTCGGCCCGCCGTTCTTCGATCACGTCGTCCCGCCGATCGCGGTGGGGCTGCTGGTGCTGATGGGGGTGGGACCGCTGCTCGCGTGGCGGCGGGCGTCCGCGGCGTCCCTCCGGCGGAACTTCCTCGCGCCTGGCGCCGCGGGCACCGCGGTCGGAGCCGTCCTGCTGGCGGCCGGGATGCGTGCGCCCGGCCCGATCCTCGTCTTTGCCCTCGCCGGGTTCGTCGCGGGGACGATCGTGCTGGAATTCGCGCGCGGCGTCCAGGCGCGGCAGGCGATGCGCGGCGAACCCGCGCCTGTGGCCCTGGTGGCGCTCGTCGCCCGTAACCGGCGGCGTTACGGCGGCTACATCGTCCACTTCGGCATGCTGCTGCTGCTCTGCGGGATTACGGGCTCGTCTGTGTTCGCGACGCAGCGCGTCGTGACGCTCGCCCCCGGCGAGGCCGCCGCGGCCGGGCCCTATCGTGTGCGCTACGAAGGACTCGAGCAGACGACGGCCGCGGGCGCGCTTACGATCGGCGCGCGCCTTCGGGTGTTCGACGGCGCCCGTGAGGCCGCCACGCTTGTCGCGGCGCGCAATCTCTACCTCAACGGACGGGACGCGACCAGCAGCGTCGCGCTGCGCAGCACGCCCCGGGACGATCTCTACATCACACTCGTCGGCTGGACGCCCGAGTCCGGCTCGGGCGACGCCGGCGGCGCACGAGTCACGTTGCGGCTGCTGGTGAACCCGCTCGTGATGTGGATGTGGGCGGGCGGCCTCGTGTTGAGCGTCGGGGCGATCGTCGCGATGCTGCCGGAAGCGCGGCCCCGGACCGTCCCGGTGCCCGCGCCGGCGCCGGCGCTCGGCGCGGCCGCAGCGCCGCTTGCGGGGGAGCAGGCCGGGCAGTGATCGCGGCGATCACGGTCGGCCTCGCCGCGGCGGCCGCATGGTATGTCCTGGCACCGCTTTGGCGCGCGGCCCCGGACGAGCCGCACCATGAATCGGTCGAGCGCGCACGGCTGGTCCGCGAGCGCGAGACCGCGCTGCGTGTGCTGCGTGATCTTGCGCTCGACCACACGACCGGCAAGATGAGCGATGCGGATTACGAAGCGCTGCGTGCCCGGCAGGAGGCTGCGGCCATCGAGGCGTTGCGCCGCCTCGACGCGGTCGATGCGGCCTCAGGCGCGGGCGCCGCGGCGGCCAGCCCGCCGGCGGTGCGAGAGCCGTGAGGTGCCGGCGCGTCCCCTTGGCGGTCGTCGCGGCGATCCTCGGCGCGGCCCTGTGGGCCCCCGGCGTCTGGGGTGCGGCGGCGACCGGGGCGCCGGCCGCCGCCGTCGGTCCTAATTCCGGCGTGATCCGCGGCCGGGTGGTCGACGAGACGCTGCCGGTGCACCCGGTCGCCGGGCAACTCGTGCGCCTTCAAATCGTGGAGCGCGGAAGTTCCTCTGAGCGGCAGACGCGCACCGGCGCGCGCGGCGAGTTCGTCTTCACCGGGCTGCCGGTGGGCGGCCTCCGCGTGTTCCTTGTGTCCACGGAATACGAAAGGGTCTCGTACGACGGCGGCCAGCGCGCCATTCTGACCGCGGACGCGCCGGTGCGCGACGTGCCCCTCACCGTGTACGATGCGACCTCCGGCCGCGGCACGCTGCGCGGTGTGCTCGTGTTTGCGGTCGTCGACGTCGCCCCGGGCGCGCTGCGCGTGACGACCGTGGAGCAGGTGCAAAACGCCGGCCCTCGGACGATTGTCCCGACGCGCGCGGAGCCCGTCGTATTTCCGCTGCCTCCCGAGGCCGTCGATGTCCAGCCTCTCGACGGATGGCAGGATCCCCGTGTGGAGGACGGCCGGCTGACGGACACGCGGCCGCTGCCGCCCGGCGTGGTGCAGCTGACGTACGCGTACCAAGAACGGCCCGTCCGGGAGCCCGTGCCGGTCGAGGTGAAGCCACCCTTTGGCGCGGCCCGGGTCGAGGTCCTTGTGTCGGACGCGCATCTGGACGTCACGGCGACGGGGTTGTCTAACGCCGGAATGATCATCGCGTCGGGACGCCGCTACGTCCGTTGGTCCGGCGGTCCGATCGCGCCCGGCAGCACCCTGACCCTTCGGCTCGGCGGACTGCCCGCGGGCGGCGACGGGTGGCCCGGCGCGGCGGCGGGCACGCTTGCGCTGGTCCTCGCGGCGGGTCTGGTCTGGACGGTGGCCGGCCGCGGCGTGCGGAGCCGGGCGCGTCCGAAGGCGTTTCATGCCGTAAGCCGGTAGCGCGGGGCGCCGCGGGCCCGCGCGGGGGCAGGGGAGCCGCGCGGCGGCGTGGAAGCGAAATTCCCCGCGCATATTTCGCCCCGAGCGGCCGTGCGCCGAACGGCGCACCCGGGCACGGAGGAGAGCAAAAGCCGCATGTCCACGACAGCATGGCGACGGCGTGCCGCCGCGGCACTTGCCGTCTTGACCGCCGCCGTGGTCGCCGCGGGCTGTCAGGGCCGCGTCGGCATGTCGGGTGCGAAGGTGGATCTGCGGCTGCCTCCGGCGCAGGAGGTCGAGATCAACCTCGTCACGGACGAGAACGAGCGGCCCATCGTCCCGGACGCCGTCCAAGGCAAGAAGGTCTTTGAAGCCAACTGCGCCATCTGCCACGGGACGAACGGCGACGGCAACGGGCCGATGGCGCCGACGCTGACGGCGCCGGACAAGGACGTGCTGACGGCGCTAGTGAGCCTGTTCCACATCGAGCTGCACCGGCCGCCGCTCCCGAGCAAGCCGATCAACTTCCACAACCGCGACCTGGAAGCGGTCATCACCCCCGCCATCATGTACGAAACGGTTACGGGCGGCCGTCCGCATACCGCGATGCCGGCGTTCGGGCCGGGGGCGTCCTTCGGCGCGAACAAGGCCCAGACGCTGACGAACGCGGAACGCTGGGACGCCAACGTCTACGAGATGATGTTCCGCACGGCGCCCGCCGAGTTGAGCGCCGCGAAGCAGTTGTTTAACCAGCAATGCGCAGCGTGCCACGGCATGAACGGCGACGGCAAGGGTCCGCGGGGCCCGGAGATGGCCGCCCAGGAGTGGTCGTGGGCGCGCGGGGAAGGCCCGGGCATCTTCACGGACATCAACTACATGGTGCAGCGCGATCCGAGCCAGATCTCCAATGCGATCCTGGACGGGCACGATCTGATGCCGTCCTATCGCGGCAAGCTGAGCAAACAGCAGGTCGACGGGCTGGTGGATTATGTGTACACGTTCTTCTACAAGCATCCGCCGATCAAATGAATCCCGGAGCGGCGAGCGGCGGAGTATGATGACGCGGGGGGATGTTCAGCCGGAGGGGCAATGGCGATGAAGGTCGATCGGCGAAGACTTCTGAAGACGCTGACGGCGATCCCGATCATCGGCGGCATCCTCGCGGTGCTGTCGCCGCTGGTGCGGTATCTCAAGCCGAACGACGGTCCGTTTCAGATCGACATGACCACCGGCGACAACCCGAGCGGCGGCGCGCAGGTTGTCGGCTCGACGGCGGCGCTGCAGAAACCATGGGACTACTTCTACTTCACGTACATCCAATCATTTCCGCAGTACGATGCGGAAGGCTCCAAGAAGGCCAACATCGCGGGCGTGGCGGTGAAACTGCCGCAGAAAGTCAAATTCGTCCAAGCGACCTCGGGGTTCGTCGGCTATGATAAGGGGGACACGGACATCGTCCTCTTCCAGCGCATCTGCCCGCACCTCGGGTGCATCTTCAACTTCATTCCGGACTGGCACGAGGTCACGGCGGGGTACGGCGGGTTCGTCCCGCCGAAGCCGGAGCAGCACTCCCTCATGGCCTGTCCGTGCCATCTCAGCATCTACGATCCGACGTATCCCGGCGACCCGGGCAACGTGATCTCAGGGCCGGCACCGCGCGGCGCCCGCTACTTCAAATTCGAGATTCAGGGCCAGGACATCGTCGTGACCGGCGCCGAGACGGGCGGCATCGCCGAGTGTCCGGCCGCCGGTCGCGCGGAGGGCTGACGCGTGGAGGGAGTACTGGCCAACCTCCGCGAGTGGCTTCAGGACCGCAAGCAGCACCTGGACCTCTTCGACGAGACGAAGACGGCCCAGCAGGACAGCCCGCTGTACATCGTCGGCGGCCTGGTGTGGCTCACCTGGATGATTGTCATCGTCTCCGGCATCATCCTGATGGTCTGGTACATTCCGACGACGACGGGTGCCTACCGCTCGATCCTGCACCTGACCGAGGACATCCCGTTCGGCTGGCTGGTCCGCGGGATGCACAAGTACGGCGCCGACATGCTGGTGATCTCGATCACGATCCGGATCTACCGCATGTACTTCGCCGGCGAGTACAAGAAACCGGGCGAACTGTCGTGGATGATTTTGTTCGCCTCGCTCGTGCTGGCGATGATCTCCGGCATCACGGGGTACGGGCTGATCTGGAACCAGCGGGCCTTCTGGGCGGCCAAAACGGTGCTGACGGTGCCGACGTACTACGACGAGATCCCGGGGCTCGGGAAATTCGGCATCGGCCACGCGATCGCGTACATCTTCCTCGGCGGGCCGGCGCTCGGACAGCCCACGCTCACCCGGTTTTACGCGATCCACTACGGGATCTCGATCGTGTTTGCCGTCCTCGCGGAGATCTTCTTTTACCGCACCCGGCGCCGGCGGCTCAACTTGTCCTACTTCACGGTGGGCCTGGTGCTCGCGTTCCTCACATACGTGAGTTTCGACCAGTTGACGGCGATGGGGCGGTGGGCCAACCCGAACCGGACGCCGCTGCCGATTCTCTCGGACTGGTACTTCCTCGCACTCTACCAGCTCGTCAAGTACATGCCGCCGCTGTGGGCCGGTATCGCGCCCGGGCTGCTGATCGGGTACGGCATGCTCATCCCGTTCCTCGACCGGACGAAAGAGACGCGCCCGCTGGAGCGCCCGTTTTTCTTCGTCATCGGCGTGTACGCGCTCGCGATGTTCGTCGGGTTCACGACGCTCATCATGCTCAACATCGCCGTGATCGGGCGCGATCCGCCGATCATCTTCCTTGTGACGATCGTGGTGGTCTCGCTGGCGTTCGTCTGGGAGCTCCTCTACCGGCGGCGCAAGGCACAGCGGGCACAGGCCGCGCGGCCCGCCGCGCCGGCCCGGCCGGCGCGGCCGGCCGAAAGCGCGGTGGCGTCATCGTGATGAGCAGACGGAAACTGACGTTCTGGGCCCTGATGGTCACCGCCACGCTGGCCCTGAGCGAGTTCCTCGCGGCGTGGCGCGTTTGGCGGGGGGCGCCGTCGCCCGACCACGGCGCCGCGGTGGTCATCTTTGGCCTCGTGCTCGTGACTGCCGTCGCCTGGCTCGGCTTTCTGCTGTACGAGGTGGATCGGGCCGCCGGACGCATCCGCCATGAAGTCGCCCTCTACGAGTGGGTCATCGCCCGGCGCCGGCCGGAGGTGCCGAGGAAAACGGCAGGAGCGGGCCGATGAATACCAGTCCAGCCAGTGACCGCGAGGCCCGCTACGGCACCGGTATCATGGTACTGGCCCTCGTGAGTCTCGCCGCGGTGCTGGCGATCGCCTGGGGTGAGGTGGCGGGGCACCGGCTCGTCGCCGGCGGCGCTGTTGGGGTGATCCTGCTCGCGTACTCCTTCATCTTGTTGTTCCTTCGCAAGGGAGGGTTTACGGGTGTATAGCCGGCTGCTCGCGCGTCTGCTGAGCTGGACGCTGCGGCTCGACGTCGCGATCAACCGCGTCTACCCCGAAGACTTCAACCCGCTGTACTACACCGGCGGGCTCTCGAACCTGTTCTTGACCGTGCTCGTGCTCTCCGGCATCTTTCTGTTCCTGTACTACATTCCGTCGTTCAACGACGCCTACGCCTCGGTGCAGTTCATCACGTTACAGGTGCCGTACGGCCAGATCATCCGCGGCGTGCACCGCTACTCCGCCGACGCGTTCATGATCGCGATTCTCCTCCATTTCTTCCGCAACTGGTTCACGGACCGGTTCCGGTTTTCGCGGGACGAACCGTGGATCAGCGGCATGATGCTGCTGCTGTTCTCCGGCTTCCTCGGCGTGACCGGCTACGTGCTGGTCTGGGACGAGCGGAGCCAGCTGCTCGTCGCGATGACGGGTCGCACGCTGGCCGCCGTGCCCGGTGTTGGGGGCTGGCTGCAGTCGATGTGGCAGGGCAGCAGCGGCATCTCCAACCTGCTGCTGCCGCGCATGCTCTACCTGCACGTCGGTCTCGCCGTGCTGCTCTATATCCTCTTGTGGTGGCATTACGTGCGCATCCGCCACCCCAAGGTGTGGCCGCCGGCGGTCTGGACGCTCTTCTCGCTCGGGCTCATCTTTCTGCTCACCGGGCTCGTGCCCACGCTGAGCCAGCCGCCCGCCCATCCGGAATCGGTCCCGCGGACGCTCACGGTCGACTGGTTCTTCCTGCTGCCGTACGTCGGCCTCACCGTGTTGTCGCCGCTCGTGCTCATCGCCCTCGCGGTCGTGATCACAGTCTACGGGCTGTACATCCCCTATGAACTCCCGGAGACGCCGGCGGCGCTTGGCATCCGCGACTCGGGCATCGCGCAGGTGGTCGACGCCAATTGCACCGGCTGCGAACTGTGCTACTACGACTGTCCGTACAATGCGATCGTGATGGCGCCGAGCCCCCATCCGGGGGTGACCAAGGCCGCGCAGGCGCGGAAGCTCCTCGCGATCGTGCTGGAGTCCCGGTGCGTCGAGTGCGGCATCTGCATCGGCGCGTGCCCCTTCGAGGCGTTGGAATTGCCGCGGCTGCTCGAGCGCGACGTGCAGGAACAGGTGGTGGCGGCATGCCGGGCGTAGACCGTCCCGCGTCCGCGCCCGCCGGCACGGGCACGGCGCCCGCAGCGCCGGCCGGCCGGCCTCCGCGCATCGTCGGGTTCCTCTGCGACTTCGCGGTCGACGTGTCCGCGTTCACCGCCGCGAACGGGACCCTCCGCGATCTGCCGCACGTCACGCTGATCAAGGTGCCGTGCTCCGGCTTCGTGCGGCCGGCGTGGCTCGAATTCGCCCTGCGCAACGGCGCCGAAGGCGCCTTCGTCTGCGGCTGCCCGCTCGGCGACTGCTTCAACCGGCTCGGCAACAATCTGATCGGCGACCGTGTGGTGCAGTTGCGCCGCCGCTTCGAACGGCAGCGGATTCATCCGGACCGCATCGCGGCGATCTACTATGGGCTGCACGATCACGAGGGCTTCTTGGGCGCGGTACGCGCCTTCAGCGATCGCGTCGCCGCCCTTCCGGGCCCCGTTGTGCCGGCCCCGCGGGCGGCGGCCGCGCGCCCGGCGGCCGCCGCCGCGCCGGCTCGGCCCGCCGCGCCGCCGGGTGCCGCCTCGCCCTCCGCGTCCCCGAGCGCGGGGTCGCGCGCAGAGAGCGGACCGGGCGAGCGGGCGGACGGCGCCGCTCCGGAGGAGGAACCCTAATGGCAGAACATCGAGCCGCGGCGCCTGCCGCTGGCGCCGCCCGGGCGGCGCAGCGCGACGGTGCCGACCGTCCGTCGCAGAGCGTCATCTACTGGCGGTACCTGATTTTCTGGTTCTTGTTCTTCAGCCTGGTGTATTTCGTCACGCTCTACGGAATCGTCGCCGAAGCGTAGGCGCGCCGCCGAGGCGCGCCCGCGCGGTGGAGGCGCCGTCGTGACACAGCCCATGGCCCTCGCCCTCATCTACGCGCCCGTGCGCGCGGACCTGGACGCGCTCGAGCGGCTGTTCCGCACCGAACTGTCGTCGGACGATCCGTTCGTCGGCGAACTGGTCACCCATGTCTTGACGACGCGCGGCAAGATGCTGCGGCCGGCCCTCACGTGCCTGTCGGCTCTCGCGGCGGCGTCCGCGCGGCCGGTCGGCGCCGGGCACCCGGGCGATGGCGTTGGGGTCGGTACGGACGCGCGTCTCCGCGTCGCCGGGGCGGTCGAACTGATCCACGTCGCCTCGTTGATCCACGACGACGTCATCGACGCGGCCGACCTGCGGCGGGGGCAGGCGTCGGTCAACGCGGTCTGGGGCAACCAAATCGCCGTGCTGCTCGGCGACTTCCTCTTCAGCAAGGCGTTCCATATGCTGGCGCGGCTGCGCGGGGACGGCATTGCCGCGGCGATGGCGGCGGCCACCGTGCGCATGGCGCAGGCCGAAATCAAGCAGATCAAGTACGGCAACACGCCCCACACGGACGAGCAAATCTACTTCGATATCATCGACGGCAAGACCGCGGCATTGACGAGCGCCGCGTGCCGGTGCGGCGCGCTCACCGCCGGGGCGCCGCCGGACGTCGCCGACGCGCTCGCGGCGTTCGGTCTCGAATGGGGCATGGCGTTCCAAATCACCGACGACACGCTCGACGTCACCGCGACCGCCGACCACCTCGGCAAGCCGATCGGCGGCGATATCCAAACGGGCAAGGTGACGCTGCCCATCATTTACGCCCTGCGCGATGCCCCGGAAGCGAACGGCCGGCGGCTCCGCCAGATTCTCGACGGCGACGGCGGGGGGCTCCTACGGGCCGGTGACGGCGCCGATGCGGTCCGTGCCGAGGTCTCGCACCGCGGCGGGGTCGCCGCGCCGCGCGTCTCGGCGTTTGACGAAGTGCACTCGATCCTGACCGGGGCCGGCGCGATCGAGCGGGCGTTGACCGTGGCGCGGGAGCGGGCGCGCGGGGCGGCGCAGGCCCTGGACCGTGTGCCGCCCTCCGGCGCGCGCGACAGCCTGGCGGCGCTCGTGGAGTTCGTGACGGTCCGCACACGATGACCGTTGCCGCGCCGCCTTGGGCGCACCGGCCACCGGCTTGGGGGCGCCGGGGAGCGGAACGTTTGGCGCGCCCACGGCGTTTCCCCCTCAGCGGGACGTCGCGCCCGTGGGCCGCGGCCAAATGGTGTATAATCGGGCCGGAGGTGTGCTATGGGACCCAAGTTCTGGGAACTAATCATCGTGCTGGCGATCGTCATCCTGCTGTTCGGCCCGAGCCGGCTGGCGGGGTTGGGGGGCGCCGTCGGCAAGGCGATGCGGGAATTCAAGGACGCCACGAAGCCGGACGAGCCCAAAGCACCGTCACCTTCGGCCGCGGCCGATCGGAGCGGAAGCGCCGGCACCAAGGCGTAACATCCGCGGCTCGCGCAGGGCTGTTCGACGGAGAGCGGGAGCGGGGTACCGCTCCCGTTTTGTCTTCGGCCGGCCGCGGAGGCCGCCCCGGGTCCGCGCCGGCCGTCCCCTGGCGAGGACCTTCGGGCGCGGTGTGACGCGTGGCCAGAACGGCGAAGCGCGCGGTGCGGGAGCCGTGGTGGATCCTCGCCATCGTGGTGCTGGCGGGGGCGATGCTGGGAAGCGTCGTCGCGGACGCCCTCGGGCAGTTCACCTATCTTGCCCCGATCGGGCACTCCGTCGCCGTCGGTGTCGATCCGCCGGTCACGCTGGACCTCCGGGTGATTACGCTCACGCTCGGCTTCGTGGTGCGATTGAACCTCGCGATCGTGCTTGGTATAATTGCCGCGATCTTCGTGTTCCGGCTGCTCTAACCGTCCGGACAGTGTCCTGTCCACCGAGGGGGTGGAGCCCGCGCCGTAGGGTGCCGGTTCCGCCCCGTTCTTGTTCTTGTCCACGCGCCGTTCGCGGGCGGGAGGGACGTCGCGGCCATGCCGGCCGAAGCCAAGCGACGGATGAAGGACTTGCCGGTCGAACTGCGGCCGCGGGAACGGCTGCTGTCCCAGGGGCCCGATGCGCTCAGCACGGCGGAACTGGTGGCGGTGCTGCTCCGGACCGGGTCGCCGACCCGAAGCGCGCTCGAGGTGGCGGCGGACCTCATCGGGCGGCACGGCGGCCTCGCGCGGCTGGCCGCCGCGGGCGTGCGGGAGCTGTGCCGTGTGGACGGCGTGGGCGAGGTCAAGGCCCTGCATCTCCTGGCCGCCTTTGAGTTGGGGCGCCGGCTGGGGGCGCTGCCGGCGCGGCGGCGCCCGGCCGTCGCCGGCCCGGCCGATGCCGCGCGCCTCGTCATGAACCGCCTCCGCTTCGCCGAAGTGGAGCGGTTTCTTGTGCTGCTGCTCAATACCCGCCACGAGGTCCTAGACGCGGTGGAGGTCACGCGGGGCGGTCTGGCGAGCAGCCCCGGTCCACCCGCGGGAAGTGTTCAAATTGGCCGTCCGGGAGGGCGCTGCGGCGTTGATTTTGGTGCATAACCATCCTTCGGGAGACCCTGCGCCGAGCCGGGCGGACCTCGCCATCACGGTACGGCTCTGCCGCGCGGCGACGGTGATCGGAATTCCAGTGCTCGACCACGTGATCATCGGTGACGGCCGGTGGGTTAGTCTGCGCGAGCGCATGCCGCGATGGGCGTGACGGCTTGCCGCAGGGCCGCTGTCTGCAGATGCCTAACTGGGGCACACTTGGGATAGAATCAACAAGTTGGGGAGTCGGTCCGGCCTCACCGTCCGCCGTGCCGAGAGGAGCGTGAGGGGAGTGTTCAACGGACTGCTCGGCCGCTTCACCCGGGATATGGGGGTCGATCTCGGAACGGCCAACACGCTGGTCTACGTGCGGCGCGAGGGCATCGTCCTGCGGGAGCCGTCGGTGGTCGCGCGGCGCGTGGACGGTGGGGAAGTGCTGGCCGTCGGCGACGAGGCGAAGAAGATGATCGGCCGCACTCCGGGCGACATCGTGGCGACGCGGCCGCTGCGGGACGGCGTCATCGCCGACTTCGACACCACCGCGTCCATGCTCGCGTACTTCATCCGGCGCGGCGCCCACGGCCGCAGCCTGATGCGGCCGCGGGTCATCGTCGGGATCCCGAGCGGCGTGACGGAAGTGGAGAAGCGCGCCGTCATCGACGCGACGCTCCAGGCCGGCGCCCGCGAAGCCTATCTCATCGAGGAGCCGATGGCGGCCGCGATCGGCGCGGGGCTGCCGGTGTCCGAGCCCGTGGGCAGCATGGTGGTGGACATCGGCGGCGGCACGACGGAGGTGGCGGTGATCGCCCTCGGCGGGATCGTCACCGCGCGCAGCATCCGCATCGCCGGCGACGAGATGGATGAGGCGGTCATTCAGTACGCGCGCAAGGCCTACAACCTGCTGATCGGCGAGCGCACCTCCGAGGACATCAAGATCAAGATCGGGTCGGCGTACCCGCAGAAAGACGAACAGTCGATCGAAGTGCGCGGGCGCGACCTCGTGTCCGGACTCCCGCGGACCGTGCGCATGACGAGCACCGAGATCCGCGAAGCGATGGCCGAACCGATCGCGGCGATCGTCGAGGCGGTCAAGATGACGCTCGAACGCACGCCGCCCGAACTCGCCGCCGACATCGTCGACCGCGGTATCATCATGGCGGGTGGCGGATCCCTGCTGCGCGGCCTCGACCGCCTGCTGAGCGAGGAGACCGGCATGCCGGTGATGCTCACGGATGATCCCCTGAGCAGCGTCGTGCTGGGAACCGGGCGCGCGCTCGAAGAAATCGAGATCCTCAAGAAGGTGCTCATCACGAGCAAGAAGATGTAACGTGTTCCCGTCCTCCGCCTTCGTCCGCCGCCGGCTCCTGGTCTGGGGCCTGCTCCTGGTGATCGCCCTTGTCGTTCTCACCGCGCAGATGCGCTCCCCGGACGGGCGGCGGATCGGGTGGATCGGCACCGCGATCGAGGCGGTGCTCGCGCCGCCGGCCGTGGTGCTGTCGCGGGTCAGCGGGTTCTTCGCCGATGCGTGGTCGTTCATCACCGAGATCGGCACGCTCCGCACCGAAAACCAGCGCCTCACCGCGGAGGTCGCGCGGCTGCGTGAGGAAAACGCCCGCCTGCGGCCCGACGCGCAGGAAAACGCGCGCCTGCGCACGCTGCTCGGCTTCAAACAGCAGCTGCCGTACCGTTCCCTCGCCGCCCGCATTGTCGGCCGCGATCCGAGCCAGTGGTTCAGCACGGTGCTGGTGGACCGCGGCGCGTCCGAGGGTGTCGCCCGCGACGATCCCGTGATTACGAGCGACGGCATCGTCGGCCACGTGGTGGAAACCGCGGGATCGTGGGCGCGGGTTCTCCTCGTGTCGGATTCGCGCAGCGCGGTGAGCGCCGTGGTCGACCGCTCGCGCGAGGTCGGCGTCGTCGTCGGGCAGGGGCAGACGCTGCTCCGCATCACGTACCTATCGCGCGACGCCGACGTGCAGCCCGGCGATGTCGTAGTGAGCTCCGGCCTCGGGCCGATCTACCCGCGCGGGTTGCCGGTCGGCACGGTCGTGTCCGTGTCCCACGGCACGATGTTCCAGGACGCCACCCTGCGGCCGGCCTCCGACGTCGGCCACCTGGAAGACGTCCTCATCGTCCTGCGCGGGGGGTCGCTGGCGCGCTGATGCGCTACGTCGTGTACGCCGTATGCGCGGCGGCGGGAACCGTGGTGCAGACGGCCTGGCTGACGTTCCTGCCGCTCGGCGGCGGGATCGCCGATCCGCTGGTGCCGATCATCATGACGGTCGGCCTGCTGCACGGCTCGGAAGACGGGGCGCTCGTCGGCGCGGGGATCGGGCTCATGCACGATGTGATGTCGGGGTCGCCGCTTGGGCTCGGCATGGCGGCCGGCGCGACCGCCGGGTTCGCGGCCGGGCTCGGCGAGCGTAGTTTGTCGCTCGAGAGCGTCTGGCTGCCCGCGGTCGGCGGTGCCGTGCTGACGGTACTGACGGCCGCCGTCGTGGTTACCGGTACCCACCTCATCGGCCTCAACCACGCGTCCGCGGCGCAGAGCGCCCGGGCCACGCTGGGCAGCGCATGTTATAATGCCGTCATCGCCGTGCCCATCTTCCACGTGCTCCGCCGGCTCGACGCGGCGGTGGTCGACTTGTACGGACGGTCCGCGTAACCATGGACAGGGACATCTTCGAACGCCGCCTTTCCGCCATCCTCGTGGTCGTCGCCGCGATGCTGATCGTACTGGTCGTCCGTCTCTGGCAGGTCCAGGTCGTCCAGGGCGACTACTACCTCAAACTCTCCGAGGAAAACCGGCTGCGCGTGACGCCGGTGGCCGCTCCGCGCGGCGCCCTCGTGGACCGCCAGGGCCGTACACTCGCCGCCAATCGCCCGGCGTTTACCGTGGCACTCCTGCCGCTCGAAGTGCGCCGTCCGGCCGCGGAGGCCGCCGCCCTCGGCAAGATTCTCGGCATGGACCCGGCCGAGATTCTCCTGCGCCTCGCGGACGGCCGCGACCGGCCGTTCGAGCCGGTCCGCCTCCGCCGGGACGTCCCCAAAGAAGTGATCGCGGCGATCGAAGAAGGCCAGCTCGATCTGCCCGGCGTGCTGGTCGAAGTGGAGCCGGTGCGGCAGTACGTGTACAGGTCGCTCGCGGCCCAGATCTTCGGGTACGTCGGGGAGATCAACGACCAGGAACTGCGGCGCCTGCGGTCCGCCGGCTATGAACTGGGCGATCTGATCGGCAAGGACGGCGTCGAGCAAACCTACGACGCGTACATCCGCGGCAAGAACGGCGAGATCCAGGCCGAGGTGGACGCGCAGGGCCGCGTCGTCCGCACGCTTGGGACCGTGCCCGCGGTGCCGGGGAATACCGTCGTTCTCGGCATGGATCTGACGGTACAGCAGGTGGCGGAGGCCGGGCTCGGCGGCCGGCCCGGCGCGGTCGTCGCGATGGACCCGCGCGACGGCACGATCATCGCCATGGTCAGCCACCCCGCGTTCGATCCTGACGTGTTTTCGGGCGGCATCAAGGCGGGGGTCTGGAACGGGCTGCTCAAGGATCCCGACCGGCCGCTGCTGGACCGGGTCATTCAGGGCGCGTACCCGCCCGGCTCCGTCTTCAAGGTCGTCACCGCGTCCGCCGCGCTGCAACTCGGGCTCGTCACCCCGGAGACGGGATTCTACTCGCCCGGTTACTACAATCTCGGCGGATGGACGTTCCACGAATGGAAGGCGCTGGGCCACGTCAACTTCATCGACGCCATCGCGCAGTCGTGCGACGCCTGTTTCTACCAGCTGGCGCAGCGCGCGGGTCCCAACGCCGTGGCGGACTACGCCCGTCGGTACGGGCTCGGTGCGCCGACAGGCGTGGACCTCCCGAACGAGGGCGACGGCGTGGTGCCCGACCCGAGGTGGAAAGAACGCGTGTGGAAGCAGCCGTGGTTCGGCGGCGACACGCTGAACACGGGGATCGGCCAGGGCTACGTGTTGACGACGCCGCTGCAGATCGCGCGGATGATGGCGGCGGTCGCAAACGGCGGCACGCTTGTCACGCCGCACGTCGTGACGGAGATCCGTTCGCTCGACGGGAAGGTGATCGCCCGCATCGCGCCACCTCCTTCCGGGCGCGTCAACGTCAGCCGCGAGACCATGGCCATTCTCCACACCGGCCTCGCCGCGGTGGTGACGCGCGGCACGGGCACCGGGGTCCTGATGCCCGGGCTGACGGTCGCCGGCAAGACCGGGACCGCCGAGGCGTCGCACGGCAAGCCGTACGCGTGGTTCGCGGCGTACGCCCCGGTGGACCAGCCGCGCCTGGTCGTCGTCGCGATGGTGGAAAACGCCGGCTTCGGCGCCGAGAACGCGCTCCCCGTCGTAAAGCTCGTGCTGCAGGCGGCGTTTGGGATCGGCGAGTCCGGCGCTGCGCCGTCCGGGACTCCCGGAGCCCCAGGCGCGCCCGCCCAAGCACAGCCGGCCAAGGCGCCGGCCGCAATTCCGCGGCAGGGGGCGCCCGGGACGGCCGCGCCGAAGGTCGGGCAGTGAGCGTCGGCATCGACCGACGGGTCGCCCGAAACATCGACCCCTTTCTCGCCGGCGCGACGCTGCTGTTATGCGTCTTCGGCCTCGTCATGGTTTACAGCACGACGCGCTACGGCCTGCATCCGCTCATGTTCGTGCGCAGCCAGGCGCTCCATCTCGTGGTCGGCGTGCTGGTCGCGGGGTTCATTCTGGCCGTGGATTACCGCTCGTTCGCCGCCGGCGCGCGGTGGCTGTACGTCGTCAACCTCCTGCTGCTCGCGGCCGTGCTCGTGGCCGGCCGGTCCAGCCTCGGCGCGCAGCGGTGGATCCCGCTCGGGCCGCTCGGACAATTCCAGCCCTCGGAGTTTGCGAAGCTCGCCATCGTGATCACCCTCGCGCGGCACCTTGCCGACCGCCCGGGGCCCTACACGTCGGTGCGGGACCTCCTGCCGTTTCTCGCGCACATCGGCCTGCCGATGATCCTCATCTTCAAGCAGCCGGACCTCGGGACCGCGCTCGTCTACGGGGCAATCTTTGTGGGGATGCTGTACGCGGGCGGCGCGCGGCGGCGCGACCTCGCGCTGCTCGGCGCGGCCGGCGCGGTGGCAACGCCGCTTCTGTGGCGGGTGTTCAAGGAATACCAGCGCCGGCGGCTCCTGTCGTTCCTCGACCCGTCGCTGGACCCGCGCGGGGCCGGCTACGGGATCATTCAGTCCAAGATCGCCGTCGGCAGCGGCATGCTGTGGGGCAAGGGGCTGTTCGCCGGCACCCAAAACGTCCTGCAGTTCGTCCCGGAGCACCACACCGACTTCATCTTTTCCGTGGTCGGCGAGGAACTGGGCTTCATCGGGGCCGTGCTGCTGCTGCTCCTGTTCTACATCTGGGTCGCCCGCGGCGTCCGCGCGGCGGCGGTGGCGCGCGATCGCTTCGGCGCCCTCGTCGCGGTCGGGATCGTGTCGATGATCGCGTTCCATGTCTTCGTCAACGTCGGGATGACGGTCGGCATCATGCCCATCACCGGTATCCCGCTGCCCTTCATCAGTTATGGGGGCAGCGCCCTCATGACGATGATCTGGGCCGCGGCGCTGCTGCTCAACATCGGGATGCGGCGGCAGAAGATTTTGTTCTGAGGACGCGGCGCGAAGCGGCCATGGCCCGAGAGATCCTCGCCAACGTCGAGCCGTTCGAAGTCCGCGTGGCCGTCGTCGAGAACGGCGTCGTCGTGGGCCTGATGATCGAGCGAGGCGAGCCGCTCGCCGGCAACGTCTACAAGGGCCGGGTCGCGAGTGTGCTGCCGGGCATGGAGGCCGCGTTCGTCGACATCGGGCTCGACCGCAACGCCTTTCTGCATCTTTCCGATATCCGCACCCGTGCGATCACCCCGTTCGGGGCGGCGGAGGAGATCGAGGATCAAATCGGCCGCGGCGCCGTGATCGCGGAGCGCCTCCGCGTCGGCCAAGAGATCCTGGTCCAGGTGACGAAGGAGCCGCGCGGCGGCAAGGGCGCGCGCGCGACGACATACGTGGCGCTGCCGGCGCATTACCTCGTGCTCACGCCGACGGTCCCGGGGATCGGGGTCAGCCGCAAAATCGAAGACGACGCGGAACGGCGGCGGCTGCGCGGGATCGCCGAACGCCTCCGGCCGGACGGGATGGGGCTGATCGTGCGGACCGCGGCGGAGGGCGTGGGCGAGCGCGACCTCGCCGACGACGTGCGGTTCCTGCTCCAGTTGTGGGGGAGCGTCGCCGCCAGCGCGCGCGACGCCCGGGCGCCCGCGCTGCTCTATCAGGACCTCGGGTTGATCCGGCGCGTCGTTCGCGATCTCTTCACGGGCGACGTGGAGCGCTTCGTCGTCGATTCGCCAGACGAGTGGCGCCGGGTGCGCGAACTTGCCGGCGGAATCGCGCCCGAACTTGTGGAGCGCGTGCAGCTCCACGAAGGCCCCGCGCCGATCTTTGAAGCGCATCATGTGGAGCGCGAGATCGAGCGGGCGCTGCACCGGAAGGTGTGGCTGCGCAGCGGCGGCTACGTCGTCTTCGACCGGACCGAAGCCGCCACCGTCATCGACGTGAATACCGGCAAGTACGTCGGAAAGACCGACCTGGCCAGCACCATCCTGAAGACGAACATCGAGGCCGCCCGCGAGATTGCGCGGCAGATCCGCCTGCGTGACATCGGCGGCATTATCCTCATCGACTTCATCGATATGGAAGTCGCGCAGCACCGCCGGGCCGTCCTCGACGAGCTCGGGGAAGCGGTGCGCGCGGACCGCACAAAGATCCACATCATCGACCTGACGGGTCTCGGGCTCGTCGAGATGACCCGCAAACGGGTCTACCAGGATCTCGAGGAGTTGATGCGGATTCCATGTCCGTACTGCGAGGGCCGGGGACGGGTGCTGTCGCCGCGCAGCGTCGCGGCGCGCGCGCGGCGCGAACTGCGCCGGCTCGCCGAGCGGGCCCGGGCCGCCTACGTGGTCGCCGAGGTGCACCCGGAAGTCGCCGCGGTGCTCGAAGGGGACCCCGCGTGGCGGCAGGCGCTCGAGCAGGCGACGGGCAAGCGGGTGCTCATCCTGCCGCGTCCCGGCATCCATCTCGACCGCGCGGTGGTGCGCCAGGCGGACACGCCGGAGGCGGCCGAACGCCAGGCGGCCGAGGGGGACGGCGCCGGGGAGGCGATTTGGCTCGACCCCGTGCGCGGCGAAACGCTGCAGGTACCCGACGACGAGACGGTCGACGCGCGGATGCTGCGGCCCGTGGAGACGTCTCGTCCGGGTGCGCTGGCGCGTTTCTGGGATTGGTTGCGGGGCCGGCCGGCGGCTCCCGCGGGCCCCGCGGTGCCGGTCGAGACGGCGCCCGTGGTGCTGCCGCCACGTGACGAACCGTTCCGGCCGCGGCGGCGGGGGCGCGGGCGGCGCGGCCGTTCCGGTTCCCCGGCGGGGCCGCGGCGCGACGGCCGCTGAGCGGCGCGGCGAGAACGCGACGCGCGCCTTTGTTTGACACTCTTCGGACGCCCGTGTTACGATTCCGTGGTGTCCGGAAGGAGCCCCGTCGTTGGCGGGGCCCAGCGGCAGGATGGTGGGATAGGATGTACGCGGTAATCGATCGCGGCGGAAAGCAAATGCGCGTCGAGGAAGGCCAGATCCTCGAGGTCGATCGTCTTCCCGACGACAAAGGGGCCGAAGTCGTCCTCGGCCGCGTGGTGATGGTGGTGGACGGCGCCGACGTGCGCTGTGGTGCACCGGTCGTGGACGGCGCGCAGGTCCTGGCCCGAGTGCTGTCGCACGGGCGGACACGCAAGGTGATCGTCGGGAAGTTTCGTTCGAAGAAGCGCTACCGCCGGCGCGTCGGGCACCGCCAGCCTCTCAGCCGGGTGCGCATCGAGCGGATCGATGTGGGAGGGACGGGCCATGGCGCATAAGAAAGGCGGCAGCAGTTCCAGGAACGGACGTGACAGCAACGCGCAGCGGCTCGGCATCAAGCGATTTGGGGGGCAGACGGTCCCGGCCGGCAGCGTCCTCGTCCGCCAGCGCGGGACCCGTTACCGTCCCGGCGAAAACGTTGGCCTGGGGCGTGACCATACGCTGTTTGCGCTCGCATCCGGCGTCGTACGGTTCGAGCGGCGGGGCCGCGACGGGCGGCAGATTTCGGTGTATCCTGTCGAAGCGGCGGGTGCGCCGGGCGCCGGCGGGGACCGGAGCGGTCCGGCCGGCGCGTAAGATCGAGGACGAAGCGTCGAGGCCCCGGGCGCCGCGCGCCCGGGGCCTCGGTATTCCCCCACTATGTTCATCGACCGCGCGACGATTCAGGTAAGGGCCGGCGCCGGCGGGAACGGCGTCGTCGCGTTTCGCCGTGAGAAGTTCATCCCGAAGGGGGGGCCGTCCGGCGGTGACGGCGGCCGCGGCGGCGATGTGATCCTGCGCGTCGACCCGCACCTCAACACGCTGCTGCCGTTTCGTTACCGCCGCATCTTCCGCGCATCCCGCGGCGCACACGGCGAGGGCGCCCGCCGGAGCGGCCGCGCCGGCCGCGATGCCATCGTCGCCGTCCCCGCCGGGACGGTGGTCGTGGACAACGCTACCGGGGCGGTCGTCGCCGATCTTCTCCGCGCGGGAGACGAGGTCGTCGTCGCCCGCGGCGGCCGCGGCGGGCGCGGCAACGCGCATTTCGCCACCCCGACGCAGCGGGCGCCGCGCCGCGCGGAGCCGGGCGAGCCCGCCGAGGAGCGCGCGCTTCGCCTCGAACTGCGGTTGCTCGCGGACGTCGGGCTCGTCGGACTGCCGAACGCCGGCAAGTCGTCGCTGCTGGCGCGCATCTCGGCGGCGCGGCCGAAGATCGCCGACTATCCGTTTACAACGACCGAGCCGATGCTCGGCGTCGTGCCGCTGCCCGACGCGGACGGCATCGTCGTCGCCGACATCCCCGGGCTCATCGAAGGGGCGCACCGCGGCGCCGGACTCGGCCACGACTTTCTCCGGCACATCGAGCGCACCCGTGTGCTCGTACATCTCGTCGATCTCGCCGCCCCCGACCCGGAGGCCGCTGTGACGACCGTGACGCGTGAACTCGAGCACCACGCCCCCGCGCTCGCGGAGCGGCCGGTCTTGTTCATCGGCAACAAGATCGATCTGCCCGAGGCGCGCGCACGCGCCTCGGCGTTTGTGGCCGCGCAGACCGCGCGCGGCCGGCCGGCGCTCGCGATCTCCGCTGCGACCGGGGAGGGCGTCCCGGCCTTCCTCGCCGCGCTGCTGCGGCTGCTCCGGGATGCGGAGGAGGTGGCGCGCGCGGCCGAGAACACCGCGTCGGGCGCCGCCGCTTCGTCCCGGCCGGCCGGGCCGTGACGTTTCGTCTCACAGTGACCGGCCGGAACACTCGGGCGACGGCGGGAGGTGCCTGTGGGTAGAGTCGGGATCATGGGCGGCACGTTTGATCCCGTGCATTACGGCCACTTGGTGACCGCGGACGAGGCCCGCTGGCGGTTCGGGCTCAGCGCGGTCATTTTCGTCCCCAACCGCCATCCGCCGCACAAGGACCCGCGCGACGTTTCCGAGCCCGAGCATCGCTATCTCATGACGTTCCTTGCGACCGTCACGAACCCGTGCTTTTCGGTCTCGCGCCTCGAGATCGAGCGGCCCGGTCCGTCCTACACCATCGACACGATCCATGAACTGCGGCGGCAGTACCCGAACGACGACCTCTACTACATCACCGGCGCCGACGCCCTTGAGCAGATCCTCCGCGACGAGTGGCGGGAGACCGCGGAGCTGCTGCGGTTGTGCCGGTTCATCGCCGCGAACCGGCCGGGATACCGGATCGATCCGGACCAGTGGTCCTCCGCCTCGGCGTCGCTGCGGGCGCATCTTGACAATATTCACACGATCGAGATTCCGGCGATGGCGATCAGCAGCACGGATATTCGTGCGCGGGTGCGCGACGGACGGCCCATCCGGTACCTCGTGCCCGAAGCCGTCGAGGGTTATATCGTCAGGCATCGGCTCTACACGCACGCCGGGGCGCCGCGGCCGGCCGAGGACGCACCCGCGAACCGGGGCGGGAACGCATAGTGGATTCGCGCCACAAGGCGCTGCTCGCCGCCGACGCCGCGGAGGCCAGACTGGCCGGAAACGTGCTCGTGCTCGACTTACAGGAACACACGCCGGTCACCGACTTCTTCGTCATCGCGAGCGGTACCACGCGTGTGCAGATTCGCGCGATCACCGACGCGGTTGAGGAGGCCCTCGGGCAGGCCGGCGCCTCGCGGCCGCGCACGGAAGGCCGGGACGACGGGCGCTGGGTGTTGCTCGATTTCGGCGATGTGGTGGTGCACGTGATGAACCCGCGCGAGCGCGAGTACTACAACCTCGAGCGCTTATGGGGCGACACCCCGATCCTCGAGCGGTGAGATGCTGCTGAGCGTCCGGTCCGCCGAGAGCGGTGACGCCGAGACCCTGCTGCGCTTGTTCGAAGGCGTCTACCACGGGGGCTACTCGGCGTGCTTCGGCCGGTACGGTGCCCTCGGGCCGAAGGACGTCTGGTGGATCCAGTCCGAGAAAGAGGTAAGTGTTCTCGAGTTGAACCGGGAGGCCGCCGGTGTGCTGGTCGTCGGCCGGGACAAGAATCGCCTGATGGCCGAAGAAGTGCTGTTGGATCCCGGCATATTCCGCCAGGCCGCGGCGGGCCAGGCGCTCCGTACCGTCGCCGAGCGGATCGACGCCGAACTCACGCGGCGCTTTCATGAGGCGCGGCAGGATCAGCTGCGGCTGCGCACCATGGAGCGCAACCCGCTCGGCATGCTGCTCGTGACGGCGGGGCGCTTCACGATCGCCGACGCGCTTGTCGTGTCGAGCGTGGACCTGCCGGCCGCGGCGGCCGGGGCCGAGCCCGCCCCGGACGCCGGCGCGGCGCCGGAAGGTTATGTCGTGCGCCGCGCGTTCGCCGGCCAGGACGAGCAGGCCGTCGCGCAGCTCGACGCGGAGTGCCTGGGCGGCCGCGCGCAGCGCCACGATCTCGCGCACCACCTCGGCGGCCGCGACGCGCGCACGTTTCTCGCGACCCGCGACGGCTATCCCGTCGGATTCGTGCTGGCCGCCGCGCGCGACGGCGTGGGAGAGTGGCGGCTCGGCGTGCGGGAGTCGCACCGGCGCCGCGGGGTGGGGACCGTGCTGGCCCGCACGGCGCTCGCCGCGCTCGGCGCCCGCGGGACCCATATGGTCGTAGGCACGCATTGGGCGGGGGATGCCGTCGCCGAGGCATTCGGGTCCGCGCTCGGCTTTTCGACCGAGCGCGTCTATGTCTACGCGGAGCGGCCGCTGTAAACGTAGACCCGTCTCACATCGTCCGCTATAATACGGGCTGTTCCCGCACGTTCGGCGTGGGGCTGTAGCTCAGCGGGAGAGCGCCTCTTTGGCGTAGAGGAGGTCGAGGGTTCAATTCCCTCCAGCTCCACCATATTTAGCAAGGGCTAGCGCGTTGCCGACTCTCCATTCAGAACCCGCGGTTTCATTAGCAATCGCCGCCACCTGTTCTTGGCCCCGCGGGTCCGCGATGTGCCGCGCATCGACGCCCCGCGCATTGAGGTAGGTCCCTTGAAGATGGCGCAGGTCATGGAGGCGGAACCGCGGCAGCTTCAGACGCACCAGCCGCGTGAAGTGATCGCGGTTGCGAAGGTTGCTTGGGTTCATCGGGCGGCCGGTGGGGCCGACGAACATCAGGCCGCTGTCGCGGTACTTCGGCCCGAGTTTGAGGCGCCGTTCCCGCTTCCACAGGAGCGCACCTCGAATGGCCTGTATCGCATCATCGGGCAGGAGCACGGTGCGGCGCCCCCGCTTCGTTTTCCGCTTGCCGTAGGCCGGATCGCGGCCAGCGCGGCGCAACGTGCGTTCGATGTGAATGATGCGGTCTTCGAACGCGTCTTCCGGGAGGCCGAGCAATTCCCCGAGTCGCGCCACGGTCCCGGCGATGGTGACATACAGCGCATACTCGGCCGGCGTGGCGGTCGCCTTGACATCGTCGAGGTATGCCTGGAGTTGCGGAATCGTGGGCAACGTCGGTTCGTACTCGTCCGCTGTCGGTGGTGTCGTGCCCGCGCAAGGGTTTTTCAGAATGCGTCCGCTCTTGACCGCATGTTCCAGAGCGGTGTGGAGCAGTTGGGCAACTCGCTTCACTGTCGAACGGCTGCTGTTCCTGATGCGGGTCGGCACCTCGCCGGTCCAGGCCGAGGCGGCAAAGCGCGCGGGTCACGGTCTGTGCGAACATGGGCTGACGTCATTGTACGAAACGCGC
This sequence comes from bacterium, assembly GCA_035307565.1. Lineage (GTDB taxonomy): Bacteria > Sysuimicrobiota > Sysuimicrobiia > Sysuimicrobiales > Segetimicrobiaceae > DASSJF01. Next base: position 198 of record DATGHZ010000021.1, on the reverse strand, counting down.
CCACTCGTGATGTTCGTTCGGCAGGACGTCGCTACCGACCGCGAGGTATGGCGATGGTTCGTTCGAAGGGAAAATGGGTCTCGAATGAAGGAGCCCAAAATATTGAAGAAATGGTCCGGTCGAGCGCAGGAACTTATCTCCGCTACAGCACACCCCCATATCACAAGTGTGTCCATAAGGCGACAGGACGTGGACGTC
>DATGHZ010000020.1:0-44625 GCA_035307565.1 bacterium | reverse complement strand
GATCCTCGCCGATGACGACCGACCGGTGCTTGCCGCCGGTGCAGCCGACCGCGATCGTCAGGTGGGACTTGCCCTCGGCCGTGTACCGCGGCAGGAGATAGCCGAGCATGTCGTGGAGGCGCCGCTGGAACTCCCGCGTGTCGTCCGAGCGCAGCACGTACTCGCGCACTTCCGGGCTGCTGCCCGGCAGCGCGCGTAGCGTCTCGACGTAGTGCGGGTTCGGCAGAAACCGCACGTCGAACACGAGATCCGCGTCGAGCGGAATGCCGTACTTGTACCCGAACGAGGTCACGCCAACCGTGAGCGTCCGCTGGGCGTTCGTCCGCACGAAGGCTTCGGCCAGCTCCTCGCGCAGCTCGCGCGCCGTCAGCGCGCTGGTGTCGATCACCTTGTGCGCCCGCTCCTTCAGGGGCTGCAAGCGGCGCCGCTCGCTGCGGATCCCGTCGAGGACGCTGCCGCCGAGGGGATGCTTGCGCCGCGTCTCCTCGAACCGCCGCACCAGCACCTCGTCCGACGCGTCGAGGAACAGGATCTGCGCGCGGATGCCCATGCCGGCGAGCGCCGCGATCGCCTGGTCGAGCGAATTGAAGAATTCGCCGCCCCGCACGTCCATGACCAGCGCGACGCGGCGGACGCGGCCCTGCGACTCGCGGACGATCTCCGCGAACTTCGTCACGAGCGCCGGCGGCAGGTTGTCGACGCAGAAGAAGCCGAGATCCTCGAGGACGTGCGTGGCCTGCGATTTGCCGGCACCGCTCATCCCCGTGACAATCAGAAACTCGATGTTGTCCGCGGCCGTCCTCCCCTGGAGGGGACCTTCGGCCTCGCGGGGCGCCGCGGCGGCCCGAACGTCCCCCGCGGGGGGCACGCGGCGGGCCGGGCGGAGGGACTTCATACCTCGTTCACGAGGCGCCGCAGGACGAACCCGACCGCGCTCAGCACCAGCGCGCCGGCGAACGCCGCGAGCGCGCCGCTCAGCACGATCTGGTGTGTCACGCGCGCGACGACGTAGAGCATAAGCGCGTTGACGGCGAACGTGAACAATCCGAGCGTGAGGATGTTGAGCGGCAGGGTCAGGAGCAGGATCACCGGCCGCAGCACGGCGTTGACGATGCCGAGCACGAGCGCGGCCAGCATCGCCCCCGCGAAGCCCGCCACCCGGACGCCCGGCACAATCAGCGCGGTGAGATACAGGGCCACGGCGGTGATCAGCCAGCTGATCAGCACACCCATCAGCTGCCATTATAGCAGGGCCGCGGGCGGCCGAATTTCCGGCGCCGCGCGCGGCGGGAACGCCGCGCCGCTACAGGCGCGCGCGCACGAGGGCGGGGACTTTGCTGACGAGCTCCGCCACGGCCACCCCCGCGGCCTCGAGCGCCGCGACCTTGTGCTCGGCGGTCCCTTCCGTCCCGGAGATGACCGCGCCGGCGTGGCCCATCCGCTTGCCGGGCGGGGCCGTGCGGCCGGCGATGTACGACACGACCGGCTTCTTGAGCGAGCGCGCGATGTAGCGGGCCGCGTCCTCCTCCGCGCTGCCGCCGATCTCGCCGATCAGCACCACGGCCCGCGTGGCGGAATCGGCGCCGAACCACTCGAGGGCCTCGACGAAAGAGGTACCGGCCACCGGGTCGCCGCCGAGGCCCACCGCGGTCGACTGCCCGAGTCCGGCGCCGGTCAGGGCCGCGACCACCTCGTACGTGAGCGTCCCGCTCCGCGAAACGACGCCGACGGGGCCCGGCGTGAACAGATGCCACGGCATGATGCCGACCCGGCACTCACCCGCGGTCGTCACGCCGGGACCGTTGGGCCCGAGCAGGCGCACGCCCTGGCGCCGCGCGTAGGCGACGATCTCGATCGCGTCGTGCACCGGCACGCCTTCGGTGATGATGACGACCGGATCCAGGCGCGCGGCGATCGCTTCCAGCGCGGCATCGCGCGCGAACCGCGCCGGGACAAATAGGACACACGCATTGGCGCCGGTGGCCCGGACCGCTTCGTCGACGGTGTCGAAGACGGGGACCTCGTGGACGCGCCCGCCGCCCTTCCCCGGGGTGACGCCGGCGACGACGGCCGTTCCCGCGTCGAGGCTCTGCTTGGCGTGGAAGGCCCCCTGGTACCCCGTGATGCCCTGCACCAGGAGGCGCGTGGCGCGGCCCACAAGGACGGCCATCAGCGCTTCCCTCGCGCGAACGCCACGGCGGTCCTGGCGCCTTCCTCGGGATCGGTGCCGGCCGCGATGCCGGCGTCGCTCAGAATGCGCCGCGCTTCGACCTCGTTGGTGCCGGTCAGGCGGATGCTCGCCGGGACGCGCGGCGGGCGCCGCACGATGCCGCGCGCGATGTCGTCGGTGCGCGTGATCCCGCCGAAGATGTTGATGAACAGCGCCCGCACGCCCGGCTTGCGCTGGACGAGCTCGATCGCGGTCTGCATACTTTCCTCGCTCGCGCCGCCGCCGACGTCCAGGAAGTTGGCGGCGCGCCCGCCGACATGCGCGAGCAGGTCGAGCGTGCTCATGACGAGGCCGGCGCCGTTGCCGATCACCGCGATGTCGCCGTCGAGCTCCACGTAGGCCAGGCCGTGCTCCCGCGCCTCGCGCTCGAGCGCCGTCATCTCCTCGGACGGCGGCCGGCCGGTATGCCGGTAGGCGGCGTTGTCGTCGAGCACAAGTTTCGCGTCCACGCAGAGCAGATGGCCGCCCGACCGGGCGAGCGGGTTGATCTCCGCGAGGTCGGCGTCCTGCTCCCAGTACAGGCGGTACAGGGTCGCGGCGATCCGGGTGAACTCGTCGAGGAGCGTCCCGTCCAGCCCAAGCCACCGTCCGAGACCGCGCGCCGCGAACGGGAGCACGCCGAGGCACGGGTCCACGTCGAGCCGCGCGATCTTGTCGGGCGATTCGCGCGCGACGGTCTCGATCTCGACCCCGCCGGCCGCCGACGCGATGCCGGCGACCCGTCGGGCGCCGCGGTCCGTGACGAAGGCGAGGTAGTATTCCGCCTCGATGTCGGCCGCCTGCACCACGAGCACACGCCCGACGCGCTCGCCCTTGATGTCCATGCCGAGAATCGCCCGCGCATGCGCTTCCGCCTCTGCGGGCGTCTTGGCCAATTTCACGCCGCCGGCCTTGCCGCGGCCGCCGACCAGCACCTGCGCCTTGACGACGACGGGATACGGAATCGAGAGGTCGCGGACGGCCTCCGGCCGGTCGATCACGACGCCGGCCTGCACCGGCAGGCCGTAGCGGGCGAAGACCTCTTTCGCCTGGTACTCGTGCAGCTTCATGGGTGCGCCCGGGCCGGCGGCGTCGCGGAGGCCCCGGCTAGAGTTTCAGCAGCGCGACGTTCTCGCGGATGCTGGTCACCGCGGCGTCGAACGCCCGCCGCTCATCCCCCGCGAGCGGCGCCTCCAGGATGCGCTCGACCCCGCCCGCCCCCAGCACGACCGGCGTGCCGACGTAGAGATCGCGTACGCCGTACTGTCCGGTGAGGTACGCCGATGCCGGCAGGACGCGCCTGCGGTCCAGCAGGATCGCCTCGACCATCTCCGTGATCGCGGCGCCGGGGGCGAAGAAGGCGCTGCCCGTCTTCAACAAATTGACGATCTCGGCGCCGCCTTTGCGGGTGCGCTCTACGACCGCGGCGATGCGGTCGGCGGGCAGCCACTGCGAGAGCGGCAGGCCGCCGATCGTCGCGCGGCTCGCGAGCGGCACCATGTGCGTGTCGCTGTGCGCGCCGACGACCATCGCGGATACGTCGAGCACGGAGACGCTCGCCGCCTCGGCGATGAACGTGCGAAACCGCGTGCTGTCGAGCGCGCCGCTCTGCCCCATCACCCGCTCCGGCGGAAACCCGCTGACCTTGTAGGCCAGATAGACCATCGCGTCGAGCGGGTTGGTCACGACGATGAGGCACGCCTCGGGTGACCGGCGGGTAATTTCCTGCGTCACCCCGCGGACGATGCCGGCGTTGACGTTGAGAAGGTCCTCGCGGCTCATGCCGGGCTTGCGGGCGACGCCCGCCACGATCACGGCGACGTCGGAGCCATCGGTTTCGTCGTAGCGGTTGGTGCCGGTGAGACGCAGGTCGAAGCCCTCGATCGGCGCCGCCTCGCTCAGGTCGAGCGCTTTGCCCTGCGGCATGCCCTCGATGACGTCCACGAGAACGACGTCGGCGAGCCGCCGCGAGACGATCCACTGGGCGGCGGAGTGCCCAACGTTGCCGGCGCCGACGATGGAGACTTTCGCGCGGGTGCGTGCCACCTGAGATTCCTCCTTCGGGCCGCTGAGCCGCGCCGGACACCCTACGTCCCGCGCGGCTCCTTCCGGCCGCGGAAGCGGCGGAGCAGCGCGCGCCACGGATCGAAGTAATCGTCCGCGGTCCGCTCCTTCAGCGGGATGATGGCGTTGTCCGTGATGTGGATATGCTCGGGACAGACCTCTTCGCAGCACTTCGTGATATTGCAGTAGCCGATGCCGCCTTTCCCCTTCAGCAGCCCGGTCCGCGTCAGCGTGTCCTTGGGATGCATTTCCAGCGCGGCGATCCGCACCATGAAGCGCGGGCCGTAATAGCGGTCGGTGCCGCCGTGCTCGCGCAGCACATGGCACACGTCCTGGCACAGAAAACACTCGATGCACTTGTGGAACTCAAACAGCCGCTCCACGTCCTCGGCCGTCATCCGCCACGGCCCCGGATCCCCGGCCGGCGGCGTAAACGGCGGGATCTCTTTGTTGACCCGGTAGTTCCACGAAACGTCCGTCACGAGATCCTTGAGCAGCGGAAACACTTTGATCGGCCGCACGGTAATGGCCGCGCCGCCGAACGTGTCGACGCGTGTCTGGCACATCAACCGCGGCTTGCCGTTGACCTCCGCGCTGCACGAACCGCACTTGGCGGCTTTGCAGTTCCACCGGCACGCGAGCGTCCCGTCGATATGGGCCTGGATATAGTGGATCGCGTCGAGGACGACCATGCCTTCCATCGGCGGCACGGCGTACTCTTTGAGGGCGCCGCCCGTGGCGTCGCCGCGGAAGACGTGAAAGATCTGATCTGCCATGCCGCCTCCGTCCCTCGGATTGCGCTACCTGACGACCTGGACGACGGTCTCGCCCCGCACGAGCCGCTCCAATTCCGGCGGCATTTGCGGCACCGGCCGCGTCCGCACGGCCATCCGGCCGCCGTCGAGCACCGCGATCAAGTTCTTGCGGCCCCAGTCGGGCTTCTGATCCGGGAAATCCAGCCGCCAGTGCGATCCGCGGCTTTCCTCCCGTTCGATCGCGCACCGGAAAATCGCTTCCGCGAGCGTCAGCATGAAGCGCACGTCGCGGCACTCGTGCCAGCCCGGGTTGAAGAGCATGGACCCGCCGACGTGCAGCCGGTCGCACCGCTCCTGCAGGGCCAGCACTTTGTTCAAGCCCTGCCGCAGGCCGTCGCCGGTCCGCGCGATGCCCGCGTGTTCGGCCATCACCGCCTGAAGATCGTCGTGGATGGTGTACGGATTCTCCATGCCGCCGCCCTCGAACGGCCGCTGGAGCAGCCGGCGTTCCTCCTCGGCCTGCGCGTCGTCGATCCGCGGCGCCGCGGCGGCGTCCATAGCATAGCGCGCCGCGTGCTCGCCCGCGCGCTTGCCGAACACGAGGAGATCGCTGAGCGAGTTACCCCCGAGCCGGTTCGATCCGTGCAGCCCCGCCGCCACCTCTCCGGCCGCGAACAGGCCGGGCAGGCTCGTGGCGCCGGTGCCCGCCTCCACCCGCACGCCGCCCATCACGTAGTGGATCGTGGGCGCGACTTCCATCGGCGTCTTCGTGATGTCGATGTCGGCCAGCTTCAGGAACTGGTCGAACATGCTCGGGAGCTTCTTCTTGATCAGCTCGCCGTTGAGGTGGGTGATGTCGAGCCAGGCGCCGCCGTGCGGCGTGCCCCGGCCCGCCTGGACTTCCTTATAAATGGACCTCGCGACGACGTCGCGGCTGCTGAGTTCTTTCTTCTTGGGGTCGTAGCGCTCCATGAAGCGCTCGCCCTCCGAGTTGCGCAGGATCCCTCCCTCGCCCCGGACCGCTTCCGTCACCAGGATGCCGCGCACCCCGGGAGGCCAGACCATGCCCGTGGGGTGAAACTGGACCATCTCCATGTCCATCAATTCCGCGCCGGCTTCGTACGCCATGGCGCAGCCGTCGCCGGTGCATTCCCACGAGTTGCTGGTCACCTTGTAGACCTTGCCCCAGCCGCCCGTCGCGAGCACGACCGCCTTTGCCCGGAACACGATGAACCGCCCCGTCTCCCGGCGGTAACCGAAGGCGCCGGCGATGCGGTCCCCGTCGCGGAGGAGGCGGGTCAGCGTCACCTCCATGTGCACGTCGACGCCGGTGTGGACCGCCTTGTCCTGCAGCGTGCGGATCATCTCGAGACCGGTGCGGTCGCCGACGTGGCACAGCCGCCGGTACGTGTGGGCGCCGAAGGGCCGCTGGAGGATCCGGCCGTCGGACGTCCGATCGAAGAGGCCCCCCCAGCGCTCCAGTTCATAGACCCGCTCGGGCGCTTCGCGGGCGAAGATCTCCACCATGCGGTAGTCGTTGATGAGCTGCCCGCCGCGCATGGTGTCTCCGAAGTGCACTTCCCAGTTGTCGGCGGCGTCGACGTTGCCCAGCGCCGCGGCGATGCCGCCCTCGGCCATCACCGTATGGGCCTTGCCGAGGAGCGACTTGCAGACCAGGCCGACCGAGACGCCGGCGTCGGCGGCCGCGATCGCGGCGCGCAGACCGGCGCCGCCGGCTCCGATGATCAAGACGTCGTGCTGGTGGGCCTCGTACCAGTCAGCCACGAGACCGGATCTCCCTCCACGATACGGGGTCAGAACAGGCGCGGATCGGTGATCACCCCGGCTCCGAGAAGGCGTACGTACACGTCGGCGAGGCCGACGGAAAAGAGGCTGAGCCACGCCCACGCGGCGTGGTACACGGTCAGCCGGCTCACGCCCGCGCGCAGGCGCGCGCGCAGCATCCCGCCGCGGGCGCACGAATAGCAGTCCAGGTTGCCGCCGGCAAGGTGGCGGAACGCGTGGCATCCGAACGTGTAGCCGGACAGCAGCACCACGTTCGCCAGGAACAGGAGAGACCCCACGTGCACCGACGGCCGGCCGCCCGGAAAGAACGTGTCGATCGCGTCCTTCCACAAGAACGCGAGCACGATGATCGCGACGTACAGGAAGTACCGGTGAAAGTTGCTGACGATGAACGGCAGCCTGGTCTCGCCGGTGTAGCCGCCGCGGCGCTCCGGCACCATGCACGAGACGGGATCGAGGAAGTACGAGCGGTAATACGCCTTGCGATAATAGTAGCACGTCGCGCGGAAGCCGAGCGGCGCCCACAAGACCCAGAAGGCGGGTGAAATCGGGATCCCCCGCACGCGCACCGGCGGCGAATAAAACGGCGACAGGTACGGCGCGACGTAGCCGTGGCCCTGCAGCGCGACCCAGATCGAGTAGAGGCCGAACGCCGTCAGGACCGCGACGGTGGCGGCCGGCTGCAGCCACCACGGAATCCCGCCGGCATGCGAATGCTCGACGGCCTGCTCACTCATGGAACCCGTCCGGATTGGCCCACCGGGGAATGCGGAGACACCGCGGCGACTTTTCGGGTCTTACAAAGGGGTTTCCTCCCCCGCGGCATACTATACGCGCGGGCGCGCGCGCCGCCGCGGAGGACCACGTTGAACGTCAGCGACATCATCTGGATCCTCGTCATCATATCATTCATCCAACCGATCCTCCAACGGCAGTGGCAGCAGGTCGCGCGGATTCGCGCGCTGCAGGGCCTCGAGCGCGGCCGCGGGACGCGCGTCATCGCGCTCATCCACCGCGAAGAAACGATCAGCCTGCTCGGCATTCCGCTCGCGCGCTACATCGACATCCAGGATTCCGAAGACCTGCTCCGCGCCGTCCGGCTGACGCCGCCCGACATGCCGATCGACGTGGTGCTGCACACACCCGGAGGGCTCGTGCTCGCGGCGGAGCAAATCGCGCGGGCGCTGCGTGACCATCAAGGCCGCATCACCGTGTTCGTCCCGCACTACGCGATGTCGGGGGGCACGCTCATCGCGCTGTCGGCCGATGAGATCGTGATGGATCCCCACGCGGTGCTCGGGCCGGTGGACCCGCAGCTCGGCCAGTACCCGGCGTCGTCGATCGTCGGCGTGGCGGAACGCAAGCCGATCGAGCGGGTAGACGACGACACGCTCATCCTCGCGGACGTCGCGAAGAAGGCGCTGCGCCAGGTGCACGCCGTGGTCGTCGAATTGGCCGCCCGCCGGCTGACCGCCGAGCGGGCAGCCGCGCTTGCGGACCAGCTCGCCACCGGACAGTGGACGCACGACTATCCGATTACGGTCGAGGAAGCCCGCGTCCTCGGCTTGGCCGTGTCGACCGACATGCCGCGCGGCGTCTATGACTTGATGGACCTGTACCCGCAGGCGGGACGCCGGCGGCCGTCCGTGCAGTACGTGCCGCTGCCGTACCGCGGGCCGGCCGCGCCCCTGCCGCGCGGGGACGAGCGAAAGTAGGCGCGCGGCCCGGCGGGCATGCCGCGCGGCACGCCGGGCCCGGGCAGGGGGTGACGAAGCGGCGGTATGGCGAAGATCAAGGTCAAGCGTCCCATCGTCGAAATGGACGGCGACGAGATGGCGCGGATCATGTGGCACTGGATCCGGGAGCGCCTCATCCTGCCCCATCTCGACGTCGACCTGAAGTACTACGACTTGTCGATCCAGCGCCGCGACGAGACGGACGACCGCATTACGGTGGACGCCGCGCACGCGGTGCGCGAGCACGGCGTGGGGGTGAAGTGCGCGACGATCACCCCCGATGAGGCGCGCGTCAAGGAGTTCGGGCTCAAGCAGATGTGGCGCAGCCCGAACGGCACCATCCGGAACATCCTCGACGGGACGATCTTCCGCGAGCCCATCATCTGCCGCAACGTACCGCGCCTCGTCCCGCAGTGGGACAAGCCGGTCGTGGTCGCCCGCCACGGGTTCGGGGATCAATACCGGGCGCAGGACTTCCGGTTTCCCGGGGCCGGCACGCTCGCGGTTTCCTTCACCCCGGCCGCCGGAAGCACGGGTGCTGCGATCACGCGGGAAATCATCAAGGCCGACGGACCCGGCGTCGTACTGGGGATGTTCAACCTCGACAGCTCAATCCGGGGCTTCGCCCGCGCGTGCTTCAACTACGGCCTCGCCCGATCGTACCCGGTGTACTTGTCGACGAAGAACACCATCCTCAAGGCGTACGACGGACGCTTCAAGGACCTGTTTCAGGAAGTCTACGATGCCGAATTCCGCGAGCGGTTCGCCGCGGCCCACCTGACCTACGAGCATCGCCTGATCGACGACATGGTCGCGGCGAGCCTCAAGTGGAGCGGCGGCTACCTGTGGGCGTGCAAGAACTACGATGGGGACGTGCAGTCGGACGCCGTGGCGCAGGGCTACGGGTCGCTCGGGCTCATGACGTCCGTCCTCACGTCACCTGACGGCAAGGCGGTGGAGGCCGAAGCCGCGCACGGCACCGTCACACGCCACTACCGGCTGCACCAACAGGGCAAGCCGACCTCGACCAATCCGATCGCCTCGATTTACGCGTGGACGCGCGGGCTGCAGTACCGGGGCCGCATGGACAAGACCCCGGCGGTCGTCGACTTCGCCGCCGCCCTGGAGCGCGTCTGCGTGGAGACGGTCGAGCGGGGCAAGATGACGAAGGATCTGGCGATCCTCATCGGGCCGAACGAACCGTTCCTGACGACGGAAGCCTTCATGGGAGAGATCGAACAGGGACTCCGCCGCGCGGTCGCCTGATCGCGTCGCGCATCCCCGTCCCACCGCACAACCCGGCCATCCTCCGAGCGTCGGTCAGACACCGAGGACGGTCCGAAGACGCGCGAGTTCCGCCGCCACGGCGGATCCGTCCGCGCCGTGATATTCGAAGGTCACCGCCGCGGGCCGCGAGGCGGCGAGCACCCGGCCCAACAGCCGGTAGTCCTCGTCGGTCAGCGAGTCGTGCGCGTCGATGAGGCCGCCCTCGCGAAGGCGAGGCCCGCTCACGTGAATCTCGCGCACGCGCTTCAGCGGCAGCCGGGCCACATAGTCGTCGACTGGCAGCCCGAGCCGCGCGGCGGCCACCTGCGCATGCGCCAGGTCGAGCAGAAACTCCACGCCGGCCTCCGCCAGCACGTCCGCGACAAACGCGGGCTCCGACACGTACTCGTACGCGCCGGTGGGCCAGTAGTCCAGGTTCTCCAGCAACAGAGGCACCCGCAGCGCCGCGGCCAAACCGCGCGCGGTCCGGACGATCGACGCGCGCACGTCGTCGCGCGCGAGCACCGGCGACCGGGGCATCATCATCCTACCGTCAGGAGCCACCTCCGCGCACGCGAACCCGAGGTGCGTGCTGATCCACGGTGTCCCCGTGCGGGCGGCCACCTCGCGGATGGTGGACAGCACACCGGGCAACTCCAGCGCGCGGGGATGCGCGAGGGACCAGTTCCAGACCGCGTTGTGCACCAGCAGGCCCGCGCCCCCGGGGACGGCCGGGGCCGTCGCAGCACGGGGACCGCCCGTCTCGAGGAAATCGACGCCGATTTCACCCGCGGCGAGGAGCCGCCTGACGAGTTCGTCGTCGCGGACCCCCACCATGATGCCCGAATGAGAAGCGGGTGTCAGAGCCCGGCCTCAGGCGGCGCTGTGCAGGGAACCAAAGCGAGGTCCATCCACGTCAGAAGGACACGGCTCACCGGGTCGCGACATTCATAATATGCTGCTCGGCCTCCTCTACAACGTATACGAACACCGGCTCCTCGGCCAACTGCGCCGGGGACCGCTGCCGCGTCACGTGGGCCTCATCCTCGACGGGAACCGGCGATACGCGCAGCAGGCGGGGCTCAGCAGCGGGGACGCCTACCGGCGCGGCGCGGACAAGGTCGACGAGATCCTTGACTGGTGCGAGAGCCTCGGCATTCCGGAGGTCACGGTGTGGGTGCTCTCCATCGACAACCTGGAACGGCCGGCCGACGAGGTGCGGCCTCTCCTCGAGGTCATCGAGCGCAAGATCGCGGCGCTGGCGAAGCATCCGGCGACAGCGCGCGGCCGGCGCCGGATCCGCGCCGTGGGGCATCTCGAGGTGCTGCCCCCGACGCTTCGCGACGCGATCGAGGGCGCGGAGCGGGCCACCGCGGGCTACGAGGGCTGCCGGCTCAACATCGCGGTGGGGTACAGCGGCCGTCAGGAGATCGCGGACGCGGTCCGGTCGCTCGTCCGGGCGCATTTCCGGCCGGGCATCGCGGCGGACGACCTGCTGCGCCACCTGACCCCGGAGGAGATCGGCCGGCACATGTACGCCGGCGCCGCGGACGAGCCGGATCTCATCATCCGCACGAGCGGTGAGATCCGGCTGGGCGGGTTTCTGCTGTGGCAGAGCGTGTACAGCGAGTACTATTTCTGCGACGTCTACTGGCCGGCGTTCCGCCGCGTTGATTTTCTGCGCGCGCTGCGGAGCTTCCAGCAGCGGCAGCGCCGGTTCGGGCGCTAGGGGGACACTACCGCGTCTGCCGCCACTCCACGTCCGGCCGGCCGGCGGCGTGGTTCGCGGCGCGCGCCAGGACGAACAACAGATCCGACACCCGGTTCATGAACTTGAGCAGCTCGGGGTTGACCGGGTCGCGCGCGGCGAGCGTCACGATCTCGCGTTCCGCGCGGCGCGCGGCCGCGCGGGCGTGGTGAAGCGCGGCGGCGGCGGGCGTTCCGCCCGGCAGAATGAACGCCCGGAGCGGGGGCAGTCCGCCTTCGACGCGGTCGATCTCGCGCTCCAGCGCCTCGACCCAGGCCGGCTGCACACGGCTCGCGTGCGCCCCCGCGGCGGCCCCGGCATCAGGCGGTGCCGCCAGTTCCGAACCGAGGTCGAACAGATAATGCTGCAGCCTCTCCAATGCCGCGTCGACGGCATCCGGCGGCTCGGCCGCCCGCGCGACGCCGAGCAGCGCGTTCAGCTCGTCGACAGCGCCGTAGGCGGCGACGCGCACATCGTCTTTCCGAACGCGCCGGCCGCCGAAGAGGCCGGTCTCGCCAGCGTCGCCGGTCCTCGTGTAGATGCGGGTCACTCGCCTGCGGCCGCGGTCTCGCGCCTGACGTCGGCCGCCCCCTGACGGCCGAAGGCTTCGGCCTCCGGCGCAAGGTAGGTCCGAAACCACTCCACGATGTGGCGCAGTCGCTCCAGCCGGTGGCGCGGCTGCCCGTTGCGCGACAGATCGTGGCTTTCGTTCGGGAATCGGACGAACAGCACCGGCACCCCGAGTTTCTTGAGCGCGACAAAGAGCTGCTCGCCCTGCTCGATCGGGCAGCGGTAATCCTGCTCGCTGTGCAGGATAAGGAGCGGCGTGCGCATTTGGCGCACGTAGGTGATCGGCGAGCGCTCGAGATAGAATTGCGGAGCCTCCCACGGATCGCCCGGGTACTCCCACATGCCCTTCATGTACGCGAGGTCCGACGTCCCCCACTGGCTGTACGCGTTGCTGATGCTGCGCATCGTGACCGCCGCGCGGAACCGGCCGGTATGGCCGACGATCCAGTTCGTCATGAACCCGCCGTAGCTGCCGCCCGCGACGCCGAGGCGCTCGCGGTCGATCCACGGGTGCGCGGCCAGCGCGTGGTCCAAGCCGCGCATGAGGTCGTCGTAGTCCCCGCCGCCCCAGTCATGGCGCGTCGCGGCGGTGAAGCGCTGGCCGTAGCCCTGGCTGCCGCGCGGGTTGAGATAGACGACGCCGTAGCCCTGCGCGGCCAGCACTTGAAACTCGTGAAAGAACGCGTTCCCGTACGCGCCGTGCGGTCCGCCGTGGATTTCGAGCACGGCGGGCGCCCGGTCGCCGTAGACCGGATTGGCCGGCCGCATGACCCACCCTTCGACGGTCCACCCATCGGGCGTGTCGAACTCGAATCGCTCCGGCCGCGCGAGCGCGAGCGGACGCAGGGCGGTCCCGGTGAGGTCCGTGACGCGCCGGATATCACCGCCGACATCGAAGACCGCGACCTCGCCCGGGGTCGCGGCGTCGCCCTCGATGCACACGACGCGGCGCGTCGCCCGGTCAAGCGAGCAGCCGGTCAGATCGTGCGCGCCCCGGGTCTCCAACCGTAGCGCGCCCGGGCGGGCGGGCGCGGCAATCGACGCAATCTGCGTACTGCCGCCATCGGTCACCATGAAGAAGAGCCGCGCTCCATCGCGGCTCCAGGTGAGGCCGCCCGACGAAGCATGAACCCGTGAGTCGGTCACGAGGTGATGGCCCGCGCTCCGATCCTCGCCCGCGGTAAGACAGACGGGATCACCGCCGGCGGAGGGGACGATCCAGACGCCCCAATTCGTCGCGCCCCACGCCGCGTTGTCGTGGCCGACGTACGCGAGCCAGCGGCCGTCCGGAGACCAGGCCGGGGCCTGTGCCGGGCCGAGTCCCTTCGTCACCCGCCGGGGGTTCGCTCCTCCCCCGGCCGCGACGACCCAGACGTCGGCGGTATTGCCGAGGTCGGCATCCGGCGAATCGTTGGCGGTGTACGCGAGCGACGTGCCGTCGGGCGACCACACCGGACAGAGGTGATCGTAGTCGCCCGCGGTCACCTGCCGCGCCGGTCCTCCGGCGGCGGGGACGACGAAGATCTGCTTCCATCGGCCGTCCCAAAAGCCTTCGCCGTCCTGTTTGTAACGCAGTCGCAAGATGACTTTGATATCGCTTTCGTCGCGGGTGCGCGCCGGGTCCGGCTTGCCGACGAACGCGATCCAACGGCCGTCCGGCGACCAGACCGGGTCGGCGGGCGACAACCGGCCCGAGGTGAGCGCCCGCGCTTCGCCGCCGCTCACCGGAATAACCCAGACCTGTTTGTCGCCGCCGCGGTCGGAGAGAAACACGAGACGCGTCCCGTCGGGCGACCAGCGCGGCGCGGTGTCCTTGGCCTGCGCGGTGGTGAGCTGCCTTGGCTCGCCGCCCGCGGCCGGAACAAGCCACAACTGGATGCGGTAGGTGTTGGCGTCGCGGTCGGGGCGGGTCACCGTAAACGCGACCTGCGTGCCGTCCGGCGACAACTGCGGATCGTTGAGCACGGGAATGGCCGTGAGATCGTCGATGGTCATCGGGCGTGCGGGTTCGCTCATCCTCGTTCCTCCAGTGCGCGGTAGCGGGACCGCTTCGGCGGTGCGGAAACCGCTCCCTCTACATGCCGGCGGCGAGGCGGCTCGACAAGAGCGGCGGCAGGCCGCGCGCCCGCATCTTGGCCTGCGTCGCGGCAACCGCGTAGGCCACACGGTGAAGCGTAACGCTGCGACCGCCGTCGTCGTAGATGAGATACGCTGCCCGCGGATCGCCGTCACGGGGCTGCCCGACGCTGCCACCGTTCACGATGTACCGCGATGTCGCGACGAGCTCGACCGGTGATTCGGGCGTGAAGTCCTGCGCCCGGATGTGGCCGTCCCCGTCGCGCACGAAAAGGCCCGGGATGTGTGTGTGCCCCACCAGACACACCCGGAAGGGGCTCTCCGCGAAAATGGCGAGGGCCTGCGGCAGTGTGAGGATGTACTCTTCCACCGGGTCGCGCGGACTGCCGTGGACGCCGAGGAACGTCGGCGACTCCAGCCGCTCGGGCAGGGCCGCGAGAAACGCGCGGTGCTCGTCGGTGAGCTCGCCGGCCGTCCATTCGATTGCCGCGCGGGCCAGCGGTGAAAAGGCCGACATATCGAACAGGCCCACGACGCCGCGGTCGTGGTTGCCGGCGATCGCCGCAGCCCCGAGGCGCTGCACGCGGGCGACGCATTCGTTGGGGTCGGGCCCGTAGCCGACGATGTCGCCGAGACAGACGTAGGCGTCCGGCGAGCGGAGGGCCGCGTCCGCCAGCACGGCGTCCAGCGCTTCCAGGTTGGCGTGGACGTCAGAGAAGACCGCGTAGCGCACCGAGGCCGATTCCTCAGCGCCTCCGCCGCGCCAGTTCTGCGAAGACCTGCCCGGGATCGATGCCCTGGTACACGAGCAGCGCGAGCGTGTGGAACCACAAATCCGCCGCTTCTTCCATGAGCCGCCCGGGCGTCTCCTTGCGGGCGGCACGGGTGACCTCGGCGGCTTCTTCCATGATCTTCTCATTGAGCCGCGCGAGGCCTTCCGCGTACAGGCCGGATGTGTACGAGCCGGCCGTCGGCGCGCGGCGGCGCTCCGCGAGGACGGCTGCGAGTTCGCTCAGGACCTCGGGCCCGGCGGCCGGTGCGGCGGAGGACATACGGGCAGGGCTGGCACCACGGGCCTCCGCCGACTCCGCCGACTCGTCCACGAGCGTTCCGTCGGGCGCGACCGTGCGGAAGAAGCACGACCGGCGGCCCGTATGGCAGGCCGCCCCGGTTTGCTGCACCTTCAATAAAATAGCGTCGCCGTCGCAGTCGCCGCGGACCTCGAGGACCCGCTGCGTATGACCGGACGTTTCTCCCTTGCGCCACAGCCGCCCCCGTCCGCGGCTCCAGTACCACGCCTGGCCGGTGGCGAGGGTGCGCTCGAGCGCCTCACGGGTCATGTGCGCCACCATGAGCACCTCGCCCGTGCCCGCGTCCTGCGCCACCACCGTCACCATGCCCGCGGCATCGTAGGTGATCCTATCCGCGTCGCTCATCTCGACGTCGCTCCTTCGGTGAGCGTTCCACGGGCCCGCGCGCCGAAGGCCCCCGCGAGGGAGCCGCCCCGGCTCATCAGCCCGCCACGTCCGCCGGCCGCACCGGAATCCCCGCGGCTGCCATCGCGGTTTTGACGGCGGCGATGCTGTGCGTGCGGTAGTGAAAGATCGACGCGGCCAGCACCGCGTCGGCGTCCGCCTCGCGGACCGCGTCCACAAAATGCCTGGGCGCCCCGGCGCCCCCGGAGGCGATCACCGGAATCCGCACCGCGCGCGTAACCGCGCGCGTCAGCTCGAGATCGAAGCCGTCTTCGCGGCCGTCTTGATCCATGCTGGTCAGCAGGATTTCGCCGGCGCCCGATTCCGCGGCGCGCACGGCCCAGTCAACGGCGTCGAGACCGGTGGCGGTGCGGCCCCCGTGCGTATACACCTCCCACCCGCCGGCCCGGGTGCGCTTCGCGTCGATCGCGACGACAATGCACTGGCTGCCGAATTGCGCCGCGCCTTCCCGGATCACGTCGGGGCGCCGCACGGCCGCGGTGTTCAGCCCGACCTTGTCGGCCCCGGCCCGCAGCATGCGCCGCAGATCGTCCACCGTCGCCAGCCCGCCTCCTACCGTGAACGGAATCGTGAGGACCTCCGCCGTCCGCCGCACCACGGTCTCCATGATGCCGCGTCCCTCGTGGCTCGCGGTGATATCGAGAAAGACGACCTCGTCCGCGCCCTCGCGATCGTACGCCGCGGCGAGTTCCACCGGATCGCCGGCGTCGCGAAGATTGACGAAGCGCGTACCCTTGACGACGCGGCCGTTCTTGACGTCGAGGCACGCGATGACGCGCCGCGCCAGCATCAGCCGCCCCGGCGGCGCGGCATCACGTCGCCGCCGCCTCCCCGGCCGCCGCCAGGAGGTCTTCCAAGCGCACGCTCCCTTCGTAGAGCGCGCGGCCGACGACGACGCCCTCGAGCCCTGCCGCTTCGAACCGTCGGAGGCGCCGCACGTCGTCCGCCGACGCCACGCCGCCCGCGAGGATCACCGGGACCCGGACGGCGGCGAGGACGCCCTCGAGCGCCGCCGGGTCGGGCCCGCCCATCAGGCCGTCCCGCTGCGTGTCGGTGTAGACGATCCGGCGCACGCCCGCCTCCACGACGCGGGCCGCTGCCTCTCCTACGGTGAGGTCGCTTGTTTCGGTCCACCCCTCCGTAACGACGCGGCCGTCACGCGCGTCGAGCGCCGCCGCGACGCGGTCGCCGAAGCGCCCGCACGCCTCGCGGAGCAATCCCGCGTCGCGCACCGCGGCCGTGCCGAGGATCACCCGTGCGGCCCCGGCAGTAAGCAGGCGTTCGATCGCGGCAAGGTCCCGCACCCCGCCACCCACTTGGACCGGTACCGGCGACGCGGCCAGGATCCGCCCCACCGCATCGGGATTGCCCGGCCGTCCCGCGAACGCACCGTCGAGATCCACGACGTGGAGCCAGGACGCCCCCGCGGCCGTCCAGCGCCGCGCCACACCGGCCGGATCGTCGTCATACCTGCGCTCGCGGCCGCGATCGCCCTGGATCAGCCGGACGGCGCGGCCCCCTCGGATGTCAATTGCCGGAAGCACCAACACCCGCCGTCCACCGCGCGAAGTTATCGAGGATGCGTGCGCCCACTGTACCGGACTTCTCCGGATGGAACTGCGTAGCCCACACGTTGCCGTGCCCGGCCACCGCGGCGATCTCACGGCCGTACGACGCCGTCGCCGCGACGAGCGCGTGATCGGACGGCGCACAATCATACGAGTGCACGAAGTAGACATACGCGTTCGACGGTACGCCCGCCAGCAATGGCGACGGCCGCTCGATCCGCAGCCGGTTCCAACCCATGTGGGGCACCTTAACCGTCGCCGGCAAACGCCGCACCCGGCCCGGCAGCACGCCCAGCCCAAGATGGGGTCCGCCCTCCTCGCTTTCCTCGAAGAGTAGCTGCATCCCGAGGCAGACACCGAGAAACGGTCGTCCCGAGCGGATGTAGGCGGGGATACTGTCGGCGAAGCCGCGGGCCCGGAGGCGCGCCATCGCGGGACCGAAAGCGCCGTCTCCCGGCACGACCAGCGCGGCCGCGGCGTCGAGGACGCGCGGATCGTCCGTCACCCGGACGTCGAGGCCCCGCCGCCGCAGGCCCGTACAGATGCTGTGGAGATTACCGGCGCCGTAGTCGGCTACGGCGATCACGCGAACGTGCCCTTGGTCGACGGCACTCCGGCCACGCGGGGGTCACGCTGCGTTGCGCGATCGAGGGTAAGCGCGAGGGCCTTGAACGCAGCTTCGATGATATGGTGGCCGTTACGGCCGTGCACGAGGAGGACGTGGAGCGTGAGGCCGGCGTTCACGGCGAAGGCGCGGAAGAACTCCTCGGTGAGATCGCTGTCGTAGGCTCCGAGACGCTGGCGCGCGACCGGCACCGCGTAGTGCAGGAAGGGGCGCCCGCTGACGTCGACCACCGCAAGGACCAGCGCCTCGTCGAGCGGCGCGTGCGCCGAAGCGTAGCGGAAGATGCCGGCGCCGGCGCCGAGCGCGTCTTTGAACGCCCGGCCGAGCGCGATGCCCACGTCCTCGACGGTGTGGTGCGCATCGATCTGAAGGTCGCCCGAGGCGTGCACCGCGAGGTCGAAGCGGCCGTGCCGCGCCAGCTGTTCCAGCATGTGGTCGAGAAACGGCACGCCGGTCGCGAGGTCGGCCTGCCCGGCGCCGTCGAGTTCCCAGCGCACCTCGACCTTCGTTTCCCCCGTCGCGCGCGACGCGCGGCCGAGACGACTCACGAGTCGAGCCCCCGCGCGGTCACGGCGAGCACGTGCGCGGGAAAGTCTTCGTACCGGCCGAGCCGCTCGATGACGGGGCGCACGGCCGCCAGGCCCCGCGCGTCCAGCGAGGCGACGGAGGTGGCCTTCAGGTAGCTCCAGACGGTGACGCCGGACATGACGCGCGCGAACCCCGACGTCGGCAGCGCGGCCGGCACGCCGATGGCGTAGTTGCCGGCGGAAAACGGCGTGTCCTGGCCGAGCAGGACCTCGCCGGCGTGCCGCACTCCGGCCAGCGTCCCAAGCGGATCCCGCGTGGCGATCTGGAGGTGCTCGGGCGCGTAGAGGTTGACAAAGGCGAGGGCTTCCTCCATCGAGCCGGCGACGACGGCGCCGCCGTAGTCGCGCATCGCCGCCTCCGCGAAGCCGCGGCGTCGTTCCGGCAGCTGCGCGAGATAACGCGGAAGCCGCTCCTGCACGTCGCCGACCAGCGCCTCCGACACCGTCACGAGGACCACCGCCGAATCCGCGCCGTGTTCCGCCTCGTTCAACAAATCCAGGGCGAGGCGGTCGGCATCCGCGCTCTCATCGGCAAGGATCATCGATTCCGTGGGCCCGAGCACCGAGAGCAGGCGCACCCCCCGGGTTTGGACGGCGAGTTGCGCCGCGGTCACGTACGGATTGCCGGGCCCCCCGAGGACCCGCACGCGCGGCAGCGTCGCGGTGCCGCACGCGAGCGCCGCGATGCCCGCGACGCCGTTGCACCGGAACACGCGCGGCACGCCGAGCAGGTCCGCGGCGACGAGGATGGCCGGATCGACGCTGCCGTCCGCCCGCGGCGGGACGACGACGGCGATCTCCTCGACTCCCGCGACGGCCGCCGGCGTCGCGAGCGTGACGAGCGTCGAGGGAAACGTGCCCTTGCCGCTCGGTACGTAGATGCCGGCGCTCTCCACCGGCGACCACTTGATGCCCGCGGTGATCCCCGGCTCCAGCTCGTCCAAGGCAAGGGCCGGCGGCCGGAGCCGCTCGTTATACCGGCGCGCGCGGTCGATCGCCGCGGCAAGCGCAGTCCGAAGGCCGTCGTCGACCGCATCATACGCGCGGCGCACTTCGTCGCGTTCGACCGCGAGGCGCTCCGGCGGGAGGGCCACGCCGTCGTACCGCGCAGTGTAGTCGATCACCGCGGCATCGCCGCGCCGCTCGACGTCGGCGATGATGGCGCCCACGTGCGCCACACGCTCGGGATCGAAGATGTCGGCGCTCGACCGCCGCAGCATGCGCTGCAGGCGTTCGGGCGGTGCCTGGGCCAGCCGGACGACGTCCACAGGTCTCCTCCTATACCGCCGGTACGGCCCGCCCGGCGCGCCGCCGTCTCACGCGCGCGGCGTGCGTCCCTCGCGGGACGGCATCAGGCCTTCGCCGGGCCCTTCCGGCCGGGCGACCGTCGCCCGCACGCGCTCGATCACGGCGGCGACCGCCGCGGCGCGGCTGCGCAGACTGACCCGGTTGACCACGAGCCGCGCCGTCGACTGGAACAGTTCGGCGATCTCGATGAGCCCGTTCTCGCGCAGCGTCCGGCCGCTCATCACGAGGTCCATAATGCCGTCGGCCAATCCCACGAGCGGCGCAAGCTCCACCGTTCCGTTCATCGGGATCACTTCGACCGGCCGGCCCTGGGTCCAAAAGTGGCGCTCGGTCACGCGCGGATACTTGGTCGCGATGCGCAGCGGCGTAAGACGTTCCCACGTCTCCGCGAGGCGCGCGGGGCAGGCCAGCACGCCGCGGCACGTCCCGAAGCCGAGATCCACCAACTCGTACACGTCGCGGCCCTGCTCGAGCAGGATATCCTTGCCCGCAATCCCGAGGTCCGCGGCGCCATGCTCCACGTACGTCAGCAGATCGACCGGCTTCGCGATGAGGCAGCGCATCGCCGGTTCTACGCCCGGCACGATCAGCCGCCGGCTGCCGCGCCAGGCGTCCCCGTCGAGATATCCCGACGCTTCGAGGATTCGCATGGCCCCGTCGAGCAGGCGGCCGGACGGCACGGCCACGGTGACCATGTCACCGGCGCGGCGCGTCCGCGGACCGGTCACCACGGGCCACCGGGCCTTGCGTCCGGCGCGGGCGGCCGCGCGCCGGTGCCGCGCCGGCCTGTCGCCGTCAGTTCCGAAAGCGGCACGCGACGCTCGGCGTTCCCACCCTCCCGGACCCGCGCCGCGCCCCGCCCGACAAGGATCGCACGCGGGACCCCCCGGCGCGCCGCATCGTCGGCCACCTCGTCCCAGGGCCGGCCGAGCACTTCGAGCGCCACGGTGAATCCGCACGACCGCAGCGCCCGCGCGCACGCCGCGGCTTCCGCGCCGCAGCCCGCGTCCGCCGCCACCACGGCGTCCGGCGTCCACGCCTGCGCGCCGTCCTCGGCCGCCCCCTCGGCGGCCAGTACGCGATCGAGGCGCAGCGCGAACCCGGTCGCCGGCAGCGCGACGCCGAATTGCTCGAGCAGCCGGTCGTACCGTCCGCCGCCGCCGAGCGGAGCGCCGACGGCCGCGGTGTGGCCTTCGAAGACGATTCCGGTGTAGTAGTCGAAGTCGCGAATGATGCTGAGGTCGATCGT
This sequence comes from bacterium, assembly GCA_035307565.1. GTDB lineage: Bacteria > Sysuimicrobiota > Sysuimicrobiia > Sysuimicrobiales > Segetimicrobiaceae > DASSJF01. The sequence continues at coordinate 23,563 of DATGHZ010000020.1, read as the reverse complement.
CACGGCGTCCGCGACACCGTGCGCGGCCAGGGCCTCGCCGAGGCGTTCGAGATCGCGCACCACGTCGCGGCCCTCCGGCGTGTGCACCAGCCGCCCCGCCTCCACAAGCGCGTCCGGCCCGCGCAGGGCCGGCAGCGCCAGAAGCGCCTCGATCCGGTCCGCGGGGGCGCGGTGCCGCTCGAGGAGGCCCCCCAGGCCGACGAAATCTTTCTGGTAGAGCAGCGCGCGGACCGCGGCGCCGTCGTCCTCGGACAGGTCGAGGCCGGCGAGGACGCTCTGCAAGAATCCGACGTGGCCGAGGCTCAGCGAGAAGGCGGCGACGCCCGCCGCGCGAAACGCCGCGACGGTCAGCGCCACGATCTCCGCGTCGGCCTCCACCGTGCGCGGGCCGATGAGCTCGCAGCCGACCTGGGGGAATTCGCGCAGGCGGGCCGCGCCGGCCGGCGGGGCGCCGCGAAACACCTGGCCCGCGTACGCGACGCGCAGCGGCAGCGACGCCGCCGACGCGACGTCCCGCAGGCGCGTGGCCACGAGCCGCGCCACCGACGTCGTCATATCGGGCCGCAGCGCCAGCAACTCGCCACCGCGGTCGATCAGCTTGAACAGCCGGTCCGGGGCGCCCGCCCCCTCCGCCCGCACCAGCACGTCGAGGTACTCGAGCGTCGGCGTGACGACCTCGCGATAGCCCCACCGGGCCGCCTCGGCGAGCACGCCCGAGGCGGCCCCGCGGATCCTGGCCGCCTCGCGCGGCAGCCAGTCCCGGGTGCCGGACGGAATCAGTTGCCAGCGTTCGCGCGTGTCGCGCTGCACCGATGCTTTACCCAGATAAAGCAACAGAGTAATAAAGCACTCCCGGCATCCTAGCACGGGGCCCGGACCGCGTCAACGGCCCGTCCCCGCGGGAGGCCTCGCGGCCCGGAACGGCGCCCACGGCCGGGCCGCGACCCGGAGGGTCAGAAGCGTTCGCGGGTCTCCAGTTCGCGCGAGAGGCGGGCGAGGTCCGCCCGCGATTGTGCGGCGCCGCCCGGCCCGGGATCGCGGCGCGCAGCGCCGGCGCCGGGACGGTCCGACCGGCCGGGCCCGCGCGGAGCCGGCACCCAGCGGCGGATCAGCAGTACGGCGAGGGCGAGTCCTCCCACGACGCCCGCGGCGGGTCCGACGTACAGGACGAGCGCGAGTCCGCGGCGCGGCGGCTCGGCGAGCACGCTCTCGCCGAACTGACCGACGAAAAACTTGAGGATCGCCTCGGGCGTCTCGCCGGCCTCGAGCTTGGCGCGGATCACGTCGCGCATCTCGCGGGCCACCGCGGAGTCGCTCTCCGCGACCGTCTGCCCGGCGCACACCGGACACATCAGCCGGCTCGCCACGGCATAGACGCGGTCGTCGAGCGTCGCCCCGCGGGCGGCCGCCGCGCCCGCGGCGGCCAGCAACACCGCCGCCGCCGCGGCCAGCAGCAGGCGGCGCGATCTACGCGTCACGACGCGCGGCCGGCCGCCCGCGCCGCCGCAGCCGGTCCAGGACCAGTGCATACCCGTCCGCGCCGTACGTGAGGAACCGGCGCACGCGGCTCACCGTGGCCGACGACGCGCCGGTCCGCGCGGCGATCTGGTCGTAGGTGCGTCCATCCGCGAGCATCCGGGCCACGGCAAAGCGCTGCGCGAGTGCTTTGAGTTCGCCGATCGTGCAGAGGTCCTCGAAGAACCGGTAGCATTCCTCGGCCGTCCGCAGCTGCAGCACCGCCCGAAAAAGCGCATCCGTATCGGGGTCCCGCAGTTTCGGATTCACCACGGCGCGGCGGCTCACGGCGCGGCCCTCCTCGCTCTCTGACGCTTTAACGTGTGAAACCGCCGGGCAGTTCGGTCACAGCCAGCGCTCCACCTCCTCCGCTTCGCGGTCCAGCCCCAACGCGCGGAACGCGCCGGAGGCGGCGGTGACGGCGTCGAGCGCCTCCGGCCGCCCGGCCGCGAGGGCGACGCGGGCGCGGGCCGCGGCCCACTTCGCGGCGAGGTACCGGTCGCCCGCTGGCGCGACGCGCTCGGCGTGGCGCAGCAGCGCCTCCGCCCGGTCGACCGCGGACGGGCGCGGCCGCTCACCCGCGACCAGCGCCGCCGCCAGGTCGGCCTGAAACGCGGCAAGGCCGGCCGGGTCGCGGGCCGGCCACGACGCGAGCGCGGCCGCGGCCAGGCGATCCGCCTCGCGCAGCCGCGCCGGCGCATCGGAGCCGGGACGAAGCACGGCGAGCCTGCGCAGCAGCAGGGCTTTGGTCGCGCGGGCGTGCGCGACGCCGTCGTCGGTGCGAAAGCGCCGTGCGAGAGCGAGGGTGCGGTCGCACGCCTCGATGCCGTCTTCGGCCGCGCGGGCCGCCTCGTCTCCCTGGGCGTGGTCCGCGAAATCGCGGTACGCGTCTTCGAGATATGCGCGGAGCGGCAGCGCCGCGGCCTCACCGGACCGCCGGCGCGCCACGTTCACCAGTTGCTGCGCCAGCACGACGGCCCGCCGGAGGTCGCCCTCGCCGCGGCGCAGGCGCAGCGCGATCGAGAGGCCGATCAGGACGGCGTCGACATCCTCCGCCCCACCCCCCGCGCGGCCGGCGCCGGAACGGCGAAGGAGCTGCTCCGCTCCCTCGAACGCGGCGACGGCCGGGGCAAGATGGCGGGAGCCTTCCGTAAAGAATGCGCGCAGGACGGCCCAGCCTTCCGCGGCGCGCGCGCCTGCCGCGGCGTGCGCGTCCATGGAAGCGGCGTCAGGCCGCGCGAGCGAGGACCGAGTCGGCGGCGGGCCGCCGGTCGAGGATCAGGGCGCCCGCGACGAGCGCCGCGGCGACCACGACGTCAAGAATCGTCCAGGCGACGTTAGAATACGCGCGGAGCGCGTAGAGGAGGCCGAACACCGCGAAAACGGTCTGCAGAAGGATCGCCGCGCTCAAGTATGCCGCGGCGCGGTGCCGCATCACGCCGAAGGCGGCCAGCGCGGTGGATGCGCTGTTCACGGCCACGAAGGCCAGTTGCTGGACGAGCGACCCGACGAAGCCCGACGCCGAACTGATCGGCAGCGCCCGCATCATGAGGGCAAAGTGAATCACCTCGTATGCACCGACGGCCGCAAACCCGGCTCCCGCCGCCGCGCCGAAGGCCACCGTGCCGCCACGCGACGGCGTCCACGTCAATAGCGCCGCCGCGAGTTTGACCGCTTCATTAACCGCCGCAGTCACGAGCGCCGCTGCCACGCCGGCGCCGAGCGTCATCGCGATGGCATCGGGGCCCCATCCGAAGGCCGACGACAACACCGTCTGGATTTGCCCGGCCAGGAAGACGGTCACCGGAAACGCCAGGGCGCCCGTGGCGAACGCCGCCAGGAGGCGCGGGCGCCAGCCGCGCGCGCCGCCGAAGACGGCCAGCGCCGCGAGCCCGTACCCGACGGCAATCGCGGCGGCGGCGGGGACCAATGTCACGAGATGTGTTCCGATCGCACAACAGCGTTATTGTAGGGCCGCCGGAACGGCAATTGCAAGCGAATGCACGCTTCCATCGTCGCGCGGCCGGCCGGCGAATACCGGGCCGTCAACGCGGGCGGGCAACCCGTCCGCAGCCTTCGGGGCGGAAGATGCGGACCGTCGACGGGGGATGCGTCCGCAACGCCGGCGCGGGCCGGATCGGACGCGGGACAAGATTACCGCCGCAATTGGGACATCGTCCGTGCAGCCGCGCGCGGGCGCACGCCCGGCAAAAGGTGCACTCGAAGGAGCAGATCATCGCATCGGGAGCGGACGGCGGAAGATCCCTGCCGCAGCATTCGCAGTTTGGGCGCAGTTCGAGCATGCTCGGCCCTGCCGCCTACGAAAGCCGCGCGAGCACCGCGTCGGTCATGGCCGTGGTCCCGAGGGCCGCCCCGCCCCCGCTCATATCCGCGGTCCGGCACCCGTCCTGAAGCGCCCGAAGGACGGCGGTCTCAATGGCGGACGCGGCGGGTTCATGGCCGGCGGCATAACGGAGGAGCAGGGCGCCGGTGAGGATCGCGGCGAGCGGGTTCGCAATGCCGCGCCCGGCGATGTCCGGCGCGGTGCCGTGCACCGGCTCGAACAGGCCGGGCGGCTCGTCGCCGAGGCTGGCCGACGGCATGAGCCCGAGCGTCCCCATCACGCCGGCGGCCTCGTCGCTCAGAATGTCCCCGAACATGTTGTCCGTCACAATGACGTCGAACTGCCGCGGGTCGCGGACGAGCTGCATCGCGCAATTGTCGACGAGCATGTGCTCGACCGTCACGTCGGGAAACTCCCGCCCCACCTCCGCGGCGACTTCGCGCCACAGGCGGGAAGTTTCGAGCACGTTGGCCTTGTCGACGGACGTGACCTTGCGCCGGGGGCGCGTGCGGGCGATCCGGCAGGCCGCGCGGACGACGCGGCGGATTTCGCCCGCGGAGTACGGCAGGGTATCCTGCGCCGTCATCGCATCGCCCTCGCCCGCGCGGGACTGCGGTCCGAAGTACAATCCGCCCGTCAGCTCCCTGACGATCAGGACGTCCACGCCTTCGGCGACCTCGCGGCGGAGCGGCGACGCGCCGGCCAGGGGGCCGCGCATCACGGCGGGCCGGAGGTTCGCGTAGAGACCGAACCGCCGCCGCAGCGTGAACAGCGCCTGCTCGGGACGCAGGTGCCGGGGGCCTTTGTCCCACTTCGGACCCCCGCAGGCGCCGAGCAGAATCGCGCTGGAGCGCGCGCAGAGATTGACCGTCTCGTCGGGGATCGGCGTGCCGCGGGCGTCGATGGCCTCGCCGCCGGCGATGCCCTGCTCGAAGGAGAGCGTGATCTCAAACCGCCGGCCGGCCTCGCGCAGCACGCGGACGGCTTCGGCAATCACCTCGCGGCCGATGCCGTCGCCCGGAATGACCGCGATCTGCAGAGCGCGCGCCGCGGCGGCGCTCACGAAAGCACGCCGGCCCCCGTCTGCGCGGCGGCCGCGGCACGCCGCTCGCGGAGCAGCACGTACTCGAGGCTGTCGACCAGCGCCTGCCAGGACGCCTCCACGACGTTCTCCGACACCCCGACGGTGCCCCAGACGCGCGCGCCGTCCGTCGACTGGATGAGGACGCGCACGCGCGCCGCGGTGGCGGCGTCGGCGTTGAGCACGCGCACCTTATAGTCGGTCAGCCGTACGCGCTGGATCTCGGGATAGAACCGCCCGAGCGCCTTCCGCAGCGCCCGGTCGAGCGCGTGCACCGGACCGTCGCCTTCCGCGGCCGTATGCTCTTCCTGCCCGTCGACCGCCACCCGGATCGTGGCCTCCGCCGCGCACACACCGCCGTCCCGCTTCTCGACTGTGACCCGAAGGCCGCGCAGTGTAAAGGACGGCCGGTGCTGGCCGAGGATCCGGCGCATCAGCAGTTCGAACGACGCCTCCGCGGCGTCAAACTGGTAGCCCTCGTGCTCGAGCCGTTTGAGCTCCGCGAGGATCCGGCGGACTTCCGGCCGGTCGCGCGACAGATCGATGCCCATCTCCTGGGCCTTGTAGAGCACGTTGGCCCGTCCGGAAAGGTCGCTCACGACGACGCGCCGCGCGTTGCCGACGGCCTCGGGCGCGATGTGCTCGTAGGTGGGCGGATGGGCCATGACGGCGCTGACGTGCACCCCGCCCTTGTGGGCGAAGGCGTTGCGGCCGACAAAAGGCTGGTACTCGTTCGGCGCCAGGTTGGCGAGTTCGGCGACGAAACGCGACACCTCGCCGAGCCGCGCGATCTGCTCCTCGGGCACGCAGCGGCAGCCCATCTTGAGTTGCAGGTTGGGGATGATCGAGACGAGGTTCGCGTTTCCGCAGCGCTCGCCGATGCCGTTGACGGTGCCCTGCACGTGCACGCAGCCCGCGTCCACCGCGACGAGCGTGTTGGCTACCCCGAGCTCACCGTCGTTGTGCGCGTGAATACCGAGCGGGCCTTCCACGGCGCGCCGGGCCGCCTCGACGCCGGCGCGGATCTCGTGCGGCAGGCACCCCCCGTTCGTGTCGCAGAGGACGACCACGGACGCGCCCGCCCGCTCGGCGGCGCGCAGCGTGGCGAGCGCGTACTCCGAGTTGGCCTTCCAGCCATCGAAAAAGTGCTCCGCGTCGTAGACAACCTCGACGCCGCGCGACCGCACGTACCGGACGGACTCCTCGATTATGGCGAGGTTCTCGCGGGGCGTGGTCCGCAGCGCCTCCCGCACGTGCAGATCCCACGACTTGCCGAAGAGGGCCGCGGCCGGTGTCGCGGCGGCGAGGATGAGCGCGAGGTTCTCGTCGCGCTCGGCCGGAATGCCGGGGCGGCGCGTGCTGCCAAACGCCGTCAGGCGCGCGTGCCGCCACGTCCGTCCCCGGGCCCGCTCGAAGAACTCCATATCTTTCGGGTTGCTGCCCGGCCAGCCGCCCTCGATATAGTCGATCCCAAAGCCGTCGAGATGCTCGGCGATCCGCAGCTTGTCGTCCGCGGACAGCGTGATGCCGGCCCCCTGAGTGCCGTCCCGGAGCGTCGTGTCGTAGAGCGCGATGCGCCTGCCGGCCTGCATGCGCCTATCCGTAGGTATTGCTCATCCAATGCTGGCGCTCGTAGATGAGCTTGTTGACGGCGGCGAGGTAGGCCTTCGCGCTGGCCTCCAGCACGTCGGTGCTGGTGCCGCGGCCGACGAAGAGGCCGTCACCGTCCCGGACCTTCACCGTCGCCTCGCCGATTGCGTCCGTGCCGCCGCTCACCGCCTTGATCGCGTAGTCCGCCAGCGTGGGCGTTAGCCCGACGATCTTGTTGACGGCGTTGTAGATGGCGTCCACCGGGCCGTCGCCGCTGGACTCTTCCGTGAAGAGCTCCCGGCCGCGCGCCAGGGTGACCGATGCCATCGGCGGCAGGGTGCTGCTCGTCGAGACATGGAACGCGCGCAGGGTATACGTCTGGGGACCGCCCTGCGCCTCGCTTTCCACGAGCGTCAGGATGTCCTCAACCGACACCTGCTTCTTCTTGTCGCAGAGCACCTTGAACTCGACGAAGGCCCGCTCGACCTCCGCGTCGCCGACGCGCAGGCCGTTGTCCTCGAGCAGCTTCTTGAACGCGTGCCGGCCGGAGTGCTTGCCGAGCACGAGCTTGTTGCTCGGGATGCCGATCGTCTGCGGGGTCATGATCTCGTAGGTCTCGCGGTTCATCAGGACCCCGTGCTGGTGGATCCCCGCCTCGTGCGCGAAGGCATTGTCCCCCACGATCGCCTTGTTGGGCTGCACCGGGACCCCGGCGATCGCGCTGATGAGCCGGCTCGTCCGGTAGATCCTGGTTGTGTCGACGCCGGTCTCGAAGCCGTAGTGCGCCCGGCGCGTGTGCAGGGCCATCACGATCTCTTCGAGCGCGGCGTTGCCGGCGCGCTCCCCGATGCCGTTGATGGTGCCCTCGATCTGGCGCACGCCGACGCGCAGCGCGGCGAGCGAATTCGCGACCGCCAGCCCGAGGTCGTCGTGACAGTGGACGCTCCACACGACGCGCCCGCCGCCCTTCGTCTTTTCGATGACGTACCGCAGGAGCTCGGCGTATTCTTCGGGGGTGGCGTAACCCGTCGTGTCGGGCACGTTGATCGTCGTCGCGCCGGCGGCGACGGCGCCGTCGAACACGCGGACCAGGAAGTCGGGATCGGACCGGCTCGCGTCTTCCGCGGAGAATTCGACGTCTTCGACCGACCGGCGGGCCAGCCGCACGGCCTCGACCGCGGCCTCGTACACCTCGTCCGGCGTCATCCGGAGTTTGTGCTCCATGTGGATCGGCGAGGTGGCGATGAACGTGTGGATCCGCGGCCGCTCCGCCTCCCGGACGCCTTCGATCGCCGCCTCCACATCGCCGCGGTTCGCCCGTGCGAGTGCCGCGATGACCGGGCCGCGGACGTTCCGCGCGATGAGCCGCACGCCTTCGAGATCGCCCGGCGAACTCGCGGGGAAGCCCGCTTCGATGACGTCGACGCGCAGCGCCGCGAGGGCCCGCGCGACCTCCAGTTTCTCCTCCGTGTTCATGGTGAAGCCCGGGGACTGCTCCCCGTCCCGCAGCGTCGTGTCGAAAATCCGGATCATCTCAGCCATCGGTCTCCCCCGTCCCTTCCGTCCGCCTCAGTCGCCGCGCCGCGTGCCGGCCGACCCGTCGGCGACCACCGGCCGCGACCCCTTGGCGCGCGGCGCATCGCTCCGGCGCGGCTCGGCCTTGGCCCCCCCTAAGGGGGCGACGTCCCGCTGCAGCCACGGCATCATGGCGCGCAGCTGCCGGCCGATCTCCTCGATGGGATGATCGGCCTCCTGACGGTACCGGGCGTTGAAGACCGGCCGGCCCGCCTGATTCTCCACGATCCATTCCTTGGCGAAGGCGCCGCTCTGGATTTCCGCGAGAATCCGCCGCATTTCGGCGCGGGTTTCTTCCGTGATGATGCGCCGGCCGCGCGTGAAGTCGCCGAACTTCGCGGTGTTGCTGACCGAGTAGCGCATCAACCCCAGGCCGCCCTCGTAGATCAGATCCACGATGAGCTTCATCTCGTGGAGGCACTCGAAATAGGCGATCTCCGGCGCGTAGCCCGCCGCGACGAGGGTCTCGTACCCCGCCTTGATGAGCTCGGAGATGCCGCCGCAGAGGACCGTCTGCTCGCCGAAGAGGTCGCTTTCCGTCTCCTCGCGGAACGTCGTCTCGATGACACCCGCCCGGAGGCTGCCGATGCCGTGGGCGTACGCAAGCGCGATCGCGCGGGCCTTGCCGCTGTGATCCTGATGCACGGCCAGCAGCGACGGCACGCCCTTGCCTTCGACGAACATGCGGCGCAGCAGATGCCCGGGGCTCTTCGGCGCGATCATGAACACGTCGAGGTCGGGCGGAGGTACGATCTGGTGGAAGTGGATACTGAATCCGTGCGACACGCCGAGCGCCTTGCCGGAGCCGATGTGCGGCGCGATCTCCTCCCGGTACACGCGCGATTGGAGCTCGTCCGGGATCAGGATCTGCACAATGTCGGCCCGCGCCGCCGCGTCCGCGACTGTCGCGACCTCGAGGCCGTCCGCCTCGGCCTGCGCCCAGGACCGGCTGCCTTTGTACAGCCCCACGACCACGGCCACGCCGCTGTCGTTGAGGTTCTGGGCCTGCGCGTGGCCCTGGCTGCCGTACCCGATCACCGCGACGCGTTTGCCGCGGAGCACGTTCAGGTTGGCATCCTGCTCGTAGTACACCTTGGCCGGCATCGGTCCGCCGCCTCCTCCACGATCCCCTAATGGGGCGTGCGGCCGGCGGGACTGCCGGCCGGCGCCGCCCCGCGGGGGGTTACGTCGGTTGGGTGCCGCGCACGAGCGTCACCTGGCCCGTGCGCACCATCTCGCGAACGCCGTACTTACCGACGAGCGACAGGATCGCGTCGATCTTGTCGGAGCGCCCCGTCACCTCGAGCGTCATGGTCTTCTCCGTCAGGTCGACGACGTTCGCGCGAAACACGTTGCAGATCTCCATGATCTCCATGCGCGTCGTCGGCGTCGCGTTGAGCTTGATGAGCGCGAGTTCCCGGTCGACGGTGTTGAAACCCGTCACGTCGTTGACCTTGATCGTCTCCATCAGCTTGTTCAACTGCTTGATGATCTGCTCCAGGATGTCGGGCTCGCCCTCCACGACGATGATCATCCGCGACACGGTCGGCTGCTCGGTCACGCCCACGGCGAGGCTGTGGATGTTGTAGCCGCGGCGGCGGAACAGGCCGGCGACCTTCATGAGCACCCCCGGCGCGTTGTCCACGAGCACGGAGATGGTGTGCTTCATCCGCCGCGGCCCTCGGGTAAGCTGGGCGCCGTTGAGGGCTTCAGTCGCGGAGGCGATCATCTTCGACGATCATCTCCTTGATCGATTGGCCCGACGGGATCATCGGGTAGCAGTTCTCGTTGGGATCGCAGAGAATGTCCACCACGCACGGGCGGTCCGTCACCTCGAGGGACCGGCGCACCGCCGGCGCCACTTCTTCCGGCCGCCGGACGCTGAGGCCCACGGCGCCGAACGCCTCGGCCACCTTGGCGAAGTCGGGGTTGCGCAGCCACACATGCGAGTACCGCTCGCGGTAGAACAGCTGCTGCCACTGCCGGACCATCCCGAGCGACCCGTTGTTGATCACGTAGATCTTGATCGGCAGCCCCCACTCGACCGCGGTCGCGAGGTCCTGCATCGTCATCTGGTAGCCGCCGTCGCCGACGACGGCGCAGACGAGCGCGTCCGGCCGGCCGATCTGCGCGCCGAGCGCGGCGGGGAACCCGAACCCCATCGTCCCGAGGCCGCCGGAACTCACCCAGGTGCGCGGCTCCGTCGTCAGGTAGAACTGCGCCGCCCACATCTGGTGCTGCCCGACGTCGGTCGTGACGATCGCCTTGCCCTCGGTGAGCTTATAGATCTCCTCGATCGCGAACTGCGGCTTGATCACGTCCCCGTTCTGCCGGTACCGCAAAGGATACCGCGTCTTCCACTCCGCGAGCTGCGCGTGCCACGGCTCGCACACCGGCGGCGTGAGCTGCCCGGCGAGGACCCGCAGCGATTCACGGGCGTCCCCCACGATCGGCACGTGGGCCGGCTTGATCTTGCCGATCTCGGCGGGGTCCACGTCGATATGGATGAACTTAGCGTGCGGCGCGAAGTCCTTGACGCGCCCGGTCACGCGGTCGTCGAAGCGCACCCCAACGGCCAGAACGACGTCGGCGGTATTGATCGCGTGGTTGGCGTAGGCGGTGCCGTGCATGCCGAGCATGCCGAGCGACAGGGGGTCCGTTTCCGGGAAGGCGCCCTTCCCCATGAGCGTCGTCGTGACCGGGATCCGGGTTTTGCGCGCGAGCGCGGTGAGCTCCGCGGCGCCGTTGGCCGTGATCACGCCCCCGCCGGCGTAGATGAGCGGACGGGACGCTCCGGCGAGCAGCGCCGCGGCCGCGGCGATCTGATTCGGGCTCGGGACCGCGGGGGGAATCTTGCCGCTCCGCAGCGTCACCTGCTCGGGAAATTCGAATTCCGCCTCGGCGGCGGCGATGTCGCGCGGGATGTCGACGAGCACGGGCCCCGGCCGGCCGCCGCCGGCGATGAGAAACGCCTGCAGGACCAGGCGCGGGAGTTCGGCGGCCCGCTGCACGATGCAGTTGTGCTTGGTGACCGGCATCGTGATCCCGGTAACGTCGGCCTCCTGAAAGGCGTCGCGGCCGATGGCGAGCGTGCTGACCTGCCCGGTGATCGCCACGATGCCGGCCGAATCCATCATCGCATCGGTAATGCCGGTGACGAGGTTCGTGGCGCCGGGGCCGGACGTCGCCATACACACGCCCACCTTGCCGGTGACCCGGTGGTAGCCGGTGGCCGCGTGGGCGGCGACCTGCTCGTGGCGGACGAGAACGTGCCTGATCTCGCGCGCGTCGTAGAGCGCGTCGTACAGCGGGAGCGCTGCGCCGCCGGGGTGCCCGAAGATGATCTCGACGCCAGCCCGGTGCAAGCACTCGATGAGGGCTTCCGACCCCAGCATGCGCTTGACCGTGGTCGCCGGTCCCGGTTTGCCCGTGGACACCGTCTGACGCGCCATCACACCGCTCCTCCCCTGTGTCTCCCTGCCCGCGAAAAATACGAAACCGCGGAAAGCCATCTAAGGACGGGGCCTCCCGCGGTACCACCTTAGTTCCGTCCGGGGATCAGAATGCCCGGACGGCCCTCTTCCCGATTACGGCGGGGTCCGGCGGAAGCTACTCGGCGCGCGGCGGGCGCGTCTTTGGTTCCGCGGCTCGGAGGTGAGCGGTCACGATTCCGGATGCTGGCTCTCACCTTGCCCCAGCTCTCTCGGATCCGGGAAACCGCGGCCCGGCCTCCTCATCGCCTATATTTGAGAACTTAACACGAAACTCTATCAAAGCCGCATATTCATGTCAAGGACGCGAATCAAGTCGTGTAATAGGCCAATGTTTTGTCCTCCCCTAATGGGTCAGTGAATATGTCCTCCCATGCTGAGGGAGACGATCACAGTGACCAGGCGAGAGCACCTGCGCATGCAAGCGTTGTCCCGAGTCCTTGACGGCGTCCTGACCGACCGAGAAGCCGCCCGGCCCATGGGCCTCTCCACCCGCCATACAAACGGCTGGTGGCGACGGTCCGCCGTGCTGGCCTCGCCGCTCTCGCTCATGGCAACCGCGGCCCACGCGGTGGACGCCGATCCCGCGGGACAGGAGGCAGAAGCACCCAGGGAGGGGACGCGGCCGCCACGAACGACCGACAACCGGCGCGCCGCCGCTCCGGGACAGGCGGGGAAACGCGGCATAACCGGCAACGCGTGACGGTTCAGGGTAGTATGAGGTCAAGTGAATCACGGGAGGTGTTTGCAATGGCGCTTAAGCTCGGCGACGTCGCTCCGGACTTCCAGGCCGACACGACGCAGGGCCCGATCCGGTTCCACGAGTGGATCGGCAACTCGTGGACGGTGCTATTCTCGCACCCCAAGGACTTCACGCCTGTCTGCACGACCGAACTCGGGTACATGGCCAAGATCAAGTCGGAATTCGACCGGCGCAACACCAAGATCATCGGACTCAGCGTTGATCCGGTTCGCGATCACGAGAAGTGGTCCAACGACATCAAAGAGACGCAGGGCGTCGCGCCGAACTACCCGATGATCGGGGACACGGACCTCCGGGTTGCGAAGTTGTACGACATGCTGCCCGCCGAGATCGAGGGCGGCTGCGAAGGACGGACGCCCGCGGACAACCAGACGGTGCGCACCGTGTTCGTCATCGGCCCTGACAAGAAGATCAAACTCACCATCGCCTATCCCATGACCACGGGCCGCAATTTCGACGAGGTCCTTCGGGTTATCGACTCGCTGCAGTTGACCGCCAGGCACAAAGTGTCGACGCCGGTCAACTGGAAGCGCGGCGATGATGTGATCATCGCGGGCTCCGTGTCCGACGAGGAGGCCAAGAAGACCTATCCGAAAGGCTGGAAGGCGCCGAAACCGTACATGCGGATCGTCCCGCAGCCGGAATAGTCGTAGGGCTCACCGTCGCGGGGGGTGACGCGTGTACTTCAAGCAGTTCCTCGACGAACGATGCGGCTGCGCGTCATACCTGATCGCGTCCCGGCAGTCCCACGAGGCCGCCGTCGTAGATGCCGCGATGGATCCGGGGCAATACGACGATCTCTTGCGCGAACGGGACTTCCGCCTGAAGTATGTCATCGATACCCATGTTCACGCCGACCACGTGTCGGGTACGCGGGCGCTGGCCGCGAAGCACGGCGCGGAGGTGTGCCTGCACGAGTCGGCGGCCGTTGCGTATCCGTTCCGCGGCCTCAAGGACGGCGAAGAGCTGCCGCTCGGCCAACTACGCCTGCGGATTCTGCATGCTCCGGGGCACCGGCCCGAGCTGATCTCGATCCTGGTCATCAACCCGCCGCGCAGCCCCGAGCCTTCCATGGTCCTTACCGGCGACTCTCTACTGGTAGGCGACGTGGGGCGGCCCGACTTCGGCGGGGGCAACGCGACGGTCCAGTATGAAAGTGTGACCCGCCTACTCCGCCTGCCCGACTGGGTGGCCGTGTTCCCGGGTCACTTCGAGGGCCCCTGCGGCAAGGGCATGTGCGGCCGGCCCAGCACGACCATCGGGTTTGAGCGCCTCTTCAACCCGCTGCTCCGCCTGGGCCGGCCGGAGTTCGTGTCGACGCTGGCGGGCAGCGTGCCGGCGCGCCCCCTCAACATGGTCGCGATTGAAGCGACCAACCGCGGGCAGGCCGATGCGTTCTGGGCCATGCTCACCAGTCTGCCGCCGGTCGATGAGGTGGACATCGAAGCGCTCGACCGTCCACAGGCGGGCGCGATCATCGTGGATGTGCGGGAGCCCGAAGAGTATGCGTACGGTCACGTCCCCGGTGCCGTGAGCCTCCCGCAGGCGGAGCTGGCGACCCGGATCGCGGAGGTGCCGCGCGACCGGCCGGTGTTCGTGATTTGCGAGAGTGGGATGCGGTCGTTGCGGTCGAGCCAGTTCCTCCGGCAGATCGGCTACGCGCGCGTGACGAACGTCCGCGGCGGCACCGCGGCGTGGCGAAAGTCGGGCCGGCGCGTCGTCACGGAGGAAGGGCGCGACAAGCCGCGCGTCGTCGAGTCGGAATGGACGCACGCGGGTGGGGTGACCGGGCCCGGGACCTGAGCCGCATCAACGCATCCGCGCGCGTACACCGGCCCCGTGGGTTACCTGCCGAGGCTTCCGGTCACGTAGGCCCGGCCGACCAACCCTCCAAGGAATAGCACGAACAGCATCATCCAACAGGATTCGCGGTACGTCCGCTCGTTCAAGGACCCACGGAGCGCGCCGCCCGGCCTCAACAGATACAGGGCGAGCAGCGTAAGCGCGATCAGCGCATCGTACATGAAGTGATACGGCGTGCGCGGCCGCGCACCGCCGGCGAAAAGCGCGAGCCCGGCCGCGGCGGACACCGCGAGGGGGACCTGCGCCAGCCAAAGAATCCACCAGAACAGGTGCGGCATCCGGCGGCGCCCGGTCAGGTCGCCGTACAGCGCGAAGACGAAGCACAGGGCGTCGCCCACCAGCGTGAGCGTGAGAAGCACCGGCGATCCGTGCCACGCGGCCAGCGTCGTCACGGCGCGGTCATTCGCGCGGCATGCCGCGGCTCCTCCGGGAGGCATGGAGTGCGGGACGATCGAGGCGCGGCGAAGCGCGCGGTGCAATCGCAATTCGGCCGGCAGGCGTCATGGTATACGGTCAGCCGGCGCCACGAGCAGTCGCCCGGCCTCGGCATCCTCATCCGCCTCGCCGCCCCCGCGGCCGCGGACCGCGTGCTGGACGTCGCGACCGGCACGGGTTTCACGGCGTTCGCCATGGCGGCCCGGTGCCGCAGTGTCGTGGCGCTCGACTTCACCGCGGGCATGGTCCACGAGGCGCAGGGCCTGCGGCGCGATCGCTCGGCCACGAACGTGACGTTCTGCCTCGGCGACGCGGAGGCGCTCCCGTTCCGCGCGGCCGTGTTCGATCTGGTGGTGTGCCGCTACGCCGCGCATCACTTTCCGAACCTGCCGCATGCCATCGCCGAGATGGCCCGCGTCGCGTGCCCGGGCGGGCGCATCGTGATCGACGACACGTGCGCGCCGGAAGACCCCACCCTCGACGACCTGATGAACCGCTGGGAAGTACGGCGCGACCGCTCCCACGTACGCAATATTCCGCCCAGCCGCCTGCGCGCGCTGTTCGAGTCAGCCGGACTGGTCGTGCGGGGCGTCGAGACGACGGCAATTCCGCAGCACTTCGCGGAGTGGGCCCGCCGGGGCGGGATGAGCGAGGCCGAGACGGCGGCGCTGCGTGCGGAGTTTGTGAACGCGGGCCCGGCGGCGCGCGCCGCGTTTCAAATAAAGTCCGAGGGCGACGACCTCGCGTTCGCCTGGGGGGAGGCCGTCGTCCTCGGGGTCAAACGCTGACGCGGCGGTGCCTTACCGGCTCGCGGGAAGCACCATGACCGTGGAAGCCGCCAAGGATCCGTCCGGGTTGAGCGTGCCCATCGCGGACACGCGCGCCCCGGCCGCAAGACTCGTCCACGGCGCCGTGGTCATCCGGGAAATCCTCGCCGACGCGGGAACGGCCACCGTGGTCGCGGCGCCGCCCCGTGATGCGATCGACAGCGACGTGCCGCTCAGCCGCACGACCGAACCCGCGACAAAGACGCGGTTCGAATTCGCAGCGTTACCGGCCGCGCCATCGCGCGGTCCGCCGCGGCCGCCGCCGACCGCGAGCCCGGCCGGCAGGTCCTGCACGGCCACCGCGGTGAGCGAGCCGTCCTGTCCTTTCGTGGCCAGGACGCGCACCATGTCCCCCGCGCGGACGTCGTTGAGACGCGCGGCGGACTGGGTCAGGACTTTCGTCGTCGCGGTGGTCTTGACGGTGTAGGTCTTGCCGTCGCGCCCCGTCACGACGAATGAATCGGCCGAAACCGACTGGATCGTGCCGAACACGCGGTTCCCGCGGTGCGGCTGGCCCGTCTGAGACGGCGTCTGCGTCTGCGCCGAAGCGTGCATGCGGACCGTTGTGAACGCAACCCCCGCGGCCACAACCGCAATCAGTGCGATGAGCAATGGATAGTACCGAAGCCTCTGCACCCTTTCTCCTCCCGCCTTCATAATTTGTTCACTGCTCGCAATCACATCAGAAGCGCAGGCGGCGGAGAAAAGGTTCCGCGTTAGGTCGGCTCTACCAGCTGCGCGGCTCCGAACGCCGCGATGACGCCGCCGGAAAAC
Organism: bacterium; assembly: GCA_035307565.1. Taxonomy (GTDB): domain Bacteria; phylum Sysuimicrobiota; class Sysuimicrobiia; order Sysuimicrobiales; family Segetimicrobiaceae; genus DASSJF01. The sequence goes on along the minus strand of DATGHZ010000020.1, from coordinate 7,305 downwards.
CGGCTCACCCATGCCAGCAGCGGAGCACCCGCGGCCTGCCGGACGGCGCCCACGCCAAGGCTGAGAATGAGCCACCACGCGGCGGAACCGGTGAAGACGCCGGCTACGGTCACGGCCGCGGCTCCATAGTCGAGGCCGCCGGCCGGCGCGATCACCGCGAACACCGCGGCGAAACTGAGGATGGTCATGGGGTTGGTGATCGTCAGGAACAGCGTGGAGGCGTACGCGGGCAGAAGGCCGCCGAGGCGGGCGGCGTTACCCTCGGGAACCGCCGCAACACGCCGCGCGAGCATAGTGTGAAGCCCGAGCAACAACAGCGCGGCCCCGCCCGCGAGATGCAGCGGGCGGGCGTTTTGAACGAAAAAGCGGAACAGAACCGTCAGGCCGAACGCGGCGACCGCGCCGTAAAAGGCATCGGCCGTGGCGGCGCCGAGGCCCGAGACGAAGCCCGCCCGCCGCCCGAACACAAGCGTGCGGCGAATGCACAACACGCCGATGGGACCGACCGGCGCGGCGATCGACAAACCGATCACAAACGCTTTGAGAAAAAGCGGCATGCGGCAACCACCTCGACACGCCCAGCGGGCGCCGCGTGAGACGGCCTCCCGGCCGCGGACGCCTTCGACGGCGGCCTCCGGCATTCCGGCGGCGCGAGAATCCGGTGCACCGGGGGAACGACTACGGGTAGAGCCTGTAGCGGCTCGAGTTTTCGGTGGAACGTTGGAGGTGGCAGTATGCGAGGATCAACCGGTCACAGTCTGATGCTGCAAACATCGGTGTGTGTTTTGATTCTGGCCATGGCATTCGTCGGCATCAACATTGGGGTGCCGGCGGCGATTCCGCCGGCGCACGGACAGACCATCAACGGCGTGGTGGGCACCATTCTCGGCCTCGCGGTCATCGCGGGTGTCGTGTACCTCATCACGCGGGACCGGAATGGCGTCTACTCTCGCTACCCGTACGGTCAATATGACTCGAACGGATACGGCGCAAACCGGGTGCGCTACCGTTACAATGGGCCGTACGCTGAACAGTACCGCACGTATCAGGGACGGTGGTATTCCGGTCCGATGCCGCGGGCATGGAACCGAGATCGGGGATGCTACGGCGGGCAACTGCGGTCCGACCGCTGCATGTAAGCAGCACGAACGAGCACGGCCAAGAGAACGAGGAGGCGGCAAACCGCCTCCTCATTCTTTTTCCCTCGTGATCATCGCCGCCCCGGACCCCTCGGGGGCGGCGCCGGCCGCGCCGCGGTTACGCGCAGGGCGGCAGATCGATGGTAATCGGTATGTCGTATTCGTAGTCGAACTGCACGTCGACCTGGTCGTTGTCACCGAGGATCTGCATGCGCTTGGGAAGTCCCGACGCATTGGCGACGAACAGCCTGGTCTTCATGGCCGTGTTCGGCACGCCCGCCGCTGCCACCGCCCCTGGACTCTTCCAGGTGAACGTATAACTCTGCGTCGCGACGCTGTCGATGGCGACGGCCGGTCCTCTGACGGCCTCGACCTCGCCGGACATACGGCTCGGGTCGGTCGTGGATTCGGGAACCGGTGGACCAGTGGGGGGGCACTGCCAGGGGCCGCCGCCCGTCCGGATGCGCATGTTCCTGCCGACTTGAATCGACTCAAACTGCTCCACAACAACGTGGTACCGGTCGGGATTGACCACTTCGATCGTGCCGCCGTTCCCGACGGATCCTGGCGCCGTCATCTTCGCACGGTAACTTCGTACCTGAGACTGCCTTGCCGATGCGGCGGTGATCTCGAGCCAGGCCTGCTGGTCGCCCTTGACCGTCAGTTCCTGGGCCGCCGCCGCGGCTGCGCCCGCGGCGAGACTGATCACCGCGAGGACGACGGCCGCGGCCGGCGTCGCGGACGCAAGGCCGATCCTCGCGCGCGTCGTGACGGCCGCTCGCGGCCCGCCCTTACGTTGTGCCGGGGACACGTCTCACAAGCCGCTTCAGCATTCTTGCCCAGCGCCTCGGATCGGTGATTCGAACCAAGAGCGACGGAGCGGGGCTGGGGAGGGCATCCGCGAGCGCCGTCTGACTACCATGGAATTCGAAGACGATGTACTTGGCGGTCTCGCCCCCGAGGTTCCGCATGCCGTGAGGCTCACCCGCGGGGCAAAAGATCACACCGTACGGCCGCACCCGTTCCCCGAGCGTTTCGCACTCGCCTTCCAGCACCACGATGGCGATGTCATACGCGTCGACGTGAGGCTCGTACCCGGCCCCCGGCTTGAGCGTCGAGACATGGCAGTGCAGTGTTCGCAGATACGCGGTGGGGCCGGCAAACACGAGACGCGGGCGAAAGTCTTCCTGGGCCTCTACGCTCTCCGCGGCGTCGGCGACGCTGAAGCGGCCGAAGGTAAGCGCCGAGCCGGTTGTCTTTGTCTCATCGGTGACCCACTTGAACATGAGATAGTTCGCCGGAGTCTCCCCGGCCGTCCGCAGCGTGTGGGCGAAGCGGGCCGGGTAATAGACGAATTCGCCGGGTCTCAGACGCATGCGCTGATCCCCGGCCGCCGTCCCTCCGTCCGGGAGTATGAGTTCGATCTCGCCGGCCAGGAGCACCAGCAATTCCTCCTCGTCGTGCCTGTGCGGCGGATGCGGGCACTGACCCGGGCTCAAAACCGATACATGGCAAGACAGGCTCCGCACGTCTGCCGTCGAGCCGGTGAAGATGGGATACGGCTTCCACGCCTGCTCTTTGAGCGATGGAAGCGGGATCTGGAGCGGGTAAACGCGGCTGGTCAGTTGGGTACTCCACCCCACCCCGGAAGGCAACGGCGCCGGCACGACGCGGTTAATGCCGGCCTTGTCGCTTCCGCGAAGCAGAACGCATGCGGGCCGTGGCAGATTCAAGATACGGAACGGCCAATCGAGACGGTTAAGGTCTGGAAAGCGAATCATAGTGTCCGGCGTGGCGTATTGAAGAAGAAGAGCGTGACGGGTTGTGCCGGAGACGTTATGGGAATAGTGCCAGAGCCGGCCATCGAAGAAGAGCGCCTCGCCATCCGTCATGTCCAACTGCACCAACCGGCTTCGCGCATCACGGCCCCGAGCCCACCGAACAATGTTTTCACTTGTGGTCTCCGCGCGGCCTTTTCCGTGCTCGTGTCTTGCCTCTTGCACAGTGACACCGAAGTGGTGTGAATAGGGAATGACAAGCAGGGACGAATCACGGCTGGTCTGCTCGAGGCCGATCCACACCGCGACGGTCTTGCCCGAGGGGTCCGACGATTCGATGTCGGAATGCCACGGATGCACGTCATCGGGAGACCGGCTCTGAATGCTCGCGCCCCAAAGCATGACGTCGTCGCCCAGCAGCGCGGCCACCACCTCGATGATTGCGGGGTGCGTAGCGATCTCGTAGAACGCGCGAGACGTCGCGGCGTGGCCCTTCTCCCAATCCATCGGCGGCCGGCGGCGAGCGTCGTTGACCGTGCGCCGAAACCGCCGGCATTCCCCCGGGGACAGCACCCGAACGGGGGCCTGCCAATACCCCTGCTCGGCGAATTGATCGCGAATAGCCTCGTGAGTTGAGCGGTCTTGTTCGAGAGGCGTGGTGCTGCGAGGAGTCGTTTTTGTTTGGGTAATGGCCATCGGTTCCCCACCTTTTGTGGGCGCCGCCAATCCGTTGGCAGATAGCGCCGCACACCCGCCCCACGACGAACGCAATCCGACGAAAAAATCGGCGCCCCGGAGAGTTTGGGCCTCCGATCACTCTAACGCAGCCGGCAAACGTATTGGGCGTTCGCGGCGCTCGGCGGAACTCCTTGGCACCAAACGGAAGGTGCAAGTCGCTTTTTCGATGCACGCTTACGATCAAGGCCGTTCGTTCGCGCGGGAGGCTGGATCTTTCAGGCAGTCAAAGCGCGACTCTTAAGGAAAGCGCAAAATATCCGGCGCGCAGGACTTACACTCGATCTACGGCTCCGGGGGGGTCAATGGTCGTCTTCCGCCTGCGTCTCCCATGTTTTTCGACCTTGTTACGGTTCTGGTCGGACATGCGCGATGCTCTTGCACGGCCCTTTGGAGCTCTTCGAGACTTGCGCCCACCGCGGAGAACCAGGCGGTCCAGCGGCACTGCGAACAACGGATCACGAGGAAGTGCGTGTCTTCGCTAGCGTGCAGGTGTTCCGGCAGGAAAACCTGAACCTCCCGGACTGGCCACATGGAACGGGCCTCCTCTCTGTGTCGTCTTCGCAGGGTGACCAGGGTGCGCTCGAACCGTGTGGCCGTCATCGTTTCCACATCTACACCTACTCATGATGTGAGTGTCGCGCTTCGTGAGGCGAAGATCGCCGCTCAATGAAGGGCCCGTTCCGTCCCCTTCTGTTCTGATGTGGGGCTGGATCTGCGCTTTCCATCGCGCGGCGTACCACGCTTTCGAGCGGAGTCTTGGGCCGCGTTGGACCGGCGATCCGCATTCCGGGCGTTCCAGGCGCTTCGGTAGTGCACTCGGCCGCGTTGCTCATCTTCGCCCAGCGATTATCGAAAGGACGTGCGTTACTCGAAGGAAGCCCCGGTTCGGCCGTGCGACCACTTGCGGTCAGCCCCGGCCGCCTGTAGAGTCACTGCAGCACGGTGTCGCGGGAGAGTACGCATGGACGAGTTCCTCCATGGCAGATGAGGTCCACATGGACGCCGTACACGGGCGTGAAAACGGCTTAAGTCTTGAGGCGTCTCGCAGACGCTACTCGGGGATGCTCACACGTTTGTCCACCGACCGCCGGACCGCCGGGCGCGGGAACGGGGTCGAACTTTCGCGACCCCGTTGGTCCTTCGTGGCGGCGGGAGGTTTGATTGTGTTCTTTCTCGGCCTTGCTCTGACGGGACACTTCGTATTGCTCAAGCGCACAAAGCAAAGGCTTGGGTTCTGAAGGCACCGGCCTAGGCGGACCTCAGTCCCCGAGCGACGCGATTCAAGAGACAGAACAGCGCGGTGAGGGCCGGATCAGCGCTCGTGATCCCCCGCGCCGATTGCGCAGGTCGTGTCGATGGTCCCCCGGTTCAAGACGAAGTGGCCGAAGGTTCCGAACGCGGACCAGACCACGGGCAAGATGACGCAGGCTTGTCCCACGGGATAGACCGTCAGTCCCTGAAAGAAACCGCTGCCGATCGGCAGGGTTAGCAGCATGCCGAGGGCGTTATACAGCCAGTACTGGAGGCCGTTGGCGACGAACGTAGATGACGGCGGCCCGTAGGTCTGCTGCACGTAACCGACGGGGAGGCTGAACGCGCCGGCGAGCGGCGTGCCGCAAGTCGACTGGATCGGAACGCCCCCGACCTGAGGCAGGTTGAGTGCGATGATCGCGTTGTCCCGCGCCAGCACGTCGAGACCCGCAAACAAGAGGTGCGTCCATTGGTGTCCCTGCAGGCTACGGTTCTCCACGGAGCGCGGCTGGCCGTACCAGCGTTGCACGGCGTCGACCGGCATGCCGATTCTGACGGGTCCGAGGCTGTTTCCGGGCGCGAACGGTTGGTTGCACTGGCCCTGCCCGAACGCCGGCCCCGTACCGCCGGACCAGAGAGCCGCCGTCAAAGCCATGCCGACAACGACGGTGATCAGTGACCGCATGAGATCCTCCTGCGCCGGCGTACGCTGTCCCGCGCGTCGTGCCGCGGCCAGCCACTACCGGGTGTCATTCCCCCAAACTGGGCCGCTGCCTACCTAACGAGCCCGCCCCGTCTCCGGTTCCCAGGCGTGCACAACCGGAACCTGGCGCCCCCGGCACGTTCTTGCGATATGATTGTGGTAGATAGAGGCGAACGACAGCACGAAGCTGCGCGGCAATGCGCCGTCGCCTATTGATGCGGTCCAAGATCAGAATGCATTTGAGAAAAAGCCTTTGCGGCACTGAAATCCACATACAATCTGTTATCCTCCGTTGCATCGGGCCACAGCGACCACGGCCATCCACCAATGTAGCCACCATTATATATATCTTCCCATCGAGTAAGGGCATCGGGCGCACCCTCCGTGACGCTGTTTGCAACAAACTCCCCGATCCCGAGGGGATAGTTACTGTGCGTCAACGACTGAATCTGACCTGCTGTCATCGTCCAAGGAGAATAATTGTATTTAGCTGAGGATCCGGAGACACCCCAGGGTCTCCCGGCGCGTCTGCTAGTTCATGCCACCTGCGGCGTCACCTCCTCTCTGGGCAGCGCGGCCACGCCGTCGAGGAACGCCTGGTGCGGCGTCCGGCCCTGCGTTCGATAGCCCTGGTGCGGCCGTTCCCGATTGTAGAACTCGAGGTACTGATCCAGATCAGCCTGCAGCTGCGCGACGCTCTCGTGTGTTGTCTTGCGGAAGGCCACCGCGAAGAATTCCTCCTGGACCGTCCGATGGAAGCGCTCGCAGAACCCATTGCTCTCCGGCGAGCCGGGCTGGATGCGGCGGTGCTCGAGCTGGTTGATCGTCAGATACAGCTCGTAGGGGTGCTGCACGGGGAGCCCGCAGAACTCACGCCCATTGTCCGTCAGCACGCGTTCGACGTCGACGCTGTGGTCCTTATAGACTGGCAACACGCGATCGTGCAGCACGTCGACGGCGGTCATCGGCACCTTGGAGAGATAGAGCTTGCCGAAGGCCTGGGAGTTGTGCGCATCGACCACTGACTGCAAGTAGATCTTGCCGACGCCTTTGATTGTGCCGACATAGTAGGTGTCCTGGCAGAGCAGATAGCCGGGCCGCGGCGTCTCGATGTGCTGCTCGGGGTCTGTCTGCCGGCCTTGCCAGCGGCGCAGCAGGCGCAGCTGATTCTCCGTGAGCACGCCGCCGGCGCTCGCGACCTTCCGCTCGAGCCACAACAGGCGCTGGTAGCGCAGGCTCAAGCCGTGCCGCTGCCAGATGTACCGGACCGCGGACGGGCTCACACCCACGCCGACGAGACGCAGATGCTGGGCGATCCGCAGGTAACTGGCCGTGGGATAGCGCTCGGTCATCTCCAGGATCTGCTGCTCGAGCTCGGGCGGCGTTTGATTGGGCATCCGGGGTTTGCGGCGTGGACGAGGAGCCAGACCGTCGGCCCCGTACTTCTCAAAGGCGTCCTTGATCTCGTAGAAATGGCTGCGGGAGATGCCAGCTCGCTTGCAAGCCAGGCTGATGTTCTGGAGTTCCTCGGCCAAGGCGAGCATGCCCAGCCGGGCTTTGATAAGCTTGTCGCGGGTGCTCATGGCGTTCCTCCCTCACGTAGATGTGGTCGTCGCTGACTCACCTCTACGCCAGGAGAACCCTGGGCACCCTCGATTTTAGTGGGCGACTGTCCGGAGATCCTTAACTAAGTCCA
>DATGHZ010000019.1:0-55670 GCA_035307565.1 bacterium | reverse complement strand
CGGCGGCACGACGACGATGACCGTGGGCGAGTGCCTCGAGCGACTGGTCGCGCTGGCGCGCGTGCCGGTGCCGACGCGCCTGGATCCGGCGCTCGTCCGGCCGAAGGACGTCACCCTGCAGATTCCGTCCGTCGACAAATTCATCCAGGCGACCGGCTGGGCCCCGCGCATCACGTTCGACGAGAGTCTCCGGCACCTGCTCGACCACTGGCGCCGGGAGGCCCGGCAGGCGAGAGCGCGCGGAGCGGACGTGACCGTTCCGTCGCCGTGACGATGGAACGCACCGTGGGGCTGGAGGCGGCCGCCCCGGCGCGGACCCGGCCCGGCGCCGCGCCGGCGCGGCCGGAGAGCCGGCGCGTCGCGACGGTCACGCTGCTGATCCCCGTCCTCAACGAGATCCAGGGCGTGCGCGAGATCATGCCGCGGGTCAAGCGGGAGTGGTGCGACCAGATTCTGGTTGTGGACGGCGGCTCGACCGACGGCACGGCGGAGTACTTCACCGAGCGCGGATACCGGGTCGTGACCCAGCGGCGCCCCGGCATGCGCTTCGCCTTCCTCGACGTGCTACCTTACGTCACCGGGGACGTCATCATCGAGTTCAGCCCGGAGGGCAATTCCATCCCCGAAGTCATCCCGGCGCTCGTGGCCAAGATGAACGAGGGCCACGACATGGTGATCGTCTCGCGGTACTTGGCCGGCGCCCTCAGCGAGGACGACGACTTCGTGTCGGGCCTGGCCAACGTCGTGTTCACGCGGACTATCAATCTCCTCTTCCGGGCACGGTATACTGACGCCATGGTCATGTTCCGGGCGTACCGGCGCTCGCTGATCGAGGAACTGGATCTCGACAAGGACGCGTCGTACTGGCCGGAGGAGGCGGTGTTCCGGAAGCGCGTGGGCTGGGAGCCGCTCCTCAGCATCCGCGCCGCCAAGCGGCGCCTGCGGACGGCGGAGATCCCCGGGAGCGAGCCGGCCCGGATCGGAGGGGCCAGAAAGTTGCACGTGCTGTGGGGCTTCGCCTACATCCTCGAGATCGTGCGCGAGATCTTCTCGTGGCGGTAGCGCCGGCGGGCGGCGGCCCGCTCCGCGCCGGTGGGGAGCGCCGGCCCGTGGGGCCCGAGGGGCTCGACGCCCGGCTGTACCGATCGTTGTTCCGGATCCGGCGGGTCGAGGAAGCCATCGCGGACGTGTACACCACCGACAAGATCCAGAGTCCGGTGCACCTCAGCATCGGGCAGGAAGCCGCGTCGGTCGGTGTCTGTGAGGCGCTCGGGCCGGGCGACGTCGCGTTCGGGACTTACCGGAGCCACGCGCTCTACCTGGCCAAGGGCGGCGATTTGAAGCGCATGATCGCCGAGCTGTACGGGAAAGCGACCGGCTGCGCGGGCGGCAAAGGCGGATCGATGCATCTCATCGATCCCGCGGCGGGTGTCCTAGGCACCTCCGCGGTCGTGGGCTCGACCATCCCGCAGGCGGTGGGCTTCGCCTGGGGGCTGCGGCTTCAGGGAAAGCCCGGCGTGGTCGCGAGCTTCTTCGGGGACGGCGCCGTGGAAGAGGGGGCGTTCCACGAGAGCATGAACTTCGCCGCGCTCAAGCGGGCGCCGGTGCTCTTCGTCTGCGAGAACAACTTTTACGCGATCCACTCGACGCAGGCCGCGCGCCAGTCCTCAACCGATCTGCTGGAGCGGTCGCGCGCCTACGGCATCCCCGCGGCACGGATCGAAGATTCCGACGCGTCCAAGGTCTACGAGGCCGCGCGGGAGTCCGTCGACGCGATCCGGGCGGGCGGGTCCGGCCCGCGGTTGCTGGAGTGTCTCGGCTACCGGTGGCGTGAGCACGTCGGTCCCAATGAGGACTTCCGCGCCGGGTACCGGTCCCGCGAGGAGGCCGAGCCGTGGTTCCGCCGCGACCCCGTCGCGCGGGCGGCGGATCGTCTGGCGCCGGAGATCCGCCGGGCCATCGAGCGCGAGGTGCTCGCCGAGATTCGTGAGGCCTTCGAGTTCGCCGAGCGCAGCCCGTTCCCCGACGCGGAGGCCCTGTACACCGATCTCTACCAGGAGCCGAGGCATGGAGCGCCTGCTGACCTACGCTGAGGCCATTCGCGAAGCCACCGAGCAGGAGATGGATCGCGATCCGTCCGTCATCGTGATGGGCCTCGGCGTGGACGACTTTCGCGGGATCTACGGGACCACGCGCGGGCTGCAGCAGAAATTCGGCGCCGGCCGGGTCAGCGACACCCCGTTGTCAGAAGACGGGATGACGGGCGTGGCGATCGGCGCCGCCCTCGCCGGCCTGCGGCCCATCCACGTGCACATCCGAATGGACTTTCTGCTGCTGGCTATGAACCAGCTTGTCAACATCGCCGCGAAGAGCCGGTACATGTACGGCGGTGCGGTCGCAGTGCCCCTCGTCGTACGCTCAGTCATCGGCCGCAGCTGGGGCCAGGGCGCGCAGCACTCCCAAGGCCTCCACGCGCTCTTTGCGCACGTGCCGGGCCTCAAGGTCGTCGCGCCGAGTACGCCGTACGACGCGAAGGGCTGCCTGATCGAGAGCATCCGCGACGACGATCCGGTCATCTACGTGGAGCACCGGATGCTGCACGCGCAGAAGGGCCACGTGCCGCCGGAGCCCTACACGGTCCCATTCGGCAGGGCCCGGTTCCTCGCCCGCGGCGAGGACGTGACGCTGGTGGGCATCTCGTATATGGCGCTCGAGTGTCTCCGCGCGCAGCGCAGCCTCCAAGAGACCGGCATCCACGCCGACGTCATCGACCCCGTGTCCTTGAGTCCGCTCGACACCGAGACGATCGTCGACTCGGTCCGTCGCACCGGCCGCCTCGTGGTGGTGGACACGGCGTGGACGTCCTGCGGGGCGAGCGCGGAGATCGCCGCCCGGGTCGTCGAGCGCCTCGGCGGCGCGCGGCGCCTGCAGGTGCACCGGATGGGATACGCGCCCGTCTCCTGCCCGACCACCAAGAACCTGCAAGACCTCTTCTATCCCACCGTGGAGCAGATCGCGTCCGCCGCCTACCGGCTCGTGCGGGGCGAGACGGACGCCTGGACACCGGCGAGGCTGGAAGCGCCGGAACTCGTGGCGTTCAAAGGGCCATTCTAAGGGGGACTGCGAGAGCGTGCCTGCGTCAGGGGCCGGACGGCCCGCCGTAACCAAAAAGCCCGCCGCAACCAAGAAGCAGTATCTGCTGGCCGACCGCACGATCACGCGGGAGGATCTGCGCGATCTGATCGGGTGGCTGGAGAACGAGCCATGGCTGACCCAGGGGCCGCTCGTCCGCGACTTCGAGCGCCGGTGGGCGGAGTGGCTCGGCGTCGCGCACGCGACGTTCGTCAACTCCGGATCGTCCGCGAACCTCCTTATGTACTGCGGCCTCCTCTATTCGGGCCGCCTTCGGAACAGGAAGGTCGTGGTGCCCGCGATCAGTTGGGCGACGACGGTGATGCCGGCGATCCAGTTGGGCTTCGAGCCGGTGATGTGCGAGGCCGACTGGACGACGTTCGGGCTGGATCTCAATCACCTGGAAGACCTCGTGAAGCGCCACAAGGCCGCGTCCGTCATCATGGTGCATGTGCTCGGTGTGCCGAACGAGATGGAGGGACTCCTCCGGCTGAAGGAGCAGCACGGGTTCCTTTTGATGGAAGATGCCTGCGCGGCGACGGGCTCGCGCTACGACGGGCGGCGCGCCGGGACGTTCGGCGACCTGAGCGCGTTCTCATTTTACTACGGCCACCATATGTCGACGATCGAGGGCGGGATGGTTTGCACGAACGACGCGGGACTGCATGACATCGTGGTGCAGGCGCGTGCGCACGGCTGGCCCAAGGACCTGGCTCCGGAGCGGGAGGCGGCACAGGCGCGGACGCACGACGTGATCGAATTCAACCGGCCGTTTACGTTCTACTATCCCGGGTTCAACGTGCGCTCCACCGACCTGAATGCTCGGATCGGGCTGTCGCAGCTGGGCCGGATCGACGAGGTCGTGCGGCGGCGGACCGACAACCATCGGACCTACCAGGCGCGGTTCCTCGGGTCCCCGGACTTCCACTGCCAGCGATGCGACCGGGCGGCCATCTCCAGCATCTCGTTCGCGGCGGTCGCCAAGTCGGAGGACCACCGGGCGCGGGTCGCGGAGGCGCTGCGCGCGGGCGGCATCGAGACCCGGCCGCTCGGCGGCGGCAACATGTCCCGCCAGCCGTATTGGACGGAGCGCTACGGCTTCACCGTGTTCCCGGTCGCCGACAAGATTCACACCGGTGCCTTCCAGCTGCCGAACCATCCGCTGCTGACACCGGAGGACGTCAACCACATCTGCGACACCGTGTTGTCCGTACCGGCCAAGGCGTGATCCGGCCGGGACCGGCGGCGCGGGAGGGGGACGGTCATGACGGGTAGGACGCTCGACCTCGTGCTCGTGAACCCAGGGGCCCGCCGGCAGATCTACCAGGCGCTCGGCGGGACGCTGAGCGCGATTGAGACGCCAGTGTGGACGGCGCTGCTCGCCACATTTGCGCGCACGCGCGGCTTTTCGGTCGAGATCGTCGACGCCCACGCCGAAGACCTGACGCCCGACGAGACCGCGAAACGCGTGATCGACGCGGCGCCGCGCCTGGCCGCGGTCGTGGCATACGGCCATCAGCCGTCCGCCTCCACGCAGGTGATGCCGGCCGCCGGCGCCATCTGCACCGCACTGAAGCGGACGGCGCCGGACCTCAAGGTGCTACTGGTCGGCGGCCATGTCGCCGCGCTTCCGGAGCGCACGCTGCGCGAGGAGGCCGCGGATTTTGTCTGCGGCGGGGAAGGACCGTACACGCTCGTCGACCTTCTCGAGGCGCTCCAGACGCCCGGGGCGGATCTCAGCAAAGTCCGCGGCCTCTGGTACCGCGACGGATCCGCCGTCCGGACGACCCTGCCGGCGCCGCTCGTCGGCAACCTCGATCACGAGATGCCCGGGATGGCGTGGGACCTCCTGTCGATGGACCGGTACCGCGCGCACAACTGGCACTGTTTCGGCGATCTCAAGCGCCAGCCGTACGCCTCGCTGTACACGACACTCGGCTGCCCCTACCACTGCAGCTTCTGCTGCATTCAGGCGCCGTTCAAGAGCGGCGAGCAGGCGCTCGGGTACAAGGAAGCCGTCAACAGTTACCGCTTCTGGAACCCGCGGACGACGGTCGACCAGATCGGGCGGCTGGTGAACGAATACGGCGTCCGCAACATCAAGTTCGCGGACGAGATGTTCGTCCTCAACATGCGGCACGTGCACGGTATCTGCGACCTGCTCATCGAGCGGGGCTACGAGCTCAACATCTGGGCCTACGCCCGCATCGACACCGTGCGGGATGACGAGACGGTGCACAAACTGAAGCGGGCGGGGTTCAACTGGCTGTGCTTCGGCATCGAAGCGGGCAGCGAGCGCGTGCGCGCGGACGCGAACAAGCGCTTCGACGAAGACGAGATCTACCGGACCGTGGCGCGCGTGCGCGCCGCCGGCATCAACGTCCTCGGCAACTACATCTTCGGCCTGCCGGAAGACGACGTGGAGACCATGCAGGAAACCCTCGACATGGCGCTCGACCTCAACTGCGAGTTCGCTAACATGTACTCGGCAATGGCCTACCCCGGCTCCCCGCTGTACAATACCGCGCTCCAGAACGGCTGGTCGCTCCCCGCGTCCTGGTCGGGGTACTCGCAGCACGCCCGCGACACGCTGCCGCTGCCGACGAAGCACATCTCTGGGCTAGAGGTTCTTCGGTTTCGCGACCGCGCGTTCCAAGTCTACTTCTCCAGCCCGCGCTACCTCGAGATGGTGGAGCGTAGGTTCGGCCGGCCGACCGTCGAGCACCTCCGGGAGATGGCTTCGTTCACGCTGGAGCGGTCGTACACGGCCACACGTCCTGCATGATTGGCCGGACATTGTAGCGCAATCCCGTCAACAGCCTGGCGGCTGCGCACCACATCCTCCTGGCGGCGTCGGCTTTCCGTCCCATGGCGTTTTGAGCATATATATGTGATTATGTATACATGTCCAAATGTCTTGACGCAGGCCGGCTTGGGGATATTGAAGCCCGCCTTCGACACGAGGCACAGCGCGCGGCTTTGTTTCCGCGTCTCTGGTATCCTGAGCAATGAGGTACCTGCATTCCTGTTCCGTTTGGTACGCAAAGCAATTGGAGGTGCTGTTTTGTGGCCATCATTCTAACGATGACACGGCCCATCACAGATGAGGAGCTGCTGGAGTTGGCGCGACTCAACCCGGGTTACCAGTTTGAGCGTGATGCCCGGGGAGAGATGATCGTGACGCCAACCGGCGGTGAATCCGGGCGACACGAAGCGCAGCTCAATGGGCAGCTCTTCCCGTGGGCGGAACGCGAAGGCCGCGGTGTCACGTTCAGTCCTTCCACCATGTTCATCTTGCCGGACGGCTCGCGTTTCATGCCGGATGCTTCATGGGTGCAAAGCGAGCTCTACAACAGACTCACGGCCGAACAGCGCCGCGGTTGGGTCCCGCTGTGCCCGGACGCGGTCTTTGAGCTCGCATCACCGAGCAACCGGGCGGCGGAGCTGCGTGCCAAACTCCGTACCTATCTCGACAATGGTGCCCGCGTCGGCGTGTTGATTGATCCGGAGAGCCGGACCGTCGAAGTGTACCGGCCTGCACGAGAGCCGCAGCTGTTCACCGATCCCAAGACTGTTGCACTTGATCCGGAGCTTCCAGGATTTGTTCTTGACCTCCGACCGCTCTTCGATGCGTAGACACAAGGCGGCCCCGTAAATTCCCCACGTTGACGCATGAGTCCCGGGCCCCGTATAATGAACCCCTGCGTTGTTGTTCAGGGAGGCATGAATGCGCACTGACGTGGTGATCGCCGGGGTGCCGGCGAAGTGGTTTCTGGTCGACGCCAAGGGCCAGGTGCTCGGCCGGCTCGCGAGCCAGGTCGCCGCGGTGCTTAAGGGCAAGAACCGGCCGACGTACACGCCGTCTGCGACCGGCGACTACGTGGTCGTCGTCAACGCCGACAAGATCCGGCTTACCGGCCGCAAGGCGGAACAGAAGATGTACTACCGGCATTCCGGCTACCCGGGCGGGCTTCGCGCCACTGCCGCGGGCAAGATGCTGCAGCGGCGCCCGGAGTACGTGATTCGGGAAGCGGTGCGGGGCATGCTGCCGAAGAACGTGCTCGGCCGCGAGTGTCTGCGCAAGCTGCGGGTCTACCGCGGCGACGCTCACCGGCACGCCGGTCAGCAGCCGCAGCCGCTCGCGTTCGGCCGCGCAACGAAGGGACGTGACGCGTGATGAGTCAGGCAAGCCCAAGCATCGTGGCCTCCGGCGGACGGAAAGCATCGCAGGCCAGGGTGCGGCTCGTACCCGGCACCGGCACGATTACGGTCAACGAGCGGCCGGTGGAGCAGCACTTGCCGAAGGGCCCGCTGCTGATCACGGTCCGCCAGCCGCTCGCCGTCGCCAATGCCGAAGGCCGCTTCGACGTCATTGCCACCGTGACGGGCGGAGGTGTGGCCGGCCAGGCCGGCGCGATCCGACTCGGTATCGCGCGGGCGCTTGTCACCATCGATCCCGAACTGCGCTCGGCGATGCGCAAGGCCGGATTGCTCACGCGCGATCCGCGGCAGAAGGAACGGAAGAAGTACGGCCACAAGCGGGCGCGCAAGGGCTTCCAGTACTCGAAGCGATAAGGGCATCTCCCGCGCATCGCGCGGACGTACGCCGGTCCCCCACGGGGCCGGCGTAACTGTTTTCGGACGACCGGCGCGGGTGGCCGTCCGCGGCGGGGGGTTCATAATTGGCGCGCGGCACCGGTCTGAAGCGCCGTCGGGACGGGCATACACAAACCGTCCGGAGGGAATGCCGAGGAGGGGAGCGTGCCCGTCGTCGCATTTATCGTCGCTGCGTTATTTCTCGCGTTGGCCGTAGCCGAACCGGCCGTCGCGGCGAGCCGGTACACAGTAATGCCTTACGACACGCTCTTCAGCATAGCCCGTCGGTTCCATGTGCCGCTCCCCCTCCTCGAGCAAATCAATGGCATTCACGACCCCTCGCGGCTCCGCCCGGGCCAGGTGCTGATCATTCCCGACGCCGTTCCCGCGGTCGCCGCGCGGCGGGCTCCGACCGCCGGCGCGACGACGGCAGGTCTTCCATACACCGCGCATTCTCCGCGCGACTCGCGGCCGGCTTCGGCCCTCCGCGGCGCGTCCTACATCGTCCGGCCGGGCGATACGCTCTATCGCCTCGCGCTGAGGCACGGCACGACGGTGGGGGCCATCGAGGCGGTGAACGGTCTTCGCTCGCCGGCGATTCGCGTGGGACAAGTTATCGTACTGCCGCAGACCTGGGCGCCGCCGGCAACGGCCGCCGCCCTGCGGCCCGCCGTCGCCGCGTCCGCCGTGCTGAGACCGGTCGCGCTGAGAGCGGCCGCGGCGGCACCGGACGCCCGTCTGGCCCTCTCGGCGGATCCCGCGCCACGGCCATCCGCGGTCCCCGATACGCCGTTCCGGGAAGCGCCGGGCTTCACGGGATCGCGCCGCGAGGACGCGGTGCTTGCGCTCGCTCCCGCGGTGCAGGATCCCGCAGTTCCGGCCGGCGTTCGCACGCGCCATGAGCCGGCTCCGCACGCCGCGGCGGCCGCCCGCACGGCTCTGCGGGCGCGCGTGCGCGAGACGGCCCTCGGCTATCTGGGCGTTCCGTATCACTGGGGCGGAACGACCTCATCCGGCGTCGACTGCTCCGGCCTCGTGTACGCGGTCTACTCGCCCTACGTGGCGAACCTGCCCCGCACATCCTACGAGCAGTGGACGGCCGGCGTCGCGGTTGAGCGAGCGGACCTCGCCGTCGGCGACCTCGTCTTCTTCAATACCGACGGCCGCGGCGCGTCCCACGTCGGCATCTACGTCGGCGGCGGGCAATTCGTCCACCCGGCGGCGACCGCGCAGCGGGTCGTCGTCGACCGGCTCGACGCGCCGTATTATCTGACACACTACATGGGAGCCCGCCGGGTCCTGTAGCATGCGCCGGACGCCGGCCCGCGCGGGGGCCGCACGGCGTCTCGAATCGCGGACGCGCCGCCCGCGCGCGCGTCGACGAGGGGCCGGGCTGCCGGGCGCGAACCATGGTACGGCGATGGACCTTCGCGGACGCGACTACACGGCGGTACTGGATCTCACCGCGGACGAACTCCGGGCGCTGATCGAGTCGGCGCTGGACATGAAGAGACGATCCCGGGCGGGCGACCGTCCGCCGCTGCTGGCCGGCAAGGTGCTGGCCCTCGTCTTCGAAAAACCGTCGCTGCGCACCCACGTCACGTTCCAGACCGGAATGCTCCAACTCGGCGGGCACGGCGTCTTTCTCGGTCCGCGCGAGATCGAGATGGGCAGCCGCGAGTCGCCGTGGGATGTCGCCAAGAACCTCGAGCGGTGGGTGGATGCGATCGCGGCGCGGACGTTCACGCACGACACCATCTTGGAACTGGCCCGCGGCGCCCGCATCCCCGTCATCAACGCGCTGTCGGGCTGGGAGCATCCGTGCCAGACGCTCGCGACGCTGCTGACCATCCGCGAGCGCTTTGGGCGCCTCAGCGATGTGCGGATCGCCTGGATCGGCGACGGGAACAACGTCCTCCGGTCGCTCGCGTTCGCGTCCGGCAAGCTCGGCCTCTCGCTCACGATGGCCGCGCCGCAGGCCTACGGGCTCGACGCCGACAGCATCGCGCGGGCGCGGGCGGACGCCGCGCAGAGCCATGGGACGATCGAAGTGACGGACGATCCGCAGAAGGCCGTCGCGGCGGCGGATCTCATCCTCACCGACGTGTGGACCAGCATGGGGCAGGAACAGGAAGCGGTCGCGCGCCGGCGGGCGTTCGCTCCGTATCAGGTCAACGCGGCGCTCCTCGCCCGGGCGCCCCGCGAGGCGGTGGTGTCGCACTGTCTGCCCGCACACCGCGGCGAGGAAATTACCGACGAGGTCATGGACGGGGCGCGCTGCGTTGCGTTTGACGAGGCGGAGAACCGGCTCCATACCCAGAAGGCCCTGCTCGCGGCGATCCTGTAGGGGGGTCTTCCCGCTCGAGGTGGCACGTGGCCTGGCCGTTCCCGCTTAGAATCTGGGACCTCGTCGATATCGTCGTCGTCGCCTTCGTTGTCTATCAGATCCTCATGCTCATTCGGGGCACCCGGGCGGTGCAGCTCGTGACGGGCCTCGGCCTGCTCTTCCTCGCGTACGTCGCGAGCGTGCGGTTCGGCCTGTACACGCTGCACTGGATCCTGAGTTATATCGGGCTGGTCGTGCCGATCGCGCTCCTCGTGCTCTTTCAGCCGGAACTGCGGCGGATGCTGGAACAGTGGGGCCGCGGCAGCGTCTCGCTCGTCGGCTTCGCGCCGCACGGGCTCGACCGGGAGGCGGCGATCCGGCTGATCAACGACATCGCCCGCGCCGCCCGCATCCTCGGCTCACGGAAAATCGGCGCGTTGATCGTGCTCGAGCGGCGCACCGGCCTCGAAGACTTCATCGAGACCGGGATCCGCGTCGACGCGACGGTGTCGGTGCAGCTGCTCATCACCGTCTTCTTTCCGAACACACCGCTGCACGACGGCGCCGCCATCATCCGCGGCAACCGGCTCGTCGCCGCCGGGTGCCTCCTGCCGCTCAGCGAGCGGCCCGGCATCATCCGCCCGCTCGGGACGCGGCACCGCGCCGCGATCGGCCTGTCCGAACTGACGGACGCGGTCGCTGTCGTGGTGTCCGAGGAGACCGGAACGATCTCGCTCGCGGCGGAGGGGCACCTGGATCGCGCGCTCAGCGAAGAGGAGTTGAAGGTGCGGCTGCTCTCGCTTGCGGGCATTCAGACCGTTACCGGCCGCAGTCTGCGCGTCCACGTCCCCGCGATGCGGATGCCCATTCGCGTCCCGGGATGGATGCCGCTTCGGATCCCGGGATCCTGGCGCCGGCGGGAGACATGAACCCGCGCGAGCGTCTCCTCTACATTCTGCTCTCGCTCGGCGTCGCGACCGTCGCGTGGTACTACGTGGCGACGGCCCAGAACCCGCTCGTCGAGCGGGCGCTCACGGTCGATCTGCACGTCCGCGGGCTGAGTCCGAACGAGGTCCTGGTGCAGGCGCCGCCCCCGACCGTGCGCGTCCGTCTCTCGGGGTCGCGAACGGCCGTGTTCGGGCAGTTGAGCCCGGCGCAGGTGGACGCGTCGATCGACCTGGCCGGACAGCGGCCCGGCGAACACCGCGTCCAGGTCGTGCTGACGACCCCGCCCGAGGTGCGCGCGGTCGCCCAGACACCGGAAGAAGTGCTGGTCGTGCTCGACACGGTGGCGACGCGCCGCTTCCCCGTCGAGATCAGCCTGATCGGCAACCTGCCGCAGGGCGTCAACTTGGGGCCGCCCCGCGTCACCCCGGCGTTCGTGACGGTCACCGGCGCCGCGACGCAGATCGACGAGATCCGCCACGCGATCGTCACCGTGGACACGAGCAACCTCCCGCAACAGGCCGCGACGTCGCTTCAGGTGCGTCTCTTGGACGCGAACGACCAGGAGGTGCGCGGGCCCACCATTGATCCGCCGATCGTCACGGCGCAGCTCACCGTGAAGGAGAGCGTGATCGCGAAGGTCGTGCCGGTGGTGCCCGCCATCGCCGGTGCGCCGCCCGCGCCCCTGGCCGTGACCGCCATCTCGACCGATCCCGCGACCGTCACGCTGCAGGGTCCGAGCCTGCTGCTGCAGGGCGTAACCGCGGTGTCGACGGCGCCGGTCGACCTCCGCGCCGCCAAAGGGGACCTCCGGCAGCAGGTGCCGCTGCAGATCCCGTCCGGCGCCTCCGCGTCCGTCTCGCGCGTCACCGTGTCCGTCAAGCTCGGCGGCGGCTCGCTCAGCACGATCTTCCGCAGCGTCCCGGTGCAGGTCGTCGGCTTGCGGCGCGGCGTGCGGCCGCGCGTCGTGCCGTCGTCGATCGACGTCCAGGTGGAGGGCCCGACCAACGTGGTCGCGCGCCTGACTCCGGCGTCCATCCGCATCGTCGTCGACGCCGGCGGCCGCGGGGCCGGCCGGTACCAAGTCACGCCGCAGGCGCAGTTGCCGCAGGGCGTACGCGTGCTGAATCTCCGCCCGACGCAGGTGCTCGTGATCTTGACGGCGTCCTGACGGTGGGACGCCTCTTCGGCACCGACGGCATCCGCGGCGTCGCGAACGCGGACCTGTCGACCGAACTTGTAGACCGTGTCGCCCGCGCGGCCGTGCACGTGCTGGCGCCGCAGCGCCGCGGGCGCGTCGCGATCGGGCGCGATCCCCGGATCTCGGGGGACCTGCTCGAAGCGCAATTCGCGGCCGGGCTCTGCTCGGCCGGCGCCGATGCCGTCCGCCTGGGGGTACTGCCCACGCCGGGCGTGGCGCTGCTTACACGCCGGCTCAACGTGGATGCGGGCGTCGTCATCTCGGCGTCGCACAATCCCGTCGAGGACAACGGGATCAAGTTCTTCGCGCCGACCGGCTTCAAGCTTCCCGATGCCGTCGAAGACGAGATCGAGCGGCTCATCGAGACCGCCGCGGGCCTCGCGCGGCCGTCCGGCGCGGCCGTCGGGCGGATCACCGACGTCCCCGACGCCGCGGAGCAGTATCTTGCGTTTCTCACCGGGCTCGCGCGCGGGCGGTTTGGCGGCTGGCGCATCGTGGTGGACTGCGCGAACGGCGCGACGAGCGCCGTCGCGCCGCGGCTGTGGCGCGACCTCGGGGCCACGGTGATCCCGATTCACGCGGAGCCGGACGGGACCAACATCAACGCCGGTTGCGGCTCCACGCACCCCGAGGTAGTCGCGGACGCGGTCGTCCGCGCCGGCGCGGATCTCGGCTTCGCGCACGACGGGGACGGGGACCGCGTCATCGCCGCGGACCGGCGCGGCCGCGTGGTCGATGGGGATGCGATCATGGGCATCGCGGCGCTGCACCGCGACGCCCAGGGAACGCTGCCGCACCGCGCCATCGTCGCGACCGTGATGACGAATCTGGGGCTTGAAGTCGTCCTGCGCCGCGCCGGCATCCGCCTCGACCGCGTGCGCGTGGGCGACCGCTACGTGCTCGAACGCATGCTCGAGACCGGCATCGCCGTCGGCGGCGAGCAGAGCGGGCACGTCATCTTCCTCGACCACGCGACGACCGGCGACGGCATGCTCACCGCCGTGCAGATCGCGAACGTGATCCTCGAAAGCGGCCGCGGACTGGACGAATTGGCGTCGCGGTTCCACCGGTACCCGCAGGTCCTGCTGAATGTGCGCGTGCCGGCGCCCGACCGCTGGGTGGATGATCCGGAGATTCTGGCCGCGGTCGCCCACGCGGAGAAACACCTCGGAGAACGCGGCCGGGTGCTCGTGCGGGCGTCCGGCACAGAGCCGCTCGTGCGCGTGATGACGGAGTGTGAAGAGGCCGGCCAGGCAGATTCGTTGGCGCGCGAACTCGCGGACCTCGTGGCACGGCGTTTGGGCGGGACGGTCGTGACGCGGCCGAAGGAGCGGCAGGGG
Organism: bacterium; assembly: GCA_035307565.1. Classification (GTDB taxonomy): domain Bacteria; phylum Sysuimicrobiota; class Sysuimicrobiia; order Sysuimicrobiales; family Segetimicrobiaceae; genus DASSJF01. The sequence continues at coordinate 42,130 of DATGHZ010000019.1, read as the reverse complement.
ACCTAGAACGGGCCCGAATGCCTTATACTCAGATGGGTCCCGGCGGTAAGATACCGGGCAGGCCTGGACATAAGTGGATATAAAATGTGACAAGCGGACTCGGCAGAGCGGTGGACGTCTCGCGGCCTGCCGGTGCCGGATCTCGGGAGGTGACGGGGCACACACGGTTCCGCAAGCGCCGGAACTTGCCGTGTTACTGCATCGCGAACGGTGAGTTGACGAGGTAGGGGATCTCGAACAGCGGAGGCGCAGCGCGGCGGACGACGCATCGCCGCCCTCCTATTCGGCGGGTGACCCTAGGTCTGGTCCGGACCTCATGGACGCTGCCAAAACCCGGAGGCGACTCCGGGGACAAAAGGCGTTCAGGACGCAGGTCGCAGGCAGCGGGTGGTACGCGGGGCGCCCGCCTCCGTGCCACCGAGCCCGCGGGGCAAACCCGCCGCCGCCGAAATCCTGTCCCAAAGGGCCGCTGGGCATACATTGTGCGGGAGTGCCGTCCCGTGCGTGTCGGCCTGCACCGGCCCCGCCGGGACCGTGGAGGCGTGTATGTGCGGGATCATGGGGTACATCGGAGACCGGCCCGCGGTGCCGGTCCTCATGGACGGGTTGCGGCGGCTCGAGTATCGGGGCTACGACTCCGCGGGGCTCGCCGTCATGAACGGCGCGGGCATCGAGATCCGCAAGACCGCGGGCAAGATCGGGCGCCTCGCCGATTTGATCGACCGTTCGCCGGTGCACGGGTTCGTCGGCATCGGGCATACCCGGTGGGCGACGCACGGGCATCCCTCGGACGACAACGCGCATCCGCACGCGGACTGCCGCGGGCGGATCGTCGTCATTCACAACGGGATCATCGAGAACTTCCTCGAACTGCGGTCGGCGCTGGTGGCGCGCGGCCACACCTTCAAGTCCGACACCGACACCGAAGTCCTCGCGCATCTGATCGAGGAGGCCTATCAGGGCGATCTCCCGGCCGCGGTCGAGCGGGCCGTCTCGCAGGCGACGGGCGCGTACGCGCTCGTCGTGCTGGCCGCCGATGAGCCCGACAAGATCGTCGCCGTCCGGATGATCAGCCCCCTCGTCATCGGCCTGGGCCGGGGCGAGATGGTGCTCGCCTCGGACGCGACGGCGCTGCTCCCATACACGCGGGACGTCGTGATCGTCGAGGACGGCGAGATCGCCGTGATTACCCGCTACGAGGCGCGCCTGTCACGGATCGGCGGCGGCCCCGTCAGGCGCGAGCCGATGCGCATCACCTGGGATGCCGCCGCCGCCGAAAAGGGCGGGTACGCGCATTTCATGCTGAAAGAGATCCACGAGCAGCCGCGCGTGCTGCAGGAAACGATGATGGGGCGGCTGCCCGACGACGCGCGCATGTCCCTCGACGGCGTGCGGTGGACGCCCGAGGCCGCGCGCGAGATCGACAAGGTGTGGCTCATCGCCTGCGGCACGGCCTACCACGCCGGGCTCGTGGGGCGGCTGCTCATCGAGCAGCTTGCCCGCGTGCCCGCGGAAGCCGATCTCGCCAGCGAGTTCCGGTACCGCAATCCGCTGGCAGGGCCGCGGACGATCGCGCTCGCGATCAGTCAATCTGGCGAGACGGCCGACACCATCGCGGCGGCCCGGGAGGCGCGGGCGCGGGGGGCGCGCACGGTCGCCGTCGCGAACGTCGTGGGCAGCACGCTCGCCCGCGAGGCGTCGGACGTCCTGTACACCCGCGCGGGGCCGGAAATCGCGGTGTGCTCGACGAAGGCGTACGTCACGCAGTTGGCGGCGCTCGCGATGTTCGCGGGAGCCTTCGGGCAGGCGCGCGGTACCCTGCCGGCGCCCGCCGTCACGTCGCTCATCCGCGGGCTGCGCGCGCTGCCGTCGCAGTCGCAGGCGGTGCTGCGCCTCGAGCCGGAGATCGTCCGGCTCGCGGAGCGGCTGCACACAGTGGAGGACGCGTTCTTCGTCGGCCGGGGCTTCGACTTTCCCGTCGCGATGGAGGGATCCCTCAAATTCAAGGAGATCAGCTACATTCACTCGGAGGCACTCGCGGGAGGCGAGCTCAAGCACGGGACGCTGGCGCTTGTCGTGCCCGGTGTGCTCGTCGTGGCGCTGGCCACGCAGCCGGCGCTCGTGGACAAAATCGTCAACAACATTCAGCAGGTGCGGGCGCGCGGCGCCGAAGTCGTCGGGGTGGCCACGGCCGTGACCGCGGACGCGGTGCGGCCGCACGTCGACACGCTCCTCGAGATCCCGGCGACGGATCCGCTGCTCGCGCCCGTGCTGAGCGTGATTCCGCTCCAACTCTTCGCCTACCACGTGGCGCGCCTGCGGGGGAACGACGTCGATCAACCCCGGAACCTCGCGAAGAGCGTGACGGTGGAGTGAGTCCGGACCTTCGGCCGGGTCCGCGGGCCGCCGCGTGAAGATACTCGTCACCGGCGGCGCCGGTTTCGTCGGCTCGCACGTGGCCGATGCGTACCGCGCCGCGGGACACGAAGTCGCTGTGGTGGATATTGTGAGCGGCGCCGACCGCACGCCCCCGGGGGTGCGCTGTCACCGGGTGGACATCGCGGATGAGTCGCTGGGGGCGGTGTTCGAGCAGGAGCGGCCCGATGCCGTCTCCCACCACGCGGCCCAGGCCAACGTCCGCCGTTCGTTGGTTGATCCCGTCTCGGATGCCCGCACGAACGTGCTCGGGACGCTCCGGGTCCTGGATTTGGCCGTCCGGCACGGCGTGCGCCAGGTGATTTTCTCGTCCACCGCGGGCGCCCTGTACGGCGAACCGGAGTCCGTCCCGGTGCGGGAGGACGCTCCCGTGCTGCCGACCTCCCCGTACGGGCTGCACAAATACCTCGGCGAACACTACATGGGCTACTTCCGGCGGATGCACGGGCTCAACACGACGGTGCTCCGGTACGGCAACGTGTACGGCCCCCGCCAGGATCCGTCCACGGAGGCCGGCGTCGTGGCGATTTTCACCGAAGCGATGCTCGCGCGCCGCCGGCCGGTGATCTTCGGCGACGGCACCCAGGTCAGAGATTTCGTCTACGTGGGCGACGTCGCCGACGCCAATCTCAAAGTCCTCGGCCGCGAGATTCGGGAGCCGATGCACGTCGGGTCCGGAGAGGGCACGTCGGTGAACGAGATCGCCGCGCAGCTGCGGGCGCTCACCGGTGCCGCGGACGAACCCGCGCACGGACCCGCGATTCCCGGCGAGGTGTACCGGATATTTCTGGATGTGAGCCGCATTCGGAGCGTCCTCGGCTGGCAGGCGCGCGTCTCGCTGGAGGAGGGGCTTCGCCGCACGGTCGAATGGTTCGGCCGGAGGACGGACTGAGCGGACGGGAAGGAGCCGTGGCGATGGTGGCCATCGACAAGGAACTGCTCGACATTTTGGCGTGCCCCGTCTGCAAGACGCCGATCCGGCAGGACGGCGACCGGCTCGTATGCGACACCTGCGGCCGGCGCTATCCGATTCGGGACGGCATCCCGGTGATGTTGGTTGACGAGGCGGAACAACGCCCCGCCTAGTCCCGCCTAAGGGAAGCGGCGGCCGGAGGATGCGCGGCGCGATCATTCGCGGCATCGGCGTCGACATTATCGAAGTGGCCCGCATCCGCCGCGCCACGGTCCGTTGGGGCGACGGTTTTCTGTCGCGCGTGTTCACGCCCGGCGAGCGGCGGCACGCGGGGACGTCGCGGGTCTTCGCGGAACGGCTCGCCGGCCGCTTCGCCGCCAAGGAAGCGGTGATGAAGGCGCTCGGGCTCGGGTGGAACCGGATGGCGTGGCGGGAGATCGAAATCCAGGGGGATCCGCACGGCCGGCCCATGGTGCGCCTGAGCGGACGGGCCGCCCGCGCCGCGGCCAGGCTCGGCGTCCGGGCATGGTTTGTGTCGATCTCGCACACCCGGGATCTCGCCGTCGCGCACGCCGTCGCGGAGTGACTCCGCCCGCTTGAAACTGCCGACGCCGGAGGAAATGGCGCTGCTCGAACGGGCCGCCGAGGAGCACGGCGTCACCGTGGCGGCGCTGATGGAGCGCGCGGGGGCGTGCACGGCCCACGTGGCGCGACGGCTGCTGGAAGGCCGCGGCGGCCGGCGCGTCATGGTGCTGGCCGGCAAGGGCAACAACGGCGGGGACGGGCTTGTGGCGGCGCGCGACCTTGTGGGGGACGCGCGGGTCACGGTGATACTCGCCGGGCCCGCCGCGGACCTCGGCGGCGGGCCCGCGGCCCATCTCGCCGCCGTCCGCGAACGGCACATTCCGGTCCTCGACGCCGCCGGTCTGCCGCCGGCGGACCTTGACGCGGCGCTGCGCGACTGCGATCTCATCGTCGATGCGCTCTTCGGGACCGGCTTTCGCGGGCCCGCCCGCGGCGTGCCGGCCGCATTGATCGAGGCCGCCAACCGGTCGGGGATGCCGATCCTCGCGGTCGATGTCCCGTCCGGGGCTGATGCCGCCACGGGCCGTGCCGACCCGCCGGTGATCCAGGCGACGGCGACCGTGACGATGGGCCTGCCCAAACTCGGGCTCGTCCAGTACCCGGCCGCGGCCTGCGCAGGGCGCCTCTTCGTGGCGGACATCGGTGTGCCCCCGGCGGTGGTGGCCGCGGCGCCGATTCGCGCCGAGTTCATTGACGCCGCATGGGTCAACCGCACGTTCCCGCGGCGCCATCCGGACAGCCACAAGGGCACACACGGCCATGTGTTCATCGTTGCGGGCGCACGCGGATTCACCGGCGCCGCCGTGCTGGCGGCGCGCGGGGCCATTCGCGGCGGGGCGGGCCTCGTCACCGTGGCGATGCCTCAATCGCTCGTGACCGTTCCGACCACCTCGCTGCCCGAGGCGATGACGCTGCCGCTGCCGGAGACGGACGCGGGCACGCTCGCCGCCGCGGCCGAAGGCGTGATTCGCGAAGCGGTCGCCGCCGCGGGCGACGGCCGGCATCCGGCGGTGGTCGCGATGGGGCCGGGACTGACCACGCACCCCGACGTCGTCAAAGCAGTGCGGCGCCTGCTGGCGTCCTTGTCGGGTCCGATCGTCGCCGACGCCGACGCCCTCAACGCGCTCGCCAGCGACCCCGCGCCCCTGCGAGACGCGCCCGGCCCGGTGGTCATTACACCCCATCCGGGCGAACTGGCGCGCCTCACTGGGTCGTCGATCGCGGACATTCAGCGCGACCGGGTCGCGGCGGCGCGCTCGGCGGCGGCATCGCTGCGCGCGGTGACGGTCTTGAAGGGCGCGCGCACGGTCGTGGCCGCGCCGGACGGACGGACCGGCATTGTGCCGAACGGTAACGGCGCGATGGCCACGGGCGGGACGGGGGATGTGCTGACCGGCGTCGTGGCCGCCTGCCTCGGGCAGCGCCTGCCGGCCTGGGAGGCCGCGGTGTGCGCCGCGTATCTGCACGGGCTGGCGGGCGACCTCGCGGCGCCGGGTGAACTCGGCCTCCTGGCGCACGAGGTGGCCGACGCGGTGCCCCAGGCACTCGCGCGCGTCCGCGCGGGATCGGTCGATGACGGGATCACGCATGTCGCCTGAGGCGCTGCGCGCGGGATGGGCGGAGATCGATCTCGACGCGCTGCGGCACAACGTCCGCGCCCTCCAGGGCGTGCTCGCGCCGCCGGCGCGTTTGTGCGTGGTCGTCAAGGCCAACGCGTACGGCCACGGCGCGGTGGAAGTCGCCCGCGCGGCGGCCGATGCGGGAGCGTGGGGCTTTGGTGTCGCGACGGTCGATGAGGCGGAAGAACTCCGGCGCGCCGGCCTGCGCGATCCCGTGATCTTGCTCGATCTCACCACGCCGGAGGAAGCCGGCCGGATCGTCGCCCACGACATCGCGGCGGCCGTCGCGGATCTAGAAAGCGCCCGCGCGCTGAGCGAGGCCGCGGCGCTGCAGCGCCGCACAGCGCGCCTGCACCTCAAGGTGGATACCGGGATGGGGCGCGCGGGCTGCACGCCGGATGCGGCGCCGGCGCTGGCCGGGGCCATCGCGGCACTTCCCGCCGCGACCCTGGAAGGCTGCTTCACGCACTTTCCCGACGCGGACGCGCCCGACCTCACGCCGGTGCGCGGCCAGCTGACGATGTTCGCCGACGTCATGCGGGGCCTGCGGGCGGCGGGGCTCTCCCGTGTGCTCCGTCACGCGGCGAACAGCGCCGCGACGCTCGCGCTGCCGGAATCGCACTTCGACCTCGTGCGCTGCGGCATCGCCGCCTACGGGATCCTTCCGGCGCCCCACCTCGCCGCGCGCGTTCCGCTCCGGCCGGTCATGCGGTTGTGCGCCCGAGTGGTACAGGTGAAGCGCGTGCCCCCGGGCACGACCGTCGGCTACGGCCGCGAATACAGGACGCCGCGCGAGACGACGATCGCGACCGTGCCGCTCGGATACGCGGACGGCTACCCGCGTCTCGCCTGGCCCTCGGCCACGGTGGCGCTGGCCGCGCGACGCGGCGGCCGCCGCGTTCCGCTCGCGGGCCGGATCAGCATGGACCAGCTCACGGTGGATGCCGGCGACGGCGAGGTGCGCAAGGGCGACGAGGTCGAATTGTGGGGACCGGCCGTGCCGGTCGAGGAAGTGGCGGCGGCGGCGCAGACCATCCCGTGGGAACTGCTGGTCCGTGTCGCGCCGCGCGTCCCCCGCGTGTACACCGCCGGGGGCGCAGTCCGCTCGGTCCGGACGCTCATCGCCGCGTGGGACCTCTCCGCCGCGGCGGAAGGGAGCAGCCGTCGTGCGCGTCGCGTATCAGGGCGAGCCGGGCGCTAACAGCGAAGAGGCGGTCTTCAGGGTCTTCGGCGAGGAGGCCGAGCCGGTCCCGTGCCGTGACCTGGTCCAGACCTTCGAGACCGCGGTCTCCGGCCGGGCCGACCGCGCCGTGGTGCCGGTCGAAAACTCCCAGGCCGGCAGCATCAACGAGACCTACGACCTCCTGCTCCGGCACGAGTTGGTCATCATCGGCGAATACGATCTGCGCGTTCGGTTCAACCTGCTCGCGCTTCCCGGACAGCCGCTTGCCTCGATCCGGCGTGCCTACTCGCATCCCCAGGCGCTCGCCCAGTGCGACGCCTTTCTCCGCCGTCACGGGATCGAGCCGGTCGCGTACGGCGACACGGCCGGCAGCGCCCGGATGCTGGCCGAGCAGCGGCTCGAGGGCACGGCCGCGATCGCGCCGCCCCGCGCCGCCAAGATCTATCACCTCGCGGTCCTTGCGGAGGGCATCGAAACCAACCCCAACAACTACACGCGGTTCCTCGTCCTCGATCGCCGGCCCGCCCCGCGCGGTCCGCGGAGCAAGACGTCGATCGTGTTTGTCGTCGACAACCGGCCCGGCACGCTGTATCAGGCGCTCGGCGCGCTCGCGACGCGCGGCATCAACCTGAACAAGATCGAGTCGCGGCCGGGCCGGCAGCGTCCGTGGGAGTACGTGTTCTACGCGGACGTCGAAGGCCACGCCGACGACGACGCGATGCGCGCGGCGCTCGACGACCTGCGGCGGCACACAACGATGCTGCGCGTCCTGGGGTCGTATCCGAAAGCGGCGCCGCCGGCCGTCCGCTGAGGATGCCGCAGCCACGGCCGGGATGAGGTGGCCGTAACCGCGCCACAGCTGCGGCCGCTCGGGGACGGCGGCGTCGTCGCGGAATTCGGCGGCGACGAAATCTCCGACGCGGCGAACGCCGCGGTGCTGGCGCTGCGGCGGGTGCTGGAGGCCGATCACCCTCCCGGGATCGTGGAGACCTTGCCCACGTACCGGTCGCTCCTCGTCGTCTTCGATCCGCTGCGCACCACGGCCGCGGCCGTTCGCGCGGCCGTGCTGGCCGCGGTGCCCCGCGCCGATCCCGACTCACTGCCCGCCGGCCGCCTGGTCAAACTGCCCGTCGTGTACGGGGGCGTGCACGGCCCGGACCTCGCGCCGCTCGCGGCCGAAGTCGGGCTTGCGGAGCGGGCCGTGATCGCGGCGCACACCGGACAGGAATACCGGGTGTACATGCTGGGCTTCAGCCCCGGGTTTCCGTACATGGGGACGCTTCCGGAAGTCCTCCGCGTGCCGCGCCTGCCGTCGCCGCGCACGCACGTGCCGCAGCGGACGGTGGCGCTCGCCGGCCAGCAGACCGGGGTGTACCCGGTGCCGAGTCCGGGCGGATGGCGGTTGATCGGCCGGACGCCGCTGCGGATCTACGATCCGGGCCGGGAGTCGCCGTTTCTGTTGGACGCCGGGGACCGCGTGCGCTTCACGGCGATCAGCGAGCGGGAGTATGAGCGGCAGGCGCCGGCGGACGAGGGACCGCCCGTCACCCCCGTGCCGCCGGCACCCGGCCTGATCGTCGAACGCGCAGGCCTCTGGACCACCGTTCAAGACTTCGGCCGGCCCGGCTACCGGAGGTTCGGTCTGCCGCAGGGCGGGGCGATGGACGCTGTATCGCTGCGGATCGCCAACATGCTTCTGGGGAATGCGCAGGACGCGGCGGCACTCGAGTGCACCGCACCCGGGCCGCGCCTCGTCGCGGCGCGTCGAACCGCCGTCGCGATCACCGGCGCCGATCTCTCGCCGCTTCTGAATGGACGGCCGGTGCCGGGATGGACCGCCATCTCGATGCGGGAAGGGGACGTGCTGGAGTTTGGCCCGCCGCGGGCGGGGCAGTGGGCATACATCGGCGTCCATGGGGGAATCGACGTTCCCCTCGCGCTCGGCAGCCGTTCAACTTATGTGCGCGCGTCCCTCGGCGGGTACGGAGGCCGCCGGCTCGCGGACGGTGATCGCCTCGCCTGCGGCCACCACGCCGCGGGGACGCTGCTGCGGCTCCCGGCCGAATTCCGGCCGCAGGTCGGGGGCGCCTGCACGGCGCGGATCGTGCTCGGACCCCAGGAGAGTTACTTCACCGAAGCAGCGGTATCAACGCTCCTCGAGCAGGCGTACTCGCCGGGGATACAGGCCGACCGCGTCGGTTACCGGCTGGAGGGACCCCGGCTTGAGCATCGAACTCGCGCCGAACTCCTGTCGGACGGCCTGCTGCCCGGGGCGATTCAGGTGCCTTCGGGCGGCCAGACGATCGTCATCATGGCCGACGGTCCCACCACGGGCGGCTACCCCAAAATTGCCGCGGTGATACGGGCCGATCTCCGATTGGTGGCTCAGGCACGGCGCGGGGATCCGGTTCGGTTTCGTGCGGTCCGCTGGGACGAGGCGCACCCTGCGGCACGCCAGGTCGCGGCATCGCTGGCGCGGCTGCGGTTCGAGCGGGTTAACGACTAACGCCGCCGGGTACTATGGAATGATCGTGAAGGTTTCGCGGCGGCCGATCCGGTACACTTCGAAATCTCGCCGGTCCAACGTGAAGACTTGCCGGACGGCGTCCCGCTCGGCCACGCGCACCAGCGTCGCATCGGCCAGACCCAGTACTACAACGACGGCGCGAGGGCAATCGGTCACCGACGCTTGTGGGCAGGATGTGAGCGTTCTTGCGCCGATCCGCCGGTCGCTATAGGATGAGTCTTGTTGGAGAGGCCGGGACGGCAAACGAAGGAGTGATTTCGTGACCGAACATCGTCCCCGAATCGGCATCGTCGGCGCCACCCGTAAGGACACCGAACAAAAGGCGTTCCAGGCCTATGTCGAGGCGGTGGAGGACGCCGGAGGCTCGGCGTTGCCCATCCTGCCCGGCACCGGCGTGGAGGTGCTCAACCGCGTGGACGGCCTCGTGCTCACGGGCGGCCTCGACGTCGATCCGAAGGAGTACGGCCAGGACGCCGACCCCGGAAGCGACGTCGAAATCGACACCGAACGCGATGCGCTCGAACTGCCGCTCGTGCGAGAAGCCGTGCGGCGCGATCTACCGGTGCTGGCGATCTGCCGCGGCGTCCAGGTGCTCAACGTGGCGCTCGGCGGAACGCTGATTCAGGATATCGACGTGCGGCGCACCGGCCGCCAGTCGTGGAGCCACCAGCAGCGCAAATCGCAACCCGATACCCCGCTCGATGCGACGGTCCATGAGGTGGCGGTGGCCCCGGACAGCCGTCTTCACGAGATCGCGGGGACCGATCGGCTCGGCGTCAACACGTTCCATCATCAGGCGATCGACAGGGTCGCCCCCGGCCTCGTCGTGACGGCCCGCACGGCGGAATCGGAGTCCACGCCGCTCATCGAAGCGGTGGAAGCGCCGGACTGCCGGTGGGTGCTCGGGGTCCAGTGGCATCCCGAGCGGATGTGGCAGAGCGCCCCGGCCCACCGCCGGCTGTTCGCCGACCTGGTGCGGGCCGCCCGGCGCGCGCCGGTGGGAACGCCCGCTCGGAAGACTCGCCGGACCGCGGAGAAGTCTCGGGGATCGCGGGCCCTGTGACGGCGTCCCCGGCCGCTCAGGCCGCCGTTGTCCCGCTGGCCGCGGTCGAACGCGGCGGCCGCGTCGAGTCGGTGCACCGCGGGACCGTGGCGGTCGCCGATCGCGACGGGCGGCTGCGCTACCTCGCCGGTGATCAGACGCTTGCGCTGTATCTCCGGTCGGCCTGCAAGCCGCTGCAGGCGCTGCCGTTGGTCGAGGGCGGCGGTGTGGACAAGTTCGGTCTCACCGAGGCGGAACTCGCGGTCATCTGCGCGTCGCACGCGGCCGAGCCCGTGCATCTCGAGGCCGTCGCGTCGATCCTGACCAAGATCGGTCTCGACCCGTCTGCGCTGCGCTGCGGGCCGCACGCGCCGCATGACCCGGCGACCGCGGCGGCGCTGGCGCGCGAGGGCCGGAGCCCCGAGCCGATTCACAACAACTGCTCCGGCAAGCACGCCGGCATGCTCGCGTCATGCCGGCTCTACGGGTGGCCGACCGGCACGTACCTCGAGGCCGCTCATCCGCTGCAACAGCGCATCGCCGGTGTGATGGCCGAATTCTGCGGCGATGGAGCGCCGCTGGCCGTCGCGACGGACGGCTGCGGCGTTCCGACGTTTTATTCGACGGTCGGCGGTCTGGCCCGCGCCTTCGGCCGTCTCGCGGATCCCCGCGGCCTGGCCGCGCCGCGCGCCGCCGCGATCCGGCGGATCGGGGACGCCATGGCAGCCCACCCCGTGATGGTGTCGGGGACCGGCCGGCTCGCGACTTCCCTGATGGAGGTCCTGGGCGACCGGCTGTTCTGTAAAGGCGGCGCCGAGGGCGGCTTTGGGGTGGCGCTGCGCAGCCGCGGGTTCGGCATCGCGGTGAAGATCGAGGACGGGAACGCGCGGGCGATGGGCCCCATTCTCATCGAAGTACTGCGGCAGTTGGGCGTTGTCGGGTCGTCCGAGATCTCGGCGCTGGCCCCGCACGCGGAACCGGTCGTCGTGAATACCCGCGGCGAGACCGTCGGCGCGATCCGCTCTCTGGTCCGCCTGCAGGAACCCACACCGGTCTAGCCCAGCCCGCACCGAGCGCCGGCGGCTTCGCGGCGTGCCCGCCGGAGGGTCAACAGAGGAACTCTCCGCGCGCGGCACGTAATCGCCGTGTGCCCGAACGGCGCGGCGCAACGAGGGGGGAGCGCATGAAGGTTTTCATTTCCGCGGATATGGAAGGCACGGCCGGCGTCACCGATGCCGATCAGTGCCGGGAAGGCCGGCCCGATTACACGCGGTTTCGCCGGCTCATGACCGAAGAGGTGAACGCGTCGATCCTGGGAGCCCTCGAAGCCGGCGCCAAGGAAATCGTCGTGAACGACTCGCACGCCACCATGCGCAACCTGTTGATCGAGGAACTGCACCCGCAGGCGCAGCTGCTGAGCGGCCGGCCCAAGCCGTACAGCATGATGCAGGGCATCGACCCGACGTTCGACGCCGTCTTCTTCACGGGCTACCATGCCGCGGCCGGGACGCAGGACGCGATCCTCGACCACTCGTACAGCGGCGCGTGTGTCCGTCAGATCAAATTAGGGAACCTCGTGGTCGGGGAGGCGGGCCTGAACGCCGCGCTGGCCGGGCACTTCAAAGTCCCCGTCGCGTTGGTGACCGGCGATGCGACGGCGGTGGCACAGGTCAAAAGGTTCCTCCCGCACGTCGAGCCCGTCGCGGTCAAGCAGCCGATCGGCCGGCTGGCGGCAAGGTCGTTCCAGCCGGTCGAGGCGCGCCGGCGCATCAAAGAGGGCGCGGCCAAGGCGCTCCGGCGCGCGCGCGACCTCAAGCCCTTCACGGTTCCGAAGCCGGTGACGCTCGAGATCGATTGGATGGTCAGTTCCATGGCTGATGTGTGCATGTTGATTCCCGGAATGACGCGGGTCAGCCCCCGGGCGACGGCCTTCAAAGCCAAGGACGCGGAGCAGGCATTTACGATCACCATCGCCGGACTGGTGATGGCGCGTTCGCTCATGTAGGTGCCGAGCGGGCGCGCGCTCCGCACGCGCCGCCGCACGGTACAGGACCCTTTTCACTCGCGGAGAACAGCACCCCAATGACACGCTGCCGGCGTGATCGCGTCATGCGCGCGGGCGTCCGCCTCGCCCTCGCGGTGCTGCTCGCGCTGCCGCCGGCCGCCGGCCTCGCGGCCGGAACAGGCGCGCTGCGGGCGGCGTGGGGCGCCGCGGCGCCGGCCATGCCGTCGGATAAGCGGACCGTCGCGGCTGTCGACGTCGTCCAACTCGACGGCATTGTGGGGCCGGCGACGGCGCGGTACGTGCTGCGCGGCCTTCGCCAGGCCTCGGCCGATGGCGCCGAGGCCCTCGTCATCGAGATGGACACCCCGGGCGGTCTCATGACATCGATGGACCAGATCGCCAAGGCGCTGCTGGCCTCGCCCATCCCGTCGATCGTCTACGTCTGGCCGAGCGGCGCCCGCGCGGCGTCGGCCGGCGTCTTCATCACCTACGCCGCCAACGTGGCGGCGATGGCGCCGACGACCCATCTTGGGGCGGCGCATCCCGTGAACGTGGCCCCGGGTGGGGGCACGACCACTGAAGACAAGACGATGATCGCGAAGGTGACGAACGACGCGGTGGCGGAGATCCGGGGCTTCGCCGCCCGCCGGGGCCGCAACGCTGATTGGGCGGAACGCGCCGTCCGCGAGAGCGTGTCCATCACCGACCAGGACGCGCTCCGGCTCCACGTCATCGATCTCATCGCGGCGAACCCGCCGGCCATGCTGGCGGCCGTCGACGGCCGCCAGGTCGAGACGGGCGCCGGACGGCGCGCGCTGCACACCCGCGGCGCGCGGCTCGTCGAGATCCCGATGGACGTGACAGAGCGGCTCCTCCTGCTGCTCGGCGACCCGAACATCGGGTTCGTGCTGATGACGATGGCGATCTACGGGATCATTTTCGAACTCAGCAACCCGGGATCGGTGTTCCCGGGCGTGATCGGCGGGCTCGCGCTGATCCTCGCGCTCGCATCGTTCGCGGTCATCGAGGTGAACATCGCCGGTCTCCTGCTGATCGGATTTGCGCTCATCCTGTTCATCGCGGACATCAAGGTCCCGAGCCACGGCATCCTCACGGCCGGCGGGCTCGCGGCGTTCATCCTGGGCGCGCTCATGCTGACCGAGCGCCAGGCGCCGTTCCTCCGGATTTCGCTCACGCTCATTCTCACGATGGGCGCGCTCACGGCCGCGTTCTTCGCGTTCGCCGTCGGCGCCGGCATCCGGGCGCAGCACCGCAGGGTGTATACGGGCCGTGAAGCGCTGCTCGGCGCCGTCGGCGTGGCGCGCACCGATCTCGCGCCCTCCGGCACGGTCTTCGTGGAAGGGGAGCTGTGGAGCGCGGAGTCGGAAGACGGCGCCATCCCGGTGGGGCAGCGCGTCCGCGTCGTGCAGATCAAGGGCCTGCACCTCGTCGTGCGCAAGGAGGAGGTGACGCGATGACGGCGTTGCTCGCGCCGGTCCTCGTGGCCGTCATTCTCGTGGGGCTCTCGTTGATCGGATCGATCGTCAAGATCGCGCGGGAGTACGAGCGCGGGATCGTCTTCCGCCTCGGCCGGCTGATGGGGGCCCGGGGTCCCGGCGTGATCATCCTGATCCCGATCGTCGACCGGATGCTCAAGATCGACCTGCGGGTCGTGACCCTTGACATTCCGCGCCAGGAGATGATGACCCGCGACAACGTGCCCGTGACGGTCGACGCCGTCGTGTACTTCCGGGTCGTCAATCCCGAAGACGCCATCGTCAAGGTCGAGAACTTCAGCCGTGCGACCTATCTCGTCGCGCAGACGTCGCTGCGGAGCGCGATCGGCCAGCACGAACTCGACGACCTGCTGGCGCAGCGCCAGAAGATTAATGACCAGCTGCAGCAGGTTATCGACGAGGCGACCGAGCCGTGGGGCATCAAGGTCACGCTCGTCGAGGTGCGCGACGTCATTTTGCCCGAGGGCATGAAGCGGTCGATGGCCCGGCAGGCGGAGGTCGAGCGCGAGCGGCGGGCCAAGATCATCAACGCGGAAGGGGAGTACCAGGCCGCGGAAAAACTCGTCCAGGCGGCAGCGAAGATCTCGACGCAACCGGTGGCGCTCCAACTGCGCTATCTGCAGGCCCTCACGGAGGTCGCCTCGGAGCAGAATTCGACGACGATCTTTCCGCTGCCGATCGACCTGATCACGCCGTTCCTGCGGCGGGCCGGCGGCGACGGGGCGCCCAGCGGCCCCGGGTAACCCGGCCCACCCGCGCTCCGGCGCGCTGGAGGTTCGCACGAGCAGCGCGGACGACACGCGCGCGCTCGGCGAGTGCCTGGGCCGTGTCCTGCGCGCCCAGCAGGCCCGCGGGGAAGTCGCGGCGCTGTCGGGGCCGCTCGGGGCCGGCAAGACGTGCTTCGTGCAGGGCCTCGCGCGCGGGCTCGGCGCCGGGGGGTATGTGCGAAGTCCGACGTTTGTCCTCGTCCACCACTATCCCGGTCCGCTGCCGCTCTACCACGTCGACCTCTACCGGATCGGTCCCGCGGATGTCGAGACGCTCGGCCTCGAGGAAATAATGGAAGGAGACGGGATCACCGCGATCGAGTGGGCCCCCACCGCGGCGGCGATGCTTCCCCCCGATCACCTGGCGGTGGACCTGGCCTTCGGGACCGAGGAGACCGCGCGCATCATCCGCGTCTCCGCCGGGGGCGAGCGCTCGCGCAGGATTCTGGACGGTCTCGCCGCGTGCGTGTCCTCGCGATAGAGACCGCCAGCCCGATCGCGTCGGTGGCGCTGCTCGACGCGGGCGGCGTCCTCGCGTCGCGGGCGGTGCGCGCGCCGATGCGGCATCTCGAATGGGTCGCGGGCGCGATCGAGGGCCTGTTGCGCGACGTGGCGGCCGGCGCCGACAGCGTGGAGGCGGTGGCGGTCGGCCGCGGACCCGGCGGATTCACCGGACTGCGGATCGGCATCGCGACGGCGGCCGCGTGGGGCCGCGCGCGCGGCGTGCCGGTGCTGGGCGTGGGAACGCTGGAGACGCTGGCGTGCGCCGCCGGGAGCGCGGGACTCGTCCTGCCGCTGCTCGATGCGCACCGGGGAGAAGTTGCGGCCGCCCTGTACCGGCTCGGACCGCGGGCCGCGGATCTCGACGGCGGCGCCCGGCCGCCGGCGTCGAACGCGTCCGTACCGGAGCCGCGGTGTCTTGTGCCTCCGGTGGTGGCGGCGCCTGAGGTGGTCGTCGCGGAGATGCGGACCGCGCTAGACGCGGAGCGGGCCCCGCAGCGTCCCCTCGTCGTGGCCGGCGACGGGCTCGCCCGCCACGGCGGTGCGCTCATGGCGGCGTTGGCCGCGGCGGGGATCCCGGTCGTGATCGAACGTCCGGATGCGTATCCGCGCGCGGAGACGGCGGGCCTGCTCGCTCGGCCACGTCTCCTGCGCGGACTCCGCGATGATGCGTCGGGTCTTCTGCCGATCTACGGACGCCGCCTGGCGGTGCGGCCGTGGCAGGAAACCCCAACACGGCCGGGAAGCGAGGATTGACCATGGTCATCGCGAACGACCGGATTACCATTGGGCCGATGCGTGAAGAGGATGTGCCGCGCGTCTTGGAAATCGAGCACCAATCCTTTCCCTCGCCCTGGCCGCGCGACGCGTATCTGCGGGAACTGCGCGACAATCGGCTGGCGTGCTACCTCGTCGCCCGCGATATGGACGCCGTGGTGGGCTACACCGGGATGTGGATCATTCTCGATGAGGCGCACGTGACGACGATCGCGGTCGCGCCCGACTGCCGCCGGCGGCGACTCGGCGAGCGGCTGCTCGTCGCGCTCATCGCGGAAGCGATGCGCCGCGGCGCGCGGTGGATCACCCTCGAGGTGCGGCGGACCAACGGCGGGGCGCAGGCCTTGTACCGCAAGTACGGGTTCAAGGACATCGGCGTCCGCAAGGGCTATTACAGCGACAATCGCGAGGACGCGATCGTCATGTGGACCGGCAACGTGTACGAGCCGGCGTTTCAGGAACGGTTCGAGCGCAACCGCAGCAGCCTCGAAGGGGACACCGGACGCTCCACCCGGCCCGGCGCGTAAAGTCCGGCCGGTGAGCCGGCGGCCGGCCGCCACACGGATCGCCCAGAGCGTGCGCATCCTCGGCATCGAAACATCCTGCGACGAAACGGCGTCCGCGGTGCTCGATTGGCCGTCATCCGCGGGTGCCGCGGCGCTGCGTTCGAGTGTCGTCGCGTCTCAAGTCGACCTGCACGCGCGCTACGGCGGCGTCGTTCCGGAGCTGGCGTCGCGGCGCCACCTCGAGCGCCTCGGTCCGGTCATCGACGAAGCCCTCGACCGCGCCACGACATCCTTCACCGCGGTGGACGCGATCGCGGTGACGTGCGGTCCCGGACTGGTGGGCGCGCTCACGGTCGGCGTCGCGGCCGCGAAGAGCCTGGCGCTCGCGCTCGGCCGGCCCTTCATCGGCGTGAATCACCTCGAAGGCCACATCTATGCCAATTTTCTCGACGCGCCGGCACCCGTGCTGCCGGCGGTGGTGCTTATCGTCTCCGGCGCCCACAGCGATCTATTGCTCATGCGTGATCACGGCGTCTACGAGATGCTGGGGCGGACGCGTGACGACGCGGCGGGGGAGGCGTTTGACAAGGCCGCGCGCGCACTCGGTCTCGGCTACCCCGGCGGCCCGGCCATCGAGCAGGCGGCCCGGGCCGGGCGTCCGGACGCGGCGCCGCTGCCGCTGCCCTTTCCCGATGAGGCCACGTTCGATTTTTCCTTTAGCGGTCTGAAGACGGCGGTGTTGCGGGCCGTGGAACGGCGCACCGGCTCCCGGGAGGATATCGCCGCGGCCTTCCAGGATGCGGTGACCCGCGTGCTCGCCGACAAAACGAGGCGTGCGGCGCAGCGTCACGGGGCCAAGTCGATCGTCGTGGCGGGCGGGGTCGCCGCCAACGTGCTGCTCCGCACGCGGATGGGCCAGGCCGCCCACGCGCTTGGTTTGCCGCTGCACATCCCGCCGCTCGCCCTCTGTACCGACAACGCCGGCATGATCGCGGTCGCGGGTGCCTACCGACTGCGCCGCGGCGAGCGCTCGAGTCTCTACCTCGGTGCCTACGCCGACCTCGACCTGACGGCGGCCATGCCGGAGACAAGGCAGGTGTCTTGAAGGCGTAGCCTGAACTGCTGGTCCAAATCTATAGCAATAATGAGATATTTGGCGATTTATGACGGTTGAGTAAGCTGAGTGGCACTTTTCCGCCAGATTCGGTATTGATGGTATCGTGCCGTTTCCTTATAGTTTGAGTGGTGGTTAGCACTCGTTTCGATGGAGTGCTAAGTCCACCGAAACCTCCAGGGAGGGAGAGAGTCAATGAACCTCAAGCCGCTTGGGGATCGCATTGTCGTGAAGGTCGTCGAGGAACTCGAGCGCACCAAGGGCGGGATCGTGCTGCCCGACACCGCCAAGGAGAAGCCGCAGGAGGCCGAGGTCCTCGCGGTCGGACCGGGCGGCCGCAACGAGAAGGGCGAGCGCGTGCCGATGGAGGTCAAGGTCGGCGATCGGGTCGTGTTCCAGAAGTACTCCGGCACGGAATTCAAGATGGAAGACGAGGACTACCTGATCCTGCGCGAGAGCGACGTGCTGGCGATGGTGACGCGCGAGAAGGCCAAGGCGCGCGCGTAGCGGCGCGCAGAAGGGGAGCCCATGCCATCCAAGATGCTGCTGTACAACGAGGAGGCGCGGCGGGCGCTCGAGCGCGGGGTGAACCGGCTCGCCGACGTCGTCAAGATCACGCTCGGCCCCAAGGGCCGCAACGTGGTCCTGGAAAAGAAGTTCGGCTCGCCGACGATCACCCACGACGGCGTGACGGTCGCGAAGGAGATCGAGCTGTCGGATCCCTTCGAGAACGCCGGCGCGCAGTTGGTCCGAGAGGTCGCCACCAAGACGAACGACGTCGCGGGTGACGGCACGACGACGGCGACGGTGCTGGCGCAGGCGATCATCCGCGAAGGCCTCAGGAATGTGGCGGCCGGCGCGAACCCCATGGCGCTCAAGCGGGGCATCGACCGGGCGGTGGACGCCGCGGTCGAGGAACTAAAGAAGATCGCGAAGCCGGTCGAGACGAAGGCGGCGATCGCGCAGGTCGCGAGCATCTCGGCGCATGACGAGACGATCGGACAGTTGATCGCCGACGCGATGGAGAAGGTCGGCAAGGACGGCGTCATCACGGTCGAGGAGTCGAAGGGCATCGAGACGACCGTGGAGACCGTGGAAGGGATGCAGTTCGACAAGGGCTACATCTCGCCGTACATGGTCACCGACGCCGAGAAGATGGAAGCCATCCTCGAGGATCCCTACATCCTCATCACGGACAAGAAGATCAGCGCCGTCAAGGACCTCCTGCCGGCCCTCGAGCGGATCGTGCAGGTCAACCGGCCGCTTGTCGTCATCGCCGAGGATGTCGAGGGTGAGGCGCTCGCCACGCTCGTTGTCAACAAGCTCCGCGGCACGCTGCAGGCCGTGGCGGTGAAGGCGCCGGCGTTCGGCGACCGCCGCAAGGCGATGCTGCAGGACATCGCGATCCTCACCGGCGGCCAGGTCATCACCGACGAACTGGGCCTCAAGCTGGAGTCCGTTGAACTGCAGCAGCTCGGCCGCGCGCGCCAAATCAAGATCGGCAAGGAAGAGACGATCGTCGTCGGAGGCGCGGGCAAGCAGGCCGAGATCCAGAAGCGCATCGGCGAACTGCGCCGGCAGATCGAAGAGACCGAGAGCGACTACGATCGCGAGAAGCTGCAGGAACGGCTCGGCAAGATGGTGGGCGGCGTCGGCGTGATCAAGGTCGGCGCGGCCAGCGAGACCGAGCTCAAGGAGAAGAAGCACCGCGTGGAGGACGCGCTGTCCACGGCGCGGGCGGCGGTGGAAGAGGGGATCGTGCCGGGCGGCGGCACGGCGCTCATTGGCGCGCTCGCCGCGCTCGAGAAGCTGGAGCGCAACGGGGACGAGTCGATCGGCTACCAGATCGTTCGCCGGGCGCTCGAGGAACCGCTACGGCAGCTCGCGCGCAACGCCGGCCACGAGGGCTCGATTGTCGTCGAGAAGGTGAAGGGCCAGAAGGCGGGCCACGGATTCAACGTCCTGAGCGGTGAGTACACCGACATGTTCAAGGCCGGCATCGTCGATCCGTGCAAGGTGACGCGCTCGGCGCTCCAGAACGCCGCGAGCGTCGGCTCGATGGTGCTGACGACCGAGGTGCTAGTGGTGGAGAAGCCGGAGGAAGAGAAGGAACCGGCGATGCCACCCACGCCGCCGATGTAGCCGCGGCGGCCGTTCGCACGGCGTCCACGTAAGCGAGAGGGAGGCCCCATGGGCCTCCCTCTCCGTTTTGATCGGAGCGGCTATCGGAGCGGCTGCCGAGAGATCGTCAGGCCGCGGGTGCGCTCCCGCGCGGCCCGCCGCGCACAATGTCCGCACAGTATTGTGCCGTTCAACTCCGCGTCTATTTCTTGCCGCTCTCGGGCATCCAATAGGGGTGTGAACGTCACCGTCAGTCTGCCGCATCAGTCAATCTTCGCAGGAATCTCGGACAAATCAACGCGGAGGTGATCAGCGTGGTGCGTAGGCTCCGTGCGATCGCAATCCTCGTCATCCTGGCCTCCGGTCTGGCGCTGTGGCCGAGTCCCGCGCCGGCCGCCATTCAGGAATTGAAACTGGACCTCTGGCCGACTACCTGGACGGCCACGGCGACCAACGGCACCGGCAGCCACTCGGCGGCATTCATCGGGTTGGATTACCGTTATACGGGCGCGGCAAATTGGGGTCTTCATCTCAAGGGCGACATCGCCAGTGAGAGCGGCTGGTCCGGCGCCCTCTTCGCCGGCGCGACGTCGGGCACGGACTCGCTTTGGAGCGCCGACGCGTTCTACGCGTGGCAGCTCTCCGCGGCCACCATCCGCGGCTTTGTGGGATACGGCGGCATCCAATTTTCGACGACGTTCGGCGGGCTCACGCAAACTTTGACGAGCAACGGGTTCCGGGTCGGCGGGGATGCGGCGATACCGATTCCGGCCACGCCGGTATCCGTCAACGTCAGCGTTGCGTGGTATCCGTCCGACACCAGCACCTTCAACAACAACGGCGTCTTTACGAGCGCCAGCGGCAGCGCGACCGATTCCAGCCTGACGATCCAGTACAACTGGGGCACGGGGTGGCTGGCCGAGGGAGGCTACCGCTGGGTCAACCGGAGCTGGGGATCGCTCGCCGCGAACTGCCCGTGTTCGGACCAGTGGTCCGGGCCGATCTTCACGGTCGGGAAGCGCTGGTAGCGGCGGCGGCAGCGCCCAGTACCGCCAACGCGCAGTGTTTGAATGGGGAGGCCGCTCGGCCTCCCCATTTTTTATTGGCGCCCGACGAACCGTTCGGCGGCCGGCTACACTGCCGGAGTCGTCGTGGCCAACCGCGCCCGCGTGTCCGCGAGCGCTGTCTGCAACGTGTCCACGAACCGCGCTCTGACGGCCTGCACGGCTTGGCCGATCGCGGCCTGAATCGCGTGGCGGTCGGAGGCGCCGTGCGCCATGACGACGTTGCCGCGCACGCCGAGGAGCGGCAGACTTCCGTGGAGGTCGATCGGATTGGTCAGTTCGATGAGGCGGGTCGTGACGGCCTCGAGCCGCCGCGCCGGCACATCACCGGCCAGCTCGGCGGTCAGCCAGCGCGCGATCTCGCGGCCGAGGCCTTCGATAGTCTTGAGGACGGCGTTGCCGATGAAGCCGTCGCACACGACGACGTTGGCCTCGCCGGCGACGAAGTGGTGGCCCTCGACGAGGCCCGTGTAGTTGAGCCCGCTCCGCGCCAGCAGCTGCGCGGCCTGCTTGACGACGCGGTTGCCTTTGCCGGGCTCGCGGCCGTTGCTCAGCAGCGCGACCGACGGCTCGCGGATTCCCTCGAACACTCGCATGTAGGTCGTCCCAATCACGGCGAACTCGAGCAGGTGCTGCGCTTCGCAGTCCATCGTGGGCCCCAAATCGATCAGGAATGTTTTCGGGTGCAGGCCGACAATGGAACGGCCGACGGACGCGCGCCGCACGCCTTCGAGCATGCCGAGTTCGCGCACCGCCGCGAGAAGCGTGGGCCCCGTGCTCGCAGCGCTGACCGCGGCGTCGGCGCGGCCTTCGCGCACCTGCCGCATCGCGATTGTCATGGATGCGTTCGGCAGCGCGCGCAGCGAGGCGAGCGGCGGAGCGCCCTCCGGGACCGCGGGGCCGCTGGGGACGATCTCGGCGGTCCGGGGTCCCTCCGGCGCTTCGGCGGCGCCGGGCGGCAGCGCGGCTCTGAGGGCGTCGGGCACGCCGATGAGCAGGACGTGGACGCCCAACGCCTGCGCCGCGGCGAGGGCGCCTGCGACGGTTTCGGCGGGGGCGCGGTCGCCGCCCATGCAGTCGACCGCGATGCGGAGCCCGGCCGCGTTGAGGCCCGCGGCGCGGGCCGCGCGTCCGTCGCGGATACGCCGGTCGCCGCGGTCCGGCGCGTGCTGTGTCATACCATGGTCAGGCCGCCGGAGACGCTCAGCACCTGCCCCGTGATGTACCTCGATCCGTCGCCGCAGAAGAAGGCCACGGCCTCGGCGATTTCCTCGGGCTGCGCGACGCGCCGCATCGGGATCAGCCGGATCATCCGGTCAATCCGGGCGGCCTGGGCCGGATCGCCGCGGTTTTCGGCCAGCACCTCGGTCTCGGTGGGGCCGGGACTGACACAGTTCACGCGAACCTGGCGCGATGCCACCTCGCGTGCCAGCGAGCGCGTGAAGGCGATGATGCCGCCCTTGGCCGCGGCGTAGACGGTCTCGCCGGACGTGCCGACACGCCCGGCGTCGCTCGCGACATTGACGATCACCCCGCCGCCGTGCTCGGCCATCCACTCGAGCGCGGGGCGGCAGCAGTAGATCGTACTCCAGAGGTTGCTGTCGACGACACGGTGCCAGTAGGCGTCCGTCTCTTCGAGAAACGGCGAGGTCAGCGTCCAGCCCGCGTTGTTGACGAGGATCTCGAGGCCGCCGAGCGTCTGTTGAACGGTGTCGATCGCCCGGCGGCACGCCGGGTAGGTCGTGAGGTCGGCGGGCACCGCGAGGCCGCGGACACCGTGGTGCTCGATCTCACGCGCAACCGCGTCGAGCTGTGTTGTGGTCCGGGAGATCACGGCGACGTCGGCGCCGAGTTGAGCCAGCCGAAGCGCCGTCGCGCGCCCGATGCCGCGACCTCCGCCGGTGACCGCGGCGCGCCGGCCGGAGAGCGGCCCGCCGGGCGCCTCAGGCATCGTCGATCGTGGTCACCCCGCCGCGAACGCCTCGGATCAGGGCCGTCTAGTGCCGGCGCCGCGGCCACGCCGCGTGCAGGGCCTGCCGCTCGCGCTCGTAGATCGCCGCGAACTTCTCGGCCGACTCCGGTCCGGCCAGCGCCTCGAGCCGCCGGACTTCGAGCGGATCCGCGGCGCGGATGATCCGGACCTCCTCGTCGGTGGGCGGCTCGGTCGTCCGCACGCCGGCAGGGATCTCGACCGGAAAGCCCGTCTGCTCGCGGACCCGTTCGGGCGTCACGCCGGGATGCAGCGTCCGCGGCAGCATGCCGGCCTCGGCGTCGAATCCGAACACGCCGAGGTCGGTGACGAGCCGCGTCGGCGCGCCGGACGGGCCGAGGGTCTTACGGCGCTCGTCGGTCCAACCTGCGCCGCTCACAAAGTCAACCTTCGCGACGACGTTGCGCGGCGTGTGCTGCGTGAGATAGTAGAGGCCCTGCGAAAGATGGCTCGTGTCCTCCGGGATGCCGCGCGAGCCGACGAGGGCGACCTTGGGTTTCTCCCAAGGGCCAATCGAGGAAATGTTGACGCTGCCCTGCTGGTCGATCTGCGCCGGGTTGATCCAGATGCGGAACCGGTCCGTGAAGATGGCGTCGAAAATGTCTTCCATCGTGAGCGGGATGGCGCGCTGGTTGTCCGTGAGGAACTGTCCGAGCGTGAGCGTCGGCAGCGCGGCGACGTCCATGCCGGACTCCGGGGTCGACAGCACGGCCAGTTCCGGCGCGTGAGTGCTGCGGGCGAGGTGCGCGGCCAGCGCGCCGAAGGCGGTCACGGAGCTCACGAGCACTTCCCCGCGCAGTTCTCGAGCCATGCACGTGATGATCAGTTCATCGGTGGTATACGACATGCCGCCCTCCCGTGTATCCCGCTGGTGCCGAGCCGCTAGACCCGCAGCCGCTCGCCGAGCGTGTGCTCGCCACCGAGTTGATTCGTGTATTCGCGCTCGTCGACATACACGTACTTTTCGAGGTACTCGGACCACGAGGTCCGGTCCCGCGCCGCGGCCAGGTACTCGCGCACGTGGTTGAGATCGGCGCGGTAGTCGGGCGCGCACCCGGTGAAGTGCGCGCCCCATCGCGCCTCGACCACGCCGGTCACGACGGTGCGGAAGATGTGCACGTCGCGGCCGTAGGTCTGCAAACGCTCCGGCAGCAGAATCTGCTCGGCCGAGAGAAACGTCTGCGCGGCCGCTTTGGCGCACAGCGCGTCCATGTGGCCGTCGCCGAGCACGACGCCGTTGCCCTGCGGGTCGGCGAGGTTGACGTGCAGCAGCGCCACGTCGGGCCGGAGCGCCGGCACGGCGACGAGGGTCTCGCCGTTGAACGGGTCCTGAAAGGTCTTGAACGCGTGATTGACCTTGAGCAGATCCGTGCCGAGCCCCGACCGGGTCGGCAGGAACGGCACGTGCTTGATCGTCGCGTCGAGCCCGGCCATGATCGTGAACTCGGACCATTCCTGAAAGCGCACGGACCCGTCCTGCCGCGCGCGGCGGAAGTGCGGGGCGAGCCCCATCACCTCGAAGCCGACGAACGCGTAGAGGACCTCCGCGACCTTGCCCGTGCCGATCAGGAGGTCGACCTCGGGGCCGCCGACGTTGACGATGAGCCGCAGGTCCCGCCGGTCGCTGCGCGCGAGCGCCCGGACGAGCGCCATGGGTTTGCGGGACAGCGACGACCCGCCGATCGCCACGAGCGCCCCGTCCGGAATTCGCGCGACGACGTCGGCGGTGGTCAGTACTTTGCTCATGTGCGCGTCCCTCCGCGTCGAAACTGTTCAAACGGCGCCGCGACCAGTCCGAGGCCGCCGTCGACCACCAGCGTCTGCCCTGTGATGAAGCGCGCCGCGGGGCTGCAGAGAAACACGATCGCGGCCGCGACGTCCTCCGGCGCGCCCATCCGGCCCGCCGGCGTGGACTCCGAGACGAGCCGGTCGAACTCCGCGTAGCGGTCGCCGCCGTAGAAGCGCGCGGAGTCCGTCGCGATGACGCCGGGGCTCACGCAGTTCGCGGTGATCCCGCGGCCGGCCAGTTCATACGCGAGGTAGCGTGTCCACGTCTCCATGGCGCCCTTCGCCGACGCCAGGATCGCATAGTTGGGCAGGCACTCCACCGTCCCCTGCCCGCCGATCGTCACGATCGCGCCCGCGCGCGTCGCCATCAACGGGACCGCGCGCTGCGCGCAGAGCACCAGCGAGCGGACGATGAGGTCGAACGTGCGCTGGAGGTGATGCGGCTTGGCGTCGAGCGTCGATTTGAAGGCGGTGGCGGCGTGGTTCGCGACGAAGGCGTCGAGCGCCCCGAACCGCTTCGCGGTCTCATCGAAGAGCCGGGTGATATCGTCGGGTTTCTCGAGGTCGGCGCCGACCGCCGCGGCCTGCCGCCCGCGCGCGGCGATCGCCGAAGCGACCTTCTCCGCGGCGTCGTGGCTGCGGTTGTAGTGCACGACGACGTCCGCGCCCGCGTCCGCGAACAGGAGCGCTGTGGCGCGCCCGATGCCCCGCCCGGCGCCCGTGACGAGCGCGACTTTGCCCTCGAGCGCGCCTGTGAAGACCCCCACTATGTGGCCTCCCCCTGCGCCCGCACGGCCGCGACGCAGTTCTGGCCGCCGAAGCCGAAAGCATTCGCGAGCGCGAGCCGCACCGGCGCCTGCCGGGCGGCGCCCGGCACGTAGTCCAGGTCGCACGCCGGATCCGGCTGGTCCAGGTTGATCGTCGGCGGGATGACACCGTCCCGGATCGCCAGCACGCCGACCATCGCGGCGAGCGCGCCGGCCGCGCCGATGAGATGCCCGACCATGCTCTTCGGCGCCGTCACGGGGACGCGGCGGGCACGCGGGCCGAGGGCCGATTTGATCGCCGCGGTCTCCGCGATGTCGTTGAGCGGGGTGCCGGTCCCGTGGGCCACGACGAGATCGACCTCGTCCGGTTTCGCCTTCGCATCGCGGAGGCACAGCCGCATCGCCGCGGCCGCCATGCCTCCGTCGGGGTGCGGCGCGGTCTCGTGGTAGGCGTCGCTCGTGAGCGCCGCGCCAGCCAGTTCCGCGTAGATGCGGGCCTCGCGCGCCCGCGCCGCGTCCTCGCGCTCGACGACGAAGACGACCGCGCCTTCCCCGAACACAAACCCGTCACGGTCGCGGTCGAAGGGCCGGCTGGCCTGCTGCGGCGCGTCGTTGTGCGGGCTCAGCGCGCCGAGCGAGCAGAGCGCGGCCCACACCGCCGGCGTCAGCGCCGCGTCGGTGCCGCCGGCCAGCACGCAGTCCGCGTCGCCGTTCATGATCCAGCGCCGGGCTTCCATCAGCGCGATCGTGCCGGCGGCACAGGCGCCGACCGAGGTACTGGAAGGGCCGCGGGTGCCGAACCGGATTGTCACCGCCGATGCCGCCATGTTGCCGATCAACATCGGCAGCAGAAACGGAGTCACGCGATCCGGGCGTCCGCCGTATAGATGGGCGGCCTCCACGTCGATCATGTCGATGCCGCCGAGCGCGGTCGCGATCGCCACGCCGATGCGGTCGCGGTTCTCGGGGACCACGTCGAGGCGCGCGTCGAGCAGCGCCTCGTGCGACGCGGCGATGGCGAGTTGTGCGAATCGCGCGGTTCGGCGGGCCTGCTTGCGGCTCATGACGCGGGCCGGATCGAAGCCGGACACTTCCGCGGCGATGCGGACGGGGTAGGGGGAGGCGTCGAATCGAGTGACCGGCCCAACGCCGCTGCGGCCCGCGACGAGGGCGGCCCAGGTCTCGGGAACCGACAAGCCGACCGGGGTGAGCGCTCCGATTCCCGTGATTACCGGCTTTGTCACGAACCCTCCGGCCCAGAATATCCATCATCTTTCGCTTGAATTATACGGTATCCTTGGATTCCGGGAGGCGTGTGCAGCCAGAAATCCGAACATTTAGAACGGGCTTGGCAGATTCTTCCGGATGTGATACATTCATGCCGGAAGTAATCGCCGCTTTCTTCGCAGCAGCATCCGCAAAACCCGAACATTCCCGACTCGCCGCGCCACGATGCGCGGCGGTGGAGCGGTGGGATGGCCGTCCTCGTCGTCGGATCCGGTGGCAGGGAGCACGCGCTCGCGTGGGCCCTTGCTCAGGAAGACCGGACCACCGCATCGTTCTGCGCCCCGGGCAATCCTGGCATCGCTTCGGTCGCGACCTGCCTGCCCTGCTCGCCCATGGATTTCGACGCGCTGGCCGGCGAAGCCACCCGCCGCGGCGTCGACTTGACGATCGTCGGTCCCGAAGCCCCGCTCGCGGCGGGCCTTGCCGACGTGTTCGCGGCGCGCGGTCTCCGCGTCTTAGGTCCCACCCGCGATGCCGCCGCGATTGAGTCGAGCAAGATCTTCATGAAAGATCTGTGCCGGCGGTATGAGATTCCCACCGCCGAAGCGCGCGCGTTCGACGACGCCGGTGCGGCCCTCGAGTACGTGCGCCGGGCGGACCGCCCTCTGGTGGTCAAAGCCGACGGCCTCGCCGCGGGCAAGGGTGTGGTCGTCGCGTCATCGGCCGGCGAGGCCGCGGAGGCCGTTGAGGCAATGATGACCGGCCGGCGGTTCGGCGACGCCGGCACCCGCGTCGTCATCGAAGACCGGCTCGAGGGCCGTGAAGTCAGCGTCTTCGGCCTGAGCGACGGCTCGCATGTCGCGCCGCTTCTGCCCGCGCGCGACTACAAGCGGCTGCTCGACGGCGACCGCGGTCCCAATACCGGCGGGATGGGTGGATACGCGCCCGCCGAAGCGACCGGCGGCGAGGCGATCGGTCGCATCGTCGACCGCATCCTCGAGCCCGCGGTGTGGGCGATGGCCCAGGAAGGGCGGCCCTATCGCGGTGTGCTCTTCGCCGGCGTGATGCTGACCGCCGACGGGCCGCGCGTGCTCGAGTTCAACGCGCGCTTCGGCGATCCGGAAGCGCAGTTGCTGATGCCGCTCTTGGCGTCGGGACTTCGCGACGCCGCCGAGGCCGTGCTCGCGGGGCGGATCGGCCGGTGGGCGCCCTCGTGGACCGCCGGCCACACAGTGTGCGTGACGCTGTGCGCGGCCGGCTATCCCGAACAGCCGCGCACCGGCATGCCGATCGACGGCCTCGAGGAGGCGTCCGCGCTCCCAGGCGTGCTCGTGTTTCATGCTGGCACGGCGTATCGTGACGGACGGCTCGTCGTGTCGGGTGGCCGCGTGCTTAACGTCGTCGGCACCGGTTCGACGCCCGCGGAAGCGCGCGCCCGCGCGTACCGCGGGGCCGACGCGATCACCTTCGACGGCAAGACGTTCCGCCGCGACATCGGCGGCGGTACTGCGGACGGCGCCGGCGGCGTGCGCGCCGGGGAGACACTGCGCAAGGTGACACGGGCATGACGGCCGCCGCATCCGACGCCGGCGGGAGACCGCGCGTCCTGATTCTCATGGGCAGCGACTCCGATCTTCCCGTGATGCAGGAAGCGGGCCGGGTGCTGGCCGAGTTCGGTGTGCCCTTCGAGATGACGGTGGCCTCCGCGCACCGCTCCCCCGACCGGGCGGCGAAGTACGCGCGCGAGGCGGAAGGGCGCGGCGTGCGGGTCATCATCGCGGCGGCCGGCGGGGCCGCGCACCTCGCGGGCGCCACCGCCGCGCAGACGGTGCTGCCTGTGATCGGCGTGCCGCTCGCGGGCTCGGCCGTGAACGGGCTCGACGCGCTGCTGGCGACCGTGCAGATGCCGGCCGGGGTGCCGGTGGCCACCGTCGCGATCGGCGGCGCGCGCAACGCGGCGCTGCTCGCCGTGCAGATTCTCGCCGCCGCGGACGACCAGTTGCGTGATCGTTACCGGGCGTACAAGGACCGGCTGGCGCGCGAGGTCGAGGAAAAGGCCGCGCGCATCGTCGGGTCCGGTGGCGGCCTCGGAATGGCGCCGCCGCTCGCGCGGCCGGTGGCGGCATCGGCGCCGACCGTGCCGGGCGCGGAGCCCCCGGTGACGCCGAGTGCGACGCCGCCTGTTCCACCTCAGTCGCCCGACCCGGCTCCCCAGGCCCCGCAGCCCGCGCCGCAGCGGACGCCTCCGCCGGCGCTCCCGCGAAGCCCGCATCCGGCGCCGCGCAAGCCGGATCCCGGCCTGCCGCACAAGATCGATCCGCGGTCGGAGACGCGCTGACGATGCCGGTCACCGCGATCGTCGGCGCGCAGTGGGGCGACGAAGGCAAGGGCAAGGTCGTCGACACGCTCGCGAACCACGCCGACATCGTCATCCGCTACAACGGCGGCAACAACGCCGGGCACACGATCCAGAATCAGCACGGCACCTTCCGGCTGCACCTGCTGCCGTCCGGGATCTTTCATCCGGCCGCGCAGTGCCTGATCGGGCCGGGCGTCGTGGTCAACGCCGACGTGCTGCTCGCGGAGATCGCGGAGGTGGAGCGCGCGGGCGTCGCGACCGTCGGCCGGTTGTGGCTCGACGAGCGGGCCCACCTCATCCTGCCCCATCACATCGTGACCGACGAACTGGAAGAGGCCGCGCGGGACGGCCGGCCCCACGGGACGACGAAGCAGGGGATCTGGCCGGTCTACAGCGACAAGGCGGCGCGCATCGGCGTCCGCCTCGGCGACCTGATGGAAGAGGCGCACCTCTCGGAGCAACTGCAGTTCATCGCGTCGCGGAAAAGCGCCCTCCTGCGCGGCGTCTACCGCCACGAATCCGTCGACCCCGACACCCTCATCGCCGCGTGCGCGCGCTGGTCCGAGCGGCTGCGGCCCTACATCACGGACACGCACCCGCTCGTGCAGGAAGCGCTCCGCGCGGACCGGGCCGTCCTCCTCGAAGGCCAGCTCGGCGTGATGCGCGACCTCGACTGGGGCCTGTATCCGTTCGTGACGTCGTCGACCACGCTGCCCGGCGGGGCGAGCGCGGGCGCCGGGATTCCGCCGGCGCGGATCACACGCGTGCTCGGCGTCGCGAAGGCGTACACGACCGCCGTGGGCGCCGGTCCGATGCCGACGGAACTCACGGACGAAACGGGCGACCGGATCCGCGAGCTCGGCGCGGAGTACGGGGCCACCACCCGCCGGCCGCGGCGCTGCGGGTGGTTCGACGGCGTCGCGGCGCGCTTTGCCGCCGAGGTCGCCGGCTTTACACACCTCGCCGTCATGAAGCTCGACATCTTCGACACATTTGAGACGGTGCGGCTCGGCGTCGCCTACCGGCTCGGCGACCGCACGCTCCACACGGTGCCGCACACGGCGGCGATGCAGCGGGTCGCGCCGATCTACGAGGAGCTGCCCGGCTGGCGGTGTCCGACGCACGGCGCGCGGCGCCTCACCGACCTGCCGATCGAAGCGCGGACGTTCCTGCGCCGGATCGAAGAGATCGTGGGCGTGCCGATCGCGATGATCGGTGTGGGCCCGGAGCGCCAAGACGTCGTGTTCGGTCTGGAGGGCTTTCCGTGATTCCGCGCTACACGTCGGCCGAGATGGCCGCGCTGTGGAGTCCCGAGACGAAGTTCGCGACGTGGCTCGAGATCGAGCTGCTGGCGGCGGAGGCACAGGCCCGGCTCGGCGAGATTCCGGCCGACGTTCCGCCGCGGCTGCGCGCCCGGGCGCACGTCCCGAGCGTCGCGCGGATCGACGAGTTGGAAGAGAAGGTCACGCGGCACGATGTGGTGGCGTTTCTCCGGGTCGTCGGCGAGACGGTTGGAGACGACGCGCGGTACCTCCACCGGGGCCTCGGGTCTTCCGACGTGGTGGACACCGCGCAGTCGGTCCTCATGGTGCGCGCCGCGGACCTGATCCGCGCGGCCCTCGAGCGGCTGCACCACGCGCTCGCCGTGCTGGCGCGCACGCACAAGCGCACGGTCATGGCGGGCCGCACCCACGGCATCCAGGCGGAGCCCATCACCTTCGGCCTCAAGGCCGCGCTGTGGTACGCGGACGTCGGCCGGACGCTCGAGCGGATCTCGCGCGCGCGCGAGGTGATCGGCGTCGGCAAGCTGTCGGGCGAGGTCGGCACATTCGCGCACACGCCGCCGGCCGTGGAAGCGTACGTGTGCGAGCGGCTCGGGCTGCGGCCCGATCCCGTCTCGTCGCAGGTGGTGCAGCGCGACCGCCACGCCGAGTATCTCGCGCACCTCGCGGTCACGGCCGGCACGCTGGAGAAGATCGCCACCGAGATTCGCGCGCTGCAGCGCACCGAGATCCGGGAGGTCGAAGAGCCGTTCCGCGCGGGCCAGACCGGGTCGTCGGCGATGCCCCACAAGCGCAACCCCGTGGCGTGCGAGCAGATCACGGGTCTCGCGCGCGTCGTGAGGAGCTGCGCCGCCGCCGGGCTCGAGGACATCGCGCTGTGGGGCGAGCGCGACATCAGCCATTCGTCGGTGGAACGCGTGGTCGTGCCGGACGCCACGGCCGCGCTCGAGTACATGACCCGCAGGCTCGCCGGAGTGATCGAAGGGCTGCGCGTGTATCCCGAGCAGATGCGCGCCAACATGGAGCGGACCGGCGGCCTCGTGTTCTCGCACCGCGTCCTGCTGGCGCTGCTCGGCAAGGGGCTGGGCCGGGACGAGGCCTACAAGATCGTGCAGACCGCGGCGATGCAGGCGTGGGACGGCGGCGGGAATTTCCGGGACCTGATTCGCGCCTCGGGCGCGCTCACCGACGCGGAACTCGCCGCGTGTTTCGATCCCGCGCCGGCGCTGCGGCACATCGACGAGATTTTCGTGCGCGCGGGGCTCGAACCCCGCGCCGCGGACCCGGCGCCCGACGGCAGCCGCGCCGCGGATCCGGCGGGGAGAGGCCGGTGACGAAGGAGGCACAGAGGATGGATGGTACGGTGCGGGGCGGTGTGCGGGAAAGCGACGGCCGCGGAGGCACCGCGGTGACGGAGACGCGCCTGGCGCTGCCGCTGGTCGCCCGCGGCAAGGTCCGCGACATCTACGAAGCCGGCACGCGCCTCTTGATCGTGGCGACGGACCGGCTGTCGGCGTTCGACTGCGTGCTGCCGACCGGCATCCCCGACCGCGGGCGCGTGCTGACGGGCCTCTCCGCGTTCTGGTTCGAGCGGCTTCGCGGGATCGTGCCCAACCACTACATCACGATCGATCCGGCGGAATTTCCGGTGGAGGCACGGACGGAGCGCGATATGCTGGCCGGGCGGACCATGCTCGTGGAACGCTGCCGGCGGATCGATTTCGAGTGCGTCGTCCGCGGTTATCTCGCGGGCTCGGCCTGGAAGGAATACCGCGAGACCGGGCGGGCGTGCGGCGTGGCGCTTCCGGCGGGGCTGACGCTGGGGAGCCGGCTGCCGCGGCCGATGTTCACGCCGGCGACCAAAAACGATGCCGGCCACGACGAGAACATCACGATCGACGCGATGGCGGCCCGTCTCGGCGGTGCGCTCGCCGAGCGCCTCGAGGCGGCGAGCATCGCGCTGTACCGCGAGGCCGCGTCGGTCGCCGAGCAGGCCGGCTTCATCCTGGTCGATACCAAGTTCGAGTTCGGCCGGCGGGGCGACGACATCGTGCTGATCGACGAGGCCGTCACCCCCGACTCGTCGCGCTTTTGGGATGCCCGCACGTACGCCGCGACGGGCTCCACGGAGAGTTACGATAAGCAGGTCGTGCGCGATTACCTCGAGCGCACCGGGTGGAACAAGCAGCCTCCGGCGCCGGGGCTGCCGCCGGAGATCGTCGAGGCGGCGCGCGATCGCTACCTCGACGTGTACCGGCGCATTACCGGCCGGACGCTGGTGACGCACTGATGGCCGCCGCGGCGGGCGCGACCGCGGCCGGCGTGCGCACGGTGCGGGTGACCGTGGCGCTCAAACCCGGCGTGCTGGACGCCCAGGGGCAGGCGATTCAGAAGGGCCTGGACGCGCTCGGCCACGCGGGCGTCCGCGCGGTGCGGGCGGGCCGGTACTTTGAAATCGAAATGCAGGATACGCCCGACCTGGAGGCGCGGGTCCGCGCGATGTGCGACGGCTTCCTCGCGA
This sequence comes from bacterium, assembly GCA_035307565.1. Lineage (GTDB taxonomy): Bacteria > Sysuimicrobiota > Sysuimicrobiia > Sysuimicrobiales > Segetimicrobiaceae > DASSJF01. The sequence goes on along the minus strand of DATGHZ010000019.1, from coordinate 9,518 downwards.
ACCCGCTGATCGAGGACTTCCGGTACGAGGTGCTCTGAGATGGTCCGGACGGCGCGTGCCGGCGCGCTGTATGGCGTTGGTGGGAGGCGGCCGTGACGATCGGCATCGTCGTGTTCCCGGGGAGCAACTGCGACGCGGACACATATCACGCCGTGCGCGACGTTCTCGGCTGCGAGGCGGTCTACGTGTGGCACCAGGAGACCGCACTCGACGGGCTCGACGCGGTCGTGCTGCCGGGCGGGTTCGCGTACGGGGACTACCTGCGCGCCGGCGCGATCGCCGCGACCTCGCCCGTGATGCGGGCGGTGCGCCGCTACGCGGCGGCCGGACGGCCCGTGCTCGGCATCTGCAACGGGTTCCAGGTCCTCGTCGAAACGCGCCTGCTGCCGGGGGCGCTGCTGCTGAACCGGCCCGGCGAATTCCGCTGCGAGCACGTGCGGATTCGCGTGGAACGCGCGGACACGCCGTTTACGTGCGCACTGCGCGAGGGCGATATCCTTCGCCTGCCGATTGCGCACGGCGAAGGCCGGTACTACGTGGATGCGGAGACGCTCGCCGCGCTCACCCGTGACCGGCAGATCGCGTTCCGGTACTGCGACGCGGCCGGGCACACCACCGAGTCCGCCAATCCGAACGGCGCGCTGGACAACATCGCCGGCGTCGCGACCGTCTCCGGTACGGTGCTCGGCCTGATGCCGCACCCCGAGCGCGCGAGCGAGGCGATCGTCGGCAGCGCGGACGGACTGCGGATTTTCGAATCCCTGGCGCGGTGGATCGCCGGCCGCGGGGTCGTCCCGGCGCCCGCCGGCGCGGGCGCCGGCGGCGGCGCGGCCCCGGCCGGTCGCGCGGAGGGCCGCTGACGATGGCGGCTGTTGGTCCCGCGCTGGAGGGGATCGCGGCGCGTCCGCTCGGCGCGCTGCGCCCCGACGAGTACGCCGAGGTGTGCCGGCGCCTGCGGCGCGATCCCACGCCGGCGGAACTCGGGATGTTCGGCGTGATGTGGAGCGAGCACTGCGCCTACAAACACTCGCGCGCGGCGCTGCGGCGGCTGCCCACGCGTGGCCCCGGTGTGCTGCGCGGGCCCGGCGAGAACGCGGGCGCGGTCGATGCCGGCGACGGATGGGCCGCGGTGTTCAAGATGGAAAGCCACAACCACCCGAGCGCGGTCGCGCCGTTCCACGGCGCGGCGACCGGCGTCGGCGGCATCATCCGCGACGTCCTCGCGATGGGCGCGCGGCCCGTCGCGCTGCTCGACTCGCTGCGGTTCGGCCCCCTCGATGACCCGGCGACCGCGCCGCAGGCGCGCGGTGTGATCGCCGGCATCGCGGCGTACGGCAACAGCATCGGCGTGCCGACGGTCGGCGGGGAACTCCGCTGCGCCCCGTGCTACCGTGCGAACCCGCTGGTCAACGTGGCATGCCTTGGGCTCGTGCGCGCCGACCGGATCGCGACCTCGCGCGCCGCGGGCCCGGGCAACGCCGTCGTCTATCTCGGGGCACGGACCGGCCGCGACGGGATGCAGGGCGCCGCGTTTGCATCCGTCGAACTGTCCGGCAATCCGTCGGACCGCTCCGCGGTGCAGATGGGCGATCCCTTCACCGGCAAGTTGCTGATCGAAGCAACGCTGGAAGCGCTGGCGACGGGCGCCGTCGTCGCGCTGCAGGACATGGGCGCCGCGGGGATCACCTGCGCGCTGTCCGAGATGTCCGCGCGCGGCGGCGTCGGCATGGACGTGGACATCCGGCTCGTGCCGCGCCGCGAAGACCGCATGACCCCCGAAGAAGTGCTGCTGTCGGAGTCCCAGGAGCGGATGCTGCTGGTCGTGGCGGCCGGACGGGAAGAGGAGGTCCTCCGCGTCGCGCGCCGCTGGGAGCTTCCCGCGGTCGTGATCGGCCGCGTCGTGGCGGACCCCGTGCTCAGCGTGCGCGACGGCGCGCGTACGATTGTGTCGCTGGATCCGCGGCACCTCACGGACGCGCCGGCGTACGCGCCCGCGGCCATGCCGCCCGCGTATCTCGACGAAGTCCGCCGCCTGGATGTGTCGGCGCTGCCGCTTCACGATCCCGCGCACGCGCTGCTGGCGCTGCTCCGCGGCCCGGGGACGCGGAGCGCGCGCTGGGTGTTCCGGCAGTACGATCACATGATTCAGACCAACACGGTCGTGCCGCCGGGCGCGGACGCCGCGGTGCTGAGGCTGAAGGACGCGCCGCCGAGCGGCGTGGCGCTGGCGGTCGACGGCAACGGCCGCGCGTGCTATCTCGATCCCTGCACCGGCGCCATGCTGGCCGTCCTCGAGGCCGCGCAAAACCTCGCCTGCGCCGGCGCCGTTCCGGCCGCCGTCACAGACTGCTTAAACTTCGCGAGTCCCGAGCGCCCGGACGTCTTTTGGACGTTCACGCAGGCCGTCGACGGCATCGCGCGCGCGTGCGACGCGCTGGACGTGCCCGTCGTCGGCGGCAACGTGAGCTTCTACAACGAGGCGGGCGACGCGATCTACCCGACGCCGGTCATCGCGATGCTCGGCCGCGTTGCCGATGTTCGGCGCCGCGCCGCGTCCGGATGGCTCGGCCGGGGCGACGTGATCGTGCTGTTCGGCGACGGGACCCCCGCGCTCGACGGTTCGGAGTACCTGGAACTGATCCACGGCCGCGTCGCCGGCCGCCTGCCAACGCCGGATTTGCCGGCGGTGGCCCGGACGATTCGATGCGTCCGCGACGCGGTGGCGGAAGGCCTCGTCGTGTCCGCTCACGACTGCGCGGAAGGCGGCATCGCGGTGGCGCTGGCGGAATGCTGCATGCCGTCCCGCATCGGCGCGCGAGTCGCGCTGCCCGCCGCCGGGAGGCACGACGCGGTGCTGTTCGGCGAGGCGATCGGCCGCGTGGTCGTCTCGGTTCGGCCCGACGGGATTACAAAACTCCTCGAGTTCGCGCGGCGGTTCGACGTCCCGGTGCAGGTCATCGGCACCGTGGGCGGCGGCCGCCTCGTGGTGGGAGCCGCGGACGTGTCCGGCGCCTCGACGTCGCCGGACGCAGCTCCATGGCTCGACGTACCGGTGGGGATACTCGCGCAGGCCTGGGACGCGGACGGGGAGGTGTCATGAGCCAGCTCATGAGCCGCATACCGTGGGACAAGCGCCGCGAGGAGTGCGGCGTCTTCGGCATCCAGACGCGCGGCGCGGCCGCGCCCTATGTCCACGTCGGCCTCTACGCGCTGCAGCACCGCGGACAGGAGAGCGCGGGCATCGCGACGTGGGACGGCTCGCGGACGCACCTGATCAAGGATATGGGCCTCGTGGCCCAGGTCTTCACGCCCGAGCGTCTCGCCCAATTGCCCGGCGCCGTGGGCATCGGCCACGTGCGGTATTCCACAATGGGCGGCGCGCGGCTGGAAAATGCCCAGCCGTTCATTGAAGAGACGCCGTGGGGGACGCTTGCGCTCGCGCACAACGGCAACCTCGTCAACGCCCCGATGCTGCGGGCGGAGCTCGAGGAAGCCGGCTGCCGGTTCCACGCGACGTCCGACACCGAGGTCATGACCAAGCTCATCGCGACGGCCCCGGCCCGGTCGCTCGAAGAGGCCGTCGCATACTGCATGGAGCGCATTCTCGGCGCGTACACCGCCGTGGCGCTCGTGGGCGGCACGCTGCTTGCCTTCCGCGACGCGCACGGAATTCGCCCGCTGGCCGTCGGACGGCTCGGCCGGGACGTCGTCGTCGCGTCGGAGACGTGCGCCTTCGATCACATCGGCGCGGAAGCGGCCGGCGACGTGGGCCCGGGCGAATTGCTGCTCGCCGGCCCCGACGGGCTACGGACGGTGCAGGTGCTGCCGCCCGACCGGCGCGCCTCGTGTGTCTTCGAGTACATCTACTTCGCGCGGCCCGACAGCGTGCTCGAGTCGCAGAACGTGCACCACGTGCGCCGGCGCATGGGCCGCGTGCTGGCGCGCGAACATCCGGCCACGGCGGACGCCGTGATCGCGGTGCCGGACTCCGGCACATCGGCGGCGATGGGCTTTGCCGAAACGGTCGGCGTGCCGCACGAAGTCGGCCTGATCAAGAACAAGTACATCGGCCGGACATTCATTCAGCCCGACCCCGCGATGCGGGACTTCGGCGTGCGGGTGAAGTTGAACGCCGTCCGCGAGGTCGTCGAAGGCCGGCGCATCGTGCTGGTCGACGACTCGATCGTCCGCGGCACGACCAGCCGCCAGATCGTGCGGCTGCTGCGGCATGTGGGCGCCCGCGAGGTGCACGTCCGGGTGTCCTCGCCGCCGATCCGCCACGCGTGCTTCTACGGCATCGACACGAGCAACCGCGGCGAGTTGGTGGCCTCCCGCCTGACCGTGGAGGAGATCCGCCGCGAAATCGACGCGGACAGCCTCGGCTACTTGAGCGTCGACGGACTGGTCGAGGCGCTCGACCTTCCGCGGCCCAAGCTGTGCCTCGCCTGCCTCACGGGAGCGTACCCGACCGAGACGCCGACGGAGGCGCTCGCGGGGCGTTTTGCGCTGGAGTCGCGCACGCCGGAGCCGCCGGTGCCAATTCCGTCCGCGCACCGCGGGCCCGCCGTCGGGACGCCGCGGCCGTAGGCGGGCCGTGCCGGCCGCGGCCCCGCGTCCGCTCACGTATCGTGAGACCGGCGTCGACATCGCCGCGAAAGAGGAGATCCTGGCCGGCGTGCGGGCCCGCATCCGCGCGACGCGAGGCGACGGCGCGCTCGGGACGGGGGGAGAGTTCGGCGGGCTCTTCCGCCTCGCGGGGTATCGCGATCCGGTGATCGTGAGTTCCATCGACGGGGTCGGCACGAAGACCCACGTCGCGCTGCTGGCCGGGCGGCCGCGGCAGGCCGGCGCCGACATCGTCGCCCACGGCGCGAACGACGTCTTGTGTCAGGGCGCCGCGCCGCTCTTCATGCTCGACTACATCGCCTCGTCCCGCCTCGAGCCGGCCGTCATTTCCGAGGCGATCGAGGGAATCGCCGACGCGTGCGCGGCGCAGGGCATCACGCTGCTCGGCGGCGAGACCGCGGAGATGCCGGATGTCTACGCGCGCGGCGAACTGGACGTCGTGGGCTGCACGGTCGGGGCGGTCGAACGGGACGCGGTCATCACCGGCGCGCAGATCCGGCCGCGGGACGCCGTTGTCGGGCTGGCGAGCGACGGTCTGCACACGAACGGATACACGCTCGCGCGCGCGGCGCTCCTGCCGCGGGGGCCGCGCGACGCGATCCGGCGGGCGTTGGACCGCCGGGTGCCGGGACTTGGGGAGACCGTGGGGGACGCGCTGCTGCGGCCGCACCGCGCCTACGCCCGGCCCGTGCTCGCGCTCCGCAGGCGGGTGCCGCTGCACGGCATCGCTCACATTACCGGCGGGGGGCTGCCCGGCAACCTCGTGCGAATCCTGCCCGACGGATGCCGCGCGGTGCTCGCGCGGGGCCGCTGGCCGGTCCCGCCGATCTTCACCGTGATCCAGCGGCGCGGGCGCGTCGCCGATGAAGAGATGTTCCGCACGTTCAACATGGGAGTGGGCATCGTGCTGGTCGTGCCCCCGGGCTCGTCGGACACGGCGATGCGGCTCTTGGAACGGGCGGGCGAGCGCGCGTGGGTGATCGGCGAGATCGTGTCCGGGCCGCGCGGCGTGGACATTCATGCCTGAGCGCGCCGGCCCGCTGCGCGTCGGGGTGCTCGTGTCGGGTACCGGCACCGTGCTGCAGGCGCTGATCGACGCGTGCGGCGCCGGCGGCGTCCCGGCGCAGATCGCGGTCGTGGTCAGCAACGTGTCCGGTGCGTTCGCGCTCGAACGGGCGCGGACCGCCGGCATTCCGGCCGTCACGCTGGACCATCGCGAGTTTCCGAACCGGGCGGCGTTCGAAGCCGCGCTGCGCGACACGCTGGACCGCGCGCGCGTCGAGTTGGTGTGCCTGGCCGGCTTTCTGCGGATCCTCACGCCCGGGTTCGTGGACGCGTTCGCGGGCCGGATCATGAATATCCATCCGGCGCTGCTTCCCGCGTTTGGCGGGAAGGGGATGTACGGCGGGCGGGTGCACGAGGCGGTGCTGGCGTCCGGCGCCCGTGTCAGCGGGTGCACGGTGCATTTCGTCACGCGCGATCCGGACGCCGGACCCATCATTGTACAGGCGTCCGTTCCGGTGGAAGACGGCGACACACCCGCCACCCTGTCGGCGCGCGTCCGCCGCGAGGAACTGCGCGCCTACCCGCTCGCCGTCCGTCTCTTTGCGGAGGGCCGTCTCCACGTGCACGGCAACCGCGTGCGCGTCCTTCCCGGCGGGGCGGGGGGCCGGGGCGGTGCCGGCTCGCCGTCCGGCGGGCGCGGTGTGCCGTTGCGCCCTGCGACGCCGTCGCCGAGACCCTCGTGATCCGGCGCGCACTGCTGAGCGTCGCCGACAAGACCGGCATCGTCGCGCTCGCGCGCGGACTTGCCGCCTCCGGCTGTGAAATCATTTCGACCGGCGGGACGGCCGGCGCCCTGCGTGAAGCCGGGGTCCCGGTCACGCCGCTGGAGACGGTCACCGGGTTCCCGGAAATTCTCGGCGGGCGGGTCAAGACGCTGCACCCCGCGGTGCATGGCGCGCTGCTCGCGGTACGTGCGAACGAGGCGCACATGTCGGAGCTGGAGCGCCGCGGGATCCGGCCGATTGATCTGGTGGCGGTGACGCTGTACCCGTTCGAGGCCGCGCTCGCGCACGGCTCGGACGAGCGTACGCTGATCGAAGAGATCGATATCGGCGGTGTTGCGCTGCTGCGCGCGGCGGCGAAAAACTTTCGCGACGTCGTCGTGCTCTCCGATCCCTCGCAGTACGCGGCGATCCTGGATGAGATTCGAAGCGCGCGCACGGTCACGCTCGAGACGCGGCGGCGGCTCGCCCGCGAGGCCTTTGCACGCACGACGGCCTACGATCGTGCGATCGCCGGCTGGCTCGGGACGGCCCCGGGCGCATCCGCGCCGGCCGTGACCGATGGGGCCGAATCGTTTCCAGCGCATTTCAGACTGGCGTTTGAGAAAGTGCGGGATCTCCGGTACGGTGAGAACCCGCACCAGCGGGGGGCGTTCTATCGCGATGCCGCGCCCGCCCCGGGCGGGGGACCCTCCGGGCAGGCCGAGGGCCCGGATCTCACGACGGCGCGCCAAATCGCCGGCAAAGACCTTTCCTACAATAATATCTACGATCTGGATGCCGCGCTCGAACTCGTACGCGAATTCGCGGACACCGCCGCCGTCGTCGTCAAACACGGGATCCCATGCGGCGCCGCGGTGGGCGCCACCGTCCGCGACGCGTACGTCCGCGCGCGAGACGGTGACCCCACGTCCGCGTTCGGCGGTATCGTGGCGCTCAACCAGCCCGTCGACGGCACGGCCGCCGAGGCGATCGGGGAGACCTTTCTCGAGGCCGTGATCGCGCCGGCGTTTCACGAGGACGCCGCGGCCGCCCTCGGCCGCAAGAAGGCCGTGCGCCTCCTTGAAACCGGACCGCTCGGTCCGGCCGGTCCCCGCGCGGGCGCCGATTGGCGGCGCGTCCGCGGCGGGCTGCTGCTGCAGGACCGTGACGCGGTCGACCTCGTCGAGGCGGATCTCAAGGTCGTGACGGCACGCACCCCGACCGGGCGCGAATGGGCCGATCTGCGATTTGCGTGGACGGTGTGCCGCCACGTCCGGTCAAACGCCATCGTCTTCGCGCGCGACCGGCAGGTCGTGGGCGTGGGCGCGGGACAGCCGAACCGTGTGGAATCGGTGCGCATCGCCGGCCGCGTGGCGGGTGAACGCGCGCGAGGCGCCTGCATGGCATCGGAGGCGTTCTTCCCGTTCGCCGACGGCGTGGAAGCGGCGGCCGCCGCTGGCATCACCGCCGTGATGCAGCCGGGCGGGTCCAAGCGCGATCCCGAGGTCATCGCGGCGGCGGACGCGGCGGGGATGGCGATGGTGACAACGGGCATCCGGCACTTCCGGCACTAACCCTCTGACGGGACGCGTCACGCTGCGTGACTGTGCCATCGGGTAGAATTCCTTTCGTGCAGACGTGTGATGGTAGTCCTTGCGCCGGTCGGCGCGGCATCCGGAAGGAGTGGACGGCCGCGTGAGGGCCATCGTCCTCGCCGCCGGCCGCGGCCGGCGGCTCGAGCCGCTGACGCTGAGCCGTCCGAAGCCGCTGATCTGGGTTGCCGGGCGTCCGATTCTGGCGCACGTATTGGACCCGATCACCGCGATCGGAATGGACGACATCGTCGTCGTGGCAGGCCATCTCGGGACCCAGATCGCGGACTATCTCGAGCGGCGGCCCGCTCCGAAACCGAAGGTCGTCGTGCAGTCGCCGCTCGGGGGCAATGGAGATGCCGTGCGGGCCGCGCGCGAGTACCTCGACGGCCCGCTGCTCGTTGCGTTCGGCGACACCATTGTCCGCGGCGATCTCGCCCCCGCGTGCCGAGGCGACACCGCTTCGATCGCGGTGGCCTGGGTCGAAGACGGGCGCAGTTACGGGATCGTTGAGATGGACCGCGACGGATGGGTGCGGCGCCTGTGGGAGAAGCCGGCGAACCCACCGAGTCACGACGCCGCGGCGGGGACGTTCTTCTTTCCCGACGGCCGGCGCCTCCGCCGGGCACTCGACGAGATCGCCGCGAGCGGCGTCACCGGTCGAGACGGCGAGGTCTGGCTGACGGACGTGGTGCAGCACATGATCGATCACGGCGAACGGGTGCGGACGTTTCGCATCGAGGCGTTTTACGACTGCGGCACACCGGAGCGGTTGGCCGAAGCCGACCGGGCGCTTCGGACGACGCCGGCCGCGCGGCCGGGCCGCGCGGTGTTTGTCGATCGCGACGGTGTCTTGATCAGGGATGTCAACCATCTCACCGCGGCGTCGCAGATCGAGGTCCTCGACGGCGTGCCGCAATCGCTGCGCCGGCTACGCGACGCGGGATGGGCGGTCGTCGTCGCGACAAACCAGTCGGTGGTGGCGCGCGGCTGGATTACCGAGGACGGCCTGCGTGAGATTCATCGGGCACTGACGGCGCAGCTCGGCGCCGGCGGCGCCGTGCTGGATGCGATTTATTACTGTCCTCACCATCCCGACGGCGCAATGGCCGCCTATCGCACGATGTGTGATTGCCGCAAGCCGCGGCCCGGAATGCTGGTGCGGGCCGCCGCGGATCTGAACCTCGATCTGCGCGCCTCGGTCATGGTGGGCGATGCGTCGTCCGACATCGAGGCCGGCCGGCAGGCGGGGTGCCGGACGGTGTTGATCCGCGATGGAGGAGGTACCGCCGCGCGTTCCGGCAACAACTCAGCCGCGGTGGCGGATTATGTGGCGTCGGACTTTGCGCACGCGGTGGACTGGATTCTTTCGAGCGGCGGGGCCCCGGCCGGTGTCTAGGTTCAGATAGATCCGACTACGCCTGAGACTCGGTGCCACGGCGACACCGCGGGTACTTTCGGCCGTTGGGGGGTGGCTATACTGGCACCACCATGGCCATCCTCAAACCGCTCCTGCGTCGGCGCGTCCGGG
>DATGHZ010000018.1:0-54468 GCA_035307565.1 bacterium | reverse complement strand
GTCGCATGCCGCGCCGCTCCCGGGGAGAGATAGTCTTGTCAAGGCGGTCGAGCCGCAAGGAGGGATTGATCTTCTCCCCGAGAGTGGCATCCCTCAGTTGCCATCGTTCGACACTGACCACAGGCACTGTGACATAAGAGGAAGGTTAGGGAAGCTCTTGCCAAACTCGGGCGCCTCGGAGGAAAGAAAGGCGGTCCAAAAGGCGGGAGAGCGGGGGCTGCCCGCATGACCTCTCAAGAACGTAGCGACGCTGCTCGCAAAGCCGTCTTGGCGCGATGGGCGCGGATCAAGGCGAAGAAACGCGGTGGAGGCTTGGACTACTGAGAGGCCGCCCATGATTTTCCAAGACTGGCAGGGTTTCTACATTTTGGCCGGCCTATCGGCTGCCACCTTGGTCGGGTTGATGTTCTTGGCGACATCGGTGGGGTCCGGTGTGGTCACACCGAAGGGTCTCTCGCCACTAAGGGTCCGCGCGAGCCCCACGGTTGCCCATTTTCTCTACGTGATCGCCACGTCCGCCGTGGTGCTGTTTCCGACCTTACCGCAGACGGTCCTGGGTTTCATCCTCGTGATCGCGGGAATCGGCAGTTGCATGCGTGTGATCATCGAACTGTCCGTCATGCGCAGGTCACATCTGGACATCCACGATTGGGCCTGGCATCTCCTCGTGCCTTCGGTGGGCTACCTGTTGTTTGTCGCAGCCGGAATGGGGCTGCTCCTGCGGGTCGATCAGGCCGCCAGTGGACTGGCGGTGGCCACGATCTTACTTCTACTGGCCGGCACCCGGAACGCTTGGGACCTCGTCATCCTTCGGGTGCTGCCGCGAGACGTAGAGTTTAGACGCGAGACTCTTGAAGAATCCCCCGGCCCCGATGCGGACATCACGACGCCCGTACCAACAACGACGCCCCACCGTCAGGCGGACCCGGTCCCTCAGCTTCCCAAGAGCCCTGCGGCGGACGTGATGCCGCCGCAAAGGCTCGCACTCTCTTCGTCACAGCAGGGCGACGTCGCACGGATCATTGAGGAAGCAGGGTTAAAGCCCGATGACTTCACATGGGCACTCCAGCCGAGCCGGTATGCCATGATCGGCCCACCAGTGTCGGCGTTAGTCCACCCGCGCACGGGGTGTTTCTTTCGATTTGAGTTCACCAAAGATGCCCAGGGGGCCAACCGGGTTTCCGTATTCGTCCGAAGCAAGGGAACGCGCGACGTGACGAAGCCCGCCGCGTCCTGGGCAGATCAACTGGAGCAGCTCCGTGACTGGTTGACTTACTTAGGACCCTGAGCGTCCCTGAAAGTCGCAATATGTGCCTCCCCGATCTTGTGCGGACCCCTCTGGCGGGTATTCCAGGGTACTCCCGGGTACGCAGGTAACAAACCGCCCAGAAAAGCCGAGAGCCCGAAACGCTTGATAATCAAGCGTTCCGGGCGTCCCGGGCCTTCCCTATTTGGTAGCGGGGGCAGGATTTGAACCTGCGACCTTCGGGTTATGAGCCCGACGAGCTACCGGACTGCTCCACCCCGCGCCGCTACCGTATGCGATTGAGATGCCGCGTCGCCGCGGCACTAGAAATTATACCACGCGACCTCTGCGTGTCAAAGCGAACACCGGTGCGCCGGCCGCGCGGCCGGCGCACCGGGAGACCCGATATCTCCTACTTGATCTTTGCCAGGGCGTCCTGCACGAATTCGTCGGTGTAGGTACGCCTGAGGTCGACCTTGTATCGGTGCCGGCTTCGTTTCGGGGCGTGTGCAGCGCTTCCTACCGCCGCTTGGCCGCCGCCGCGGTGCCGTCGTCGGGGGGAGGCGGACCGGCGACGAGCGCCCACAGGAGGTCCGTCTCGCTGGCGGTGATTGCCGGGCACGCGAGCGACACCATGACGTGGCGCACGGCGAGCGCGCCCGCGATGATCACGTCGGCGCGCTCGGGCTGCAGTCCCGGCAGGCGGCGGCGCGCGGCCAGCGGGACCGCGCGCATTTCGGCGAGCAGGCGGTCCACATCCGCAAGCGTCACGGCGAACCCGTGGACTCGATGGGGGTCGTACGGCACGAGCCGCTGCGCCATCGCGGCCAGTGTGGTGACCGTACCGCCCACACCGATGAGACGCGGCCGCGGCCGCAGGCCGCGAAGCGGCGCCAGCACGGGATCCAGCGCCGCGGCCAGGGTGCCCTCGAGCGTCGCAATCTCCTCCGGCGCCGGTGGATCATGCGAGACGACGCGCTGCGTTATCACGACGCATCCGGCGGGAAGGCTCTCGCTCCCCTCGACGCCGCGGGCCGCCGTTCCCCACGTGACTTCGACGCTGCCGCCGCCAACGTCGAGCACGAGGACGGGCGCCGCGGGATCGATGTCCGGCAACCCCGCGACGGCGCCGCGGAATCCCAACGCCGCTTCCTCGTCCCCACCGAGCACCCGGACCGGAACGCGAAGGCGGCCGAGCAGCAGATCGGGATTGCGCGCGGCGCGGAGCGCGTACGTACCGGCGACGATCGGGGATGGCACGCCGAGAGCCTCCGCGCGGGAGACATACCGGTCCACCACCGCCGCGGTGCGCGACGCCGCTTCGGCGACCAACACGCCCCCGGCGTGGAGACCTTCACCGAGGCGCGTGATGGTCAGTGCGCGGTCGACGACCGAGACGGCCGTGTGCGGCGCCCCGCTCTCTTGGCCGACGTCGGCGACCAGCAGGCGGACCGAGTTCGTTCCGATGTCGATGGCGGCGCGGCGAACGGTGTTGCGGGAGGACGTCACGCGGCTCGACCCGCGGCGCCGGCGCCGCGCAATGGACCCGGCCGGCGTGACCTTCGGCCGGCGCGCGCCCCGGTCAAAACATTTGGAGAATTTTCGTCAGCCGTTCCCGGAGCCGCTCGGGCGCGCGCTCGGTGCCGCAGGCCCGCCGGACCATGGCCTTGAGCCGGCGCTCGAACTCGGCCTCGGAGAAACATTCACGGCATTGGACGAGGTGGCGCTGCAGCTCGTCCGTCGATGCCACGTCCAGCTCCCCGTCGATGTACTGCCACATCCGGTCGAGGCATTCCTGACAGTTCATGCGTCGGCCTCTCCCGTCTTGCGCGGGACGTCCGGCCGCCTCGCTTCGTCGGCGGCCTCCTGACGGACGAGACGGCGCCGGCGCGCGTAATCCACCAGACGGCGGCGGAGAGCATGCCGGCCCCGGTAGAGGCGGGACATCACGGTGCCGACGGGGATTCCGAGCACATCCGCAGCTTCCTTGTATGCGAACCCATCGACGTCGACGAGCAGCAGCGCCGCGAGGAACGCCGCGGGCAGCGCTTCAAGTCCCGCGCGGACGGCATCGTCCACGATGTGGTCGAGAACTACGACTTCGGGGTTGCCGGATTCGCGCAGGACCGCTTCATCGAGGACGCGCCCGTAGAGGTACAGATCGCCGACGTCATCGGCGGCGACGAGTTCCGGCTCCCGCGACTGTTTGCGCTGCGCGTCGAAGTAGGTGTTCATGAGGATCCGGTAAAGCCACGCGCGCCCGTTGGTGCCCGGCTGGAAGGTGTGGAATGACCGCCACGCCTTGAGCATTGTTTCCTGAACGAGGTCTTCCGCCGAGGCGGCGTTCCGGGTGAGACGGCGGGCCGTGCCGTACAGCCCGTCGAGGTGGGCGGTGACCAGCTCTTCGTATCCGGCGCGGCTCGAGGCGGCCGCGCGTTCGGGTGCGGCGGGCGCCTCGAGGTGCCGGCAGCCGCCGCGGCCGGAGTCGGTCTTCACGCCCGCGGCACGAACGCGGCGACAGGACGCCCAATGAGATCGGCGAGCGTCGTCCTGTTGAGCACGTCCTCCGTGGCGGCTTTGACGGCCTGCCAGACCGGCCGCAGCCCGCAGCCGGGCGCGTAAATGCAGTTGGTGTCTTCTTCTTCCACGCAGAGCCAGGGCGCGACGCTGCCTTCGAGCACAAGGAACGCCTCGCCGACGGTCACGTCTTCCGGCGGCCGGGCGAGGACGTGGCCGCCGCTCGGGCCGCGCTTGCTCTGCACGAGGCCGGCGCGGCGGAGCGTCGTGAGGAGTTGGTTGAGGTACGGTTCAGGGAGGCCCTGGCGGCGCGCGATCTCGTGACTCTGCACGGGGCCCTCGCCGTAGTGCTGGGCGAGGTCGATCAGCGCGCGAATACCGTACTCCGCCCGGGCACTGACTTTCATGTCACGATCACGTCCTCTGGATCGACGCGTTTCTTGCCGTCCGCGCCGTCGAGCAGCCGGAACGCGCGGACCTGGGGATTCACCGGCTCGCGCAGCGAGACAATCACGTACCGCGCGTCCGGATACAGCGCCCGGCTCTTGTCGGTCTCGCTCGGGTACGCCTCGGTCTGCGGATGCGAATGGTAAATGCCCACGAGATCCCAGCCGCGCTCATCCATCAGACGAAATGCGCGCAACTGATCGCGCGGGTCCATAACGTACCGCGTCCGCGGCGTCTCGTCAACATTCCGCCCCGGAAAGACCTCCTCCACGGCATCGCCCCGCCCCAGGAGCAGGCCGCAGCATTCCTGCGGCGCTTCCGCACGCGCCTGCGCCAGGATCTGCTCCAATTGCGCCGACGTCAACCGGACCGCCACGGCTGCGCCCTTCTCGCCACGATTGTAGCCGAACCGCCTGGAAACGGAAAGCCCCGCGCCGCGGCGCCAGAGCGCGCGGACGCGCGGGGGCCCGGCGGACCCGCGAACGCTCGTGCGGGGCCTCCCGCCGCCCTCCGGCGCGTGTGTTCGCGCGCGCGATCGCTCACACGAGGTCTCGCCATAACGGCGTGCTGAAATAGCGGTCGCCCGCGTCCGGGGCAATGAGCACCACCACGCCCTCGCGGAGCCCCGCGGCGAGTCGTAGCGCCGCCTCGACCGCCGCGCCGGCGGACACGCCCACGAGCATTCCCTCTTCCCGCGCGAGGCGCCGCGCCATCGCGTACCCCGCTTCGGTCGTCACGCTGATCTTCTCGTCATGGACGGACGCGTCGTAAATCCCCGGCACGATCGACGACGCGATGTGTTTGAGCCCTTCGAGGCCGTGGAGCGGCGCGTCGGGTTCAACCGCGATGACGCGGATACGCGGATCGGCCTCGTGCAGCCGGCGGCCGGCGCCGACCAGCGTGCCCGTGGTGCCGAGGCCGGCGACGAAGTGGGTGACCCGGCCGGCCGTCTGTTCGAGGATCTCGACCGCCGTCGTATCGTAATGTGCGCGCCAGTTGGACGGATTGTTGTACTGGTCGGGTTTGAAGTAGCAGTTTGGGGCGCGCGCGTAGATGTCGCGCGCGAGCAGGATCGCCCCGTCGCTGCCTTCGAGCGGATCCGACAGCACGACGCGCGCGCCGTAGGCCGCGATGATGCGTTTGCGCTCCTCACTCGCGCTGGCCGGCATGACGAGTTCGACCTGGTAGCCTTTCACGGCGCCGATCATCGCGTACGCGATACCGGCGTTCCCCGAGGTCGAATCGAGAATCGTGACCCCGGGACGGAGCCGCCCGTCGCGCTCGGCATCCGTCAGCATGCGAAGCACGGGGCGGTCTTTCACCGACCCGCCCGGGTTGAACCACTCCGCCTTGACGTAGACTTCCACGGCTGCAGGGACCGCCGCCGCGCGCGGGAGGCGTTCGAGCCGGAGCAGCGGAGTGTGGCCGATCCGGTCGAGCAGGGACGAGCCGGTGCCGGTGCCGGCGTGCGCCGCGCCGGCGGGCCCACGCATCAGGTCACTCGTCGAAGAGGAAGGTCGGCTCGGCGTAATAGCGCACTCCGTGTGCCTGCCACCGCTGCCGCAGCTGCGCGTCGAGCGCGGCCTGTTTGACCGCCAGGTCGATCGTCTCGGCGAGCCAGGCGAGCGGCGTATTGAGCCGCAGGGCGCGGCCGGGAATGACGTGGCGTGTAATGCCGGCCGGCAGGCGGCCCCCGCCGGCGGCCAGGGCGAGGATTTCCGACTTGCCGAAGCGGCGAAACAGGACGAGCGCTCCGGGGCCGTACGCGATCCGCAAGTCCTCGACCGAGCCGCCCGCGATCCGGTGCACCGGGCGGCCGTCGTGATAGAGCGCGGCCAGCCGGCAGAGGACGCCCGCGGCGGCCACACTGTCGTTCGGACGGGGCACGAGCAGCGTACCCCGCCCTTCCACGATCGCGGCCACGCCTTCGTCCGCGGCCAGGCGGGATTCGGCGTCCGCCTCGTCGCGAACGGGCGCGAGCGGCCCGAGCGCCGCGGCCGCCGCGGCACGCAGCGCGCCCGGAACAGGCTCCGCCACGAAGTGCCGCCACACCGAGAGCGTCACATGGGGATCATGGTACGCGACCGGCTGGACGACGATGTGCGGCAACCCGAGGACGCGCAACGCGCTGACCCGGTTCGCACCGTCCAGCACGACGGCGCGCCCGTCCGCGAGCGGCGCGACCACCGGAGGGTTGCGCAGCACGCCGTCGCGCCGCAGGGCGTCGACGAGCCGGCGCACCCGCGCGGCATCCGTCTCCTCATGGAGCAGCAGCCGCTCCGTGGCCCAGACGCGTAGGAGCGGCATCGCCGCGCCCGGCCCGGACTCCCGGCCCGCGCGCTCAGCGGATGCGACGGAGCTTCGAACCGGCGAACGACGAACCGACAATTCCACGGCGGTTATCCGCCGGCCATCGCGGGCACGATGGAGATCTCGTCGCCCTCGCGCAGCGGTGTTGCTTCACCCTGCAGGCGCCGGATCTCGGTTCCGTTCACGAACACATTAATGAAGCCCCGGACGGCGCCGTCGGGTCCGCGCAGTTGCTCCCGCAGCCCGGGAAACTCGCGCTCGAGATCCGCGAGGGCCTCCTCGACCGTGCCGCCGCCGGTAGCGATCCTCGCGCGGCCGTTGGTCAGCCGGCGCAGCGGCGTCGGCAGATACACCTGAGCCATCGTCGTGCACCTCCCTTGCGTTGACCCCCAGAAAACAGCACAGCCGCGGCGGTGGCGCCGCGGCCGATCTACGGATACGAATACGGGACGGCGGTCGCGCGCCTCAGCCCCGGCGGTCCACCTCCGCCGCCGGACGGTTCCCGCTCGTACAGATGCACCGCAACGCCCGGCTCATACGATTCTGTAACCTCACTCCTCGCCTCACCCGGCTAACGGCGCGGGGGCACGCCCTATTTCCACGACTTATCCTAGCATTTCGCGGCGCGGCAGTTCAAGGCGCGCCGCCAGACGGCGCCTACGGCGCCATCGGGTCGACGGGTTGCCCGTCCTGGCGGACCTCAAAGTGCAAGTGCGGTCCCGTGCTCCAGCCGGTGCTGCCGACGCGCGCGATGACCTGGCCGCGGACGACGGCCTGCCCGGGCTCGACCGCATACGATGAGAGGTGGGCGTACACGGTCGAGATGCCCCCGCCGTGATCCAGCACGATCACCTTGCCGTACCCGGTCATCCAGCCCTCATACAGGACCGTCCCGTTCTGCGCCGCTTCTACGGGCGTGCCCCAGGGCGCGGCGATATCGATGCCGGTGTGCAGCGCGCGCCGGTGGAAGATCGGGTCGATCCGCCAGCCGAACCCCGACGCGATCGGACCCGACGCCGGCCAGCTGAATGAGCCGGCCATCAGGCTCAGGCGGAGACCGCGGAACGAGCCCCGCTGCTGCCGGCGGATGATGTCGGTAATGCGGACCGACTCCGCCTCGAGTTCGCGGATCGCCGCCTCCTGCGTCTCCCGCTGCACCCGGATGTGCTCGAGGATCCGCCGCCGCTGCGCGGCGAGCGTCGCGGTCTCCTGGCGGCTCACGACCCACTGGTGCTGCTGCACGGCCAGGTCGGCCTCGCGCCGCTCGAGCGTGGTGCGGACGGCGTCGCGATGATCCCGCTCCTCGGTCACCTGCCGGTACAGCCGGAGGTCTTCCCCGACGATGATACCGACGAGGTACGAGCGGGCCACGAAGTCGCGGAAATCTGTGGCGCCGAGCACGACGTCGAGGTACCCGAGGCGACCCTCTTTATAGAAAGCCTGCAGGCGCTGCTCCATGCGCTCTTCGTGGTCGGCCAGCCGGCGGGAGACCACGCGCAGCGCATGGTTCGCGTGATCGACGGCGCGCTGGGTGCCGGTGAGCGCCACCGTGGTCTGATGCAGCTGCGCTTCCGCGGCGTGGAGGCGCTCTTCCGTCCGCGAGAGCTCACGCAGCACGGCGTGTTCCGCCTGCCGGGTCTTCGCGAGTTGGCGCTTGCGATCGGCGATCTGGCGCTCTACCTGCTGGAGCGACTGCGGGGTGGCGGCGCGGGACGGCGCTGTCGCACGTGCGGGCGCGGTCGTACGTGCGTGCACGGAGACGCGCGGCGGCGTCGCGGACCAGGCGGTAATGCCCGACGCGGGCAACGTGCAGAAGAGCGCAACACAGCCTATAAAAGTCCGAAAACGGCTCCGCATTCGCGGCCTCGGCCGGTGCTATGATGATGAGCTGCGACGAATCGGATCTCGAGGGGCGAATGCAGCCCCGCCTAGCTGCGGCTGTCGTTCGCCGCAGACCGCGGGACTCCTCCCACATCTCCCACGCCGCAGCAACGATCATGCCCTGGCCGGCGCCGCGCCAGACATTGGGCGCCCGCGCCGGTGCACCGATCCGTCGGGCGGTGTTCCGCCGCATCCTGGGAATCGGGCCGTTCCGAAAGGAAAACCACCCAACCCGTCGAAGGAGCGCGCACATCGGGACGACCGTACGATGACTTAGCGTTCCATCAGGATAAGGGGAGGCCCCACGATGGCGAGCAGGACCCGGCGGAAGAAGCGGGCGACCACAGGTTCCCGGAAGAGGAGCCGCGCGACCACCCGCCGCAAGCGCGGAGCGACGTCGAAGCGCCGCACATCCGCCCGGTCGTCTCGAACCTCTCGGACCTCTCGGACCCGCAGGGGGACCCGGCGCGCCGGTGGGACGAAGCGGAGGGCCGGAGCCGCGGCGCGGCGGACACCGTCGCGCGGCCGTCGAGTCACGCCGGCGGCGCCCCCGACCGAACAGGCCACGCTCGGCACCCTTACACCCGGCCTGCCTCCTATGACGCCCTCGCCGATCAACCCGGCGCCGGCCCGTCCCATGTGGGGCACCGAGGATCGCGAGACCGAAACGGAGAGCGACGAGGACGACGAGCCGATGTAGCCGGCCGGCAGTTCGCTCAGGAGCTGGTGGGGCATCGAGGGCACGGGCGTAACGTCCGTGCCCTTTGGTTCGAGGCGGTGCGACCGGCGTGAAAGCCGACCGGACGAAGTGGGAGGCCCGCTATCGCGCCGGCGACCGGCCGCACGACGGACCGGCCTCGGGCCTCCTCCGCCGCTGGCTGCCCGGCGCAGGGGCGGCGGCCGGGCGCGAGCAGCCGCGCGGCGACGCGGCCGGCGCCGCGGCGGAACGTGTGCGGGTCGATCCTCCGCGCGCGCTGGACGTCGCGACGGGCCTCGGACGCAACGCGCTGTACCTGGCGGCGGCGGGCTATGAGGTCGACGCCGTGGACATCTCCGACACGGCGCTGCGAGAAGCGGCGCGGCGCGCCCGCCGGGAAGGCGTTCGCGGCATCCGCTGGATCGCGGCGGATCTCGACCGCTGGCGTCCGGCGCG
Organism: bacterium; assembly: GCA_035307565.1. Classification (GTDB taxonomy): domain Bacteria; phylum Sysuimicrobiota; class Sysuimicrobiia; order Sysuimicrobiales; family Segetimicrobiaceae; genus DASSJF01. Next base: position 44,914 of record DATGHZ010000018.1, on the reverse strand, counting down.
CGGACGGTACGATGTGGTCGTGAATTCGTTTTTTCTGAACCGCCGATTGTTCCCGGCGCTGCGGGCCGCTGTGCGCCCCGAAGGGCTGCTGATTTTTGAGACGCATCTCGTCGGGACCGACGATACGCGGCCTCCTGGGCCGGGACGGCGGCTGCGGCCCGGAGAGCTACGGCGGGTGCTCCGGGGGTGGGACGTTCTCTATGCGAGAGACGGCCTGTCCCGCGACCGCGGCCGCCGCCTCGCCCTCGGCCGCATCGTCGCCAAACGGCCGCCGGCGCCCCGCAAGGGGACTAGCCGGCGGAAGGCGCCGGCGGCGCCGCGCGCGCGGCGCGAAGGATACCGGGCGCGCCGTTACTCCGGCGCGCCGACCGCGAACAGCGGATCGTTCGGATTCGTTGCCGGGGTCGTCACCGTGAAGAGCACCACGCCCGCGGCCGGTGCGCGGACCTCCGTCAGCGGCCGGCCGAAGTAATCGCGTATCTCTCCGATCCGCGCACCCGCCTCGACGTGCCGGCCGGGCGTCACGTCGGCGTAGAACAGGCCGGTGTGTTGCGACCTCACCCAGTGCAGCTGCGTCAGCGTCGTGACCGGCTCTACCGGGTCCGGCGCGCCGTCGGTAATGCGGAGGTGGCATAACACGTTGCGCAGACCGCGCAGATGGATCTGCAGCGACGCGTCGTCGAGCAGCCCCTGCCCGCCGGCCTCGGTCAGGATCGCGGGGATGTTCCGCTGCGCGGCCGCGGCGTAGGTGCCGCCGCCGACGCGCCCCTCGACGACATAGCGGATGCCGTAGACCTGCGCGAGCGAGCGCGCGCGGGCATCGACGTCGGCGTTACCGGTCGCCACCGTGATCGTGAACGGCACGAGCGCCTCGTTGATGTCGCCGCCGTGCAGGTCGACGTAGGCGTCGCTCGGCGCAATGACCTCGGTGAAAACCGTGTGCGCCAGCCGCTCGCTCGCGGTCCCGTCCGGCCGGCCGGGAAAGAGCCGGTTGGGATTCTTGCCGTCGAGCGGACAGATGTAGATGCTGCGCGCGGCGAACGCCGGCACGTCGACAATGTGGACGATCACCACCGCGCCCCGCACGCTTGCCGGATCGAGCCCGGCCGCCGTGCGGATCGCGGCTTCGATGCCGGGGTACTCACCGCCGTGCACGCCCGCGGTGATCGCAAGACGCGGACCGGGCGCGCGGCCGTTGACGACCGTGACGGGCATCTCGATCGGCGTGCCCGGCACGGCAAGGACGCCCGTCACCTTGGTGCCCGGCGTCGCGCGCAGCGCTCCGACTGTCAGGGTGTCCTGTCCGATCGCGGTCGCCTCCTTAAGCGTCCATCGCGGCCGCGTCGCGGACGGAATCCGCGACGCTGGCGCCGTCGGGCGCGATCGCCGTCCGCAAATCGTCGAGCGTGCGCTGCTGCCATCGCACGGCCAAGGCATCGGCGAGCGCCGCGGCGACCGGGGGAACGGCCTCGTCGAGCGCGACGGGCCTCCCGAGCAGGCGCGTCATCGATGTCACCGGCCGGCCGAGGCCGCACGGGTTGATGAGGTCGAAGGCCGCGAGATCCGGATCGACGTTCAGCGCGAACCCGTGCATCGTGACTTTGCGCTTGACGGCAACCCCGATGGCCGCCACCTTTGCGCCGCCGGCCCATACGCCGGGGAAACCCGCGAGACGGCCGGCCTCGATCCGCCACGCCGCGAGCGCGGCGATGAGCGCCGCTTCGAGCGCGCGGACGTACCGCACCACGTCCTCGTCAAACGCGCGCAGGTCCAGGATGGGATACCCGACGAGCTGGCCGGGCCCGTGATACGTGACGTCGCCCCCGCGCTCGATCTGGAAGACGTCGATGCCGCGCGCCGCCAACAAGCCGGGCGCGGCCACCACATTCGACGCGCGGGCCGCCCGTCCCAGCGTGATCACGGGTGGATGCTCGACGAAGAGCACCGTGTCGGGAACCGATCCCGCCTGCCGTGCCGCGAGAAGGGCCTTCTGAAGCGCCCATGCCTCGCCGTAGGCGAGACGTTCGCAGCCGATCAGCCACGCCGTGCGCATCGCGCTCCTCCGCGCTCCCCGAGGGCGGTGGTTCGACGAGACGGCGCCGCGACCCCTCGGCGCGCCGGCGCCCGCGGGGGCGCAGACCCCGCCTTTAGGGACGTCCGGTGACGGCCCAGCAGGCCAGCACGGCGAAGCCGCCGGCAAAGATCGTGATCTCGACGGCCGCGTAGGCGTTGTGCAGAGAGCGGATCGCGGCGTACCGGGGATCGGCCGGCGCGCGGTGGACGAAGTCCAGTCCGGCGGCGAGCCGCGTGATCTCCGGCGTCAGATACACGGTCTGGACGGCCGCGAGCGCGAGCATCACGGCTGTCAGCACGACAGTCCAGCGGGGCGAACGGGCGGCAACTGCGCCGGCGAGTGCAACGATGCCCAGCGCGACTTCCGTTCGGTTGAACCGGGCGAAGACGGCCTGACCCAACGCCACGGCCTGGTTGCGGGAAATCGCGGGCGTGGCAAAACGAAGCGGAGCATCAATGAAATCCAGCGCGGCCATGCCGCCGACCCAAAGCGCGACGGCAAGTGTGCGGACCGCGGCGGCCGCGGCGGTCACGCCCGGCGCTCACGCGGCTGCGCCGCGGGCTCCACCGTGGTCGACGGGCCCTCCGCGGGACGGGGGCGGACGGGCAGCCGGACGGGACGGAAATAGGCCCATCCCACGGCGGCAAGATACACGGCATAGGCCGCCACCTGCATGAGTGACGGCGTGCTCGTGTAGCCGAACATCGCCTCGAGCAAATTGCCCAACGTCGACGTCTGGCTCACGAAGCGGTTGGAGTTCCAGAGCTGCTCGACCAGCACGGGCACGAGCCGCGCTTCCTGGAGTTCGCCGATGCCCCTGGTCAACAGGCCCGCTCCCACGACCAGCAGTAGGGCGCTCGTGACGTTGAAAAACATCCGAAGATCGAGCCGGTAGGTTCCGCGGTACAACAGCCACCCGAGCAGCACCGCGGCGCCAAGGCCGAGCACCGCGCCGGCGCCGCCGGCGAGCGGCGACGACGCGCGCACCGTCGCGAAGAAGAACAGCGCCGTCTCGATCCCCTCTCTGCCGACCGCGACCGCCGCGAGCACGACCAACGCCGTGCGCGAATGCGCGCGGAGCGCTTCGCTCATTCTCGCCTGCAGCGACGCGCGGAGCGTTACGGCTTCGCGGCGCATCCAAAAGATCATGTAGGTCAAGACGCCGACGGCGGTCAGGAAGGCCGCCCCCTCGAACACCTGCTCGCCGCGGCCGGTGAAGGCGCCGGCCGTGACGAAGATGACGGCGGCGGCGACGAGGCTGGCCAGCGCGGCAAAGGCGACGCCGGTCCAGATGGCGGGAAAGTCGCGGCGGCGGCCGGTGCGGGCAAGGTAGGCGAGGAGGATGCCCACGATCAGAGACATCTCCAAGCCTTCCCGCAGCGTGATAAGAAAGGCGCTGATCATTCGGGCGTCTTGGCTTCCTCGCTGTCGCCGGCGCTTTTTGTATTGTTCACTTGTTCGGTCAACAATCGCGCCCGCGGCTAGGCTAGCCAAACCGGCCGGGTCTGTCAATAGCGCCGTCGCGGCGGGCGCGACGGAGAGGCTACGGGGACACCTTGACCGGAGGGGGCAGCTCCGCGGAAGATAGGGCCTCGAAGTACGGCCGCGGCGAGAACCCCCCGAACCGGGCCACGAGCGCGGAGGGAACCTGCTGGACCAGGGTGTTGTACGCGCGCACCCGATCGTTGTAGCGGCGCCGTTCGACGGCGATTCGGTTTTCGGTTCCCGCAAGTTCGTCCATGAGCGCGGCGACGGCCGTCGGGCTTCGGAGATCCGGGGAGGCCTCCACGATGGCAACCAGGCGGCCGACCGGCGCCTCCAGCGCCGATGCCGCGCGCACCCGCGCCGGCGAGCCCGGCGGCGCGGCAAGATAGGCGGTGCGCGCAAACGCGATGGCGGCGAAGACTTGGCGCTCCTGGGCCAGCGCGCCGGACGCCGCGGAGACGAGAGCCGGAACGAGGTCGACGCGCCGCTGGTACTGCGCCTCCACCTGCGCCCACTGCGTGTCCACCGCGGTGCGCGCCTGCACCAGTTCGTTGTACGTGGCGATGCCCCAGCCGGCGGCGCCGAGGACAACGGCCAGGCCGACGAGGGCGGCGACGGCCCACGTCCCGGGCGATCCGGACGCCTTCACCGCGCCGCCCGCCGCACCAGGTGGCCGAGCGCCTCCACGCCCAGCGCGAGCCCTTCACCGAAGCGCCCGTGCCGGAACTGCGGGGCGATGACGAAGTCGATAACACGCTGGGCGTCTTCGGGGCGAATGACCGCGGCGAGGCCGCGGCCCAGTTCGATACGGATGGCGTGGTTGTCGATCGCAACAAACAGCAGAACGCCGTTGTCGTGCCCGCGCTTGCCGATCCCCACGTGGTCGAAGTAGGCGCGCGCGAAGCTCGGCACGTCGTCCGTGCGCGGCACAATGAGCGTCGCGATCTCGACCCCCGTCTCCCGCTCGATGGACTCGGCCAGATCCCGCAGCCGCGTCTTCTCGCGTGCGCTTATCAACCGGTGCGCGTCCCGCGTCACGTTCTCACCAGCCGCCGGACGCCCCGCCGCCACCCGACGCCCCGCCGCCGAATCCGCCGAAGCCCCCGCCCGATCCCGCACCGAAGCCGCCGCTGCCCCATCCGCCGCCCATAAAGTATGGAACCGGCACGGCCGCGGACCGCCGCGCGATCCGCTTGTCCCGGTAGCCGCAGCGCGGACACGCCCACGCTTCCACCGCGCCCACGCCCGATGCGGCACTCTGCGACACCAACTGCAGGCGTGCGCCGCAGCGCGGACAGCGCCGGGATCCAAGACGTCCGTTCGCGAGCAGCGCCACGCCGATGAACACGAGGAACAAGAAGCCCGCGAGCGCGCCGTTGCCCCCCGTGCCGGCCGAAGGCGCCTGCCGAACACCGCCCGCCCCCGAGGGCGGCGCCGCCGCGCCCGCCGGGCCGATCAGCGCCGTCAGCGCTTCGACCGCGGCGTTCAGCCCGTCGGCGTAGCGTCCCGCCCGGAACCCCGGGGCGATGTCGTCACGAATGATGCGTCCCGCATCCGCATCCGTGACTTTGCCTTCGAGCCCGTAGCCGACTTCGATCCGGACCTGCCGTTCTTGCATGGCGGCGAGCAGCAGGAGGCCGTTGTCGCGGCCTTTTCGACCGACCTTCCACGCCTCTTCGAGGCGCACCGTAAACTCGTTGATCGGCACACCGCCCAGATCGGGAAACAGGGCGATCGCGATCTGATTGGAGCTCGCCCGGTCGTACGCCGCAAGACGTGTGTCGAGCGCGGCGCGGGCCGCCGCGTCAAGGACGCGCGCGAAATCCGACACATAGCCCTGCGGCGCCGGGAATGCCGGCACGCCCGGCGCGGCGGCGGCCGCGATCGCCCCCGCCGCGAGCGCGCCGATGACGGCGGCCAGAACGCGCGCCGCGCCTCGCGGCGCGGCCGCCGAGCGCGGACACACGCGCGGCGCTGGATACCGGGGCCGCGGATGGATCAGGGAGTGGGCACTCCGAGATTTACCCGCGGGGCCTGTTCGGCGCCGGGCTGGGCCTGGAAATACGGGCGCGGCTGAAACCCGAAGCTCGAGGCAACCAACGCCGTGGGGAAGGTCTGCAGCGCCGTGTCGTACGTCTGCACGGCGCCGTTGTACTGCCGCCGCGCGAACGCGACCTGGTTTTCGGTGCCGGCGAGCTCCCGCATGAGCGACTGCACCGTGTCGCTGCTCCGGAGCTGCGGATAGTTTTCGACGATGACGAGCAGGCGGCCGAGCGCGGTCTCGAGATTGTTGGCGGCCTGAATACGCTGCGGCGTGCCGGGCTGCGTCCCGGCGTACTGGGTACGCGCGCGGGCCAGAGCCTCAAAGACGGTGCGCTCCTGCGCCAGCACGGCGCGCGTCGATTCGACGAGGTTGGGAATGAGGTCAAAGCGGCGCTGCAGCTGCGTCTCGACGTCGGCCTGGGCGGCATCGACCTGCTGGCGCAGCTGGACGAGATGGTTGTACGTGCCGCCGACGGACGAAACCGCGACGACACCGATCAGCACAACGACGAGCACCGCGATGAGCGCGGCACGCATGGCGCTCCCCCCGACGATGACGGTTCTTCTCCTTCCAGTATACGAACGGGGAGCAAGTCAAACGGCCCCTCGATCGAGGGGCCGCCGGTATCGCTGTGCCGCGGCCGCCGGCCGCCTGGCTCTTAAGGCGTCTGGACCGCCGGCGGGACGAATCCGTTCGCCGGTTTGGTGACTCCAAGCTGTGTGTCCAGAATCTGGACGGCGCGATCCAGCTGACTGTCGCGCCCCTGGTCCATCGCCTGGGAGGTGAGATCCTCGGCCGTGTCCGGCGTGACCCCCTGCCCTTCCAGCCGCGTCCCCTTCCCGGTCAGGACGCGCGCCACCGTCACACTCATACCGGCGCCTTCGGGCAAGTCGATCGTGATGCCGATCTCGACCGCGCCGGCCGTCTTGGTGCCTTCGATGACGCCGCGGCCCTGCTCCTGAATCGCGGCGGAAAGCAGTTCCGCCGCCGACGCGGTGCCCTCGTCCACCAGGACGACCATCGGGAGGGCCGCCGGCATCACCGGTGGATTGCTGGTCTGCATGACGACGCTGCGGCCGGTCCGCGTGCGCATCTGGAGTACGGGCGAACCCTGGGGCAGGAAGGCCGCGGACACGTCGCGCAGCTCGCTCACGAGGCCGCCCGGATTGCCGCGCAGGTCCAGCACGAGCGCCTGCATCCCGCCGCTGCGCAGGTCCTGCATCGCGTTGCGAATGCCGCTACCGACCCCCGGGACGAACTCGTACAGCCGGACGTAGCCGATTTGTCCGTCGAGCATACGGTCGGTCACCGTCGGCACGTGGATCGGCTGCCGCACGATCGCGATGTCTATCGGGGTGGACGACCCGGTGCGGGTGACGGTCAGTGTGACCGCGACCCCGGACGTCCCACGGATCATCTGCGAGACGTCGTCCTCCGCGAGATTAGTGGTGGCGTGCCCGTCGACGCCGACAATGCGGTCGAAGACATGGATGCCCGCCTGCTCGGCGGGACCGCCCGGATAGATTTCGCTGATGTAGTATTGTCCGTCCCGATGGAGGAGCACAATGCCGACGCCGGTAAAGGCGGCCTGACCGTTCTCACGCCGCTTGATCTCCTGATAGAGCGACGGCGGCACGAAGCCGGTGTGCGAATCATGCAGGCTCTGCAGCATGCCGTCCACGGCCGCGTAGGCCAAATCCGTTTCGGTCAAACGGCCCGTCGCCTTGGCGACGATTTCCGCGAAGCGCTGCGTAAACAGCGCCACGGCCTGATCGTCGCTCGCGGTCTCGGGGATGGCGCTCCCGAGCGGCTGGGTTTCCGCCTTCTTCTCCGCGGCGGTGAGCGCCGCATTGAGGAGCGGCACGCTGGTCAGCGTGTCCACGTAGTTCTTCTGCAGCGTGTGCAGGGCGGACAACACGAACGGCGCGGCCGCCGCGTCGGCGCGGACGGACGCGACCGGGGCGGCGAGGGCGGTAACCAGCAGAACGGCGAGTGCGAGCGACGTAACGCGGGCACGCAGAGCCATAACGCGTTCTCCCCCCAGGCGCATAAGAGTCAGACGCTAACCCCCCAAAGTATTCGTCATCATACCACGGAGCCCTCGCCCTCGGTATCGTGTCAGGAGCCGATATCCGCCGGCCGAAGCCACACCGGGTCCCCGGGTGCGGCGCCCAGCAGACTGGCCGCGCGGGCCCGATTGAGGGCGATTTCCACGAACCCGTCGCTGCCGGTCAGCACGACCGCGGCGCCCGGCGCCACGTCTCCAAACGTGCGTCCGGCCGTGGCCCGCAGCCCGCCCTTCTGTACCTCGACGCTGATCTCACGGCCGGCCGGAAGGCCCGCGAGCGCCTGGCCGGGGATCGTTGTCAGGATATTCCCAAAGGGATCGATCCATAGGACCTCGCCGCGGAGGCTCGGGCCGTCCCATTCCGCGCGTTCGAGTATGAGATCGACGTGGCCGGGGGCCGGCGTGCCGATCTCGTCGAGCGCCACACCGGCGGCCAGGTGGGCCGCGGCCGGCGCAAACACATCCCGCCCGTGGAAGGTCGCCGAGACTGGCTCGCGCCGGTACGCGGCGTTCGTGAGGCGATAGACACGAGGGGTCCCGAGACGCTTGGCCGCCGGCAGGAGCAGGCCGTTGTCGGGCCCGACAAAAATGTGGCCGGCCGACGCGACGGCGAGCGGCGCCCGCGCCGTGCCGACGCCCGGGTCCACGACCGCACAGTGCACCGTGCCGGCCGGGCACGCCGGCGCCACGGACCACAGCAGGTACGCGCCGGTGCGCACCGCGTGCGGCGGCACGGCGTGCGAAATATCGACGAAGCGCGCGTCGCAGATCCCGGCCGCCACCGCCTTCATGGCCGCCGGGTAGGGGGACTCCAGACCGAAATCAGACAGAAACGTCAGGAGGCGCATCGCAGAACGCCACGATCGTCTCCGCGAGGATCTGCGAACACGCCACGACGGACACCAGGTCGACGTACTCGGCCGCGGCGTGCATGCCTTCCCCCGAAGGGCCAAAGACAACCGTCGGGATCCCGTGCTGCGCGAGAATGGCGGCGTCGCACCAGTACGCCACGCCGACGTCCGCGGGATCGGCGCCGGTGACGCGACGGCACGCGCGGCGCAGCGCCTGCACGATGAAGGCGTCGCGCGGCACCTCAAGCCCCGGCCGGCTGCCGGTGACCTGGCATGTCGCCTGAAACGCCGGATCCGCGCCGCGCAGGCCCTCGAGCAGTTGCGCGAGTTCTCGCCGGACGTCGTCGACGGTTTCCGAGGGCAGCGTGCGGCGTTCGACATCGAGGGTGCACGCCGCCGGGTAGGTGCTGAGGCCTTCGCCGCCTTCGATCAGCGACGCGTGCGCGGACGGACGTCCGAGGAGCGGATGCGCCGAGCGCGGCAGCACGTCCCGTTCGAGACGGTCGATCGCGGCGAGAACACGCCCCATGTGGAGAATCGCGTCGATGCCGGAGGCGGGATCGCTGCCGTGCGCCGCGCGCCCTTCGGTCCGAATGCGCGCCCACACGAACCCCTTGTGCGCCAGCGCGACCCGCATCCCGGTCGGTTCGGTGACGATCGCCGCGTCGGCGCGCCGTCCGCGGACGACCGCTTCGGTCCCCGCGCTCAGGTACTCCTCGTCGGCGACGAACGTGAGTATCACGTCGCCGTACGGAACGATCCCCGCTTCACGGCATGCGCGGGCCGCGCCGAGCATCGCCGCGAGGCTCGCCTTCATGTCGCACGCGCCCCGGCCGTACAGGCGGTCGCCGCGGCGCACCGGCGAGAACGGCTCCGCCATCGCCCCGGCGGCGACGGTGTCTGTGTGGCCGTTGAGCAGCAGCGACCGCCCGCGGCGCGGATCCCGGCCGCGCAGCACGGCCACGACGTTGGGCCGGCCCGGGGCGGCGTCCTCGATCGACACTTCGAGATCGGCCGCGCGGCACGCATCGGCGAGGATTTCCGCGACGGCGGCCTCACCGGCGCCGCCCGGGACGAGCGCTGGGTTAACGGACGGCGTGGCCACGAGGCGCTCAAGCAGGCCGATCACCGCATCGGCGGCCACGCGCGGACCGGCGGCGCCCGCCATGCTACTCCAGACCGGAGGCCGGAAGACCGCCGGCGCGGTGGAACAGTCCCACGCCCCGCAGCTCATGCGGCATATTATGGAAGACACGCATCCACGGCACCGTGGACCGCCGCACCACCACGCGCCCGATGCCCCGGCCGGACATGGTCAGGGCCACGCGACGCCCGGCTTCCGCTCCCGGCCGTTCAGGCATCGCGGACCCGCGACGCCGCGAGATCGAGGACGCGGCCGACTTCCGCCGGCGGCGCGGTACCCTGTGCCGCCTCGGCGGACCCCCCGCCGCGACCACCGACGCTTTGCGCGGCGTGCCGGAGCACGGCGGCCATGTCGGCGCCGGCGCCGGGCGACCGCACGAAGTACAGCCGGCCGGTCTCGACCACGCCGGCCAGCACAACGCACGGTTCGCGCGCGGTCAACTCACGCAGGAGAAGGCGCACTTCCTCGGGATCGCGCTGCGGGAACTCCAGCCGAAGGATCTTCGGTCCCGTCGCGGGCGGGGCCGCGGCGAGGCGCTCCGCGGCTTCGTACGCCAGCAACCGCCGCCGCGATGCGGCGAGCGCGCGTTCGCATTCCTCCGCGCGCGAAACCAGGCGGCCGAGCGCGTCGGGTAGTTCGCGGTCGCCGACGGTCAGACGGCCGCTCCAGTCCGCCACTAGCGCGTGCTTCCACCGATAATCGCGCAGCGCGCGCCGGCCGGCCAGGAACTCCACACGCAGGTGGCCCTTGGCCCGCTCCCACCGCCGCAGCAGGACCGGACCCACCTCTCCCGTCGTCCGGACGTGGGTGCCGCCGCAAGCGGAACGGTCGAGGTCTTCGATCTCGACCACGCGCAGCGTGCCCGCCCGTTTGGCGGGCCGCCGAAGCCCCAGCGTTTCCGCCTCCGCGTCATCCACGAACCGGATCGTCACGGGGCGGTTCGCGTACACCGCGTCGGCCACGGCGTCCTCGACGGCCAGCGCCTCGTCACGCGAGAGCGCCGCGCGCTCGAAGTCCATCGTCGACGAGTCGCCGAGATGCACCGACACGGTCGCGGCGCCGAGTGTGCGGAGAAACGCCGCGGAGACAAGATGCTGCGCGGTGTGCTGCTGCATGTGGTCGAACCGCCGGCCCCAATCGATCGCGCCCTCGACCTCGGTCCCGATGCCGGGGGCCGCCGCGCCGGCCGCCAGCAGGTGAACGACGTGGTCGCCGGTGTCGAGGACGTCGACGACCGGGACGCCGGCGAGCGTGCCGGTGTCGTGAGGCTGGCCGCCGGAGGTCGGATAGAACGCCGTCCGGTCGAGCACGACCCCCGGGCGCCCGCCCGGGGCCACCACAACCGCGAGGATGCCGGCGAGAAATGTCGTCCGGTACGCGTCGGTATAGTAGAGACGCTCCGTGGCCGGGGTCCCGGCCGCGACGGCCGCCGCGTCGGAGCCTGTGCTAGAATACATGCATGCTGTTCCTCGTCGCGCTGGTGTCGGACGTCGCCCAGCTGCTCGCGCTGTTGATCATCGTTCGGGCCGTGCTGTCGTGGATTCCGTCGATCGACTACGGCCACCCGGTCATCCGCGCCATCTTCCGCGTGACCGATCCGGTGCTGCTGCCGATCCGGCGTCTGGTCCCGCCGCTCGGCGGTTTTGACGTCACGCCGATCGCGGCCCTGCTGCTCATCCAGGTCGCGCGGTACCTGCTGATCAACATCCTGGTCGCCGCCTTCGGCGGCGTCTGAGCCCGGCGCGCTAGGACGTCGACATCACCTTGGTGCGACGCCGCCGCACCGGCCGGCGTCGCCGGGGCCGGTGGTTCATGAGATTCTCCGGCAGGTTTTCCTCCCACGTGATCATGCTGTGGAAGAAGACCTTGTCGCCCTCTTCGAGGCCGCGCGTCACCTCGGTGATGTGCATGTTGGTCGCCCCGAACTCCTTGAGCGCGTGCTGCACCGCCGCTTCGGGCTTCGCCCGGTCGCCGCAGGTAAAAATGTCGAGCGCGACATAGCCGACTTCCGGCCACGTGTGCACCGAGAGGTGCGATTCGGAGATCACGACCACGCCGCTCACTCCCATAGGGCGGAACCGGTGGAACGAGATCGACCAGATCTGGACGTCGGCGACCTCGGCGGCGCGGACAAGCACCTGTTCCACCTGCTCGACGCGGCTGATCACGTCGGGATTGCAGCCCGAACCTTCCACGATGTAGTGGTGCCCGACCGTGTCCACCGGTCATCCCTCCCGGGCAGATCGCATGGTTCGCGTCACACGAACCGTCTGAAGACGGCGATCAGGCCGGTGCTGATCAGCGTCACGAGAATCGCGCTCACCAGCACGCCGATGAGGAGCGCGGCGATCGCTTGGCGCCGCGGCAGTCCGAACGTCCAGGCGAGCACCGCGCCGGAGTAGACGCCGGGGCCGGGCAGCGGCAGGCTTACGTAAATGCCGACGCCCAGAACGCCCCAACGTTCCACATATGTTCGTCCGTGCCGCCGCACTTCCTCGATCAGCCGGCGCACCAGCGGAGACCGCGACAGAAACCTGACGTAGAACAGATCGAGCCCGATGAACACGGGCACGATGACGGCCCAGCTCGCCAGCACGGCGGCGGCAAACGCCACGAAGGGGTGCAGGCCTTCCTTCGCGATGCCGTAGGGAATCGCGAGCCGCAGTTCCACCCACGGCACAATGGACAGCAGCATCACGTGAACGAACCTAACGAGCATCCCGGCCTGCGCGCAGCGCCGCAACGCGCTCTTTTCGCGCGCGGGTGCGCATGGCGCCCGCGACCTGCGCCCGCCGCGCATCCCCGTCCGCGCCCGGCTGAAGGTCCCCGCCCCGGGGGAGCGGGGGCATGGGGGACGGCCGCCCGGCACCGTCGACGTGGACCATCGTGAGGTACGCGGTGCAGGTGTGGTGGCGCGCACCGTCGACCCGCTCGCTGTCGACCCGCACGCCGATCTCCGCCGACGTCCGAGACACGAACGTCACGACCGCCGCGATGTCGGCGATCTCGCCGACACGAATCGGGTGTTGAAAGTAGACGGTGTCGAGCGACGCCGTTACGACGGGACCCCGCGCGTGACGGGCCGCCGTGATCCCGGCCGCCTCATCGAGCAGCGCGAGCAGTTTGCCCGCGAACATCAGCGTCCCGCTGAACGCGTCTTCGGGCACCACCGCGTGCGCCAGACGGGTGGTCGCGCCGGCCGGGCCCGGCCCGAGGGCCGGCGCCGCATCCGGGCGCTCCTCGGCGCGCGCGCGCACTCCGGCGAGGCGCGCGGCCCGTCGCGCCGCGGCCGCCTCCTGAAGGGTTCGCTCCGCGGACGACGCCGGGGTGACGGTTCGGCCGACGGGGCGCGGGCGTTCGCGATCGTCCAGCGCGATGAAGGCGAGGTGCGACGACGTCGTGCGGCGCGGCGCCGACCGTCCCGGGGACTCCGAGTGGACGGCGATGCCGACTTCCATCGAAGACCGGCCGACGCACTCGATCTGAGCATCGATGGTGACGATCTCCCCGACATGGACGGGGGTCAGGAAATCGAGGTCGTCCATGGCTCCCAGCACGACGAGGCCGTGCGCAAAACGCGACGCCGCGAGCGTACCGGCGGTGGCGATCCAATACATCATCCGCCCGCCGTACAGTGTGCCGGCCGGGTTCGCGTGTTCCGGGAAGACGAGCTGGACCATCTGGAACCGCGTGTCGGCGATGCTCGGCACAGGTTGTATGGTACCATAGAGCCGCCCATGACGCTTCGCTTTGCGCTGAGCCGTCTCGAACGGCCGGAGGCGCGCAGGGCGTTCGGCCGCACGTGGCTGTGGCTCTGCCTTGCCGGCGCCGGAGCGACGCTGGTGGCCGACAACGGCCGCCATTTCTTTCTCGTGCTGGTGGCGTGGCTGGTGTGTGTCTTCGCGCCGGTCCGCATCGCGGTGGAGACACTGCACACGGCCGGCCCGCGCTGGAAGGCGTCGCTGCAGCAGCGGCTGCGGACCCGCGCCGACCGGTATGCGTCCGCCGAAGGCATCACGCTGATGGTGGAGTGGTTTGCGTCGAGCGACGTCAGGCCGCCGCGGCTGGTGCCGCCGGACCTCGCGCCCAAAGTCGTCGCGGCCGCCGCCCGGCTCTGTGAACGCGCGATGCGCACGGGCGGCGCCACAGACGTGCTGGGGACCGCCACGCGCTGCGCGTCCATGCTCGACCGGTGGGTCGGCACGATCGCGGCCGGCGAACGCGGCGAGCCGCTCCGGCCCCCCCTCTCCGCGGCCGCCGCATCCGCCGCGGGCAACGGGGCCGCCCCCGCGAACCTGTGGGATCCGCGCGCGAGCATCCAAGACCAGTGGGAAACGCTCAAGGCCGTCGCCGGCCTCGCGGCGCTCACCAAGGTGTTGATCGCGGTCTCGGAGGACAGCGCGGGCCGCACGCTCGACGGCGGCGCGGCCATTCGCGCGGAGGCCGACGCGGCGATGGACTACGTCGACCAGATCGGACTGCGCCTGGACGGACCCCCGTGGGAAGATGTCCCCGGCCTCCCCCGGCCGCCGCTCCCGCCCGACACCCTCTCCCGCATGACCGAGACGTGGCTCACCTTTTGCGGCGGACCGCTGCCGGCGCCGCAGCGGCTCGCCGCGTTCGTGGACGCGGTGACGGCGTAACGTCCGGCCGGGAACGGCGTGCCCGCGGTACGGATCGAATGGGTTCCCCGGCGCGTAGTACCAGCGTGGACATCGCGGGCCTGACCCGCCGCGCGCTGCTGCGCTCGGCGCTCGCCGCCGCCCTGACCGGCGCGTCACCGGCGGGCGCGCGCGCGGCCGCGCCGCGGTGGTGGAGCAGCCTCGTGTGGGCGGTGTTCGAGAATCATACATTCTCGGAGGTCTCCGGCCTGCCGTCGCACCGCCGGCTGACCGCCGAAGGCACGGTCTTCACGCGGTACTTCGCCGTCTCGCATCCGTCCGGCCCCAACTATCGGGCGATGGCGTCGGGCGGGCTGTGGGGCCACGCCGAGGTCGTCGACGCCTTCCACCCCACGCTGGCCAGCGCCGGCGCCGCGGCGGCGCCGCCCGTCCCGACCTTTGTCTACCACTTAGCCGGCGAGATCGCGCGAAAGCACAATCCCTTTGTCGACCTTCACGCGCCGATCGCCGGCACGCGTATGGGGCTCGACGCGCTGCGCGCGGACCTCGCCGGAGGACCGGCCGCGCTGCCGGCGCGCTGCCTCGTCTATGCCGGATGGGACGACGACAACGACATGCACAATCGCGATGCGCGGCGGGCCGACGCGAACCTGACCGCGCTGCTGGACACGCTGGCCGCGTCCCCCTGGTTTGGGACGCCGGATCAGACCGGCCGGTACCCGGCGCTCTTCTTCTGCTACGACGAAGACGACGACACGGCCGACAATCGCGTCTTCGCGGCGTTGTGGGGCCGCGGCGTCCGGCGCGGCCTGACCTCCGCGGTCCACCACACGCATTACGGATTCTGCCGCACCGTCAGCGACAATTGGGGACTGTCGGTGCTCGGCCGGGCGGCCGGGGAGCCGCCGATCGTCGAAGCCTGGGGCTGACGGGCAGGAGTCGAAAACCGTCCGCCGTAATAGGCGGCGATTGGTCGGCACACCGCGCCACGCGCGGCGCCGCGACCGCAGCATTCAACGCCGCAGTCATCGGAGGACACCGTTACCGCCATGGCAGGGCGACGCACGCGTACCGGCCGTCCCCCCACCCGTCCCGCGCGGTTTCCGATGTTCGCCCTCGGCGTACTCGTGGGCGCGCTCGCGGCCGGGTGGCTTGCGGGATCGCATATGCATTTTGCGGCGAGGGGCCTGCCCGCCGCGCTGAGGACGTCGCGGCCCGCGCCGCCGGCGCCGCGGGCAGCGGGCCATCCCCGTGTCGCCGTCATCTTCGACGACGCCGGCTACAGCCTGCCGGCGGCGCGGGAGGTCCTCGCGCTGCCGCGGCCGGTCACGATCTCCGTCCTGCCCGATCTTCCGTACTCCACGCCGATCGCGGAAGAAGCCGCGCAGCGCGGCGTGCAGGTCATGCTCCATCTCCCGCTCCAGCCCGACAACCCCGCGCTCGATCCGGGCCCGGGCCGCGTCACGGCCGACATGACCGACGGCGCGATTGCCCGGACCGTGGCGTCCGATTTCGCCACGGTGCCGGGGGCGGTGGGTGCGAACAACCACATGGGCTCCCGCGGTACCGCGGATCCGCGGATGATGCACGCGATCCTCGGCGTCGTCAAGACGCGCGCGCTGTTTTTCGTCGACAGCCTGACCTCGCCGCGGTCGGTGGCCGCGCAGACCGCGCACAGTATGGGCGTACCGACGGCCGTGCGCGCGGTGTTCCTCGACGGCCGGGACGACGAGGAGTACGTCCGCGCGCAGTTCCACCTCCTCATCCGCGCGGCGCAGGCGCGCGGGCAGGCGGTCGCGATCGGCCACGTCGGCAAGGTCACGGCGCGCGTCTTCCGCGGCATGCTGCCCGAATTCGACGAAGCCGGCATCCGGTTCGTCCCCGTCTCGACGCTCGTGCGCTGACCGGCCGTGCAGCGTCCGTCCGCCGTGGGCCGCGCCCGATTTGGTACACTGGGCTGAGCACACGCCGCGAGTCGCGGGTCACCCGGCGGTTCGCACCATCCGGAGGCGCCCATGCGTTTTGCCCTGGCCGATACGCTTCCGCACGCGACGTCGTGCGATCTGCTCGCCCTCCTCGTGTCCGAGCCCGGCAGCCTCGGCGCCGCCGCGTCGGCGGTGGATAAACAGCTCGGCGGACGCCTCGCCGACGCCGCGCGCGCGGACGGCTTCACGGGCAAGCGCGACTGCACGCTTCTCCTGCACGCGTTGGACTCGCCGTTTCGCCGGGTGCTGCTGGTCGGGGCCGGCCGCCCGCTGGGACCCGAAGCGGTGCGGCGGTTCGCCGCGGTGGCGGTGCGCGCGGCCGGCCCCGTGCGCGCTTCGCGCGTGGCCCTCGCCGTTCCAGCCGACGGGACGGCGGCGGACGGAGATGTGCCGCTCGAGTACCTCCGCGCCGCGGTCGAAGGCGCCGGCCTCGCCGCCTACCGGTTCGACCGCTACCGCAGCCGCGACGATGCGGGGCCGGATGAGACGGTCCTCCTGGCGCGCGGGGAGCACAGCGCGCTGGCCCGGGTGGCGCGGCAGGCGGAGATCGCCGTCGCGGCGACGAGCCGCGCCCGCGACCTCGTCAACGAACCCGCGAATGTGCTGACACCGTCCGCGCTGGCGGACCTCGCCCGCGACATCGCGGCGCGCGACGGACTGGGATGCCGGGTGATCGACCTCGACGACGCGCGGGAGATGGGCATGGGGCTGTTCGCGGCCGTTGCGGCCGGCAGCGCCCAGCCGCCCAAGTTCATCGTGCTGGACTACAAACCCGAGGGAGCCGCGCCGGCGGCGGGTACATCGCGGGCGCCGGGCGCCGGCTCAGGGAGCCTCGGGCCGCGAACCATCGCGTTGGCCGGCAAGGGGATCACGTTTGACAGCGGCGGCCTGTCGATCAAGACGGCGGGCGGGATGGCGACGATGAAGGGCGACATGGCGGGCGCGGCGGCTGTGATCGCCACGATGGGGTCCCTGCGCGATCTGGCTGTGCCGGTGCGGGTCCTCGGCATCGCCCCGGCCACCGAGAACATGATCAACGGCGGGGCGACCCGGCCGGGCGACATCGTGCGCGGGCTCGGCGGCAAGACGGTCGAGATCAACAACACCGACGCGGAAGGCCGCCTCGTCCTCGCGGACGCGATCGCCTTCGCCGTCCGCGAAGGCGTCGGCGAAGTCATCGATCTCGCGACACTGACCGGCTCCTGCGTCGTCGCGCTCGGCGACCACACGGGGGGCGTAATGAGCAACGACCAGCCCCTCGCCGACCGGCTGCTGGCCGCGGCCAAGGCGGCCGGCGAGCAGCTATGGCAGCTGCCGCTCTACGAGGAATTCACCGACGCGATGCGCGGCGAGATCAGCGACCTCAAGAACTCGTCGGGCCGTGAAGCCGGCGCGGAGCGGGCCGCGGCGTTCATGGCGGAGTTCGCCGGCGGCACGCCGTGGGCGCATCTCGATATCGCCGGCCCCGCCTTCAACGAGGACCGCAAGGCGCCGCCGTACGTGCCGCTCGGCGGGACGGGATACGGCGTGCGCACGCTGCTGCGCTACCTGGAGTCGGCGGCCGGCAGATAGGCCCCGCTGTACAGGGCTCCCGCCAGCGCGGCGCCGATCAGCGGCCCGATCCAATAGACCGCCTGGTCGCGCCACGCCCCCGCGACGAGGGCCGGCCCAAACGCCCGCGCCGGATTCATCGCGGCCCCGGTCAGCACCCCAAATGCCAGGATGTTCATCGTGATGGTCAGCCCGATCGCGAGGCCGCCCAGGCGCGGTCCGGCGGGGTGCACGGCCGTTCCGAAGACTACCATCACGAGAAAGAACGTGCCGATCGCTTCGAGGAGAATGCCCGCGCCGGTCGAGATCCCGGGCGCAAGCGACGGCGTGCCGAGGTGCACGAGGGCTGCCGGGCCGGGCGGATAGGCGGCGACCAGCGCCAAGGCGGCGAGCGTCGCGCCCGTGAGCTGCGCAAGCGCATAGGCGACGCCCCGCGCCACCGGCATCCGTCCGGACACGACGAACGCGCACGTGACGGCGGGATTGAAATGGCCGCCGGAGATCACCCCGAGGGCCGACACCATCACCGCGATCGCGAGCCCGTGCGCCAGCGCGATGCCGAGAAGACCGACGCCGCCGTGCGTCGCTTCGTTCGCAATGATGGACCCCGCCCCGGCGAAAATCAGCGTAAACGCCCCGATGCCCTCGGCGAGCAGCTGCTTCCACGCCCACGGACTCTGTGCCATGCGCTCCCCCCTCCCGACGTGCCTTGCTTCCGCCCGGCACGCGGCGCGCTCCTCTTCAGCGGCGACCGCCGGTAAGTCGCATGCTAGACTGACACCGTGGGCGGAGGCCGCGCGGCCTGCCCGGCGAGATGCGACACACCACCCGGACCTTCGATGAACTGCGCGCCCTGCTGGACGTCTCTGCGGGCCGCCGTCCCGCCGAGACCTACCTGGAAGGCGCGACCCTCCTCAACGTCTACAGCGGAGAACTCTATCCCGCCAACGTCGCCATCGCCGGCGGCCGCATCGCCTACGTCGGGATGCACCGCGGCATGGTGGGGCCGGCCACCCAGGTCTTTGCATATCCGGGGAAGATTCTCGCCCCGGGCTACATCGATCCCCACACCCACATCACAGGAATGGCCACGCCGGTCGAGTTCGCGCGGGAAGTGCTGCGCACCGGCACCACGGCGGTGCTGGCCGACGCGATGCAGTTGGTGTTGCAAGTTTCGCCGGACCGCGTGGCGCCGCTGCTCGAAACCCTAGCCGCGATGCCCGTGCGCGTGCTGTGGGCGATCCGGCTGCACGGGGCGTCGCATCTGCCGGACGAAGAGATGTTTTCGCTCGACCGCGTGCGCGCGCTCCTGCGGCTCGACGCGGTGCGGACGGCGGGCGAGGTCACGCGCTGGCCGGCCGTTTACCAGGGCGACGAGGACCTGCTGCGCAAGATCGCCGAAGCGCTCGCCGCCGGCCGCCGCATCGACGGACACGCCCCGGGCGTCTCCCCGGACCGGCTGGCGGCGCTCACCGCGGCGGGATGGTCGTCCGACCACGAGGCGATCACGGCGGCCGACATCACGAGCCGTGTGCGCGCCGGCCTGTACACGATGTTGCGGCACTCGTCGCTCCGGCCCGACGTGCCGGTGCTCGCGGAAGCGGTGACCCCGCAGCGCGCGCGCAGCGGGCGGCTCATGCTGACGGCGGACGGCCCCGAGGCCGCGACGATCGTCCGCGAAGGCTATCTCGACCATGTGATCCGGCAGGCGATCGCCGCCGGGATCGAGCCGGTGCTCGCCTATCAGATGGCCACCCTCGCCCCGGCGGCCTACGTGGGGCTGGACGAAGACCTCGGCGGCATCGCGCCGGGACGGCGGGCCGACATCGTGGTGCTCGACGATCTCCGCGAACCGCGTCCGTCGACGGTCTTCGCGGACGGCCGGATCGCCGCGCAGGACGGCGTCTGCACCGCCGTGTTTCCCGAGATTGCGTGGGGGGACATGATCCCGGCGCGCTTCACGCCGTCGTGGAACCCGGCACCCGCGCTGTTCGAGATGCCGGGGCCGGCCGCGGGCGGCCCCGCCGCTTCAGTCGCGTTTCCCGCGATGGTCCTGGAAAACAGCGTGATCACGCGCCGCCGCGACATCGTGATACCGGTACGGGACGGACGCCTCGACCCGCCGCCGGACGTCATGCGGCTCGTGCTGCTCGACCCGCGCGGCCGGTGGATCGTCCGCGGTGTGCTTGGCAACTTCGCCCGCCGGCTCGGCGGGCTGGCGTCCACCTTCAACGTCAGCGCCCATCTCATTGTGCTGGGGCAGGACACCGCCGACATGGCGCGCGCCGCGCGCCGCGTGCTCGAGCTCGGCGGCGGTATCGTGGCGGTCGAGGACGGCCGGACGGCTCTCGAGGTGCCCCTGCCGATCGGCGGCATCATGGCCGCCGATCGATTCCCCGCCATCGCCGAGCGCGCCGCGGCCTTGTACGCGTACCTTCGCGCGCGCGGCTATCCCCACACGGACCCGCACTACACGCTGCTGTTCCTGCCGCTCGACTCGCTCCCAGACCTGCGCGTCACGTATCGAGGGGTCTGGGACGTCCGGCGAAACCGGGTGCTCGTGCCGCGCCAGGACCTGTAGGAACCCGCCATCCGCCTGCCTACTTTTCGATCTGGATGTTGACGTGCTTCAACTCCGTATATTCGAACAGACCCTCGAGCCCGTACTGGCGCCCCAACCCCGACTGCTTGAAGCCGCCCATCTCGGTAGATTGGTACATCTTGCCGAACGTGTTGATCCAAATGGACCCGGCGCGCACGCGGGTCGCGATCTTCATCGCCTTGTTGATGTCGCGGGTCCACACCGCGGCGACGAGGCCATAGCGGGTGTGGTTCGCGATGCGGATCGCGTCGTCGAGATCCTTGAACGTGGTGATGCCCATGACCGGCCCAAAGATCTCCTCCTGCGCGATCTTCGCGTCCGGCGACATCCCGTCGAACACGGTCGGCGCCACGAAGTAGCCCTTCGCGAGATCCCCGTCGGTGAGCCGCTGGCCGCCGACGATGAGGCGCGCCTCCTTCTTGCCGGTCTCGATGTAGCCGGTGATCTTCTCCAGTTGAGCCTCGGAGATGACCGGGCCGACTTCGACCCCCTTCTCCCACCCCGGACCGACCTTCATCTTCGGCACCATCTCTTTGATGCGGCCCACGAGCTGCTCGTGCACGCTCTCCTCGACGAGGACGCGCGTGCCGGCGATGCAGATCTGACCGGCGTTGTAAAACGACGCCGCGTTGATGGCCCCGCGGATGGCCCGGTCCAAGTTCGAGTCGGCGAAGACGATCGTGGGCGACTTGCCGCCGAGTTCGAGCGATACTTTCTTCAAGTTGCCCGAGGCGAGCCGCATGATCTCGCGCCCGGTGGACGTGTCGCCGGTGAAGGACACCATGTCCACGTCGTCGTGCCGGGCCAGTTCGGCGCCGACCGGGTTGCCCGGGCCCGTCACGATGTTCACGATGCCCTTGGGGAACTCTTCGATGCCTTCGATGATCCGGCCGAGCTCGACCGTGGAACCGGCCGTGTAACTGGCCGGCTTGACGATCACCGCGTTGCCGGCGGCGAGCGCGGGCGCGATCGCGCGGGCCAGCAGCGCGAGCGGCGCGTTCCACGGCACGATGATCGCGACGACGCCCACCGGTTCGCGCATAATCATGCTGATGCTGTTGGGCTGCGGAATTTGGGAGCGGCCAAAGATCCACCGCGTAAGCCCGGCATAGTAGCTCGTGGTCTCCGCCAGCCGCAGGGCCTCGCCGCGGCTGATCGGGAACGGCTTCCCGCTCTCGCGCGTCAACTGCGTCGCGAGGTCCTGGTGGCGGGCCCGCACCGCCTCCGAGAACTTGGACAGCGCGGCCGTCCGCGTCGCCGTGTCCTCGCGCCATTCCGTGGATTCGAACGCGTCCCGCGCCGCCCGGATCGCGGCATGCGCGTCGTCCACGGTCGAGCGCTGGGCCCGGTAGAGCAGTTCCCCGTTCGCCGGGCTGCGGACGTCAAAGACGCCGCCCTCGGAGGCCCGCCATTCCCCGCCGATGAAGTTCTTGTACGTCGCCACCTGCTGCGCCGTTGCTTCCGGCATGCCGTCCCTCCCTCTGTGGCCGTCGTGCGCCTGTTATCCCGCCCAGGTGCCGTCGGGATCGAAGCGCCGCAGCACCGCCAATTCCTCGATCGTGGGTTCCGGCGTCGTCGACAGCGGTGACGCGACGCGCAGGTCCCAGCCCGTCTGTGCGCGCACGTCGTCGACCGTCACGCCCGGATGTACCCGCTCCAACACCATCTCTCCCGACTCCGCGTCGAATCCAAGGACGCCGAGGCTGGTGATCACACGGCACGGGCCGCCGCGGACCAGCCCCACCTCGCTGCGCCACCGGCCGCCGGTCCCGTATCCCGGCGACGTCAGGTACCCGACGCGCTCGGGAAACCGCCGGCGCTCGTGCTGCATGATCACCACCGTCCGGCGCGAGAGCGCGGCGATGTCGGCGGCCCCGCCGCTCCCGGGAAGGCGAACGCGCCGGCCGCCCTCCTCGACCCACGTGGTATTCAGATTGCCGAAGCGGTCCACCTGGGCGCCGCCGAGAAACCCAACGTCGACGCGGCCGCGTTCGAGATGGCTCATCACCTCGAGCAGCGTCGTGCACATCACGGCCCCGGCGATGTTGGGCGGGTCGCCCATCGTGATGAGGGCGCCCGCCGGCGGCGTATCGCGGATGACGCCGTTCTCAAACAACCCGACCGCGGCCGGGGCGTGCGTCGCCTTGGCGACCGCAAAGCCCAACAGCGGGAGCCGCATCCCGACGAAGACGATCTCACCGTCCCGAATCTCGCGGGCCGCGGCGACGACCATGATCTGCCGCGGCGTCACAGCCCGTAGTTCACCGGCGCGGCCAGCCGCGCGGTCCGGGGCCGCAGGCCCTCGACGCGTGTCCGGCCCACCCGGGCGAGGTACGCGTCGTGGTCGGCGGTCCCGAGGACCATGCGGTCGAGCCAGCCGAGGAAGCCGTCGCGGGTCCGCGTCTCCGCGTGGTACTCATCGTAGAAGCGGTCGTCGCGATTGACGTAGCCCTGTGTCGGAGAGGGGTGGGAACCGAACGGCGCGACGGCCACCGCGCTCACGAGAAAGCCGGGAATGAGGGTCCGATTGGGATCGCTGCGGATGACGGCCTCATCCACCACTTCCTCGCAGGTGAGGACGACGGTGCGGGCCGCGCGCGCGGCTTCGAGCGTGATGCCGAGGTTGCCCCACAGGTGCGCGTTGCCCGCGGCGTCGCACCGCGGGACGTGAATCACGGCGAGATCGAGTTCAAGGGCGCCGACGCCGAGCAGCCGCTCGCCGGTGAACGGACAGGTGATTTCGCGCAGCCGCCGGTGGCCGTGGACGATGTCGCTGCCGAGCCCCGTGCGGGAGGGCAGAAACGGCACCCCGCGCGCGGCGGCCTCGAGTGCCAGCGCGACCGTCATGTTGGAGTGGTCCTCCATGGCCAGCGGTCCCGGCACCTCCGACTCGACGGCGCGCCGGAAATTGTAGGCGATGCCGGCGCCGACGTTGCCCACCCAGGCGGCGATCACGCGGGCGACGCACCCGGCGCCGATTAACTGGTCGAACAGGATGTCCGAGATCGCTCCGACGAGCGTGAGATCCCGCCGGCGCTGCCGGATGATCTCATGGCCGGCCGCGAAGGGGATGCACGACTCGAGGCCCGTACCCATCGCGATCCGGGCGCCGTCGCGGACGTAGCCCGACACGGCGTCCCGGAGCGGCATGACCTTGTCCATCGGCCGCGGGTCCGGCGGGTCAGCCGCGCCGGGGCGAGGCCGGACGTTTGGCGTCGGGGCCGCGGCGCCTGCGGCCGGGACTCGCGCCGGCTGCGACGCGCGCGGGCGGTGCCGTGCCCCACTTCACCTGTTCGAACGCGCTCCGACACGCCCGGCAGTAGTACTGGGATGTGAGCGGCGACGAACCGAACAGGCTCATGAGTTCCGTCTCCGCCGACCCGCAGAAGACACAGTGCGGCGGCCGGGGCGCGCCCGCGTCGGGCCGTTCCACCGGCGCGGTCACCGGATCCTTCTCGCGGGCTCGTTCCACGCATTCCACGGAAGGGGCCGCGCGAGTTCCCAGCGCGCCCCTGCACCGTGGACCGGCGCCGGCACTCCGGCCGCGGCCAGCGCGGGGCCCACCTCGGCGGCGAACCGGGTGCGCACCGGATCCCCGGCGCCGGCAAGCACCCCGGCGTCGACGAGCGGCCGCAGCGCCCCGCCGTCCGGCGGGCCGAACCAGCACAGGGTCTCGTCCCACACGCTCTCCACGGCCTCGGCGAGGCGCGCGCGCACGTCGGCGCCCTCGACCGCGAGCTGCGCGACCCAACTCTGGCCGTGGATCGCATGGTAGCGTTCTTCCTCGATGATCTTGCGGGCGCGGTGGCGGAGCGGCAGATAACGGGACTCGAGCGCCGTCTCGAGCACCATCGCCAGCGACCGGTCGACCATGAGGTTCGCGACGATGAGGTGCGGCCAGCTCTGGAAGGGCGCTTCGACGAACCGCACCGTGCGGGCGTCGGCGGCCGACCACTCATGCTCGGAGCGCCTCGGGGCGCCCGGCAGTTCTTCCAAGAGGCCGTACAGCACGCGCGCGTGGCCGAGCTCGTCCTGCGCCATCGCGGTGGCCGCCACCCCGGCCTCGATCGTGGGCCCGCTGCTGCACCACTCGGCATACCGGATGCCGAGGGCGTGTTTGTTGTCCGCGAGCGCGACGATGAGGTCGACCAGCGGCGCTCGGCACTCTCCCGGCAGCGCCGACGGCCGGTCGAGGAGCGGCGTGCTCATCGGCACCGGCGTCCCGAAAAGGTCAGGCATGGGCGTCGACCGCCTCGTCCCGTACGTCGTCCACCGGGATGATGGCGCGGCGGGGCACGACGTACATTTCGATCCAGGACTCCTCGTCGTAAATACTGCGCGCGTACACCCGGGCGAGCGCGTCTCCCGGCGCGGCCACGGATCCCACGTGGCGGAGCGGCTCGCCTTCGACGCGGCGCGCGAAGACCTCGTAGACGGGCTCGTCGCCGATGGTCAGCATCAGACTGCGACGCCCCACCGCCGGAACTGCGCGCGGGCGGCCTCGCTGAGCCGCTCCTTGCTCCAGACCGGATCCCACGTGGTCGCGAACACGACATCCCGGACACCCGGAACGCGCAGCACCCGGTCCCGCACGTCATCGCGGATCATGTCCATGCACGGACAGGCCGTCGAGGTAAAGGTCAGCGTGATGCGCGCGACGCCGTCCTCGACCGCGACGCCGCAGAC
This sequence comes from bacterium, assembly GCA_035307565.1. Taxonomy (GTDB): domain Bacteria; phylum Sysuimicrobiota; class Sysuimicrobiia; order Sysuimicrobiales; family Segetimicrobiaceae; genus DASSJF01. The sequence continues at coordinate 19,802 of DATGHZ010000018.1, read as the reverse complement.
CAGCCCCATGTCGACGATACTGACCGGCCACTCCGGATCCGTGATGTCCCGCAGCGCCGCCAGCACCTCGTCCGCGCTCGCCATCAGTGCCTTCGGCCGGCGAGCGCGCGCATCTGCCGGCGCCCGCGCTGCAGCATGTCGACGAACATCGCGTTGCCGGGCCCGCGCCGCTTCCACCGAAGCAGGACCTGCTCCCAGGTGATCGGCCGGTCCATCAGCCAGCGGCGTTCCGCCTCGTCGAACTCGACGGGCAGCGGATACTCGAGCACATAGACGCCGATGGCCTGATCGAGATGCGCCGGCACCCGAAAGCCGAGGCCCTCGCACAGCGGCACCGCGGTCTGCAGCCACTGCTGGCGCAGTTGATCGTTCGTGCTGCCCTTCAACTTATAGGCGATCTGCCGGCCGTGGGTCTTGAGGCTGTCCGGCAGGCCGAACCACTCCACCGTCATCGGAAACATCCAGTCGATGGCGCGCTGCACCTCGTCCCGCTGGCCGCCCGCGGCGAGGCGCCGCATGCCGTTTTCGCCGTGGCGCAGGTGGAAGTTCTCTTCCTTGTCGACCTTGGCGAGCGCGCGCCGCCACGGACCGTAGCTGCAATGCCGGTAGACGTCGCCGAGCAGCACAAACCCTGCGCGGTCGTAGAAGGCGTTCGCGACGATCAGTTCGACCCACGACCGCAGCGGCACGTCGAACGCGTACGGGTGTTTGAAGGCCGTCGGCGCGCGGTCGTAGATCAGCGCTTCCGTGTCGACGCCCAAATCCTGGAGAATGCGGTACCCGATGTGCGCGTGGCTGAGTTCGTCCTGGATGATCGCCAGCGCCGAGATCAAGTTGTTCATCGAGGGCGAGTTCTTCGCCGCGGTGTAGTAGCTGGGAGCACTGATCATCTCGGTGTCGGCCGACACGGTGAGGATGTGGATGAGCGTGCGCCGGTAGTCGTCGCTCATCTCGGCGGGCGTCTCGAGAATGTGTCCCTGCTGGATGCGCTCGACGATCTGGTCGTCGCTCGGCGTGGTCACCGGTCCCGCCCTTCCGCTCGATATGCTACATTTTTTGCACGAAGAACGTCATTTCCGTATATAATCACTATACCACAATGGCCCGCGCCGCGAGCGCCCGCTCGCTCTTGGTCACGGTCTGGGGCGACACCATCCGCGCCTGCGGCGGCGAGATCGGCGCCGTCGCGTTGATCCGCCTCATGGCGCCGTTTGGGTTCTCGCCGCGGGCCGTCCGCGCGGCGCTGTCGCGCATGACGCGCCAGGGATGGCTGAGCCGGCGGCGCAGCGGCCGCCGCGCCTTCTACGCCCTCACGCCCGCCGGCGCGCTGCGCCTCGAGCAGGGCGTTCGCCGCGTCTATCGAACGGAGGCCGAACCGTGGGACGGGCGCTGGCGGCTCTTCGCCTACGTCATCCCCGAGCAGCGGCGGGCCGCCCGCGACCGGCTGCGGCGCGAACTCGCGTGGCTCGGGCTCGGTCCGCTGTCCCGCGGCACCTGGGTCACCACGCGGGATCTCGCGCCGGTCCTGCGCGAACTCACCACCGCGCGCCCGCTGGACGGGGCGGTGGCGGTGTTCGACGCCCGCAATCTTGGTCCGGCCGACGATCGCGCCCTCGTCGAACGGTGTTGGGACTTGGACGCCATCGCCGCGCGGTACCGGCGGTTCATCCGATCCGTGCATCCGCGCGCCGAAGTACTCCGGCGCCGGCTCCGCGGCGGAGGCCTCTCCGATGCGAAATGCTTCGCGGAGAAGATCTGGCTCGTCCATGAGTACCGGAAGTTTCTCTTCGTGGATCCGGGATTGCCGGACGAGCTCTTGCGCGGCCGGCGGCCTGATCGGGAAGCGGCGGCGCTGTTCCGGCGAATGTACGCGATGCTCGCGCCCCGTGCGGACAGGTTCGTTGTCGGTGTGACGAACGCCGCCCGCGATACCGGCCGGGCCCGCCGGGCCGCGGCGGCCCGGCCATGAACAGCGTCCGCTACCGGACCCCGCAGGCTTTTCTCGACGCCGTCGAGCCGTTTCTCCTCGCCGACGAGGCCTGCCACAACCTGCTGCTGGGGATCCCCGCCCGGCTCATCGCGCGCGGCCCCGCCGCCGCGGAAGGCGTCTACCTCGCCGCGGCGGTCGATCGCGGCCGGATTGCGGGCGCGGCGATGATGACGCCTCCCTGGCACATGGTGCTCTCCAAAACGGCGCACCCGGATGCGGTCCGCTGCATCGCCGAAGACGCGGCCGCGATCCGTCCCGCACCGGCGGGAGTCAACGCGCTCGAGGACGTGGCGCCGGAGTTCGTCGGGATCTGGCGGCGCCTCACGGGCGAGCCGGCACAGCGGATCCTCACCGAGCGCATTCACCGACTCGACGCGGTGCGGCCGGTCCCGGACGTAGCGGGCCGGCTCCGGCCCGCGGACACGACGGATCGCCCGCTGCTGGTCTGCTGGCTGCAGGCCTTCGCCGATGAGATCTTTACCGGCGACAAACGCCGTCCAGGCAACGCCCAAACGGTGGTGGACGACCGGCTCGCCACGCCCGGCGAGGGCATCGTCCTCTGGGAAGACTCCGAGGCGCGCTGCGTCGCCGGCTACGGCAGCGGGACGAAGCACGGGATCAGGATCGGGCCGGTCTACACGCCGCCGGAGCATCGCAACCGCGGGTACGCAACCGCGTGCGTGGCTGCGCTGAGCAGGCAGCTCCTCGAGCAGGGGCGGCGGTTCTGTATGCTCTTTACGGATCTCGAGAACCCTGGGTCAAACCGGATTTACCAGCGCATCGGTTATGAGCCGGTCTGCGACGTCGCCGAATATCGGTTCATCCGCTGACGCCGGGGGGAAACCGCGTTTCAAGGGAGGGCACCGCGGCCGTGGAACAGCGTAGCGCCACCGCCGGAGCCGGGCTGCCGGCGCCGGTCATTTTCGCGGGCCTGTTTGTGATCGGCCTGGTGTTGAACGCCCTGCTCCCGCACGTTGCGCTGCCTCGGGGGCTCCGGGCCGCGGGCTGGCTCCTCGCGCTCTTCGGATTCGCGGTCATCGGCCTGCCGGGGATTCTCGCGCTGCGGCGCGCGGGCACGAGCCCCAACCCGCGCCGGCCTACGACGGCGCTCGTCCAGGACGGTCCGTACCGCTACACTCGCCATCCGCTGTATGTGTCGATGGCGACGATCTACGCCGGCGCCGCCCTGGGCGTGAACTCTTTGTGGGCGCTTGTGCTGCTGCCGGCCGCGGTGGCGCTCATCGACCGGGGGCCGATGGTCCGCGAAGAGCGCTACATGGAGCAGAAGTTCGGAGAGGCATACCGCACCTACAAAGCGCGGGTACGGCGCTGGGTCTGATGGCCGGCGCGCCGAAGGCGCGCTACCGTCCCTTGAACGCCGCCGGCCGTTTCTCCGAAAACGCGCGCACGCCCTCGACACCGTCCTCGGTAATGAACGAGCGGAACAGCGCCTCGCGCTCGTAGGCCAGCGCGTCGTCGAGCGCCATCTCGAGCCCGCGGTTGACGGTCAGTTTGATGAGCCCGACCGCGACCGTCGCGCTGCGCGCCAGCGCCTCCGCGTACTCGCGGGTCTTGCCCATCAACTCTTCGGCGGGAAACACGCGGTCGACGAGGCCGATCGTGAGCGCTTCGTCGGGCGGCACGGCGCGACCGGTGATCATGAGGTCGAGGGCGCGGCTCTTGCCCACCAGCCGCGGGAGACGCTGCGTGCCGCCGTTGCCGGGAATGATGCCGAGCGTAATCTCCGGCTGCCCGAGTCCGTAGGTCCCCGCGGCCGCGAACCGGAGGTCGCAGGCGAGCGCGATCTCCATCCCCCCGCCGAGGCAGTGCCCGCCGATCGCGGCGATGAACACCTTTGACGTCGTCTCGATCCGGCGCAGCACCTCGTGCATGTGCGTGATGAACATGACCTTGTCCTCAAGCGAGGAGGACGCGAACCATTTGACGTCCGCGCCGGCCGAGAAGAACTTCGGCAGCGTGCTCGCGACGGTGACCGCGCGGATCGCCGGGTCGTCGCGCGCGCCGTCCACGGCGGTCCGAAACTCGTCCGCGAACTGCGGATTGTAGGCGTTCGCGGGCGCCCGGTGGAGCGTAATCAGACCCACGGCGCCTTCGCGTTCGAGGCTGATCATCTCTCCCATCGGTTTCCCTCCATGTGCGGCATCCGGCGGTCCGCGGGCCGCGACCGCCTCAGGTCGACGCCGCGGCCGACGAGCGCGCGAGGCGCTCGCGCAGACGGAACCGCTGGATCTTGCCGGTCGCGGTCTTCGGCAGTTCGGGGACGAACTCGATCCACCGCGGATACTTGAACGCCGCGATCTTGTCGCGGACGAACGCCTGAATCTCCCGGGCGAGCGCCTCCGATGCCGTGGCCCCGGGCTTGAGAACCACGAACGCGTAGGGCTTGACCAGATCGTCGTCGCCGGTACATCCGACGACGCCGGACTCGAGCACCGCGGGATGCTGGATCAGCGTCGCTTCGACCTCCGCGGGCGACACCCACTGGCCGCCGACCTTGAGCATGTCGTCCGAACGGCCGCAGTACCAATAGTAGCCGTCGGTGTCCCGATAGTACTTGTCGCCGCTGCGGAACCACTCGCCGGCGAACGCCCGCCGCGTCTGCGTCTGTTTGTTCCAATAGTAGGCGGCGATGCTGTCGCCGCTGACGAGGAGGTCGCCGATCTCACCGGCCGGCAGATCGCGACCGGCCTCGTCCACGATCCGGACCTGGTACCCCGGCACCACCTCGCCGCTGCTGCCGGGCCGCGCGCGTTCCGGCCGGTTGCTGATGTAAATGTGCAGCGCCTCGGTGGAGCCGATGCCGTCGAGGATCTCCACGCCGAAGCGCTCCTTCCACCGGGTGAAAATGGCGGCGGGAAGCGGCTCGCCCGCCGACACGCACCGCCGGACGCGGCCCAAGCCCCGGGGCCCGTCCGCGGCAAGCATCGCCGCGTAGGCCGTCGGCACTCCGAAGAACAACGTGGGCCGGTACCGCTCGATCAGCCCAAAATATGTCGGTGGATCGAACCGGCCAGGGTACAGCACCGTCGCCGCCCCGACGCGCATCGGAAAATACAGCGCGTTGCCGAGGCCGTAGGCGAAGTACAGCTTCGCGATGGAGAGACACACGTCGCCGGGGTCGATGCCGAGCACGCCCCGGCCGTACAGATCCGCGCAGTGCACCATGTCGTGGTGCAGGTGCACGGTCCCCTTCGGCGCCCCGGTGCTGCCGCTGCTCCACAGCCAGAACGCCGGTTCGTCGCGGTGGGTCGGCGCGGGCGCCAACTGCTGTTCGGCGGCCGCGCACAGTTCGGCGAAGCGGTGCCGTGCCGGACGCCGCGCCCGAACGGCTGCCTCGCCGTCGCGCGCCGCGGTCCCGGCCGGCGCGGCGGGCACGGTGCCGTCCTCGACGACGATGATGTGGCGTAGCTCCGGAGCCTCGCCGAGGACCGCCTCGACGAGCGGCAGCAGTGGCTCGCTGACGGCGAGCACGCCGGCCCGGCTGTCGCGGAGCATGTGGGCATAGTCCTGCGGCCGGAGCGCCGTGTTGGTGGGGACCGGCACCGCGCCGATCCGGATGGCGCCCCAGAAGAGATATGCGAACTCGGGGCTGTCGAGCACCAGCAAGAAGACGCGTTCTTCGGGCCGCACGCCGAGGCCGCGAAGGGCGTTGCCGGCCCGGTTGACGTGGCCCGCCAGTTCACCGTACGAGACTCGGCGCTCGCCCGCGTGGATCGCGACCGAGCCGTCGCGGCCCGATTCCAGATTTCGATCGATGAATGCCGTGGTGACGTTGAACGTCTCGGGCAGGTCGAGCGCCGGCTCCATCGCGCCCTCGGCTTCGCGTAGCCGCAAAGCGTCTCCTCCGGTCTCCACGCCCGCAGGGCACCGGCCCGAGCGGCCGGCGGGGCCGCCGCGGCTCGGGAGGACCGCGCCGCCGGCGTTCGCGAACCGGCAGTCGATGCTTCTCTGCGCTGCGGGACGGCAGCGTGACACCGCGCCGGCCTCACTGCCACGGATTGAGGAGGAACCACGATGATTCTGCCCTTCGGCGGCCGCTTGCCCCGCATCGCCGCGAGCGCTTTCGTCGCGCCCACCGCCACCATCATCGGCGATGTCACGATCGGCGATGACTCCAGCGTCTGGTTCGGCGCGGTGCTGCGCGGCGATACCGGGCGGATTGAGATCGGCGCCCGGACGAGCGTGCAGGACAACGCCGTCGTCCATACCTCCGAACACCTGCCGACCGTCATCGGCGACGACGTCACGGTCGGCCACGGCGCGGTCCTCGAGGGCTGCACGATCGAACGGGGCGCGCTAGTCGGCATGAACGCCGTCGTGCTCTACGAAGCGGTCGTCGGGGCGGAATCCTTGGTCGCCGCCGGCAGCGTCGTGACTGATGGGACGAAGATTCCGCCCCGCTCCGTCGCCGCGGGCGCGCCGTGCAAGGTGCGTAAGCCGCTCGAAGGCGTGGCGGCGCAATGGATTGCGCGGGCCGGCCCGGCATACGTCCGGCTCTCCCGGCGGTACCTGCACGAGCACGCCGGCGCGCCGGCCGCGCGGCCGGACTCGGCCGGCCAGAAGGGCCGGGCCGCGGAAGGCCCGGTTCCCGGGTAGGCGGGCGCCGGCGGGACATGGCGGACGTCACCCTTCTATTAAAGGGCGGCACGGTCGTCGATCCCGGCGACGGCCGCGAGGTCCGCCGGTACGCGGCGGACGTGGCCGTCGCCGGCGACCGTATCGCGGCGGTCGGGCCGGCGCTCCCCGGGGAAGACGCGCGCCGCATCGTGGACGTGTCGGGCAAACTCATCACGCCCGGGCTCATCGATCTCCACACCCACGTCTACTGGGGCGGCACGTCGCTGGGCGTAGAGCCGGACGCCCTCTCCGCAACCTCGGGAGTAACGACGCACGTCGATGCCGGCAGCAGCGGTGCGGGGAACTTCCCCGGCTTCCGGCGGCACCTGATCGAGCGTACGCAGGTCAGGATCCTGCCCTTCCTCAACATCAGCTTCGCCGGAATCTTCGCGTTCTCGCGCCGCGTGATGGTCGGGGAATCGATCGACCTCCGGTTGCTGAACGTGGACGAAGCGGTGCGCGTCGCGCGGGAGCACCGCGACCTCGTGCTCGGGATCAAAGTGCGGCTGGGCCTCATCGCCGGAGAAGGTCAGGGACTCGCCCCGCTCCATCTTGCCCTGCAGGCCGCGGAAGCGCTCGGCGCGCGGATGATGGTCCACACCGACATGCCCCCGCCCACCCGCCGCGAAGTGCTGCCCTTGCTGCGCAAGGGTGACATTCTCACCCACGCGTTCCGGCCGTTCCCGAACGGGCCGACGGTGGACCCTGGGGTGACGGGCCGGATACTACCGGAACTGTGGGAGGCGCGCGAGCGGGGCGTCGTGATCGACATCGGCCATGGAATGGGAAGTTTCTCGTTCGAAAGCGCGGAGGCATCGCTTGCGCAAGGGTTCCTGCCCGACGTGATCAGCAGCGACGTGCACGCGCTGTGCATCGACGGCCCCGCCTGCGATCTCCCGACGACCATGTCCAAACTGCTGAGCCTCGGGATGCCGCTCGAGCGCGTGATCGCCGCGGTGACGGTCGCGCCGGCCCGGGCGATCGGACGGTCCGATCTTGGGACGTTGAGGCCGGGCGGTCTCGCGGACGTCACGGTGCTGGATGATCGGACGGGATCGTTCGAGTACATGGACGTCACCGGCCGGACCATGAGCGGGCGGCGGAGGCTCGTCCCGGTGCTCACCGTGGTGGGAGGGCGAATTCTCGGGCCGCAGGCCGCCTAAGGAACGAGCCAGCGCAACAGCGCGAAGCTGCCGAGCCCGGCTAGAATGGTCACAGGAATGCTGCGCGTCCGCCATCCCACGGCCAGTCCGAGCAGTCCGGCCCACAGACGCACTCCGCCCTGCACCGTCCCGGCCGGGGCCAGCAACGAGGGCACGATCAGCGCCGCGAAGAGCGCCGGCGGCAGGTAGCGAAGACGCTGCTCGATCCGGACATCGATCGGGCGCCAGGGCAGGATCAACGGCGCGGCCCGCAGGGCGTACGTGATCGCCGCCATCCCGGCAATGATCAGCCAATGACGTTCCGCCGGCGTCATTCGGCCGCGGCCCCCCGCTTGCGCGTGACCTTCGGCCCGCGGGATGCGCTGGCATCGCCCGCCAGCATCCCGCCGATCGCGGCGATCAGCAGATACCACGGTCCCGGAAGGAAGAGCCGGCTCGCGAGCCCGAGACCGCCGGCCACAACCGCCGCGATCCGCTCAGGCGGCGCCTCGAGGTACGGGAGCAGCAGCACGAAAAAACTGAGCGGAAAGACGAGGTCCAACCCAACCGACCCGGGCCGGGCGAGGCCGAGCGTAATGGCGACGCCGGCGGCGGTGCCTGCGAGCCAGGCCAAGTAGAGGCTCACGCCTGCGCCCACAAGAAACGTCGGCCCGGAGCCGCCAAGCACCCGGCTGACGGACATGGCGTAGGATTCATCCACCACGACGAACGCCGCACCGGCCCGCGACAGCGCTGGGTACCGCCGCAGCGGGGGCGCGAGCGACGCCGACATCAGGATGTGCCGCGCGTTCATGATGAATGTTGTGAGCAAGATTGCAAGCGCACCCGCGCCACCGGCAAACAGGGCGGCCGCCGCAAACTGCGCGCTGCCCGCGTACACCAGCACGGACATCCCGATCGTTTCCGGTGCATTGAGACCGGCCGCGCGCGCGGCGAGCGCGTACACGGCGCCGAACGGCGCCACGCCCATCCACAGCGGAAGGCTCTGAAGGAATCCGTCCCAAAACTCCGTCGACGTTGTTCGATGGGCCATGCGGCGGCCGTGGGTTGTCAGCGGACGCGGGTAAACCCGTCTGCGCTCCAGCGTTCGCTGCCCACACCGTGGTGGACGAAGAACAAACCGGTGCGATCGTACCGCTGCTTCACGGCGGCCAGGCTAGAATAGTTTCCGCTCCAGAACGCTCGCTGCCAGCGGGGTTCGAAGAAGTTTGCCTCCGCCACGTAAGCTCGCTCAGTACGCCGCGAGGCGGCGAATCGCGACTGCGATCTCCGCGACCGTCGGCTGGAAGGCCGCCTCGAGTCCCGTGTTGTGCGGCACCGGCGCGTCTTCGCTCGCAAGCCGGACGACCGGCCCGTCGAGCGAGTCGAACGCTTCCTCGGCGATCATCGCCGCGATCTCGCCTCCGATGCCGCAGGTCCGCGAGGCCTCGTGGACGATCAACGCCTTGCCCGTCTTGCGGACCGAGCCGAGGACCGCGTCGCGGTCGAGCGGTGCGAGCGTCCGGAGGTCGAGCACGTCCGCGGCAACGCCCTCGCCCGCGACCGTATCCGCCGCCTCCAGGCATTTGTGCAGCATCCATCCGTACGAGATGATCGACAGCGCCGTCCCCTCGCGAACGAGGCGCGCGCGGCCGATCGGGGTGACGTACTCTCCGTCGGGGACGTCCTCACGCCTGTACCGGTAGAGATGTTTGTGCTCGAAGTACATGACCGGGTTGGGATCGCGGATCGCGGCAACGAGCAGGCCCTTCGCGTCGCCGGCGAACGCCGGGGCCACGATCTTGAGCCCCGGCGTGTGCGCAAACCAGGCCTCCGTGCACTGCGAGTGGAACGGTCCGCCCTTGATGTCGCCGCCGTAGGGCATGCGCAGCACCAGCGGCAGCGGCGTGCGCGTGCGCCAGTGAAACTTTGCCGCGACGTTGACCACCTGCGTAAAAGCATCGGTCACAAAATCGGCAAACTGCAGCTCGATGACCGGCCGCATCCCCATCACCGCCGCGCCGATGCCGGCGCCGACGTTGGCCGTCTCCGCGAGCGGTGCGTCGATGACCCGCCATGGGCCGAACTCGTCAAGGAACCCATCCGTGATCTTGAACGCCCCGCCGTAGACGCCGACGTCTTCGCCGAGCACGAACACGCGGGCGTCGCGGCGCATTTCCTCGCGCAGGCCTTCGCGGATCGCTTCGAGGTAGGTCAGTTGCGGCATCGCGGCGCCCCCGGCCCGTTCCTCACTCGTCGGCGTAAACGCCGTCCGCGACCGTCGCGGGATCCGGCTCCGGACTGGCTTCCGCCCACGCGAGCCCGTCTTCAACCTCACGCTCGATGCGGGCCGCCATCGCCCGATCGGCCTCCTCCGTGAGCGTGCCCTCGGCGCGCAGGCGCCGCTCGAACAGCACGATGGGATCGCGGCCGGCCCATTCGTCGAGGAGCGCTTTCGGCACGTACGAATACTTGTCGGCTTCGCTGTGGCCGCGCACCCGCATGGTCCGGCACTCGATGAGCGTCGGGCCGCCCCCGTCGCGCGCCCGCGCCACGGCGTCCGCGGCGGCGGCGTACACGGCGAGGATGTCGTTTCCGTCCACGGCCGCGCCGGCGATCCCATATCCGGCCGCCTTATCGACGAACGCGCGCGCCGCGGTCTGCCGGTCAAGCGGAGTCGAGTACGCATACTGGTTGTTCTCCAGGACCAGCACGAGCGGAAGGCGGAACACCGCGGCGAAATTGACGCCTTCGTGCCAGGCGCCGGTGCTCGTGGCGCCGTCCCCGAAAAACGTGAGGACCACACGGGACTCGCCGCGCTGCCGGCACGCGAGCGCCATCCCGGCGGCGACCGGAACCGATGCGGCCATGTGGCTGATGAAGGGCAGGATGCCGCGCCGCGGGTCCCCCATGTGGATGTTGCCGTCGCGGCCCCGCGTGGGGCCGCCCTCCCGATCGAGGAACTGGGCGAACACTTCGCCCACCGCGATCCCGCGCATGAGGTAGGCGGCGAGGTCGCGGTGCATCGGCGCGAGAAGGTCCTCCGGACCGAGCGCAGCCGCGGCGCCCGCGGCAATGGCCTCATGGCCCCAGCCGGTGAAGTAGGCGCCGGGGATCCGGCCCTGATAGTACAGTTTGATGCCGCGATCCTCGACGGCCCGCTGCAGGCGCATGTAGTACAGCATTTCTAGGCACCGCTCGGCCGACGGACGGTTTGGGTCCTGGCCGCCGTGCGTGGTCGGGCCCGCGGACGTCGCGCGAGTGCTGCTCATCACCCAAACATTCTACGACGGCGGGGAGCCGCCTCGTACGCCCAGGCGTGTGCAGGCAATAGGCCGAGCGAGCGGCGCATAATACTCGAAGGGGCACGCGGGAGGAACGCGGGTGAAGACAATACGCGCAGGCACCGCCAAGGGATTTTTCGATGTGGTGGCCGGGACGCCCCGATCGCAGGCCGCGACCATGGTGCTCAAGCCCGGCCAGGCCACGGGCGGCGACGACAACGTTCACGCCCAGTCCGACCAGTGGCTGTACGTGATCGGCGGTTCGGGAGAAGCCACAGTCAACGGCCGACGCGTCGGCATCGAATCCGGCGAATTGTTGCTAATCGAAGCCGGCGAGCGCCATGAGATCCGGAACACCGGTGCGGAGCCGCTCGTGACCGTCAACGTCTACGCGCCGCCGGAGTACTAACCACACCCTCGATCGCGAATTCAATGAGACGCGCCGAGACGTATGATCTAATATAATCCATACTAGTGTGGATATGGGAGGCCTCGTCGTGCATAAGGTACAGGTTACGATCGATGACGAGACTGCCAAGCGACTTGAAACGCTGGCCCGCCCGCGCGCGGGCAACAAGAGCTTCGTCGTGCGCGAAGCCGTACGCCGCATGGCCGAGCAAGAAGGATTTGAACGCTATCTGGATTGGCTCGAGGAGCAGCCCAAGGTTCGCATTGCACTGGACCAGGGATTGCGTGATGAACGGGAAGGGCGAACAGTACCGCATACGGAGGTGCTTCGGCGTCTGCGTAAGCCAAAACGGCGGTGATGGATGTCCGCTGGACCGGCAGCGCGCTTGACGCTCTCACATCTCTGCGCCGAAACGAGCAACGAATCTTGATGGAGCGACTCGAGTTGATGCGACAATTCCCGGAAATGTATCCCATGCGTCAGCGAGGCCCTTTCGTCGGCCTCCGATATTTCGTCGTAAACCGTCGATGGCTACTCTACTATCGGCTGGAGCACAACCGCATTGCGGTGATCGCTATCATTCCCGCGTTCACCCGCCCGTAACTACGCCGGTCGACCTGTTCAGTGCAGTCCGCCTCCACCGGGCTCGCCCTCGAAGGGCAACCCGGTAAGTTCTCTCAGCGCGCGCTCTACGTACACGCGGGTCATCTTCTTGCGGTAGCCAATCGTGAGGTCGGCATTGTCGAGAGGCCGGGACGGCTGGGACGCCGCCTGAGCGGCCTCGGCCAGCAGATCGTCGGTGGGTCGCTGCCCGCGCAGCAGGGCCGCGGCCTGCGGCGCCTCCACGGGATGGGACGCCACACCGCCGAGCACGATCCGCGCGTCCTCGATCCGGCCGTTGGAACCGAGCCGCACCGCGGCCGCCACGCCGAGGATGGGAAAGTCAAACGAGCCGCGGCGGCGCAACTTCCAGTACGTCGACCGCCAACCGTCCGCCGGCGGCAGGATGACGTCGACCAGCAGTTCGTCCGGCGCCTTCGCAAGATACTGGATGCCGTCGTCGCGGTAGAAGGCGGCCGCGGGGATGACACGCTCGCCCGCCGGCCCGACGAGCCGCAGCTGCGCGCCGAGCGCGATCGCCACCGGAGCGGTATCTGTCGAGGAAATCGCCCAGCAGCGGGTGCTGCCGGGGGCGACAAGACAGATGTCTCCGTCCTTTTTCATGCAGAACCCGATCGACTTGCGCCAATGGAAGGTCTGGTTGTAATAGTTGCAGCGCGTATCGAGACACAGGTTGCCGCCGATGGTACCCATATTGCGAAGCGGCGGCGTGCTGACCGCGCCCGCGGCGAGGGCCAGGGCGCGGTACCCCCCGCGTATGTCGGGATGCAGCGCGAGTTGGGTGAGGGTCACACAGGCGCCGACCGTGATGCCGCGCCCGCCGCCGCCCGACAGCCGCGCGAGTTCCGGAATCCGCCGCAGACCGACGAGCGTCTTCGGTTCGAACTGCCGGCGCTTCATGTTGGGATACAGATCGGTGCCTCCGGCCACGGCCATGCCGTCGGCGCCCGTTTCGCCGAGCATACCGATGGCTTTCTCGAGCGTGCGGGGCGCAAGGTAGGTGAACGCGGGCAGGCGCAGCATCAGCGGGACTCCAGCACATCGCCGCGGCCGGCATCCGGCGGAACGGCATCCGCATCGGTGCCGCATCGTACCGTGGAATCGCCGTCAACGGCACAGGCGCGTGCGTCGTCAAGGGCTGTTCCGGTATGCGTCCGCCATCGCGCGCCTTGGGCTCCGCCGCCGATGGACGCGCCGGCCCGCCAGGACTGCTCCCACCCGGCGGGCGGCTCAACCGTGATCGGCGGGCGAAACGCAAACGCGGGGACCGCGCGGGGGCCGACCCGCCCCGGCCCACCCTTCACGCGCTGCTCGAGGGCGGCGAGTACCTTGTCCGGCGAAATCGGAACTTCGTCAATGCGCACGCCCACGGCGTCGTACACCGCACTCGCGACGGCAGGGATGACCGGCAGCAGCGGCCCCTGGCCCGCTTCCTTGGCGCCGAACGGTCCTTCGGGGTCATCGGTTTCAACAAGGATCGTCTCCACCGGCGGCATCTCGAGAAACGTCGGGCTCTTGTATTCGAGCATCGAGGGAATCTTGTGGAGACCCTTGCGGAACGTCTGTTCCTCCATCAGTGCTTCGCCGAGCGCCATGTAGACGCTGCCCTCGATCTGTCCGATCACCAGCGTCTCGTTGATCGCCCGCCCGATGTCGTGGGCGATCCAGACCCGCTCCACCCGGACGTCACCGGTCGCCTGATCGACCCGGACCTCGACGGCCGCCGCCGAAAATGAGTAGGCCGGCGAAGGCCCGACCCCCGATCCCTTAAAGGGGCCGGCAAGCCGCGGCGGCCGGTAGGAGCCGACGGTGGTCAGCGTCCCGAACATTGCCTCGGCAAGCGCCGCCGCCTCGGAGAACGGCACACCGCGCGAGGGGTCGCCGGCGGCATGGATATGGTGGTCGGCCACGACGAGTGCGTCCCGGTCCACGCCGAGGTGTTCCGAGACGGCCGCGAACAGCAGATCCCGCGCTTTCGAGGCGGCCGCGACCGCGGCGTTCCCGGCCATGAAAGTCACCCGGCTGCTGTATGACCCGAGGTCGATCGGCGTCAGGTCCGTGTCGGCCGTGACCAGGCTCACTTCATGCGGATCCAGCCCGAGCACCTCGGCGACGATGCCGGCCAGCACGGAGTCGCTGCCCTGGCCGATGTCGATGGCCCCGCAGTAGACTGTGACCCCGCCGCCCCGGTCGACCCGCAGCTGGACCTCGCTGTGCGGCATATCGTTCCAATAGATTGGAAGTCCCGCCCCGCTGAGATACGTGCTGACGGCGAAGCCGATGCCCCGGCCCGCCGGCAGGCGGCGGTACTTCTCTCGAAAGCCACTCGCCGCGACGACGCGCTCGATGCATTCCCGCAGGCCGTTGCTCGTGATGCGGAGGTGATTGACCGTGCGCGTAAACGCCGCCGTGGCGTTGACGAGCCGGATCGCCGCGGGATCCATCCCGAGGTCCTCGGCAAGTTTGTCCATCTGCACTTCGATGCCGAACCGCGGCTGCGGCGTGCCGTGCCCGCGCTTCGGCCCGCACGGTGGCTTATTCGTCCACAGCCGCGCGCCTTCGAACTTGTACGCAGGAATCCGGTACGTCACGGTCTGGAGGACGCCGGTGTAGTAAGTGGTCGCGATGCCGTACGACCCGTACGCCCCGCCGTCGAGAAATGTGCGGATGTGGCAGGCGGTAATCCGCCCGTCACGGCGGACGCCGGTGCGGATCCACATGAGGACCGGATGGCGGCCCCGGTGTGCGTAGAAGACTTCTTCGCGCGTCAGGGTGATCTTCACGGGGCGGCCGGTCACGAGGGCCAGTTTGGCGGCGCAGATCTCGTGGCTGAAGGGGTCGCTCTTGCCGCCGAAGCCGCCGCCGACCGGCGTCGCGATGACGCGGATGGCGCTCATCGGCAGGCCGAGGACCTTGCTGAGCGCGCGATGCACATAGTGCGGCGTCTGCGACGACGTCCACAGGGTCAGGCGCCCCGCGGCGTCTCGCTGCCCGACCGCACTGTGCTGCTCCATCGGCAGATGTGTGTTGCCCTGAAAGAAGAAGACGTCTTCCCGGACGTGCTCGGCCGCCGCGAAGCCGGCCGCCACATCGCCGAACTCGAGCGACACGTTTTTGTGGACGTTGGGGACCGGGCCGTCTCCGTACTCCTGCACCCGGACGCCCGTCTCGGACACCGCCTCGTCGATCGACATGACCGGCGTCAGCGGCTCGTACTCGACGACGATCGCCTCGCAGGCGCGCTCGGCGGTCTCCTCGTCTACCGCCGCGACGGCGGCGATGGGGTCGCCGACGTACCGGACCTTGTCCCGGCAGAGCGTTTCTTCGTCCTGACTGCTCGGCATGATGCCGAACTTGACCGGCAGGTCGTCTCCCGTGATCACGGCGTGGACGCCGGGCATCGTGCGGGCGCGGCTCACGTCCAGCCGGCGGATCCGCGCATGCGGGAGGTGGCTGCGCAGCAGCCGGCCGTGGAGCAGCCGGGGCGGGAACAAATCGTCCGCGAAGACGCTTTGGCCGGTGGTTTTGCCGGGCCCGTCCACACGCTGCCAGGGGCGGCCGATGAACCGGAAGTCCCCGTTGGCTGTCATCTGCGGACCGAGCGCTTCCCAGCCGTCCGGCGCTCCGGTGCGCCTGCCGCGGCGTCCGCCGGGTGCACAAACGGGCCCCCCGCGCCGCCCCCCTCCCGGAGGCGCTGCGCCGCGAGGTCGACCGCCTCGAGAATCTTGAGATAGCCGGTGCACCGGCACAAATTGCCGGCGAGCCACGAGGCGACCTCCGGACGCGACGGCGCCGGATTGCGATCCAGCAGGGCCTTGGCGGCGAGCACGATGCCCGGGGTGCAGTACCCGCACTGCGCCGCCCCGAGTTCGGCAAAGGCCGCCTGAAGCGGATGGAGAACCCCGCCCGCGGCGAGGCCTTCGATCGTCGTGATGTTGCTGTCTTGCACGTCGACCGGAAGCAGCAGGCAGCTCAGCATCGGCTGCCCGTCGACGAGAACCGTGCATGTACCGCACTCGCCCAATTCGCAGCCATGTTTCGTGCCGGTCAGGCCCATGTCTTCGCGCAGGACCTCGAGGAGCGTCTTGTGGACCGGGACGATCAGATCGCGCGTCTCCCCATTGACCCGAAGCGACAGCGCCGTCTTCATGCGGACCAGCCGCGCCGGGTACGCTCCCGCCGCAGCGCCTCCGCCAGTCGTTCCGCCGACGCCAGCAGCGCCGGCGCCCGGCCGCGGAGTTTGACGGCAGACACGCGCGGGGCCGCCGCGATGACGGAATACACGGCGACGACCTCCGGACGGCCGCGGGGGCCGGCGAGCACGGGAGCGGAGATGGCGCGGATGCCGTCTTGGAATTCCATATCGTCGATCGCGAACCCGGCGCGCCGCGTCTTTTCGAGTTCCCGGGCCCACCGGTCGGGCCGTGTGATAGACCGCGACGTGAAAGCCGGCAGGCGCGACCCGCGGGGCCGCGGGGTCGGATCGAACGCTTCCAGGACCTTGGCCACCGCACCGGCGTGCGCGGGCATGCGGAAGCCGGGCGGCGCGGTCACGGTGAGCCGGTGGCGCGATTCCTCGCTCGCGACGATCACCGAGCCCTCGCCGTCCACGGCATGCAGCGCCACCGTTTCGCCGGTGAGCCGGTGCAGCTGCACGAGATGCGGCCGGGCCAACGCGCCCAACTCGTGCGGGTCCTGCGCCGCCTGTCCGAGCGTGACGAGCGCAGGGCCGAGCCGGTACCGCCGCGTGGCCGGGTCCCGTGCGACGAGATCGAACGCCGTGAGGGTGCCGAGGATGCCGTGCGCCGTGCTCTTGTACATGCCGACGCTCCGCGCGAGATCGGTCAGCGTCGCGTCACGGCGGCCGGCCAAGGCGCGGAGAACGCCGGCCGCGCGCGCGACCGCGGGAACCGAATGGGATGCCGCGCCGACTACGGCACCAGTACGCAGGCCGATCACTCCCCGGACAGGTTGTTGGGTGCGTCCGCCGTTCCCCCCGGCGGAGCTGGTTCAGTAAACCGAACCTGGGTTCACTATAGAGAACCACCCACGCGCGCGTCAACCCCGTCCCGCGGCCGCAACGCCTCCAGGGAGCCAACCGCCCGAAACCGGCATCGTTGGACGCTGGCTCGCGTCCAGGCGGCAGGACTATCGCCCTGGTATGTCGGCGAAAATCTGGCGTCCGCGCCGGACGTCCGCAACGCTCATCGACTGCTCATGAAGAGTCCCGATCACCGTGCCAAGGTTCTCTCGCCGGTCTACCACTGGATCGGCATCGGCGTCATGGACGGCGGACCGCACGGGGTGATCGTTGTGGAAGACTTCACCGACTAAGCGCGAACCAAGTGGGAGCGCCACCTAATCAAGATCGCGCCCACCTAAGCGGCATCGCATGAGGCGCACTACCTGCGGCCGTGTTGACGGTCACCGCCGCCGCCGCTGTCGTCTCGTTCATGCTGGCGGTCGCTTGGGCTCCACAGCACGTCGCCGCCGCTTGCGTACGAACCGCTACCCGTGTTCAGGGCAGCACCGTTGCCGGCATTCGAGCTTCCCGTCCTGCCCCTCGGCCCCGCCGCACGGTACGTATTATTCGCTCGAGCGGCGCCGGTGCTGCGATTACCGCCTGACGCGCGGGCGGCATCACGAGATGAGGCACGGCGGGTCGGACCGCCACTGCCGGACGTAGAAACCGCTGAGGGGGGAGCAGGCAGCGGAGTCCGGGCGACCGTATGGGGAGCGGCACCGGCGGCAGGGAGAGGTCTAATCGGTTGAATAACAGGAGGCGCTGAGGCCGGCGGATCCTGGACCGGTGCGACCGTGCCCGAAGCAGGCGGCGGAGTCGCGCGAAGCGACGCCTCGACAATGGGAGGCGTGGCGAGCTGGGCCACAACCATGAGGCGTGACTTGGCGCTGAACGGCGGTGTGCAGGCGAGCAGGACGAGCCGCCGCGCGCCGGGATGCGATCGAATCGCGTCGACATCTGTTGGCGCGATAACCGCCGTCGCGCTGACGCGCCACCGCTGCATCTCTGTGCCTTTTCGCACGACGATAAGGTCGCCCGGTTGGAGCACGTCCAAGTGCCTGAACGGCGCGCCGTGCGTTGTGCGGTGGCCTGCGATGGCCGCGGTTCCATTACCGCCTGGCGAGACATTCGCGAGCACCGTGGTGTAGGGAATCTGGCCGAGACCGTACTGGCTCAGTGTGGGCGTCGGGACGCCGGTCAACGCAATCGGTTCCAGCATGTGAACAACCAGTTGCAGGTTGAGCCGCGGAATTTCAAGGAGGTATCCGTCGCGACCGGGCTCGATGACCCCGGCGGCGCGCGCCATGTTCGCGCGCCGCCCTCGGACGGCGGTCGCAGGCTTGAGGTGTGCCGTCATCCAGCGCGCGGTTTGCGCCTGGCGTACTTTGGCGAGATAGGCATCCCACACGTTCAGCGCCAGGGTCGGACCGAACGTGAGCAGGGCTCCGGCGGCGATCAGCGCCAGCGCGAGGCGGACGGTCGAGCGTTTCCTGTTCTTTGGACGATGCAGCAAGCGCACGGCACTCCCGGGCCGCACGACGCAGGAACGGGTGTATTGGTCGCGAACCCGATCCCGGGACCGTGCGGGAGATCGATGCATCGGCGGCCACGGGGTCCCTCGCGCGCGGCCGGCTGCAAACTGGGTTCTGCACGGTTCTTTGATTTACTCCGGCACCCGTGCACGGAACCGTTACAGAAATGTGTTTCCCAGCGTGGCAGAGGCGCGTAACGCGCTGCACCGCCCCGTCGGATCCTCCGAAAAGCCTGTGGCCCGCACCGCGTTCGAATTTCGCCCCATAATCATGCACGATGGCCCGCGCGGGGCCCCGCACGGGCCATCGTATCTGCCGACCTACTATCGATGCGCTAGTCTTGCTTCATCCCGCGCGCAAGCAGTAGCAGCCCGAGCGCTCCGAGCAGCATTCCTACCCACCTTCCGGCGCCAAGCAGCATTGCCCATCCCGCAGAGAGTCCCGTGTACGGCAGTTTACGAACTGGCTGCGCGCCTAGCACCCGGGGAGCGGGCGTGGCCGGCGCAGACGGAGCTGCCTGCACCATCACAGGCGCGGGCGCCGGAGGCGTCGTAGTCGTTCGCGTCGTTTCGGTTGTTTGCGTCTGCGTCTGCGCCGTTTGTACAATCGTGCGTGCAGGAACGACGGTCACAGTCTGCGCCGTGGGGGCCGCTACGCCTATCGCAACTCTGGCGCCGGCGTTCGATTCGTGATTCAGCGAAGTCTCGCCAGAGACAGAGCCACCCGCTGAAGTGGATGCACCACCTGTAGTCTCGATGCCTGTGGTGCCGCCAGTGCTGCCCGTGGCACCCGCGCCGCCAGCACCACCGGCGCCACCCGTAGCACCCGCACCGGCGCTGATGTTCACATTACCGCCGGCACCGCCGGCTCCACCCGCGCCGCCAGCACCACCGGCACCGCCTGTAACACCGGCACCGGCGTTGACATTCACATGACCGCCGGCACCACCGGCCGCGCCCGCGCCAACGGCGCCGTGGCTATGACCGTGGCCATGATGGCCTTCGCCTTCGTCTTCGTCGCCCTGTCTAGGTTCAGATAGATCCGACTACGCCTGAGACTCGGTGCCACGGCGACACCGCGGGTACTTTCGGCCGTTGGGGGGTGGCTATACTGGCACCACCATGGCCATCCTCAAACCGCTCCTGCGTCGGCGCGTCCGGGTC
>DATGHZ010000017.1:0-9567 GCA_035307565.1 bacterium | reverse complement strand
GAGGCCATGGACAAGGTCGGCAAAGACGGCGTGATCACGATCGAGGAATCGAAGGGCATCGAGACGACGGTCGAGGTCGTCGAGGGCATGCAGTTCGACCGCGGGTACATCTCCCCGTACATGGTCACCGACCCCGAGAAGATGGAGGCGGTGCTCGAAGACCCCTACATCCTGATCACCGAGAAGAAGATCAGCGCCGTCAAAGACATCGTCCCGCTGATGGAAAAGGTGATGCGGTTCGGCAAGCCGCTCGTCGTGATCGCCGAGGATGTGGAAGGCGAAGCGCTGGCGACGCTGGTCGTCAACAAGCTGCGGGGCATTCTCCCGTGCGTAGCGGTCAAGGCGCCAGGGTACGGCGACCGCCGGAAGGCAATGCTCGGCGACATGGCGGTGCTGACTGGCGGCAAGGTCGTCAGCGACGACATCGGCATCAAGCTCGAGAGCGTCGAGGTCGACATGCTGGGCCGCGCCGCGAAGGTGCGCGTGGCCAAGGAAGAGACTACGGTCATCGAGGGCAAAGGGGCCCGGAAGGACATTCAGGGCCGGATTGCCCAGATCAAGAAAGAGATTGAGACGACGACGTCCGACTACGACCGCGAGAAGCTCCAGGAGCGGCTCGCGAAACTGTCCGGCGGCGTCGCGCAGATCAAGGTCGGCGCGGCCACGGAGACCGAACTCAAGGAGAAGAAGCACCGCTTCGAGGACGCGCTGAGCACCAGCAAGGCCGCCGTCGAGGAGGGCATCGTGCCGGGCGGCGGCACCGCCCTGCTCAACATCGCAAAGGCCCTCGATAAGGTCGACGCCGACGACGGGGACGAGAAGATCGGCGTGTCGATCATCCGCCGCGCGATCGACGAGCCGGCGAAGTGGCTCGCCGCGAACGCGGGCGTCGAAGGCGCGGTCGTGGTGGAGCGCGTCCGCGGGGAGAAGCCGGGCGTCGGCTACAACGTCGCAAACGGCAAGTTCGAGGACATGGTGAAGGCCGGCATCGTGGACGCGACGAAGGTCACGCGCCTCGCACTCCAGAACGCGGCGAGCGTCGCGAGCCTGCTGCTGACGACCGAAGCCCTGGTCGTCGAAAAGCGCGAAAAGAAGAAGAACGCGGCGCCTGCGCCGGGCGGCTACAACCCGGACGACATGGACATGTAAGGCGCGGGACGCGCCGCCGTCCGGTGGCGGGGGGGCGAAACGCAGCGCGGCCGGGGCAACCGCCCCGGCCGCGCTGCTTCGTGTCGGGCGTGTGCCGTTCCGCGCCGCCCGCAACCGCGGGCGGCCGTGACCGGCAGTAGTCTACATACCCGGCAAGGGCAGCGACTCAAATACCTCGATGGACGCGTTCTGCATGCGCAGGTGCGGATGATCGCGGAGTAGCTGGGTAATCGCGTCCACCGTAGACGGCGGGTGTCACGGCGCCGTCACGTTCGCGCGGGCGGCGCGGCCAACGGCTTACACCCGTTCCACCATGTCGGTGCGCAGCATCCGTCCCATCTGCTGGTTCGCGCGGCCGGCCACGAGCACGATCACCGTCCCATATCGGGCGTCGACCTCCTGCACCACCGCGGGGCCGTCAAGACCCGGCGCGCGGACCTTGTCGCCGATTGCGATCGGCCGACCCTGCCGATCGGTCAGCGGCTGCGCCGCCGTCGGTACCGCCATCGATCGTCGCCTCCTTGTGCCGGTTGGTTCACCGGTCGATCTCTCTCGTTGAAAACTCCCATCGAGCTACGGGCGGTGGTACCGGTTTCCTTCGCGCCCGACCCGGCCTTCCTGTAGCAATTTCAACAGATGGGCCCGCACGGTGTTTTCCGCCGACGGATGCAGCGCCGGATCGAGATCGCGGTAGATCACCCCCACGATCTCGCCCGGCGTCCGGGCCCCGCCTGCCAACGCGTCGAGCACCTGGCGTTCCCGCATCCGGCGGTGCGCCACGTATTCCGCGATGCGCGCCGCCGGATCGTCGATGACGGCTCCATGTCCGGGAGCGATGGCCGCCAGATCGAGGCGGCCGACCCGCTCCAACGAAGCGAGATAGTCGTCGAGCGCTCCCTCACGCGGCTGCAGCACCACCGTCCCCGAGCCGAGGATGAGATCCCCGGAAAAGAGGACGCGCCGGGCGGGCCAGTGGAACACGACGTGATCGTCCGCATGGCCCGGCGTGTGGAGCACGCGCAGCGCCGCCCCGCCCTCTTCCAGCGCCTCACCGTCAGACAGCGGCGCGTCCCCGGCGCCCCACCGCCGGACGGGCACGGCGCCGGCGGACGCGGCCAGCGCCGCGGCCGCACCGAGATGATCCGCGTGGCTGTGCGTAACCAGCACCAGCGAGATCTGGCCGCCGCCGGCCCGTGCACAGTCGAGCACGGCGCCCACGTGAGCGGGGTCGTTCGGCCCCGGATCGATGACGATCACGCGACCGCCCCCGACGAGGTACGTATTGGTGCCGCCGAGCGTGTGCGGGGACGGGTTGGCGGCGGTAACGGTGCGAAACGCGGGGTCGAATCGTGGAGCCGGCATCGAAACCATTGACGCAGTCGAGTTCGGACCGCGCGCCGCCCATCCCTGCCCTCGGGCGGCGCCGGCCGCGGCCGGCGCCGCCGTTCGCGCGCCTGCCGGTGCGCCCCGTGCGATGCACGGGCCGCAGGCCGGTCCGCGGCGCGGCGCGAATCTGGGTCGCCGTGTCGTGGCTCTTCCTTGCGCTGAGTTTCCTCGCCACCGCGGCCCTCGTGTCGACCGCCGCCGCGCGCGTGCGCGTGCCGTACACGACCGCGCTTGTCATCGTCGGGCTCGCGGCGGGCGCGCTGCACGTTGTGCCGGCCGTGTCCATCGGGCCGGAGTTTATCGTCGTGGGCCTGATCGTCCCACTGTTGTTCGAAGGCGCGGTTCGAATCCCGCGCCGCCCGCTGCGGGCTTACGCGCCCTTGATCTTCGCGCTCGCCGTCCCCGGGACGCTGCTCGCGGCCGCGATCATCGCGGCGGCCGCGGCCGTGGGGGCCGGCGTACCCTGGGCCGCGGCGTTGGTGCTCGGAGCCGTCTGTGCCGCCACGGACCCCGCGGGTGTCATTGCGCTGGTGCGGGAAAGCCGGCTCGACGAGCGCCTCGGCACGATTCTCGAAGGCGAGGCCGCGGTGAACGATGCCGTCGCGATCGTGCTGTTCACCCTGGCCGCGGCGGCCGCACCGCTCGGCGCAGGCTGGGCCTGCGGCGCGGGCCTAACATGCGCCGTCGCGGCCTTCGTCTGGCTGCTGGTCGGTGGGGCGGCCGCCGGTGCCGTGGCGGGGGCCGCCGTGGCTTATGCGCTGTCCGGGGTCACAGACCCGGTCGTCGAGGCGATCGGGAGCCTCGTCGCCGCGGCGGCATCATACGCGGCGGCGGAGGCCATTCGCGCGAGCGGGGTCATCGGCGTCGTCGCCGCGGGCATCACGTTCGCGGGACTCGCCGCGCGCGGTCTCACTCCCGCCGGACTCGAGATCGTGGAAGCCGTGTGGGACGTGATCGCGTTCCTCGCGAACTCGGCGCTGTTCTTGCTGGTCGGCCTCGTCGTTCCATGGTCGCTGTTGACCCGGCACGCCGGACTCATCGCGGTGGTGGTCGTCGCGGCGTTGGCGGCGCGCGCGATGGGTGTCTACGGCTTCACGGCATGGCTGGCGCGTCCGGCCTCCCCGGTCCCGCCCGCGTGGCGGCACGTGCTCGTGTGGAGCGGCCTTCGGGGCGGCGTGGCGGTCGCGCTCGTCCTCGCGCTGCCCCCTGCGCTTCCGTACCGCGACGCCGTAGCGGCCGGCATTCTGGGACTGGTCATCTGGACGCTCATCGGCCAGGGCCTGCTGGTAGAGCCGTTGATGCGATGGACGGGCCTGCGGACCACCGGCCGGCCTTCAGCCGCGCCCGACGCGGCGGGCCGGCCGTAATTCTACAGCGGCCCGACCGTCAGGCCCGGTCGTCCTCCGCTTCCCGATCGAGGGCTTCGAGACGCGCGCGCCAGCGCTCGTCGAGCAGGCGCTCGGCCTGTTCCTGCGTGACACCGTTCACAACGAGCCGCTCTTCGCCGAGCGGGTCGTCACATGCCGCGACCCAGCGACGCCGGGCCGCGTCGTAATCCACCACCACGCCGGTCATGACCGCCCGCTGCTCGTCGAGCATGATAACCCTCCAACGGCACGATTGGTCCCCGCGTCATGGGGTGGCTGACGGGACTTGAACCCGCAACCCCCAGAGCCACAGTCTGGTGCTCTGCCCTTGAGCTACAGCCACCGCGTGACGTGATTGTAGCATCATCATCACAGAATTTCGACGATCTTCCGCCGCGCGCGGCGGCCCTGGACGATGCGCACGCGGCCCCGGGGCACACCGAAATGGTCCGCCAGCACGGCGATCACCGCGTCGTTGGCCTCTCCGCCGTGCGGCGCCGCCGTGACACTGACGCGGACGGTGCCGTCCGCGCGCCGCTCGACCCCGGATCGGCGGGCGCGCGGGGTGACGTGCACGGTAAAGCGCAGGTGTTGAGGCCCTGGGCCTACGGCGTGAGCCAGTACGCGCGCGGCCAAGGATGCTCCCGTGGCTCAGCCGCCCGCCGCGGCCGCGGGTCCTCGCCCGGGGACGCCCGCGCCGGGCGCGAGCGACAGAGCCAGCGCCTCGGCGAGATGCACCGCCCGCCGTCGGGTGCCGTGGGCGATCTGCTGGCGGCACGACGTACCGGACGCGACGACGAGGGTGTCGGCCGGGGCCGCGCGCACCGCTTTGAACAGCACGCGCTCCCCCATCGCGATCGAGATCTCATAGTGCTCCCGCTCGACCCCGAAGGATCCCGCCATTCCGCAGCAGCCGGAATCAATTTCTTCGACGGTGCTTCCCGGAACGGCGCGCAGCGCCGCCAGCGCCGGACCCGTGCGGATCATCGCCTTCTGATGACAGTGCCCATGCATGAGCACGCGGACGTCGCGGTGCGCGTAGGGGGGCCGGATGCCGGCCGCGTCCAGCAGGCCTAGGTATTCCTCGAAGGCGAACGTCGCCCGCGCGACTACCTCGGCCGCGGCGCCGGGCAGCAGGTCCGGATACTCGTCCTTGAAGGTCACGATGCACGACGGTTCCAGGCCCACGATGGGGACACCCGCGTCTGCGAACGGCCGCAACCGCTCGAGCGTGCGCGCGCCGAGCGCCTGCGCCTGGCGCAGCATGCCGTTGCTGATCATGGGGCGGCCGCAACACGACAGGGGCAGCACCGGCTCGACGCGGCAGCCGGCGGATTCCAGGACGCCCACGGCGGCTTCGCCGATCCAGGGGTAGTAGTATTCGGTGAACGTGTCGACAAAGAGCGCCACGCGTCCGTGCCCCGGGACCCGGGCAAATTTGTCCTCGGCCGCTGGCATACCGGCGCGCGCACGCCACCACCGGGAGAACCGGCGGCGCGCGAACGGCGGCAGCCGCCGCCGCGCGTCGATCCCGGCGAACCGCTCGAGCGCCCACCGCACCGGAGCGCTGCCCAGCAGAGGGTTGGCGAGCGGCGCCGCGGCGCATCCGAGCGGCCCCAGATCGGCGACGTGCCCGAAGAGCCGCGCCCGCAGCGGCAGTCCATGCCGGTCGTAATAGCCCGCCAGAAATTCGTGCTTGAGCTTCGCCATATCGACGTTGCTCGGGCACTCGGCTTTGCAGGCCTTGCACGCGATGCAGAGGTCCATGACGTCGTAGAGTTCGCGACTCGTCAACGCACCGGCGGGGAGCCGTCCCGAGATCGCCGCGCGCAGCGCGTTCGCGCGTCCCCGTGTGCTGTGGGCCTCCTCGAGGGTGACCATGTAAGACGGGCACATCGTTCCCCCGCGCGGCTTGCGGCAGGCGCCGACGCCGCTGCAGAGTTCGATGGCGCTGCGTACGCCGCCGTCGCGGCTGAAATCCTGAACGGTCGCCGGTGCCGTAGGCGGAGCGTCCGGCCCGTAGCGCAGGGATTCCGTCATGGGCGGAGCGTCGACGATCTTCCCGGGGTTCATACGGCCCTCGGGATCGAACGCGGCCTTGACGTCGCGGAACGCCGCGTAGAGCGTCGGGCCGAACATCTTCTCTACGAACTCCCCGCGCGACAGGCCGTCGCCGTGCTCGCCGCTCAGCGCCCCGCCGAACTCGCGCACGAGGTCCGCGATCTCCTCGGCGATGGCCCGCATCTCCGCGACGTCGCGCGGCTCATGCAGGTCGAGGATCGGCCGGGTGTGGAGCAACCCGACGCTCGCGTGGCCGTAAAACGACGCGTCGGTGCCGTGGCGCCGCACGATCTCGCGGAACCGCCGCGTGTACTCGGCGATCCGCTCGGGGCCGACCGCCGAATCCTCGACGAAGGCCACCGGTTTTCTCGCGCTCTTCATGCCGAGGAGCAGCCCGACGCCCGCCTCACGGACGGCCCACAGGTTGGCCTGCTCCGAGGAATCGAGAATCCGCCGCATCGGCCCGCGGTGGCCGGCGCGCCGCATCCGCGCTTCAAGACCGTCCAGGGCGGGCTCGAGCGCGGCCTGGCTCTCCCCCGCGTATTCAACGGCGATGAGCGCCCCGGGGTCGCCGTCCACGAACGTGAGCCGCTGGCTGAGATCCCGGGTCTTCCTCGCGAGATCAATGATGTACCGGTCCGTCAGCTCCACGGCGGTCGGGTGCGTCTCGAGGATGTCGGAGGTATACTCGAGCGCCGGGATGATGTCGTCAAACTGAAAGACCGCGAGCACGGTCGCCGCGGGTCGGCGCGCGAGCCGCACCGTCGCCTCCGTCACCACCGCGAGGGTGCCTTCGGATCCGACGATGAGCTTGGAGAGATTCATCGGGCCCCCGGGGGCGAACTCGTCGAGGTTGTAGCCGCCGACGCGGCGCTGCACGCGTGGAAACCGTCGCGCGACCTCGCCCCGTGCCCCCTCGACGATCCGCGCGACCTCCCGGTACAGCCGCGCCTCCGTTCCGCCGCCGCGCGCCCGCCGGGCCGCCTCGACCGCGGACACTTCGTCGAAGACGACCGGTGTGCCGTCTGCCAGCGTGGCGCGCATCGCGAGCAGCGTATCGACCGTCTTCCCGTAGACGAGCGACCGCGATCCCGACGAGTTGTTGCCGATCATCCCGCCGATGGTGGCGCGCGTACTGGTGGAGGTCTCCGGTCCGTACAGGAGGCCCGCCGGCGCGAGCGCGCGCAGCAATTCGTGGCGGACGATGCCCGGCTGCACGCGGGCCCACCCGGCGTCGGCATTGACCTCCAGCACGCCGGTCATGTACTTCGAGAAATCCAGCACGACCGCACGGCCGACCGTCTGGCCCGCCAAACTGGTGCCTCCGCCGCGCGGAAGCAGCGGCGTCCCGGCCTCGCGCGTGAGTTCCACCACTGCCTGGACATCGTCGGCGTCGCGCGGCAGCACGACGCCGAGCGGTTCGATCTCGTAGATACTGGCGTCGGTGGCGTAGATCGCGCGCGAGACCGCATCGAAGCGCACTTCACCACGTACGCGGCGCCGAAGGCCGGCGACGAGATCGCGCAGGTCGGGATCCGGACGGGTCCGGACGGTCGCCGCAGGGGCCGCGGGGACGGTGGAGCGCATTTAGGCCACCGGGGGCCGCGCGTGTCGCATGGGTGCGACTACGAAAGCGGGGCTGTGCTGAGCCGGAACGGGTCCGGTGTCCACGCGGGCCGGTCGGGACCGGACGTATGATCCGCCGTGAGCGCCACGCCGATCCCGTCCAGGTCGCGGACGGCGATGCCGAGACCCGGCCCGTAGTCGGCCGGCCCCGGCGGAGCCGCCGTGTCGGACGACCGCAGCCGAACCGCCTCCGTCAGAAGCGCCGCCTGTTCGGGCAACCGGACGCTGAAGTACCAGAGGCCCGGCCCCGCCTGCGCGGCGGGGGGAATGCCCTCTCCCGCCCAGACGTTGGCCCCGAGGTGATGATGGTAGCCGCCGGCCGACATGAACAGCGCACCGGAGTAACGGCGCACCGTCACGTCAAACCCCAACGTGCCGTGGTAAAAAGCTTCCGCCCGGCCGAGATCCGACACGCGTAGATGCACGTGTCCCACCCGCGTGCCTTCGGCCGCCGGCGCGGACCGGTCGCCGCCCGCCGCGAGGAGGTCGCGGAGATCGAGTTCGCGGGTCGCCATCTCGATCTCGTGGCCGTTCCACATCCACTGCTCACGCGGCCGGTCGGCATACAGTTCCACGCCGTTGCCTTCCGGGTCACGCAGATACAGCGCTTCGCTCACCAGATGGTCGGAGGCGCCGTCGAGCACGACTTCGCGTTCGAGCAGCCGGCGGAGCAGCCGCCCCAGCGCCGCGCGGCCCGGCAGGAGGAATGCCGCGTGGTACAGCCCGCAGCGCCGGCCGGGGGGCGCGGCCTCGCGGGTGGCGGTCAGGCCGACCGCGAACGGGTACCGGCCGTCGGACGACAGCATCACCGTGTCGCCGGCGCGCCACGCCTCCCGAAAGCCGAGCGCGTCGCGATAGAAACCCAACGCCCGCTCGAGATCGGCGACACGCAGGTGCACATGGCCGACGGTGGTTCGCGGATCGATGGAGAATTCCGGCATCACGGTGCCGTTCGTGACGGCGCCCGCGCCATCCTCCGGCACCCGCGCACGCGAACGCACCGGCGCGGCCGGCGTCACCGCGGCAGCGGGAATCAATGATTCGCCTGCTGTGTCCCTTCTGCGGCGCGCAGTTCCTGCGGCTGGAAGCGCCCGAGGATGATGAGACGATCGAGTGCCCCCGCTGCCACCGGCAGTTCGTACCTGAAGAGGAAGAGTACGTCGATCCGGAAGACGTGTGAGCGGTGCGGCCGCTCCCTCCCGGCGTGCTAGAATGGCGCTGCGGGGGGGGGACACGCAGCGGCCGGTCAGGGCAACGGCGAAAGGAGCATGTTCGATGGCGACCCCCGTTCCAGATCGCGGTGCAGGCACTGAGTCTTCCGGCGCGGCCGGCCTAGCCGATCGGCGCTGCATCCCGTGCCAGGGCGGCACCCCGCCCCTCGACCGCGCGCAGTTCGCCCCGCTCTACGCTCAACTCGAAGGCTGGCAGGTCCAGGACGACCGGATGCTCGTCAAGGTTTTTCGTTTCAAGAATTTCGTCCAGGCGGTCGAGTTCGTCAATGCCGTCATGCCGGTCGCCGAGGCGGAGAATCACCACCCCGATCTGCGTGTGAGCTGGGGACAGGTTCGCGTGGAACTGTGGACGCACAAGATCAACGGGTTGAGCGAAGCGGACTTCGTGATGGCGGCGAAACTCGACCGCGTGTACTCCCGGCCGGCGAGCACGGCGGCGGGCGGAACAGGTTAGCGGTTAGACCGGCGCGGCCAGCCCGACCAGCGCGGCCACCGCCAGCAGTGCCGCCCAGAACGCATACCAACTCTGAGACACCTGCGTGCCCTCCGTTTCATCTTGAAACACCGGCAACGCAGGTTATGCCCGGGCACGCCACGGCCTAGACTGTCCAGTATGGACGAGGTGTTGACACTCTTGTCCTCCAACCGTCGTCCTCAATTGCGCTTAGCTGGCCTTCTTGGCCAGAAAGACCGCGGCCGGCGTGCGGCCGCGAAGCCGATAACCTTGATGCGGCCGGTCGCGATTG
>DATGHZ010000016.1:0-69187 GCA_035307565.1 bacterium | reverse complement strand
TGCTAGCCGACGAGCGACAAACCGCATTCTCTCGTCTATCACCGAACACTCCCTCCAGGGCATCGTCCCTCCCCCTTTCAGGGAAGGAGTGTTACCCATGTGTCCGGTACAATCTGTTACCTATCTCTCAGGTCGCTCATAATGGTTGGAACGGCACCCAGGTACAGCGGCCATTGGTCTTTGTAGCCTAAATGTAGCCAATCTCCTAATTTCCCGTTTGCCAGGGGGCTGTGGATGCGGCAGACCTTTGTTAAACGCTATCGCGCCTTGTTCACGGACGCCTGAGGAATCTCAAGTAGAAAGCTGCGAACATCAAGACAATGCCAATATTCACTGTCAGCCGCTCCCAGAATCGGTTTCTGAAGAACACGAAGTCTACACCGACTATGACGGCTGCCATCGCCACCACGTAAAGCACGACAGCTACCTGTCTGCCCATTTCAGTTTATGTGAGTCGTCTGAAAAACTGCTGTGGACAGGCGATCGAGATCATCAAGTGACCAAATTACCGCCTCCCTCGCGGAGCAGTCGCGCCGCTACTTCTCGCACTTGGTAGGCTTCGTACGAGTATCCAAGGTTCTGTAAGTCGTCGCTCAGCGCGATAAGATTGAGCGCGGTCGTGGCGCGGTCGGCAGGTTGCAGCGGGCGGACGCTGCCGGCCGCGCCCGACGGTTGCTGAGACTGGACCGCGTCCATCACCGTGACGCGGCGCCCACCGGCTCCGGCATACGCTGCACCACCTCGGCCGGGATCAGGACGGGCTCCATGCAGACGATCTCGGCGAGTTGGCGGATGTCGGCGCAGCGGTGGATGTGATACACTGACACGATTTCGCGGTCGGGTGCGGACGGGGTTTCCTGAGCCTCATACCCGCAGGAGCAACGGTACCGCACGGCGGCACCTCCGAAGTCATATGAAATGGTCCGGTCGCTCACCGGTCTCACGTCATCAACGTACCCCTCGTCCGTGAACTTTATGTTCAAGACTAACGCGGAACTTGTGAGGAATTGTGAACGGGGAAGAGCAAACTTCCGACTCACAGGCCTCTCGGCCGCGCCCGTGCTGCCACATCCTCCGCCGCCGGCGGCCCTGTCCACGCGGGTCGTTTGAATAAGATGTTTCCCAAAAAGCCGGCGTGGGTTACCGGTGACGAAAAGAGATCAGGCGGCGGGCGGCTTGAATGGGTGACCCGTTAGGAAAGCAGCGGCTGCGCGCGCACGGACAACCACACGGCGAAAAGGAGACCGAGGGCGGCAAGCCCGGCCGCCAGGCCTGTGACCTCGACGGGCCGCACCGTCCACCCGACGCTGCGGCCGAGTGTGCGGTAAATGGTTCGAAGTTCTCCCGCCGAGGAGGCGTGGTGATACGCGCCGCCCGTACGTTCCGCGATCGCTTGGAGCGTCGCCTCATCCAGCGGACCGCCGATCATGAAGCCCCTCGTGGACCCGAGGGGCTGCCCGATCCCGACGGTGTAGACGGTCACCTGCTGCCGCCGGGCCCAGTCCGCGGCTTCGAGCGGATCTCTGCCGCTGTTGTTCTGGCCGTCGGACAGGAGCACGACGACGGCCGGCGGCCTTGCCGCCGCGGGCGGCGTCGGGAGCGGGCCAGTGCTCGGCGGCCGCGTTCGTTCCGGAAGCGCCGCCACCGCTTCGATCAGGCCCTCCCCGATCGCGGTGCGATGCCTGACCGTGATGCCGTCGATCGCAGCCAGCACACGGCCGAGGTCGTCGATCGGCGGCATTACCAGTTGCGCGTCGCCCGCGAAGGTGACCAGCCCCACAGGGATCCCCCGCGGAAGCCCGGCGGCGAATCCCTTGGCTGCCGTCCTGGCCGCTTCGAGGCGTGACGGCGCGATATCTTCGGAGAGCATGCTGCCGCTGACGTCTATCGAAAGCATGACCGCGGACCGGATCACCGGCCGCGGCATGGGAACCATCGGCCCTGCAAGGGCGGCGACGGCCGCGCCGACGGCGGCGATGAAAAGACCGGCGGGCAGCGCCCGCCGGCGTCGCGCCCGGCGGTCCGCCTCCGCCACGAGCCACAGCGCCGGGAAGGCGATGGACCGCGGGATCCGTCTGCGGAGCATCCAGGCGTAACCGGCGGCGAACGCGGGGAGCAACAGCAATCCCCACAACATGAGCGGCCAGCGGAACCCGAGCGGCATCCCGCAGCGTTCTTACCCGCGGGGGCCGATGTCCTGCGTGCGGCGGTTCGCCGGTTGCGAGGGAAACTATGTCTGTATGAAGGCGGGAGGGAGACGTCCGCTGTACGGTCGCGTGCCGCGGCGCCTCGGCGCGGCACTCTGTGCAGGCGTCGTTCTGATGCCGGTTCCCGCGAGAGGGCAAATTCCGCCTCCGTCGCTCCCTCCGACGCTGTCCATTCTTGCCGTGCCCGCTGACGCACCCGCGCGCGTCATCCTGCCGGCGGTACGCGCGCTCGAAGTGAAAGTCGCGACGAATAGTCTGGCCGCTCAGGGAACCGGGCCGGCCACGGTGTCCGTGACGACCGATCTCGGCGTCGCTCCGGGCCGCGCGACCTTCTCGCTGGCGGAGGTCCCCCCGGATATCACAATGGAGTTTGATCTGCCGAACGGCACCATTCGCGTGGACGGGCGCGCGGTCGGTGCATTCACGCCCGTTGCCCCGCTGACGGACAACCTGCGTTTCCCGATCGATGTGGCGGTCCGCCGCGGCCGCAAGGTCGTCAGCGCGCATCGCGACATCACGCTGCTGCTGCCGACCGTGATCGTTCCAGGGTTTTCGAACGAACTCCGCTCAGGTCCCAATCCTCTCGTTGTGCAGCGCTTCGCGCGCTATGGATACACCGCGGCGCAGCCGGCCACATTGTTTTGGTTTTCGTTCCAGTCGCATACCATCGGCATCGAGGAAGGCGCGCAGGCGCTGGCCGCCTTCGTGCGGCGCGCCGTGCTCCCGGGGACATACGCGGCCAAGATTAACGTCGTCGGCTATAGCGCCGGCGCGGTATTTGCGCGGTGGAACATCCAATATGACGTGGACGGATGGAGCGGCCTGGTCAACCGGTTCGTGATGATCGCGGCGCCGAACGAGGGCGCGCTGCTGCCGTACATCGGTGAGCACGTTCCGTCATTTATTCCCTTTGTGCAGGTGGCGCGGTCGCCGCTCGCCCGCGCGATCTGTCCTGTGTTTCCGTTCTGGCGCGAGAGCGCTGCCGATCCGTGGTCCGTTCCGCCCGACGGCGGGAACGCGACGCTCGCCGCGCTGAACGCGCGTCCCATGCCGCCGGAGGTCCGGCTCTACAGCCTGTATGGCAACAACGATCCCGCACGGACGGGTGGGCCGCAGACCGCGGCACGCCTGACCGGCCTGCTGCCGGGTGCGGCGGTCGACTACGGCCCGGGTGACGGGATCGTCCTTACGGCCAGTGCGCTCGGTCTCCCGATCAATGGATCGCCGGGTGTCCCGGCGGTTGCGGAACGCGCCGTCCGCGTGGACGTCGGACGCGTGTACCACACGCACGTACTCGAGGCGGCCGTGCCCCAAGCGGCCGCCGCGCTGCAGGACCGCTTTGAAACGGCGGCCGAGGCAGCGGGCACGGCGCCGACGGTCTCGCCGCCGCCCTGAGAATCCGGCGTACGCCCGGGGAGGCCGCGGGCCGCCCGTTGCGGCCGGCGCCGGTCAGCCCGTCTGTTTCTTCGGGTCCAATTTTAACGCCGCGGAGTTAATGCAGTAGCGCTGGCCGGCCGGAGCCGGGCCGTCATCGAACACGTGGCCCAGATGCGCGTCGCATCGGGCGCAGAGCACTTCCGTCCGCACCATCCCGTGACTACGGTCCGTCTGTTCATCGATTGGGGCGCCGGGGGCCGGCCGCGTGAAACTCGGCCATCCGCATGCCGCGTCGAATTTCGTCTCGGATTCGAAGAGCGCCGCACCGCAGCACACGCATCGATACGTGCCGGGCGTGGTCGTCGTCTCATACTCGCCGCTGAACGGCCGTTCCGTCGCTTTTTGCCGCGTGACGGCGTACTGCTCTGGAGTGAGCTGCCGGCGCCACTCCGCATCGTTCTTGATCACTTTTTCGTCCTGCCGCGTCATCGAGGCTCCTTAAACGAAACTTCAACCAAAGCTGCGCGTGATTTCACCTTATCTCGGCGGCAGCGACGCTGCAAGGCCGCCGCGCATCGCACGGCCGCCGCGCTCAACCGAGCCGGGCTTGGGCATCACAAAGTGCGGGACTTGGGACACGTTGAGCGTGGGACGGCTGCTGCCTGAAACGGGCCGACCGAGAGGATTGTTCGCCTATGCCGCGCGTCGTCGGTAAGGGCGGGCCACAACGCGTCACCGAGTTGCCGAAGAGTCGGCGGCCCGCGGACGGCGAATTGCGCGCGACTCTCATGGGCCGCCTGGTGACCGTGAGCGACCTACTTCGGAACAACGCATCCGTAGAATCTGCGGCGGCCGCGATCGGACGAGCGGCCCTCATGCTGACCGGCGCATCACGCGGTGCCGTCTTCCTCCGGCTGCCGAACGGCGTCGTCACGTGCCCATGGTCCCACAACCTGTCGGACGAGTACATCAGCCGTTTGTGCACGCCGGCGGACGCGAACCCGTGGGCGCATCTGTCGCACTATCCCGAACTCGCATGCATGGATCTGAGCGCGCGCGGGCGCGCGAGGACCGCGCGGCCCTCGATTGTCGAGGACGTCCGCACGCTTCCCGCCGGCAACGAGATGCGCCGTGCGGCCGAACGCGAGGGGCTGCGGGCGCTCTGCTCGTGGCCCGTCGGCCGTAAGGGCCGTGTCTTCGGGGCCATCGCGTATTATTTCGACACGATCCACACCTGCGCGGATCCCGAACGGGAAGTCGCCCTCGCTTTCAGTCTGCAGGCCGCCGCGACGCTCGAGCAGGCGATGGCCGGCGAAACCCGTCCTCAGACTCCCGCGCGCGGGGGAGCGTTCGGCGGCATCATATTTGGCAAGCGGCATATCGAGCGGCTTCCGGAGCCGCGTCTCGAGCCGCAGGCCGCTCCTGATGCCGACGAGACCGTGTTCGAGCCGGATGCCGAGGCGGACACCGGCGACGAGACGGAAGAGGACGCGGAGATCGCCGAGGCCGGGACGGACACAGAGTCCGATGTCGAGGACGATGCCGAGATCGATCCCGAACCCGACGCGGCGCGAATCGCGGCCCTGCAGCGCGCCCTGGAAACCGAAGCCGGGCGGTTGTGGTCCGAGCGTACAAACCTCGGCGTCGAGCGCGAACAACTTGCCGCCGCACGGCGCGACCTCGACGCGGAGCGCGGGCGCCTGACGGAGACGCGGCGGGAGTTCGAAGCAGAGCGCGAGCGATTGACCGAAACCCGGCGTGCCCTCGACGCGGAGCAGGGGCGCGTCACCCAGATGCAAAACGCCCTTGAGGCCGAATCGGTGCGCAGCGCCGCCGCGCGCAGCGAACTCGAGGCGGAGCAGGCGCGCCTGGCGACCCTGCGGCAGGCTTACGAGGCGGAACGGGCGCAGCTCGATGGCGCCCGGCGCGCGGTCGAGGCGGAACGCGACAAAGTGGCCGCGTTGCGCAAAGAAACGGACAGTGCGATCGCGCGGCTCGCCGAGACTCAGCGTGGCTTCGACGCCGAGTCCGCGCGGCTCGCTGCGGCGCGCGGCGAACTGGAAACGGAACGGGGGCGCCTCGCGGCCCTGCGGGCGGAGCTCGACGCCCGAGAGACGCAGATCGAGCAGTTCCGGCGCGACTTAGAGACCGAACGCGCCGGCGCCGCCGCGGAGCTGGAGCGGGAGCGCAGCGAGTTCCGCACCGTCCAGGGGAGCGCCACCGCGGCGCAGGCAGAAATCGCCCAGCGGCGAACGGCGCTGGAGGAAGAGTGGGCCCATCTCGCGCAGGTCCGCCGTGAGATCGACGCGGATCGCGACCGCATGGCAGACCTGGTTCGATCGATCGAGGCGGGTGGCGCGCGCGTTGCGGATGCCGCGGCGGCCGCGGCCGCCGCCACGACGCTGGAGGCGTCTGTCCCGCCGCCGCCAGCCGCGTCCCACCGCGAGGTCGGCATAGTGCCGCCTCGCGAGACCGCGGCCCCCGGGCCCCAAGCCGTCGCTCCGTGGGTCCCCGCCGCCGCGCCGCGGCCCGTCGAGACCAGCAAGGCGGCCGGACCGGCGCAGGCTTCCGCACCGGTTCCGACGGCCGCTCCGGTTCAGACGACGAAGACGAACGGGGCCAAGGCCGGGCCGGCGAAGGCGGCGCCGGCGGCCAAGCCCGCTTCCGCCGCCAAGCCCGCGCCCGCGTCCAAGCCGGCGCCGGCATCGAAGCCGGCAAAAAGCGTCCCCGGTCAGCCTCAGCCGACCAAGTCCGTGCCCGCCCCTCAACCGGATCCGGCAGCGGCCGAGAAATACCGTGAACGTATCGCGACATGGGCCGTGGCCGCCGCGCGTGCGCTCGCGTGCAAGGAGCAGGACATCGCCGAACTGCGGGAGGCCGCGCGGCTTTACGAGGTCGAATCCGCGGACGGCGCCGCGCCGGCGCCGGGCATCGCCGCGATCCTGACGCACGTGCAGGAGCAGTGGAACGGCAAGGGCGGGCCGAACGGCCTCTCGGGCCAGGAGATCCCGCTCGGCGCGCGCATTCTGGCGGTGACCGTGGCGTACGCGGAGATGGTGATCGGCCGTCCGGGCTCCCCGATGCTGTACTATCTCGACGCCAAGGCGGCGCTCAAGCGCAACGCCGGTTCGAAGTACGATCCCGACGTCGTCAAAGCGTTCTGCCGCGTGGTCAACCGGGCCTAACGCGCTCGAGCAGGCATTCCCCGCTTCCCCATGGAAACCCGCGACGCATCATGGCCCCGCTGCTTTCCATTGAAGAGGTAAGCAAGGACTTCGAGGTCCGGGGGGCCCGGCTCGCGGCGCTCGATACGGTCTCGCTGGCGGTCGAGGAACGCGAGTTCGTTACGGTGATCGGCCCGTCCGGCTGCGGCAAGTCGACCCTCTTGAATCTGATCGTGGGCCTCGCCGCGCCCAGCGCGGGCCGTGTCGTCTTTCGGGGACGCCCCGTCACAGGCATCACCCCGGCGATCGGCTACGTGACGCAGCGCGATAACCTGCTTCCCTGGCGCACGCTGGCGCAGAATGTGGAACTCGCGCTCGAGATTCGGGGCGTGGCCCGCGGCGAACGCCGCAGGCGCGCCGCGGGCCTCATCGCGCAGGTCGGCCTCACCGGATTCGAATCGCACTACCCCCATGAACTCTCCGGCGGCATGCGCCAGCGCGCCAACATCGTCCGCACGCTGATCTACGACCCGGAATTGATCCTGATGGACGAACCGTTCGGGCCGCTCGACGCGCAGACGCGCATGCTCCTGCAGGATTCGCTGCTGCGACTCTGGAGCGCCACCGGCAAGACCATCGTGTTCATCACGCACGACCTTGTCGAAGCGGTCACGCTCGCGGACCGTGTGGTGGTGATGAGCTCCCGGCCCGGGCGCATCAAGTGCGTGGCGCGGGTGCCGATTCCCCGGCCCCGGGAAGTGTCCCGCATTCACGAGCACCCGGCATTCGGCGCCCTCTACGGCGTGCTGTGGAACGAGCTGCGGCCCGAAGTGACGCTCGCCCAGGCCTGAGACTGGAGGTACTCGCGATGCTCCGGCGCATCAGTCCCCGGCCGAGTCCGCCCGCCGGAAGACGAGGCCGGCCGGTGGCCGGCGCCTGCGCGCTCCTTGTGTGCGCGCTGCTGCTGTGTTCCAGGCCAGCATCGCCCCAGACCCCGCAGAAGATCAAAATCACGATGCCCGTCGTGGCGCTGTCGATGCTGCCGGTCTATCTCGCCAAAGCCAACGGTTACTTCACGGAGGCCGGGGTGGACGTCGAGATGATCGTGACGAGCGGCGCCGGTCCCGACGTGAAGGCGCTGATCTCCGGCGACGTGGATTTCTCGTTCACGCCGGGCGACAACGTGATGCTCGCGTACCAGGAAGGCAAGCGTGTCGTGATCGTGATGAACGGCTTCCGGCGGCTGCTCATCAACTGGGCGATGCGGTCGGATGTCGCCCGCGCGCGCGGCATCACCGCGTCGACGCCGCTCGCGGACAAGATCAAGGCCCTGAAGGGCCTCACGATCGGCGTCACCCAGCCCGGCGCGCTGACGGCCCACCTCGCCGCCTTCGTGGTTCGCCGCGCCGGCTTCGTCCCGCAGCAGGATGTCACGATCGTGCCGGTCGGGGCCGGCCCCACGTGGCTCGCCGCGCTGGAGAATCACAAGGTCGACGTGGCGCTCACCGCCACGCCGGTGCCTGAGACCGCGATCAGCCAGGGGTATGCGATGATGTTCATCGACAACGCGAAGGGCGAAGATCCATCCATCCCCGAGTTTCTGATGGAGTGTCTCATCACCCGTCCGGACGTGGTGCAGAAGAATCCCGATCTCGTGCGCCGGATGGCGCGCGCGCTGGTCCGCGCGAACGTCTGGGCGCTGCGGCATCAGCCGCAGGAGATCGCCGACGCCGTCAAGCCGTTCCTCGGCCAGACCCCGCCCGCGGTGCTGCTGGCCGGCGTGGTGTCGACGCTCCCGGCGTTGAGCCGCGACGGACGCGCGACCGAACGGAGCGTGCAGGTTACGCAGGATGTCCTCGAGCAGGCCGGGATCCTCAAGACGCGCCCGGCCTATGCCGCCGTGGTGGACAACGACTTTCTGCGATGACCGACGTGGTGGAGCCGCGCCCCGAACCGCATCCGGGAAGCGCCGCGCCGGCGGCGGCGGTCGTGATGGCACCGGCCGCCCCGAGCCGCCCGCGGCGGCCGGCAGGGCCGATGTCGCGCGGCCGTCTGTTGGCCTACCGCGCGGCGTTCGGTCTGGCGCTGCTCGCCGCCTGGCAGGCGGCGTCCGGCCGGCTCATCGATCCGTTCTGGGTCTCTAGCCCCGCCAAAGTGGGCGTGTTTCTGTGGCAGCTGTTCCGCGACGGTTCGATTTGGGGGCATCTGTCGGTCACGCTGTATGAGACCGCCACGGGGTTTGTGATCGGCGCCGTCGCGGGCATCGGGGCCGGGTTTCTGCTCGCGCCCCAGCGAACGCTCGCCCAGGTCCTAGACCCATACATCGTGGCATTCAACGGCATCCCGCGGATTGCGCTCGCGCCGCTGTTCATTATCTGGTTCGGCATCGGGCCGAACTCGAAGGTCGTGCTCGTCGTCACCGTCGTTTTCTTTCTGACGTTCTTCAACACGTACTCGGGCGTCCGCGGCGTGGAGCCCGAGTACGTCAACGTGCTGCGCATCATGGGCGCCACCCGCCGGCAGATTCTATGGAAGGTGACGATTCCGGCGACCGTGCCGTGGATCACGACGGGGCTCAAGATCAGCGTCCCCTACGCCATCGTGGGCGCGATCGTGGGCGAGTTCATCGCCGCGAGCCGGGGACTAGGCTATCTGATAAACTATTATACGTCGCTCTTCTCGACGACCGGCGCCTTGGCGGGCATCATTATCGTGGCGTTCATCGTCGTGCTGTCGAGCGAAGTCATCAATTACGCGGAGGCCTATCTCCTCCGATGGCGGCCGGCCGCCGAGACGCGGCCGGAACGCGAAGTCTACTGACACAGGGAGGTTCCCGTATGCCCGAGCCCGCGTCTACCCCAAAGGTCGCCGCAGCGGTATCCGCGGCCGTCACGCCGTCCGCGGCGGCGCGAAGCGCCGCGCCGTCCGCCGTGTCCGCGCCACCCCTAACGCCGCTCGAGCAGCAGGCCCTCGAGCACATCTGGATCCACACGGCGCGCTGGCTCGATCTCGCGGAACGCGACGGGCTTCGCGTGCTCGTCCGCGGCGACGGCTGCCGGGTGTGGGACGCGCGCGGCCGGGCGTACCTCGACAGTCTCGCCGGATTGTATGTCGTCAACGTCGGGCACGGCCGTAAGGAAATCGGCGAGGCGATGGCCCGCCAGGCCGGCGAGCTCGCGTACGTGTCGGCCGCCTCGTACACGAGCCTGCCGGCCGTCCAGCTCGGCGAAGTCCTGGCCGGCATCACGCCCGGCGATCTGAACCGGTTCTTCTTCTGTTCCGGCGGGTCGGAAGCGGTCGAGACCGCGATGAAGATCGCCAAGCAGATCCAGGCGATGCGCGGCTTCCCGAAGCGGTACAAGATCATCGCGCGCGTCGGCGGTTACCACGGGGCGACGTTCGGCGCGATGAGCATCACGTCGTCCCGCAACGAGACGTACTTCGGCCCCTTCATGGCCGGCGTGTCGTTCGTGCCGTCGCCTGACCGGTACCGTCTGCGGTTCGGGCTCGGCGGCGAGGCGGAGGACCTGGCCTGCGCGGACGCCATCGACTACGAGATCCGCGCGCAGGGCGCCGAGACGGTCGCCGCGGTCATCGGGGAACCCGTCTCCTCCGCGAACAACACCCACGTGCCGTCGCCCCGGTACTGGCAGCGCGTGCGGGAGATCTGCGACAAGCACGGGGTGCTGCTGATCCTCGACGAGGTCATCAACGGCTTCGGACGGACGGGGACGATGTTCGCGACCGAGCAATTTGGCATGGTCCCCGACCTCATGACCATGGCCAAGGGCCTGTCGTCGGGCTACGCGCCTATCGGCGCGGTCGCGGTGCGCGACGGCCTCTACAACGAGTTTAAGCAGAAGGATGTCGGTCTGGCGCACCTGCTCACGTTCGGCGGGCAGGCGGTGTCATGCGCGGCCGCCCTCGCCAACCTCGACATCCTCCGGCGCGAGGACCTGCCGCGGCGCAGCGCCGAGAACGGCCCGTATCTCCTCGAGCGGCTACAGCACTTGCGCTCGCATCCGACGGTGGGGGACGTGCGCGGCACCGGCCTGCTCTGTGCCGTGGAACTCGTCCAAAACAAGGAGACGAAAGAGCCGTTCGGCTGGGGCCCCGCCGCCGCGGCGCACCCGTTCAGCCGGCGGCTCGTCGCGGCCATGGACGAGCGCGGGTTGTTCGGCCGGGTCTTCATGTCGATCCAGATCTCGCCGCCGCTCATCATCACGCGCGACGAGATCGACCGCATGGTCGCCATCATCGACGAGAGCCTGACGGTCACGGAGCGGGAGTTCGGGTTCGCCTAGCGGCCCGGCCCCGGCCGGTAGCGTTCGAGAATCCCCCGGACCTCGTCGAGGGGCAGCGCTTCCACGGTGCCCTTGAAGCCGGTCATCGTTTCCGCGGCCGTGAGCGCGTTGAGGATGGACTCCTCGGTGGCCTCGGCGACCGCCTCGAAAAACGGGTCGATGTGCTCGTGCGGGATCATCGTGAGTGAATAGGGCCGGGTCGGCGGCGCCGGCAGTTCGTTGCCGGTCGCAAACGCGAGGAACAGATCGCCGCTCGAGTTGAACCCGTGCCCGCCGACGCGCGCCAGGCCGACGGTCGCCCGTCGTGCCAGGCGCGTGCACTGCGTGGGAATCAACGGCGCGTCGGTACCGGCGATCACGATGATGGAGCCCTTGGGTTCGGCTCCGTCGCGGCCGGCTTCGATCTCACGGCCCACCGGCACGCCGTCCATCCGCAGGTGCGGCATCCGTCCGTAGTTGGCCTGCACGAGCACGCCGACGGCATAGCGGCCCCCCAGGACGTCGACGAGACGGGACGCGGTGCCGATGCCGCCTTTGAACCCGTGACACCGCATGCCCGTGCCGCCGCCGACGTTTCCTTCCGGAACGGGGCCGCTCGCCGCGGCGGCCAGCGCCTCGTACGCGTGCTGCCGCGTGATCGGAAACGAATCGATGTCGCTCAGAAACCCGTCGAACGTCTCGGACACGACCGGCAGGTGGAACCGGTGACTGTAGCCGTGCTCTACCGCGTAGCCGATCAGCGCGTCGCGGACAATGCCGACCGAGTACGTGTTCGTAATCCCGATGGGCGAGCCCAACAGCCCCGACTCGTGCAGCCACGGCAGGCCCGTCATCTCGCCGTTGCCGTTGAATGAATAGGTTCCCGCGAACGCGTAGTTCGTCCAGATCGCACCGTTGCGGGGCACGATCATCGTGATGCCGGTGCGGATCACGCGCGGGGCATCCGCGATGAGCGTGCGGTGGCCGACCAGGACGCCGGCTACGTCCGTGATCGCGTTGAGCGGGCCGGGCGGCAGCCGGCCGATCGTGATGCCGAGATCCCGCACTCGCCCGCGCCCCATACCGATCCCTCCCGTGTCGATCACACCGCGCGACCCTGTGTGCTGTTTCGCGCCCGCCGGCCGGTTCTCCGGTGCGCGTGAGACGAAGGAGCGAAGGCGTTGTTAGGAACGGCAGGTGTTCGCGGAATGTTGCCTCGCGGCGGCGCCGTTAGTATAAGAGACGGGAACGGCTGGCGGACCAACCACCCGCGGAGTGTGATCGATGCGGCTTGACCGGCTCTTCCACGGACGACTGTATTATGGATGGATCGTGGCCGGCGTCACATTCCTGTCGCTGCTGGCCGCCGCCGGGGTGCGGTCCATGCCCGGCGTCCTCATCGTCCCGCTCGAACGCGACTTCGGCTGGACCCGCGCGACCGTCTCTGCGGCTGTGTCAATCAACCTGCTCCTCTACGGGTTCGCCGGCCCGTTTGCCGCGGCGCTCATGGACCGCCTCGGCGTGCGGCGCACCATGGTGCTCGCCTTGGCGTTCCTGGCAACCGGCGTCGGCATGACTACCGTCATGCGGGCGTCCTGGCAGCTCGACGTGCTCTGGGGCGTGGTCGTCGGCATCGGGACCGGCGCGATGGCCATGACGCTCGGCGCGTATGTCGCGACGCGATGGTTTGCCGAACGCCGCGGGCTGGTCATGGGCATGCTCACCGCGAGCAGCGCGACGGGCCAACTGATCTTCCTCCCGCTGCTGGCGTCGCTTGTGGTGCTGCACGGATGGCGCGCCGCGACGAGCACCGTGGCCGTCGTCGCGCTCGCGATGATTCCGGTCGTCGCGATCTTCATGCGCAACGATCCCGCCGACATCGGCCTGCGGCCTCTTGGCGCGACCCCGGCGGCGGACGCGGATCCATCGCGTTCGATCCGTCCCCCGTCGTCGAAGCCCGCCGCGCCCGAGGACCTCCCCGCGTCCGTCCAGGCCGCCGCGGAGGCCGAGCGGCCGGTCAAGCCGCCGAACCCCGCTGTGGCCGCGGTGCGGGCGCTCAGCGACGGCATGCGCGTCCGCGATTTCTGGCTGCTCGCCGGGTCGTTCTTTGTCTGCGGCGCGAGCACCCAGGGACTCATCGGCACACATCTGATCCCCGCGTCGATGGAGCACGGCATTCCGGAAGTGACGGCCGCCGGTATGCTTGCGACCATCGGGGTGTTCGACCTCGTTGGAACAGTCTGCTCAGGTTGGCTCACCGATCGGTGGGACAGCCGCTATTTGCTCTGCTGGTACTACGCACTGCGCGGGCTCTCGCTGCTCTTTCTGCCGTACGCGCTCGGGACATCCTTCGCCGGCATGGCGGCCTTCGCGGTGTTCTACGGGCTCGATTGGGTGGCCACCGTGCCGCCCACAGTACGGCTCACCGCGGATATCTTCGGCCGGCAGCGCGTCGGCATCGTCTTCGGGTGGATCTTCGCGTCGCATCAAGTGGGTTCCGCGATCGCGGCGTTCGGCGCGGGCGCGGCGCGCACGTCCTTCGGCACCTACCAGGGTGCCTTCATGGCCGCCGGCCTGCTGTGCCTGATCGCCTCGGGACTGGTCATGCGGATTTCGCCGGCCTCACGGGGGCTGACACCGCCGTTGCGGCCGGCCGAAGCGGGGGCGGCATAAGCCCGGGACGGCCGGGGTCCCGCTCCACGGCCGCGGGGGCGGCGTGCGCGGTGGGCATGACCGCCGCGCACGCCGCCGTCGCGTTTTGCATCGCCGCCGTCGCGGTGCTCTGGGTCGACGCGCCCGCCGCATCGGCCCACGCGTTGCTTCTCCGGAGCGATCCCCCGGACTTGTGTCTCCTGCCGGGCGGTGAGAGTTTGCCGTCCGACGCGCTTCCCTGCCGCGCGGGCGCGGTGCTGCCGCAGTCGCCGTCGACGGTGCGGCTTGTCTTCAGCGAGGCGGTGCAGCCGATCGGACGCGGCCTTCGCGTGATCGGGCCGGACGGCCGGCGTGCGGATCAGGGAGCGGTCGGCGCGGCGGGCTCGGACCTCAGCGTCACCGTGGACGCGCGGCCGTCCGGAACATACCGCGTCGTCTGGTCGGTCGTCTCCCCAGACACGCACCCTGAACTCGGCACGATGACGTTCAGCGTCCGCCGTGCCGGAGGCGTGATTTTGGAAGGCACGGGCGCCGGCGGCGCGGGCGCGGCGTCGCCGGCCGGCGGCGCGGCAGGGTGGGGCACCGCGCTCGGCGCGGTCGCACACGCGCTGCACTTTGCCGGGTACGCGCTCGGCTTTGGCGCCTTCGCGGCGGTGTGGCTCATATCGGGGCCGCCGCCGTCCGGCGGCCCGGCGATCCCGCAGGCCGTCTGGGGGCTCACCGGCGCCGGCATCGTCCTTCTTCTCCTCGCCGAACCGTTCTCGTTCGCCGCGGAGTCGGTGGCCTTGGGCGCGATCGGCGGCGGCGCCGATCCCGCGGTCGTCGGCACTGTGCTCGACTCGAGTTTCGGCCGCGTCCTCGCGCAACGCCTCGGCGCCGCGATCCTGCTGTGGGTGCTTGCGGCCGCCGTCAGGGGCGGCGCCCCGCGTGCCGCGTGGACGGTGCTCCTGCTCGGAGCCGGCCTCGCGTTCGTCGATGGGCAGGCCGCCCACGCGACAGGGGTGCGGCCGCTGTGGTGGGGCCTCATCGTGAACGCGGCGCATCTCGCCGCGATGGGATTGTGGGCCGGGATGCTGGCGTTCATCGTCTCGTCGCGAGGCGCAGGACCCGCGCGCCCTTCGGACGTACACCGGTTTGTCGCCGCCGCCGCGGTCGCGGCCGTCGGGACGGGGATTGTCATGGCCGCCGAGCATCTGGCGGCGCTCCGGGATTTCATCGCCACCCCGTACGGCCGCACGCTCGCCGTGAAGGCGGTTGCGGC
Organism: bacterium; assembly: GCA_035307565.1. GTDB lineage: Bacteria > Sysuimicrobiota > Sysuimicrobiia > Sysuimicrobiales > Segetimicrobiaceae > DASSJF01. Next base: position 54,243 of record DATGHZ010000016.1, on the reverse strand, counting down.
GGGCGCGGTCGGGGGACTCGGATGGTTGGCCGCGCGCCGCGACCCCGCCACGCGTCTGCACAGTTGGGAGGCGGCGGCGATGGTGGCCGTCTTGGTGCTGGCGGGGTGGCTCGTGCTGCTGCGGCCCCCTGTTCCGTGAGGCGGCCGCGCGGGCGGCTTCGCTTGCGGTCTTGATCGGGCGCCCTCGAGGAGGTCCAGTGTGCACCTGATCGTCGGGCTGGCCGGGATCGTGTTCATTGCCGTGATGCTGTGGGACGCCTTCGAGACGATCGTGCTGCCCAGGCGGGTCGCTCGACACGTTCGCGTCGTCGTGCTCGTGCGGCTTGCGTGGTTCTTGTGGAGGGCCATGTTCGGACGGATGCAGCGCGGCGGGCGGCGGGAAACGTATCTCTCATATTTCGGACCGCTTTCGACGCTGCTGCTCCTCACCGTGTGGGCCGGCGGCATGATCGTCGGCTTCGCGATGCTGCAGTGGGGGCTCGGCTCCCAAGTGTCGGCGCCGGAAGCGCATCCCGGTTTCGGAACGGACGCGTACATCAGCGGCACGACGTTCTTTACCCTGGGGTTGGGCGACGTCGTGCCGCGGTCCGCGGGCGCGCGGGTCGCTCTCGTGATCGAGGGCGGTGTGGGATTCTCGTTTCTTGCGCTCGTGATCTCGTATCTGCCGATTATCTATCAGGGGTTCTCCCGCCGCGAAGCGCGGATTTCGATGCTCGACGCGTGGGCCGGCTCGCCGCCCACCGCCGGGGAACTTCTACGGCGGGCCGGCAGCAATACGGTCTTGCTGGACCGGTTCCTGTCCGAGTGGGAGCAGTGGTCGGCCGAACTCCTCGAGAGCCACATCTCGTATCCGGCGCTGGCATTCTTCCGGTCGCAGCACGACAATGAGTCGTGGCTTTCGGCGCTCACGGCGGTACTCGACACCTGTGCGCTCACGATCGGCGCCCTGGACGGCGCGCCCCGACGCGTGGCGGAGCTCACCTTCGCCATGGCGCGGCACTCCGTCGTCGACATCAGCAACGTGCTGAACTGCCCCCCCGAGCCGCCGCACCGCGACCGGCTCCCCGACACCCACCGGGGCACACTCTTGGCGATGCTGCGCGGCGCCGGCTGCCCTCTGCGCGACGACGCGCCGGCGGCCGCGCGGGTGGACGAACTCCGCCGCATGTACGAACCGTACGTTAACGCGCTCTCGCGGCGGCTGCTCATGCCGTTGCCCGACTGGGTCGGGGTGCAGGGCGCGCGCGACAACTGGCAGAAGTCGAGGTGGAGGTAGAAGCCTGTATTTTTAGGGGTCTCCGTTGGGGTTCGGAGCATCTTGCAGCGAGCCCATCGATCGAAGTTGACCCGATTCGAATCATGAAGGGCCGCTTCGTGTTGGACCGGGAAGTCCCACCGACCTGGTTACTTGAATCCAACCGATACGACTTCTGATCTTCGAATTTTACCGCGCCGATTTGACAACTGGGTCAGCGGGAGGCCGACCGTACCAGCGTCCCGCCGCCGGGCTTGCCCTCCAGGCAACGCGAGGTTCCCCTCAGTGAGCAAGATTGAACAGTCCGCACCGCTCAACGCGAGTATCCTTATTATCACAGGCGAGTACAAAGCTAGCGACAAGAGAATGGGAGATCGAAACCGACATGCGACACGTGATTGCAGTAGCGATCAGTGTTCTGCTAGCGTGTCTTGGACTTGCGGGCGGCGCGAATGCGCAGGTGCCGCAATCTGTGCAGGTTCAAGGGACCATTCAATCCGCCGACTGCCAAACCGGGCAGATAACGATGTTAACCAGCGGCGGCACGAAAGACACGTTCCAGGCGACGAACCAAACGGTGGCCCACGTGAACGGAAGTGCCGTCTCACTATGCTCACTGCAGTCGTATGCTGGCGACTCCGCGACAGCGGTGCTCATTCCGAGCGGCAGCGCGCTCGTGCTGAGTCAGGTCAACGTGACGGCCCAGGCGGCCCAGGCACAACCTTCGGCGCCCGGCTCAATTCTCTCGTCGCCGCTCGTGGTCGGTCTCGGGGCGGCCCTGCTGGGTGGGATCATAGGGTACCTGATCGGCCACAATAGTGCGGGGCAGACGACGTATACACCGACGTACACGCCGTACAACTATACAAACGAACCGGTCTACTTCCCGTCTGGCACCGCGCCGACATACCTCCCCTCGAGGTATCCGGTGAACCAACGGTATGCTTATCAGGGGCGATCCTACTACCGGTGCACGAACGGCGGATGGACACTGAACCAGGCGTGTAACAACGGGTACGCCGTTCCTAGCCATACACTAGTGCACGAGCGATAAATCGTAAGGATCGCCGCTCAAATTTTTTCGGTAGCAGAGTGAGGGTGTGGCCGACGGCCACACCCTCACGACGTTGATCGCGAGCGCTGCATCCGACCGCGAAGTAGAATCCCTGATTTTGTTGGCAGAATCTTCTCCAGAGGGTCTGTTGTAGGGGCTGATGAACTTCTGGCAGAAGTTTCGGTGGCGGTAATCGTCCTCGCGTCGGCGTCGCCCAGGCGCGCCGATTTGCTCGCCTCGGCCGGGGTACCGTTTATCGTTGTTTCGAGCCGCGTTGTCGAGGAACGTCTTCCCGGTGAAGCACCGGACGAATTGGTGCGCCGGCTGGCTGCGGCGAAGGCGCGCGCGGTGGCCGCCGCGCGCCGGGAGGGTGTCGTGCTCGGCGCGGATACGGAGGTCGTGCTCGAGGGCGAGGTGCTCGGCAAGCCGCGCGACGACGAGGCCGCGCGCGTGATGCTCGCGCGGCTGTCCGGTCGCGTCCACGACGTGCTGAGCGGGTACGAAGTCTGCGATGTCGCGGCGGGCCGCAGCGAAGGCGGTGTCGTCCGCACTCGCGTGGAGTTCGCCGCCCTCAGCCCCGCGGAGATCGACGCGTACGTGGCGACCGGGGAGCCGCGCGGCAAGGCGGGGGCGTATGCGATTCAAGGGCGCGCGGCCGGCCTAATCCGACGGATCGAGGGCTCGTACACCAACGTCGTGGGGCTGCCGCTTCGCGAGGTGCTGGAGGCGCTTGGGCGCATGGGAGCGTTATGACAAGATCGCAGCCGCTGCAGGTCCTCATCGCGTCGTACCTGGAACCCGAGCACGTGGCGCGTATCCGCGCCGTCCCGGGGGTGGAGGTGCTGTACGAGCCCGACCTCCTGCCGCGGCCGACCTACGCCGGCCAGCACCACGGCCAGGCATTTGCGCGCACCGCGGAGGGCGAAGCGCGCTGGCGGTCGCTGCTGGCGCGGGCGGAGGTGCTCTTCGACTTCGATTTCACCAACCTCGAGCAGATTCCGGCGCTCGCGCCGCGCGCGCGGTGGATTCAGGCGACGAGCGCCGGCATCGGCGAACTGCTCGCGCGCACGGGACTCGACGACACGCCGATCATCTTCACCACGGCGTCCGGTGTGCACGCAGGCGCGCTCGCGGAGTTCTGTGTCATGGCGATGCTGGCGTTCGTGAAGGAACTCGACCGGCTCAAAGCGGACCAGGCCGCGCACCGCTGGGAGCGGTACTGCGCGCGCGAAGTGCGCGGCATGACGCTCGGGATCATCGGGCTCGGCCATGTCGGCGGGGACGTCGCGCGCCTCGGCGACGCGCTCGGGATGCGGGTCATCGGTACGAAGCGGACGGTGCCGTCGAAGGGCGTGCCGCACGTCGAGCGGGTGCTGCCGCCGGAGGGATCCGGTGAGGTCATCCGCGAGTCCGACGTGCTCGTTCTCATCGTCCCGCAGACGTCGGCGACACGGCGGCTCCTCGGTGAACGGGAACTGCGCAGCATGAAGCGCGGCGCGATTCTGATCAACATCGCGCGCGGCGCCATCGTAGATGAATCCGCCCTGATCGAGGTGCTGCGCGAAGGCCACCTCGGCGGCGCGGCGCTGGACGTCTTCGAGCGGGAGCCGCTGCCGCTTGACAGCCCGCTGTGGGATCTACCAAATGTGATCGTCAGCCCGCACTCGGCAAGCACCGTGCCGGCCGAAAACGCGAGGCTCGCGGACCTGTTCTGTCAAAATCTGCGCCGCTACCTCGCGAATCAACCCCTCATCAACGTGTTCGATCGCGCGCGGCGCTACTAGTGTTCCGCATGCGGGCGCCGGAGGATTTGCTCACGTAGGATCGAACCGTTGACGCTCATCAAACCCGCGTCAACGCCCGCCTGGCTTGCGCTGCTCCGCCGGCCCGCATTCGCCTTGCTGTGGGGCGGAGAACTTGTCTCGTTCCTCGGCGACGAAGTGTTCTTCGTCGCGATCACGCTCTGGGTCTACACGCTCACGGGTTCCGCCGCGGCGCTCGGGGCCTGCCTCGCAGCCGGCATAGGCGGCCAAGCGGCGTTTGGGTTCTTGGCAGGGGTGGTGGCGGATCGGGTCGACCGCCGCGCCGTCGTCATCGCGGCCGATGTCGCGCGGGCGCTCGTGACGGCCGCGCTGCCCTTCGTGCTTCCGTTTTCCCTGCCGGCCGCCTTCAGCCTCCTGGCCGTGTTGAACATCGGCTCCGTCTTCTTTCGCTCCGCGGTCAACGCGCTGCTTCCCTCGATCGCCACGCACGAGGAGCTGCCGACGGCCAACGCGCTGTTTCAGACGACCGAGCGCATTGCCGAAGTGGCCGGCGGCGTGCTCGGCGCCGCGGCGGTCGTCGTGCTCGGATATTCCGTCGCCATGTTCGCGGAGGCCGTCTCGTTCTTGGTCAGTGCCGCGTGCGTGCTCCTAATGCCCGTCGCGTGGAACGCGGGACTCGGTGCGCCCCGCCGCGCGTCCGTCCGAACGGACCTCGCGAGCGGCCTGCGGTACTTGTGGCGGACGCCGTTTCAGCGATACTTCGCCCTGCTCATCATCCCCGGATATCTGACGCTCGCGTTTGACACCCTCAAGGCGCCCATGGTCGTCCAAACAGCGCATCTCTCCGCGGTGGCGTACGGCGTCGTCAACAGCGCGCTCGGCGCGGGGCGCCTCGTGACCGCGGTGACGCTCGCGGGCCTGACAAGTCACTGGGCGACGCCAAACCTCGCGGTCGCCGCCTACCTGCTGGGTGGAGTCGGAATCGCGATCTTCGCGGCGACGCCGTGGTACGCGGGCTTGGTCGCCGGCGCGTTTGTCTACTCGGTCGGCAACATGCTGAGCCGGATCGTCAACGCGACGCTCGTCATGCAGACAACCCCGCCGGCGATGCTCGGGCGGGTGCTCGGCAACCGCCAGGCCCTGCTGCGGGGCACCCAACTCGGCGGAATCCTCCTCTTCGGCCGGATGGCCGACGCCGCCGGTCCGCCCGTGGCGCTGTGGGTGATGGCGACGATGACGATTGGAGGTGTCCTGGCGGTCTGGACCGCCAATCGGAAACGCAAGCCCGCAGCGAATCTAGCGCAGAATTTCGCAGGAACTTAGTCAAGTGCGATGAAACTATCGGGCGAATTGGTGGCAACTCGGACAGCGCTCAGGCCGTCTAGGGCTCGCCCGCTTGGAAATCCTCCGCGACGCTCGATGTTCCCACAGCACCCGCCGGCAGGTTCACATCGCCTCCGTGAATCAATGCGCCGGCGGCGAGGCCGATCGGTCCAAGGAGAATGGCGCCGGTAAGCGCGGTGGCCCCGGCGGCTCCGACGTTCGCCACCTGCTTGATCGAGTCTGGGGTCACTTCGAGCGGCGCGAGGCGCACCGGCTTGCCGTCGATCGCGTCGGCCTGGACATACGAGATGTGCACCCGCGCGTTCTTGCCAAAGCTGCCCGGCTTGGAGACATCCGTCACAACGCCTTGCGCCGGCGCACCTTGTTTGAAGACGATCGCCCGGCCGACCAGCACGTCGGTCGCGACGGTGAATTTGACCGTCGTGCCTTCCTTAATGGTGCTGGAATCGACGGGCGTCTCAAACCGGAGCAGCACTTTCGTCCCGGCAGGGACAGTCACGGCCGAGGCGGCGTGTGCGGGGATCACGGCGAGTGCGGTGGTAAGCATGGCGGCAGCGGCAATTCCGGTGCGCATCGGTGGCCTCCTTTGTCATGCAATGCGTTGTGGTCCGACAAAAGGATTTACGCTGCTGAGATTGAGGCACCGGCCGCCGCCGGCGGGGCCGGCCGCGCTGGATCGCGCTACCGCCGCCGTCGGCGACCGCGGATTGGATTCGCCATGCGCGCCGCGAATCCCTTAACCACCGCCGCAGCGGGCGAGTACGTTTCCGCGTTCGCCGCACGGCTGTCCGGCGGACATGATACGGCGTTCTGCGTCCAAAGGGCGGCGCGGCCGCCCGCGTGCAGGCCCAATGAAATAAGGCGTAAACACGATTTCATGAAGGAAACGCTACCGGACCCACGAACCCTAAGGGCCAAGCCTCAACGACAACCAAAATGGGAGGGAGACATGACGAAGGCTCAGTTCACGGCGCGGCTCGCCGACAAGCTGAAGTTGAAGAAGGCTGAGACCGGCCGGATCGTTGACGAGTTTACGGAGTTGGTGATCGGGACCCTCAGGAAGGGCGATCGCGTCCGCTTCCCGGGCTTCGGGACGTTTAAAGTGTCCAAGCGGAAGGCGCGCCTAGCCCGCAATCCTCAGACCGGTGAGCAGGTAAAGGTGCCCGCGCGCACGGTTCCCCGGTTCACGCCGGCCAAGGAACTGAAGGAGCTTGTGAAGCGCGCCTAAAACATCGCAGCCGGTAAACTGTGCCGGGCCCGCGGGCAAGCCCCGCGGGCCCTTTCAATTTACGGCGTTCCGCGTTATGGCTTCCGCCGGGTACGGCTTGTCTGTGTTCTGGCGGTTGTGTCCGCGACCTGCTACTATTGGTTCCCGGTGCTAAAATATAAGGGAAAAGGGTAGACTACGAACTCGAGCCGCGACGCTCGGGGGAGACGGTATCCTCGCGCCTCGCCCACCGCACGGCTCCGCTGGAGGCACCTCTAACCGATGCAAATCAATAAAATGAAGCTGCTCATCGGGGGCGTGCAGCTTCGTGACGGCGTCTCCACGATCACCGACATCTTGGGTCGCCTGCTGACGCGGTCGGGCCTGCACGTGATGGCGGTGGAACGCGGATTCGCATCGACGATTTACGGCGCCCACCAGTACGACCCGCTCGTCATCTCACCCGAACCGCCGCTGTCGTGGGGCGACGCGCGGATCGATTTTCTGGCCGGCCTCGAATACGACGCCAACCCCGACTCCAAGGTCCAGCCGAATCGCGACACGCTGCTGCGGCACGCCGGGGAACTCCGCGACGGCGGCGTGGCGTTGTACGACAGCTCCACCGGCATGGTTCCGACCGACGACCTCGAACGGCGCGGCGTGCGCGTGTTCCCGATTCCCGCGCGCCAGATCGCGCAGCGCGACCTCAAGAAAGAAGTCGTCAAGAACGTCGTCATGACCGGCGCGCTCTTCCGGCTCTTGGAGTTCGACCAGGACGAATCGCGCCTGCGGCGCCTTCTCGAAGAGCGTTTCGCCAAGCGGGGTCAGGCCCTCATCGATCTGAACCTCGAGGCGGCGCGCCGCGGCCGCGCCGTGGCCGAAGCGATTCTCAAGGAACGCGGCTGGCGCGATGTCGGCTACCGGCTGCAGCCCATCGCGGGCTCACCGCCGGCGCTCTATATCGGCGGCAACGAGGCGCTCGCGATCGGGGCGATTCAGGCGGGCGTCCGGTTCTACGCGGGCTACCCGATCACGCCCGCCTCCTCCATCCTCGAATTCATGGAAGCGCATTTGCCCAAGTACGGCGGGCGCGCGCTCCAGGGCGCCAACGAGCGGGAGTCGATCCGGGCGGCGCTCGGCGCGAGTGCCGCCGGGGTGCTGAGCATGGTGGGCACGAGCGGCCCCGGGTTGTCCCTGAAGGTCGAGGAGATCGGTGTCTCGGGCATCACCGAGACGCCGCTTGTCATCGTCGACGCCATGCGGGCGGGCCCGTCGACCGGGATGCCGACGAAGCCCGAGCAGGGCGACCTGTGGCTTGTGACCGGCGGCGGTCACGGGGAGATTCCCCGCATCGTGCTCGCGCCGTCGACGATCGAAGAATGCTGCTCGATGATGCGCGATGCCGTCCGCCTGTCGGATGTCTACCAGTGCCCGGTATTCTTTCTGACCGATCTCAATCTGAGCGAAGGCCGGGCCACGGTGCGGGAAGACGTCTTCCGGCAGAACGGCGGATCGGTCCGGCGCGACCTCGTGACCGAGAAGGACGTGCGGGGAGAGCGCTATTTGCGCTACCGCCTGAACGATTCCGGCATCTCGCCGAGGCTCGTCCCGGGCACGCGCGGCACCATCGCCAAGGTCAACAGTACCGAGCACGACGAGCTCGGGTTTGTGACCACGGACCGGGCGACGCGGGTGGCGATGATGGACAAACGCATGCACAAGATGACGGAGTATCTTCAGCACGACGCCAAGCCCCCGCAGGTGTACGGGACGCTCGGGAAGGGCCCCATTCTCGTCGGCTGGGGGTCCACCAAAGCGGTCCTGCTCGACGCGCGCGAGCGGCTCAGGGCAGACGGCGTCGATGCCGCCGTCGTGCACTTCACCCACCTGTGGCCGTTCCCGACGCAGCTGGCCAAGCCGCTGCTCGACCGCGGCGTGCCGGTCGTTGTCTGCGAGCACAACTACATGGGGCAGTTCGCCAGCCTCATTCAGGCGCACTGCCTGATCCCGACACGGCGCGTCCTCAAGTACAACGGACGCCCGCTGCACCCATCCGAGGTCATGCGCGGAGTCCAGGAAGTGACGCGCAACGGCGCCGGCGTCGTGCGCCTCGGCGGCAAGGATCCGGTGATGGTTGAGGTGATGCTCGATGCCTGAAACGAAATCCGCGCAGGCGGCCAAGTCGGTGTGGGACCAAAACGCCACGCCGCGGCACCGCATCCAATGGTGCCCCGGCTGCGGCGACTACGCGGTGTTGAACGCGCTCAAGGCCGCGCTCACGACGCTCGAACTGACGCCGTCCGAAGTGTTTCTGGTCGGCGGCATCGGCTGCTCGGGCCAAATCCGCAACTACCTGAACGGCAACTCGTTCTACGGCACGCACGGCGGGGCGCTCGCCTATGCGCTCGGCGCCAAGATGGCCAATCCGGAATTGAAGGTCATCGCGCTCGCCGGTGACGGCGACACGCTGGCGATCGGCGTCGAGAACTTCGTCCACATCAGCCGGCGCGACCCCGACATCACGCTGGTCATCATGGACAACGGCGTGTACGGCCTGACAAAGGGCCAAGACTCTCCGTCGTGGGGTCTCGGCCAGCCGGACATGAAGCTCTCGGAAGAGCATCCGCCGTTCCTCGATCCCCTCAAACTGGCGCTGTCCTGCGGCGCCACCTTCGTGGCGCAGTCCTTCTCGGGCGATCCGAAGATGACGACGCAGTTGATGGTCGAGGCCGTCCGGCATCCCGGCTTCGCGATGCTAAACGACTTCTCGCCCTGCGTGACGTACAACAAGGTCAATACCTACGACTGGTTCCGGGATCATGTCGAGCCGGTACCGGACGATCATGATCCCTCCAGCGAGGAAGCGGCCGAGTCGTTGATCCGGGACTTCGACCGCCGGCAGAAACTGCCCGCCGGAATCATCTACCGTCACCCGCGCGTGAAGACGCCGGCGAAGCGCCTGCCGCTGTGGCCCTCCGAGCTCGCCGGCGTCGATGTCGAGCCGATGCTGCAGGGGTTCAGGTAGTCCCGCGGTCGCCGGTCCGGCGCCCGCGCTACCCGTCGACTGGGACAGAGCCTCTTTGAGCGAACCCTAAGATCCATGTCTTAGGAAGGATGGGGCCAGGGCAAGAATCTCGCCTGGCGAACGGATACTAGGCGTGCCGGTGGGGGGGACCGCTGTGCGCACACGCCAGACGCCCGTTTCGCCGGCCGCAGCCGTAGACGCCCGCGTTCTACAAGACCGCGATCATATCAGGGTGGCCCTCCAGTCGTTGCCGGCGGGCTCTACCCGCCAGGTGCTTCAGGCCATGGATGACCGCCGCGGCGCGCGCCGTGCGGGTCATGCGGGGTCCGCCCTCCCCCAGGACATCAACCTCGGCGAAATGCAGCGTGAAATCGTCTGGCGGCTTGACACACTTCCGCCTGAAGATGCAAAGGCGATCGCCGCGCTTGTGCGGCAACTCGTGCGCCGCCCGTAGTCAGCTCGGCTCCCCCCGGAAGCGCTCCTCCCCCGAAGCAGGACTCGTGTGCCGGCAGCGAACGAATGTACTACTCCGCGACGTCTATCGACGGCGGCCGGGGGGCATGGGTCAATTCGCGGCCATGGCGGAAGGAATGAGGTAAGCATCATTGAACTTATCCGGCACATGGTCGGGGCGGGTGGGGGAAGTGCGGTCTACCATGCCGCAGGCCCCCGGGGTGCCCATCGGGCAGCGGAGGGGGGAACACTGCAGTCGCCGCAATAGCGGCGAACGATTCCTCATAGAGTGGGTGGAGTGGCCAACAATAGCACTCGGTTCCACTGCTCACTCGCAAGTGTCATGGGCGACGGCGGCGCATAAGTCGGCCATCGCGGATACGCGGCGCTCAAGGTGGGTGCCGTGGCTGTAAGCCCACTCGACCCCCGACCGATTCTTAGGATCTCGCCAATCGGCGTATTCCGACTGGTTCGCAACTGGATGCGAACCATCATCGAATTGAATACGCGCCCGGCGCGCGAGCGCGACGAATTCCGCGATCCCCCTCTGTGGTTGCGCAGAGCACTATTTGTCAGTCTGCTCGTTGATGTCTATGCGTTGACGCGAGTAGTAAATGATCTGCCCGTGGTTGCGTCGCTGACAGCGATTTATGGGCTAACAATGCTGGTCCCGCCTGTCGCCAGTCCGCTGGGAATGATACGTACTCCACGCGTTGCGTTCCTCGTGACTCTCATGCTCTTGTGGTCACCTCTACACGTGCTGGTCGTCATTTCATTCGGGACCCTCCTTGCGGTTCTGATTTTTCGTCTCTACGAATTTTGGCGCGCGGCGATCAACACTGTTTGGTGGGCCTTTCCGGCCGCCCTCGCATCTTTCATTGGTCATGCCGTGCTGCATTCGACCCGCGGTCAACTGCTGGGGCTTACGGCAGCGAGCTTGGCCATTCTCGTTGTCTACCTGCTTACGAATTTTGCCTTGCTGGCGCTGTACCGCCATCTTCGGCATGGCGAGCCGTTCCTGGCATACTGGTGGAGCTGCCTCACCGAAAACCCGCTATCGCAGGTGCTGGCTGCACCCGTGCCGATTCTTTTGGGAGCAGTTGCCATTGGATTGGGGCAAGGGCAGTGGACGAATCTTGTTCTCACGGCTCTCTCTGCCGTGACAATGCCAACAGTGCGCCTTCAGCTTGCCGTGTTTCTTGCTTCTCAGAGGACGGTACGGGACATCGTCCGCGCTTTGATGATCGCGCTGGAGCGCGTCGTGCCTGGAGCTCGCGCGCACTCGGAGCGCGTCAGCGTGCTCGTCAACGAGATGGGCTTGCGGTTACATGTCTCTGCTACGACGCTGGAGTCATGGCGCACCGCAGCGCTGCTGCACGACATTGGCCTGATAGACGCGGGCAGCCGGGGAGTCTCACCGGTGAGCCATGCGATCGTGGGCGCCAGAATTCTCGATTCCTATCCGGACCAGATGGTCGCCGACATGGTCCGCGAGCACCATACTCCGTGGTCGGCTGTCCCGCCGCGGTTGCGCAGTCCAGTTGTCCTAGGGGCGCGCGTGCTTGCGGCGGCCGAATGTTACGATGAGCTCCGGTACGGCTCTCCTGCCGCACCAGGGCTGATGACGCACCGTGCGACGGTCCAGGCGCTTCAGCCCATGATCGGCCGGCAGTTGAGTCCCCGAATCGCCGCCGTTCTTTTCGAGGCCGCCGAGCGGCTGGAGCAGAAAGCCGCGTCATGACGCCGACCGGACGGGTCTTCGTACCGGTTGGCGTGTTTCTCGCGATCCTCGCGTCGGGGGTAGTTTTGTGGGGCGTCCAGGCCCGCGCCAACCTCGCCGATGCAGCGCTCTTCGTTGCGACTGCAGCCGCTGTTGCATGGCTTGCGGCATACCCGCTCAGAATCTCGCCCAGTGACGATTTCCCGCTCCTGATTGCGCCGGTTCTCGTCGGGCTTGGCGTTGGTCAGCCGATCTACCCACTGGCCGGAGGTTTACTTGGGCTTGCTGTCGCCGCGAGTATCGAGACGGAGAGATGGGGAAGCATCCGGGCAATCGAGGAGGCTACCGGCCTTGCCGGTGGCATACTGGCGGCCATGGTACTTCCGCTTGGCAGCGTCCCTTATCACGTGGGAGCTATTGTTGTCGCCGCCATAGCATACGTTGCCATTCGGACGCCGCTGGTGGCAACTCGCATTGCGCGCGACGAGGGCATGGCGTGGAACAGATCGTTGGTTGTGGTCGGAAACGGCAGCGGAACACCATTTGTGGTCTCCGTCCTATTGGCCCTCGGAACAGTGGCCGCTGAGCAAGTGTGGCTGTCCGATACACACCCCCTCATGCTGAGCGCATTGCCCCTTCTCGCGGCGGGAATCGTTCTTCATGTTTTTCATCCATATTCGATGACCGGACGCGAGAAGCGCCGCGTGCTCGCAACGACGGCGGTACTCGCAGACGCCATGGATGTCAAGGATACGCTGACCGGACTGCATTCCCAGGCCGTCGCCCAACTTTCGCAGCGGATTGCGCGCGCGGTCGGCGTTAGCGAGCGCCTTGCGGATGACGCGTACCTCACCGGGTTGCTCCACGATATCGGCAAGGTAGCCGTCCCGGACTCGATCCTGCAAAAGCCGAGCAAATTGCGGGCCGAGGAATGGGACGTCATGCGAACCCACGTGCTCGACAGCGCGGCGATGGTCGCCTCAATTGGCGGACTTTCTCGCATTGCTCCATTCGTGCGCGCAAGTCACGAGCATTATGACGGGTCAGGGTACCCTGATCAACTTCGGGGCCGCGAGATACCGCTGGCGGCTCGCATAGTGGCGATAGCGGACGCGTACCATGCGTTAACAAGCGACCGGGTGTATCGGTCCAGACAGGATACCGAGGCCGCACTCCTGGAGTTGGAACGCTGCGCGGGTACGCAATTTGATCCCGACCTTGTTCACGTACTGCGGGCATTGGTTGGACAAAGTTCCCTTCGACCAGCGCCAACTTGGCTTTCTGTCCTTCGCCGGCCTGCCTTTGCCCTATTGTGGTTCGGCGAAATGGTGTCTTTCCTCGGTGATGAAGTGTTCTTTATCGCGATCACCCTTTGGGTGTATGCGATTACGGGGTCCGCCGTCACCTTGGCGGCGGCGCTCTCGGCCGGGTATGTGGCTCAAGCGCTCTTCAGTTTTCTCGCAGGCGCTATAGCGGATAGGGTTGATCGCCGCCTCGTTGTCGCGCTGTCCGATGTCGGGCGGGCACTCGTTGTGGCGGCACTCCCGTTTGTGCTTCCCCACTCGTTGCCGCTCGGTCTAGTACTGCTTGGGATCTTGAACATTGGCTCAGTGTTCTTCCGCGCGGCGGTGAACGCGATGCTGCCCTCAATCGCGTCGACCGACGAGCTGCCGACCGTGAACGCGCTGTTCCAAACGACGGAGCGGATTGCGGAGATCCTCGGCGGCGTGCTGGGCGCGGCGGCGGTGCTCGCGCTCGGATACGCCGGCGTGATGTTCGCGGACGCCGGGTCGTTCCTGGTCAGCGCGATCTGTGTGCTTGTGATGCCTCTTGCATGGGGCGTGGGTCTTGGGACAAAGAAAGGCACTTCGATCAGCGCCGACCTTGTGACGGGCCTCCGTTACCTATGGGAGACGCCCTTCCAACGCTATTTCGCGTTGCTTATCGTGCCCGGGTATCTCACCCTTGCATTCGAAGCGCTCCGAGCGCCCATGGTCGTGCACACAGCGCATTTGCCCCCGACCGCGTATGGCGTGATCCAAAGTACGCTTGGCGCCGGAAAATTCCTTACGGTGATCATCCTCGCGGGTCTGACGCGCCGCTGGGCCACACCCACGCTCGCTGTGCTTGCCTACACCCTTGCGGGCCTCGGCGTCGCGATCTTTGCTGCGACGCCGTGGTACCTGGGATTGGCCATCGGAGCATTCGTCTTTGCGGTCGGCAACATGCTGAGCTACGTCGTTAACGCTACCCTTGTCATGCAGACTACCCCGCAGGAAATACTTGGCCGGGTGTTGGGCAACCGGCTCGTGCTCGTTCAAGGTACCCGTGTTGTCGGAGCACTGGCGCTCGGACGTTTGGCCGATACCGCGTCGCCGCCGGTTGCATTGTGGACCATGGCCATCTTATCAGTTACCGGGGTCCTGTTGGTCTGGTTTTTCTCCGGCCGCTCCGTCACCGTACCGCCGATGTCGACGGTACCTGCTGGAGTTACCGGATCGGTGCGGTCCATCATCGAGCCGGAGCCACTCTAGGTCGCTTTCGAGTTCGTTGGGTCGTCGTGGCGCAACCCTCGTGCTGACCCAACGGCCGGCGCAAAGACCGGCCGCTGCCGCTCAGAAGGAGGGACCGGGCGGACGGGCCGCGGCGGCTTGGGTCCCGGCGCGGCGCGGCCCTGCAGGACTCGCAGCGTAGCTCCGGCCCACGCCCTTCGCCGCGCGTCGAGCGTGGCATGGATCTCCGCCCGGCTGGTTTGCGGATGCGTGTCGATCACGGTCACCGACCGCGCTTCAAAGCCGGCCGCGTCCGCCGCGGGAAGCGCCTGCGCGAGCCGCGCCGGTGAGTTTGTCACGACCACGACGCGCTGCACGCTTCCGTTATTGAGTGTCTCGAACGGCGCGCTGTCCGGTGTCAGCTGGACGAGCGCGCGGTGGAAGGGGCCGTACGAGCGGACAATCGCGGCGAGCGTGTTGGAAGAACGATCGACGAAGGTCGCGTTGGATGCCTCGTTCCACTCCGCGTTGTACCGGGCGGTGTCCAGATGCTCCGGCGCGGTTCGCCCGATGACGGAGCGCACAGCCGCCGCCGCGGGCAGGGTGTAGGCGCCGATGCCCGCTTCCGTCTCCAACAACGTCGTATCGCCGTCGAGCGCCAGGGCGTCGAGCGCGCACGTGACCGCCGCGGACGCGGTGCGGCCTGTTACCGGAAAAGGCGCCAATACGGGAACCCGGTACCAATAACCGAGGATCGTCTCCACAACGCCGGGACGCCCCCAGCGCAGTTCGCGCGCACTCATCTGACCCGCGGCCCGGGCGACGCGCGGCGCCGCGATCGCCGCGATTTCGACAAGGTGGCTCACATGCGCCAGGATCTCGCCCACGATCGCGTCGCGCTGCGCGGGTGCCGGGGCGCTGTCGAGGAAGAGGCCGATCGCCGCCTCCTGCGACGCTTCACCCACCCGCATACGCACCTGCCGGCATATTGTCGTGCCGGGCGCACCTTCGCGCAGCCGAGGCGCCAGTGCACGCCATGCCCGCTGCATGTCTTCGAAGACGTTCTGGAGCGCGGGTGATTGAATGAGGCAGCCGTCAATCGGCGCCGCAGAAGGGCCAGCCGGCTCGTGGAGGCCGAGCGCCGCGGTCTCATCGCCCTCGATTGGCACGTATGTTCCCGCTGTGCGATAACCCCATGAGGACGGAGCCGGCACAGTTCGGACAGAGATCTCGTTGAAGCCGGCTTGGTGCAGGGCCCGCGCCACGAGCGCACCCTTATATTCCGCCTGCGCGCCGGCGTCGACCCGCTGCCATTGACATCCGCCGCACCGGTCGAACAGCGGACAGAGCGGCCGGACGCGAAGGGCCGAAGGCCGGACGAGCCTTACCAGACGTCCGCGGTGCGCGGCGCCGCGCCGCTCCCGCACCTCGATGTCCGCGATGTCGCCCGGAACGGCGTCCGGCACCATCACGCGGGTTGACCCGACCCGGGCCACCGCACAGCGGTCCGCAGCCAGCTCGGAAAATTCCACTCGCATGCGGGCTCCGAGAGCGAGCCGCTCAAGGCCGTGCGCCGTCGCGCCTATCGTCCCGTCCCCCCAACTCTCCGATAGAGCGATCAGGCCTCTTGGTCGGCCGTTCTCGTTGTTCAAAGCCGGTCGCAGAATTCCTGGGGGGTCCGTTGGAAGCCGTGGCACGATCGGCCAGAGCGCCACGTGTCCCCCAAGGAGGACGCTACATTCGGATCGGGACGCCGCTTCTGGAGAGTCGAGAGTCAATCGTACATGTGTTTGGTAGGTATTTTGGCAAGCTTTGCTCAACTTGGGCCCAGAGGCGGAACAATCGCTGTTCGCGTGGCGCAACGAGAGTAATCTTGCGTCATAGAGGGCAGATAATGATTCCAGGCGCGGCCGTCCGGCCAATTCCCTGGGAGGTGACAGACGATGCGGACGATTTTGGCAATTATCATGGCCATCGCGTTGCTTAGCCTTGGTGGAATCGCAGGAACCAGCCACCCGTTCCAAGGTCAGATCGTTGCTGACGACGGCGGGAGCGGCGCTGGGGGCTAAGATCAGGCGAGGGAGTCAGTTCCATCTGCCGGTGGGCGTAGGTTTGGCCGGACGGCCCCTGCCGGTCGCAACAGCAGGAAAGGCCTCGTATTCCTAGGAACTAGTCAAGGTCTCATTGACGGTCCGGGACACGGGGCAATGGTACAGTTGACCTTTGGCCAACTGTTGAAACATATGCGGCTTGAGCGCGGGCTGAGTCAATCCGAGCTCGCCGCGTCTGTATTGACTAAAGCGTTCGTCAGCCTTCTCGAGCGCGATGCTGTACGGCCTTCCCTGTCCACGCTGGAACACTTTGCCGCCCGCCTGGGGTGTTCACTTGATAGTTTATTGACGGCGCTCGATTCGAGGGCCTCGCAGCGGATACTGCTTGCGATCGACCGTCGAGCCCAGACCGCGTTGGGACAGCAACGCTACGCGGCCGCTGCCACGGGCTTCTCCGATTTGCGGCGGCTCGCCTCGGCGACGGGCGTCCCCCAGGCCGAACGGAGCGCCACCCTCGGACTTGGAGAGGCGTTCGTGGGCCTTCGACGGCTCTCCGAAGCCGAGCCGCTTCTGCATCAGGCGTTCGACGCGGGCGACGATGCATTCACACAATGCCGGGCCCTTCGCAGCCTCGGTTACGCTGCGCATATCCGCGGCCGGCTGCTCGAGGCCGTTCAATACTATCGCGCCGCGCTGGCCCTGATCCCGGCGCTTTCCCAGGCCGCCTCCGTGCTGCACGGCGAACTGCTCGCGTATCTCAGCACAATGCTCTTCCGGCTCGGCCGGTTTGACGAGTCGGTGGCGGCCGCAACCGAGTCCGTTCCCTTGTTCGAGGCGGGCGCGCCGGGACGGGTTGCCGAGGCGCGTATGAACCTTGGTTTTGTGCACTACAGCCTCGGTGAATACGAGAAGGCCAGTGTCGAGTACGGCCTGGCGCTGAAAATCGCCGAACAGTACGAGGATCTGCAGACGATCTTCCGTGTACGCAAGAACTGGGCCATGGTGCTGATCGAGGCGGGGCAGCCACGGGCTGCGCTCGAGCACCTCACCTTGAGCGTGACGATGGCGCGCCGGCTCTCCGATGAACACGGCGAATGTTTCGCGCTCACGGAGCTCGCACGGTGCCACCTTGCCTTGGGCGCTCTGGCCGACGCCCGCGCCACCGCTGAAGAGGCCGTCGGCCGCAGCCGCGCATCCGACCGCAAGGACGAAGTCGCCCGCGCCAGCATCGTGTTGGGCGTGGTGTCGTTTGCGGAGGGCCGGTCCCAGAAGGCGCTGCGCTACCTTACCGCCGCGTATCAGCACTGCGCGCAGGCCGAAATGACGGTCGAGGTGATTCTCGCCGGGCACGCTTTGGCGCGCATCATGTCGCGCTGCGGCAGCGCGGCCGAGGCGGTCGCCATCCATACCGGCGTGCTGGCCGCGCTCCGGCGTCTGTCGTCGCAAGAGATCTATGGTGTGATGCAGCAGACGAAGACGCTGGACGCCGCCGTCGACCACGCGCTCGAGCAGGAGCCGGTGGCTGCGCGCTGACGCGGATCCCGCCGAAAGACCCGCGCCGCCGGCAGTTTTGCCGGCGGCGCGTGCGTAGAGAACGTCTTGCGGGAAGCCTGTTTAGCTTAGTGGTACCAGGCGGTCACCCAACCGCGGAGCCGCGCCGCGTCCTTGCTGTCGGCCGCCACGACGCCGGCTGCGATCGACCGGATATCCGCGCGGTCTGAATGCGAGGCCGCCAGCTTCGACAGCGCCACGGTGTGATCGAAGTGCGCCGTCATCAGCGCGACGTACTTCCGCTCGAGCGCCGCGCCGCGAACCGAGCGCAGCGCCTTGACGGACGGCGTCGCCACGCCCTCGTTTCTCGTTGCGCGCGCACCGAGCTGCTCCAGCACGTTGACCATGTGCTTGATCTGCGCGTGCTCCCGCTCGGTATAGTCCTGGTTCCAATGAAGGAGCGCCGAATGGTCGGCATACAACGTCGCCGTCATGGCCATCTCGACCGCCTCATCGTCGGACGGGATGATGGCCTGCAAATATGCCACATCAAATGCCTTGCCGTGCAGCATCGAGAGCTTCGCGACGGTCGGGTCGGACGCGCTCATCCCCGCGAACGACGCCGAGACGGGCAGGAAGACCAACAGCATGAACAGCGCTACCGCGTGCTGAATGCGCATGGATTCACCTCGTAGGTGCGGTCTGCTCGCGCCCGCCGTTCCCCACACCGGCGCGGCCATACCACGTTATGCCCCCGGCGTCGAGACGACAGACGACGGCCGCCCGAGCTACCCGAACGAGTACTTCGACAAGCCCGAGGCCTACCGGCGAAACCGCGCGCGGCCGTCTTCATAGACGTCGCCGCCGTGGCAGTCGTTGGCGACGATCACCGGAAACTGGTCGACGGTCAGCCGGTAGACCGCCTCGGCGCCGAGGTCCGCAAACGCAACGACGTCCGCGCTGCGCACACAGCGTCCCAGCAGCGCCGCGGTCCCCTCGACCGCGGCGAAGTACACGGCGCCGAACCGGCAGATCGCCTCCTTGACGGCGGGGGAACGGCGGCCTTTGCCGATCATGCCGCGTACGCCGCGTTCGAGCAGGGCCGGCGTGTACGGGTCCATGCGGGACGCGGTGGTCGGACCCGCCGAGCCGATCGGCCGCCCGGGCCGCGCGGGCGTGGGACCGCAGTAGTAGATGACCTGCCCGGCCAGATCGACGGGCAGCGGTTCGGCCGCGGCGATCATCCCGGCCATGCGCTCGTGCGCGGCATCGCGCGCGGTGTATATGACGCCGGACAGCAGCACGTCATCGCCGGCGCGGAGCCGCCGGATGTCTTCCAGCGCGAGGGGACTCCGGAGCGCGGCGCGGCTCACGACCGCGACGATCCCACCGGGCGGGGCGGTCTCACAGGATCACCTGCCCGGCGCGGTGGGAATGGCAGTCCAGGTTCACCGCCACGGGCAGGCTCGCGATGTGGGTGGGATGCTGTTCCACGTGAACGGCCAGCGCCGTCACGCGGCCGCCGAAACCGGCGGGGCCGATGCCGAGATCGTTGATCCGCCGGAGCATGTCCGCCTCCAGCGCGGCCGTGTCCGGATCCGGGGAGGGCGCGGCAACCGGCCGCAGCAACGCACGCTTGGCGAGGAGCGCGGCCTGCTCGAACGTGCCGCCGAGGCCGACGCCGACAATGACCGGCGGGCTCGGGTTGGGGCCCGCCTCGGCGACCGTGCGCCGCACGAAGTCGATGACGCCCTCGCGCCCGTCGGCGGGCGTCAGCATCGCGAGCCGGCTCATGTTGTCGCATCCGGCGCCCTTCGCGAGCATCGAGAGCGTGACCCGATCGCCCGGCACAATGCGCGTGTAGAGAATCGCCGGCGTGTTGTCGCCGGTGTTGTGCCGGTCGAGCGGCGCGCGCACGACGGAGGCACGCAGGTATCCGTCCCGATAACCCCGCCGGACGCCCTCGTCGACCGCGGTCCGCAGGTCGCCCCCGGTCACGTGCACGTCCTGGCCGAGATCGAGAAAAACGACCGCGGTGCCGGTGTCCTGGCAGATCGGGAACCATTCCTCGCGCGCCACCCGCGCGTTTTCGAGCAGCCGGGCGAGCACCGCACGGCCGATGTCCGATTCTTCGGCCGCGTGCGCGCGCTCGAGCGCGGCCAGCATGTCGGCGCCCATTCGATGATTGACCGCGATGCAGAGGTCCCGCAGCGCCGCTGTGATGGTGTCGGCGGGCACGGTGCGCACGCTAGATAATTCCCTCGGCGCGCAGTTGCTCGAGCGCCGCCGCGTCGAGCCGGAGCCAGCCGCCGTAGACCTCGGCGTTGTGGGCGCCGAGCGGCGGCCCGGTCCACCGGAGGGCGCCCGGCGTCGCGGAGAATTTCGGAACCACGCCCGGCATGCGCAGTTCCCCCGCGTCGCGATCGGGGACCGTCGCGATGTCGCCGCGCGCGGCGTAATGCGGATCATTGAGGATACGGCTGACGTCGTAGACAGGTCCCGCGACGGCGCCGGATTCCTCGAGGCGGGCGAGGGCGCCGGCTTCGGCATGGGCGTGAAACCACGCCGCGAGAATCGCGTCGAGCACCTCATGGTGCCGGACCCGCGCCGGATTGTCCCGGAACCGGGGGTCCTGGATGAGGTCCGCGCGTCCGATCGCCGATGCGAGACGCTCGAAGACCCGTTGGCTCGTGGCTGAAATCGCGATCCAGCCGCCGTCGGCGGTCTCGTAGAGATTGCGGGGGGCGGCGTCCGGGAAATGATTGCCGGTGCGCCGCGCCGTGATGCCGAGCGCGGTGTACTGGGTGATGTGCGGGATCAGCATACGGAAGAGCGGCTCATAGAGGCTGACGTCGATCACCTGACCCGCCCCGCGCTCCTCGCGGGCGCGCAGCGCGGCGAGGACGGCAAACGCGCCCATGAGCCCCGCGACCTCATCGGCGAGCGGCATCGGCGGGGCGAGCGGGGGGGTGTCGGGAAACCCTGAGATCGCCACCACGCCGCTCATCGCCTCGGCCACGGTGCCGAAACCCGGGCGGTGCCGGTACGGCCCGGTCTGCCCAAACCCCGAGACGCGCAGGATCACGAGCGCCGCGTTCGCGGCGTGCAGCTGTTCCGGACCGATATTCCACCGCTCGAGCGTGCCGGGCCGGAAGTTCTCGACAAGGACGTCCGCCCGCCTCGCCAGCCGGAGCAGGATCTCCTGCCCGCGGGGCCCGCTGAGATCCAGGGTCACGGACCGCTTGTTGCGCGACATGACCTTCCACCATACCGACTGCCCGGCCACGAACGGACCCCACGTCCGCAGCGGGTCGCCGCCCTTCGGGTGCTCGACCTTCACGACGTCGGCCCCAAAGTCCGCGAGCATCGAGGTCGCGGTGCCGCCCGAGACGATGGTGGAGAGATCGAGGACGGTGAGTCCGGCCAGCGGACCGCCGTTCCCCGCAGACGTGCCCCGGTTCATGGTGCCGGAGGATTCCCCGCGCGGGCGAGCACGCACCTGCCGGGCTACTGCTCGACCGGCGTGCGCAAGATCGCCTCGCGCCCGGCGTGCGCGGGGTCCGCCAGCGCCGTATCCGGGACGTCTTCGATCTGCATCAAGATCTCCGCGGCCTGCCAGGCGAGCCGCTGCATGTCGCCTTCAGGAATGTCGAACGCGCGGACGACATCCCCCCACGGCCGCCCGGACGCCCACCCCGCGATCACGGTCGCGCGCCACAGCGCCGCCGGCGCATCATGCGCTTGCGCGGTGAACTCCGCCTCGAGAGGGTCGGGAGGAAGTCCCGCTTCCCTGAGATCTTCGTTCAGCCGCGCAACGATTCGGCGTAGGCCGAGAAGCGCGGCGCGGGCGCCCGCCGGCGGCTGCGTGAGGGGGAAACGGCCGGCAAGTTCCTGCGGCCGGCGGGAGCCGTACCGGCGCGGTCCGGACGCCGGGCTGTACCCGCGCCCGGCGCGCCCCCGAGCCGGCGCCGGCCGCTCCGTGCCGAGTGCGCCGCCGATCGCCGCGAGCGCCACCGGCTCCGCGGGCAGCATCCCCGCGCGGAGCGCTTCCGCAAGTACGATCATGCGGGGGTGCCGGATGCGCGCCGCGACGCGGCCCCAGGCGGTGGGCCGCCATTCCGCATCGAGGTATCCCCGCGCGCGAAGCACACCCGCGCGGCGGCGAAATACCTGCACTTCGCGGTCCTCCAGCGCCGCGATCTCGCGGAGCAACGTCTGCCGTTCCTGCTCGACGGCTCGGCGTTCCGCCAGGGTGGCGAGGCAGCGCTCTGTGACCCGGCAGCCCGTGCAGGGCATCGTGATGAGGTCGTCTCCGAGTTGGGTGAGTTCCGCCCCGGCATCCTGGCCGTGACGCGCACGGCGAAGCCGCCGAAGAATGTCGTCGAACCGGTGGCGCGTCGCGACGCGATCGCCACACGGCCGTTCCATCAGCGCATCTTGGGGCAGCGCCGCGAGATGCCGGCGGACCGCGGCGACCTCCGGCGCACGCGTATAGGCGGCAAACGATCGTCGCACGAGGCTCTCGGCATTCTCGGGACTCGTCCGGGCGAGGAGATTCAGGACCTGCGCGTCGCTCGGCGCAAACGCCGAGCGGATCGGTTCCGGAGCCGCGTCCGCGAGCGCGAGCCCTTCGTCCGCGTCATCCGGAACTGCGGCGACGATCACGGTGATCCCGAGCGTGTCCCGTCCGCGCCGGCCGGCGCGGCCCGTCATCTGATGAAACTCGGTCGCCGTGAGCGGTTCGGGACCCTCGGGGCCGTGGCGGTGGAGCGTCGACAGGACGACGGTGCGCGCCGGGACGTCAAGGCCCGCGGCGAGCGTGGTGGTCGCGCACACGAACCGCACGAGGCCCGCTTCGAGGAGTTCTTCGACGCACATGCGCCACGCTGTGAGGTGCCCGGCGTGGTGGGCCGCGACTCCGGCGCGGCGGAGGCCCGGAAGCAGCGGATGTCCACGCAACTGCGGCACCCGGTGCAGCCATTCATCGATGTGGCGCGCGCGCTCGGGTTCGCCCGGTGTGACGCGGGAGGCGAGTTGCCGGGCCGCGTCGTCGCATTCGCGGCGGCTGGGAAAGAAGAGGATCGCCGGCGCAAGCCGGTATCGCAGGAGCCCATCGGTGATGGGGTGCAGCCACTGGAGGTGCCGCCGCCGCGTCCGAATGGCGCGCGGATCCGGCGGGTGAAGCCGGCCCTCCCCGTCCGCGAAGAGGTACGCAAGGGGCACCGGCCGCCTCTCGAGCGTAATGACCTCCGGCCGGCGGCCGCGGGCGCTCGACATCCAATTCGCGAGATCCGCCGCGTTCGGAATTGTGGCGGACAGCAGCAGGAGCCGCGTCGCCGGATCGGCGAGCAGAAGAATTTCTTCCCAGGCGGTGCCTCGCTCGGGATCGGCCAGATAATGCGCCTCGTCGAGCACGATCACGTCCGGAACGGCGCGCCGTTCCGCATCGCCGTACAGCGCGTTGCGGAGAATCTCCGTCGTGGCGACGACGACGGGGGCGTGCGCGTTCAGCCGCCGCTCGCCGGTCAGCAGGCCCACGCGGTTGTCGCCGTACATGGCCTGGAACCGGCGGAATTTTTGATTCGACAGCGCTTTCAGCGGGGTCGTGTACCAGACCCGCGGCCCGCCGCTCCACGGGCCGCCGGCCGGTTCAACCGGAGCCAGCAGCCGCGCGATCTCCTGTTCCGCGATCCATGTCTTCCCGCTGCCGGTCGGCGCGGAGACCAGCACGTCTCCGCGGCCCAACGCGTCGAGCGCCGCCTGCTGAAACGGCGCGGGCGCAAACGGTGCCGGGGCCGGTTCGCCGAGGCCGCGAAGGATGTCCGCGATTCCCTTCACGATCCGCGCCGGATGACAGGAGGCCGATTTTGCGTTGTCGAAACGCAGGGGGACACTCGCATTGAGACCTCGGACGCACATCGAACCGACGTCCGCGCGAGACGGCGTTCGCTCGAGAGGATACAGTGGTCAGGCAGACCGGCTTCTCCGCCGACGAAAAGCGGTTTCTGGCGAGCCTCATCCGCCAGGTCTGGCGCGCCTGCCAGGGGTTCGTCACGGTGGTCGTGGAACGCGGTCCCGGCGAAGCCGTCTACGTCCTCGACAACCTCGTCGATTGGTCCAGCGCGCAAACGGCGCGGCTGCGCGCGGCCTCCGGCCGTTCGAAAGTGATCGGGCAGCAGGCCCGCCATGTGGCCGTCGAACTGCTGCGCGATGTGCGGGGGTTCTGCAGCGGTATCGGCGATCATCTGGGCAACGTGCACCAGACGCTGGACCCGGACGAAATCGAAGACGAAGCCCTGATGATGATCGAAGGGTTCTTGTCCTGGACGACCTTGATGGCGGGTCAGCTCGGCATCTCCCGCAACCTGCTGCCCCAAACGCTCTGGCGCGAGCGGTAACCACGACCGTGTCGCGGGCGATGTCCCGCGATGCTCGGCGCGTATTCTAGCATCTTTAGACACCGCACAGAAGTGAGGAGGAAGGCGCTTGGCGACGATGATTGATCTGTCCAGCGATACGGCAACGCGGCCGTCCGAGGCGATGCGCCAGTTCATGATGCGGGCGCCGGTGGGCGACGAGCAAAAATTGGAAGACCCCACCGCCAACGCGCTGCAGGAACGCGTGGCGGCCCTCCTCGGCAAGGAGCAGGCGTGGTATCTGCCGTCGGCGACGATGGCCAACGAGATTGCCGTGAAAGTCCACACGAAGCCGGGCGATGAGGTCGTCATCGACCGCACCGCCCACATCGTCAATGCCGAGGCCGGCGGGCCCGCGCTGCTGTCGGGGGTCATGGTCTACACGGTCAACGGCGAACGGGGCGTCTTTACCGCGGCCGACGTCGACGGCGCGGTCCGCCGGGACGACCCGCACTGCCAGCGCACGCGGCTTGTGTCCGTCGAGCAGACGTCAAACGGCGGCGGCGGGACGGTGTGGCCGGTCGGGCGGCTCCGCGAGATCGCCGACGCGGCGCGCCGCCATAACCTGCGCACGCACATGGACGGGGCGCGGCTCATGAACGCCGTCGTCGCGTCCGGCGTGTCGGCGCACGAGCAGACGAAGGGGTACGACTCCGTCGCCTTTTGCCTGACCAAGGGCCTCGGGTGTCCGGTCGGAGCCCTCGTCGCCGGCGACCGCGAGTTCGCCAAGGAAGCCCGGCGATACAAGCACCTCTTTGGCGGCGCCATGCGGCAGGCCGGCATCATCGCCGCGGCGGGGTTGTATGCGCTCGATCACAACATCGAGCGGCTGGCCGAAGATCACGCGAACGCCAAGATCCTGGCCCGGGGCCTCGCGCAAATTCCCGGCGTACGCATCGATGTGGACCACGTCGAAAGCAATCTTGTCTTCTTTGACGTAACCGGCCTGGGCATGACGGCGCCCGAGGTCGTGAAACGGCTCGCCGATGCCGGCGTGCGGATGGGCGCCTCGTCGAAGACGCGGGTTCGCGCCGTGACGCATCTCGACGTCTCCCGCGCGGACGTCGAGCGCGCCGTGTCGATTGCGCAGAGTACGCTCACGAAGGTGAAGGCCGGAAGTCCCGGCGACTAGCGTTCTCGTCCGCCCCCCCGGCGCCCTAATCCTCCTGCCGGGAACGAAGCGCCGTGGCGCCGGCCGCGTGCCGGCGGTCGGGTCCGTATCCCCGGTGCCCCAGCCGGTGAGCCCAACACAGGCCTCACGCCCGCCCACGATTTTTCCAAAGCCCCACGTTGCACCGCGGCGCCACTTAAGGCCCGTGCGCCGCGCCGCAAGTCTGCCTCCGCGCAAGACTGGGCAGAAACGCGCTTGACAGGACAGCGATACGGAGGATTGCATCAGTCGATTTTGATCTCAGGAGCTGACAGGCGATGCTCGGTCGGAGCCGGGTTTGTCGAATTGCCGCACTTTCGGCGGGCTTGCTCTGCGCGCTCGTGCTCACCGATGACGGCTTTCTCCCGGGCAGCACCGCCGGCGATACACCGGCTTTTGTCACGATCGACGTCCCGAAAGCGATCGTCACAAGCGCGCAGGGTATCTCGGATTCCGGCTCGATCGTAGGCTCGTTTATCGACGCCGCGGGCGTGTCGCACGGCTTCATCCGCACGGTTCGCGGGGCGTTCGCCACCGTGGATTATCCCGGCGCCAGGGACACCGGAGTGTGGGGGATCAATGGGGCCGGGGATATCGTCGGCGTCTTCCACGACGCCGGCGGCCGGCCGCACGGCTTCGTGAAAATTGCCGCGCAACCGTACCGGCCGGTGGACATGCCCGGGGCAGCCCGCACAAGCGCGTGGGGTGTCAGCGACACCGGGCAGGTCGCGGGCATCTTCGAAGACACGCGCGGCCGGGTACATGGGTTTCTGCGCGCGGAAAAGGGTGACTTTTTCGAGTTCGATCCACCGGGAGCGGTTCGTACCAACATTCTGGGGAGTAACACGGTCGGAGACGTCGTCGGCTGGTTCGACGACCTCAAGGGCACGACGCACGGGTTCGTGCGCATCCTGCCCGGTAAGCACGTGACGCTGGCGATTTTCGACATGCCGGGCGGCCGGGGCCTCAGCCCGAACGGCATCAACAATTTCGAAGAGATCGTCGGGTCGTTCTCCGATAGAAACAACGCCCTGCACGGGTTTCTTCGCTCCGATGACGGTACGTTCACCGTCATCGATGTCCCCGGGGCGATCAACACCGGCGCCTGGGGAATCAACGATGACGACGCCATCGTCGGCCGGTTCAGCGATGCAAACCGGAAGACCCACGGCTTCATGCTGAGCCGCAGGCGCGCGCATCAGCGCTGCATCAGGCTTGCATCAACGCACGAACCCGGCGGCGACTGCCGCCGGGCCCGTGTCGCCGAACCGCCCGGGGAGATCTAAGGATTGCGGCCGTGCTTGGCCGCGAACTCCTCCTTGCTCATCTTGAAATAATCGGCGTTGATCTCGGTGAAGTTCTTCCACTGTTCCGGCACATCGGCCTCGGCGAAGATCGCTGTGACCGGGCACACCGACTCACAGGCCCCGCAGTCAATGCACTCGTCTGGGTGGATGTAGAGCATGACCTCGCCCTGATCCTCGTCCGCCTTCGGATGGATGCAGTCCACCGGGCAGACCTCCACGCACGAACGGTCTTTGACGTTGATGCAGGGCTCGGTGATGGTGTACGTCATTTCTTCGTGCCTCCTTCATTGTCTCGCGGAGCTTTGCCAGGCCCAATTATACCGCGAGGTTTCCGCAATGTCCTCTGCGAATACAAATCCGTTGCGGCATGAGTCGTGGCAGGAGGCAGTCCCCGCATGAGCCGCCGCTTCCCCGAGCCCAAGTCTCGCGGCGCGCCGGATCCCATGCCCGAGAGTACCGACCGGCTCTCCCCGCGTCCCGAGGTATCTGACTCCGGCGAGGCGCCCGAGGATCGTTCCGCCGCGGAGATGTTGCCGCGTCCGCACGTGGCGGCGCTCGACGCCATTCTCGGCAAGCCGTTTAAGGTTCTCGACGACGGGTTTGTGCGAGTGCTCGACTACATGGGCGGCGACGGCGCGGTCGTCCAGGCGGCGCGCATCTCCTACGGCGCGGGCACGAAACACGTGCACCAGGATCGCGGGCTCATTCGCTACCTGATGCGCCATGGCCACACGACACCATACGAGATGTGTGAGATCAAACTCCACGTGCGGGCGCCAATGGATACGTGGCGCCAGTGGGTGCGGCACCGGACGGCTTGCCTCGCTGCCGGCACGGAGTTGGTATTCGATCTGCCGGGCGGTGTGCGGCGGCGCGGCAGGCAAGCATATGCCGTGAGAATCGAGGATCTCCACAAGCGGTTTCAGCCGACGGTGAACCGCACCCGGCCCGATAAGCAGCGCAACCCGCACTTTAAGGCCGATCGGGTACGCGCAATGCTTTTGAGGCAAATGAATGAAGACACGGGTCAGCTTCAGCACACACATATCGTTGATGTTTATAAAAACGGGGTCAAACCCGTTTTCCGGATGGTTCTGTCCGACGGGAAGGCCATAGAGTGTACCGCCGACCATCGCTTCAAATTCGCGGACGGTTGGAGGACTCTAGCCGCCGCAACGGGGTTGAGATTGCAGAATGGACACGCGGTCTGGAATGCCGGCTCTTACGAAATCTATGTGAACGGCAGGCAGTTGACCGAAGACGCCGTTCATCATGAAATTGCCTATGTGAGCCGGCTCGGCGGGCCGCCGGTCCAAACGGTATGGGTGAAACGCCGCCGGAGTACGGCGAACAAGCTTGTCGTCGGGACACTGGTTCAAATCGAGCGCTTCGAATATGCCGGCGAAAAGGAAACGTATGATGTTCAGGTTGAAGGTCCGTATCATAATTTCGTTGCCAACGGCATCGTGACCCACAATTCAGTCAACGAATACTCCACACGCTATTCCGTCGCCATCGACGCGGCGCAGCAGACGCCGCCCGGCGAGTGGCGGCTGCAGTCCGCGCTCAACCGGCAGGGCAGTAGCGGCACGCTGCCCCGGGACGCCGGCGAGAAACTGTCCGCGGCCGAACGGGCGCTGCAGGACGAAGCGCGGCGGGTCTACGAGGAGCGCCTCGCCGCCGGGGTCGCGCGCGAGCAGGCCCGCAAGGATCTGCCGCTCTCCACCTACACGGAAGCGTACTGGAAGATCAACCTCCACAATCTGCTGCACTTTCTGCACCTGCGAATGGACGATCACGCGCAGGAAGAAATTCGCGCCTATGCCCGCGTCGTCGGCGAGCAGATCGTCGCGGTGTGGGTGCCGCTGGTGTGGGAGGCCTTTCTCGACTACCGGCGCCACGCGCTGCACCTGTCCGGCATCGAGATCGAACTCGTGCGTCTCATCACCGCCAACGATCGCGCAGGGGCGATCGCCGCCGCCGAGCGGCACGGCCTGCTCGGCCGGCGCAAAGACGGCGGCCTTGCGCGGAATCGCGAACGCGCCGAACTCGAGCAGAAACTCGCCGCGCTCGGCCTCCAAGCGCCCTGGGCATAATACCGCGGGCCGCCGGCGCGGCCGCGTCGCGGCGCGCGATGGTATCATGACGTCGTCCCCGCATTGAAGGAGGGAATGGTGGCTTCGAACTCCGATCCGCGCGCCCGGCCGCGCTGTCCCGCGCAGCCGGGAGTGGACACGCTCCTGTCCGATCCCGCCGCGCTGCACGCCCATATCCGTACCGTTCTCGATCGCCCCCGCACGGTCGCGCCGGCCGGCGCCGGACTTCGCCGCGCCGCGGTGCTGCTGCCGGTCGTCTCGACCGGCGCGGGACCCGCCTTGCTGCTGACCCGGCGCACCGATCACGTGGAGCATCACAAGGGCCAGATTTCCTTCCCCGGCGGCGCTCTCGACGACGGCGAAGATCCGCTGGCCGGCGCACTGCGCGAAACGCATGAAGAAATCGGCGTGCCGCCCTCCGACGTGACGGTCCTCGGCGGGCTCGACGACGAGGAGGCCGCCGTGTCCGGCTTCATGGTGTCGCCGTTTGTCGCGGCGCTTCCCTATCCGGCGCGCCTGCGGGTCAGCGCGGACGAGGTGAACGCGGTCCTCGTGGTGGCGCTGCGCGTCCTCCTCGACCCCCGCAACGTCCGCACGGAGTTGTACCGGCGGCCCCGCGGCGACAGTGTCGTGATGTACTACTATCAGGCGGGCGGGGATGTCATCTGGGGCTTCACGGGCCGCATCGTCGCGCGATTCCTCGCCGCCGTCTTCGACGTGCCGCTCGTGCGGGCGGAGGCGCGACGCTAGGCGCCATGCGGGTCGCGATCGTCTCCGACGTCCACGGCAATGCCGCCGCGCTCGACGCGGTGCTGGCGGCCATCCGGGAACGCGGACCGTTCGACCGGATCCTCAACGGCGGGGACTTGGCCTTCGGCGGGCCGCGGCCCCGCGAGGCGGTCGAGCGGCTCGTCGAAACCGGGTACCCGGCGGTCATCGGCAACACCGACGAGATGGTCGCGGCCTCCCCCGAGGGCGCGACCGGCGCCGTCGCGGCGTGGGCGCGCACCCGCCTGACGCCGGAGCAGGTGGATTGGCTCCGCGCGCTGCCGAGATCGCAGCGCGTCCAACCCGACGGCGGCCCGCCGCTCGTGCTCGTGCACGCGACTCCATGGTCGACGACCGACATAATCGACGCGGCGTCGCCGGCGGCGACCGTGGCCAGGGCCTTCGAGCAGGCGGACACCCACACGCTCGTCTACGGACACATCCACCGCGCGTACATTCGCGAGGCGGCCGGCGGCCTCATCATCAACACGGGAAGCGTCGGCTTTCCCTTCGACGGCGATCCCCGTCCGGCGTGGGCGATCCTGACGCTCGCGCGGGGCGTCTGGAGCGCCGAGATCGTGCGCACGGAGTACGATCGCGAGGCGGCCGCCCGCGACCTGGTGACGAGCGACCATCCCGACGCGGCGACCTTCGCACGGCGAATCCGAACGGGCCGCCTGTGAGCGGGTCGGTACGCGCGGACTACCACATGCATCTCGAGCGCGGGCCCTGGACGCTGCCGTGGCTTGAGCGGTTTGTCGAGACGGCGCGCGTACGCGGCCTCTCCGAAATCGGTTTCAGCGAGCACCCGCACCGCTTCCGGGAATGCCGCGGCATGTATCCGCCGCCCGACGCGGTGTCCGGATGGGTCGACGAGCAGTGTACCGAGTCGCTCGACGATTATCTGCGGTTAATCGAAGCGGCCCGGACCGCCGGGCTGCCGGTGAAGGTCGCGCTGGAGTGGGATTATCTCCCCGGGTATGAGCGGGAACTCGAGCGGCTGATGGGCCTCTACGCCTGGGACTACGCCATCGGGTCCGTCCACTGGATTCCGCCGGAACGCGGCGAGGGCGCGTGGTGGGGATTCGACGACCTGTCGCGCGTGGACGAATGGACACGGCGCGACGTGCTCGCCGCCTACCGCCGCTACTTCGGCCTCATCGCCGCGGCGGCGGGCACGCGCTTCTTCGATTTCATCGGGCACGCGGACGTGATCAAAGTGTGCGGGTACCGGCCGGCCGCCGACATTCTCGACCTGTATGAGATGGCGGCCGAGGCCTTTGCCCGCGCCGGCGTGTGCGCGGAAATCAACACGGCGGGACTGCGAAAGCCGGTCGGCGAGCTGTACCCGGCCCCGGCGTTTGCCGCCGCGTGCCGCCGCGCCGGGGTGCCCACGCTCATCAACTCGGACGCGCACGTCCCGGAGGACGTCGGCCGTGACTTCGAGCGCGGCGCCGCGCTCGCGCGCGGGGCGGGATACACGGAGGTGGCCACGTTCGCGAACCGCCGGCGCACGATGGTGCCGCTGTCATGAACGATCCAGGCGCGCCCCGGCAGGGCGGGGGACCGGAGGGTCGGAACACCGGCTCGGGTGCAGCGGGAGACGACACGGCGGCACGGGCGCGGCGGATCAACGAAGAACGGTTCACCGCGACGGCGCGATCCTACGCATCGAGCGGCGTCGCGGTCCGGCGCGAAGAGAACGAGGCCCTTCTGAGGTTGGCCGCGCCCGCGCCGGCCGATCTGGCGCTCGACGTGGGCTGCGGTCCCGGCGCGGTCCTCGCGGCGCTGGCGCCCTTCGTCCGCACCGCGATCGGCGTCGATCTGACGGCGGCCATGCTGGAGCAAGCGCGGGCGCGCCTTCGCGATCTGGCGCCGTCGAAGCCCGCCGGCGCGGTGGCGCTCGTCCGTGGGGCCGCGGAACGCCTTCCGTTTCGCGACGGCGTCTTCTCGCTCGCGGTGACGACGTCCACGCTGCACCACTTCGGAGACCCCCGCGCGGTTGTCCGGGAGATGGCGCGGGTCGTCGGCGCCGCCGGCCGGGTCATCATCGCGGACCTCGTCGGAGCGGACGACGACCGCGCCCGGGCGCTGCAAAACGAGATCGAGCGCCTGCGCGACCCCGCGCACATCGAGATGCAGAGCCGGCGCGGCATCGAATCGCTGCTCGCCTCGCAGGGCCTTGCCGTGACCGGCCGGGCCGAGGGATCGAACGGGCGTGAACTCACTGAATGGCTGCGGCTTGCGCACACCCCCCCCGATCGGGCCGCGATGGTGCGCGAACGCCTGCTCGGCACACTGGCGGACGACCGCGCCGGTATGGGCGTGTCGCTGACCGGCGAGACGGTACGGTTCGTGCACCACTGGGCGATCGTGTCGGCGCGCAAGTCCTAACATCAATCCTTCACAACATCAGAACACGGCCGCATCTCGCGGCCGGACGCCGCCCTGGTATACTACCCGTACATCGCTCGATGTCTTCGTTTGCCGGCGGCCGCCCGCCGCATTAGATATGCCGGAGGCCCCGCTACGGGGGAATCTGGATTGACCGGGGGCGTTATTTGAATGGGACACTTGACCGCGCCGCTGCTGCAGCCGCGCGTCGTTGCTGATTTGATTGGCCTGTCACCCGCGTCGCTCCGGCGGTGGGACGCGGCGCTGCTGCCGCGCGCCGGGCGGCGTCCGCGCCGGTACTCGTGGGCCGAGGTGGAAGTGCTCCAACGCGCAGTGCACCAGGCCTCGGGCCGCGGCGGAACGCCCGCGGCGTTTCAGGGCTCCCGGCGCATTGGTCCGCTGCGCGCCCGGCGCGCCGCGACGCCGGGGGCGGACGGAGCGCGGCGGCGGAACCGGCCGGCGAAGCGCCGGCCCGCGGAGGGCCGCGGTGTCGTGCCCGTCGCGCTGCCGCGCAGCGCGCGGCGCCGCGACGGGCAGCAGCGCCACTAAGGGCAGGACGGCCGAAGGCGCCGCGGCGGTGAGCGTGTACCTCGACTACGCGGCGACGACGCCCGTGGACGCCCGCGTGCTCGCGGCGATGCTGCCGTACTTCAGCGAGCACCCCGGCAACCCCAGCAGCATGCACGCGTACGGCCAGGACGCGCGGGCCGCGGTAGACCGCGCGCGCGTCGAGACCGCGTCCCTGCTCGGCGCCCGCCCCGGCGAGATCATCTTCACGAGCGGGGCCACCGAAGCGGACAACCTCGCGATCCTGGGCGTCGCGCTGGCCCGCCGGCGCGGCCCCGGCGGCGACGCGGGCCGGGCGCAGGCGGCGGACGCGCCCGCGGGCCACATCGTCACCTCCACGATAGAGCACCACGCGGTCCTGGAATCGTGCCACTTTCTCCAAGAGCGCGGCTGTGAGGTCACGTTCGTTCCGGTGGGGGCGTCCGGCGTTGTCGATCCCGACGACGTCCGCCGCGCCGTGCGGCCCGACACGGCCCTCATCTCCATCATGGCGGCGAACAACGAAATCGGGACGCTGCAGCCCCTCGCCGCGATCGGCGCGATCGCCCGCGAGCGCGGCGTGCCGTTTCACACCGACGCGACGCAGTGGGTGGGGGCGCTGCCCGCGCGCGTCGACGACCTGCGGGTGGACCTGCTGTCGCTGTCCGCGCACAAGCGGTACGGCCCCAAGGGCGCGGGCGCCCTCTACGTGCGGACCGGCACACCGCTCGTTCCCCTCCAGCGGGGCGGGGGACACGAGCGCGGCCGCCGCGGCGGGACCGAAAACGTGCCGGGCCTCGTCGGACTCGGCGCCGCCCTTCGGATCGCCGGCGAGACGATTGACGAAGAGGCGGAGCGCCTGTCGGCGCTCCGCGACCGTCTGATCGAGGGCGCGCTCGAGATCCGGGGCGTCGTGTTGAACGGCGATCCCGCACGCCGGCTGCCGAACAATGTCAATCTCTCCGTGGAGGGGACCGACAGCCAGTCGCTCGTCATCGGGCTCGACCTTCGCGGCGTTGCCGTCAGCGCGGGGGCGGCGTGCTCGTCGGGCACGCTCGTGGCCTCCCATGTCCTGGCGGCGCTCGGCCTGCCGGAGGAACGCGCAATGTCCGCGGTGCGCCTGACGCTCGGCCGGCCGACGACGGCCGGCGACGTCGATAACGCGCTTGCGGCGCTGCGCGCGGTCGTGACGCAGCTGCGCCGCGCCGCCTAGACCTCCGCCGCGGGGGCTGCGCGCGCGGGCCGTGCCGCGCGCCGCCGCGTTGACACCTCTTAGCGCATCTGCAATCATGAAAAAGCGATGTCGAGTTATGTCCCCGTTCTGGTGCACTTCGCGCTCGCGCTTCTCCTCGCCGGCACGCTGATGGGTCTCCACATGGCGCTCGGGGGCCGGCGCCCGACGTTGCAGAAGGGGCTGCCGTACGAAGCGGGCGTGTGGCCCGCCGGCAGCGCGCAGGAGCGGGTTCCGATCCGCTACTATCTCGTCGCGATGCTCTTCATTCTGTTTGATGTCGAGATCGTGTTCGTGTACCCGTGGGCGGTGCTGGTGCGGCAGTTGGGACCCACCGGCATCGCCGAGATGTTCACGTTCCTCGGACTCCTCGGCGTCGGCTACGTGTACGTCTGGAAACGGAGGGCGCTCGAGTGGGAGTGAGCGTTGACCCGCCGGCGCCCGCGGGGCCTCGTCCGGCCGAAGGCCCTGGTCAGGGCGGCAGCCCCGCGGACCGCGACGTCGAGCGCAACGTCCTCACTACGACGCTCGAGCGGCTCCTCAACTGGGCGCGCGCCAGTTCCGTTTGGCCGGTCCAGTTCGGTCTCGCCTGCTGCGCCATCGAAATGATCTCGAGCGCCGCCTCGCGCTTCGACATCGCCCGCTACGGCTCGGAGCTCTTCCGCGCGTCGCCGCGTCAGGCCGACCTCATGATCGTCGCCGGGCGCGTGAGCCAGAAGATGGCCCCGGTCGTCCGGCACATCTACGATCAGATGCTGGAACCCAAGTGGGTCATCGCGATGGGCGACTGCGCCAGCACCGGCGGTCTCTACAATAACTACGCCGTCGTCCAGGGGGTCGACAAGGTGGTGCCGGTGGACGTCTACATCGCCGGGTGTCCGCCGCGGCCCGAAGCGCTGCTGCACGGGCTCGGCCTGCTGCAAGATCTGATTGCCCGCGGCGCCACGGCCCGCCGCCGTTAGGCCGTTCGTGGATCACCAGGCCCCGAGCCGGGAGTCGCTCCTCGACCGCCTGCGGCCGCATGTGCCGTGGGGTCTGGCGACGCCGCGGGAAGAGCGGGGCCGGTCCATCGTCCTCGTCACCGCGGGCGCGCTGCTCGACGTGCTGCGGGCCGCGCGGGACCACCTCGGCCTCGACATGCTGGTCGATCTGACGGCGTGGGACCGCATTCCGGCGTCGCCGCGCTTCGAGGTGGTCTACTTGCTGGGCCGGGCAGGCTCGCCCGACCGCCTGACGGTCAAGGCGCAAATCGACGGCGAGCCCCCGCGTCTGCCGACTACGACCGGGCTCTACCGCGCGGCGGTGTTTCCGGAGCGTGAAGTCTACGACATGTTCGGCATCGCCTTCGACGGCCACCCCGATCTGCGGCGGATTCTCATGCCCGACGACTGGGAGGGCCATCCCCTCCGCCGCGACTACTCGCTCTTCGAGGAGCCGGTCGAGTTTCACGGGCATACGCCCAAGGTGCCGAGCGCGATTATTCCGTACTTCCCGCCGGGCAGCGGATCTGGGTCCGGCGGAGCGACGCCGCCCGGCACGGGTTCGGGCGCCGGCGATCAGCCGCCGCCGGGCGAAGCGCCGGGATGGGGCGGACAGCCTCCGTCCGGGCGGCCCTCCGGACCGGAGACGGAGCGCAAGTGAACGATCCCGCGGCGGAGGGTCTCGCGCGGACGCCGGCGGCCGCGTCCGCGCGTAGTGGCCGCGCCGCAGGCCCAGCCGACGGGCGCGAGGTACTCACGCTCAACGTCGGGCCGCAGCACCCCGGAACGCACGGGGTGCTACGCGTCGTCGTCGAGCTCGAAGGCGAGATCATACGGCGCGCGACCCCGGAGATCGGCTATCTCCACACGGGCATTGAGAAGCAGATGGAGGCGCGCACCTACCTCCAGAATGTCACGCTCGTCGACCGCATCGAGTATCTCGCAAGCTACAACGAGGAAATGGCGTTCTACCAGGCCGTGGAGCGCCTGCTCGGCGTCGAGCCGCCGCCGCGCGCCCGGGCGATCCGGATTCTCATGTGCGAGCTCAACCGGATCGGCAGCCACCTCATGTATCTCGCCGCGGGCGCGCTCGACGTGAACGTCACGAGCGTCTTCATGTACGCGATGACGGACCGCGAGAAGTATCTCGACCTGTCCGAGATGCTCTCCGGCCAGCGCATGATGCCGGGCTATTTCCGGCCGGGCGGCGTCGCGCTCGATTTGCCGGACGGGTTCGTCGGGGCGGCGCGGGCCGTTCTCGACGAACTGCCGCGGCGCCTCGCCGAGTACGAGCGGCTGCTCGACGACAACCTGATCTGGCGGGAGCGGCTCGAAGGCGTCGCGCCGCTGTCGCGCGAGGACGCGGTGGCGCTCGGCGCGACGGGGCCGGTCCTGCGCGGCTCGGGGGTCGCCCACGACTGCCGGACGCTCATGCCCTACGGCGGCTATGAGGAGTACCGGTTCGACGTGCCGGTGCGGCAGGAGGGCGACGCGTTTGCCCGCTACCGCGTGCGCATGGAGGAGATGCGGCAGAGCCGGCGGATCGCGCTGCAGGTCCTCGACCGGCTGCCGGACGGCCCGATCATCGTCGACGATCGCAAGATCGCGCTGCCGCCGCGCGCCGAACTGGCGCGCAGCATGGAGGCCGTGATCCATCAGTTCAAGCTGGTGAGCGAAGGACTGCATCCGCCGGCGGGCGACAGCTATGTGGCGACCGAGTCCCCGCGCGGCGAGAAGGGCTATTTCATCGTGAGCGACGGCAGCAACCGGCCGGTCCGCGCGCATGTGCGGGCGCCGTCGTTCTACAATCTGCAGGCGTTGCCGGCGATGGTCGAGGGACACCCGCTCTCCGACCTGGTTGTGGCGATCGCGAGCATCGACATCGTGCTCGGCGACGTGGACCGGTAGCGCGATGGCCCTTCCGCCGGCCCGGCCCGCGCCGCGCGTGCTCTCGCGCGAGACCCTCGACGCGATCGCCGCGGCGTGCGCACGCTACCCGCGGGCCCAGTCGGCGCTGCTCCCCGCGCTGCACGCCGCGCAGGCCCAACTCGGCTATCTTCCGGAACCGGCGCTCGCGGACGTCGGCGATGCGCTCGGCCTGCCGGTCACCGAAGTGACCGCCGTGGCGACGTTCTACACGATGCTCTTCACGGAGCCGGTCGGCCGGCACATCGTGCGCGTATGCACAAATCTGACCTGCCACCTCTGCGGCGCCGGGCCGGTCCTGGACCGGCTGCGCCGCGGGCTCGGCATCCGGCCGGGACAGACCACCGCGGACGGACGCGTCACGCTCGAAATCGCGGAGTGCCTCGCCGCCTGCGACGAGGCGCCGGTGCTGTTGGTGGACACCGACCGCCTGGCCCGGGTCACGCCCGAGGCGGCGGACGACCTCGTCCGGAGGCTCGGCGCGGATGGGTGACCTCATCCTGACCAAACACCTTGGTCCGGACCGCGCGTCCATCGACGCCTATCTCGCCACCGGCGGGTACCGGGCGGCGGCGCACGCGCTGCGGGAGTTGACGCCGGACCGCGTCGTCGAGATGGTCGAGCAGGGCGGCCTGCGCGGCCGCGGCGGCGCCGGGTTTCCGACCGGCCGCAAGTGGAAGCTCACGCCGAAGCGGGAGGGAGAGACGCGGTACCTCGTCGTCAACGCGGACGAGGCGGAGCCCGGCACGTTCAAGGACCGCACCCTGATCGAGGGGGACCCGCACGCGATCCTCGAGGGCAGCTTCATCACCGCGTACGCGAACGGCGTGCACCACGCCTACATCTACCTGCGCGGTGAGTTTTTCCTCGGCTACGAACGGTTGAGCCGGGCGCTCGGCGAAGCGTACGCGCGCGGCTACTTCGGCCGCAACATCCTCGGCACCGGTTTTGACCTCGAGCTGACGATCCACCGCGGCGCCGGCGCGTACATCTGCGGCGAGGAGACCGCGCTGCTCGAGAGCCTGGAGGGGAAGCGCGCGTTTCCGCGGCAGAAGCCGCCGTATTACCCCGCGGTCCGCGGCCTCTATGACCGGCCGACGGTGCTCAACAACGCGGAGACGATGGCGCACATCCCCCACATCATCGCGATGGGACCGGAGGCCTACAAGGCGGCGGGCCCGCCGATCTTGTATTCGGTGTCGGGCCACGTCGTGCGGCCGGGCGTGAAGGAGCTGCCGATCGGCACCCCGCTGCGGGCGATCGTCTTCGAGCACGCGGGCGGACTGCGGCCCGGCCGGACGCTCAAGGCCGTCTACCCGGGCGGCTCGTCGTCGGCGATTCTGCTGCCGGAGCACATCGACACCCCGGCCGACTTCGACTCGTTGCAGAAGATCGGGACGATGCTCGGATCGAGCGCGATCATCGTCATGGACGACACCACGTGCGTCCCGGCGCTCGTCGCGCGCGCGGTCGAATTCTACCGCGACGAGTCCTGCGGCAAATGCACGCCCTGCCGCGAAGGAACCGTCTGGCTCTCGCAGATCTTCGAGCGGATCCTCGCGGGCCGAGGCCGCATGGAAGATCTCGACCTGCTCGACGACGTCGCGCGGAACATGACCGGCACGTGTTTCTGCCTGTTGGGCGAGAGCGTGCCGCCGACGCTGCGCGCGTCGCTCAAGTATTTTCGCGACGAATACGTGCACCACATCAAGAGCGGCGCCTGCGACCTTGCGCCCGCCGCGACACCGGCCGGAGCCGCCGGAGGGGGCCGCGCGTGACCCCGGGCGATCGCGGCGCCGGCGGTTTCGCGGAAGGCGAATTCCATTCGCCGGACGGCGCCTTCGGATACCCCGCGCCCACGACCGGGCAGGGGACGGAGGCGACCCGGAGGCAGGGGCCGCGCGGTGCGTCGCCCGTGGCGTCCCCGTCCGCCCCCGCCGCGACGGCCGGACCCGCGGCCGCGGCGGGGGCCGTCCCGATGGTCCACCTCACCATTGACGGGCATCAGCTGGCCGTCCCCAATGGCACGACCGTGTGGCACGCGGCGCGCCAACTCGGCATCGAAATTCCGGTGTTCTGCTACCACGATCACATGCCGCCGATCGGCGCGTGCCGGATGTGCTTCGTGGAAGTGGAGAAGATGCCCAAACTGGCCACGTCGTGCACGCTCGAGGCCGCGGAGGACATGGTCGTCCGCACCAACACCGACCGCGTCAAGCAGGGCCAGCGCGGCATCCTCGAGTTTCTGCTGGTCAACCACCCGCTCGACTGCCCGATCTGCGACAAAGGCGGCGAGTGTCCGCTACAGGACAACACCCTCAAGTTCGGGCCCGGCGCGAGCCGCTTCATCGAAACCAAGCGGACGTTCGGCAAGCACGTCCGCATGGGGCCGGTGCTGGTGCTGGACCGCGAACGATGCGTGCTGTGCTGGCGGTGCGTCCGCTTCGGCGAGATCATCGCCGGCGACGACGCCCTCAAGGGCTTTGAGCGCGGGTATCACAGCCAAATCGCCACGCCGTTCATGGAGCCGGTGGCCAGCAAGTTCATCGGCAACACGATCGGCATCTGTCCCGTCGGCGCGCTGACGAGCGGCACGTACCGGTTC
The DNA here is from genome assembly GCA_035307565.1 of bacterium. Taxonomy (GTDB): domain Bacteria; phylum Sysuimicrobiota; class Sysuimicrobiia; order Sysuimicrobiales; family Segetimicrobiaceae; genus DASSJF01. The sequence continues at coordinate 14,969 of DATGHZ010000016.1, read as the reverse complement.
CGCTCCCGGCCCTGGGACAACCGCAAGCACCAGAGCGTGTGCCCCCACTGCGGGTGCGGGTGCGCGGCGACGCTGGACGTCCGGGGGAACGACCTCGCGCGGATGCGGGCCCGCGAGCATCCGGAGGTCAACGACATCTGGTTGTGCGACAAGGGTTTCTTCGGCTACGACTTCACGGGCAGCGCCGACCGTCTTCGCACGCCCCTCGTGCGGGAGGGCGGGCGCCTCCGGGACGCCGGGTGGGATGAAGCCCTCGAGCGGGTCGCCGGCGCACTGCGCGGAACGCCGCCGGAGCAGATCGGCGTCATCGGCGGCGCGGGCGGGACCAACGAGGATGCGTATCTCCTGACGCGGCTCTTCCGCGGGGTTGTCGGCACGAATTCCATCGACTTCCGCGCCGACACCGCTTTTCCGCAGCCGGCCGCGGCGGCGCCGTGGGGCCTCGGCCGCCCGATCAGCGACGTGGAACGGGCCGATGTCATCGTCCTGCTCGGCTGTGACCTCACCGAGGAATATCCTATTGTCTGGCTGCGCGTCAAGAAAGCCGTCGATGGCGGCGCGCGCCTCGTGATCGCCAATCCCTGGCCCCTGGAGATCGCCCGCTGGGCGCGGCACAGTGTCACCTACCGCCGCGGAACCGAGCCCGCGGTGCTCGCGGCGCTCTCCGGGCAGGGTGCCCCCGACGACGCCGCCGTCAGATCCGGCGCCGAGGCCGCGGTCCTCAGGGACGCGGCGGCCCTGCTCGGCGGCGCGAAGCAGACCTTCGTGCTTGCCGGCCGCACCGCCCTCGAGCAGCCGGAAGGAGCCGCCGTGGCCGCGGGGCTCGCGGCGCTTCGGGCCGCGCACCCGAGCGCGACGGTGAGCCTGCTTCGCGGACGCGGAAACGCCGGCGGCGCGCAGGCGCTGGGGCTGCTTCCGGATATGCTGCCGGGGTACCGTCCGCTTACCGATGCGCGTGCCCGCGCGTCGATTGCAGCGCTGTGGGGCCGGCCTGTCCCGGCATCTCCTGGACGCGCGGTTCGAGAGATGCTCGGCGCCGCACGACGGGGCGACCTCCGGCTGCTATACGTCGCCGGTGCCGATCCCGCGACGTCGTACCCGGCCGCCGGAGCGTGGCGCGCCGCGCGTGAGCGTCTCGGCCTGCTCGTCGTGCATGATGCATTTCTCACCCAGACGGCGGCCGAAGCCGACGTGGTCCTGCCGGTGCTCACGTATGCCGAGACGGCCGGGACCGTCGGCAATCTTGAAGGCCGCATCCAGCGCCGCGACCAGGCGGTGTTGGGACCCGGAGAAGCACGGTCGGACTCGGCGATCTTCACCGCGCTCGCCTCCCGTCTGGGCGCTCCGTTTGCGTTCTCGTCCTGGGAGGAAGTGTCGTCGGAGATTGCCAGGCTGATACCGGGGTGGGCCGAGGACGCGCGGATCGCGCCGCCCCCGATCACTGCGCCGCCGAGCGGCGCGGACACCCCGCGCGCCTCCCGGCCCGGTGAGGCGCGCGGAGCGGATGCGATCGACGGCGCGCTCGCGCTTGTGACCGGCGCGAAATTATTCGATCGGAGCGCGGTCTCCCTCCGGTGCCCCGGCATCCGGGCGCTCGCCGGCGAGGCATTTGTGGCGCTTCCCCCGGACGACGCCGCGCGCCTCGGAATCGCGGACGGCGATTTGTGCGAAGTGCGTTCGGGCCGCGGTGCGCTGCGGCTCGCCGCCCGGATATGGTCCGGCCTGCATCCCGGCCACGCGTACGTGCCGCTCGGCTTCGAAGCGGCGCCGGTCGCGACGCTGCTCGGCGAGGACGAGGCCCCGTTTGTCACCGTGCGGGCCCTGGTCCCGGCGAGATGATACCCCTGCCGGGAAGGACGCCGTGACGACGCTCCTCGTGGCCGCCATCAAGAGCGCGATCATGCTCGGCGCGGTGCTGACGGCCTTTGCGTACACGACGCTGCTCGAACGCCGGCTGCTCGCGCGGTTTCAACTCCGCGTGGGCCCGAACCGCGTCGGGCCGGGCGGCCTCCTGCAGCCCCTCGCCGACGGCATCAAGCTTATCTTCAAGGAGGACTTCCGTCCCGCCGGGGCGGACGCCGTGGTTTACCTCGCGGCGCCCCTCATCTCGGTGGCGGCGGCGTTGTTCGTGTACGCGGTGATTCCCATCGGGCCGCCCGTGCGGCTCTTCGGCCGCGACGTCACGCTCTATATCGCGAACGTGAACATCGCCGTCCTGCTCGTGCTCGCGGCGAGCAGCGTCGGCGTGTACGGGGTGATCCTCGGCGGCTGGTCGTCGGACAGCAAGTACTCGCTCATCGGGGGGCTGCGCTCGAGCGCGCAGGTGCTGTCCTACGAACTATCGCTCGGCCTTGCGGTCCTCGGCGTCATCATGGCGGCCGGCTCGCTCAGCCTCGTCGACATCGTTGCCGCCCAGGCCGGCGGACGCTGGTTCATCTATCGCCAGCCGCTCGCCTTTGTGTTGTTTATGATCGCGGCGTTCGCGGAGACCAACCGCGCGCCGTTCGACCTGCCGGAATCGGAGCAGGAATTGACGGGCGGGTTTCAGACCGAGTACGGTGGCTTCAAATTCGCGATGTTCTACCTGGCCGAATACGTCGGCGTGATCACGATGGGCGCGCTCACCGCCACCCTGTTCCTCGGCGGCTGGCAGGGGCCCATCCTGCCCCCGGTCGTGTGGTTCCTCGTGAAGGTCTTTGTGGTGATCTGCTTCTTTATTTGGGTCCGTGCGACGCTGCCCCGGGTCCGGTACGATCACCTCATGGCGTTCGGCTGGAAGGTCCTGGTCCCGGCCGGCCTGCTCAACGTCGCCGGGACCGCCTGCGCAATCGTGTGGCTCGGGACGCGATGACCCCGGCCAAGCCCGCCGTCTCGGAGCGCCCCCGTGGACCCGGCGGCGGGGCGGCGCGGCGCCTGCGGCAGGCGTGGGCTATGGTGAAGGGCCTCGGCGTGGTCGGCCGGTACATGTTTCGGCGGCCGGTCACGACGACGTATCCCGATCGCCGTCCGCAGGTCCAGCCGCGCTTCAAAGGCCGGCATTTCCTGACGCTGTTCGCCGACGGCATGGAGCGGTGCGTCGGCTGCGAATTGTGCGTTATCGTCTGCCCGAGCCAGTCGATCTTCGTGCGGGCGGCCGAGAACGACCCGCTGGCGCCGCACTCCAAAGGCGAGCGCTACGCGACGGATTTCCAGATCAACATGCTGCGCTGCATCTTTTGCGGGCTCTGCGAGGACGCGTGCCCGACCGGCGCGATCGTGCTCGGCCACGAGTACGAATTGAGCAGTACGACGCGGGGCGATCTCATCTACACGAAAGACCGTCTGCAGGAGCGGCATCCGGGCGAGTCCGGACGCGATCCCAACCGGGAGGTGTAGGGCGGCATGGACGTGGTCCTCTTCGGGATCACGGCTATCTGTGCGCTCGCCGGAGGCGCCGGCGTCATCCTGTCGCGGCGGCCTGTCCACAGCGTGCTCGGCCTCCTGGTCGTGCTGCTGAGCCTTGCCGTCGATTATCTGCTGCTCGACGCGCAGTTCATCGCCGCGGCGCAGGTGATCATCTATGCCGGCGCCATCGTCGTGCTGTTTGTGTTTATCATCATGCTGCTCGCCGCGCACAGCGGTGAGCACGCCGGGATCGGTGCCTTCACCGGCCCCGCCGCGGTACCGGTGGTTGTCGCGATGTGCGTGCTGCTCGCGGCCGGTCTCCTGGCGCTGGTCACGCGGCCGGTTCCGGCGCCCTCGGGCGGCGGGGCGGGCTCAGGCCCGGTGCCGCCGGAGTTCGGCACGATCCAGGACGTCGGGAGGGCGCTCTTCGGGCGGTATCTCCTGCCGTTTGAGGCCGCGTCGCTCATCCTGCTGGTGGGCATGATCGGCGCCGTCGCGCTCGGCCGCCGTCTGGGGCGGGAGACGACCCGCACGTGAGCGTTCCGGCCGCGTATTATCTCAGCCTCAGCGCGCTGCTGTTCACGCTCGGCGCCGCCGGCGTGCTTGTGCGCCGCTCCGCCCTGATCGTGTTCATGTCGGTCGAGTTGATGCTCAACGCGGTGAACCTGACGCTGGTCACATTCGCCCGCCTGCGCGGCGCGGTGGACGGCCAAGTGCTGGTGTTCTTCGTCCTGGTCGTCGCGGCGGCGGAGGTCGTGGTGGGCCTGGCCATCATCGTCGACGTTTTCCGGTCCCGCGAGACGGTCGACATCGACGACGCCGATCTGCTGCGCGGATGAGGGCGCCGTGACGGCCGCCGTCGTCCTGATCCCGCTGCTGCCGCTGGCCGGGTGGGCCGTGCTGGGAGCGTGGGGCGGCCGGTGGCCGGCGCGCGTCGTCGGGACCGTCGCGTGCGCCACGGTGATCGCGGCGTTCGGGGCCGCCGTCGCCGTGCTTCGCGGCCTCGCCGCGATGCCGCCGGAGTCCCGGCTCGTGACGGTCGACGTGTACCGGTGGATCGCGGCCGGACCGGTGGTGATCCCCTTCCGGCTGCTCGCGGATCCGCTCTCGGCCGCGATGGCCCTCGTCGTCGCGGGCGTCGGCGCGCTGATCCACGTGTATTCGGCCGGCTACATGGCGGGCGATCGCGGATTCGCGCGCTACTTCGCCTACCTGAACCTGTTCATGGCGGCGATGCTGCTGCTCGTGCTGGCCGGCAACCTCGCCGTCATGTTCATCGGCTGGGAAGGCGTCGGCCTGTGCAGCTACCTGTTGATCGCGTTCTGGTTCGAACGTCCCGCCGCGGCCCGTGCCGGCGTCAAAGCGTTCATCGTCACCCGCCTGGGGGATGTCGGTTTTCTGCTCGGCATCTTCGCCGTCTTTGGGGTGTTCGGCACGCTCGACTTCACGACGATCACCCGCGAGGCCGCCCAGCGCCTCGCGCTCGGCGCCGCGGTCCCGACCGCGATCGCGCTGCTGCTGTTTCTCGGCGCGGTCGGCAAGTCCGCGCAGCTGCCGCTGTATGTCTGGCTTCCCGACGCGATGGAGGGCCCGACGCCCGTGAGCGCGCTCATCCACGCGGCGACGATGGTCACGGCCGGCGTGTACATGATCGTCCGGCTCCACGCGGTCTACCTGCGCGCGCCCCTGGCACTCGACGTTGTGGCGGTGACAGGCGCCGTGACGGCGATCTTCGCGGCGGCCGCGGCGCTCGTGGAATCCGACCTGAAGCGCGTGCTCGCGTACTCGACGATCAGCCAGCTCGGTTACATGTTCCTCGCCGTTGGTGTGGCCGCGTGGAGCGCAGGCATGTTTCACCTCACCACCCATGCCTTCTTCAAGGCGCTTTTGTTCCTCGCGGCGGGCGCGGTGATGCACGCCCTCGGCGGCGAAACAGACATGCGGCGCATGGGCGGCGGGCTCGGCCGCCGGCTGCCGCGCACCGCCGCGGCGTTTGCCATCGGGGCGCTCGCGCTCGCCGGCGTTCCGCCCCTCGCCGGCTTCTTCAGCAAGGAGCAGATTCTGGGGGAGACATTCGCGTCCGGACACGCGGCGCTGTGGGCGGTGGGCCTCCTGACGGCCGGCGTGACGGCATTCTATATCACGCGCGCCCACGTGCTGACGTTCGGCCCGGCCGCAGCTCCCCGCGGGGATGCCGGCGCGGTTCCGCACGATCCTCCCGGCATCATGCTGTGGCCCACAGCCGCGCTGGCCGCGCTCACCGTCGCCGGCGGAGCCATCGGGACGCTGGAAATTCAGGGGCCGCTGGGCCGCTGGCTGCGGCCCGTGGTCGACGCGGGCGTCGCACAACCCGTACCCGGCACGGCGTCGGCGAGCGCCGCGGCGATGGGCACGGCGTACTGGCTGCCGCTCGCCGCCGGCCTCGCGGTGTCCGTGGCCGGACTCATCCTGGGCTGGCTGGTATACGCGCGCGGTACGGTGCGCGGCGCCGCCCCGGCGTTGGGAACGCTGCTGGCCCGCCGCTTCTACGTGGAGGCGTTCTACGATGCTGCCGTGGTCTCGCCCGTCCGCACCATCGCGGCGTGGTCGGCCGTCTTCGACCGCCGGGTGATCGATCGCGCGGTCACCGGCGTTGCGGACGGGCTCGGACGAGGCGGAGCGGCGCTCCGCCGGCTCCAGAGCGGCTACCTGCGGCATTACGCGGCCTTCGTCCTCGTCGGGGCGATCTTGATTCTCGCGTACTGGATCTGGCGGCCGTGAGTTCCTGGGCGCTCAGCGCGCTCATCGCGATTCCGGTCGCCGGCGCCATCGCCGCCGGCGCGACCGGCCCGCGCCGGCCCGCCGCCGCGCGCGCGGTCGCGTTGGCTGCCGCCCTCACGGCGCTCGGGCTCGCCGCCTGGGTGTGGATCACGTTTCGGCCCGGCGAGTCCGCGCTGCAGTTCGAAGAGCGTCTCGCCTGGATCCCCGCCGCGGGAATCGGATACCACCTCGGCGTCGACGGGCTTTCGGTCAGCCTCACCGCCCTCGTCACGCTGCTTGTGCCGGTGGCGATCGCGGCGTCCACGGATCAGGTCTTGGAGCGGGCCAGGGGGTTCGTGGTGACGGTGCTGCTGCTCGAGGCGGGGCTGCTTGGGACGTTCCTCGCGCAGGACCTCGTCCTGTTCTATGTGTTCTGGGAAGCGATGCTGATTCCCATGTACTTCCTGATCGCGCTGTGGGGCGGCCCCGCCCGGCGCGGCGCGGCGATCAAATTTCTCTTGTACACGATGGCCGGCAGCGTGCTGATGCTGCTGGCGATCGTCGCGGTGTATCTGCAGGGCGGGCGCGTCCTTGGAACGCCGACGTTCGACCTGCCGGCGCTCCTTGGACGGCCGCTCGGATGGACGCCGGCGGCGGAGGCGCTGCTCTTCGGCGCGTTCGCCGTCGCCTTCGCGATTAAGATGCCGGTCTGGCCGCTCCACACCTGGCTGCCGGATGCGTACGCTGAGGCCCCGCCGGTGGTGACGGTGCTGCTCGCGGGTCTCATGGCCAAGGCCGGCGCCTACGGTCTCCTGCGCTTCTGCCTGCCCCTCTTTCCCGATGCGGTGCGCGCGTGGGGCCCGCTTTTCGCCGCGCTGGCGGTCGTGGGCGTGCTGTACGGCGGCGCCGTCGCGTGGGCGCAGGCCGACATGCGGCGCCTGCTCGCCTACGGCAGCCTCAGCCACATGGGCTTTATCCTGCTCGGAATCTTTGCACTCAACGTCGAGGCCGTGCAGGGCAGCGTCGTGCAGATGATCAACCACGGCGTCAGCACCGGCGCGCTGTTTGTGCTCGCCGGGATACTGATCGCGCGGACGGGGCGGGCCCGCACCGACGCGTACGGCGGGGTTGCGGCCGCGGCGCCGGCGCTGGCCGCGGTCACGCTGATCGCCGTGGCCTCGTCGCTGGCGCTGCCGGGAACGAACGGCTTTGTCGGCGAGTTTCTGATCCTTCTCGGCGCGTTCCAGACCCGTCCCGTGTACGCGGCGCTGGCGACGTTCGGCATCGTCGCCGCCGCCGCGTACCTGCTCGCGTTTGTGGGCCGCGTATTCCACGGGCCGCTGCGTTCGGAGTTGCGCGCGTTCCCGGATCTGCGCCCCCGTGAGTTCGCGGTGCTCGCGCCGCTTGTCGCGATGATCCTGTGGGTGGGATTCGTCCCGGGGCCGCTTCTGGATCGCAGTGAAGCGACCGTTCGGGCGCTGCTGCGCGCGACGGCTGCATCTACGCCGGCGCCCGGGACCGCGATCCACGCGCGGCGGCCGGGGATGGTTCCATGAGCTGGCACGACCTCGCGGCGGCCGCGCCGGAAACGCTGCTCGTGCTCGCGGCCTGTGCCGTGTTGATTCAAGACGCGTGGGCGGCCGGCGGCGCCCTCGAAGCCGTGCGGCAGAGCACCGCCGCGACCTGGCTTGCGCTCGCGGGCGTCTGCGCCGCCGCGGCCGCCGCCCTGTGGCTCCCCTCATCGCCGGCCACTCCGGCCTTCGCCGGCATGTACGTGCGGGACGGGATCACGCGGCTGGCCGATCTGACGGCCCTCGGCACCGCCGGGGCCGGCGTGCTGCTCGCCGACCCCTATGTGCGGCGGACGCGCCTGCCGGTGGGCGAATACTACGCGCTCGTGCTGCTCAGCACCACCGGCGCCATGCTCATGGCGGCGAGCCGCAACCTGATTGTGCTCTTTGTGGGCCTCGAGGTGCTCAGCCTGCCGCTCTACGTCCTCGCCGCGCTGGCGCGTCGCAGTACCCGCTCGCAGGAGGCCGGCCTCAAATACCTGCTGCTCGGCGCGTTTGCGACGGCGTTCTTCGTCTACGGCGTGGCGCTCGTGTACGGCGCCGCGGGCACGCTCGATCTTGGCGCGCTCGCCGGGGCGCCGGCGTCGCCGCTGCTCGGCGGCGGGCTCGCCCTCCTCACGATCGGCCTGGGATTCGAGGCCGCGATGGTCCCGTTCCACGGATGGGCGCCGGACGTGTACGAGGGCGCGCCGTTGCCGGCCGTCGCGTTCATGTCGGTGGCCGCCAAGATCGGGGCCTTCGCCGGACTGATTCGCGTGTTTCCCGAGGCGTTCGCGCACCTTGCCCCCACGTGGAGCCCGATGATGCAGGCGCTCGCCATCGCGACGATGGTGCTCGGCAATCTCGCCGCGCTGGGGCAGACAAACGTCAAGCGGTTGCTCGCGTATTCGAGCATCGCCCACGCCGGTTATATGTTGATCGGCGTGGCCGCGGGCGGGGCGGCCGGGACGGGCGCCGTACTGTTCTACCTCGCCGTGTACGCGGCGATGAATCTGGGCGCGTTCGGGGTGCTCTTGCTGCTCGACCGCCGCGGCGTGGAGGCCGACCGTGTGGACGATCTCGCCGGCCTCGCCGCCCGCGCGCCGTGGGCCGCGTGGACGCTTGCGCTCTGCGCGGTGTCCCTCGCCGGCCTGCCGCCGGCCGGGGGGTTCATCGCCAAACTCTATCTCTTTCGGGCGGCGCTCGGGGCGGGGCAGACCGGCCTGGCGGTGATCGGTGTGCTGACCAGCGTCGTCTCGGTCTTCTATTATATGCGCCTCGCCTATGCCCCCTTCGCCGGCGACGTCCCGTCCGACGTGGCCGTGCGCCGCAGCGCGATGACCGGCGCCGCGCTCGTCCTGGCGACGGCGGGGGTGCTCGTCTACGGTATCCTGCCGGGGTCGCTCACGGCGGCCGTACAGCAGGCCGCCGCATTCCTCAAGTAGAAGCCGCGAACGTGGCCGAGCACGAACAATTCGACGCCGTCGTTGTCGGCGCCGGTCCCGCGGGGGTCGCGGCGGCGATCACGATGGCGCGGGCCGGGTTGAGCGTCGCCCTCTTCGAACGCGGCGAGCGGCCCGGGCAGAAGAACGTCATGGGCGGTGTGCTGTACGGGCGCATGCTCGCCGATATCGTGCCGGAGTTTTGGCGCGAGGCCCCGATCGAGCGCATCGTCACCGACGAGCGCGTGTGGCTGACGGCCGCGGACAGCGCGGTGTCGATCGGCCACAAGCACGTCCCGCACACCCTCGAGCCGCCCAATGCCTTCACCGTCCTCCGCGTGCCGTTCGATGCCTGGTTCGCCTCGCAGGCCGAGGCGGCCGGGGCGATGCTGCTGCCGGGAACCACCGTGGTCGATGTCCTCCGCGAAGGCGGGCGCGTGGTCGGCGTCCGGACCGGCCGGCAGGACGGCGATCTGCGGGCGCGCGTCGTCGTGATCGCCGACGGCGCAAACTCGTTCCTGGTACAGCGCGCCGGGCTCAGCCGTCCGCTGCAGCCGGACGAAATGGCGCTCGTCGTCAAGGAGATCATCGCGCTGCCCGCGGCCGCGATCGAGGAACGATTCACGCTGGAGCCGGAGCGCGGCGCGACGATCGAGGTCTACGGCGCCGTGACCCGCGGCATGGCCGGATACGGCTTCGTCTACACGAACCGCGAGTCGCTGTCCGTGGGGATCGGGGCGCTGATCTCCCATTTCATGGAGACGCGGATCACGCCGTGGGATCTGCTCGAGGGTTTCAAGACCCATCCGATCGTGGCGCCGCTGCTGCGCGGGGGCGAAGCACGGGAGTATCTCGCGCACGCGATCCCCGAAGGTGGTCTGCGGGCGATGCCGCGCCTGTTCGACGACGGCGTGCTGGTCGCGGGGGATGCCGCGATGATGGTCAATAATCTCCATCGCGAGGGCAGCAACCTCGCGATGGCGGCCGGGCGCATGGCCGGGGAAACGGTGGTCCGCGCCGCGCGCGCGGGGGATTTTTCCGCCCGGACGCTGTCCGGATACCAGGAGCTGCTCGAGGCGTCGTTCGTGCTCCAAGATTTGCGCAAATACGAGCATTTGCCGGAACTGGCGGCGCGGCGGCCCGAACTGCTCCACGTGTATCCGGTGCTGCTCAACGAAGCGGTGCACGAGATGCTGACGGTGGACGGGGTCAGCAAGCGGGAAAAACAGCGGCGCGTCCTGCGGCGGCTCCTCGCGGAGCGGCCGTGGTGGCGGCTCCTGCGCGATGCCTACGACGGCTGGAGGGCGATGCGGTGAAAATCGAAGAGAAACTCTACAGCCTGCGCTGGAAGCACGACCGCCAGTCGCACATCTCGATTACGGACAACGCGGTGTGCCGCGAGCGCTGTCCGGGCGAATGGAAGCGGCCGTGCACCACGTTCTGTCCCGCCAACGTCTACAACTGGGACGGCGCGAAGATCGCGATTTCCTACGAGAATTGCGTCGAATGCACGTCGTGCGTGCTCGGGTGCCCCTACCGCAATATCGACTGGCGGCTGCCCCGCGGCGGGTTCGGCATCGAGTGGCAGAACGGGTGACCCGGCGGGCGGCAAAGCGCGGCCATACATAGGAAGCGGCCCTTCCCCCGGGTTCGGCGGCGCTCGGACGCCGTGGGAACCGCCGGGAAAGGGCCGTTTGGATCGCGCCGGATCAGCGGCGCTGAGGACGGCCTTTACTGACCGTGGTCGTCGTCGCGAATGAGAATGCGACCGAGGCCGCGGGCGGCCCCTCCCGGGGGTGGGGGGAGAGGGAAGGGCCGCCTTTAGCCTGCGGGTGGATCAGCCGAAACCCTCGGCTGTGGAACCGCTTTTAGGCTACGCGCTCGCTCTTGAACTGCTCGTCGGCCACGCGCTCGGTCTTGTACTGTTCGTCCGCCACGCGCTCGGTCTTGTACTGTTCGTCGGCCACGCGCTCGGTCTTGTACTGTTCGTCCGCCACGCGCTCGCTCTTGATTTGCTCGCTGTCCGCTTGAGTCGTCTCATGGTTCAGAACCTCAAAACCCTGCACGCTCCTATCGTGCTCGCTGATCAGAACGGGGCCTTCGACAGCCGCCACCACCAAGACCGCCACGCTCAACGCGATTGCCCTCCGGATCAAGTTCATTGTCTCTCCTCCTCCGCCTCGGTACTGAGTTTTTGTCTCGCGGGCCTATCGTAGCCGGACCGGCCTGAAGCCGCGATGAAATGCACCACGCTGCGCCTGTGAAACGCGTCACACAGCGTCCGTGCCGGCCCGCTGGCCGGGGACGGGGCAGGACCGATGGCGGGTAGGTCGAAGAGCCGCCGCGAGCCGGCGGGGGCTGCAAAAACCCCGATTTGCCGGCGTTGCCGGGGAGCCGAAAGATGACGCCAGAGGAACTGCTGGTACGCTGTCCGCTGTTTGCGGACTTGCCGGCGAGTCAGTTGGAAAAATTGGCCGCGCTGCTGCGCCGGCGGCGCTACCGGGCCGGCGAGCCGGTATTCCGGGAAGGCGACCCCGGGACCGCGCTCTATGTAGTCGAAACCGGGGAAGTGAAGGTTCTCCTCGGGGGATCCGAAGGCAAAGAGGTGGTGCTCGCGCTGCTTGGGCCCGGCGAGTTCTTCGGTGAGCTGGCGCTTCTCGACGGCGAACCCCGCTCGGCCGACGCGGTCGCGACGGCGGCGGGCGAGCTGCTCGTGCTGCCGCGGGAGGACTTTCTTCGGTTTCTACGTGAGGTCCCGGCCGTTGCCGTGAACCTGCTGGCGTCGCTCAGCCGGCGATTCCGGCGCACCGACCGGCTGGTACACGACGCGGCGTTCTCCGATGTGCGGACCCGCGTCACCCGCCTGCTGGTGGAATTGGCGGAGACGCGGGGCAAACCGGGGCAGGGCGGCGTGGTCATCGGTCCGCGCCTGACCCAGGGCGACTTGGCCAGCATGGTCGGCGCCACGCGCGAGAGCATCAACAAGTGTCTGCGGTCCTACACTGCGCAGGGCCTCGTCCGCCACGAACGGGGACGCCTCGTCCTGCTGAACGTCGACCGCCTGCGCGCGCAGCTCGTCTAGCTAACTCTCCCGCTGATGCGCTATCGCTTGGGTGGGCCGAAGTCCCGAGGCCGCAAGCGCCCGCAGCTTTGCGGCAATCGACAACACTCGACGGTTCTTGGGCCGGTCCGCGGCGGCCGCCGAGGCCAGCCGTTCCTGATCGGCCTGCTTTACCGCTTCCGCCCCGTGTGCGTTGATGAGCTTTTCCACGCTGTAGCGGTCCAGCATCGCCGTCCTCCTGCCCCGCCCCCGGTTCTGTGATGTCATGGATACCATGATTGGGAGACGCCGGCAGTGAGGCACTTCATACCTGGCGCAGGCGGCGGCCGGGCGGTCCGGATCGCAGCGGGGCGATCGAGGCCGGGCGAATGCGGCTGTTGAGCGAGAACTAGGAGAGGGGCGGCCGGCGGTCCGCCCACGGCTGCACCGCCTCAAAAGCGGCGGCCGCGCGGAGCACCAGCGCATCGGCAAAGCGCGGGCCGATGATTTGCAGCCCGACGGGTAGCCCCGCCGCCGTCCACCCGGCCGGCACGGTCGCGGCCGGGTACCCTAGCATGTTGATCGGAAACGTGAACGCGAGCCAACCGATCGGAGAAACGCGCTTGCCGGCAATCTCTTCATAGAACGGCCGGCCTAGGGGGAGGGGGGGTGCCGCGAGGGTCGGGGTCAACAGCAGGTTGTAGGTCTGGAAGAGCTGGCGGAATGCGTCGTTGAGCGTTCGCCGGACGTTGCCGGCTTGGACGAAGTCGACGGCGCTCGGGCGCTGTCCCATTTCGATGTATTTCACGAGGCCGGGGTCCATCCGCGCGCGCCATTCCGCTAAGTATCCCTGCAGCCGCGCCGCGACGAACGCGGGGAACAACGTGTTGAACGCATCGGAAGGATCGGTGAAGCGCGGAGCGGCGACGTCGACCGGCGTGCCGGCACCCGACAGGCGGCGAACAGCGGCCTCCGTGATGGTGAGCACCTCCGGATCCACAGGAGCGTACCCCCAATCCGGTGTCCAGGCCAGCCGCAGGTCCGCGATCCCGCCCTCGGGAGCCGCGATCCAGTCGGTGCCGTCGTTGGGAAGCGAGCTCAGGTCGCGCGGGTCTGGTCCCGCGATCACGGACATAGCGAGCGCCGCGTCCCGGACCGTGCGTGTCAGAGGACCCGTGTGCGACAGCGTCTCCAGGCCGCCGTACACCGGCGCCGCCGGCACGCGTCCCAGGGTCGGCTTGAAGCCGAAAACTCCACAGCAACTGGCCGGGATGCGGATGGACCCTCCGGCGTCCGTCCCGAGCGTCAGCGGCCCCATGCCGGCCGCCACCGCCGCGGCCCCCCCACCCGTCGAGCCGCCCGGCGTGTGCTCGAGACTCCAAGGGTTTCGCGTCTCGCCGAAGACCGGGTTATCGGTGGTGGCGCGGTATCCAAATTCGGGCGAGTTGGTCATCCCGACGATCACCGCACCGGCGGCGCGCAGCCGTTCGACCGCGGGACCGTCTTCCGGAGCGATGAAACGCTCGAAGATGCGGGAGCCCCATGTGGTGCGCACGCCCTTGACCATGATCAAATCCTTAATCGTGACCGGCACCCCGGCGAGGGGGCCCACCGGCTCTCCGCGCGTGATGCGCTGCTCCACGTCCCGCGCCGCGCCCCGCGCGAGCTCTTCGGTCACGGTCACGATCGCGTTGATCGAGGGATTGATCGCCGCGATCCGGTCGAGGACGGCCTCGACGGCTTCGACCGGCGACACCTGTTTTGCGCCGATGGCCGCGGCCAGTTCCGTCGCGGGCATGAAGCACAGCTCGAGGGCGTTCATCCGTGGAGTCACCTCGCGATGTGTGTCGGCTCCGGGGCCGCGGTGGTCACCGCCGGGGAACGGAGACCCGTGCGGCGCGCGGCGCTCCAGAGGAACCACAGGCCCCAGCCGATCAGCACGAGCGCGGCGATCTGGCCGAGCGTGAGGAACGCCGGCGTGCGATCTTCGCTGCGCAGGAGATCGAGCAGGAACCGCAGCACGGACGACGCGACGATCGCGGACCACCAGACAGCGCCGTCGAACGGCCGCCGGCGGGCCAGGACGAGGATGCCGGCGAGAATCGCGAGCGTGCCGGCGATCTCGTATAGCGGCAGGGGGTGCCGGGAGCCGCCGGGCAGACCCGGCACGGCGATGCCCCAAGGCAGGCGTGTGGGATCGCCGAAAAGTTCGCCGTTCATGAAGTTGCCCCACCGGACCAGCGCGATAGCCGCCAGCACGGCCGGCGCCATCGCGTCCAGGAGGCGCCAGAACGGGACGCGGTGCCGCGGACACCACCATGCCAGGAACGCCAGTCCCGCGGCGATCGAGCCGTGGGAGGCGAGGCCCGCGTACGGCGGCAGCACGATCGCGAGCGGCCGGCCGGCGAACTCGGAGAGGTTCGAGACCACATAACCCGCCCTCGCGCCCAGAACGAGCACCACAAGGAACGGAACGGCGACCGCGTCGACGACGGACCGGCCCAGCCCAAACCGCACCGCGAAGTGCGCCGTGATGGGAATCGACAAAAAGAGCGCGAGCCCCATCATGATGCCGTACCACCGCACGACGATCGGCCCGGCGTGGAAGAGGATCGGATGCATCGGCGCCAGTATAGCACCCGCGGACCGGCGCAGATGAGCTGACACGACTGATGTCTAGGTTCAGATAGATCCGACTACGCCTGAGACTCGGTGCCACGGCGACACCGCGGGTACTTTCGGCCGTTGGGGGGTGGCTATACTGGCACCACCATGGCCATCCTCAAACCGCTCCTGCGTCGGCGCGTCCGGGTC
>DATGHZ010000015.1:0-222536 GCA_035307565.1 bacterium | reverse complement strand
ACCGTCAGCGCCTCATCGACGACGTCTTCAAGGGCACGGCGGCGATCGCGACCTCCCACCTCTCTCCCGCGTTTAAGACCTACTTCGAGCCGAACGTCCTCAAGTACCCGCACGATCCGGCGAAGGCGAAGGGGCTGTTGGACGAGGCCGGGTGGAAGCCGGGTCCGGACGGAATCCGCCAGAAGAGCGGCGTGAGGTTCTCGTTTACGTGCACTACGATCGTCGGAGATCAGGCGCGCCGGCCGGAGGCCGAGGTCGCGCAGCAGGACCTCAAGGCGGTCGGCATCGAGATGAAGCTCGCGGAAGCGCCGGTGGCGACCATCACCGAGCGGATGCACAAGGGCGAGATGGATGCCTCGCTCTTCAACTGGACCTACGGCGGCAGCCTCGGCGACCCCGATCCCTCGGTGACCCTTCGGTCCAACGGCGGCAACAACTGGTCGCACTACGCGAACCCCAAGGTGGACAGCCTCATCGACGCCGGCCTGCGCGAGCCCGACCCCAAGAAGCGCGCGCCCATTTACAAGGAAATTCAGAAGATCGTGGCCGAGGACGTGCCGTTCCTCTACGTCATGTACTGGAACTGGTACACGATCTTCACGAAGCGGGTCAAGGGCCTGCCGCGGACGGCCTTCAACGGACCTCAGCTCTACCGCAAAGCCTATCAATGGTGGATCGGATGACGGCGCGGCGCCGGGGCTAGCCTCGGCCCGCACCCGCAGCCGGACGGCCGCGTCCGATGTGGCGTTACGTCCTGACCCGCCTCCTCCAGGGCGCGGCGGTGATCTTTCTCGTCGCCACCGCCGCGTTTCTCATCCTCCGCCTGACCCCGGGCAGCCCGGTGGACGTTATGGTCGGCGAGGCGGATGTGACGCCGCAGCAGGTCGCCGCGATCAAGCATTTGTGGGGATTCGACCGGCCCTGGTACGTCCAATACGCGACATGGCTTGCGAACATGGCCCGCGGGGATTTCGGCGAGTCTGTGATCCGGACGGGCGTGCCGGTCGGGACGATGCTGGCCCAGGCGGCGCCGGTGACGATCACACTCAACGCGGCGGCCTTCGCCCTGTCCGTCGCGATCGCGGTGCCGGTAGGCATCGTCGCGGGCGTCCGCCGCTACACGGCCTTCGATTATATTGGGACCGTCGGCGCCACCCTCGGCGTCGCGCTCCCCAGCTTCTGGATCTCGCTCATGGCGATCATCCTCTTCGCGGTAAAGTTGCGCTGGCTGCCGCCGTTCGGCCTTCAGTCCTGGACCGGCTACGTGCTGCCGGTGGCGGTGCTGGCGACGGAGCAGGCCGCCGTCATCACGCGGATGATGCGCGGATCTGTCGCGGCGGTGCTCCATCAAGACTACGTGCGGACCGGACGGGCGAAGGGTCTGGCCGAATCACGCGTCGTGCTCCGCCACGCGGTCCGCAACGCGCTCCTGCCCGTCGTGACCGTGCTCGGGTACCGGATGGCGTTCCTGCTGAGCGGCACCATCATCGTAGAAACGGTGTTTGCGCTGCCCGGCGTGGGCCGGCTCCTGACGGACTCCGTCTACCACCTCGATTACCAGGTGGTGCAGGTCATCGCGCTCGTGCTGGCCGTCATCGTCGTCGCCGCCAACATCGCGACCGACCTGATCTACGCCTTCGTCGACCCCCGCATCCGGGTCGGCTGAGCGCGTGGCGATGCGATCGCTGGAGCATCCGCTGGAAGGCGCCCGGCCCGCGGCCCCGGCCCCGGGGCGTCCGGCCCTCGAGCCGCGGCGGCGATCGGAAGCCGCGCGTGCGTGGCGCCGATTCGTTCGCTACCGTCCCGGCGTGGCGGGCCTCGCGGTGGTCGTCGCGATCGGCCTCGTGGCCGTCTTCGCGAATGTGCTGGCCCCCTACTCGCCGCTGGCGATCAACCCCGGGATGCGGGGCGCCCCGCCGACCGCCGCGCATCCGCTCGGCTTCGATCACATCGGCCGCGACATCCTCAGCCGACTTATCTACGGCTCGCGCGTCGCGATCCTCGTCGCACTGCTCGCGACCGCGATCGCCGTCACGATCGGCGTCGCGATCGGCACCGTGGCCGGCTACGCCGGCGGCCGCGTCGACGCGGTGCTGTCCCGTATCACCGACGCGCTTATGGCGTTTCCCATTCTTGTGCTCCTGATCGCGCTCGTCGCCGTCGTCGGCCCGAGCCTGGCAAATGTGATCCTGGTCATCGGCGCGAGCGTCTGGGCGTCATACGCGCGCGTCGTCCGGGCCGAGGTGTTGAGTCTCCGCGAGCAGGAATTCGTCATCGCGGCGCGGGCCGTGGGCGCCACCGACCGCCGCGTGATCTGGCGCCACCTGGTCCCCAACGTCATCGGGCCCGTGATCGTGCTCGCGACGTTGTCGGTCGGCAACATTATTATCTTGGAGGCGGCGCTCTCGTTCCTCGGGCTCGGCGTCCGGCCGCCGACACCCGACTGGGGCGGGATGCTGGCCGACGGCCGCGGATACATCACCATCTACCCTCAGATCGTCATCGCGCCCGGCGTCATGATCGCCGCGACCGTGCTGGCCTTCAACCTGCTGGGAGACGGTCTCCGGGACGCGCTCGACCCCCGCCATATAGATTGAGGCCGGCCGCACGTCCGCTCGAGGAACGTTCGGCCGGCGGAGGAGGACGTCAATGCGCATCGCCGTTGGCGCCGTGTCACATGAGACGAACACGTTCTGCGCGACCCTGACCGAGGTTGACGAGTTCAAGGACCGGGAGTGGACCCACGGCGAGGACCTTGTCGCGCGCCACCGCGGCGTTCGGGACTATCTCGGCGGGATGCTGGCCGGCGCCGAAGAGCGCGGCATCGAGATTGTACCGGCGTTCGCCACCCGCGCCACGCCGTCGGGGACCATCAGCCGGCGCGCCTATGAGGAGATGCGCGGCGAGTTGCTCGCGGGGCTCGGTCGTGCGGGCGCGGTGG
This sequence comes from bacterium, assembly GCA_035307565.1. Taxonomy (GTDB): domain Bacteria; phylum Sysuimicrobiota; class Sysuimicrobiia; order Sysuimicrobiales; family Segetimicrobiaceae; genus DASSJF01. Next base: position 219,595 of record DATGHZ010000015.1, on the reverse strand, counting down.
ACGCGATCTGCCTGGCGCTGCACGGCGCGGGCGTGGCCGAGGGTACCGACGACATCGAAGGTGACATTTTACAACGTGTCCGTGCCCTCGCCGGCCCGTCACTGCCGGTCGTCGCGACACTTGACCTTCATGCGAACGTCACCGAGGCGATGGCGGCCCATGCGACCGCGCTGCTCGGCGTAAACGAATACCCGCACGTGGACTCCTACGACCGGAGCGTCGAAGCGGTTGCCCTGGCCGCCCGCGTCGTATCCGGCCGCGCCCGGCCGCAGATGCGGCTCGTTCGCCTGCCGATGCTGGTCCCGACGACCGCGACAAGCCAGAGTCCTGTGCGGGAGATCAACGCCCGCTGCCGGGACTGGGAGCGCCGGCCCGGGATCCTCGACTGCACGTTCTTCCACGGCTTCGCCCATACGGATGCGCCGGTGGTCGCGGCGGCGGTCGTCGCCATCGCGGACGAGGACGCCGCGGCCGCCGGCGAGGCCGCGATGGACGTTGCGCGCTATGCTTGGGGCCAGCGCGAAGCGTTCTTGAAGTCCGCGCCGGGTCCGGGCGAGGCGATCCGGCAGGCGCTGGCCTCGAACAAGCGTCCCGTTGTGATCAACGAAACCTCGGATAACCCGGGCGGGGGCGCGCCGGGCGACGGCACGCATCTGCTCCGGGCCCTGCTCGACGCGAACGTGACCGAAACCTGCTTCGGGTTCCTATGGGATCCCGAGACCGCGGCCCAGGCCCACGCCGCGGGTCCGGGCGCGGTGATTCGGGTGCGGCTCGGCGGCAAGACCGATGCGATGCACGGGACGCCGGTGGAGACGGAGGCCTACGTCAAGTCTTTGACGGATGGGCGGTTCGTCCAGCAGTCGCCGATGGGCCGGGGCGCCCGCGTGGACCTGGGCCGGATGGCACGGCTGGTGATCGCCGGTCTGGATGTGCTGGTGTCCTCGGTCCGCTCCCAGACCCTCGATCCGGAGGTGTTCCTGCTACACGGGATCGACGTGACGCGCTGCCGGATCGTCGCATTGAAATCGAGCCAGCATTTCCGCGCCGGGTTCGAGCCGGTGGCAGCCCAGATTATCACGACAGACTCACCGGGACTGACCACACTCGACCTTCGCACGTTCCCCTACCGGCGAATACCAAGGCCCGTTTGGCCGCTGGACGAGGACGCGCGGTTCCCCGTGGAGCCGGGCCGCACCGGTTAGACGAGGCGTAAGAACGTCTCGCGGCGGACCGTACCGCCGCGACACCCCGTGCCGAACGGAACCGGGTCTTTAGTGCAGCGCGCCGACCAGCGTGAACAGCGGCAGGTAGAACGCGATGACGATGAAGCCAACGATCCCGCCCATCACCATGATGAGCGCCGGCTCCAGGATCGACGTCAACGCCGCCACCGCGTATTCGACCTCCGTGTCGTAGAAGTCGGCCACCTTCGCCAGCATCGTGTCCAAGGCGCCGGTCCGCTCACCGACCGCGACCATCTGCACCACCATCGCGGGGAACATCCCGCTCGCCTGCAGCGGCCCGGAGATGCTCTCGCCCTCTCGGATGCTGGTGCGCACGCCGTCGATGGCGCGGATCAGCTCCACGTTCGCGGTGGCCTTCGCCACGACGTCGAGCGCGCTCAGAATCGGCACGCCGCTGTGGATCAGCGTGCCGAGCGTCCGCGAAAAGCGCGCCATGACGACGTTCCGGTTGATGGGGCCAAAGAGCGGCATGCGCAGCTTGAAGCGGTCGAACCACCGCCGCCCGTTGGTCGTGCCGACGTAGTACCGGAAACCGTACACGCACACGACCATGATCAGCAGGTAAATGTACCAGTAGCGGCGCGTCGTGATCGTGAACCAGATCAGGAAGCGCGTCGGCAGCGGCAGCGGCACATCGAGGTCCTGGAACACCGCCACGAACTTCGGCAGCACGAAGAACACGATGAACATGACGATGCCGCCCGCGGCGCAGGCGATCAGGACCGGGTACACCATCGCCGACTTGACGCGCTGGCGCAACTTGAGCTCCGCCTCCAGGAATCCGGAGAGACGGCTCAGCACGTCGTCGAGCGCGCCGCCCGTCTCGCCGGCGCGCACCATGTTGGTGAAGAGCTGGTTGAAGGCCTCCGGATGCTTGCCCAGCGCGTCGGACAGCGGCTGCCCGCCCTCGACGTCCGTCTTCACCTTGGCGAGGATCTCGCGCAGCTTCTGGCTCGCCGTCTGGGCCTGCAGAATCGTCAGGCTCGCGATGATCGCCAACCCGGCGTTGATCATCGTCGCGAGCTGGCGCGTAAAGATCGTGAGATCCTTGAGTTTGACGCCCTGGAAGCGGCTCAGCAGATCCTCGACCTTGGGCTGCGCCGACTTGCGCTTCAGCGCCGTGATGACAAAGCCCATCTCCTGGAGCCGCGAGATGGCGGCGATGTCGGTGTCGCCTTCAATCGCCCCGCTGACGGCCTCTCCCAGTCCGTTGCGTCCTACGTATGCGTACGTCGCCACGTCAGCCCCCCACCCCCGCTACCGCTCGTCTTCGTTGACGAAGACCACGCGCAGCAGTTCTTCGACCGTTGTTATGCCCTCCATGACCTTGTGCACGCCATCGTCGCGCAGCGTGCGCATCCCGTCCTCACGCGCGGCCGCGCGGATCTGGTCCGCGGACGATCCCGCGAGCACGAGCGCCCGCAGCCGGTCGTTCAGCACCATGAGCTCGTAGACGCCCGTCCGGCCGCGGTAGCCGGTGTGGCGGCAGCCGTCGCAGCCCTTGCCGCGGTACAGGTCCATGCCCTTTTGCTCGTCCGGGTTGAGCCCCAGCCGCCGCAGCGCGTCGGGCGGAGGCGTGTACGCCTCCTTGCACGACGGGCAGATTATCCGCACGAGCCGCTGCGCCAGCACCCCCATGAGCGAGGCGGTGACGAGGAACGGCTCGATGCCCATGTCCGCGAGCCGGGTGGCGGCGCCCGGGGCGTCGTTGGTGTGCAGCGTCGCGAGCACGAGGTGGCCGGTCATCGACGCCTGCACCGCGATCTGCGCCGTCTCGCGGTCCCGGATTTCGCCGATCAGCACGACGTCGGGGTCCTGCCGCAGGATGCTCCGTAGGCCGGCGGCAAACGTCAGGCCGGCCTTCGTGTTCACCTGCACCTGGTTGACGCGCGCGATCTGGTATTCGACGGGATCCTCTACGCTGACGATGTTGCGCTCGGGCGTATTGATCCGCTCGAGCGAGGTGTAGAGCGTGGTCGTCTTGCCGCTTCCGGTCGGGCCGGTCACGATGATCATGCCGTAGGGCTTTTCGACCAGCCGCTCCCACATCTGCAGCACGTCGGCGGGCATGCCGATCTTGTTGAGCGGCGCTTTGGTCTTCCCGGAGTCGAGAATTCGGATGACGATCTTCTCGCCGAGCACGGTTGGAAGCGTGCTGACGCGGAAGTCGAGTTCCTTCCCCTCCACCTTCATGTGAATGTGGCCGTCCTGCGGCAGCCGGCGCTCCGCGATGTCGATGTTCGCGAGAATCTTCACGCGCGAGATGAGCGCCGCCTGAACCTGTTTCGGCGGCGACATGATGTCCTGGAGGAGGCCGTCGACCCGGAACCGGACCTTGACGTCCCGGCGGTGCGGCTCCATGTGAATGTCACTCGCGCCTGCCTTGATCGCCTGAGAGATGATCTGGTTGACGATCCGGACCACCGGCGCTTCTTCGGTCATCGAGCGCAACCGGTCGAGTGTCAACTCCTCGGTCGCGGCCGTGTCTTCCAGGACCTCGGCCTCGACCTTCTCGCCCAACTGGCCCCTCAGCATCTCCTCGACGTCGGCAACGCCGCCGAACCGGCCCTGCAGGCGCGACACATCGTCGGGGCTCGCGATGATGATCTCCACATCGAGCCCGGTGAGTAGCCGGATGTCGTCGATGGCGACGACGTTGGAAGGATCCGGCATCGCGACGATGAGGCGGTCCGCTTTGCGGTCGACCGCGAAGACGCCGTGCCGCTTAGCCATGTACGCCGGGATCATCTTGGCGGCATCGGGGTTGACGCTCTCGTCTCCGAGTTCGGTGTACGGCAGCCCCCACTGCTGCGCGACCGCCCGCGCGAGCTGGCGCTCGTTGATCACGCCCATCTCGACGAGCACACGGCCGAGGCGGCCGTTCGTCTGGTGTTGAACGTCCAAAGCCTGGCGCAGCTGGTCTACGGTCAGCGCATTGTGCGAGAGCAGGATCTGGCCGAGCGGCTCGATCCGCGGCAGCCCGGTCTTATCGGCGCCCGCCGCGGGCGGCTGGCCCGCGACCGGCCGTCCTGCCTGGGCGTTGAGCCCCAGCGGCAGCGTGGGATTCTTCCCCGCGGGCGGCATCGTGGCCGGCTGGTGTTTCGCGGCCGGGGCGGCGTTGGGTAGCGGGCGTTCCACCGGGACCGGACCGACCGGCGACGGCGCCGGCGTAGAGGCCGGCCGGCCGTTGGACGGCAGCGCAACGTCCCTTCCGAGTGCCTCAGGGACCGCACCCTTATTCGGGATCAGCGGCACGGGACCGGCGCCCTTGGCCGGAATCGGCGGCGCGGGAGGAACACTACGGCTGGGTGAAGGCGGCGCCGCCGGCGCGGCAGGCGTCGCCGGCTTGTACGGGATGGGCGGCGCGGCAGGCGTTTTGGCCGGCGCGGCCGACACGGGCGGCGCAGGTGCAGTCGGTGCGGACGGCGCCGGCGCAAACGGTGCAGGCGCAGTCGGTGCAGCCGGCGTGGGCGGCGCAGGCGTGGCGGATGCGGGCGGCGCGGGTGCGGCCGGTTTCGCCGAGGCCGGCGCTGATGCCGGTGCGGCCGGAGGCGCGGCCGGAAGCGGCGGCGCTATCGGCGCCGCGTCGGGACCCGCCTCGGTGACCGACGGCGCGGGACCGTGACCGTTTGAAGAGGCCGGAGGTCCGTCGCCGTTTCCGGGCTCCGGCGGTGTTGCCGCGGGAGTGGCAGACGGGTCCCCCGACGGCCGGACCTTGGTCGATCCCAGCCATCCCCAGGTGACTTTTCGATTCGGGGGCTCGACGCCCAACAGCAAACCCTACGCCCGCTCGGCGCGTCCGTGTTGGCCGTTGCGCGATCGCGTGCCGACCGGCATCCCGTTCGGGGTCGCTCCGGCCGACGGGCCTTCCGCCGCCTCGGCCTGCTTGGCGTCGTCTCGCGACCCCGCAGGTCCACCGGCCTCCCCGTCGGGCTGCACGGCGAGGTACGCCTTGATCCCCTGCAGGCTCATGCCTTCCTGATCCACCAGCCGGCGGATCAGATGCACGAGCCGGAGGTCGCGCGGCGAATACAGCCGGTGCCCGCCTTTGCTGCGCGCCGGCTCAAGGAGACGATATTCCGACTCCCAGCTTCGCAGCCGCCGCGCGTCGACCCCGGTCAGAGACGCGACCGTGCGAATCGGATAGATTGGCAGATCGTCCTGCGTCACCACCGCCCCACCTCCCGAGCCCGCCGCCGGGCTCTACACGAAACGCGTTCCGAACAGTTTCATGACTGCTAGGACGCCGCCGGCGATCCCATGCCCGCCGCGCGAAGCGGCTCGGCCAGGTGCCGTAGGGCCGCGGCCAACAGGCGCGAGACATGCCGCTGCGAAACACCCAGCCGCTTGGCGACTTCGCTCTGCGTGAGATCCTGGTAGAACAGGTAGTAGACAACCTGCCGCTGGAGGTCGGCGAGCCGCTCCATGGCTTCCATCAGCACGATCCGGTCTTCGATCGGCAGCTGCAGGGACACGTACCGCTGGTGCGCGATCATGTCGGGACGGACGTCGTGCTCCTCCGTCATGTCGGTCATCGACCGGACCCGGATCTGGCTGTGCGCATCGAGGACTTCGCGCACGCCGTCTTCCGTCATGTTCATCGCGAGGGCGATCTCCGGCACGGTCGGAGTGCGGCCGAGGTCCTGCTGGAGCTTGTCGACCGCCACGGTCATGTCGGCGTAGATCTTGCGGACCCACCGTGGCGCGCGCACCGCTTCCAGTCCGTCGCGCAGGAAGTGGCGGATCTCACCCGCGACGTGGTGGAACGCGTACGTCTCGAACTTCACGCCGCGCGTCGGGTCAAACGTCGTGACCGCGTGGATCAGCCCGATCGAGCCGATCTGAACGAGATCCTCGAGGGGCGCCCCGGGCCGCACGTAGCGGCGGGCGATCCGGTGCACCAGCGGCAGGAACCGCAGCACGAGCGACTGCTGCAGCACCCGGTCCTGCGTACGGCGGTAGGTCTGGAAGAGCGCCAGCACGTTGTCGTCGGTGCCGCTGCCCGCGGGCGCCTGGGCCGCCGGAGAGACGGGCGCGTCCGCCGCACCGCGGCGCCCCGCCGGGTCACGCTCCTGGTTGATCCGCGGGCGCTCCCCTCGTGCCGCGCGCTCTGAACGCCGGACATTTGCGATCTGCTCCCGTCCCATCCGTCTTCCCCCCTTTACCGATTGACCCCGCCCGCCGGCGCCGTCGGTCGCCGGCGTTCCGATCCCGCGATGGACCCTCATCCGCTGCGGCGCCCGGCCGGCGCGAATCCGCGCAGCCGCAGCCGCAGGTCGTTCGGACTCTCCGCGAACTCGAGCGCGGTCTCCACGCTGATCAGGCCGCGCTGATAGAGGTCGAAGAACGAATCATCGAAGGTCTGCATCCCGCCGTCCGGCGCGTCCATCATGGTTTGGCGTAGCTGGCCGATCGCGCCGCTCCGGATGAGGTCGCGGACGCGCGGCGTCGCGCGCAGGACCTCCACGGCCGGCACCATGCCGCTGCCGTCGCCCCGGGCGACCAGGCGCTGCGCGACGATGCCGACGAGGGTGGCGGAGAGACGCAGAAAGATCTCCTCGTGGATCTCCGCCGGGAAGAAGTGCGCGAGCCGGTTGAGCGCCTGGTTGGCGTTGACGGTGTGCAGGGTGCTCAACACAAGGTGGCCGGTTTCCGCGAAGTACACCCCGGCCTGCGCGCTGTCGGCGTCCCGCATCTCGCCGATCAGCAGCACATCGGGCGTCTGGCGCAGCGCCCCGCGCAGCGCCGAGGCGAAGGAGTCGGCGTCGGTGCCGATCTCCCGCTGGCTCACGATGCTCTGCCGGTCGGCGTGCAGGAACTCGATCGGATCTTCGATCGTGATGATGTGTCCGGCCATGGTGCGGTTCCGGTGCTCGATCATCGCCGCCAGCGTGGTGGACTTGCCGGAGCCGGCGGGGCCCGTGACGAGCACGAGGCCGCGCGGCATGAGGGCAAAATCCGCGAGCACGGGGGGCAGCTGGAGTTCCTCCAGCGACGGGATCTCGTTGCGGACGCGCCGCGCCACGAGCGCGACGCTGCCCCGCTGCAGGTACACGTTGACGCGGAACCGGCCGAGCGCCGGCTCCCAGTACGCAAAGTCGGCGTGCCCGTTGCGCCGGAGCCCGTCCTGCTGCGCCTCGTTCATGATGCCGGCGACGAGGCCGTCCATCGCCCCCGGCATCGGCGCCGCGAGCCCCGACGTTTCAACGGCGCCGGCGATGCGAAACATCGGGGGCGTGCCCGCCTTGAGGTACAGATCGGACGCGCCGCGATCGGACATGGCGCGAAACAGGTCCTGCAGCGTGTAGCGGGCGGCCGTTGTCAACGGCCGTCGCCCTCCGCCGCGCCGAGGCCCACCTGCTTCAGCGCCGGAGCCTTCTCGGCGACCGGCGCCCGCCGCCCGTTGCCGGCCGCGAACGACTCCCGGTCCGCCGCCCGGACGAAGGCCTCCTCGGGCGAGATGAGGCCGCGCCGCACGAGATCGCGCAGCGACTGATCCAGGCTGATCATCCCTTCCTTGGCGCCGGTTTCGATCATCGACGGAATCTGGAAGGTCTTGCCCTCGCGGATCAGGTTGCGGATGCCGGAGTTGGCGATCAGCAGCTCAAGCGCGGCGACGCGACCGCGTCCGTCGATGCGCGGCAGCAGCGTCTGCGCGAGGACGCCGAGCAGCGCCTCTGACAACTGCACGCGAATCTGTTCCTGCTGGTGCGGCGGGAAGACGTCGATGATCCGGTTGATGGTCTGGGCGGCGCTGTTGGTGTGCAGGGTCGCCAGCACGAGGTGGCCGGTCTCGGCGGCCGTCAGCGCCATCGCGATGGTCTCGAGGTCCCGCATCTCGCCGACCAGGATGACGTCGGGATCCTCGCGCAGCGCGCTCCGCAGCGCCGCGGCGAACGACTTGGTGTGGGGGCCGACCTCGCGCTGATTGACGATGCAGCTCTTGTGCTGATGGACGAACTCGATCGGATCCTCGATCGTGATGATGTGGTCCGTGCGTTCGGTGTTGATGACGTCGATCATCGCCGCGAGCGTGGTCGACTTGCCGGACCCGGTCGGCCCGGTGACGAGGACGAGGCCGCGGTCTTTGCCCGCGAGCTGGCGCAGCACCGGCGGCATGCCGAGCTGTTCGAGGCTGCGGATCTGGCTCGGAATGAGCCGGAACGCCGCGCCCTCGCCGAGGCGCTCCATGAACACGTTCACGCGGAAGCGGCCGATATTCTGCAGTTCCAGCGACAGATCGAGATCGCGCGACTCCTCGAACCGCGCCTTGTGGTCGTCGGTGAGGACGTCGTACAGCATCTCGTGGAGCGTCGCGGCCGTGAGCGGCGGGTAGTCCAGCCGAATGAGTTTGCCGTGGATGCGGAGGGCCGGCGGGTTGCCGACCGCGAGATGCAGGTCCGACGCGTCGCGCTCACGCGTCAAGATCATGAGCTCTGTGATGTCCATCGGTCCCCCCGGCCGGATGGTCTAATAAATTGTGCACAGGCCATCTGCCGGGTGCCGATGCCGCGAACGTGCCGCGGCATGACGTCTGTGGCTGCGGGTGTGGTCCGCGGGCATCAAAAAACTCCCCGCGGGCCACGGGGAGCATCGAGTGCCGGCTTTGGCAACCCGGCTGGCTTGCCGGTCTCCCGGCAAGTCCCGTGGCTTTGCGCCCCCAGATCGCTCTGGGTTTGCCCCTACAAAGCGGTCAAACTATTCGATTGTGGCGCTTAGTTTGTCACAAGCGGAAACGAAAGTCAATAGTCCTTGCGCCGGATCTGCGCGAAACCAACGCCGCACAAGCGCTCAAAAGGGCGATTGTCCGGCAGCAACTGCCGGACAATCGCCCTGCGACACGTCGTGCCTATGCGGTGCTTACGCGGTGCGCCCTACGGCAGCCGCCAGATCGCGCGCGCCTGTCCCGGCCGGAAGACCCACACGCGTGCCACACCCGGCCCGAACTGCGCGGTCGTCCGCTGGTACACGAACTCGAAGGCGACCCCGCGGCCGTCATAGATGAGCGTCCTGCTGCGCAGCGGCAGCTGCTGGACGAAGGTCGGCGCCGAATACGCGCCGGCCACCTGGTCTTGTGTGGATCCGATCCCGACGTGCTCGATCGTTTGCGCGGCCGGCTCGGTGCTCCCAAGCGCCGAGATCGCGTTGGACGTCGGCGGGTACACCACGAAGATTCTGTTGGGCGACCGCCAGGACTTCTCATCCAGCTGCTGGCTGAACTGCGGGTCCGTGCCGTTCGCCCTCACGTCGGAGAGCGGGACGTCCTCGCCGTTCAACAGGTTCACCTCGCCGCTGACCCAGACATAGTTGGCGAGCTTTCCATCCAGCGTCCACTGGCCGATGCCGAGACCCGGGGTGACGACGAGCGCGGACTGGGCCAGGCCGGCCACCGGCAGCGCGAGCACGACGAGCAGTGCGATCCGAACGACATGCAACAGTCTCCGCATATGTGTCTCCTCCCCATCCGCGCCGCTCCGAGCACGTCGCGAAGCCGGCGCACGTCGCGCGGTTTGTCCGTTAGTGCAGCAGCGCTTCAATCTGTTTGGCCAGCTCCCGCTGTCCGTCTTCGCCCGTGAAGCCGCCCGTCAGGGCGACACCCGCCACCCGCCCGTCGGCCGCGATGAAAAACGTGGTGGGCAGCCCCGCGACGTGATACGCCTGGGCGATTTGTCCGGCGTCGTCCCGTCCGACGGGATATGTCACTGCGCGCGCCTCGAGGAAGGCACGGCTTGCCCCCCACGTGTCGGTCGCGCCGTCGATTCCGATCACGACGACGCCGCGGGCGCGGTACGTCCGATAGGCGGCCTCAAGCGCCGGCATCTCGGCGCGGCACGGCGGACACCAGGACGCCCAGAAGTTCAGCACGATCGGATGGCCGCGAAACCGCTGGAGCGTAATGGGCTGGCCGCGGTACGCGGGCGCGGTGAACGCGGGCGCGAGGGCCCCGGGGTCGGTGCCGACTCGCTGGCGCGGCGCGACGCTTTGATCCGCGACTTGGTCCGAGGCCGTGCGCATCACGGTCCGCAGGGCCACCACCCCCAGGGCCACCGCGACGAGCACGACTCCCGCGATCGCCGGCCCGGCGACGCGGGCCGGCGCGGCCGCCGGCCTACCCTCCGCCAAGAACGACTCCGGTCACAAGCGGGACCCCGATGGTCGCGCCGGCCGGGAGCAGCACGGTCTGCGTCTGGCCCGGGCGGAGTTGCGTGTTCTGCACCCCGGCGCCCAGGTTCGTGCTGTACCGGACTTGAACGCTGACTTGCTGCACCCACCTCGCCGGAATCGCGCCGGTATCGGCGACGGCAACCAGCGCCTGCACGGCCGGCGGCCCCACCGCGTTCGACGGCGCGCCGATGTCGACTTTGACGCGAATCTGCCCTCTCGCGTAATCCGCGTAGGTGGCCAGCGGCACGTTTTCCGCGGCCGTGGTCGCCAGCATCGCCCCGGCGGTGTTCACGGCGCTGACCTGATACCGGACGACAACGTCGGCCGTTCGCTCCAGCTGCAGCGTGAACGGCGCGCCGGCGCCGGGGGCCAGCGGCCCCTGGATGGTGGTCTTCGTCTCGACCTGCGCACCCGAGATGCGGGTGAAGAGTCCCGTCACGTACAGCGGCCCCGCGGGGGCCGGCCCGGTATTGACGACGGTGCCCGTCAGGTAGAACGCGCCCGTGGGCGACACTTCGGCTTTGATGTCACGGAGTAGCGCACCGGCCGCGGGAGCCGGCGTCTGCTCTACCGCGCTGGGCGGTGCGCCCGGGCTCGCCGGCCCGCTCGGCATCGGCGGTTTGCTCCCGAACGGCACCGGCTGCGTCACGAAGGCTTCGACGGCGCGCCCGCCGCGGAAGACAAACCCGATACCCTGGAACTCGTACCAGACCGTTGTCCCGTTTCGGGATGCTGTGGTGACGCTGTTGATATCGCCCACGAGCCGCGCGCTGTCGTGGGCGCCCGTACCGACGCCCGCCCCGGCGATCGTGCGGTACTTGGCCGCGGTTGTCGTGATTCGTGCCGCGACGCCGCGTTCGAAGTCCACCGCCAGGCCGTAGCGCGGGTAGACGCGCCGCGTCGGGCTTTCCGCCTTCGACGGGCCCAACAGGGCGGCCAGTGTGCCCTCGGTCATGCCGAGGCGCGCCGGACCAATGGAATTGCCGGGAACGATGCCGGGCCCGGCTTGGGCCAGCACGGGTGGCGCCGCGCCCGACAGCGAGGCCGAGAGCGCGGCCATGAGGATCAGCGCGGGTAAGGCGTGACGACACCTGCTCATGCGACGACCACCGAAGATAGTGCCAGTAAGTCGGATCATGGCGCCCTCGTTATGCCCAGAGTGATTTTTACTCAGACTCGTGCCGGAACCGTGTCCCGGCGCGGGTTGCGGGCCTGCCGGCGGGCTCAGGCGGGGTGCGGCCCCGGGGGGCGTTGCGCGTCGAGATAGGCCTGTAGAAACAGCGCGGCGGCGAGGCGATCCCGCGTCTCCCGGCGTTCGTCTCGGCGCGCACCGGCTTCGATCAGCGCGCGCTCCGCCGCCGCGGTGGAGAGCCGCTCATCCCACAGCACGACGGGAATGCCCAGCGCCCTCCGGAGCCGTTCGGCGAACGCCTCGGCGCGCTGCGCGGCCGGGCCACGGGAGCCGTCCATGTTCCGTGGCCAGCCGACGACCGCGCGCGCCACGCCGTGGCGGCGGCACAGCGCGACGATCTGCTCGACCGCGCGGCGCTCCCCGGCGGCGACGATGGTTTCCAGTGGAGAGGCAATGATGCCGCTCGGATCGCTCAGCGCGACGCCGATGCGCTTCGTTCCGAGGTCGAGCGCAAGGACTCGTCCCGATCCCGCCGCCTCGTGGGGGCCGCCGCTCACGTCCCGGCGCCGGCGGTTCCGGGCCGGCACCGGCTACCTGGGCGCGCGCCCACCGAGGGCCTCCCGGACGACCGTGCCGAGATCCGCCAGTACCGCGGGCAGCCGCGCGGGATCACCACCCCCGCCCTGCGCGAGTTCCGGCCGCCCGCCGCCCCGCGTGCCCAACAGCCGGTTGAGCACCTGCATCACCCGGCGGGCCTCCGCGCCGCGCGCCACCGCGCCGGGCGTGGCCATGACCACGACCTCCATGCGGCCGTTGCCCGTCGAGGCGGCCACCAGCACGCCCGAGTCGAGACGCCCGCGCACGCGGTCGCCGAGCGCCCGGAGCGCCGATGGATCGGCATCCGGAAGCGCGATCCCGACCACGGTGATCCCGTCGACGTCCGTCGCACCGCGCAAGATCGCATCGATGTCCGGCCCCGCGGGCGACGTCCCGGTCTGGGGTGCGCCCCTTGCCGTCCCGCGCTCAAGGCTTTGCACGCGGTCGGTGAGCGCGCGCACGCGGGCCGGTACTTCGTCCGGCGCCGCGCGCAGCACGTCGGCCGCCTCGCGAAGCCTCGCCTCCGCGTCCCGGGCGTGCGCCGCCGCCGCGCGGCCGGTCACCGCCTCGACACGGCGGATTCCGGCGCCCACGGATCCTTCGCCCGTGATCGTAAACAGGCCGATCTCCGCCGTCGTGCGGACGTGCGTGCCGCCGCACAGTTCGCGGCTGTATCCGTCGATACTCACCACGCGCACTTCGTCGCCGTACTTCTCCCCAAACAGCGCCATCGCGCCGGAGGCGACCGCTTCGCGATACGGCTTCGTCTCGGTCGCCACCGGCAGCGCTTCGAGAATCCGCTCGTTGACCGACGACTCGATGCGGGTCCGTTCCTCGGCGGTCAGCGGCCGCATGTGCGCAAAGTCGAAGCGCAGCCGATCGGGGGCGACGAGTGACCCGGCCTGACGCGCGTGCTCCCCCAGCACCTCCCGCAGCGCCGCATGCAGCAGGTGCGTCGCGGTGTGGTTGCGCATGATGTCCCGCCGCCGCGGCGCTTCGACCGCGAGGCGCACACGATCGCCTTCGCGGAGCACTCCGCGCAGCACGCGGCCGCGGTGAACGATCAGATCGGCCACGGGCCGTTGAGTGTCCTCGACTCCGGCGGCGCCGGTGGGTCCCTCGATCGTGCCCGTGTCGCCAACCTGGCCGCCCGAATGCGCGTAGAACGGCGTCCGGTCGCACACGATCTCGACGCGGGCGCCCTGCCGGGCTTCGCCGGCCCGCCGGCCGTCCACGAGCAGCGCGACGATTCGGCCGTCGGCCTCGAGGGTCTCGTACCCGACAAACGCGGTGGCGCCGACGGCGGCCCGGATCTCCGCGTACTGCGTGCGTTCGGGCCCGGCCTCGAAATGATCACGCCCGGTGGCGCGGGACCGTTCTTTCTGCCGGCCCATTTCGCCGGCGAAGCCAGCCTCGTCGATCTCGAGTCCGTGCTCGCGCGCGACGTCCCGCGTGAGGTCCGGCGGAAACCCGTAGGTATCGTAGAGCCGGAACACATCCGCGCCGGGAATGGCCCGGCGCCCCGCGCGCGTCGCCTCCGCGATGACATCGTCCAGGCGGCCGAGGCCGGCCTCGAGCGTCTGGTCGAACCGTTTTTCCTCCGCGTCGAGTACATTTTGCACGAACGCCCGCTGCGCGCCGAGTTCCGGGTACGCGCCCCCCATCACCGCGGTTACCGCGTCGGCGAGGGTACCGAGCACCGGTCCCCGCGCGCCGGCCCGGCGCGCGAACCGCACCGCGCGGCGGATAATCATGCGCAGCACGTACGCCCGGCCCTCGTTCCCCGGCACGACCCCGTCCGCGGTGAGAAACGTCATCGCCCGCCCGTGGTCGGCGAGCACGCGGTAGGGCACCGTGTGCGCGGCACGCTCCGCCGCCGTGTGTCCGAGCAGCGTTTGAATGCGGTCGAACAGCGGCAGGAACAAATCGCTGTCGTAGTTGGTCGGCGCCTGCTGCACGACGGACACGATGCGCTCGAAACCCATGCCGGTGTCGACGCCGGGACGCGGCAGCGGCGTGCGCGTCCCGTCCGGCGCCTGGTTGTACTGCATGAAGACGAGGTTCCAGCTCTCGATCCAGCGCGCGCAGCCGTTGTCGAGCCGGACGCCACAGTCGGGCCGGCCGCACGTGCACGCGGCCGGGCCCCGGTCGTAGTGCACTTCGGACGTCGGGCCGCACGGTCCGACGTCCCCCATCATCCAGAAGTTGGTCTTTTCACCCATGTGCAGCACGCGGTCGGACGGCACGCCGAGCGCGGCCCACGCCGCCGCAGCCTCGTCGTCGCCCGCGAGCACCGTGAGGACGAGCCGGTCCGCCGGCAGCGCGAGCGTGCGGGTCATGAACTCCCAGGCGAACGCGATCGCCTCGCGCTTGAAGTAGTCGCCGAAGCTGAAATTGCCGAGCATCTCGAAGAACGTGTGGTGCAGCGGTGACGGGCCGACATTGTCGAGATCGTTGTGCTTGCCGCTCACCCGCATGCACTTCTGAACCGACGTCGCCCGCCGGTACGGCCGCGTCTCGAGGCCGAGGAAAACGTCCTTGAACGGCACCATGCCGGCGTTCACAAACAGCAGCGTGGGGTCGCCGGCCGGGACGAGCGGCGCGCTCGGCACGCGCGTGTGCCCACGGTCTTCGAAAAACTTCTGAAAGGCCTCGCGCAGCTGTGCCGACGTCACGGCCGGTCCGGCGGAACGTCCCCGCCAGGGGGCCGAAGGTCCCCGTCAGGGGGCGAACGGTCTCCGGCGGGAGACACCCCGGCCTCGGGGGCCTGCGCGAGCAGACGCTCGGCCTCCGCCACCGCGCCTTCGATCCCGCCGAGCGCGCGATCGATGAGGTCCGGAGTGATCACGAGGGGCGGCTCGATGCGGATCACCTCGGGCTTGTTGAGTGTGTAGAAGGTGATGACACCGCGGTGCCCGGCCTCCGCCGAGACGAGCAGCGCGTAGTCGCTGTGCGTAAATTCCACGCCGATCATGAGCCCGCGGCCGCGCACGTCGCGGACCACCCCGGGATGCCGCGCCCGGATGGCCCGCAGCCCGTCCATGAACCGCTCACCCAGGCCTTCCGCGCGCTCGGCCAGGCGTTCGCCGGTGAGGACGTCGAGGGTCGCGATCGCGGCCCGGCATCCGAGCGGATTGCCGCCGAACGTCGAGGAGTGGAGATACGGATCGCGCCGGAACTCTTCCCACAATGGCGCCCGGGCGATGAAGGCCCCGATCGGCACGACCCCGCCGCCGAGCGCCTTGGCGAGCGTCATGATATCGGGGACCACGCCGTCGTGCTCCACGCAGAAGAGGCGGCCGGTCCGCCCCAAGCCGGTCTGAATCTCGTCGGCGATGAGGAGGACCCCGTGCCGGTCGCACAGCGCGCGCACCGCGCGCAGGTAGCCGGGCGGCGGGACGATCACGCCCGCTTCGCCCTGGATCGGTTCGAGGATGACGGCGGCGGTCTCCGGCGTCATCGCGCGTTCGAGTGCGTCCGCGTCGCCGAACGGCACGTGCGTGAACCCCGGGACGAGCGGCTCGAACGGCCGGCGGTAATGCTCGCGCCCCGTCGCGGAGAGCGCGCCGAACGTCTTGCCGTGAAAGGCTTCCCGCATCGCGATGATGCCGGGCCGGCCCGTCGCGAGGCGTGCCAGTTTGAGCGCTCCTTCGACCGCTTCTGCGCCGCTGTTGCAAAAGAACGAATACTGCAGGTCGCCGGGCGCGAGCGTGCCGAGGCGCTCGGCGAGTTCGGCCTGCGGCGCGCTCGGCATCGTGCGCACGGACATGGGCATGCGGTCGAGCTGCTCGCGCACCGCCGCGAGCACCCGCGGGTGGCGGTGCCCGACGTTGAAGATCGCGGGCCCGCACGCGCAGTCGATGTAGGCGCGGCCGTGGGCGTCCCACACGAAGCAGCCTTCGGCTTCCCACTCCACGGTGTCGGCGCCCCCGAACCGGTAGAGGCGGGCGAGCCCGGGATTCAGGTAGCGCTGATAGCGGTCGAGCGTATCGCGGACGAGCCGGTCGCGCGCCTCACCGGCGGGCAGGCCGCGCGCGGTCTGCGGCGCCGCGCGCCTCATGAGGCCGGTCCGGCGGGCGAGGCGCCCACGCCCTGATCGAGCGCGACGCGCGCCCGCTGGACAACTTGGCGCGTCTCTTTGTACTTGATGCGGTCCACCGCGTCCGGGAGCGTCACCCATTCGCAGCGCACGAAGCCCTCCTCGCGCTGCGGATGCGGCTCCTCGCCGCCGAGAAACTCCATGAGGTAGTAGTGGACGGTCTTGTCGTAGTATGTGTCCTCAGCCTTCCAAAAGAACATGTAGTGCTCCTCACCGAGATCGGCGACGATGCGGACGTTGTGCAGGCCGGTCTCTTCGGCCACCTCGCGCAGCGCCACCCGGTCGGGGGTTTCCCCCCGCTCGATGGTGCCCTTCGGAAGCATCCATTTGCCGGTTTCGTGCTGGAGCAGCAGAATGCGGGGATCCCCCGCGGGGGACGGCGCGTCCGCGCCGCGTCGAAACACGACACCGCCCGCGCTGCGGGCGCGCTTCATCTTGCGGCGAGGCTCTCGCGCCATATTCCTCCCTGCGCGTCGCACCGCCGCGGGCAGATGAGCCAAACGGCCCACGCCGCCCGTCGTTCCGGCAGTGCGAGTCGCGCGGCCACGGAGGGCCGCCGGTGGCGTGCGCGCGGAGCGCGTGGAACGGCGGTCTTACTGGCGCTTGTTGCGGCGGGCGGCGCGCCGGCGGCGCTTTTGGCTGGGCTTCTCGTAATGCTCGTGCCGCTTCGCGTCTGTGAGGATGCCGGACCGCTTCACCTGGCGCTTGAACCGCCGGAGCGCGCTGTCGAGCGTCTCATCCTTGCCGATTCGCACTTCGGTCACCGGTCCACCCCCAGCGCGTCTCTGAGCCACAGCGGGACCAACACGGGCGTGACGATGCCGCCATTATACACGACAGCCCTTGCGAGGGGCAACCGAACGCGCGCGCGGGCCGCGCGCCGGGCCGCGAATGCTACGGCGTTGAGGACCCCGGCGGGACGCGCGTCACGGTGACGCTGCGGACGACGAGGTTCTCTTTCTTGTCGGCGGCGCCGTTGACGGCGAAGTCCCATCCCCAGGTCTTGCTGAACGACGCATCCGAAATGCGGATCGAGTACGTGGCCCACCCTTCACCCGCGTCCACCCACTGCCACGGCGAGAACCGGTAGCCCGACATCGAGTCGTACATGAGATTGAAGCCGACTCGCTGCGGCGCGCCGGCGCGGTGGACTTCGACGGTGATCAGATAGTCGGAGCGGCCGTCCACGAAAAACGCGTAGGAACTGTCGATCGCGAAGTAGACGTACACCGCATCCTTCGCCTGGTCCGTGCGCACCGCCGCGGCTCCGTCGACCGTGACCGGGACAACGCCGCCCGACGGGAGGCTCCGCAGGCGCTCGTTATACAATCCGCGCTCCGTGTTGGTCGCGCCGAGCGACACGGACACGGCGTCGGCCCGCGAAAAATCTCGCGCCGGATCGCGGGGCACCCGCATGCCGCCCGCGGCCAGCGTCCGGCCGGCCTCTTGCACCACCGCCGCCGCGGGCGCCGAGACGAACACGACGTCGGGACCCGCGGCAACGGCGCCGGCCTGCGGCGCCGCGCGCGGCTGTCCGTCGACGCCGGTGATGACGGCCGCGCCGTCGGTCACGAGCGGCACGGTGCGGGGCTCGCCGTCCGTCCACACCACGGCGGTGCGCCGTTCGCTGTTCACAAAGACAAACGCGTACACGCCGGGCCCGCGGTCGAGGGGCCCGACGAAGGGCATGTCGCCGACGGCGTGCAGCACCGCCGCGACCGGACGCGCAGGCGCCTGCCAAAACTCGCGCGTCACCCCGAGCGCCAGCGCCGTCGCGCACAACTGCGCCGGCTCCGGCCAGTCGGTCCGCGCGCTCAACCAGATCTCATGGCGCGCGTCGATGATCTTGCGCTCCCGCAGCGTGCCGAGCGCCTCCAGCAACTCGGCGGCGGTGCGGCCGCGCGGATACAGCACCACGGCGTCGAAGTCCGCGCCCGCGCGGCCGTAGAGCATTTTGATGAACGGCAGATCCAACCCCGCCGGCGTCGCCGCCGCGACGAGGGCCTGCGGGTCGGCCTGCCGGATCTCGGCGCGGGCGGCGTGCAGCATGTCGAGATAGTCGCGCGTCGTGCCGCGATAGGTCGAAAACTCCAGCGGCGGTTCGATCTGCCAGGCCGCGACGTGGCCGCGGTAGCGCGTCGCGATCGCCCGCACGAACACCGACCAGTCGGCGATCGACTGCGGGGGCTCGTGGCTCCACACGGATTCACCCGCCTCCGGTGTCAGCGCCGCCCACCGGGGTGTCCGCTGAATCGTGATGAGGACGCGTTGACCCGCACTCTGCCGGATGGCGTCGTCGAGTTGGGCCCACGCGAACTTTCGCCGCGCGGGCTCGACGACGTCCCAGCTCACCGCGAGGCGCGCCCATCCGGCGCCCGCGGCAGAGACCGCGGTATGCTGCGCATGGGCACCCGCCGCGGTCGACGGCCATGTCACGTCCAGGCCGAATCGGTCGCTTGCCCGAACCGCAAGGCCCCCTTGTGCGAGGCCCGGTGCTTGATGCGGGGGAACCGTTTGGGCAAAGACGCCCGCGGGCGGCCCCGCGGGCAGTATCGCGATCAGTAGAGCGACGAGTGTGCGTCCCATCATGGAGTGTTTGTTCCCCCTTCGAGGATCGCGTCGTAAGTTTATGCTGTTTACCCTCATCACTATCGGCTCCCGTTCAGTCCATAGTTCCCCCTAACGGGTTGCACACATACGTGTGGGATCCGGCGGGCGGCGTGACGCGAAGCCGTCGATGACGACCGCCCGACCCTTGGCCGCCGCGCGAAGCCCCCAGAGGACCGGATTGGACCGGGTGGAAATATCAGCCTTCGTGTGGCAGCCGCCCAAGGCACTTTCGCTCGTCGCCGGTCACGGTGAAGGCGGGAGCGAACTGAATGCGTTCGATCGCGCGCTTCGCGACGCCGGCGTCGCCGACCTGAATTTCATCCGCGTGACCAGCATCGTGCCGCCCGGCGCGCGCCTCATCGAACTACCCGCCTATCCGGCGGGGATTCTCATGCCGGCCGTCTTCGCCCGGATCGCCAGCACGCGGCCCGGCGACGTGATTACCGCGGCGCTCGGGGTGGGCCTCTCGCGCGAGCACCACGGGGTCATCATGGAATATGCAGGTCACGTGAGCCGCGCCGCGGCGGAAGAGACCGCACGACAGATGGTCGTGGAAGGATTTGCGATGCGCGGTCTGCCGCTCGAGGACGTGATGGTGGTGGCCGCGGAGCACACCGTCGAGCGCGCCGGCTCCGCGGTCGCAGTGGCGCTCTTTTGGCCTGAGGCAGGGGGACTCGCGCAGCCACAGGGCCGCGCCGCGAAGAGCGGCGGCGCCGGACGGCCCCGATGAAGGGCGCCTGGCTGGTCGATCAGGGCAGCCCCGACATCACCACGGCGTTCCGCGTCACGCGGTTGGTTCACGAGGAACGCAGCCCGTACCAGCACCTCGAGATCTATGAAAGTCCGGCGTTCGGGCGGATGCTTGTGCTCGACGGCGCGGTGCAGACGACAGAGCGCGACGAGTTCATCTACCACGAGATGCTGGCGCATCCGGCCCTGTGCACGCATC
Source organism: bacterium (assembly GCA_035307565.1). Classification (GTDB taxonomy): domain Bacteria; phylum Sysuimicrobiota; class Sysuimicrobiia; order Sysuimicrobiales; family Segetimicrobiaceae; genus DASSJF01. The sequence goes on along the minus strand of DATGHZ010000015.1, from coordinate 199,799 downwards.
CCGCGCCGAAGCGTGTGCTCATCATCGGCGGCGGCGACGGGGGCGCGCTGGAAGAAGCGCTCAAGCACCCGCTCGAGCGCGCGACGCTCGTGGAGATTGACGAGGCCGTGGTGCGCACGAGCCGGCAGTACCTGCCGGCGGTGGCGGGCGGAGCATTCGGCGACCCGCGCGCGACGGTGGTGATCGGCGACGGCATCAGCTATGCGGGCGAAACAGCCGAGCGCTTCGATGTGGTGCTGGTGGATTCGACCGACCCGCAGGGCCCCGCGACGGGGCTGTTCAGCCCCGACTTCTACGGCGCGATCGCGCGGCGGCTGACGCCGAGCGGAATCTTGACCGTCCAGTCGGGATCGGCGATCTACCAGCGCGACCTGATCCGGTCCGTGCGCCGGACGCTGCGGTCCTTCTTCCCCATCGTGCGGACGTATGTCGCCTCCGTCGTGGAGTACCCCGGCACGTTGTGGTCCTTTACGCTCGCCTCGCTGGCACCCGATCCGCTCGCGCTCGCGCCTGACGCGATCGCGCGGCGGACGGAGGGCTTCGGACTTCGGTACTACACGCCGGAGGGCCATCACGCCGCGTTCGCGCCGCCGCCGTTTCTCCGGGACGCGACGGAGTCGTCCGAATGAACATCGCGGAACCGGCGTCGCCGTGAGTTTTCTCGGCGCGAGGCCGCCGGGCGCGCTGCCGCCCGGCGGCCTCGCAGTATACGGCGTCCCCTATGACCGGACCGCCTCCTTTCGCCGCGGGAGCCGCTTCGGGCCCGAGGCGATCCGCTGGGCGTCCGACAGCATCGAGACGTACAGCCCGCTGCTCGATCGCGATCTCGACGACGTGCCGTTCGTCGATGCGGGCGACCTCGACGTCGGCGGACTGGACCCGGAGGCGATGGTGGGCGCGATCCGCCGGCAATTGCCGCCGTGCATGCCCTTGGTGCTGGGCGGAGAGCACACGATCACGCTCGGCGTCGTACAGGCGCTCACCCCGCGCTATCCCGATCTCGCCGTCATCCAGTGGGACGCCCACACCGATCTACGGGATGAATACGAAGGCCGGCGGATCGCCCACGCGACCGTGATGCGGCGGCTCGTCGACGGCGGCGTGCCGCTGGCGCAATTGGGAATTCGTGCCGGGACGCGGGCGGAGTTCGAGTTCGCCCGAACACGGACACTCTGCTGCACGCGCGACGTGTCGGTCCCGGCGGAGGTGCTGGCCCGGCTCGAGGGACGCCCCCTCTATCTCACCGTCGACATCGACGTGCTGGACCCGTCCGAGGCGCCCGGGACCGGGAACCCCGAGCCGATGGGCGCCACCTACCGCGGCCTGCTCGACGCGCTCCGCGGCCTCGCCTCGCAAAAGATCGTCGGGATGGATCTCGTCGAGGTGGCGCCGAACTGGGACAGTACCGGACGGACCGCTGTACTGGCCGCTTCGCTGGTCCGAGAGATGATTTTGCTCTCCGCACCGAGCCGGGTGCATAACCCGACATCAAGCGAACCATCGTCTCTGCCGTTCGGCTAACACGGTGTTCTCCGTCATCGTGGGCAACCAGGTCCATGTTCGGTATTGACTACGAACGTACGTTCGATATCATGAAACAACCATGATCGGCGACCGTAAAATCACCGAGATGACAGTAAAATCGGTCCTGAATCCCGTTAAGGGCATGCCTTTCAAATGGTCCATCAATCCGTATAGAGGATGCAGCCATGCGTGCCCCTTCTGTTTGGCCGGAAATACACGGATCCTCATGGCAGATGGGACGGCCAAGCGACTTGATATGTTGCGTAGCGGTGACCAAATCGTTGGAACCATACGACGGGGACGGTATCGCCGCTACGCCCACACGCCGGTCCTGGCTCATTGGATTACCGAGAAACCCGCCTACCGAATCAGCCTCAGGGACGGAACAGAATTGGTTGCAAGTGGTGATCACCGGTTCCTCAGTAATAGAGGGTGGAAGTTCGTTATTGGAACTGAGGCGGGAGCACTTAAGCGTCCGCACCTGACTGTCAATAACAGAGTCCTCGGAACCGGCGCGTTTGCTTCGGCTCCGACGAAAAACGAGGACTACGAACGCGGCTACCTATGCGGCATGATACGGGGGGATGGTTCGATTGGATTCCATCAGTACAAAAGACCTGGCGCGTTACTCCTCAGCCAATCTGCGCGGCTTCGTCTTGCCCTAACAGACGGCGAGGCGCTCACCCGTTCACGCGCGTATCTTGCGCACTTCGCGGTGCCCACGAGCGTCCACAGTTTTCAGCGTGCGCAAGGCAACTGGCGGGCATCAGAAGCGATGCGCACACAGAGACGCGGCCATGTAGAGATGATCCAGAAGATCATCGCGTGGCCCGTTGAAACATCACCGGAATGGTGCAAAGGATTTCTGGCCGGGATTTTCGATGCGGAGGGCACGTTTGCAACAGGTATCCTGCGCATTGCCAACACGAATTCCGCCATCGTCGACTGTACTGCTCATTGCTTGCAACGATTTGGCTTTGCGATTGCGCTCGAACATCGCCGCATAGGTAGAGCGCAGCCCATCACGTACATCCGGATACTGGGCGGACTCCGGGAACACCTACGTTTCTTCCACAACGTGGACCCCATCATTTCGAGGAAGCGCAGTATCGAGGGCCGAGCGCTGAAGACCACGGGTCTCCAAGTAGAGTCGATTGAACCACTGGGGGTGCGGCAACTTTTTGACATCACGACAGGCACGGGCGACTTCATTGCCAACGGCATCATAAGTCACAATTGCTACGCCCGTCGGACACACTGGTTTCTTGAAGAAGACGGCGTGCAAGAGTGGTCATCCAAGATCTTTGTAAAGGCCAACGCTCCCGACATCCTGCGAGCCGAACTGAGCAGGCCAAGCTGGAAACGCGAAGAGGTCGCGCTCGGGACTGCGACGGATCCATATCAGGCCATCGAAGGCAGATACAAGTTGACCCGTCGCATTCTGAAAGCGCTTTGTGAATACCGCACGCCCGTGAGTATCGTGACGCGATCGCCGATGATCATGAGGGACCTCGACCTGTTGACCGAACTCGCCGGCCGCGCCAGCGTCACCGTATGCATCAGCATTGTCACGATCGACGCACGCGTGGCCCGGGAGGTCGAGCCGGCCGTTGCGCTCCCGGCGCAGCGCCTGCGGACCGTGCGGCAATTGTCCGAAGCGGGAATCCGGACCGGTGTGCTGCTTGCACCCATCCTTCCCGGCATCACCGATGATCCCGCGGCGCTCGATGCGGTCGTCGGCGCCGCCAGCGAACACGGAGCGCAATTTGTGGGCCACAACGTGTTGCACCTCGGCGACATTACGCGGGACACCTTCTTACGCTTTCTCGGCGCGTGCCGCCCGGGACTTCTCCCTCTTTATCTGCGGATGTATCGAGGCAAATATGCGCCCGATGTGTATCGCGCGGACATGAGGGAACTCGTCGAGGCATCCAAAACGTCGCACGGCATCGAAGCACGGCGCCATATGACATCACCGACCCAACCTGCGCAGCTCACGCTGTTCACCCAAGAATTACCGCGTCGCCGCGTCAAGCGGACAGCGGCAAGGCGACGCCCCGCAGCGCCGGCAGCCGCCGGAGTACCGCGCGGCCTCCCGATCCAGATCGACGTTGCAGAGCACGGCGACACTGACCGTCCAGGCCAGCACATCTGAGAGCTCCCCGGCGACGGCCTCATGATCGCGGCCTCGCAGCGCTTTGGCGACCTCCCCGATCTCTTCAACGAGGCGCCGGAACGTCCCGTCGATGCCGCGGACCCGGTCTCGTTCGCCGAACGTCGCGGCGATTTGCTGCTGCAAGAACGCAATATCCATGCGTCACCTCTGAACGACGGCGTCGTCGCAACCAAGACCGGCTAGACCGGACGCTGAACGCGGCAAGCGGCCAACAGCGATAGGGTTCCGGAACGCTCACGGCATTCGCACGGTACGACGCGTCGATAGGCGCCCGCGGCAGGAATTCGCCGATCGGGCGTTCGTTGACGCGGACCGTCACATAGCCTCGGGGACGGAAGCACCCCAGAAAAATTATGATGTCCAGCACGGCGAATCAAGAAAATACTGCCCGGGCCTCGGGGTTAGAACCTACTATTTCGCGGCGACGACCCGGGCGGCCAGCCCGACGGGGATCTTCCCGGCAAGAATCGGCACGCCGTACACCGTCACCGGCCGGCCCACCGACATCTGCGCCATCCAGAGCCGCGCGCTGCCCCGGAGAAAGTAGGTTTGCGCGGACGTGCACACCATCGTGTCGCCCACGATGAGTCCGTCGAGGTCTCCCTCCATCGCCTCGATGGGCCCCGAGACCTGCGCTCCCTGCGCGGCGAGAAACTGCACATTGACACGCGTGGCGACGAGGCTGCCGTCCGAATTCACGGCGCCGTCGATTTGCAGGACGTCAAACGGCGAGGGCGCCGGCGCCGCGGCGGCGCCGGCGGCTCGTACCTGCGTCGTCCCGGTCAGCACGACGGCGTGCCGTACTCCGGTATCTGTAATGAGATCGAGCGTGGAGCCGGATCGCGCCGCTACCACGCCCGTGACATGGCCGGGGGTGGCGGACGCCGGTTGCGGCGGAGCAGCGGGACGCGCCGGCGTCACAACCAGGGAGAGCGCCATGATCTCGTCGTCCGGCGCCATCACAGCCCACACCGCGACGTGGTCGCCGGCCCGCGGCCATGCCGGCGCGATCGGCCGCGCCGCGCTGTCCACCATCACCGTCTGCGGCAGCACGTGAATCGCACGCGTCCCCGCGAGGGTGCGTGTATGCCACGACGTACCGCCGTCAAACACGTCGGCGCGCGCCGGCCCGACGAGCGATACCGACACGACGCCGCCGGCAGGCGCCACGGATGCGAGCGTGCCCGCCACGACGACGCGTGCCCACCCGGGAGCGAGTATGGCCGGACCCGCGGTGGCCGCCTGTGCAGCCGCCACCGAAGCGGCGTCAGGCGCGCCGCCGGCCACGAGCGCGCACACAGCCGCCGCCACGATCACATTCGCAGCCGTGCCGGCCCGGCCCATCGCGGTTCGACCGCGGCAGGGCCGTGGGTGGGTCCCGGCCTGAACCGCCGCCGCGCGGGTCGTGCCGCGGGCCACCAAGTCAGTCGAGCCGTAGGCCGGCGGCCCGGACGGCGGCGTGGGAGGCATGGCTACGGTGCTGGAGAACCGGCTGGAACGGACGACGGCGCGGATGTTGAAAGCGCCGGCGTCATCGAGGCCGTGTCAACCGCCCGGCGGATCGCCGCCCGGAGAACGTCCGGCTGCATTCGAAGCTGCGCGGCAAGATCCGTGACCGACAGCGCGCCGTGCACGAACCGCACGGTCGTATCGACGCTTGTGCCGAGCGCGCGGGAAATCGCGAGCGTCCGCTCGATCTCCGGGAATGTCAGGCCCTGGCTTCGCAGCTGTCGCACGAGCGCGGGATCGGCCGCGCCCCGGCGGGAGACGTCGGACACCAACGCCTGCTCCCGGCCGGCGACCAGCTGGCCGGCAACAAGCATGAGCGTGTCGGACGGTGCTGTGCCGACGGCTGTGATACGCAGCCCCCGCTGCTCCCAGATCAAGACACGGAAGTAGCCGAGGTCGATAAACCGGCCGGGCTGCGACTGCACGCGCACCGGCAACCCGATCGTGGGCCATCCGATGGACCCGGCGGGCGCCTCAAAGAATGAAATGATGTTGCCCCCGTCGCTGTAGCGGAGATACGCCGAGACGAGGCTCCCGAAACGGCTCACCGCGCCCCCGCGGAACGTGTAGCCTTCCGGAAGCGCCGGCGGGACCAGCACCGGGAAGCCGACCTGCTGCTGCAGTTGGGCGGGGTCTAGCGTCCCGGCCGCGACGGTTTGCAGCGAGACGACCCGGGCGCCCGCCGGCGGCCGGTACCGGAAGTACGCCTCCGGCAGGTTGAGGCTGAAGCTGATCCGCGAGAAGTACGTGCTGAGGACGAGGCCGCGCGCGGCATCGCGGTCCTCGGAGCGCAGGACGGTGCCGGTCAGCCGGTCGACCCACAACTGGCGCTGTACGCCCGTGCCGTGCGGCGTCAGCGACAGCACGTAGGCCTGCCGGCCGATGACCTCGTCGGTGCCGAGCAGCACGATCTCGTAGTTGCGCGACAGGAGCGTGAGCGTCGCGCCGCCCGTGGTGTCTTGAATGCTGCGATCCTCGAAGAGCATGTTGAGGGCCGGCTCGTAGTGCTGCGCGACCGTGCCGTCGTCGACGATCACCCTCCCGGCCACGTCTTCGGGGGACAGATATTCGAGGCGCAGCAGATTCGGGCGTTTGTGGGACTCGGCCACCGTGACCGTTTCCATCTGGCCGTTGCGGAGCGCCGTGATGATCTTCGTGCCCTCGTAATCGATGAGGCGCGGCGCGTCGAGCGCCATCTTGAGGATAGCGCGCGCGCCGGGCGCGGACGCGGCCGGCGCGGCGTGGATCGCGGCGGGCGGAGCCGGCGGCGCCGCGGGGGGCGCCGCGAGGGCCGCGCCGGCGATCGCGAGCACGAGTGCGGCCGTCACGGCGTTCGACGCGAGCCGCGTCACCGGCGGCTGCCTCCGGACGTGCGTGGATTCTCCCCGGCGATCACGAGTTCGGCGTCGCCGGCAACGAGTCCCACGTAGGCCCGATCCACGAGAGGGGCCGCGCCCATCTGCACCGCATGATCGTGAACGTACAGGTCGACGCCGATCTCCGTGGCGTGGAGCCGGTCGACCGTGCCCTTGACAAGCGGCAGCGCCGCGAGGGCGAGGACCAGGACCACCGCGGCGAGCGCCCACCCCGGCCGGCGCACGACAAACCACCGGCGCGGCGAACGCGTGAGATCGTGCCATGCGAAGCGCACGCGGTCGCCCAATCGGTCGGGCTGAATGTCCGGCGCCGCCGCGGCCGCGCCGCGCAGCACGGGCTGGCGAATGGCGGCCCAGAACTGGGCCGGCGGGTCTGCGGGGGGCAGGCCGGCAAGGAGGTCCCGCGTCCCGCGGAGGCCGTCGTGGGCCTCGCGGCAGGCGGCGCAGTCGAGGAGGTGTTCCTGCACCTCGCGCGCCTCGGCCGCGGTGAGTTCCCCGTCCACGTATGCTGAGAGCAGGCGGCCGGCGCGATGGTGATTCACGGCTGCCACCCGCGGCGCCGCGCGTCGACGTACGGCCGCAGCCGCATCTGCAGGACCTGGCGCGCGCGGTGCAGGCGCGACTTCACGGTGCCGAGCGGCACCCGCAGGATCGCCGCGATCTCCTCGTAGGCGAACCCTTCGACGTCGCTGAGGACCACCACCATGCGCAGTTCCTGGCTGAGTACACTCAGCGCTTCCTGGATCGCCGCGTCGATGTGCCTGCGCTCGAAAACCGCCTCCGGGTTCGCGGCGGCGTCGGGGAACTCGCGGACCATCTCACCCCGCGGCGTGTCGATCGGCGCGTCGAGCGACTCCACGCGGGCCCGCGGCCGCCGCCGCAGCAGATCGATGTAGAGGTTACTGACAATGCGGTAGAGCCAGCTCTCGAGCGGCGCCCCGGGCTGGACCCGCCGCAGCGCCCGGTACACACGGAGAAAGGCCTCCTGCGACAAGTCTCGGGCGTCGGCCTCGTTTCCCGTCATGCGGTAGGCGATGTTGTAGACGTGCCTCGCGTACCGCTGCACGATGCCGTCGTAGCGCGCCAGTTCTTCCGTCGTGTACGACGGCGGGCGCACAGCCTCACGCGGCGCCATTATGGCCATGACTGCCGCAGTCTCGCTCATTACCGGGTGTAACGAGCAAAGCGGACGGAAAGTTTCGGCGTGACGACGATCCGGCGGTGTGTCGTTCGCCCACCGCCGCACCGCGCTCGATCGAGCGCCCGCTACCGGGCGACCACGTTGACGAGCTTGCCGGGAACGACGATGACATCCTGAACGGCCTTCCCGTCGGTGAACCTGCGGACGCGCTCGCTCTCAAGCGCGACGTCGCGCAGCCGCGCCTCGTCCATTCCCGCCGGCACGCTGATGCGGTCACGGACGCGCCCGTTGACCTGCAGGACGACGGTGACGGTCTCTTCGCGCACGGCCGCGGGGTCCCACGCGGGCCACGCCTGCCGGTGCACGCTGTACGGCAGGCCGAGGCGCGCCCACAATTCCTCGGCGATGTGCGGGGTCATCGGCGCGAGCATCAGCACGAGCGTTCGCATGGCGTCGCGCCACGCCGGTGTTCCGACCGCGCCCTCGGCGCGCAGCTCGGCGAGCCGGTTGGTGTAGCTCATCAGCGCCGCGATCGCCGTGTTGAAGCGGAACGCCTCGAGGTCCTCGGTCACGCGCTTGAGCGTCTGATGGGTGGCGCGGTGCACCGCGTTCGCGGCGCCGTCCACGCCGGCGCCGTCCCCGGCACGGTCCGGCCCCGCGCCGCGCGGCGCGCCGCCCGGGGCGTCGTCCAGCACGAGGTGCCAGACGCGATTGAGAAAACGGTGGACGCCTTCGATGCCGCGCGGATTCCACGGCCCGCCCCCGTCCCACGGCCCGATGAACATGAGGTAGGCGCGCACGGTGTCCGCGCCCGCCGTGCCCACGTAGTCGTCCGGGTTCACGACGTTTCCGCGCGACTTGCTCATGCGGTTGCCGTCCGGGCCGAGGATGATCCCCTGGTTGAACAGCCGCAGCATCGGCTCGTCGAAATCGACGAGTCCGAGATCCCGCATCGCCTTCGTGAAGAACCGCGTGTACATGAGGTGCAGCACGGCGTGCTCGATGCCGCCGGTGTACTGGTCCACGGGAAGCCAGCGCCGGCCCTCCGCCGGATCAAACGGCCGCGCGGCGTCGTGCGGACTGAGGTACCGATACTGGTACCACGACGAATCGACGAACGTGTCCATCGTGTCGATCTCCCGCTCGGCGGGCCCGCCGCATTTCGGACACGTGGTCTTCCGGAACTTCTCGTGGTACTTGAGCGGGGACTCCCCGGTCGGCAGGAACTCGGCGTCTTCGGGCAACCGCACCGGCAGATCCTCGTACGGCACGGGTACCGCGCCGCAGGACCCGCAGTAGATGATCGGGATCGGCGTGCCCCAGTACCGCTGGCGGCTGATGAGCCAGTCGCGCAGCCGGTACGTCACCGCGGCGCGGCCGCGCCCCGCCCGTTCCAGGGCCTCCGTCACGCGCCGCCGGCCAGCGTCGCTCGGCGTCCCGTCGAAGGGGCCCGAGTTCACCATGGTCCCCGCGCCCGTGTAGGCTTCCCGCAGCGGCTTGCCGTCCCAATCGGGGGGCGCGATGACGGTCGGAATCGGCAGCCCGTACTTCTTCGCGAACTCCCGGTCGCGCGTATCGTGCGCCGGGACGGCGTGAATGGCGCCGGTGCCGTAGGACAGCAGCACGTAGTCGCCGATGTAGATGGGAATCCGCGCGTTGCTGAGCGGATGCCGGGCGTAGGCGCCGATGAAGACGCCCGTTTTCTCCCGGTCCTCGGCGAGGCGTTCGATTTCAGTTTGCCGCCGGGCACGCTGCACGTAGACCGCGACTTCGGCGCGGTGGTTCGGTGTCGTGAGCTTCTCGACCAGCGGGTGCTCCGGCGCCAGCACGAGGAAGGTCGCCCCGAACAGCGTGTCCGGCCGCGTCGTGAACACCGTGATCGGGTCGCCCTGCTCGCTCGTGTAGACGATCTCCGCGCCTTCGCTGCGGCCGATCCAGTTGCGCTGGAGCGTCTCGACGCGTTCGGGCCACCGCATCTTGCTGAAGTCGAGGAGTTCATCGGCGTAGCGCGTGATCCGGAAGAACCACTGCTCCAGGTCCTTCTTGATCACCGGCGTGCCGCAGCGCTCGCACACCCGGTCCGCGCCGATGACCTGCTCGCGCGCCAGCGTGGTGTTGCAGTTCGGACACCAGTCGACCGCCGCCATCGCCCGGTAGGCCAGCCCGGCTTCGAAGAACTTCAGGAAGAACCACTGATTCCAGACGTAGTATTCCGGCAGGCAGGTCACAACTTCACGGGACCAATCGAACATCGTCCCCATCGAGCGCAGCTGCGTGCGCATCCGCTCGATGTTGGCGATCGTCCATTTGTACGGGTGGATGCCGTGGCTGATCGCCGCGTTCTCAGCCGGCAGCCCGAACGCGTCGAAGCCCATCGGGAAGAGCACGTTGCTGCCGCGCATGCGGAGAAATCGGGCCTTGGCGTCCGACGGGGTCATCGCGTACCAGTGCCCGATGTGCAGATCGCCGCTCGGATATGGGTACATCGTGACGAAGTAGAACTTCGGCCGCGAGGCTTCGTCGCGGACGCGATAGAGCCCGTCCGCTTCCCAGCGCGTCTGCCACTTCTGTTCGATGGCTTTCGGGTCGTAGGCGTCCGTCATAGGCGAAGGCCCCGGCGACACCGGCGCATACCGCCGGCTAGTCCCTTCGGGACGCCCGCCGGAGCCTCACATCATGTTACCTGAAAACGATGCGAAGAGGTAGTGGCCGGAGCGGGGACTACATGACCTGCCGGATGTCGCCGCCGAGGTAGCCGGTGACGCCGACCGCGACGGCCGCGGTCACCGACACGGCGAGCCCCCAGGCGGGCGTCGCGTTGCCGGTGCGCCAGCGCCACAGAAACAGCGCGAGAAACAGCGCGGTCGCAAGGTAGGCGAGAAGGCTGTGGGGCCAGTGCCGCGTCAGTACCCCGGTGCCCACGCCCTGCGCTTCGAGATTCAGGAGATCCATCCAGCCCGCCGCGATGCTCACGAGCGCGCCCAGGACGCCGAGTCCCATCAGCCAGTAGGCGGTATCGCGGAACGTCGGGTGGTCGGGCCGCCGCCAGGCGAGGACATCAAAGAACGCGGCGGTGAGCCACAGCGCGATCGGAAAATGCACGACGAGGGGGTGGATCAGCACCGGCGCCGATCCCCCCCTCGTGACACCGCCTTACATGCCGAGATCGCTAGAGGCCTTCGCGAGATACTCCGCCACGACGTGCGCCCACGGCTGCGCCTCGGCGACGTCGGACATGCCCTGCGCCTGCATCGCGAGGTTGAGCGCGATCTGCGCGTCCTCGAGCGCGGCCTGCGAGCCGGGGACGCCGGTCGCCACCGCCGCGTGGAGGTCGGGCAGAATGCCGTGGCCCTGGTTCTGGCACGGATACCCGGCCGCCTGCACGTAGTGCGGGCCGGACGGGCCTTCCAGGCAGTTGACGGTGTGCTGCAGGTGAAGTTTGGTCGCGGGGAGCGCGCCCTTCTGCGCGAGTTCTCCCGCGTGGAACGTCGCCGTCTTGAGTTGCGTCTTGATCGACCCGACAAGGTCTGTCCCCATCATCGCGCTGTGCGACGGCGGCGCTCCCAACGCGATGACACAGACGACCAGCAGTACTACCCCCCACCCTCTCACGGCCTCGCCTCCTTTTTCGCGTTGCCCAGAATCGCCGGCCCGGCTCCGCTCCGGCGGATAAGTCGGTCTCATCATCTCGGGCCTATGTAACGGAACTATCGCCTCCGACGCGTCATTCTTCCTCTTCGAAGAGACGCTCGCCCCGGTGCAGGCGGCGCGCGATCTCGAAGGTCTGACCCTGCGCCCGCACGGTAGGTGCGTGGGCGGCGAGGTACCGGACCGCCGCCACGAGCACGTGCGTGCCCGCCGCGGTGCCCGTGAGGCCGGCGTGCTGCCGGACGGCGGCCTCGACCATCTGGATCGTATGGAAATTGCGGTCTTCACGAACGAGCAGATGACCGAGGGCGGCTAGGAGCCCTGGCACGTCGTCTCCGCGGGACAGGTAGGTCGTCACGAGCCGGGCGGCGGCCGCGGTCTGCTGCTGGCGGTCGAGCGTTCCGGCGAGTTCCCGAAGGATGTCCCGGGGCGCCTCGGGATCCGGATCCGGAAGGCGCGCCGGTGGAACGTTGAGGAACCGATCGAGGTACACGCTCATCGCGGCATCGAAGACGCCGCGCAGCAGCGGCACGGAGCCGCTCCGGCGGAGCCCCTGCTCTACGGCGTTGGCGAAGGTGAACGTGTGCAGCGCCGTATCCCAATCGCTGAATTCGTTGGACGGGGGAAAACGCGCGATCCGCAGCGCCGCGGCGTAGGCGACCGCGGCCGCGAGGTCCGCGGGATCGATCCCGTCGCGCAGCGCTTCGAGGAGCGCGTCGGCGATCGCCTGCGGGTCGTCGCCGAGCAGCACGGGGGCGAGCGCCACGCGGCCGCGTGCAGCCGGCGTCCGGCGGCCGTCCGCACCGCCGTCCTCGTCCCGGCGGCGGGCGCCTTGCTCGAGGGCCGCGGGCAGTGCGCCGGCCGCCGTCTCGACGATGGTGACGAGATCAATCGGATGGCGCCATTCGTTGGATTCTTCCATTCGGTCGGCCGTTGCGTAGGGCGTGGCGAGGCTCGCGAGCGCCGGCTCCGCCTGCGCCCAGCCGGTGAGATCGAGCGCTTCGAAGGCCTTGTTCGTGAAATCCAGGACGTGTCCGATGTCGATGAACCGGTGATCCGTTGCGGCCGCGAACAGCATGCGCGCGAGCGCCGCGCCGTCGGCCCCGGCGCGCACGGCGGAGACGATGCAGCGTTCGGCGCCTTCCGCATCGCGGACTTCGACAAACCGCCGGAACCAGGCGGCGAGCCGTTCGATCTCCACGCCGCTGTCGGGGAGCGGCGCGAGCGCAAAACGCGGCGCCACTCCGGCGGTGTCGCGGGCAACCGCGCTCAATCCCTGATAGAGGGCCCACGCCCGGTCCGTCTCCGCGAGATGCGGCAAAAGATTAGCGTAACACGTGAGGATCGTGAGACCCTGGCCCCATCCGCCGGCGCGGTATTTCGTCCCGAACTCCAGCCCCACGCGGACGGCCTCGGTCGTCCCTTCCGACGCGGGACGGCCTCGCGGCCCCAGGTCCCCGCCAGGGGGGATGCGCGAGCCCGCCCCGTCTGGCGTGGGACGATCTCGCGGCCTCAGGTCCCCGCCAGGGGGGATGCGCGAGCCCGCACCGTCGCCGGCGAGCACGAGCGCCGCCTTGGCGATGACGAGGGGGATGTCGCGCTCGAGGCCGTCGCGCAGCCGGCGGCGGTGGTGGGCGCGGGGATCGCCGCGCGGCGACAGGTCCACGTAGACGTCGCCGTCCCGCTCGTCGACGGGATACGCCCGGACGTCGTCGGCGAACTGGTCGAACGTGCCGCCGCCGGCCAGGTCGAAGCGGGCGTGATGCCAGTGGCACGTCAGGATCCCGTCGGCCACCGTCCCGCGGTCAAGCGGAAAGCCCATATGGGGACACCGGTTATCCACCGCGTAGAGCCGGTCGTCCCACGCAAACAGCACGACGGCATGACCGTCGAGATGCACCGCGAGCCGTCCGGCGGCGCGGACGTCGGCGGCCCGCGCCGCCCTCACCCAAAGCTGTCCCGGCCGAAGGTCCATACGCGCCTCCACGCACCATCGTTTCCATATAAGAACGACCACATTAGAACCACCACGGCGCCGCCTCGGGACCGTCCCGGCGCACCTGGTCCGCCCGGACGTTCGGACAGGCCGCACCGGCTACCCGGTTTCGGTTGCCCGCCGCGCGGAGGTCGCCATCGCCGGCGCGAGTCCCCGTGTGGCCAGCGCCGCAACGGCCAGCACCGCGCCGGCAGCGACGAACACGAGCCGGATGTTCGCGGCCGCCGCGAACAATCCGCCCGCGATCGGCCCGACCAGGTTGCCGACCATGATGGCGCTGCTCGTCAGCCCCATGATCCCCCCAAGCCGCTCCGGCGGCGCGTGGCGCGCGACGATCGCGTACAGCGGCGGCATGAGCCCTCCGACGGCCAGGCCCAAGGCCGCGCGCAGAAGGAAGAGCGCGACCGGCCCTTGCGCCGCGGCCTGCGCCACATAGGCGACGCTCGCGCCCCACAGCACGATGACGAGCACGCGGCCTTCTCCGAGCCTGTCCGAGGCACGGCCCCAGACCGCGGCCCCGAGCATCGATGCGAAGCCTGTCACCGAAAAGAGGACGCCGGCGACCGTGGCCACGCGCGGTTCCGGCACGCCGAGGGTTTGCACGAAGACCGGGAAGATCGGCTCGACCGCCATGACGGCGAGGTTGCTGGTGCACAGCAGGAGACCCACCGTGCGGAGCACCGGCGAGCCGAGAAAGTACGCGATGTTCTCACGGACCCCGGGGCCGCGCTCCCGCCGGCGCGCCACCGCGGGCTCGCGGGTCGCGCCCAGGACGACGCCCGCGGCCACCCAGCACAACAGGCCGTTGACGATGAAGACCCAGCGGAAGCCGATGGCGTCGGCGAGTGCCCCGCCGATGAGCGGGCCGATGATGCCTCCCGCGGTGAGTGACGATTGTAAAATCCCCATTGCCGTCCCGAGGCGGTCGCGCGGAATCGACGAGGAGACCAGCGCGTTCGACGCCGCGACGAAGCCGCTCACCCCGCCCTGCGCCATGCGCAGCCCTAGCAGCTGCCACACCGCGCCGACGGCCGCGGCCAGCATGTTGGTGACGCCGATGCCCAACAGCGCCCGCAGCACCATGAGCTTGCGCCCGTACCGGTCCCCGAGCACGCCCCACACCGGCGCGATCAGCGTCTGCGCGAGAAAGGGCGCGGCGAACAGCAGACCGCTCCACCGCTCGATGTCGTCGAGCCGCGGCACGCCGAGCGTCTTGATGTAGAGCGGCATGAAGGGCACGACGAGCGTGAGGCCGACCATGGCGATAAACTGGGCGGCCCACAGCGCGTACAGGTTCTTCTGCCACTGCGCCATCGCGTTCGCCTCTACGCCCTCGCGGCCGCAGGCAGGTTCCGCCGAACGGCCGCCAGAAGGGATGCACGCATCCCGCCGGCGGCGGGATCACACGAGAGACGGAGGCAGGAATGCCCCAGCCGCTCGGAGCCGACGCGCTCGCCCGGCTCCGCACCTACACGACCCCGACGCTGTCCAATGCGATCGAGACGTTCAACGTCCGGCCAAAGACCGCGGGCTTCACGGCCGGGCACATTCGCTGTCTGTTCCCGGATCTCGGGCCGATGGTCGGGTACGCCGTCACCGCGACGTGCCGCGCGGGGACTCCCCCGCCGCCCGATGCCGCCGCGCGGCGGGCGGCGCTGTGGCACGCCATCGAAGCGACGCCCGCGCCGCGCATCGTCGTGATCCAGGACCTCGATGACCCGCCCGGCATCGGCGCGTTCTGGGGCGAGGTGCAGAGCACGATCCATCACGCGTTGGGCTGTGTCGGCACGGTGACGAACGGCGCGGTCCGCGATCTCGACGAAGTTCGGTCGCTCGGGTTTCACTTTTTCGCCGGGAGCGTCGTCGCTTCCCGCGCGTACGTCCATCTCGTCGAGATCGGCCCGGCCGTCGAAGTGGACGGCCTGCCGGTGCGGCCCGGCGACCTGCTGCACGCCGACCGGCACGGCGTGCTCGCGATCCCGCACGACGTCGCCGGCCGGCTCGACGACGCCGTGGAGCGCGTGAATCAATCGGAGCAGGAGATCCTGGCCTACTGCCGGCGGCCCGACTTCACCCGCCAGGGCCTGGAAGCGATCTACCTCAAGCGGAGATAGACGCCGTGCTCGCCAAGGCCGCCCTTTTCGAGATGCTGCGCGCGCGTCCGGTGCGCCACGTCTTCGGCAATCCCGGGACGACCGAACTGAATTTCATGGAGATGTTCGCCGACTATCCCGACATCACGTACATGCTGGCCCTGCAGGATGCCGTCCCGGTCGGGATGGGCTACGGATACGCGCAGGCCACGGGCGAGCCGGCCTTTATCAACCTTCACATCACGCCGGGACTCGCGAACGGGCTCGGCAACATCTTCAACGCCTATCGCGCCAAAGTGCCCCTCGTCGTGACGGCCGGGCAGGTCGACACGCGCATGATTCTCCAGGAACCGGCGCTCTGGAGCGATCTCGCGCGCCTCGCGGCGCCGTACACGAAATGGTCGTACGAAGCGCGTGCCCCCGAAGACGTGCCGGCGGCGCTGGCCCGCGCCTTCAAGACGGCGGCCGCGCCGCCCCCGGGGCCCGTTTTTCTAGGGCTGCCGATGGATTGTCTCGACGGCGAGGTGCCCGGACCCGCGCCGTGGTTTGAACTCGCCGCGGATACCCAACCGGCGCCGGCCGTGCTGGAGCGGATCACCGCGGTCCTTGCGGCGGCGCGCGATCCCGTGCTGGTGGTCGGCGGCGGCGCCGCGACGGCGCGGGCACGCGAGGCGCTCGTACGGATCGCGGATGCCACCGGCGCGCGCGTCTACGCGGAGCGCCTCCCCACCCGCTCGGCCTTTCCCACGGATCATCCGCAGTATCTCGGCATGGTCGGGCTGGCGCTGCCGCAGATTCAAGCCGAACTCGGCGCGGCCGACGCGGTGCTCCTCGCCGGGGCCCGGAAATTCGCCGGACTGCTCTACACCCCGCCGGTCAATTTGGCCGCGCGGACCGCCGTGATCCACATCGATCCCGACCCATGGGAGCTCGGCAAGAACATCGTGCCGACGATCGGCGCCGTGGGCGACGTGGGCGCATCGCTCGCCGAGATCGCCGGCCGGCTCGGCGACCGGCTCACGGACGCGCAGCGGGGGCTGGCGGCCCCGCGCCGGACGGCCGTCGCGGCGCAGCGCGCGAAGCGGGAAGAGGATTGGCGGCGGGCCGCTGCCCTGCCGAAAGCCGGGGAGCGCATGACGGCGGCCTGCGCCTACCGCATCCTTGGGGAGACCATGGACGACCGGACGACGATCGTGGACGAGGCGGTGACGGCGGCCCGCATCGTGGATCGATACCTCCCGCTGCGGACCGAGCAGTCGTACTTCGGCCTGGCGGCCGGATCACTCGGGCTCGGCCTGCCGGCGGCGCTCGGCGCTCAGCTCGCCTGGCCGGACCGCCGGGTGGTCTGTACGATCGGGGACGGCTCGCTCATGTACACCATCCAGGCGCTGTGGACGGCGGCCCGCTATCGCATCCCGGTCACAGTGTTCGTCGTGGACAATCGATCGTATGAAGTGCTGAAGTCCGGTATGGCCGCCTACAAGGGAGGCCCCGTGCCGCCGGAGCGCCTAGTGGGCATGGACCTGGATGCGCCGGCGATCGATATCCCCGCGGTCGCCCGCGGCTTCGGCGTAGCCGCGCAGATCGTCGGCGAACCCGCGGAACTTCAGAAGGCACTGGCAGAGCGGTCCTCCACGCCCCGCCTGATCGACGTGCTGGTACGCGAGGGTTAGCCCGGGGCCCTAGGTGTAGTGACTCAGGGCGCGGTCAGTCCGGGCCGCGCCGATGTCCAGAACAGCGGATTCACCCAGTGGCCGCCCGCGAAGAGTCCCCAGTGGAGACTGGGGCCGGTGACCAGTCCGGTCGCGCCGATGCGGGCGATGACGTCACCCTGCGCGACCCGCTGGCCTTCGCGCGCTTCGAAGGCGGAACAATGCAGATACTCCGTCAGCACGCCCTGGCCGTGGTCGATGATGACCGTATCCCCGCCGAGCGGGAGCGCGCGCGCCAGCACGACAATGCCGTTGTTGCCGGCGCCGACCGGCGCCCCGGCGGGCATGGGGAAGTCGACGCCCTGGTGCCACCACTCGCGGACGCCGTTGTAGAATCCCAGGTAGCCGTAGGGTGAGTCGATCAAACCCGTGACGGGCACCTCGAAGGGACCCCGCCACAT
This sequence comes from bacterium, assembly GCA_035307565.1. Classification (GTDB taxonomy): domain Bacteria; phylum Sysuimicrobiota; class Sysuimicrobiia; order Sysuimicrobiales; family Segetimicrobiaceae; genus DASSJF01. Next base: position 182,223 of record DATGHZ010000015.1, on the reverse strand, counting down.
CGCCGCGGGGGTTCGCCGCGACAGCGCGGTGTTGAGCGCGTCACGTTCGGCGGCGAGATTCTTCGGCGTGATGAGCGCCACGGTGCCCGTCGGGAGCGTAAGATGCCGCTCGGCGAAGCGCGTCGGCGCGATCGTCACCGTACGCCGGAGGGTGACCGGCGAGGCGCCCGGCGGAGTCACAGTCGCCGTGACCGGAAACGACCCGGTCGCGGTGTCGGGATCCGTACCGCGCAGTGCGCGCCAGAGCCCCGCGCCGGCCGCGAAAACGGCGACCGGGCTCCCGTTGAAGTGTACGGCCACCGTGGAACCCGGCGCCGCGCGCACGATGATCACGAGCGTGTCGCCCTGCACGGGTGCGTCCGGCAGCACCTCGAATGACCGGCCGGAGGATTCCACGGCCGTCGGTGCGGCCGCGGCCGACCCGCCGTCCCGGCGGGCCGAGGCCGTCAGGAGACTTCCGGCGAACAGACCCGCCACGGCGAGAAGCACCGCGGCGCGCGCCGGCCGGCGGCGGTGCCAAGGATGCGCGGATCGGATGCCCATCGTCACCTTAACGTTGTGCACGCCCGGCCGGTTTCGGATGACACACCCGCGACCCGCGCTCGCTGTTCGGCAGGAGCGCTCTACCGAACGGCGGGAACCGCAGCAGCGTGACCGACGACGAGCGCCTCCACGATATCATGCGCAAGCTGCGCTGCTTCGGATACCTGTCGCACTTTCCGGATGCCGAGCGCGACGTGGCCTGGCTGATTGAGCAACTCGCCGAACGGGATCTCCGCATCGCAGACCTGGAGGCGCGTTTGAAGGACACGGCCTGGTTGCTGTCCCTGCCATAACTAAACAAATATTTTACCCAGGCTTGAAGGAATCGCAAAGCGAGGTCGAACTTAATCACGTGCGCACCTATACAGCCGTGAACAGACCGCGCGTTGTGCTGACCACCACGCAGGGCAACGAAGTCTTCCGGATGATCGAGCGGAACGGCCTTGATCCGTACGTGTTCCGCTGGGACGAGACACGGCCCTTTTCACAGCATCCACACCCGGGCGATTTGCTACTGTACCGGCCCCCGGGCAAGCCGCAAGGGCCCGAGGTCTTCTTTGCCTTCGGACGCGACCGGGTGGCGTGCTCCCCCGGCAGCGATCGATTGTATGAAGAGGCAAGCGCCAGCGACTGGCGCGAACAGACCCTGCCGTACGTGGCGCTGTGGCTCAGCAACGTCAAGCGCGAAGCCGGGCCCAGCCTGTGGGATAGTTTCCCGCTCGAGAAACTCACCGCGGTGCCCGAGGGCCGTTTTACGCAGCCGGAACAGGCGGTGCTGCTCACGCGGCTGAAGGAGTTGGAACTGCGGCTGACAGCGCTCGACTCGTTGACCCCGGAACAGAAGACGTGGCTCCGCGAAGAAGTCGGGCGCATCGCCAGCGCCGCCTCGCGCTTGGACAAGGTCGAATGGCTCCGGTTCGCCCTCGGATGCATGCTTGCGGTCGTCGTCACCGCGGGCATTCAGCAAAGCGTCGCGGCGTCCCTCATGCGCTGGGCCCTGTCGGCCTTTCACGGGATGGTGACCGGGAAAACACACTACCTGCCCGACGGCTGGCGTTCCCGCCAGCCGAGCCTTCGCTGACGGGGCCGCCGGCCTAGGGATTCACCTTCAGCGTTCCAACCATCCCGGCTTCCCTGTGACCGGGCAGGCTGCAGTACACGGTATAGGTTCCCGGGGGCAGCGACACGACGATCGATCTCGTCTCGCCGGGCTCGATGATGGCGATTTGGGTCACGCGCCCGCCGCCGGTAGTATCCACCGTGAGATTGTGCTCGATCGCGCCTCGATTCGTGACGGTGAACGAGATGTCGCCGGGTTGGACGGTCACATCCTTGGGCGTGAACCGAAATTCCTCGGCGGTCAGCCGCACCGTGGGCGGTGCGCTTCGCCCGGCGGGCGGAAATATCAACGCGAGCCCCAAGACCAGAAGGCCCAGGGCGGCGGCCGGCGCAGATGGGAATCCTAGCGCCCGCCGCCGCGGATGAAATGCAGCCGGCGGGCGCCGCGTGAGGTTCATCTTTAGATCACTATCTTATTTTACACTACGGTGACCGGGTGACCGACCACCCCGCCATAGAGATATCCCTGCTCGTTCCATGGGGTCGCCGCCGGCTGCTCGTTGCCTTGTTCGTCCGTCGCCCGGGCACGCAGGCTGTAACTGCCCGCGCGTGCCGTCCAATCGAGGTCCCAGCGAACCCACGCCTTCCCAATGTTCGGCTCCCGGAGGCGGGCCGTCTGCCACGTGATCCCCCGGTCCAGGCTGACCTCGACCTTGCGGATTTTGCTGTGGCCCGACCACGACCTGCCACGCAATAGACGCGGCCCTGCGGGAATTTGGGCGTCCCACGCCAGTTCAAAGGCGCTCTTGACCGTTTGGAAGCTCAGCACGGGGCCCTTTGCCGGAGGACTCGGTTTGTATCCGGGGCCGATGAGCACATACGATTCCGTGTTCCACGCCGACCACAACGGCTTGTCGGACACCTCGATCCGGCCGACCCACTTGATGTTGGCCACTCCAACCCAACCGGGAACGAGCACGCGGAGGGGATACCCGTGGTCCGGCGGCAGCGTCTGGCCGTTCATCGCATACACGAGAAGCGTGTCGTCGGCGAGCGCTTTGGCGATCGGCATCGCCCGGCGCACGCGCAGTTCATCCACTCCCTCAGGCATCACGTCCTGCGCGGTCCGCCGCAGGCCCGCCCGATCGAGCACCTCCCGCAGTGGAACGCCGGTCCACTCGGCGACGCCGATGGCGCCGAGCTTCCACTGGCCGCCCTGGGCCTTATTGCCGTAGGTGGTCTCGAAGAAGCTTCGTCCGTTGCCGGCGCACTCGATGAATCGCGTGACGGTGACCGAGGGCATCCCCACGATCTCGTCGTACGTGAATTGGCGCGGGTTCGTGACCCCGTTGCCTTCGACGGACAGCCGCCAGGTCGCCGCATCCACGCGCGCCGTGCGGCTGTGGTCTCGCACGAAGAATAACTCGTTGGGAACCACATACCCCCGGGAGTACATGTTTTCCCAGCGCATTTCCTTATTGGCGCCGAGATCGTAGAAGAATTCCGCCGGGGTCGGCTTGACCACAAGCTCGCCGGGGCCCTGAGCGGCTGCCGCGCGCGCGCCCATCCCGCCCGCAACCGCGGCGCCGGACGCGGCGCCCACCAACTCGAGGAACCGGCGGCGTGAGAGTCCGGCACGCTTGGCGCCGTCGCGGACAAATTGTTCCGTCCGCGCCTGTCTGTAGCTGTCCTCATCGCGCAAATCTTCCGAAGGCATTCCTTCCCTCCTTATGGTGTGGATGGTGGGTCCGTTGTAACGGCTGCCTCTGGTGCGCCAGATCGAACAATCCCCGTAATCGCATTGACGGATGCCTGCGGGTACGGCCCGAGATGCAGCGTGTAGACCGGACCGGAGCGGACCCAGGCATCGTACCCCACGGCGGCGATGCGGCTCGACAATGCATCCGCGTCCCTCTGCGTCGCGTAAATGCCGAAGAGGAGTTGCACCGAATCGCCCGCCAGGGGTTCGACGAACGCGTGAAAACCGTGACCCCTCATCGTGGCAATGAGATCCTCCGCCACCTTCCGGGGCAGCGGCTCGGACACGACCCGATACCCCACCTGAGAGGTGATCTGGGCCTGAGCGAACCCGCCGGCCGAGAGTTGCTTCGCCACCGCAGCGGCGCGGTCGCGATCAGTGACGGGCCCAATCCGGACCATATACGACTGGTTGGACGCCGGCGCGGCGGGAGGCGGCGGTGATTGCGCGGCCACGATCGGCGGCGCCGCGGGCGGTTGGGGTGCAGGCGCGGGTGGCGCCGGCGCGCGAGGGGCCGGGGCCGGTGGCGCCGGAGCCGATGGGGCCGGAGCGGCCTGCGCAGCCGCGCCGTCGGTTGCCACGGCGGCCTCCGGTGCGCCGGCACGGACAATGTCGGTGATCGCGGTCACCGCCGTTTGAGGGTACGGCCCGAGGTGCAGCGTGTAGCCCGTCGCCTGGCGAACCCAGGCGTCAGAACCGGCCGCGGCAACGCGGGCGGACAATGCTTCCGCGTCCTTTTGTGACGTGAAACTCCCGAAGACCAACTGGACCGTATCGCCGGTCAGCGCCTCTTGATATGCGTGAAGGCCCCGCGCCGCCAGCGTAGCGGCGAGATGTTCAGCGGCCTGGCGCGGCAGGGGTTCGGAAAGAACACGGTACGCCGCCTGCGGGCTAACCTGCGCCTGCGCGTATCCGCCCGCGCCGAGCTGCTTCGCGAGCGCATTTGCGCGGTCGCGATCCGTAATCGGACCGATCCGAACCATATAAAGACGGGCGGGCGCGGCCGGCTCGCTGTGCGGAGCCGCAGTGGCCCCGGGCGGCGGCACCGGGGACGAGGGCGGCGCCTGGACCACCGCAACAGGTTGCGATGAGGCCGGCGCGTTCTGGACCGGCGGCCTTTGCGGTGCCGTTACAACGGCCGGCTTGTCAACCGGCTTGACCGGAGGGGGCGGTGTCTGCACCGGCTTCGCGGGAGGCGGCGGCGGGACCGCCGCTTTGGCGGGCGGGACGGCGGGCTGCGGGGCTGCGGCTGCTCTCTCCACAGGCGCCGACTTCGCGACGGTTGCGGTCGCATGAGCCAATTTTCCGCTGCTCAAGCTCTGGTCGGTCGCGGGCTTGGACGGCGGCACGGACGATGCCGGCGGCGGGCCAGCGGCGGCCGTGCGCGCCGGCGTCTGCTGCGCCTCCACTTCCTGCGCCGCGGCGAGGCTCGCCGAAATGAGCGTTTGCAGCGCCGGCGCAGTGTAGTACTCGTCCGTCGAGACGCCTCGTCTCATCGCGGCCTGGTACACCGCCGCCTGTTGCCGTATCACCTGGGGGTTGTCTCCGGCCATCTTTCGCCGCACTGCGACGAGCCCCCGCATCGAGTTACGCCGGTTGGGATCGAGCGTCAGCACTCTCAGAAAATCGTCCTGTGCGTCCCGAAGACGGCCTGCATCCAGCAACTTCCACGCCTCCGCCTCGAGCTCGGCCATCTGAAGGTCGTGCACCGTCGCGCGCGGCGCTGCCGGAGCGGCGGCCGGCGCGGGCCGCGTCGCCGGGATCTGCGCTGTGGGAACCTGCGCCGCGGGGACCTGTGCGGCGGGACTCGTCCGGCGCGGGGCGGACCGCTCCGACGCGTGGAGCCTGAACAATGCGATGCTGAGGGCGCCTCCGACCACAAACGCCAGGAGCGGGATGGCGGCCTGCCGCGGGGTCATGCGCGCCGCTTTGGCCGGCGTGGTTGGGGCCGGGATCGCATCGGGGACGCCGTCGTCCAGACCGGACACGTCCTCCACGATGTGCGCGACCGCCGGCGGGAGATAGACCGCGCCGATCTGCGCGCGGCCGACCTTGCCCGCATAATTGTAGTGGGCGAGCTTCACCCGGAACGCGCCGGCGATGGCCGCCGCCGTGCCCCACAGGACCACGCTGCGCCGCGTGGGGCTCAGCTCGATGATGTCGAGGCCCATTTGGCTGGCGAACTCTTGAATTCGCTCGAGATCGGTGGGGTCCGCGCCTTCTCGCTCCACGAGCCCGTGCTTCCGGAGCGTGGCCGGGTCGCGCGGCACGCCGGCCGGCAGGCCGTCCGGGTACTGGGCGTTCGGCGCCACTCCGCGGCGCACACGCATAGTGATCATGATGGGCTCGCTCGGATCCACGGGTCCCAGCCACGTGCTGCCCGGAGGAACCGGGCGTTCACTGTCGCGAAGCGGAACCCAATCTGCGGTTTGAGGTAGTTGCATGCCAGGCCCCCCTGCCTGTGCTCGGGTGTGATAACAGCCCCAACGGCGTGGAATCATTCTCGACAACCGCCGCCTCCCCTTTTCTTGCCCAGAGAAGAGGCGCCACGGCCATGGCAGGGAAGACTAATTCCGCAATGGACCCAGCCGCGGAACGGTTCTTTCGGGCCCGGGCGCTTGCCGGCAATCTGCATCTCCTCGACTTCAACGACTGGGAGGAATGGAACTCGGCCAAAGTCAGCTACCGCGACGAGGCCGAGGCCGAGTGGCTTACACGCATGGGGGGAAACGCGCACCGCATGATCCGGACGCCCGCCGAACTGGACTCGGTCCTCCGTGAGTCCGTGTCCGCGCGAGTCTTTCACCTCTATATAGGCGAACGCTTGTTGGACGAGGCGCGGCGGCGGTGGGAGGACATGAAACGGCAGTACAAACGCTCCTGAACAGTCTCGCCCCTCGCGGGTCCCGGAGCAACGAAGGACCTGCGCGGGCGTCATCGAAGCCGCATTACGCCGACACGTCTTGTGCTGCGGGGGATCGCCGCGTGAGCAATCTCGACATGCTGTCGTTGGGCGCGAATGTCGCCGCCATCACGCTGGCCATCGTTGCGATCTGGTTCGCGATCGCGTCCGTGCGGGAATCGCGCATCAATCATGAGCGGACGTTGACGACGCTGGCCACGGTCAGCGAACGCGCGGCGGTGACCGAGCGAACCGTCGGAGAACACTTCGAGAAACTGATGGCCACGATCTTGAGCATCGCGAATTCCATCGCCGTGGCACCCGAGGTCCGCAAGGCCGAAATTCAACGCCTCGGAGACGAGCAGCAGGCCAGGATTCAATCCGACATGATCAAGCTGCTCGGGGATGCGATCAAGTGGGGCGACGCGGCGAAGGTTGACGCGTTCGTTCGTGCGGTTGAAGCGTTTACGTCGGGCCGGGGCAGCCTGGACTCGAGCCCGTTCCGCGATCACCGGAAATTGGACCCGTCGACGACCCTGACTCAGGAGCCATAGCAGAGCCGACCGCCGGGTACTGGTGGCCCCAGGGGAATTCGAATCCCCGTTTCGGCCTTGAGAGGGCCGCGTCCTAGGCCTCTAGACGATGGGGCCGTCCGGCCGAGTCACAGTATAACAACCGACCTGTCAGCACAGCAACTCCGTGAGGCGGGCGGCGTTCTGCACCGCGTAGCCCCGCCAGTCGTTGTTGAAGTAGATGTACGCCGTGTGCGCGCCGTCGCCGATCGCGCGTAGACGGTTCCGCCCAATGCCGAAGCCCGGCCTCGCCGTACCGGCCGCTCGCGCCGGCGCCGTGAAACCGCACGTAGACGAAGGGCGCCGTGCGCACGGCGTGCGCCGGCTAAGCAGCAGCCGCACGGAACGGCGGACGGCCCGGAGACGCTTGATATGGGTGATGAACCGGCTCGCCTTGACGGCAAAGACAAATGACGCCGGGACAGCCCGGCGCCATGAGGAGAACACCGGCGCGGCGGGGAGCCGGTAGAATGTGTAATTGATTTCCACCGTCGGAAAGTGCGCCGCGTAATAGCCGAGCCACGCCTCGGACGGCAGATGCGCGGGGTAGAAGCGGCGCCGCCAATGGGCATAATTCCATCCGGATGTCCCGATGAGAAACCGCGTCGCCACGCCGGCCGCCTCCCCTTAATACCGGCGGGGCCGCCGCTCGGCCGGGCACGGGGACCGGCGATCCGACTTTGTGGCTCACCATCTCGGCGCAGGGTATCACGCGCGGATAGGCGAAACGGTATCGGTCTGACGTGACACTAGTGATTGTAACCTGATGATACACACCATCCTACGGATCTTCGGTTGGATCGCCGCGGCGGCCATCATTCTGGCGGCTTTCTTCCTGCCGTGGCCTCCCGCGGTGCAGCAGGCGCCGCGCCCGGAAGCGACGCTGCAGCCGTCATCCATCCCCCGCGGCGACGCGCGGTTTCTCGTCGTCGGCCTGACGCAGGACCGCCTGCGCACCGACACGATCGAAGTGATTCACTGGGACGACGCCCACCACCGCGTGCGGATCCTCGGTGTGCCGCGCGACATCGACGTCATGATGCCGGGCGTGGGGATCACCAAGCTCGTGCACGCGTACGCGACCGGCGGCATCGGCCGGGCGCGCGCGGCGACCGTCCGGCTGCTCGGTGTCCCGATCGCGCATTACGTCGTGTTCAGCCTTCCGGCCATGCGGCACATCGTGGACCTCATCGGCGGCGTTCCCATCACGGTTGAGAAGCGCATGGTCTACACGGACCGGGAACAGGGCCTCTACATTAATCTGTTCCCGGGGTATCAGGTGCTCGACGGCGCGAAGGCGGAACAATATCTGCGATTCAGGCACGACCAGGACGGCGACATCGGCCGCATCCGGCGGCAGCAGCTGTTCCTGCGGTCGGCCGTTGCGCAGACTCACAAGCCGTCCGTCATGATGCACCTGCCGCTCATCGTTCAGGCGGCGCGCGCGGACGTGCTGACGGATCTTACCTCGTCGCAGGTCCTCGCCTGGTTCCAGCGCATGCAGCCGCTCAAGCCCGAGCAGATCAGCACGGAGTCGATCGACGGCCGCTCGGCCGTGCTCTACGATGCCCTGGCAAAGCAGCGCCTCGACTTCTGGGTGCCGAATCCGGAGGACCTGCGGGCGAAAGTCCGGTGGCTGCTCACCGGCGTGGTGCCGGATCCCAAGCCCTGACGATCTGAACGCCGCGGGGCGGGCGGCGCGCCCTATCCGCGCACTCGAACCGGGAGTTCGTAATAGCCTTCGGCGCCGTCCGGCATCCTGCGCCGGCGTCCCGGCTGGAGGGTGCCCGTCCCGTCGCGCGCGCGCACGGTGACGAGATACTCGCCCGGACCCGGCGGCGTCCACTCCGCCGACCAGAACTGCCAGCAGCTCTCCCCGAGCGCGGGCTTCACCGCCGCCGCGAGCCACGTCGCGCCGCCGTCCGCGCTGATCTCCACGTTCGCAATGCCGCGCCGGCCGGCAAATGCCCAACCGCCGAGTTGCACTGTTCCGACGCGTTGTGTCTCCGCAAGACAAGCGCTGGAGATCTTGACGATCGCCGGGTTCGTAAAGCGTAGACGCTCCCAACGTCCCAAGGACCCCGCCTCCGCCACCTCCACGGCGGTCAGCCACTTGGGCTGCTTCATCCCGTACCGGTTGGGAAGAAGCACGCGCACGGGCGCTCCGTGCTGTCTCGGCAGCGGCCGTCCGTTCATGGCGTAGGCGAGCAGCGACTCGGGATCCATCGCCACGCTGAGCGGCACGGATTCGGAATAGCCGTCGGCGCTTCGCCACACGATCGCCGTCGCGGAGTCCCGCACCCCGGCCAGCGAGAGGAGATCCCGAACCCGCACGCCCTTCCAGCGCGCGGTGCCGATGAGGTCGCCGCCCACCGGGTTGCCGACGCACTCGAGCGTCTGATAGCGCTCTACCGGAGCCGCCGCCGCGACGAATTGCGCATACGACAGCCGAAGCGGCGTGGCCACACGTCCGGTGATCGCGAGCGACCACGCCGCCACGTCGACGACAGGGTCGAACGGGAAGTTTTTGGAGACCTGGAAGAAACGCGCGCTCGGCGTGACTTCGCCGGGCATCCCCCGGATCAGATGGAACGGTTGGGGCGCCGCGCCACGGGCACCAGACGGCACCGCGGCCTGACGGGGCCGGCGCGGGGGCGACCCGGTACCGACCCGAGAGGCCAGCGACGCGAGCACCAGCGCGAGCCCGGACCGCCGGAGCAATCCCCGCCGGCCGAAGGTCCCGCCGGAAGCGGCGGGGAAGCGCGCACGATCCGAACGGGACATCGATGCCTCAACCACGGCGCGCGTGGGATGCTGTGAGCGCGCCTGATCTGGTGCGTGCGGGGGCGCACGCAGGTACGCCAGCAAGAGTCCATAGACGGCGCTCGCGATGGCGAGCCAGGGCCCCGCCGGTACGACTATGGTGAGGGGCTCGCCGAGTGTTCCTCCTTCGAGCAGCGGCAGCACGATGTCCGCGAGAACCAGCCACGTCCCCGCGGCCGCGACAAGCCCGAGAAACGGGACCGGCCGCCGGCTCCTTCCAGCCACACACGCGTAGAGCGCGCCGCCGGCGCCGAAGCCGGCCAGGCTGAGCGCAACGGCCAATGCGAAGCCGGCCGGTTTGGCCAGATGCTGCAGTTCGGCCAGAAGGAGCGTGAAGACTGCGTCGGGGAGCATCCGGACGATCCGCTCACCCAGCGCCTCCTGCGGCATCGGAATGCCCCAGGCCGCGCGAGAGACAAACAGCACGAGGGTGGCGCCCGCGCCGGCGAGGACGCCCGTCCAGAATCCGCCCTCGCCGTCGGCCCGCCGCATCATAGCGCGTACACTTCCCCGAACCCCGCGAAGACAGACGCAGAGCAAGGAGGTTCCTTCGCTCTACACGCGATGGTGGCCGACACGATCGCGGCGCTTCGAGGCCAACCCGGGTCGACGGCCTTCGTCGTCATCCTGCGCGGGGCGGAGCGGCGAACCGTAGCGAAGCCAAGCCCACCATCGCACACCGGTCTTCGCCGTTCTTCACAAAAATCGAATGACTTCTGCGCAAGTCTTACTTAGCGGGGTGCTACAACCACCTCTGGCTGTTCCATCGCGGCGCGGCATGAACGGCGGCGGTGCGCAGGTCGACGCGGCCCGGCCGCGGCCGCCACCACGGACATCCGGAGCGTTCACCTTGGAGCACCTGCACTGGAAGTCGCAGCGCGTGGCCGCGACGACAGTTCTTGTGCTCATCGGAGAACTGGACCGGGCGGACGCGGCATCCGTACAGGCGCAGCTGCGGACCGCCGCTCAGGCGGAGCAGCACGTCGTCGTAGATCTCCAGGAACTCCGGTTCATCGACTCTTCCGGGATCAAAGCGTTGCTGGAGGCGCACCGGGCGGTCACACAATTGCGCCGCCGGTTCGCGCTGGTAAGCTCCTCACCAGCGATACAGAAGATCTTCCGGATTCTCGGCGTGGACCAGATTCTGCCGGTGTTCCCCACGTTAGACGCGGCACTGGAGAGCGTCGAATACGGCTGCGCCTAGCTCGCGCTCCGCCTTTGCGTCTCGTCCGCTGCGCCGTCTTCTGTCAGGTCCAGGAAGTATGCGACGCTCGCGAGCCTTCCCACCGCGCGCAGGGACAACGGCCCATCGAGGTGCTCATCGCTGCGGTACAGCCGCGGCCGTGTGAGCCGCAGCGCGCGCCCCCGGGTCTCCAGGGTGCACCCGCCGGCGCTCCGAACGTTGCGCACCCAATCCGCGTCAGGGCCATAAGTCAGGGCGATGACGTAGCCGCCGTCGCGGCGGAAGACGTTTACCGGCGTGTGATAGCGGCGGCCGGTTTTGCGGCCCGTGTGCACCACGACGCCGAAGCCGGGCAGGTACCGCGCCGCGGGCCGCACGACATGATTCGTCACGCGTCGATTGAAGCGCGCGAGCAAACGACGTAGCGGTATGGGCCAAACCTCCGACGCGGGCGGTGACGCCCCGGATTGTGTGTGTGCGAGCCGGAGAGCGCGTGAAACCCGATGAAAGCGTCATACCCACGAGGAGCAATGCACGGACGCTCAGTACCGCGCCGCCGCGCGTCATGGGCGGCATAGGGCGAGGAGCCTCCGCCAAATACGAGGTCGGTAGTTTTGGGGTAAGGCTTGGATGCGGGGGAATCGGAGGGTGGGACCGCAATGATTACCAACTGGGAGCGGCCTCACTATAATCGTTCGCGGAGCACCGCGCGCGGGCGTACCCTATCTCCGGGCGAGGTCAAAGACGCTCGACGGTACCGCTTGGAGCTACTTCAGGCCGCTTTCGCCGCGGTGGCCCTCATCACAATCGCGCTCGCGTCCGGACTACGACCTTAACATAATCGGCCAACCTTACATAACCGGCCAACCTTGACCTAGCCGGTCACCGCGCCGCGGTCATGGCCTCCAGTCCGAGGCGCGGTTCTTTTCCATTGCGTTCCGGCATGCCGCCTGTGCCGCTGTGATCGCGTCATCCCGGCTGCGCGCCAGACCATCGGCAACGGAGGGGCCGCGAACGGACGACGCGGACGCGAGCAATCTGGCCACCTGCCATTCCCAATGCCCGCCGGACCCGGCGACAAAGATGTCGTAGACGTATCTGCCTTGGCGCTGCGTGCTGATGTGCTCACCCATCGGCATTGAGTGTTCCCGGTCCCACGCGAGAGATGCGGACACCAACGATTTTCATGCCCGCCGCAGGCGTCGACTAGCCGGGGCGGCCCTCAGGAACGACGGGCGAAGGATGCCGAAGACCGCGCACACACGCTGAGGGAAGCCGGGTAACGGTTCCACGTGGGTGAAAAATGAACTCGCTCTTACGCGCCCGTGAGGGCGTCGTTCACGTAGCGGCTGACTTTGACACCTGCAATCGCAGCAGGTCGCCCAGGCCCCGCGCAATTCGACGGTTGACGGCATCCAGCGTTGCCCGGGCGGCCGCGTCGACACCGCGCGCGGCGATGGCGGCGCCCACCCACCGCTCCAACGTCTCTTTCGATTGGACGATGACCACGGCGATGCGAGTGCCGTCGGCCGCGCTGACGCTCCTGTGGTCGTGGACGGAGAAGGTGTGACCGGGACCCATGAGGTCCATGATCGCCCCCAGTGTCGAGGCGGCGACCGCCCCGTCCAGATCCCTCGTGTGCCGGTTCACCGTAGTGGTCCGTTTCACAAGCCGCCGCCCCAGTTCGAGCGTCACGGTGGCCGCCGGGTGGCCCTGATCGCCCGGTGCGACCACGACATCAACGAGGCGGCAGCGGGCCTCGCGCGGCCGCGTCCCCATCGGCGCCGTGCCAGGGTGCAGCGTGCGGGCGGCGGTAGTCTCCCATCGCTCCGAGCCCTTCGCCAGGGTAGAGCCCATGCTGGCCTGCGCGATGAGGTCCTCGACGAGCGACGCGATGTGGGTAGCCGCTCGACTGGCCACCCGCCGGCCGCCGGCAACCCCCACGCTCCCCCGCACACGGTGCGGCAGGCCCTTCAGGTTACACGACACGTCCACGGCCTCGCGAACGCGGCGGGCCAGCGCCTCGAGCTCGGCGCCCCGGCGGGTCGTACCGATGGCGAACTCGTCACCGCCATAGCGGCACAGGAGATCATGCCTGCGATCGACGCAGGTCATGAGGCAGCGCGCCACGGCTCGCAGGCAATCGTCACCCGCGACATGGCCGTTGACCTTGTTCACCAGCCAGAAATTGTCGAGATCGATGAACAGAATCGCGATTTCGCGCTCTTCCAGCAAGGCGTCTCGGGCCCACGTCCGGAGCAACACGGCCCACGGAAGGCCGGTCAACGAGTCCGTTTGCTGGTTGAGCGCCCCCAGGATCGCCGCGGAGGACACCACCCCGACGACGCGTCCGTTTTCGGTGACCGGCAGCAGGTCGAGCCCATGGCGCGTCAGCAGCCGGTGTCCCTCACTCGGCAACATGTTGGGCGTCCCCGGCTCAATTCCCGATTGCATTAATTCGGCGATTGGACGGTCGGGCGCTTCTCCTAAGAGCTGAAAGGCGGTGACGACCCCGACGAACTGATCGTCAACAGCCACCGGCAACACGTGACGCCGCTGTTCGCGGAGGATGCGAATGGCAGACGCGACCGTATCCCTCCCGCTGATGGTGAACGCGGTCGTCGACATGAGATCGGCCAGTGTGAGTAGACTACTCGTCACCCAAGGGCCCCCGATGGTGTCTCAATGATTGACGGGTACGCCCAACCGTAATCCTCACAGCAGCACGGGGGCGCGCCGTCCTGATTCTCCTGTTCCCACTGCACGTTGGATGTAAACACAGGGACGCCTCGGATGGTCTTGTCGAATCACGCGGGTTGGAATCCCAGGGTGGATGCCTCGTCTCCCGCAACCGGCAGGCCGTGATCCTCCCAGAGATCCGCGTCGCCGAAGGGCAATTCCGATATTGGCCCATAGAAGAGCGACCACCGTGTCCGCGCCAGGAGGTGCTCCGGCCCAGGCGACTGCCGCACCTCAGTGTGGTCCGCGGTGGATTCGAAGAAGCCGAGTCCAAATGTGTGTCCGGCGGCGCCGAGGACCGTTACGTGATTGAGTCCGGATTGCAACTCGGGAGCTTCCACATGGATCAGGTCCTCGTCTGTGAGATGGCGCCACGGCGCGGCCTCGTAGAAGCGCCTCGCCGCCTCGGCGAAGGCGCCCATGCGATCCACGGTCACACCCCGGGCATCGAGGGCATTCGGCGGCAAGGACACGCCGGCAATGTGCTCGGCCATCTGGACAAGCACTTCTCGCACGGCCGGGAGATTGGGCAGGACCGTGAGTGCAAGATCTCCGTCTCCGATCGCGTCGGCGGACACCCAGGTCCCTGTCTGCGACCTGCAATGTTGCCAGTCGATATCCGGCGAGCCGCCGGTTCTGCCCGAACTCGACGAGTGCGTCCAGCGCAAGCGTCCAGTCTTGTGCACCCATCTCCGGCTCCATCTTGAAATGGACAAACCCGCTCTTCCGGCTGACCCACATCCCCGCCCACGGGCGGTACGGTTTGCCGTCAGGACCTTGGTCGATCCAACTCAACACCCGAACGAGGCCGCCCTGCCACGCGTCGTCGGACCTCTGCGGAAGTCGCTTGAAGCGTTCAATCGCCATACTTCCACCATTCGTTGGCGTCCTCGTTGCTACCCGCGCACGAAGAACGAGGACAATTGCGGTGACCGAGCGAGCGAGTCAACGGAATTGACCGCACGGAGCTTCGTGGCCATAATGCGCGGCGGCTCAGCATCTTCGTTGCCGAATTTGCTGAAGCCGAAGGTTGTCATGGTTAACGTTAAGCGTTATAGTATCCTTGCATGATCGTTGCGTTCCGTGAGCGGGGCACCGAGGACATCTTCAACGGCGAGAATACGGATGCGGCACGACGAACGTGCCCTAAGACGATCTGGAGGGCGGCCCGGCGGAAGCTCGACCAACTCAACCAAGCTGTCCGTCTGGCGGATTTGGCCGCCCCTCCCGCCAATCGCCTGGCGCTTCACGGCGACCGCCGAGGACAGCACAGCATCCGCATCAACGACCGGTATCGCGTCTGTTTTCGGTGGACCGAGCGCGGCGCGCAAGAAGTGGAGATCACCGACTATCATTAGGTGGTGATGCGCAGATGACTGCCATGATCCGAACTCCGCGGAAGCGGCCGCCCACTCCCCCGGGAGAGATGCTGGCAGAGGAGTTCCTCAAGCCGCTTCACATGACCCAGAAGGATCTGGCGAAGCGGATTCACGTCTCGCTCCCCCGTGTGAACGAAATCGTGCGTGGCAAGCGAAGCATTACACCTGACACAGCACTTCGTCTCTCCCGCTTATTCAAGACGAGCCCGGAGTTCTGGCTGCACGGCCAACTGGTGTGGGACCTCTACCACACAATCCATTCCAGAACGTCGAAGCAGTTAGACAGGATCCGCCCCGTCGCCTGAAGCGCAAGAACCGTCGTTATCGACGTCGCAGACGGTTTGACGGCTCACAGATGCCGATCGGAGAATGTGAACATCACTACTTCTATACATCTTTGGCTGGGGGAGAAGGATTCTTCACCAGTACATCCTGTCAGCGTTCGAATCAACTTAGTTGCCGCCTCGCCCGCGCCGCCAATGACTTAAAATAGGGACTTACGTGATACGACATCAGCACCTGTTGCTTGCCACGAACGTAAAGGATTCCAAAACACACCGTCTCGGTAGTGCTTAAGTTTGAAGCACTACCCACCGTCTCAGGTCCTCTCCACAACCGATAGACAATCCGATCGGTGCCCTATGGCTGAGGCGGGGGATCGCTGCTACCGTATTTCTATAAACTTTCATCGGGAGGGTCCGGAGCGGATGGAGACCCAGGGCGCGCACGCTAAGGCGACTCACGGTCACTGGCGCTTCCAGGTGCTCCTTGATCGCTGCATCGGCTGCGGAGTATGTATGGACACGTGTCCCGTCGGCACTCTCGACATGTCCCGCCCAACGGGCCCGGGCGTCGATGGAACCGGACCCTACCCCTGGATGACAGAACAGCCCGTCCAGGTGAGACACTGCATCGGATGCTTCGTGTGCCGCACAGAGTGTCCGACAGACGCCATCGCTATCGAGGCCGTTGATTCCGAACCGCCCATGCACGCCGTTCCGCCGCTTGCGGTCGTCCCAAGCAACGATCCCGATCGAGGCTGGGTCCCGCTGTCCGCCCTGACGCGGGAGGCGAAGCGAGAACCCGTGGCAGCAGAGCGGCACGGGCCGTGGGGAGATCTCGCCCTCTGGAAGCTGGCGCCTCGGGGACGGCTGCCCTGGCAGGTCTGGCGCGGGTGGATCCGCCCCCGAAGCCGCCCCGCGGCAGGGGACAGTCGAAAGGAGGCATGACGGGATGGAAGTCGCACAAGCCACGAAACTGTTTTCCGATCAGTTCCTAAAGATGATCCCGTCCTTGTTCGCGTCGTTGGAGATGTTCGTTGAAGGGACCGTGGCGGTCTCGCTGACGATCCTCTGGGTCTTGCTTCTGGCCCTCTACTTGGCGCGCCCGTATATGATCCGTACGTTGCAGAAGTTTTCTCTGCGGGTGGGGGCGGATCTCTGGTGGCTGCTCTATGTGGGCCTTCGCGACCTGGTCCTGGCCGTCGTGTTTGTCATGGGTCTCCTATATTTCTTGCCGGACGTCTTGGGGATGCTCCCGTTGCCCATCACGGGGCCGCTCGCCGAAGCGCTGCTGTTTGCCGTCCTCGCGGTCAAGCTCACACGGGACGCGGATAATGACCCAAAGGCGTTCTCCCTGGTGAGCACGCTACTGGGTGCCGGCACGGTGCTCTATGTGGCCCCGTTCGTGTTGGCCGAGAAACTCGGCGGCTTCGCGGGTACGCGGTTCGATTGGCTGGTGACCACGGTCTCCCCGCTCGCGGGGTCAACCGCGTCGGGCGTGGCGCTCATCTGCTGGGGGACAGCCACCCTGGCGGCCATCATCTTGGGAAGCGTGGCCGTCACCTACACGATGCGCCTGACCAAGCCCAATGAGCAGGAGGTCTGACCGACATGGACGCGTATGGCCAGATCATTCAGGCGTTTGTGGAGGAGGCACGAGGCTGGACCGTCTTGACAGTCGCGGCCTTGATGCCGACGCTGTGGACGCTCACCCTGATGCTCACGCTCGCCCGTCCCTACATGCTGCGAACACTGCGCAAGTGCACGGTGCGGTTCGGCGGCGATGTCTGGTGGCTGTCGTACGTGCTGATGCGAGACGGAGTGATGATCGTCACGCTGGCGGCCGGTTTTGTTTTCTTGCTGCCACACCCGGCGCACATCGTGGAAGGGCAGGAGCTGTCCTTGCCTCTCTTCGGCCCTCTCGCAACGCTCTGCCTGTTCTGGGCCTTGGCCGTGAAACTCACGGAAGATACCGATGATGACCCGGCCGCGTACCGTCGGATGATATCGCTTCTGACGATCGGGGGAGTGCTGTACTTTATTTCCATGGTGTTCGGATCAGAAGCGGGGGACCAGGACTGGCTCAACCCGGTCAACAAATTCCTGGCCACCGGAAGCAATCCGGCGTGGGCGCACGCGATTACATTGATCGCCCTGGTTGGTTTCGGCGCAACGGGAGCCTATATCTTCACACGAGTGCTGAGCGGGATCCGGCGCGGCAGCGCCGAGAACAGACCGGCGGTGGGTTCGCCTATCGCGCCCGTGCACCAATGACCGGCTGCTGAGCCGGACGCCGCAAGAAGTTATTCGACAGTGGAGCGGGATGCCCGGGGGGGCACCAGGCTGTTCGCGATGCCCCGGGGCGGCGGGATCGGCGGCGAGTCCACGCCGGCGTCGGTAGGCCTGCGCGGATGAGCCCGTCCTCGCGGTGCAGTTCCTCGCCTGTTATTCTCGTATGCATTGCCCGCTCCTGACGCCCACCTTCCACGAGCCTGAACGGTCCGAGTCACGACACGGTACAAGGAGGCGACACGATGCCGCAGACGCCCCACGTCGAACGCCACTTCACCGGCGGCGAGACGGTTCGGGACATCGTGATCGGGATGTCAGATGGGCTGACGGTGCCGTTTGCCCTCGCGGCGGGTCTCTCCGGGGCCATCAGCTCGACGAAGATCATCGTGACCGCCGGTCTCGCCGAGATCGCGGCCGGCTCGATCGCCATGGGGCTCGGGGGGTATTTGGCGGCGAGAAGTGACGCGGAACACTATGCGAGCGAGCAAGTGCGTGAGACCGACGAAGTGAGAACGCTCCCTGACGTCGAGGCCGACGAGGTCCGGCAGGTGTTTGCAGGATACGGCCTCACACTGAAAGAGAGCGCGCCGGTGGTCGAGGCACTCCGCCGTCGTCCTCAGGCGTGGGTTGACTTCATGATGCGGTTCGAGCTCGGACTGGAGAAGCCCGTCCCGGCGCGCGCGCTCACCAGCGCACTCACGATTGCCGGCGCCTACATCGCGGGCGGGTTCATCCCGCTCGCCCCGTACTTGTTCACCTCCCACGTGACAACTGCATTGCCGTCCTCGATCGCCGTGACACTCGCAGCCCTGGTGGCCTTCGGGTACATCAAGGGCCGGTTCACGGGTGCCCAGCCGGGGCGCAGCGCAGCTCAGACGGTGCTCGTCGGGGGACTCGCCGCGGCGGCGGCATTCGTACTGGCCCGGCTCATTTCGTAGCAAGAGATGTCTCGATGCGCAGATGAAACGGGACGCGGCCCGCTTGGTCGCGGCAAAGCGGCGCGAATTCGACGTCCCGATTGTGGACGACGCCTCGCGTCTATCCCGCGATTCTACCGACGCCCTGCGACTCTTGCAACGGCTGGAGTTTGTGGGGTTGGGCTCGTCGCCCGCACAGATGGCATCGATACGGTCCAGAACGCCAAGGGCGCGCGGCTCCCATACGCGATCAAATCCGCCTTCAACGAGGAATTCCTGCGGGATCTTGGAGAGAAAATGTCGCGAGGCCAGGGGGGCCGCGTGCGGGCCGGTCTGAGCCCGGGCGGCCTGCCGTATGGGTACCGAAGCGAGCCGGTCATCGGGAGCCGCGGCAAGGTCGACGGGTATCGCCGGGTCGTGCATGAGTCAGAAGCCGGCGTGGTTCGAAGAATCTTCGAGCTGTTTGTCCGCGACGCGGGTGGGCGCCCACATTCCACTCGCGAGATTGCCCAACTCCTGACGGCAGAAGGAATCGCTCCGCCAGGTGCCCGATGGCAGAATCGAACGGTGCGGCAGGCGACGACGTGGAGCTCCACCTCTCTCGTCGGCTACCGCCGCCTTAAGAAGGGCCTCCTGAATAATCCCATTTACATTGGTCGGCCCGCGTGGAATCGGTCGAAGTGGTTGCGAGATCCAGACACGAAGCGCGAGACGTACCGTCCCACGCCCGCGGCGGAGCGGATCGAGGTGGAGGTCCATAACCTGCGGATTATCCCGCAGGACCTCTGGGATCGGGCCCAGGCCCGGTTGAAGATGTATGACCTGCCGGGACGGGGAGTGGACGGCGCAATGTCGGGCGCTACCTGATGAGTGGCTTCATGCGATGTGCCGCGTGCGGCAGCGCGTACATCAAGACGAATCATTTCTACCGGTGCGGCACCCATCGGAACCGCGGGAACCAAGTCTGTTCTAATGGCCGGGGCGTCACGCTGGCGAAGTTGCAGCGTGTCGTAATCGACGCTGGCGCGAGAAGCTGTACAGCCCGGTGAACCTGAAGGCCGCGATCGAGGAGGTCCGCGACCAACTAATTGCGCGGGCGAAGCAGGAAGCGCGGGCGCGGGCGGCTGTCGGTCCACCGGACCAGGCCCGCCTGCTGCGCGAGGTCGAGCGGGAAATCGACAACATCAGAGCGGCCGTGCGGATCGGGAAGGCGCCAGAAACCTTACCAGCGATGCTGGAGGACGCCGAGGGCCGCAGGAAGGCCCTTCAGGCGGGCCACGGAGGCCCCAAGGGACCACGACGTGCAGGCAAGGGTCGAGCGAATTCTCGCGGAGCTGCCTGAGCGCGTCCAAGCTTACCTGGAAGACTTGGATGCGCTGCTGGCGGGAGACCAGATCGAGCGCGGGAAGCAGATCCTGGCCAGTCTGGGCACAGAAGTCATTATCAGCCCGGACGGAACAGCCGAAATCCGCGGCGACTTGGGGAAGGCGATCAGGCTCCTCGGGCAGCGCCGGCGGGACCGTTCACTTTGGTGGCTGGGGGAGGAGGATTCGAACCCCCGCTAACGGGTCCAGAGCCCGTCGTCCTACCGCTAGACGATCCCCCAGCGGCTTTCTCTTGGAATTATATCACGCGACGGCGCGCGGCCGGGCTACCGTTCCCGCTCCGCGGTGGTCGGGTCGATGATCGTGGCGACCGCCGAGATGCGGTTTGCGGGGAAGCCGCCTTGGCGGGCGTGCTCGCGCACCATTTCTTCGTTCGGAGCGATGTACACGCAGTAGATCTTGTTGTCCGTCACGTAGCTGTGCACCCACTGAATCTGCGGACCCATCCGCTCCAGCACACCGCACGATTTCTGCGAGATACCCCGCAGGTCCGAAGGCGACAGACTCCCGGCGTTCGGGATTTCACGCTCGATTACGTATTTGGGCATACACCCCTCCTCGTCGTCGGTCCGGACGATTTGTGCGCGATCGTCGCGCGGTCCTGCCGATCGTGTGATGTCCGGCGAGACGGTGCCTTACTACGCGCCGCCCGACGCCGCGGTCTCCTCGGCCAGGCGGGCCGCGCGGGTCAGTCGCGCCAGCACCCGCCCCTTGCCGAGCACCTCGATCAGCTCGAAGAGGCCCGGACCGACGGTCTTGCCGGTGAGGGCGAGGCGCAGCGGATGGATCACGTCCTTGCTTTCGAGTCCCAGCGCCGCGGCCGTATCGCGGACCGCCTTCTCGATGCCGGCGACATCGAAGGGCTCCACCCGGGCGAGCGCTTCCCGCAGCCGCTCCAGCATGGCCGGCGTCTCCCGGCCGCGGAACTGTTTGCGCACGGCCGCAGGATCATACGGAATGTCGTCCCGGAAGAAGAAGTCGCCGTACGTCAGCACGTCCTTGGGCAGCCGGAGCCGCTCGCCCATGATCGCCACCACCCGCGCGACGTACGCCCGCTGCGCCGGGCCGCCGTCGCCGTCCAGTAGCCCGGCATCCCGGAGCGCGCCGGCCACGAGATCGACGACCCGCTCCGGCGTGCGCCGCAGCGCCTCCTGAAGATAGACGCCGTTCATCCAAGTCAGTTTTTGGACGTCGAAGACGGCCCCGCTCTTGCCGACGTCGGCGATCCGGAACCGGGCGATCATCTCGTCGACGCTGAAGATCTCGCGGCCGTCCTCCGGATACCAGCCCATCAACGCGAAGAAGTTCACCAGCGCTTCGGGCAGGTAGCCCTGCGCCTTGTACTCCCGCACGGCGGTGTCGCCGTGGCGTTTACTCAGTTTCTTCCGGTCCACGCCGAGCAGCGACGGGAAATGCGCGACGCGCGGCTGGTCCCAGCCGAACGCCTCGTACATAAGGAACTGCCGCGGCGTATTCGAGAGGTGCTCGGCCCCGCGGGTGATGTGGGTGATCCGCATGCCATGATCGTCGACAACGTTGGCGAAATTGTATAGCGGCGTGCCGTCGGACCGCTGGATGATGAAATCGTCCAGATCCTCCGCGGCGAACTCGACGCGGCCCAGGACGAGATCATCGACCATGATCGGCCCCCGCGACGAGCGCACCCGGAAGCGCAGCGTCGCGCGGCGCCCGGCCGCTTCCATCTCCGCCCGCCTGGCCGGCGTCAAATCGCGGCAGCGTCCCGAATATCGGTACGGACGATGTTCCGCCGCCGCACGCTGGCGGTCGGCTTCCAACTCCTCGGGCAGACAGTAACAGGGATAGGCGGCGCTCCGCGCGGTCAAAATCTCCGCGTGCTGCCGGTAGAGCTCGGTGCGCTCGGTCTGCCGGTAGGGGCCGACGGGGCCGCCGATGTCGGGGCCTTCGTCCCAGCCGATGCCCAGCCACCGCAGGTCCTCCAGAATCGCCGCTTCAAAGGCCTCTGTCGACCGGCTGCGGTCCGTGTCCTCGATGCGCAGAACGAACTGCCCGCCCTCGTGCCGGGTAAACAGCCACGTGAAAAACGCCATCCATGCCCCGCCGACGTGCAGATAGCCGGTGGGGCTGGGCGCGTAGCGCGTGCGCACCGCCATGAACTCAGGGTAACAGCCGCGTGAGGCTAGGTAAAGAGCGTGCTGACCGACTCGTTCCGGTGGATGCTGCGCATCGCCTGCGCAAACAGCGGCGCCGCGGACAAGATGCGGAGACGCGACAGCTGCTTTGCCGGGGTGACCGGAATGCTGTTCGTCACCGCGACTTCGCGAATATCGGGCTGCGACAGCGCGGCGGCCGCGCCGTCGACGAACACGGGGTGCGTGGCGCAGACGAAGGCTTCCGGCCGGGCGCCCGCGGCCACCAGCGCATCGAGGGCGGCGCGGATCGTCCCGCCGGTCGTGATCATGCGATCGATCAGGATCGGCACGCAGCCCTCGACGTTCCCCACGACCTGCACGACCTGCTTGAAACCTTCCACGCGGCGTTGAAACACGACGGCGAGCGGCAGCCGGAGGCGCTCCGCGAGCCGGTGCGCGGTCTTGACGCCCCCGTCGTCCGGGGCCACGACGACGCCGCAGGAGAGATCGTGGGCGCGGAGATAATCGGCGAAGAGCGCGAGCCCGCGGAGATGGTCGACCGGAATGCTGAAGAATCCCTCGATCTGGTCCGCGTCGAGGTCGAGGGCGAGGACGCGGTCCACCCCGGCGGCCTGCAGGAGGTCGGCGACGAGGCGGCCGGTGATCGGCTCGCGGGGCCCGTGCTTCTTGTCCTGCCGGGCGTAGCCGTAGTACGGGATCACGGCGGTGATGCGGCCGGCCGACGCGCGGCGCAGCGCGTCGACCATCACGAGGAGTTCCATCAGGTTTTCGTTGACCGGCGGGCAAGTGGGCTGCACGATGAACGCGTCGGCGCCGCGCACACTCTCGTCGAAGCGGGCGTAGATCTCGCCGTCTTCGAACCGCCGGATGGTCACGCGGCCGAGCGGGAATCCGAGCTCCGCCGCGATCTCTTCACCGAGCGCGCGGTTGGCCGTGCCGCTGAAGACCTTCATCTCCCGCTCGGCGAACGGCGTCCTCGCGGGCGCGCGATGCTCGCGCGGTCCGCCGGACTCAGCGGGCTTGTACAAGGAACCGAATCGCGGTCCGCTCTTCCCCGTCAATCTCCACCTTCGTGAACGCGGGAATCGCGATCAGATCGATGCCGTTCGGCGCGACGAACCCGCGGGTAATGGCGATGGCCTTGACGGCCTGGTTGACGGCGCCGGCGCCGACGGCCTGGATCTCCACGGCGCCCCGCTCGCGCAGCACCGCGGCGAGCGCGCCTGCGACGGCCTTGGGCTTCGAGTCGGCGGAGACCCTGAGGACTTCCCCCATCCCGTCAGCCTCCAGGCCTGTTGCGGCGGGGTCAACAGGTCCGGCCCCTTTCAATCACCTGGGAGGCAACTCCTGCGTCTTACGCGGGACCTCTGGCGGGGGGGCCGCAGAGGGGGCCCGCCGCGCCGCGCGCGCCTCGCGCGCGCGCTTGCCGGCGACGACGGCCATGAAATGCGGGATCGTGAGTTGCCGCCGAAGCCGCCGCGGCTCATGCGCGAGGCGGTAGAGCCACTCAAGGCCGAGGGCCTGCATGAGCCGCGGCGCGCGGCTGGCCCGGCCGGCCCACACATCGAGCGAGCCGCCGATCCCCATCGCGACCGGCACGCCGAGCGCCGACAGGTGCCGCGCCAGCCACCGTTCCTGGCGCGGCGTCCCGAGCCCCGCCAGCAACAGCACGGGCCCGGCCGCGCCGATCGCCGCGACCACGCGCGGCTCGTCCGCGGAGCCGAAGTATCCGTGCGCGCAGCCGACGACGTCGAGACCGGGATATGCGGCGCGGAGACGCGCGGCCGCCTCTTCCGCGATCCCCGGCCGGCCCCCGAGCAGATACACGCGCCAGCGCCGGCGCGCCGCTGCCGCCAGCAGGCGCTCGGCCAGTTCGATGCCGGGCACGCGCGCCGGCAGCGGGCGTTGCAGATACCGGGAGCCCCAGACGACGCCGACGCCGTCGGCGACGACGAGGGCGGCGCCGGCGAGCAGCGCGGCGAGGCCGGCGTCCCGCCGCGCGGTCATCACCATCTCGGTGTTCGCGGTAACGACAAGCGACGGACGTCCACCGTCCACGAAGGCGATGACGCGCGCCACGGCGCCGTCGAGATCCACCGGGTCGAACGCGACGCCGAGGATGTCGATGCGCCGCCCGCCGCCCGGCGCGGGGCCGGCATCTGTGCGGAGCACCCCGCCGCTCACGCCAGCAACTCGATCGCGAGCGCCGGGCTCAGCGCCGCGCGTTCGCGCAGCGCCGCCGCGACGCGCCGCAGACGGTCGCGGCGGGCGGCGCGGTCCGCCGCCGCCGCCTCGATGCGCGCCGCGAGCGCCCCGGCGTCCAGACGGTCCGCCGCGAGCGGCGCCTCCTCACCGAGCTCCTGCGCGAGCGCGGCGACTTTGCGGTCGTACGCGACCGGCACCACCGGCACGCCCTGCGACGCGGCGAAGATCAACGCGTGCAGGCGCATCCCGACGACGAGGTCGAGGGTCCCCGTGAGGGCCAGCATCTCCCGCGGTCCGAAGGCACCGCGCACAACGACGGCTCCATCGAGCCGCGCGGCCACCGTCTCCGCGGCCACGACATCGTGCGGCCGGTGCATCGGAAGCAGCACCCACCGGACGCCGAGGCGCGCGGCCGCTGCGCGCGCGGCGGCCGCCACCGCATTCAGCACGCCGCCGTCGCCCCAGGGCCGCACGGCCAGCCCGAACCGCGGGCCCGTCCCCCACTGCGCGCGCTCACGTTCCACAGCCGGTGTCGCGTCGGGATCCAGCAAAAACGACGGATCGGCGCTCACGCACACGCGCGGCGTCCGAACGCCGGCCCGCGCCAGCACCTCCGCCGAGGCGGCGTCGCGCACGGTCACGAGGTCCACGCCGTTCAACACGCTGCGGAGGCCCGCGCGCACCCACGCCCGGTGCGCGGGTTCGAAGCCCTGCGCGTAGACGGCCGTGCGCCGGCACCACCGGCGCGCGGCCGCGAGCACCGCGAGATAATACCAGGGACTGCGCCAACTGGTGGCGTCTTGAAAGAGGCTGCCGCCGCCCGAGAGAAACAGGTCCGCGCCCCGCAGCGCGTCCAGGACGGCACGCGGCCGGGCGCGCGGCACGCCGGCGACTCCGTGCGCGCGCGCCGTCGCCTCCGGGGATGCGGACAGCACGTCGATCTCCAGCGCGGGCCGGCGCCGGCGCAGTTCCGTTACCGTCGCCGCCAGCACCGCTTCATCCCCGAGGTTGCCGAACCCGTAATAGCCGGAGAGAACAACCCGGCTCACCGCTCGAGGCCTGCGCCGTCACCCCCGGCATAATCGGTCAACGGCGCGGGCCGAAGGTCCTCGGCAGAGGACGCCGGTACCGCGGCCGGCGGGCCGCCGCGCGCCGTGCGAGAGTGCCCATGAACCTCCCGCGCGGGCAGACACCACCAGCGTCGGCTCCACAACACCAGGCCGATGAGCACGGCCCCGATCAGCGATCCGATCACGAGCGCGTAGACCGTCCGCTCGACGATGTAGACGAGCGGCGTGTGAATGTGCGAGAACGAATCGACAAGGTTGGTCTGGCCGGCCGCCCCCACCATCGCCGCCGGCAGCACCCACCGCCTCGCGCCCAGCACGGCCAGCGCGATCGCCAGCATCATGGCCGGGTGCCCGATGAGAAACTCCTTCGTCCGCGGCCGGGCCACCAGCACGTGCGCGAGCACGGTGCGGACCCTGACCTCGAGGCCGCCGAGGGCGGGCAGGCCGGTGTTGCCCGTGCGGCCGAGCGCAAACAGGGCCGCCGCGCCGATCACGATGAGGAGGATGCCGTACTCCAGCCGGAGCGGCTGGCGCATCCACTCCCGTACCCGCGACCAGACGCCCTCAGGCCCGGCCTGCGACGCGGCAATGGCGAGTCCCACAATGATGACGGGCAGCACAATGAGGAGTTTGACGCCGAGAAACACGCGCATCTCCATCATGAACGGCCACTCCGCGAGCAGCGCGGCCACCATGAATCCGCCCAAGGCCGAGACGGCCGACATCGCCCACAGGCCGGTGAGGGCGCGGCCGAGCACGGCGCCGCCCGCGTGCCGCACCGCGGGCCACGTGTCGCGCCGCGCCCCCGGGACGAACCACAGCATCGCGAGGATCGGAAAGGCCAGCGCGGCGAGCAGCGCGAGAAGTTCTCGCCACAGCGTGACGCGGTGCGCCGCCATCACCGCGAGCGTAATGAGGAATCCCGCGGCGACGCCGGCGTAGAGGAGCTTCGGTCGAACACCGTAGCCGAGCACCGCGCCGGTCTCCGCGACGGCCAGCGCCCCCGCGGCGAGCGCGCCGAGCGCGGCGAACGCAAACCACGGCGCCGGCGTGCCGACCGGCGGCAGCGGCTCCGCCTTGCCGAACTTATAACCGCTCGCGCGCAGTTCGTCGGCGATGGAGCCCACGTAGTCGAGGTTCATCGAGATCGGATCGACGCCGGCGGGTGTCGCCAAAAACGGCCGCACGTAGAGGATGCGGACGTTTCGCTCGTGCGCCGCCAGCACGAACTTGTCGCGCGCCTGGTCCGCCGTCTGCCCGGCCAGTTCTTCCGGCGCCAGGCTGAACACGCGGACGATGCGCGGGGCGGTGAGCTGCGCGAGCTGTTCCTCGCCCTTTTGGCGCCGGCGGGCCGTGAACGACTCGATCCGGCCGAAGACGAAGCCGTGCGCCTTCATCGCCTCGGCCACGTCGGGTACGAGGTTCTCGTAGCCGAGGACCTGATCCCGGTCGAAGATCAGCGTAAACGGTTCGCCGGCCGCCGCGAGCGAGTCGAAAAATGAGGCGATGCCGCCGGGGACCACCTCGTGGAAATTCCTGACCCGCAGCTCCACCGCGAGGTGCGCCCGGCGCGCCGCTTCGATGTCCGAGGGAAGCACGCCGAGCGAGAGATCCTCGAGATCGCGGCCGCGTCCGGCGATCTCGAGGACGCCGGGGCCCGCCGGGGTGACCGCGCCCGACCCCCGCTGAATCGCGAGGCCGCGCTGGACGAGATCCAGCAGCGGCGCGGGTCCCTGCACGTAAGTCGCGTTGACGCGCAGACGGCCGGCGGCGGAGAGTTTCGCCAGCGGCCCGGCCAGCGATTCGGCGCGCGCCGCGTCGACAGCGTCGCTGCCCAGCGTGAAGGTAATCAGCCCCGCGTCCGAGAGGCGCCGCAACGACGCCGCGTAGATCGTGACGCTCCGGACGCCGCGACGGTACAACTCCGAGTACATCGTGTCGCGGTCAAAGCCGCGCGACCGGGCCAGCGTTGCCCAGTCGTCCCCGTCGACCGTGATTTCCACCGTGCGGTACGAGCGCTCGACGGCGGCGCGGCCGCCGAGGAGCACGCCCGATGCCGCCAGGCCGGCCGCGACGCAGAGGAGCAGCACCGGGACGCGGCGCCGGAGCCGGGGCCACATCGCGGTCACCGGCCCTGCGCGGCCGCCGACGCCGGGCCGGCCGCAGCATGGAGCATCACGATGCCGTCTCCGATGCCCACGCCGGTCAACCTGAGATTGAGCGGCAGGCGCCCGAGATCAAGCACGGGATTGATGGCCGCGGCGAGCCGGTCGGTCACGTCCGGGGGCACCGGCAGTCCGCCCATCACCGTGACGCGGTCGACGACAAGGTCGAGGTGCGCGGCGTCCCGCACCACAAGATGGCCGACCACCGTCGCCGGAACATCGACACCAAAGACCGTCACCGTCCCGTCCAGCACCATCGCCCCCGGTCTGAGGTGGACCACAACCTGCCTCACCACGGGTTGGTCGGTCAACAGGTGCGCCAGATTGTCCGCGCTGACGAGGACGCGGGCGGTACCGCCCGCCACCGAACGAACGGCCAGCTGCCGGCGGCCGTAGAGCAGCCCCGCGTCCACATCGACGTGGCGCAGTGTCGCGTCGAACGCGGCCACATCGAGCCGGCCGAGACGGAGAGAGCGCGCCGTGACCGACAGCATTCCGATGTTACCCCACCACAACGCCGGGGCCGGCCACGTCCGCACGGCCACCGTCACGTCCGATGTGCCGAAGGACCGCACCAGGGCGATCTGCAGCGCCGTGCCGGCCACCGACGGAGCCGAGAGACTGGCCGTGAGCGCCGCGGCGAGCAGTCCCACCGCGGCAAGCCAGAGCGCGAGCGGCCGCCGGCGCCACGCCGGTGCCGAGTGGAGCACACCGTTCCCCGGCCGTCGTGCGATGGACGCGGCCGGCGGATTCACGACGCCGGCGGCACGGCCGAAGGCCCTCGCGAGGGGGCGTCGGACGCGGCGGGCTGCCCCCGCCGCAGGTACGCGTCGATGAACGGGTCGATCGCTCCCTCGAGCACGCCCTGGGTGTTGCCGACTTCGAGGCCCGTGCGGTGATCTTTGACGAGCGTGTACGGATGCAGCACGTACGACCGGATCTGGTTCCCCCACGCCGCGTCGCGGTGCTCGCCGCGGATGGCGGAGAGTTTCTCGGAGTGCTCCTTGGCCTGCACCTCGTACAGCCGCGCCTGGAGCAGCTTCATCGCCGTGAGTTTGTTGGCATACTGCGAGCGCTCGTTCTGACACTGCGCGACGATCCCGGTCGGCAGGTGGGTGATCCGCACCGCCGTCTCGACCTTGTTGACGTTCTGGCCGCCGGCCCCGCCGGCCCGATAGGTATCGATGCGCAGCTCGTCGTCGCGCACGCTGACTTCTTCGGGCTCGACTTCGGGAATGACGTCGACCAGGACAAACGACGTGTGCCGGCGATGCGCTGCATCGAACGGCGAGATCCGGACGAGCCGGTGGACCCCCCGCTCGCCCCGCAGGTAGCCGTACGCGCTTGGACCGCCGACGATGACCGTCGCGCTCTTGAGCCCTGCTTCCTCACCGGGCGACATATCCACGACGTCGGTCGTGTACCCGTGGCCCTCGGCCCAGCGCATGTACATGCGCAGCAGCATCTCCGCCCAGTCCTGAGCCTCCGTGCCTCCCGCGCCGGCATGCACCGACAGGATCGCGTTGCTGCCGTCGTGCTCCCCGGCCAGCAGGGTCGCGAGTTCGACACGGTCGAGCGCCTGGCCGAGAGCCGTGGTCTCCCGCTCGACATCGGCGAGCGCGCGGTCGTCGCCCGCGGCAAGCGACGCGAGTTCGGTGAGATCGGTAATTTCACGATCGAGGTGCGCGAGGCCGTCGAGACGCTCCCGCAGCCGAGACACGTCCTGGGACACGCGGCGGGCCGTCTCGGGCGTATCCCAAAATCCGGGCTGCTGCATTTGCCGCTCGAGGTCGGTCAGGCGGGTCTGCTGACGGGGAAGGTCAAAGATGCCTCCCGATGCCGTTGAGGCGTTCACGGTAGGCCGCGAGCGATCGCTTCAGTTCGTCCGCCGTCACGCGCCATATTATAACATCTCCCGGGATCGTCACCATGGTGCGAACGCGAAGCCGAGGACGGCGCTGCCGATGCCGTGCGCGAGCGCGAGCGCGGGCACCTGCGCCCATCGGGTGCGCACGAGGCCGAACGCCGCGCCCGCAACGAGGCCCCACAACCCGGCTTCCGGGCCCCGCGCCGAGCCGGCGATCGCGCCGAGCACGGCGCTCCACCCGACCGCCCACCCCGCGCCGCGCCATTCGGCTGCCGCGGCAAACACGAGGCCCCGCAGCCACCATTCGAGGCCGAGTCCGACGACGAGGACCTGAACTGCCGTACCGGCCCACCAGCCGCCGGCGGGTGCTGTGATCGGCGTCGCGCCGCCGTGGGCCGTGAACGCCCGCAGCGCAATCGCGACCATCGCGGCCACGATCGCGAGCGACGCCGCCGCGGCCGGCATGAACCCGCGCCCGAATCCGGCCGCGGACCCCGCGCGCCGGCGGCTCAAGAGCGCGGTGGCGACGAGCACCGCCAGCGGTGGCAGCGGCACCGACACGCCGAGCGGCGCCGGCGCCCACCCGGCCGGCGTGCCCGCAAGAGCGTGGAGCGCGGGGGCGATCGCGAAGAGCGCGGCGAGCGGGACCGCGCTCGCGGCGAGGAGGCGGCCGAACGCCGGTCCCCGGCCGTCACCGACGGCAAGACGCGCGGCGCCAGGCGCGAGCGCCGCGGCGGATGCCACGACGGACGCCCACGCCACCACGTCGCCGTAGCGCGCATACCAGGTGAGATCCGTCCGCGGTGCGACCCGGCCTTTCAGCACTCCTCGCACGCCGAGGGGCAGCTCGGCGACGATGCGGCCGTGCGGATCGATGATCGCGCTCGGGCCGGCGTTCGAGGCGCGCAGCAGAAACCGTCCGTCTTCGATCGCGCGCAGCGGGGCGACCGCGGCGTGCTGCAGGGGAGCGGCCCGCCCGTCGAACCACGCATCGTTCGTCAGCACGGCAAGCAGCGCCGCCCCGTCCAGGACGGCCGCCCGCGCGTGGTCGGGGAAAATGCTCTCGAAGCAGATCGCGACGCCCAGCGCTCCGACCGGCGTGGGGAGCACGGCCGGCCCCCGCCCCGGCCGCTCGCCGGCTTCGGCGAACGGCACCAGACGGTGCTTGTCGTAGCGGCCGATCATCACGCCGTCCCGGGCCAGGGCAAACGCCGAATTGGTGGGCTCGCCGCCGGATCCGCTTTCGAGGCTCGTGACGATGAGCGCGGCGCGGTCGCGCCGCGCCCATTCGGCCACCGAGGCGCGCATCCCCGGATCGCCGGCGATATCGACCGGCGACGCCGTTTCCGGCCAAACGACCAGCGAGGCGGCGCGATCCCCCGGGGCGGACGGAGCAGCCGCGTCGTGCGTCAGTACGTCGAGTTGTGCCAGATCACGCGCGGCCTGCGCGGGGTTCCACGCCATCCGCACCGGGTAGGCCGGCTGCACGACCGCGACCGTGACATCGGCCCGCACGGGCGTGCGCAGCGCGGCGCTTCCATACAGAACGGCCGCGGCCACGGCCGCCGCGGTGCCCGCGACTGTCGCCGCATCCGCCGCCCTGGCCAGCACCAGCGCGCCGGCGGTGTTGACGAGAGCCACCAAAAACGTGAGGCCGTAGACGCCGGTCACCGCGGCGATTTGGCTGACGGCGAGGGCCGCGTGCTGGGTGTCGCCGAGCAGCGCCCACGGCATCCCGAACGGACCCCGCCCCCGCAGATATTCCACGGCGGTCCACGTGACGGGCATCCACAACGCCGTCCGCCGCGGGTTCCCGGCGCCGGCCCACGCGGCGGCGGCGAGGGCGGCCGCCGGCGCGAGCGCCGCGAGGCACGCGGCCAGCGCCCACAGGAGCACACCGAAGCTCGTGAGCCACCAGAGCACGCCGCCAAACGCGAGCACGCCCCAGGCGTAGCCTGTCCAAAACGCCCGGCGCGCCGGACGCCGGCACACCACGGCGACAAGCGGGATGAGGGCCGCCCATGCGAGCGCGCCCAGATCATACGGCGGGAAGGCAAGCACAAACGCCGCGGCGGAGACCGCCACGGCGATGACGTCTGCGATGGCTCCCCGACGGCTCAGCGCATCGTCCCTCCGGGCGCATGGTAACACATGCGCGCCGCGTCGGAACGCGCGGCGTTGAGATCGTGGACGACCGGCAGGACGTCGGTGAGCCCGAGGATGTCGTCTACCCGGACCTCGTCAGTGTGCCTCCTTTTCCGGAGTTCCGGGTTGGTCCACATCAGTGTCGGGTTCATCGTTCGATGCCGGCGGTGACTCCTCGACGCGGAGTTGGGCCGGCAGCCTCTCGACGCCCCCGTGGCTGCCTGACGGTTGCGCAACCCCGCTCTGGAGACGCGCCGTCATCCGCACGGTCACACCGTGCCCCGCGGAATTGACGCCGATTTCGACATCGTCCACCAGACGCTGCACCAAGTAGAGACCGCGGCCGCCGGCCGTCGAGGGGGAGGGAAGGGTCGCCGGAATAACGGGGGCGGTTGTGGCTTGGCCCTCATCGCTGACCACGACCGTCAATCCGCCCGTGGCGGTCAATACTTCGACGGACACGGGGCCGTCGTGGCTGGCGTACGCGTGCTGATGCACGTTCGCGAGGGCTTCACCGACCGCGACTTCAAGGTTGCGCGCGGCCTCGGGGGCGAGTCCCGCCTTCGTGGCGGCGTCGCGTACTTGCCGCCTGGCGCCACCGAGGGACTCCGGGTCGCTGTCGGTGCGAAGCTGTAAGATCCTCACAAGACACAACTCCCGATGGTGCCGACAGCCACACCCCCTCGGGTCCCCTCGTGCCGACCGGCGGTCCCCTGTTCCCCCAATCCCCCGGCCCGCTCGCATCGCCGCGGCGACCCCACGCTGCCGGATCATATCAAAGTTACCCTGGAACGCCGGGACCGTCTATGACGCGGCCGATGTCGCTCCGTGGCACTTTTTGTACTTCTTGCCGCTGCCGCATGGGCATGGATCGTTGCGGCCGACTTTGGGGACGCGGACCGGTGATGCGGCGGCCGCGGGTGCCGTCCGCTCTCCGTTGCCGGCCGGCGCGGCCGCGGGGGGCCTCTTCGCCGCTCGGGTAGCGCCCGGCCGCACCCGCCCGTCTCCGGCCGGCGGCGCGCCCACCGAGGGGCCGGATTCCGCCGTCACACGATACCCCGGGCGTCCGGCCGCCGCCAGCGCCGGTACCGCCTGCGCCGGTTGGACCTCGACGAGGTAGAGGAACTTGACCGTTTCCTCCTGGATCTCGTCCTTCATTTGCTCGAAGAGCGCGAAGCCCTCTTTCTGGTACTCGATGAGCGGACTGACCTGGGCATACGCGCGAAGTCCGATCCCTTCGCGCAGCGCGTCCATCGCGTAGAGGTGGTCGATCCACTTGCGGTCCATCGTCTGCAGGAGAATGAGCCGTTCCAGCTCCTGCATCGTTTCCGGCCCGATCGCGCTCTCCTTCGCCTCGTAGGCGGCGAGCACCGCGGCGCCGAGCCGCTCGTCGATCTCCGCGGCGGAGAGGCCGCGCAGCGAGTCCGCCGTGATCTCGGCCGGTACCGGGACCAGCGTGCGCAGGTCCTCCAGGAGCGCGTCCAGGTCCCATTCGTCGGGCCGGACCTCCGTGGAGCAGTTCACCTCCACGACGCCCCCGACGAGCCGCTCGATGAAGTCGAGAATATTGTCGCGCAGGGACTCGCCGTGCAGCACCTTGCGGCGCTCGGCGTAGATGACCTTGCGCTGCACGTTCATGACGTCGTCGTACTCCAGCACGTGCTTGCGCACGTCGAAGTGGTACGACTCGACCTTCTTCTGCGCGTTCTCGATCTGCCGGGTCACGAGCCCGTGCTCGATCGGCACATCGTCTTCGATCCCGAAGCGCTCCATGATGCCGGCGATCCGGTCGCCCGCGAAGAGCCGCATCAGCTCGTCGTCGAGGCCCACGTAGAAGCGCGACGATCCCGGATCGCCCTGCCGGCCGGCCCGTCCGCGGAGCTGGTTGTCGATCCGGCGGGCTTCATGGCGCTCCGTCCCGACGATGTGCAGGCCGCCGAGGGTCCGGACTCGCTCCCCGTCCGCGGGATCGGGCGGGTTGCCGCCGAGAATGATGTCGACGCCCCGGCCGGCCATGTTCGTGGCGATCGTGACCGCGCCGGAGCGCCCGGCCTGCGCGATGATCTCCGCCTCTTTCTCGTGGTACTTGGCGTTGAGGATCTGGTGCGGGACGCCGCGCCGGCGCAGGATCGCCGAGAGGGCCTCGCTCTTCTCGATCGACCGCGTGCCGACGAGAACGGGCCGCCCCTTGGCATGACTCTCGGCGATCTCGTCCGCGGCCGCGGCCAGCTTGGCCTTCTCGTGCTTGTAGACGAGATCCGCGTGATCCTCGCGGATCATCGGCCGGTGTGTCGGGATGGCGACCACGGGCAGGTTGTAGATCTGGGTGAGCTCGGCCTCCTCGGTCTTGGCCGTGCCGGTCATGCCCGCGAGCTTGTCGTACATGCGGAAGTAGTTTTGAAACGTGATCGTCGCGAGCGTTTGGCTCTCTTTCTCGATCTTCACGCCCTCCATGGCCTCGATCGCCTGGTGCAGGCCGTCGCTGTACCGGCGGCCGAACATGAGGCGGCCGGTGAACTCGTCGACGATGATCACCTGGCCGTCCTTGACGACGTACTCGACGTCTTTGTGGTAGAGGGTGTGCGCCCGCAGAGCCTGCTGCGCGTGGTGCATCAATTCGATGTGCTGCGGATCGGTCAGGTTGTCGATGCGCAGCATCCGCTCGAGGGCGGTGGTCCCCTCTTCCGTCAGCGTCGCGGTCTTGAGCTTTTCATCCACGTGGTAGTCGCGCTCCACGACGAGGCGCGGGATCAGCTTCGCGAAGCTGTAGTAGAGGTCGGTCGACTGCTCGACCTGGCCCGAAATGATAAGCGGCGTGCGGGCCTCGTCGATCAGGATGAAATCGACCTCGTCGACGATGGCGTAGTGCAGCTCGCGCTGGACGAGGTCCTCCGGCCGCATCACCATGTTGTCGCGGAGGTAGTCGAACCCGAACTCGTTGTTCGTCCCGTACGTGACGTCGGCGAGATACGCGTCCCGCCGGTGCACGGGCCGGAAGTGCCGGAGGCGGTCGTCCGCGTGCGGCGCCGGATCGACGAACGCCGGGTCGTACAGTCCGGCGAATTCGTGGGTGATCACGCCGACGCTGAGGCCCAGCAGGTGGTAAATGGGGCCCATCCAGCCGGCGCCGATCCGCGACAGGTAGTCGTTGGGGGTGACGAGGTGTCCGCCGCGGCCCTCGAGCGCGTTGAGCACCAGCGGCAGCGTCGCGACGAGCGTCTTGCCTTCGCCGGTTTTCATCTCCGCGATCTTGCCGATGAAGAGGACCGCGCCGCCGATCAACTGGACGTCGTGGTGCCGCTGCCCCAAGGCGCGTTTGGACGCCTCGCGCACGAGGGCGAATGTCTCCGGCATGAGGTCCTCGAGCGGCTCCCCGGCCCGCGCCCGGTCCCGGAGCTCCTCCATCTTACCGCGCAGATGCGCGTCGTCGAGCCCGGCGAAGTCTGCCTCGAGCGCGTTGACTTGGGGGACGAGCGCCTCCCGGTATCGCCGGACGATGCGCTCGCTTTGATCCCCGAGCAAACCTTGAAAGACCTTCAACATCCCTGACTCCTTTGGCCCGTCTGCCCGGCTCGGCGCGGGACACCCGAGCCTTCTTACCATTATAAACCGTGCCGCAACCGCCGCCGTTCAGGTAAACGACGGATTCGGTCTGCCGCGTTCCTCTGCCGGGCGGCGGTCCGCTCCGGCCGCGTTACGGCAGCGGGATATTCAGCTTGCGCGCAAACGACGCGAGGCTGTCGTCATGATCGACGCGGACGCGCTCGAGTTCAAACGGCCGGCTCGATGCGGACACGAACCCGGGAATCTCGGTCAGCGCCCCGTGGTACCCCAGGGACGCCAGCAGCCGTTCGAGCGGCGGGTTGAACCGGCCGGCGGGATAGGCGAAAAACTCGACCGGTTTGCCGCTCCACCCGGCGATGATTTGCTTGCTCTTGCTGAGTTCCGTCCGCGCCGCGTCGAGGGACAGCTGCGAGAAATCGATGTGGTGCTGCCCGTGCGACTCGATGGCCATCCCCGCCGCGGACATCTCCGCGAGCTGTGCTTGGGTCATGTGGCCGCGCGTACCGATCGTCGAGGTGACGACGAAGAAGGTCCCCGTCCAGCCGTACTTCTTGAGGAGCGGGAACGCGACGGCATAGTTGTCCTCGTACCCGTCGTCAAACGTCAGGACGATGCCGCGCCCCCGCGGCGCGCGGGCGTTGAGGCCCGCCCAAATTTCGTCGAGGCCGACGGGCCGGTAGCCGGCATGACGCAGCAGCCTGAGCTGATCCTCGAACGCCGGCGCCATGACGGTGAGGTGCAGGGTGATGAGGTCGTGCGATTCGACCTGTGTGTCGACCATGTGGTACATGAGCACGGGAACGTGCCACGAGGACGCCGCCCGGTTCCCGGTTCCGGGCGCGGGCGGAGCCGATGGCGCGGGTGCCGGCGCGGCCGAGGGAGCCGGCGCCGCCGTGAACGCGAGCGCAGCGACAAGGGCGGCCGTTGCGGCAACCGCGAGCAGGCCGGAACGCCCGCGACCGCGGGGCGGCAATGGGGTCCGCACGACAAAGATCGTACCCAGTTTGCGCTCGATTAGTGCAGGCTCAGCCAGGCCACGGAGCGGTTGACGGCGTTCAGGACGGCCCGCACGACCGCCTCGCGCGGATCGTCACGCACGGGCGAGGAGCCGCTGAAGAGGTCTTGCTCGGGACCGAGCCACGCGACGAGGACGAGCGCCACCTGCCGCGTCCCCACGGACACCAGCGTCACGTTCTCGAGCAGGAACAGTCCCTGCGCGCGCAGGTAGGCTTCCACGGCCCGCAGCGTCGCCGCTCCGATCAACGGCAGGCGCTGCGCCGCGGCGTTGGCGCCGGCGGCGGCACCCTCGACGATCGCGCCCTCGTGTTCGAGTTGGACTTTCACTTCGGCGCCCGCGTGCAGCGTCGACACGGTCAGGCCGACGAACTTCAGCCTCGGGCGAGCGGGAGGGTGCGCGGCGTCCGGATGTTCCGGACGCCTGGTCGCGACCCGGATTTGGTTCGGCTCGATTTCCACGGAAAGTTCCGCGGCGAGCGCGGCAACGATGTCGCCGGCGACGATCCGCGAACTCCGTTCGGGCGTGCTCAGGACATGCACGCGGTCGATCATCCCGCCCTGCGTGAGGTCGACCCGAACAGCGGAGACACCGCGCAGTCTCCGGATGATCTCCTCCGCGCGCTGAGCGAGCGTTGCCCCCCGCACGTGCTCCGCCACGCCGGTCCGCCTTCCCGGGCGCCCCCGCCCCGCGACCGCCGACCCCGCGCCGCCCCGGGGACGTCCCGCCGGATCACGCGACCTGGTCTACACTTACTTTACGCCCTTCCCGGTCATGGCTCCTTCGAAAAATGCCTTACAGATGCCATCGGCGGCGCAATTGTTCGAGTCCGCCGCGGGACCGCAGTTCCTGGATGACGGCCGAGACGTAGGCCGCGAGGTCGCCCGCACCGGGGCGGGCGACCATCACGAACGACGCGGCGGGGCCGCCCGCCGCCGAGGTGCGGAGGCCGCTCCGGCCCGACACAAACCCCAACGCCTCGGGGCCGTCCGCGATCGCGGCGTCCACCCGGCCGTCTCCCACCATCGCGAGGCTCTCCTCCGGCAGGTAGGTCGGGACCAGCGTGGCCCCGGCACCGCGCGCGAGGCGCTCGCCGGGCCGGCCGAGCGAGACCGCGACCCGTTTGCCGCGAAGTTCCTGCAGCGTGCTCCCCCGCGTACCCGCGCGCCACACGATGGTCTGGGACGCGGTCTCGTAGGCCTCGGTGGCCGCGCCGGGCACCATGCCCGCCGACAGCGCCCCAGCGGCGAGATCCTCGTTCGCGGGGAAGGCGCCGCGCATGGCGGCACTGGGCATATCGGTGATCTCCCCGGACACGCCGAGGGACCGGGCGATGAGGCCGATCAGATCGACGTCGAACCCGGCCGGCCCCGACGCATCGCGGAACGCCATGGGCGGAACAGACAAGTCGACGGCGACGCGAAGCTTTCCCGCCCGCTGCACGGCGGCCACGGCGGGGCCCTGTGCGGCCGGATGAGGCGCCGGCGGCAGCGGAGGCGGGCCTTGCACGGCGGTGCGCGGTGCGCACGCCGCGGTCAGCAGCAGCGCGGCCGCCCCGATGGCGGCGCGCGACAGAGCCGCGCGGACACGGGGTGTTCGGCGCAAAATCATGCGTCGATTATACGATTCGCGGGAGGCTCCGGGCAATCGCGATGGCATGGAGAAGGATCGCACCGAGAGGGACCGGTTTGCGGCGCCGCGAACGAAGAGCCCATCCTCATGCGGGCGGACCGGCGAACGGCAGGACGGCGGGGCGCGCCCCGGTGGATGCGCCTGGGCACGGCCGCCGTGCTTTGCCTCGGCGCCGCCCTCGCGTTGCCATTCCTCCGCGGCGCCGTCCAGGCCGCACCGTCCTATCCTTTGTATTACGCCTTTGAAATCCCGCCGGTGCTGACGGGCTATGAGTTGGACGACCGGCAGGAGCGGCACCTGGTGTACACGGCCGTGCTCCGCGGCACCCTCGGCGGACTCCCGGTGCAGCGGGCCGCGATGACGCTGCGGCCCGGGGCGAGCGCGGCCGTCGGCGGCGGCGACTTTTCCCTCCAGACGGCGGCGGGCGCGGTCAAGAACGGGCTCATTCTCATGACGACCGACAAGCGCCAAGCGTCGTTGTGGTTCTCGGGCACGTACTTGGGCGCGCGCCTCGCGTTTCACGTCGTGGGACCGGTCGCCGATTTCGGCGCGGCCACACTCGCCGCGAGCGGACTCGCGGATACCACTTTCGCCGACCACAGCAATTATCTCGCGGCCGTCACCGAGGCGGTCGCCGGCCTGGCTCCCGCGGCCCGGGCGGAGGCACTGACCGAGGCGGACCGCAACGTCGGCCTCGTCACCACGTACCGGCAGCAGACGGGAACACCGTAGGCCGTGCCGGAGGCCGACATCAGGCGACGATGACGGCCCGCGCGCCCGCTCCGCGTGAGAAGGGGTTCCTGACTCCGCAGGAAGTCGCCGCACAACTGCGCGTCTCTCCGGGCGTGGTCCTGCGCCTGCTGCGCCGCGGCGACCTGCCGGCGGTGCGCGTCGGCCGCGCCTGGCGTGTCGACGAAGACGAGTTCCGGCGCTGGACCCGGCGGCGGCACGCGCGCGGGAGCGCGGGCCGCGCGGCGCTGAACGGGCGCGGGGCGGTCTGCCTGTGCGGATGCGGCGAACGGGTCGTCCGCGCCGACGCGCGGTTTCTTCCGGGCCACGACGGCAAGATGGTCCACCGGCTCATGACGGAGGAAGGCATGACATTCGACGCGGCGCGCGAGGCCGTGCGCCGCGTGCACCGGCCGCGGCAGCAGCAGCGGCTGTTTTGAATACACACGCGTCGAAAACGGAACGGCTCACCACGCCGACCGTTCGTTGGCTATAATGGGCCCATGGAACGACGAACCATCACGGACGTGCGCCGTGCGTTCGGCCGCCGCGTGCACGACGCGCGGCGCGACGCGGGCCTGAGTCAGACGCAACTCGCGCGGGCACTGGGCCTCCGCAGCGGAGTCGCGGTCGGCGATTGGGAGCGCGGCAAGGCGCTGCCGAAATTCGAAACGTTTCTCCGGCTGTGCGAAGCGGTGAACCAGCCGCCGGCGTTCTTTATCGACGGCTACCGTGACCGTCCGGTCAAGGACCCGGTGGACCGTCTGCGCGAGACCTTCGAGGGCGCCGAGACGAAGGCGGCGCAGCGGCACCTCGAGCTGCTGCATCGGCTCGAACACCTGCCGGTCGAAGTCGGCCGCGGCATCGCGCCTGAAGAACTCCACGCCGTGCTGGAGCAGCTGCGTTTTGACGAAGCCGCTGCGACCGCCGAGGCCCGGCTGGCCGCGGCGGGCCGCCGCGCCGAAGGCGGCGGCGCGCCCCCGCGGCCCCTCGACGAGAGCCGGCAGGCCGCCGCGCAGGAGGCCTTCCGCCTCGGCTGGGACGCGGCCGTCAGCGCGCTTCGGGAGTGGCTCCACCGCCGCGCGCGCGCGGGATGATCGAGTGACCGCGCGCATCTTCGTCTACGGCACTCTGCAGGACGACACGTTCGTCGAACGGCTCCTCGGCCGCCGGCCGCGCTGGCAGCCCGCGGTGCTCGAAGGCTACTGCCGCATGCTCGACGCGTCAATCGGGTATCCGGTCGTCCATCCGCTCGCGGGCGCGAGCGTGGACGGCCGCCTGTTGGAGGATGTGGACCGGGACGCGCTCTCCGCGCTCGATGCGTACGAGGGCCGGGAGTATCGCCGGGTGTCCGTGCGCGTCCAGACGAGCGACGGGCGGACGGTGGACGCGTTTGCCTACGTGCCGGCCGCGGGCCGAACGGAAGGGTAACGCGCGAACGCGGTCTGCATCCGCGCCAGCGCTTCGGTGATCGCCTCGACCGAATTCGCGTAACTCAACCGCAGGTAGCCCTGGCCGTGGGCGCCGAACGCCGTCCCGGCGAGCACGGCGACACCCGCCTCGTGCAACAGGTGCGTCGCGAGCGCGCCGGCGTCCGGATCGATGGCGCGGATGTTGGGAAAAGCGTAGAACGCGCCGGCGGGGACGAGACAGCGCACGCCGGGCAGCGCGCGCAGGCCCTTGACCATCACGTCCCGCCGCCGCCGGAATTCCGTGACCATCCGCTCGACGCAGCCCTGATCACCGCGGACCGCGGCGATCGCGGCCATCTGGGTAAACGCGGCGGTACAGGAGTTCGAGTTCACCATCAACTGCACGAGGCGCGCGGCCATCTCGCGCGTGGCGACGCCGTACCCGATCCGCCAGCCCGTCATCGCGTAGGTCTTGCTGAGGCCGTCCAGGATGATCGTCTGCTCGGCCATGCCCGGGACCGACGCGATGCTGCTGAACTGCGCGCCGTAGAGAATCCGCCCGTAGATCTCGTCCGACAGCACCGTGATCGGCCGGCCGCGCACGATCCCGGCGATCGCCTCGAGATCGGCGCGCGACAGCACCCCGGCCGTCGGATTGTGGGGCGAGTTCAGGATGACGAGGCGGGTGCGCGGCGTCACGAGCGTCCGCAGCTCCTCGGGATCGGCGCGAAATTCGCGGTCCTCCCGTAGCACCCACGGCACGGGCCGGGCGTCGAGGAACCGGGCGACGGACTCGTAAATCGGAAATCCCGGATCGGGATAGATGACTTCGTCACCGGGGTTGAGCAGCGCGAGCAGCGCGAAGAACATGACCGGTTTGGCACCGGGCGTGATGAGGACCTGATCGGGATGAACGGGAATGCCCCGCGACCGCGCGACATCCTCGGCGATGGCCTCGCGGGCTTCGAGCAGCCCGGCCGCCGGCGTGTAGTGCGTATAGCCGTCGCGGAGCGCGCGGACCGCGGCCTCTTTGATGTGCTCGGGGGTCGCGAAGTCCGGCTCGCCGATCTCGAGGTGGATGACGGAGCGGCCCTGCGCTTCGAGCGCCCTGGCCCGCGCGAGCACTTCGAAGGCGGTCTCTGTGCCGAGACGGGCCATGCGGTCCGCAAAGCGCTCCGCCGGCATTACGTCCCTTCCTGCCAACTCGCGAGATAGCGCGCCTGCTCCGGCGTCAGCGCGTCGATCGTCACGCCGGAGGCCGCCAGCTTCAGCGTCGCGACCTGCCGGTCGATCTCCGGCGGCACGCCGTACACGTCGGGGGTAAGCGCGCCGCCCCGCCGCGCGAGGTGCTCCATCACGAGGGCCTGATTCGCGAAGCTCATGTCCATCACGGCCGCGGGATGCCCTTCCGCCGCGGCCAGGTTCAGGAGGCGCCCGTCGGCGAGCACGTAGATCCGCCGGCCGTCCCGGAGCCGGAACTCCTCGACGTTGGGACGGAGGGGCTGGCGCGACTCCGCGAGATCAGCGAGCGCCGGCAGATCGATCTCCACGTCGAAGTGTCCCGAGTTGGCGACGATCGCGCGGTCCTTCATCGCCTCGAAATGCTCGCGGCGGACGATCGAGGTGTTCCCGGTGACGGTCAGGACCACGTCCGCGATCCGCACCGCCTCCAGCATCGGCAGGACCCGGTGGCCGTCCATGTGCGCTTCCAAGGCGCGCACGGGATCGACCTCGGTGACGACTACCTGCGCGCCCATCCCGCTCGCGCGCATCGCGAGTCCCCGGCCGCAGTTCCCGTACCCCGCGACCGCGATCGTCCGGCCGGCCAGCAGCAGGTTCGTGGCCCGGAGCAGCCCGTCGAGCGTGGACTGTCCCGTGCCGTACCGGTTGTCGAACAGATGCTTGGTGAGCGCGTCGTTCACGGCGACGATCGGATACTTGAGGACGCCGGCCTTGGCCATGCTCCGCAGGCGAATCACACCGGTCGTCGTCTCTTCACTGCCGCCCCGGACGCCGCCGAGCAGGTCGGCGCGCGTATTGTGGATCGTCGAGACGAGGTCGGCGCCGTCGTCCATCGTCAGGTGCGGACGCGTGTCCAGCGCCTGGTTGATGTGCCGGTAGTACGTGTCGCGGTCCTCGCCCCGCCGCGCGAAGACCGGGAGGTGCCACTCCGCGACGAGCGCGGCGGCCACGTCGTCCTGCGTCGACAGCGGGTTGCTGGCGCACAGCGCCACGTCGGCGCCGCCGTCGTGCAGCGTCCGCATCAGGTTCGCGGTCTCGGTCGTCACGTGGAGGCACGCGGCGATCCGGACCCCGGCCAGCGGCCGCTCGCGGGCAAACCGTTCGCGGATGGCGCGCAGGACCGGCATCTCGCCGTCGGCCCACGCGATACGGTCCCACCCCGCCCGTGCCAGTCCCGGATCTGTGATGTCGGCGTTCACTCAACCACCTCGCTCTCGCGGTTCCTGTTCGACGCGTTCGCGGCCAT
This sequence comes from bacterium, assembly GCA_035307565.1. Classification (GTDB taxonomy): domain Bacteria; phylum Sysuimicrobiota; class Sysuimicrobiia; order Sysuimicrobiales; family Segetimicrobiaceae; genus DASSJF01. The sequence continues at coordinate 139,965 of DATGHZ010000015.1, read as the reverse complement.
ACCCCGCCCTATCACCGATGTACTACCGGCGGCCGCCGGCGAGCCGTGCGGCTTCGGGGCGCGCGCGCAGGCGCAGCATCGCGACGCAACCCCCCGCCGGACCGGCGCTCAACACCCCGAACGCGAGCGGCCATCCGCCGGCGCGAAGCACGAACGGCAGCACCTGAATGCTGGCCGCCGTCAAGAGAAATCCGAGCGACGTCTGGAGGGCCAGGGCGCTGCCGACCCGCCGCGGATCGGCCAGTTCGCTGATCGCCGCCGAGAATTGCGCGGAATCGGCGATGACCGCGATGCCCCAGACCGCCGCGACGGCGATCACGAGCGCGGGCGGCCGGCCGAACAGCATGCCGGTTGCGATCGCCGCGGCCCCGCTCAGCGCCATCGCCCCCGCGGTCGTCACGGTCCGGCCGATCCGGTCCGCCACCAGCCCGCCCGCGACACAGCCGCCCGCGCCGAGACCGATCACGGCGAACGCGGCAAGACTCGCCGCGCGGCGGATGTCGTCACCACCGCCCGCGGCCGACGCCTGAAAACTCGCCAGCAGAAAAGCCGGAATCCACGTCCACATCGCATACAACTCCCACATGTGCCCGAAATAGCCGAGGTTGGCCAGGCGCAGCGCCGGGTCGCGAAGCGCCCGAAGCGCCCAGCGGAGGTCGACCGGAGCCGCGGGCGCGTCAAACGGCCCCGGCCGGACGAAGAGCGCCACGATGGCGGCGGAGAGCACCGCGCCGGCGCTGGTCGCCGCGATCACGCTCTGCCAGTGGACCGCGCCGGCGTGCTGCGCGGCGATGAAGTGCGGGAGCGCCGACCCGAGCGTCAACGCGCCGACCAGCGTGCCGATCGCAAGCCCGCGCCCCTCGCGGAACCAGCCGGCCATGAGCTTCATGCCGGTAGGGTACACGCCCGCCAGCAGCACGCCGAGCGCGACCCGCAGGCACACCGCGGGGAACAGGTGCCCCGCCGCCGCCGGCAGCAGCCCGTTGGCGGCCGAGGCGCCGAGCGCCGAACCGACAAACACCAGGCGGGAGGAGAACACGTCGCTGATTCCGCTCACCGCGAGCCCAAGCGCGCCCGCGACGAATCCGATCTGGACGCCGACGGTCAACAACGCGAGCTGCGCGGGGGACAAACTCCACGCGCGCACAAGCGACGGCGCCACCGCGGCCGCGCTGAACCACGTGCTCATCGCGCCGATCTGGGCCGCGGCGATGAGCGCCAGCGCGGTCCACCGGCCCGGCGCGATCCGAACCTCGGCAACGGGGGATGACGCGGTGACCATGCCTCTCTACGCTACCAGGAAGGAAGCCCGTGCGGGCAAGAAGTCGGCTCCATGATCCCGACCCCCGCCGTCCGCCTGCAGCGTGAACCCCTCGTCTCGCCGCCAAACGGCCGGGGCGCCCGTCTCGACCTCGACACGCTGTTCTTCACCCGGCGAATCACCGCGATCGCGTGGTCCGCGGACGGCCGGGACGTGTACTTCGAGACGAACGTCACCGGCCGATTCAACATCTGGCAGGTGGGGCGTCACGGCGGGTGGCCGGTCCAGTTGACCGTGTCGAATGAACGCACCGCCCTCGGCCGCGCGTCCCCGGACGGCCGGTGGCTGCTGTATACGCAGGACCGGGGCGGCAACGAGAAACCAAACTTGTTCCTCCAGCCCCTGCCCCTGAGCCTGCGGCGCGGGCCAGAGACGCGCCGGCCGCGGCGGATCACCGAAACGGAAGGCGTCGGCTACCGGAGCGTGCGCTGGTCGCCGGACGGACGCGCGCTGGCCTTCGCCGCGGAGCGGGAGGCGCCCGGCCACTACGGCGTCTATTGTCTCGATGCGGGCAGCGGCGAGATCGAGCATCTCGCGGGCCATGACCGCGGGCAGTGTACGACACTCCGCTGGAGTCCGGAGGGACGCCGGCTGGCGCTGACGCGCACATGGGACTATTCGCACGGCGGTGTCGGCGTACTCGACGTGGCGACCCGGACGGAACGCACGCTGCTCGCGATCGACGCCGCGGCCGATCATCAGGTGGTCGGGTGGACGGACGGCGGCGCGGCGCTGCTCGTCTCGTCCAACGCCACGCCGGAGGGCACATACGGCATCGCCCACGTGGAGGTCGGAACCGGCGCGATCACGTGGCTCGACCGCGGCGAGTGGGACGTCGAGTTGCTCGACGTCTCGTCGGCGGGGGATCAGTACGTCTGCGCCCGGAACGAGGGCGGCGCCCACGTCGTGCTGCTCCGGACGCCGGACGGCGGGACGCGGACGCTGCCGCTGCCACCCGGTGTGCTGGCCGGCGCGACGTTCTCGCCGGACGGACGGTGTGCCGCGCTGCTCCACAGCGGAGCGCAGTCCCCGTTCGAACTGTGGGTGTACGACACGGCGGAGGCGACGCTGGTCCAATTGAGCCGGTCGCTCGTCGGCGGCCTCGGGCCGGACGACTTCGTCCGGCCGAGCCTCGTCACGTACCCATCCTTCGACGGGACGCCGATCGCGGCGTTTGTGTATCTACCGCCGGGCGCGCGGCCGGACGGCACAACTCCCGCCGTCGTGTACGTGCACGGCGGCCCGGCCGCCGAGCACATGAACGGCTGGGCGCCGCTGGTCCAGTACCTGGTCTCGCACGGGGTGGCGGTGATTGCGCCCAATTACCGCGGCTCCACCGGATTCGGCCGCGCCTTCGAAGAGGCGAACATGATGGACATGGGCGGCGGAGACCTGCGCGACACCGTCGCCGCCGCCGCGGTGCTCACGGAGGCCGGCTATGCCGATCCGCGGCGCATCGCGATCATGGGCGGCTCCTACGGCGGCTATCTCACATTGATGGCGCTGACCAAGTATCCGGAGCGCTGGGCGGCCGGCGTGGCGATCGTGCCATTTGCGAACTGGTTTACGGAGTACGAGCATGAGGATCAAACGCTGCGCGACTCGGACCGCGCACGGATGGGCGATCCCGTCGAGAACGCGGACCTCTGGCGCGACCGGTCGCCGATCTTCTTTGCGGACCAGATTCGCGCCCCACTGCTCCTGCTGGCCGGGGCCAACGACGTGCGGTGCCCACCCGAGGAAGCGGAGCAGATCGCCCGCGCGGTGCGCACGAACGGCGGCGTCGCGGACTTGCACGTCTATCCCGACGAAGGCCACGGATTCCGGCGCCGCGAGAATGAGATCGACGCGCAGCGCCGGACGACCGAATTTCTAGCGCGGCACCTGCGGCCCTAGCGACTACACCGCCGCCGCGAGCGGCGTGGGCAGATCCTCGTCCCGCAGGCCGACCGCGCGCGCACACTCGACGATGGTCCGCCATGTGTCGTCGGGAACCTCGAAGCCCGCGGCCGACCGCTCGCGCCGCGATTCCACCTCCGGCTGCCCCGGGGTGCGGACGCGGTCCACGCCGTCGGCCGGCGGAACCGCGCGAATGCGATCCACGATCCGGCGCGCCTGGGCTTTCGCATCCTCGGCCGGACGCATGATGCCCGGATCGATAGCCACAAAGAGCGCGCCCGAATGATTGTGCACCGGTTCTTTCCCCGGCGCGTCGCTGATCGCGTCCGCGCCCGTCAACGCCTGGCCGAGCAGTTCCGCCGCGACCGAGAGGCCGAACCCCTTATGCGCCGCAGCCGGCAGCAGCGCGCCGCCGGCATAGTAGTCCTCCACATTGGTGGTGGGCCGCCCGTCCCCGTCAACGATGGAACCGGCGGGCAGCGGCTTGTGCGCCGCCCGGGCCACCATGATCTTGCCGGCGGCCACGGCGGTGGTCGCGAAGTCCACCACGACCGGATGCTCACCCGCCACGGGAAACCCGACCGCGATGGGGTTCGTGCCGAGCGTCGGCCGGCGGCCTCCGTGCGGCACGGCCGCGCGCTGACCGAGTCCGCCCACCCACACGGACGCGACACAGCCCTGTTCGGCCGCGCGCTCCATGTACTCGCCCATGCGCCCGAGGTGGTTGCACCGCACCGTGCCGATGGCGCCGATGCCGAACTCCCGCGCCCGGCGGACGGCCTCGTCGGTCGCGAGGCGGCCGGCGAGCTGTCCGAAGCCCCACTCGCCGCTCACGAGCCCGGTCGCCTGCCGCCCTTCGACAAAGCGCGGCCGGGCCGCGGGGCGGACCAGACCCTGGCGAATGCGCTGCGCGTACTGCGGAATCCGGAGCACGCCGTGGGAGTCGTGGCCGGTCAGGTTGGCGTCCACGAGCGACGCGGCGACGATACGCGCGATATCCTCCGGCGCCCCGAGCGCGGCGAAGATTCGCGTTCCGAGCGCCGTCAACGCGTCGGGCTGAAACCTGCGGCCGGCCATGCGGCGATCACCTCGTCCGAAGGGGTCGCTTCCGCCCACCGCGCGTCCGTTGCCCCCGCGAAGGGGGCAGAAGCACAGAGACGATTGTAGCACGCGCGAAACGCCGGAAGGAAAGACCGCACAGCCGCAAAACCCAAGGAATGCGGACCCACAGTCGACGCGTCCTCTGTCTGATTCGATCCACCATACGGGGGAATCTCAGATGAGTGCTCATCGCCGAAGCGAACTGGCGATCGCGATCGCGGTTACCGTTCTGGTCATCGCGACCGGAAGCCTTGGGGCGGCGGCGCAACCCGTCACCTCGCTGGAGGGCACGGTGGCCTCGGCGACGGCGACGTCCGCCACGATCACGACCGAGCAGGGGCAGACGACCGTCATCCTCACGCCGAAGACACGCGTCATCCGCCACCTCCCGGCCGGCGTCCGTGACATCAGGGTCGGCAGTTTCCTCGGTGTGGCGGCGACCAAACAGCCGAACGGCACCTTACTTGCTGTGTCGGTCAATATTCTGGACGCGGTCAAGAGGATCGCCCGGAGCGGCCAGTTCCCGATGGCGTCCGGCAACATCATGACGAACGCCGGCGTCACGGCGGTCGTCGTCAAAAAGGCGGGACGGTCGATCAAGATGGACTACGACGGCAAATCGGCGTTCGTCTACATTCCCGACAACGTCGCGATCCACCGGAGCGTCCTGGGCACACCGGCGGACCTCAAGCGCGGCCAGCACGTGACCGTGCGCGGCGATGCCGACGGCGGGCGCATTATGGCGGCATCGATCACGATTCAGTAGGGGAGCCGGCCGGCGGCGAGCGCTCATGCTGGATCTTGCAAGCGACGTAACGGCGGTCAATGGCCTGAAAGCACGCCTGCGGGGCGTCCTGCTTCTCCCGGCGGACGCCGGCTACGATGACGCCCGGTCCCTCTGGAATGCCATGATCGACCGCCGGCCGGCCGCAATCGTGCGCTGTCTCGGCGCCGGCGATGTGGTGGCGGGCATCCAATTCGCCCGCGAGCGGGGGATCGCGCTGTCCATCAAGGGGGGCGGCCACAACATCGCCGGGCTCGCGGTGTGCGACGGCGGGCTGATGCTCGACATGTCCCCGATGCGCGGCGTGTGGGTGGACGCGGCGGCGCGCATCGCTCAGGTACAGCCCGGCTGTCTCCTGGGCGACGTCGACCGCGAGACCCAGCTCTACGGCCTCGCGGCCGGGCTCGGCTTCGTGTCGAGCACCGGCGTCGCGGGGCTTACCCTCGGCGGCGGCTTCGGCTATCTCACACGCCGCCTGGGATGGACGTCCGACACCGTACGTTCGATGACGGTTGTGACCGCGGACGGGCGGGTCGTCCGGGCGAGCGATGAGGAGCATCCGGATCTTTTCTGGGGGCTGCGGGGCGGCGGCGGCAACTTTGGCGTGGTGACGAACTTCGAATACCGGCTCTCCCCGGTCGGGCCGGAGATCGTCGCCGGCGCGATCGCGTGGCGGGCGGACGCGGCAGCCGAGGTGCTGGGGATGTACCGGACGTTCCGCGAACAGGCGCCGCCCGAGTTAAGCTGTGTCGCCATCTTGCGGAAGGCCCCGCCGGCTCCATGGCTCCCGACGCACGTCCACGGTGCACCGATCATCGCCCTCATCATCTGCCACTCCGGCGCCGTCCCGGACGGCGAAAAGCTCGTGGCGCCCATTAAGGCGTTCGGCGCTCCGGCGGGCGACGTGGTACAACGCCGCCCGTACATCACCCAGCAGAGTCTGCTGGATGCGACCCAGCCCAAGGGACGCCGCTATTATTGGAAGTCCGAATACCTCGCCGAATTGTCGTCCGAGCTTCTGGCGAAGGCCGTCGAGCATGCCGGACGCATGCCGTCGCCACACTCCGCGGTGATATTCTTTCCGGTCGACGGCGCCGTGCAGCGGCTGCCCGACGGCCACTCCGCGGCCGCCAACCGAAACGCCCGCGTGGTTCTGAACATCACCGGGTCCTGGGAGCGGGGCGAAGACGACGGCGCCAACATCGACTGGGCCCGCGCGGCGTGGCGGGATCTGCGCCGTTTCTCGACCGGCGGCACCTACATCAATTTCCAGACCGAGGACGAAGGCGACGACCGCGTCCGCAACGCGTACGGCGCGAACTACGACCGCCTTATCGAGATCAAGACAAAATGGGACCCCGACAATTTCTTCCGGGTCAACAAGAACATCCGGCCCCGTTCGGCGTGAAGGGGCCGCGGCCGCGATCTCCCGTCAACACTCCAGCGCATCACGTCGGTCGGCGGCGTTCCAGAATCGCGTAGACGTCTCGACGGTTTCTGGCCGGTAAACCACGGCATAGCCGTCGCTCACAGTAGATGAGTCTACTCGATAAAGTCTTTGAGCCGTTTGCTCCTGCTTGGATGCCGCAGCTTCCGCAGCGCCTTCGCCTCGATCTGCCGGATCCGCTCGCGCGTCACGCCGAACTCCCGGCCCACCTCTTCCAGCGTTCGCGGACGGCCGTCGTCGAGCCCGAAGCGCAGCTTGAGCACCTTCCGCTCCCGCGGCGTGAGCGTATCGAGAACGCCCTCCAGCTGCTCTTTGAGCATCGTGAAGGACGCCGCCTCGGCTGGGGCCAGCGCGTCCTGGTCCTCGATGAAATCTCCGAGGTGGCTGTCCTCTTCTTCGCCGATCGGTGTCTCCAGCGAGATAGGCTCCTGCGCGATTTTGATGATCTCGCGCACCCGCTCCGTCGGCATTTTCATGACGTGGCCGATCTCTTCCGGCGTCGGCTCGCGGCCGAGTTCCTGCAGCAGCTGCCGGGAGATCCGGATCAGCTTGTTGATCGTCTCGACCATGTGGACGGGAATGCGGATCGTCCGCGCCTGGTCGGCGAGCGCGCGGGTGATCGCCTGCCGGATCCACCATGTCGCGTACGTGCTGAACTTGTAGCCTTTGCGCCAGTCGAACTTCTCGACGGCGCGGATCAGCCCGAGGTTGCCTTCCTGAATCAGGTCGAGGAAGAGCATGCCGCGGCCGACGTACTTCTTCGCGATGCTCACCACGAGGCGCAGGTTGGCTTCGATCAGGCGGCGCTTCGCGTCCTCGTCGCCGCGTTCCATCCGCTTGGCCAGCTTGACCTCGTCCGCAGACGACAGCAGCGGCACCTTGCCGATTTCCTTGAGGTACATCCGGACGGGGTCGTCGATGCTGACCCCTTCCAGCGGCTCGAGTTCGACCGGCTCGGCCTCTTCCTCTTCCTTCTCTTTTTCGGCTTCCTTCGGATCGTCGACGACCTTGATGTCCAGGTCGCCCAGCATCCCGTAGATGCGGTCGTACTCGTCCAGGGTGTGCTCGACCTGCGGCACCGCTTCCTGGATTTCTTCGTACGTCACATAGCCGCGGCGGCGGCCTTGCTCGACGAGCTGGCGCATTTCCGCCGGCAGCGTGGCGAGAGCCTTCTCGGCCTCGAGCCGCCGCTTCGTCGTAGCGGCCTCCCCTTCGGCTGTCATGTGCGCGCGACGCGGTTTAGACACTGACCTTCAACTCCCTGATGCGTTCCTTTTCCTTGCGTGCTTCGAGCAGTTCGACCGCGAACCGGTCGCGGCGCTGCTCGTCCCCCCCGCGCACAGCTTCCGCGTGCGCCGCGGTGAGCCGGTCGATGCGCTCGCCGGCATCGAAGAGACGCAACGTCCGCAGGCACCCCTCCGCCACACGGCGGGCGTCTCCCCGCACCGGTGGCTCCTCGATCAGAAACCGGCTGAGGAGCGAGATGGCACCTTCGTCCCGCAGCCGCTCACGGAGCCGGCCCGAGTCGAGTCCCTCAGCTTCCGGATCGAAGAGTGCCTGGGCGAGTAGTTGGTGAGCCGGTTCGCGAAACGCCGCCGCGCTTCCATCCCATCCACGCACGGCGGCACGCACCGACGCGTCCGCCACCAGGAGATGGAGAAGAAGACGTTCGGCTGCAATTCGCCCGTCCGCCTCCGACGCCGTTCGGCTCGGGGCAGACTTCCCTCCACCGGCGGCTTCGGCTGACCGTCCCGCCTTTCGATCACTCGGCGCTCTCGCGTCGTCGCGGCCTTTGACGAGACGGCGGACTTGCCCCCTGATGGCGTCTTCACGGACGCCAAGACGCTCTGCCAGCAACCGGACATACTCCGACTGCCGAACCGGGTTAGCTGCTATAATGATTAACTGACTCATTTCGTCAACAATTCCCACCTTCCCTTCCACCGTTCTTCCATCATAACGGCGGGCGGCCATGGCAAACCGGTAGTCGAACACGGATTGGGCCCCGACCAGCACGGTCCGGAAGGCCTCCGGGCCTCTCTGATGTAGAAACTCGTCCGGGTCCGCTCCGCCCGGCAGAACCGCGACCCGCACAGGCAATTCGGCCTGTTCGAAGATCCCGAGGCCGCGTTCCGCGGCATCCATGCCCGCCGCGTCCGCATCATAGACCAGTACGGCGCGCGCGGCGAATCGTTTGAGCAGAAGGACCTGGTCCTGCGTCAGTGCCGTCCCCAGCGAGGCGACGGCGTTGGTGATCCCGAACTGGTGGCAGGCCAGGGCATCCATGTACCCTTCTATTACTACGGCTTCCCCCGTCTCCCGGAGCGCTGCCCGGGCCGCATCCAGCGCGTAGAGCGACCGGCCTTTGACAAACAGCGCCGTCTCGCGCGTGTTGAGGTACTTGGGGGTGGCGTCGTCGATCGCGCGGCCGCCGAAGGCGATAGGCCGGCCCTGCAAATCGTGGATCGGAAAGATCAGCCGGTGGCGAAGCGCATCATAGTATCCCTCCCCGCCGGTGCGCGCGGTCGCCAAGCCGGCCTGCTCCAGCGCCGCCCCGTCGAACCCGCGGGCTCGAAGCGCCCGCAGGAGGCCGTCCCATCCCGGCGGCGCATACCCGAGCTTGAAGGCCTCCGCGGCGGCGGCATCCACGCCACGGTCCGCCAAGTACCGGCGCGCCGCGCGTCCGTCCGCACCGGCAAGTTGCGCCCGGAAGAACGCGGCGGCCTCCCCGACCGTCCGCAGGAGGCGCTCACGTTCGCCGCCCGCCCGTTCCTCCTCGGGAGGCCGTTCGAGCCGCACGCCCGCCCGGCCGGCCAGCTCCGCGAGCGCGTCCGGAAACCCGACGCCCCCCATGCGCATCACGAAGTCGAACACATCTCCGCCCGCGTGGCAGCCGAAGCAGTAAAAGAAACCCCGTTCTGGATTTACTGTGAACGACGGCGTCTTCTCGGAATGAAACGGACACAGGCCCGTGTAGCGCCGTCCGGACCGCTTGAGCGTGACGTGCGTGGAGACGGCGTCGAGGATATTGATGCGCCGGCGGATCTCGTCTGTGACCTCTCTCGAACGTCCGGCCATGCTCACGCACCCGCGAAAAAAGCCCTATCGGTGAAAAGATAAGGCCGCGCCCCGCCACGCTGAGTTTCGTTCATAATTCGTTGTTTCGACACGCGGTCCTTTCCGCACCACCGAACACCGCCGTAGGAATCGCGCCGCTCCGCGCCCGCACGTGGGAGGACGGCGTCCAAGGCGGCACCGAACAGTTGAGTGCCCGGGAGCTCTACCCGGTCGCCGAGAGGTCCTCCGGAGGAACCCGATGCGCGCAGCTGTGCTCGCCGAAGTGCACACCCCGCTGAAACTGGAAGACATCCCCACGCCCTCGCCCGGAGCCGGAGAGGTCCTCGTGCGTGTCGCCGCCTGCGGCGTCTGTCACACCGACCTGCACGTCATCAAAGGTGAAGTGGCGTTCCCTACGCCGGCGGTCCTCGGACACGAGATCTCGGGAACGGTAGCGGCCCTGGGACCGGAGCGTCGCGCTCCCGGCGGGACTCGCCTCAAGGAAGGTATGCCCGTTGTGTGCAGCTTTATTATGCCGTGCGGGACCTGCGCATGGTGCGCGGAGGGCCGCGACGATCTCTGCGAGACATTCTTTGCGATGAACCGGCTTCGCGGCACCCTGTACGATGGGACAAGCCGCCTGGCGCGGCGAGACGGAACACCGCTCGCGATGTACAGCATGGGCGGGTTGGCCGAGTACGCCGTCGTGCCGGCGACCGACGTGTTTCCGCTGCCCGAAGGGCTGCCGGTGCCGGAGTCGTGCATCACCGGCTGCGCGCTCATGACCGCGTACGGTGCGGTCCGCCACCAGGCCGGCCTGCAACCCGGCGAGACCGCGGCCGTCGTGGCCGCAGGCGGCGTCGGCTCCAACATCATTCAGCTGGCGGCGGCGTTCGGCGCGTCGGCCGTCATCGCGGTCGACGTGCGCGACGATAAGTTGGAGGCGGCGCGCCGGGCCGGCGCGACACACACCGTCAACGCGGCGAAGGTTGACGCGGCGGCAGCGATCCAGGAGTACACGCACGGACGCGGCGTGGATGTGGCATTTGAGGCGCTCGGGCGCCCGGAAACGGTGGTACAGGCGTTCGGTGCGGTGCGGGACGGCGGCCGCGTCGTGATTGTCGGCATCGCGCCGGGCACGACCGCCGCGCCCATTGAAATCACGCGGCTGGTGCGCCGGGGGATCCGGCTGATCGGCTCGTACGGCGGCCGTGTGCGAACCGACGTCCCGGCCCTGCTGCGGCTGGCCGAGCGCGGCGTGATCGATCCGGCGCGCACCATCTCGCGGCGGTACTCGCTGGCGGAAGCGCCTTCGGCCTACGAGGCGCTCAACCGCGGAGAGATCGTGGGGCGCGCGATCGTGGTGATGGATTGATCGCGGTCCACCATGAGGTCACGGGAGCGCGAACTCTCCGTATCCTACAACCACCGCTTGTCCCCCGACCTCGATGTCCTCCACCTGAGCCGGCCGGCCGGTGACGCGCGCGTGCAAGGTGGAAGGCCGGCCGGTCTCCGCCCCTTGGGAAATCTCGATTTCGTCGCCAAACGCCAAACGGCCGTGCCTGATGAGATGCAGGGCGAGCGGACCGGCCGCCGATCCGGTGGCCGGATCCTCGCGCGGCCCTGTGGGATCATCATAGGAAAACATTCTCGTCTTCCAGCGGCGGCCACTCCCCGCGAAGCAGTTGAGGCAACGGCCGGCAAGCAGCGGGCCAAGTACGCCGTGGTCCGGGACCAGGCGCGCCACCGCATCCTCCGTCTCGAACATGACGTAGACATGCCGCAGCCCATTGTCGTAGACGTCAACCGGTAGGACCGACCGCTCGATACCGAGCGCGCCGCCGAGGCGGGATTCATCGCCCAAGCGCGTCACCGAGGGCAGCGGCTGACGCATCCACGCGAAAGTAATGCCGCGTCCGTTACGCTGCAGCCGGACGGGCACAACGCCCCGGTCGGTCTCCAACCGGACCTCCTCGCCCCCCGCCGGGGCGCCGAGCACAAACGCACTTCCCAACACCGGGTGCCCCGCGAACGATACCTCGCGCCCCGGTGTAAAGATCCGGAGGCGCGCATGCCCGCCGCCGGCCGGCGGGTAGACGAAGACGGTTTCCGAGAAGTTCATCTCTCTCGCCAAGGACTGTAGGAGCGAATCCGGGATGTCTTGCGCATCCGGAAAGACCGCCAGTTGATTGCCGGCGAGCGGCCGCGGCGTGAAGACGTCGCACATCACGTATCTGTATCTGCTCACCCTCGCCGCGTCCTCGCCATTCGGACCGGCTTTCGTGTCTCGTCCTTTCGATGGCGCGACCGGTACAGGCGGGCTTTCACCCGGTTGCCACAGACGGCCATTACACACCACCGTCCCGAGCGATTCTTGGAGTGGTCGTAGAACGCCCAATGACACCGCCGGCAGGCCTTGAGCCGGGGCCACGTTCCCTCGATCTGTGCCGAGAGCGCTGCGGCGACCAGCCCGCCGAGCGCCCCGGTGACCCCGGTCGCGGACGCGGCGAGCCGCATGCGGCCGTCCGGTCCAACCTGGACAACGAGGCGCCCCGCCTGTGCGAGACGGTTTATGATGTCGACCGCGGCCGCCTCGAGCGTCCTGCCGTTGTGGGCCAGCGCAAGCCGCCGAAGCGCCTCCCGCGCCCGGCGGGCCCGCCGGACGTCGGCCGCCCCGACGCGGACGTCCCGTGCGAGCAGACCGTGGTGGACCAGCCAGCACCGAAGACCGGCCGGTGAGGCGAACTCCTCTGTCCGCAGTCCGAGGTGGCTCCGCTCGGCGTTGTAGGTGTTGATGAACAGTTGAAGGAGGCGGAGCGACCCCGGCGCCGGCCGCCGCCGCCCGGGCTCTACCGCCGCATCCGTCCCGCGGATCGTCTCCGTCACCGTCAACCATCGTATCACGCTTACCGGTTAGCGGCGGCCCCGGTCCCCGGATTGACACCTCAGCGTAACCTATGTTACCAGATAGATAGTTATCCGACGCGGGCCGCGCTCCCGAGGGCGGCCGCCGCGTTCAGGGAGACCGGCGATGGCGGAACGGGACGCTGCGCACGGACGGCATGCGTGGCTCCTCGCCGCCGTACTGCTTCCGGCGGCGCTGGCCGCCTCCGGCTCGCGCGCCGGTGACGCGCAAGACACCGCCGCGCTCTACCAGGAAACGGTGATCACCACCGGCTCCGATCTGCGCTATCGGGCCGACGGCTTCTCGCGCGCGTTCCGAATCGTGCTCGTGAAAGTGTCGGGCGAATCCAGATTGGATCATGATCCGCGGGTCGACCGGCTCGCCAAGGAGGCCGGCCTGTTCGTCGCGTCCTTCGGCTACGTGGATCAGATGGCCGGAATCAAGCACAAAGACGATCAGGGCACCTACGATCGACCGTTCAACCTCACGGTGCATTTCGTTCCCGCGATGATTGACAGGGCGCTGACCGGCTTGGGGGCCCACCCCTGGCGCGGGACCCGGCCGGTCGTCGTGCCGGTGCTTGCGGTCCGCGGCGTCAGCGCCGCGTATCTGCTGACCGAGGACGGGCCGGCAGGCGCCGACCAGCGCGCCGCGCTCGTGGCCGCCGCCGACGACTTCGCGCTCAGCGTGCGGTTCCCGACCGACGGGGAGATGGCCGCCTGGCACGTGGCCCTGGGGTCGTTCCCGTCTCCTCCGGCGGCGCCCGCGCCGGATCGCGTGGTGGTCTCCGGTACGTTGGAGTTCCAGGAAGTGATCCCAGGCTGGGTCGGAGCATGGCGCATGCGCTGGCACGGGGTTGATTACACGTGGGGCATTCGCGGCGTGAATTTCGACGGAGCGTTTCGCAACCTCATCCGCGGCGTCGCTCGGGCCGCGTCCGGCCACGGTGCGCCGGAGTGAGGACCGCGGCGCGGCAACCCGCGAGGTTCGTCCGCACGCTGCGCCCGGCGCGGCCGTGGACCCGATTGTTGATCGACATTCCGCTCGCGCTGCTCTTGATCGCGCCTCTCGCCGCCTCCGCGCAACGAAGCGGCGAGTTGTACCAAGCGACCGTCATCGTCACGGGGACCGACATGCGCAGCCGTCCCCTGGGGTTCGCGCAGGCGCTTCGCACCGTCTTTGTCACCGTCTCCGGCGAGCCGCGGCTCCGCGACGACCCGCGCGTCGCGGCGTTTGCCGCGCATGCGGACAGCTTCGTCACGTCCTTCTCGTACGTGGACCGGATGGCCGGCAGGCCGGTGCATGACGAGCAAGGCACCCGCGATCGCCCCTACAATCTCACCGTGCGGTTCGACCCGGACCGGATCGACAAGGCGCTGGCGACGCTGGGCGAGCATCCGTGGCGCGAACCGCGGCCGGTCGTCGTACCGGTGTTGACCGTCCGCGCGCCGCGGGCCTCGTACCTCCTGAGCGCCGAGAACCCGGCCGGCGCGGAGCAGCGCGCCGCCTTCGCCGACGTGGCGCGTGACTTCGGCATGCGTGTGCGCTTTCCAAGCAATGCCGACTTCAGCCGGTGGGGTGTGATCGCCGGCCGGTTTCCTGCGCCGCCGGCCGCAACCTCCCCCGGCGAAGCAGTCGTGGCGGGCACCCTGGAATTTCAAGAAGCGTTGCCGGGCTGGGTTGGGACGTGGCGGTTGGAGTGGCGCGGCGCGCAGTATACCTGGGGCATCCGGGGCGTGAACTTCGACCAGGCATTTCGGGACCTAACCCGCGGCGTCGTGCGCGTCGCATCGGGGCACGGCGCGCCTTAGGCGGTCTTGATTTCGCCCAGGTAGGCCTGCCGGATCATTTCGTTTTCACGGAGACTCTTCGTCGTGCCCGACAACACCACCCGGCCCGTCTGCAGCACATAGCCGCGGTGGGCGATGCTGAGCGCCATATTGGCGTTCTGCTCGACGACGAAGATTGAGGTGCCCTGCCGGTTGATCGTCTGAATGATGTCGAAGACCTGCTCCACGAACGCCGGCGAGAGGCCCATCGACGGTTCATCCATGCACAACAATTGGGGCCGCGTCATCAGCGCGCGGCCGATCGCCACCATTTGCTGCTCACCGCCGGACAGCGTCCCCGCCATCTGGCTGCGGCGCTCCTTCACCCGCGGGAAGAGGCTGTAGACGCGTTCGAGATCGTCCGCGATGCCGGCAGGGTCGGTGCGCGTGAACGCCCCCATCTCGAGGTTTTCATACACCGTCATCCGGGGAAAGAGCCGGCGCGCCTCCGGCACCGGTGCGATGCCGCGGCGGACGCGCTCCGCGGTCGACAGCCGCGAGATCAGCTCCCCACGGTACACGACACTCCCGCGCGCGGGCCGCACGAGTCCCAGGACGGTCTTCATCGTCGTGGACTTGCCGGAGGCGTTGCCGCCGAGGAGGCATACGATCTCACCGACGCCGATCTCGTAGTTGACGCCCTTGAGGACGTGCAGTTCCCCGTAGTAGGTGTCGACGTCCCTAAACTCGAGCAGCGGACGTCCGTCCGAGGTAGGCGCGGATGACATCCTCGTTCCGGTGGACCTCCTCCGCGGTGCCTTCGGCGATCTTCTCGCCGTAGTCCAGCACGGCGACCTTGTCTGAAATGTCGTTCACAACGTTGAGTTTGTGTTCGATCAGGAGCACCGTCAGTCCCATATCTTTCAGGCTGCGAATCTGATCGGCCAGCTCCAGCGTCTCCGCCGGATTCATGCCGGCGGTGGGCTCGTCAAGCAGGAGGAGCGCGGGGCGCGAAGCAATGGCCCGCGCGATTTCGAGCCGCCGCCGGTTGGCGTACGAGAGGCTGCTCGCAAGGTGGTTCGCGCGGGGGATCAGCCGGTTCCCGAAGATCCGCAGGACCTCCATGGCCCATTCGACCGACTCACGCTCTTCCGTACGCACGGAGGGCGGCCGCACGACTGCGCCGAGCGCGTTGGCCCGCGTCCACGCGTGCATGCCGACGAGGACGTTCTCGAGCACCGTCATGTCCGGGAAGAGGCGAAGCGACTGGAAGGTACGCGCGATACCCCGCTCCACGACCGCGTGCGCGGGGAGCCCGGTGAGGTCCCGGCCCCCAAACACGATGTGGCCGGCATCCGGCGTGTCGAGCCCCGTCACGAGGTTGAAGAAGGTCGTCTTGCCCGAGCCGTTGGGGCCGATCAGCCCGACGATGGAATGCGGTGGCACGACGAGATCGACGTTGCGCACCGCGGTGATGCCGCCGAATCGCTTCGTGAGTCCGCTGGTTTCGAGCAGGGGCGCGCCGTTCGGGACCGCCATTCTCGCGAGCCGGCTGAGGGAGACGCCGATCCCCCCGCGGCTCGGCGCCGCCGCCTGCTCGTCCATGGAGAGGGGCGCGGTGGTCCGGGAGGCGGGGATCAACCCTTGGCGGCGGAACAGCATCATCGTCACCAGGATGATCCCGAAAATGAGCTCGATGGTCTGTGCCAGCTCAATGTGTTGCAGCGCCGAAGAGCCGACCAGCCGGCCGAGCGCGTGCAGCCACTGCGTGAGATCCTGCAGGAACCATGACTGCAACAGTTGGAGCAGCAGCGCGCCGACGACGACGCCCGGCACGCTCCCCATGCCGCCGAGGACGATCATGACCAGGATCATTACCGACACCGGGAACTGGAACATGTCGGGCGTCGCGGTCTGTAGTTTGGCGATGTAGAGCGTCCCGGTCATGCCACCGAATCCCGCGCCCACCGCGAACGCCAGCAGCTTCAGGCGCGTGCGGTTGACGCCCATTGCGCCGGCGGCGATCTCATCCTCGCGGATCGCCATCCAGGCGCGGCCCACGCGAGAGGCCTTGAGCCGGCCACTCACAAAAATCAGGAAAACGATCATGGCGACGGCGACGTAGTAATACGGCGTCGCGTTGACGCCAAAGTTGTAGCCGAACGCCGTCGGGGGGAGCACCCCGTTGAGCCCCATCGCGCCGTTGGTCAGCTTCTGCTCGTTGCGGACGATGATGGGCACGATCTCGCCGAATCCCAGGGTGACGATGGCGAGGTAATCCCCCTTCAACCGGAGGGTCGGCGCTCCGAAAAGAATCCCGAAAAACGCGGCCGAAATCGCAGCGCCGGGCAGCATGAGCCAAAACGAGAACTGGAACCGCACGACGTCCGGCACGCCCTCGATGTGGAATCTGCTCACGAGCCCGAGCCACTGCAGCGGCTCCCAGGCGGCGCTCCACATTGGATGGAGCTGTCCCGACGCCAGGATGCCGTACGTGTAGGCGCCGATCGCGAAGAACGCAGCATATCCCAAGTCCAGCAATCCGGCAAACCCGATAACAATGTTGAGGCCTAACGCCAGGGCGGCGAAGCAGAGGGCGTTCGTGGCGGCGTCGACATCGCCGCCGTTCGAGTGCAGCACCGGGAAGAGCAGCGCCGCCGCCAGCAGCACGAGCCCGCCAACCCGCGTCCGCACGGCCGCGGGGATCCGTTCCAGCGGCCGCAGGAGGGGTGCCGCGACTCCGCGCCACGGTGCGGGCCTGGCCGGCGGCTGGGATGCGGCGGCCGCCTGCTCGGCGTCGAGCGACGGCCGCAGGGACGACACGTCAGCCACGGCCTGAGCTCACGATTTCGTGGGCGCCGACGTCCCGAGGAGCCCCGTTGGCCGGAGGACCAGAACGAGGATCAGGATCGAGAAGATGATCACGTCGGTCCACCGGACCGCCAGCAGCTGGCCTCCGACGGACTCGATCAAGCCGATCACCAGACCGCCGATCATCGCGCCTACGATGTTGCCGATGCCGCCGAGCACCGCCGCGGTGAAGGCGCGCAGTCCCGCGGTGTAGCCGATGAGAAAGCTCGTGAAATTGTAGTACAACCCGAAAATCAGCCCGGCGGCACCCGCGAGCGCGGAGCCGATGAAGAAGGTCATCATGACGACCCGGTCCACATCGATGCCCATCATCCGCGCCGCTTCCGCGTCCTGGGCGGTCGCGCGCATAGCCTTACCGATCTTCGTACGGCGCACGAAGACGTGGAGGAGACCCATGAGGATCAGCGCCACGCTCCACAACAGCACCTCGCGAAGCCTGAGGACCGCCCCGCCGATCGACCACCCGAGCACCGGCACGGGGTTCGGGTAGTTCATCGTCGATGCGCCGGTCCGCAGCAGCACAACGTTGAACAGGATGTACGAAACGCCGATCGTGGTGATCATCGCCGCGGTACCCCTGACGTGGCGCATCGGCCGCAGTCCGACGCGCTCGATGACGACGCCGAGGGCGCCGCAGAACAGCATCGCGGACAGAAAGGCGAGGCCGAGCGCCCCGATGAGGGGCAGCCCGTAGAGGTGCCCGGACTGTCCTACGATGCCAAGTCCGTGCAGCGCGATCGCGGCGATGAACGATCCCACCATGAAGATGTTGAAGTGGGCGAAGTTGATCAATTCGATAATGCCGTAGACCATGGTAAAACCTAGGGCGAGCAGCGAGTACATCGCCCCGAGGCTCAGCCCGTTGATGATCTGCTGGACCATGACATCGGAGTGTGTCATCGGCCCCTGCTTCCGGCGGCCCCGGTCGGCGGCCGCCCGCTGGCTGCGAACGTGGGGAGCGGGCCGCGCGGGCGGCCCGCTCCCTCACGCCGTGTTATCTGCTTGGCACCCCTAGTTCTGCGGTGCGATGCCGACGTACTTGTACTGGTGAATGATATCGTCGTCCTTGTACTTCGGATCGTGCACGATCTTGAACACGCTCACGACGCGGCTCTTAATGTCGCCGTTCTGGTCGAACGAGATCGTGCCCTGCAGCGTCTTGAGGCTGGTCGCCTGGATCGCATCACGGACGTTGTGCCGGTCCGGAGTCATACCCTTCGCCGCCACGCGTTTGATGGCGTCCAGTATGACGAGGGCCGCGTCATACGACGTAATCGAGTAGTCCTGCGGCACCTTATTGTACTTGGTCTGGAACGCCTTCACCCACGGCTGCACTTCGGGGTTGTCGAGGAGGTGAGGACCCGCGATCGTCGCGTACCACCCGTCGACTGCGGGGAATCCGCCGCCCGTGAGAATCGTGCCGCCGTACATGCCGTCGCCGCCGCCCTTGGGCATCTTTGGAATCACGTCGTAGGCCTGCTTCGTCAGTTTGACGCCGGCCTGCCCCACGCCGCCGTAGTACAGCGCGTCGGGATTGAGGCCCTTGATCTTGGTCAGAATCGTCGTATAGTCGGCTTCCTTGGGGTTCAACTGGTCGCGGCCGAGGATCTTGATGCCCTTCTCCGCCGCCCGCTTCGAGAACGAGTCCGCGATGCCGACGCCGTACGCGCCGGAGTCATCGAGGACGTAGACCGTCTTCACGTGCAGCGTCTCAGCGTAGTAGTTGGCCATATTCGGACCCTGGAACGCGTCCGTGGTGACGGTCCGGAAGTAGACCGCTTTCCCCTTGGGCCGGTACTGAGAGGCGAACTGAGGATTGGTGATATCCGGGTTCGTCGAGCTCGGCGTGATAGTCGCCATGTCGGCTTCGCTCAGAATCCCCGACATGGCCTTGCCCTCGCCGCTCATTTGCGGGCCGATGTTGGCGACCACGCCCATGTTGGCGACGAGCTTGCGGGTGTTCGTGGCGGCCTGCGCCGGATCATACTGTCCGGCCGTCGCGGTCCCCGAATCGAGGATGATGGCCTCGATCTTGTAGCCCGCGACGCCGCCTTTCGCGTTGGCCTGATCGATCGCAAGCATCGCCCCGTCCTTGATCAGCTCCGCGTCTTCCGCATCCGCGCCGGTCAACGGCAGCGTGATGCCGACGTAGAGCGTCTTGGACTGGGCGTGCGTGCGCGGCAGGCCGCCGAGTGCGGCCATGGTGACAACGAGCGCGGCCGCGATGACCAGCCCGAGCACACGGTGACGCCAAGTTTCTCCCATAGATCCCCTCCCCTGTCCGGCCGTGGGTCCGTCCGAACTGGACGGCCGACGGCCGGGTTCGGCATGGATTCAGTCAGCCCCATGCCTTCTCCTCCGTACGTAGCAACACCGCCCATCCGTTCCGTAAAACCTGGACTAGCCGCCCGGGCCCTTGCGGCGGACATTCGAAGATGGCCGAGCGCGACGGGAACGAACGTACGTTTGAGGACGTAAGCCTACTATGTAGAATGTCCTGCCTTATATAATGAAGGCCGTGCGGGCGGCTTGGCCCGGCCCGCGCGATGCCTCGCCAGGAGGAAGGAATGTTCGCTTCACAGGTTCGCCCGAAGGTGCTCGGCGTTGTTGCACTCTCCGCCGCCGCGATGGCGACCGCCGTGGCGGCCGTCCCTCGCGTGCACGCGGCGGCCGAGGCCACGTTCACCGTCGTCGCCAATCAAACCGCCGGGAACGCCGGTGAGAACTTCAATGGCGTGGATCACGGCCGGCTGAGTATTACCGTGCCGCCGGGCACGCCCGTCCACGTCAAGTTCATGAACGCCAAGAGCGCGGTGCTACCGCATAGTTTCCAGGTCATCCCCCTCAAGGGAACGGCCAAGTCTCCGGTGCTTCCGGCGCAGGCCCAACCACAGCCGGCGTTCCCGGGCGCGGCGACACCAGGCGCGGCCGCCGGCATCACGCCCGGCAAGACGGCGGACGTCCGGTTCACCGCGTCCACCGCGGGCCACTATCTGTTCATCTGTGGTTTTCCGGGACACGCGCTGCTCGGCATGTACGGGACCCTCGACGTCACGCCCGGTGCGAAGCCGGTCATGGTCGTGAAGTAAGGTAGGGAAGCCCGGCGGCCGGGACGAAGGTGTTGTAACCTCGGAAGCCCAGCTCGGCCGAATTCCCCGGAGGGCGCCGCCGCATGGATTCTGAATCACTCGCGCCGCGCGATGAACGCCCGGCGGGGCGATGGATGGGCGCGCTGATTTTGTTCATCCTCGCCGCCGGCGTCGGGTCGTTTGTTTACGCGGCGCACTACTGGTGGCTGCCGCCCCTTGCGTCCACGCGGGGCAATACCGACGAGATGTTCAACGCGATTCTCGTCGCGACCGGAATCGCGTTCATCGCCGTGCACCTCTTCGTCGCGATTGCGCTGATCCGGTACGCGGCGTACGGCCGCCGGCCGGCGGCCCATTGGCATGAGCATCTCGGCGCCGAACTCACCTGGACCCTCGTGCCGGCAGCCGGCTTGGTGATTCTCGCCATCCTCGCGGAAATCGTATGGGCGAACGTCTACAGTCCGCCGCCGGCCACCGCGCAGGTCGTTGAAGTCACAGCGCGCCAGTTCCTGTGGTACGTCAGGTACCCGAGTCCCGACGGGAAACTCGCGCGTACCGACCCCAAATTCATCAGCGCCGGTAATCCGCTCGGCCTCGATCCGGGCGATCCCGACAGCAAGACGAACGTCGTCCTGACCAACGACCTGCACGTCGTGAACAACCGGCCCGTCCGCGTGGATATCCACGCGCTGGACGTTATCCACAGTTTCTTTCTGCCGAATTTCCGCGTGAAGCAGGACGCGGTCCCCGGCCGCACGGTCACGATCTGGTTCACGCCGGACCGTGCGGGTCAGTATCAGATCGCGTGTGCGCAGCTCTGCGGGGTCGGCCACTACACCATGCGCGGCAACATCACGGTCGAGCCGAGCCAGGCCGCGTTCGACGCCTGGCTCGCGAAGCAGGCCCAGCACTAGACACCCGCAGGCGGCCGCGCGCCCCGCGCGGCCGGACGTCTTGCGTCAGACGGGACAAGGAGGCGCGGCCGAATGGGAGCGATCGCGGTACACGAAGGGGCGGCCGCCCACGAGGAGCACGCGGAAAGTTTCATCCGGCACTACATCTTCAGCCTCGACCACAAAACGATCGGCAAGCAGTACTATCTGACCACGCTCTTCATGGCGCTCATCGGCGGCGCGCTCGCGATGCTGATGCGCGCCCACCTGGGCTGGCCGCAGGGCGGCACGCTCGATCCCGGCCAGTACCTCGCCGCGGCCACGATGCACGGCACGGTGATGATCTTCTTTTTCCTCACGTCCATCCTGACGGGCGCGTTCGGCAACTTCCTCATCCCGCTCATGATCGGGGCGCGGGACATGGCGTTTCCCTTCCTCAACATGATCTCGTACTGGACGCTGTTCCCCGGCGTGCTCGTCCTCCTCGCCTCGTTCTTCGTGCCGGGAGGACCGGCAGGGAACGGGTGGACGTCGTACGCGCCCCTGTCCGCGGTGTCCAAGTTCTCGCCCGGCTCGGGCGCCGGCCAGACCCTCTGGGCCATCTCGATCCTCTTTGTCCTGTTCTCGTCGCTGTTCGGCTCGCTCAACTTCCTTACGACCATCATCAACATGCGCGCGCGGGGGCTGTCGATGGGCCGCCTGCCGCTGACGCTGTGGGGCATCTTCATCACCGCGATTCTCGCGCTGCTGTCCTTCCCGGTGCTGACCGCGGCGATCGTGATGCTCATCCTCGACCGCACGGCCGGCACGAGCTTCTTCGTCCCGCCGAACCTGCTCGTCGCGGGTCAGGTGCTTGCCAACAAGAACGGCGACGCCCTACTCTGGCAGCACCTGTTCTGGTTCTTCGGCCATCCGGAAGTCTACATCCTCATCCTGACGCCGATGGGCATCGTCTCCGACGTCATCTCCACATTTTCTCGCAAACCGATCTTCGGCTACAAGGCCATGGTGCTGTCGCTGTCGGCGATCGGATTCCTGAGCTTTCTCGTATGGGGCCACCACATGTTCGTGAGCGGAATGTCGCCGCTGCTCGGGGCGGCGTTCGTGGGGTCGACCATCGCGATCGCGGTGCCGTCGGCGATCAAGACCTTCAACTGGTGCACGACCCTGTGGCAGGGGCGCCTCCACTTCTCGAGCGCGATGCTGTTTGCGATCGCCTTCGTGTCGCTGTTCGTCACGGGCGGGCTCAGCGGCATTTTCCTCGCCGCGGCACCGGTCGACATCTATCTGCACGACACGTACTTCGTGGTCGCGCACTTCCATTTCGTCATGGCCGCGGCGGCGCTGTTTTCGATCTTCGCGGGCACCTACTACTGGTTTCCCAAGATGTTCGGCCGCATGATGGACGAGCGGCTGGGCAAGATCCACTTCCTCTTCACGTTCCTCGGCATTTACGCGACGTTCTTCCCGATGCACTTCCTCGGGTTCATGGGGAACAGCCGGCGGCTGTACGACACCAGCACCTACCCGTTCCTCAGCCACGCGGGGCCGATCGACACGTTCATCTCCCTGGCCGCCTTCATGCTGGGCGCGGCGCAACTCGTATTCATCTACAACTTCTTCAGCAGCCTGCTCCGCGGCCCGGTCGCCGGGCAGAACCCGTGGCACGCCAACTCCCTCGAATGGGGCGCGCCCTCGCCACCGCCGCACGGCAACTGGGGGCCATCGCTCCCGGTGGTGTATCGGTGGCCGTACGACTACTCGGTGCCCGGGGCGGCACAGGACTACAGCCCGCAATGGCAGGCCGAGCCTGTCGCGGCGGGCGGTGAGCACTAACCTGAGTGTTGTGACGACGAACCTGCTCAAACCCCGCCCGGCCGCGGGGCGTGGCGGGACCAGCATCCGGCCGTCCGGCCCCATCGGGTACGGGCGAGGCGGACGCGGCGGCGAGCCCGGGCCCGCCGGACCCGCGGTCAGCAGCGCGGTGATCGGCATCGCGGCGGCGCTGGCGGCGGTCGCGATGCTCTTCGTCGCGTTCACCATTGCCTATCTCGCACGCCGCCAGGAGCCGGGCTGGGGAACCGTGGCGATGCCGCCGGTCCTGTGGCTGACGACCGCGATTCTTCTGTCGAGCAGCGGGACGCTCGAGTGGGCGCGGCGCCGGATCGCCGCGGGCGACATCCGCGGGCTGCAGCGCGGCCTCGCCGCGACCGCGTGGCTCGGCGTCGCGTTTCTCCTCGGCCAGTTGGCGGCGTGGCGTTCGCTCGCGGCGCAGGGCGCCTACATCTCTGCGAATCCGCACAGCGGGTTCTTTTATCTCCTGACCGGCGCCCACGGCGCGCACCTGCTCGGCGGCCTCGTCGCGCTCGGCATCATCGTCTGGAAGGCATACGCTGGGCGGTACGGCGTGGCCTCGCACGCCGGCGTGGGCGTCTTTGCACTGTACTGGCATTTCATGGACCTCTTGTGGCTGTATCTCTTCGCGCTGCTGTTCTGGGCGTGATGGACGCCGTGCGGAGGCGATGATGGCGGCAACACGGACACACGAGGAAGCCTCCACCCTCGCCGACCGCTGGGGCGGCGGCCGCTCCCCGTGGGACGTCAGTTGGGCCAAGCTGATGATGTGGCTGTTCCTTGCCTCGGACGCGATGACGTTCGCGGGACTGCTGGTGGCGCTGTGGGCCAACCGGTTCAGCGCGCCGGCGTGGCCGAACCGGGCCGAGATCTTCAACATCCGGCTTGTCGCGGGCATGACCGCGATCCTCATCTTCAGCAGTACCACGATGGCGCTCTCGGTCTTTACGATGCGCCGCGGTCTGCGCGCCGCGGCGGTACGCTTCCTCGCCGCGACGGTGGTCGCCGGCGCGGTGTTCGTCGGTCTTCAGGCCACCGAGTGGACACACCTGATCGGCGACGGCGCGGGGCTCGCCGGCAACCCGTGGGGCGTGCCGTCGTTCACCTTCACGTTCTTTACGATTACCGGCCTGCACGGCCTCCACGTGCTCGGCGGCGTCATCTACCTTTGGGCCATCGCGGTTCGGATCGCGAAGAGACGGTCTGACGCAGAGGGGCTCGAGATCGCCGGCCTCTACTGGGGCTTCGTCGATCTGGTCTGGGTCTTCATCTGGCCGTCGATCTACCTGCTCTAACGGGGAGTTGACCTGATGAGCGATCCGCACGTGGAACACGGCGCCGCGGCTCACGCCGAGGCCGGGCTCGAGCACCCGCAGCCGCTGCCGGAAGGCGTCACGCGGGCCTACTACGCGGCGTTCGGCCTCCTCCTGCTCCTCACCGCCATCGAGGCCAGCACCGTCCTGATCTTCCGCCTGCCGGCCGTCGTGCGGGTGACGGTCCTCATCATCTCCGCGTGTATCAAAGCGACGCTGATCGGCGCCTACTACATGAATTTGAAATTCGAGCGCGTGGCGATGATCGGCATCGCGATTTCGCCGCTGCTGCTGGCCGTCCTCATGTTCTTCATGATCGCGCCGGACGCGGCGCAGCGGTTCGGGGCGCGCTGATCAACTCATTTAGCCGGCTCAGGCCGCCGGCTTCAGATTCCTGACTCGCCACCCCGAGACTTTCGCAATCGCGATATAGTGCTCGTCGCCTGTGTGCCACAACTCGCAACCGCCTCGATGGGCAGCCGCGGCGATCAACAGGTCCAACATGGGCGTATGGCGACCGCTTCGTTCAAGAGATCTGCCGAGAGCGGCGGCCACCGCCGCTTCGTCCCACCCTAAAGGGATCAGGCGGAACAGTCTGAGGTCGCGTTCGATCGTCTCCCGCTCCGGGGACCTCCGTGCCCCCAGCAACAACTCCGCGACTACGGGGGCCACGGTTGCGACTTCATCTCCCGCAATCGCCTCCGCGGCTTGCCGTTTCACATCGGTGTCGCCTTTCGGATGATAGAACTCTATCCACACCGACGTGTCGATCAGGACCGGCATTAGCGCCCCTCTCGCCAGCGACGCAGCTCAGTCTGCGTCAGGGCCATGGGTATCTTCCCCATATGCTCAAGAACACGCCGCTGCCGCAGGCGCCGCGCATATGCTTCAAGGGCGGCTTCGATCGCGGCACGTTTGGAGCGGGCGCCCGACAGACGCTTCACTTCCGTGACTAGACGTTCGTCGATCGTGATCGTCATACGCACCACTGATATCACCTTCCTTGGTGATATATAATACACCATGTTTCGGGTGGTGAAATAAGGGTCTCGGGACGCATTGCTTCGGGGTTTTGAAACTACCGGAGAGCGGCGCTACGAAAGGCTAACGTGGTCTTTGCGATTAATTCTCCCACGCCCGCGGCACAAAGAGCCGCTCGTGGGTGCGGATCGCAAACCGGTCGGTCATCCCCGCCAGAAAATCGCAGACGGCGCGCTGCACGCTTGTCTGGCCGGCATCGGCGACTGACGGGCCTCGTCGCCCATCTCGCCCGGGTGCGCCGCGAAATATTCGAACAGTTCGCGCAGGAGCCGCTGCGCTTTGCTGACGTCGGCCTTGGCCGGCCGAGCCCCGGTAGACATGGTCGAGGAGGAAGTCTTTTAGTTCGTTGAGCGCCCGGCGGACCGGATCGCAAAGGGGCTGTCCAGCGAAGACGGGCTCGAGATCGCGGGCCTCTACTGGAGCTTCGTCGATCTGATCTGGGTCTTCATCTGGCCGTCGATCTACCTGCTGTAACGGGGAGTTGACCTGATGAGCGATCCGCACGGGGCACAGCGCCACGGTGCACGTGGAGACGATGGTCGAGCACGCACAACCGCTGCCGGGGGGCGTCACGCGGGCCTATTACGTGGCCTTCGGACTTTTGCTGCTCCTCACCGCGATCGAGGCGAGCACCGTGCTGATCTTCCGCCTGCCGCCCGTCGTGCGCGTGACGGTCCTCATCATCTCCGCGTGCATTAAGGCGACGCTGATCGGCGCGTACTACATGAATTTGAAGTTCGAGCGCGTGGCGATGATCGGGGGCGCGATTTCACCGCTGCTGCTGGCCGTCCTGATGTTCTTCATGATCGCGCCGGACGCGGCGCAGCGGTTCGGGGCGCGCTGAGCGGGGTTGGAAGGGCTTTTGGTCTACCTTACTCTCAGGGCAGGCTCCGAAGGATGCTCAATAGGAGACCAACCCACTCGTCGTCTGTCATGTACACTTCGTCGTAGAGGATGACCACGCGCCGCCCTCCCGAGCCTCCGAAGCAAACCGGCGCTGTTCCAATACCCTCGCGAGGGCCGCGTTAGACTCACCACCGTCTCGAACCCTATTGGACTGAGAGAATCCGCTCTAATGGGCCGGCTTATTTCCCAAGGACCAAAGACGCCGCCTGCAGATGTCGTGCCAGCACCAGCAGGAAGGGCTGAGCCTCGTTCAGGTCCTTCGAGGCAAGCGCCTGCTTCGCCAGCGTTTGGGCGATAGTCGCTTCCCGTAGCGCGTTTTCGGCCCCCGGAACATGGTGTGCAGCCGCGGCCCGAAGATCCGGGATGATGCCACCGCCTTGGTTGCTGCACGGATCGGCGGCTTCGGCGAAGTAATCCGCGCCGTTCGGTCCCTCAAGGCAGTTGAGGACGTGGTGGGTGTGGAGTTGCACGCCGGCGACCGTGGTTGCCCGTTGGGCCAACTCGGTGGCATGAAACGTAGCTGTTTGGATCTCCGTTTGGATCTGGGCAACCCGGTCCTGTCCGGCACCGAGAAACGGCAGACCGAACACGACCGCCCATGTACCGATGAACGCAGCGAGCGGAAGGATTCTCACAACTCACGCTCCCGGCGCGACATTCGATCTGTTGCGTTGTCGTCATCCGCTCTCAGAATCCCTGGCGGCGTCCTCATGATGCCGACGGCTCGACGAGGACCGGGATCGCGAACCAGAAGGTGGAGCCCTGGCCCGGGCTGGACTCTACCCACAACCGCCCTCGGTGCAACTCGACGATTCGTTTGGCGATCGAGAGTCCAAGGCCGGTGCCACCTCTCCGGCGGGTGTTCGAATCGTCGGCCTGTTGAAACTCTTCGAAAATCTTTTGCCGATCCTGCTCCGCGATGCCGGGCCCCGTGTCGGCGACGGCGACGACGAATTGGCCGTCCCTGACCGCCGCGCGGATCGCGACCTCTCCGGCGTCCGTAAACTTGATCGCGTTGCCGACCAGATTGAGCAACACCTGGGTGAGGCGGCGCTCGTCGCCGTGACCGCGCGGCAGGTCGGGCGGCACCGCCACCGTGAAGTGGAGGCGCTTTTCGGCGACCAGTGCCTCGACGGCGGCGGAGACATTTCGCACGATGTCGGTCATCGAATAGTCATCCAGCGTGAGCGTCAGGCGACCCGCCTCGATCTTGGAAAGATCGAGCACGTCGTTGATCAAGCCGAGGAGATGGCGCCCGCTCTTCTGGACGCGCTCGAGCGCGTCGCGCACCTTGCCGGGGATCTCGCCGTAGATGTCGTCAAGGATGAGCTCTGTATAGCCCAGGATGGCGTTCAAAGGTGTGCGCAGCTCATGGCTCATGTTCGCGAGAAACTGCGATTTGTGGCGGTTCGCCGCCGCCAACTGTTGATACAGCCTATCCAGATCGTTCGTCATGCGGTTCAGGTTGCGTGCGAGCCCGCCGAGTTCGTCTCCATTGTCGACGTCAACGTGATGCGAGAAGTC
Organism: bacterium; assembly: GCA_035307565.1. GTDB lineage: Bacteria > Sysuimicrobiota > Sysuimicrobiia > Sysuimicrobiales > Segetimicrobiaceae > DASSJF01. The sequence goes on along the minus strand of DATGHZ010000015.1, from coordinate 112,191 downwards.
GCCCGAGGCGATGAGTTTTAGCTGAGCGTCGATGCGCCGTACCGGTCCGATGAGGGACCACGAGATCACATAGCCAAGGAACAGCGCCAGCGCAATGCTTCCCGCCGCAAAGCCGGTGACGAGCCGTTGGGAAAGCGCGTAGGCGGCGCGGCTCTGGCGCAGTCGCGCCGCGATGTCCGCGTCGGTGACCACAACCAGTTGGCCGGTGGCCGACTCCAACTGATCGGCCAGAGGCGCGGCCTGGAGGAGCTGGCGTCGGCCGACGGTGACATTCCCCTGGCGAATCAAGGCCACCCCGTGGCTCACCATCGCGACGAACTCGGCGTCCCGCGCGCGGATCTGGGAGAGCCAGTAGCCTTCCTGCCGTACCGGCGGGGAAAACGCCAGTCCGTTAGGCCCCTGGCCAAGATCCTCGTGGAATTGCACGGCGGCATGGAGAAGGGCGTCCAAGCCCGCCGCGCGCGCAACCCTCTCCATTTGGGGAGCAGAAATTGCCTGATTGTCGGGCGCCGCGCGGTCGTCCGTGACGGTCAACGCTCTCGTGACGCCGTCGTTCTGAGCCAACGCGTCGCGCTGGAACTCGCGGTAGGTGTCGGCCTTCAGCTGCAGGCTCCGCACTTCTTCCGCGCGACGGTTGGCGGCGCTGAGGGTCTGGAGCGCAACGATGCCCAGGGCCAGGAGCAGTGCCGCCATGGCCAGAAAGGCGGCAAGTAGCTTCGTATGTACGGAAACAGGCGTGCGCGCCACGCGGCGGATGAGCCCGGCGGTCGCCACCTGGAACCCCGCAATGACCCTCGCGCCACTCACTCGCCGGGATCCCTGGGGATCCTCGATCGCCAATACCGTCCGGCTCATCAGCCGCCCTCTGCCGGGGGATTTTGCGGCACGTCGTTCGGAAGGGCCCGCCCTGTCTCCTTCGTTGCGGACACCCGGGGCCGGGCCTGAGGGCCGCGCCGGCTAGGCCCTCAAGCACTCATCGATACGGCGCTGGTGGTGCGGACCTCGCTTTATTGATCGAGGACAGCGTTCGTGGCAATTCTCCTTGATTCTCGTCCTCCTCGTACCGGGCAGCGATCGATGCAGGCCCCATGCGCCCTGGTGCAACTGCCCCGGCATACAATGACAGCGGCCCGGCAGTACGCATCGCAGGCGAAGCCGAGAACAGGGCACTGTGCGAGGCAGCTGCTCACGCCCGCGCTGCATTTACCGTCGCATGCCTCGTTCGCCGCGTCGCAGGTGCGAACGCACGCCACGTCGGGACTGAGTGCGAGGCGGCGCTCGCACAGGGCGAGGCTGCCCGCAGGTCGGTCCATGACGGCATGGAGGGTACTCGGCGATGCGACGGATACCGGTGCCGAACCGGCAAGGCTGACCATGACGTCGAGCAGCGGATGAGCGCCGGAACGGCCGCCCGCGCGTGGGTCGGCCGCGGTGGCGGCGGGCGCCAACAGGACAATAACCAAAAGACACGCGAGGAGCATCCGTGCCATTAGAGACCACCACCGCGGACGGAAGGGGCCTGCGAGCGCACTTCGCGAGGAGAGGCTTACTCTACAGGGGCAGGCGCAATCGATGCTACCAACGGCGCGGGGGCTAGAGACCTCTCTAGCCCCCGCCGCTCCTGACCGCCTTTAGAGCGTGCCCGGGCCGGTCTCGTGCGAGACTTCGCCTCCGAAGATCAGTGCAGACTTCGTGATCCGCTCGTCGACCCCGAGTTCACGCAGCTTGGCCGCGTTGCCGCTCTTGATGGCGGCCTTCTCCTCAGCGGTCAGGTCGTACCCCGCGAACGCCGTATCTGGATTGGTCTTGAGCTGCCGGCGGAACGACTCGTCCGACATGGCCTTCTGGGCAAGCGCTTCCACTCCAGCCTTCGACATCTTCTACACCTCCGCTAACGGTTGAGTGCCTGGCAGTCGATCGACTCCGATCCTGAGGTGCTCTTCCGGTCCGAATCATTGAACGCCGCGCTCACCCCCTTTCGTGGCAAACGAGTCGTTGCTCGAACACGGCCTCTTTGCTCCGCATCAGTTGCCGATCCCCGGCGGACCCCCCGGAAAGAACTCGAGGATCCGCCGCCACTTGGTTAGACGTTCGTCAAGTTCGCCGGAAAACTGCGCCGTATCGGCCGTGCCGAGTTCCTTGAACGCCGCGAGCAGGGCGGGCGTCGGCGCAATGCCGTGCGCCGCAAGCACGCGCGCCGGGTCCTCGCCCGCCCGGCGGCGCAGGTCCCCGTCCACGAACAGCTGGTGAAGCAGCCGGTGCAGCCGTATCCGCTGCACGATCGCGCCGTGCGCGTCCCTCGCCACGTCGCCAGGGGCCTCGCGCCAGTCATACAGCGCGGCGCGAGCGTCCCGGTACTCGCTCACGAGGCGATCGCATTGGGTGCAGGAAGCGAGGTGCTCGGTAACATCCTGGGACCGCCCCTCGGCGAGTCCCAGCGCGTACGCGGCCAAGGCGTCCTCAGTGGGATGTGTCATCGTGCTGCCTTCCTCTTACCTAGATGTCGAGTCGGCGCGGTTTCTTCCCTCGCAGCGCGGACGAATCGTAGGTCAGAATGCGAATGCTACGAAAACCCCTCCCCCGCCGCCGTCCGAAGCTTGACAACGCAGCGCGCCAGCCGGCTCGCGACAGTGCCCTCCGGGATCCCAAGGCTCGCGGCGATCTCCCTGTACGACCGTTCTTCAAAGAAAAACATCGACACCACCACACGGCAGGGTTCGTCGAGATTTTGCACAGCCGCGCGGAGGACGAACCCCCGCTCGATGCGCTCCAACGATTCCTGTTGCGCAGGATCCGGTACGGTCTCGTCAAGCGGTTCCGCGCTGTGCCGCTGCCGTAGATGCGCGAGACAGCAGTTGACGGCGATTTGCCGGAGCCAGGAGCGGAACGAACCCGTCCCGCGATACCCAGGAAGCCCCGCGAACAGTCTGAGGAAGCTGTCTTGGACGACTTCGCGCGCGTCCTCGGATGAAATGCCGAACGCACGGAGCGCGATCGTGTAGATGTAAGATGTGTACCGATCCACCAGCACGCGCCACGCGTCCTCGTCGTGCTCGAGTGCCCGTGCGATCAGCGCGTCATCCTGTAAGGACACGGACATCCGGCAACCACCTCCCCACGGCAGCGACGGCCCCACGTTCGGGGATCAAGAGCTCGGCAGCGGCGCGCCGAACCTGCTCGACGTCGACGGTGTTGATCCGCGCTACGCTGTCCTGAAAGGACTCCACCTTGTGCAGCAGTTCCTCAATCCCGAGAATGCTGGCCACGGACAAGACCGTCTCGAAGTCCCGGGCCAGCGCGGCTTCGTAAATGACCTTGGCGCGGGCCAGCTCCGCCTCGGAGACGCCGCCGCGCCTGAGCCGGTCGAGTTCATCGATCACGATCGCCTGCACGGCCGCGAGGCGCTCAGGCGCGCTCGCCGTGTAGACGGCGAAGTAGCCGCGGTCCGCGTAACTCATGGCAACCACGGAAACCGCGTAGACGTAACCGCGGTCGCTCCGGAGCGCACGATGGAGCCGCGAACTGGCGCCGCGGCCGAGCACGATCTCAAGCACCCGGAGCGGATACCGGCGGGGGTCGGACAGCGCCACACCGTCGACGCCGAGCACGAAGTGCGTCTGGCTGGTCTCACGTTCGACAAATCCGTTCCCCGCGTGCCCAGGCGGACTCGGCGCCGGCTGCATGGGGACGCCGGAGGGCAGCGAACCGAACCGGGACGCCGTGACGTGCACGAGGGCATCATGGTCGACGTTGCCGGCCGCCGCCAGCACGATGCGTTCGGCCGCCCGATAGTAGCGCAGGTGGTCGGCGACCGCGCGCAGCGGAATCGTTTCCAGGATCTCAGGCGTACCGAGAATGGGTTGTGCGAGGGGATGGCCGTCCCACAACGCCCGGAGGAACACGTCCCAGATGATCTGGGACGAATCGTGTTGGAGCAACAATTCCTGCCGAATGATCTCGCGCTCCCGTTCAAACGCGATACGGTCGATCGGACTTGGCGCCAAGAGGCCGGCAAAGAGGTTGACGATGTGCTCCACGTGCGAGGCGAGGACAACGGCCTGAAGAGCGGTGTATTCCCGCGTGGTCACCGCGTTGAGTTCGCCGCCGAGACCCTCGACCGCGTCGTAGACCGTTCTTGCGGCCGGCGACCCCGCATGAGAGAGCAGCACATGCTCGACGAAGTGCGCGAGACCGGGGTATTCGCCGTCGTGGCGGCTCCCCACGTTGAAGAACATCTTGACCGCCGCGAGCGGCGTGTCCGAGCGCGTCATGGTCACGACCCGCACGCCGTTAGGCAGTGCCGTCCGGCGGAAGCCGTCACCGCGGGGCACTCCCATCATCCCAGCTCCGGCACGTCGACCGGCTGCGGCCGCGGTTTGCATACCCCGCAGTGGAGGGCGTCTTCAACGACCAACGCCCTGACCGTCTTGCTCGGCGGCGTAAAGACCGACAGGATGTAAGGCTCGAAGCGGGCATGCTCTTCGCACAACCCGCGCCCGCAGAAGCGGCACACCCCGAGCGCTGTGCGCTTGCAGATCCAGCAGTCCATCTCAGTCGCCTTCGGGGCGTCCGACGGTGCTCGGACCGCGGATGACGGACAGCCGTTCCCGGCCGACGTCTTCGAGGACAGACGCCACCTTGTGGAGCGTCGTCACGATCAGGGCTTCGAAGTCCGCCCGGTCCAGCGTAAATACGTCCAGCGGCGTGAGGGCCCGCACCGTCGCCTGCCTGGGGACGTGGAGCAGGAGTGCGATTTCGCCGAAGTAGGTCCCGCTGCCGAGGATCTTCACGCGGCGCTCCCCGCCGATGACCTCGGCCTGGCCCGAGTCCACCAAATAGAAGGCGTCGCCGGGATCCCCCTCTTTGACGACCACCGCTCCGGCGGGAAATCGTTCGCGGTGCAGCTTGGACGCCAGGGCGTCGAGCTCCCGGGAGGAGAGGTCCGCGAGCAGCGGAAATTGGCGCAGCCGCTCCACCGTCTGAATGCGCTCCGCAATTTGCGGCGGACCGGAGAGATGCCCGGCGATCAGGCGATCGAAGTCGCCGCGACCGACACAGAGGACCACAAGCCGCGTGCCGGCCCGCACAGTGGCGGTGCGGCTCACCCGTCCCAGCAGCGCGATCTCGCCGAAGTAGTCTCCTCGCGTGAGGTGCCGGCGGGGGGACGGCTCATCGCCGATCCACACTTCCGCAACACCGCGCTCGATGATGTAGAAATGGTCGCCTTCGGCCCCTTGCCGGATGACGACCTCTCCGGCGCGGAAGGACCGCCGGACCACTCGCATGGCCAGTTGCGCCGTCTCGCCCGCTAAGAGGGGCGACAGAAAATTGACCTCGCGCAGAAGCGCTGCGCGCTGCCTGAGGGTGTGCCCGCGCGGCTCCCGCCACCGCCGGCGGCCCCACTTCGCGGCCGCGCGGGTGACGGACACCGCCCGACCGCCGAGCCCCATCACCAGGGGGAGACTCAGCACTACGAGCAGCAGCACCAGCAGGATTTTGGAGCCGAAACCGCCGCCCCACAGGGATTCCGTGAGCGTCTTCAAGCGATACCGCCATGATCCAAGGGCCGTCACCGTAATGAGAATGGAAAATGCCACCGAGACGCCGCCAAACCAGGCCAAAAAGTGTTCCTCGCCGGTCAGGCGCTCCCGCCGCTTCACCTTCCCCAGCAGGTCGTTGCGAAAGAACGCGATGGCGCGCGAGCGCAGCATCGGGACGTCAAGCCAATCGATCAGCATGAAGTAGCCGTCGAGTTCTAGGAACGGGATCAGGTTGAAGAGCAATGTGAGCATCCAGAGAAACGACAGCCGGTGCAGAATCGGCGCGAACGATGCGTTGGGCGCCAGCTGCACCGCAATCGCGCCGAGTCCCGCGAGGATGACGCCGGAATACGGCCCCGCCCACGTCGTGGCGATTCGGCCGCCGCGCGGCTTCGTCCAGATGTCGGTGGTATCGACAAAGTACGCCGGAAGACCGTAGTACAGCATAATCCCCGCGCCGTTCACGTGCGCCCCGTAGTGCTTGCAGGTCAGCGCGTGCGACATCTCGTGGACGGTGATGCTGACATAATTGAGCACCGCCAGCAGCAGCAGGCCCTTGGTGTACGAACCGCCGGACTGGAATAGATCGTAACGCCCGGACATCAGGTGCTGGACGAAGAACCACCCGCCGATGACGCAGACACCGACGTACAGAATCTGCATCGGTGTGGTGTAGAGCAGCCAGCCGCCGTAGCGGTGCAGCGATCCAATGAACTGATCGATCCGCCGTATTTGGAAATTGCGCTGCCCCGTGACGACCTGCCAGAACGCCGGCAGAAACGATCGGCCTCGAAGGCGTCGCAGCGCGCGGCGAATTACGACAAAGACGTTCAGACCGGGATCGGCCAGCATGCGGTACAGCCGGAGGTGCAGGACCAACTGCGCCACACGGTCGAACGCCAGCACCCCGAACGCGGTGAAGTATTCGAAAATCAAATCTTTGATGGACCGCGTCCCGTCCATCAGCTTCCACAGGTGATAATCCTCAGGCGAAAGACGCAGGTACCGCGAGTGTTTGCGGTTGGCCAAAATGTAATAGGCTTGCGCGTTCCGGGTGGTGAGGGCGACGGCGGCGACGTCTTCCGACCGGACAGGCCGGTAGTGCGCCGGGTTGAGGTGCACGCGAAGAGCGTCCCACAACCTCTTTGGCTCTGCGGCAGGCGCCGCAGGCTCGGGGTCCCTCAGCCGGTCCCACACCGACGCGGGCATCGCGGCCACCGCTGCACCGGCCTTTCTTCTAAATGAGTGCGTCTAGGGTCGCGGAAGAGGGTACGGTGGGAGGCCAAAATGACCTCTCGTGTCAATGCGGCTCATTCTGCCGCGAACGGGCAAGTCCTTTGTTCGCCGGTCTTGGCGAACTGGGTCAGCCTCGCTTACAAGCGAGGATATTGAGGGCCGGGACGGGTTTGGAAAATCCCTTCAGCGTCAGTTCTCCCATCGGCTCGGCGTCCACAAGATCTTCGACGGCCGTATGGACGCGCCGCGTCACGAGAATTTGCCCCGCCCGGGCTTCGTCGCACAGTCTCGACGCGAGGTTTGTGACCGTGCCGATCGCCCCGTAATCAAACCGCCCTTCGAAGCCGATCTTGCCGAGGGTCGCGTATCCCAGCGCGATGCCGACGCCAAAGCCTAGGTCGTGGCCCCGGCTTTTCCAGGCCCGGTTCAACCCATGCGCGCGCTCCCGCATGGCACACGCCATCCGTACGGCCCTGACCGCCGGGTCCGGGCATGGGAACGGGTCGTTGAAGAACACCATCAGTCCATCCCCGACGAAACTCTCCAGCGTCCCCTCGAAACGAAAGATCAGCTCGCCCATCGCGGCGTGGAACTCGTGCAAGATGGCGCTGACATCTTCGGGCTCCGCCGTTTCGGCGAAGGCTGTGAAACCGCGCAGGTCGCAAAAGACAACCGTGATCTCCCGCCGGTGGGTCTCGAGGATTCGTTCCTCTTTCGAGGAGGTCACGAGCTGCGCGAGCTGGGGGGAAAGAAACCGCTTCAGCCGGCCGATGCGCTCCAATTCGTGAAGCTGCTCCGCGACCTGCGCTTCGAGTGTCCGGTTCCACTCGGACAGCTGAGCCGCCAGCGCGTGCAGTTCCTCCGCCTGGTCCTGCACGGTGTCGTGCAGTGTCTTGATTCGGAGCATCGACTTGACCCTGGCGACCAGCGCGCCCTGATCGACGGGTTTCGTCAGGTATTCGTCGCCGCCCGCTTCGAGACCGGCCACGACGTCTTTGGAATCCGCCTTGGCGGTGACCATAATGACCGGCATGAACGGAAGGGTTCTGTCGGCCTTAAGCCGGCGGCACACCTCCAGGCCGTCTATCTTCGGCATCATGATGTCCAGGAGGATCAGATCGGGTTTCGTCTCGCCGGCGATGCGGAGGGCCTCCTCGCCGTCGGCGGCGGTGACGATCTCAAACCCATGCGCGGCGAGACGGGTCTGCAAGATCTCCCGGTTGTTCGGGCTATCGTCGGCGATGAGAATGCGCGGCGGCGTTCTCACGGTGCGTTGTCCGGGCGTCCCTGCGGCAGATATTCGCGGACCTTGACCAGCATCTGGCGCGGGCTGAAGGGCTTGGCGACATAGCCGTCGCAGCCCGCTTCCCGCGCTCGCACATCGTCGCCACCCAGGGCGTACGATGTGACGGCGATAATCGGGATCTGCGAGAGCGCGGGATTGGCTTTGATCCGCCGCGTCGCCTCGTATCCATCAATACCGGGAAGCTGAATGTCCATCAGGATGAGATCCGGACGGTGGGCTTCCGCCATGGTCACGCCGTCGAGTCCCGTCGCCGCCTCAATGATTTCATAGCCGCGGCTCGTCAACAAATCACGCAGGATGCGCCGGTTGTCCTCATGGTCTTCGACGACCAAAATTCGAGCGCCCATCACTCCTCCGTGTGCGCCGAGGCACGAATCGGCAGCACGAACGAGAACGTCGAGCCCTTGCCCACGGTTGACTGGACCCACAGGCGTCCGCCGTGCATCTCGATGATCCTCTTGGCGATGGAGAGGCCAAGGCCGGTGCCGCCTTTTGACCGCGTGCTCGAGCTGTCGGCCTGTTGGAACTCTTCAAAGATCCGCTGCTGGTCCGCCTCAGGGATCCCCGGGCCCGTGTCCGCCACGGAGACGTGGAACATACTGTCTACCTCCGCCACCTGAACCTTGACCTCGCCGGCCTCGGTGAATTTGATAGCGTTGCCCACAAGGTTGAGGAATACTTGCGTAATCCGGCGCTCGTCGCCGGTCCCGCGAGGCAGATCGGACGGAATCGCCGTGGTCAGTGCGACTTTCTTCTCAGCCGCCAGCGGCTCGACGGCAGCCACAACCGACTGCGCCACGTCTCCCACAGAATATTGCTCCATCGACAGCGTGAATTGGCCCGCCTCGATTTTGGCCAGGTCGAGCACATCGTTGATCAGCCGCAAAAGATGTCTCCCGCTAGTCTGCACACGCTCGAGGACATCGCGGATTTTCGCCGGCACTTCCCCATAAATGTTGTCGGTGATGAGTTCGGTATAACCCAAAATGGCGTTCAGCGGCGTTCGCAGTTCGTGACTCATGTTTGCGAGAAACTCGGATTTGTGACGGCTCGCTGTCTCAAGCTGCCGGTAGAGGTGCCCGAGTTCGTCGCTCATGCGGTTCAGGTTGGCCGCCAGAGTGCCCAACTCGTCCCGGTTCTCCACGACTACACGCTGGGAGAAGTCGCCTGCAGCGATCTCCCGGAGGCGCGCATCCATGCGCTTGACCGGTCCGATGACCGACCACGAGATCGCGTACCCCAGCATGAGGGCGAGGGCAATGCTCCCGAGGGCGAACGCGATCCCGGCGCGCTGCGACGTGCGGTAGGCTTCTTGGCCGTCGTCGATGCTCGCCACCATGTCGGCCTCGGCCTTGTTGACAAGCTGGTTGGTGAGGCGCTCCAAGCGGTCCGCGAGGGCCGTGATGCGCGTGAGCTGCAGCTCTCGCCCCTGCCCGGCTGCCAGCAGGGCCGCCCGCCGGCCGATCACTTCCCTGCCGCCCGCGTCCGTCCTCGCGCCGCTCCGAATGCGCTCGATCGCGTGCGTGACCACCTTAATAAATTCCTCGTAATCAGACCGCACCTGAGCAAAGAGGTCCTGCTCGTCCTGCTCAACAAACTGGAGGCGGTCGAGATCGTAGCCGAACTGGTTGAGCTGGCGCAGCATCGCGTCGAGGGTACGGTCGTCGGGAGCGAGAAGCGCAGAGGCGACGCTGTAGAGCTGGCTCGTGGTGTCATGTTGGAGCTGGCGGTAGGCGGCAATCTTTCGATGAAGCTTCGCAAGGTCTTCGGCGCGATGGTTGGCCCGGCTCAACGCCTGAAGTCCGACAATGCTGACGGTGATCAAGAGCACCGCAATGGCCAAAAAGGCGGCGAGAAGCTTGGCGTGAACCCCAGCCGGCAGCCGGGCCACCAATCGAGGGAGCCAGCTCATCACTGCCGCCGTCCCTCGCGGAGGACGCTGCGAAGATCCGCCAAAAACTCGTCGGGATCGAACCGCGTGCCAAGGTACTGCACACGCATAACGCCGCGCCGGTCGACGATCGAGGTCAAGAGGTTGTGGTCGACGCTGCCGTCCGCGGTCTTACGCATGACAACCCCGTAGCGAAGGGCGACGCCTTCGATGTCGGCCCGCCGGCCCGTCAAGAAGGTCCAGCCGGGCAGATCGGCCCGGTGCGTGCGGGCGTAGCGTGCGAGGACGCCGGGGGTGTCACGCTCCGGGTCCACCGTGATCGAGGCGAAGACCACGTTCCGCCCAAAGTCCGCCCCCAGGCGCTCTTGGAGTCCCGCCATCTTGGCCGTGAGCAGAGGGCAGACGTCGGCGCAGCGCGTGTAGATGAACGCAACGACAACGATCTTTCCGCGAAGATCGGTCATGGAGACCGCCCTACCATCCTGGGCGGTGAGGCTGAACTGCGGAGCCGGCCCGATCTCTGGGAGGCGTCCCGCATCCTGAGCCGCATGGTTCACCCTCGAGGCGGACCACGCCGCCGCGCCGAGGAAGACGCTCAAGGCGGCGACGAACCGGAGGGAGGCCCTCACGACGAATTAGGCCTTCAGTTCTTTCTTCAGCTCGTTGAGGAAGCGCCAGTCGGTGCCCTGCGCGATGATCTGCTGCGGCGTCTTTTTGATGAATCCGATCTCGTGCATGAGGAGCGCGTGGGCAAGGAGAGAGGCCTCTGGATCGTAATCACGCCAGATGGCCGCGTAGGGCACGTCTTTGAGCGTCTGGAGTGTTTCGTCGTAACTTGCGCCCAGGTTGAACTTCTTGTCGATGAGGAAACGGGCGGACCGCTTCGGCTCGGACGTGCAAAGTTGAACGGCCTTTGCGATGGCACGCAGCGCCCGCTTCGTCGCCACCGGGTAGCGTTGAACGAACTCCCGCCTCGCCACGGCCATGCAGCAGGCGTACTGCGACCACGGACGGTCGGTCGCCGTGCTGAGGACCACGTGGCCGATCTTCCTGGCCCGCATCTGCTGCGGTGCGGGGGGAACCGCGATGAAGGCATCGACCTTCCCCTCCGCGAGGAGCCGCATCGATTTATCCGGCTCGTTCACCACCCAGTGAACGTCCTTGCGTGGGTCCATGCCGGCATAGGCGAGCATGTTGGCGAGGAACGCCGCCTCGGCGTCTTTCATCACCGCCGCCGCCGTGACCGTCTTTGCTTTCAGGTCGCTGAGGGTCCTCACATGCTCGGTCCCGACGAGCTCGAGGCAGGGCCCATTGACGGCCATTAACGTGACGAATGGAACCCCGGCGTCGACCGCATTGATCAGGTCTGTCGGAAAAATCGCCGCCATGTCTGCCGCGCCCGCGGCCAGCGTGTGAACCTCAATGGTTGTTCCCTTGACCATTTTTACGTACCGAACGTCAGTGAACCCCTCGCCCCGGAAGAGCGACGCGGCGACCATCAGGGGCGCATAACAGAGGCCGGACCAGACCGGGTCGAAGACCAGGCGGATCGTCTTCGTCTCCGGCGGCGGCTCCGCGGTCCCCGGTTTCGGCCCCAGCCCGGTCAAGGCCGCGGCCCCGGCGAGACTCAGGCTACCCAGAACGTCGCGACGGCTCCAGATCTTGCCGCGCCACCCCGCCATGGACGGCCCCCTCGCTACGTCTTCAGCTCCTTGTTCAAAAGAGTCATCTCGCCTCGAGCTTAGAAAGGCTTGGGGTCTGGAGTTGGCCGCAACATTATCCCTTTAGCTCCTTCTTGAGTTCATTGAGAAAACGCCAGTCGGTGCCCCGGGCGATGATCTGCCGCGGACTCGACTTGATCATTCCGGCCTCTCGTAGACGCAGGGCATAGAAGCGCACCGTGTCCTCCGGATCGTACGAGCGCCATTGCGTGTACGGAACATCCCGCATGGTCTGCCGCGCGTAATCGTAGTTTCTGACGTACCCTCGCTCCACGACGGTGCGGGCGGCGCGCTCGGGCTCGCGGGCGCAGATATCGGCTGCCTTGAGGATGGCTCGGACCGCGCGCTTCGTCGCCACGGGGTGCCGACGCACGAACTCGCGATTCCCTCCGACGGTACAGCAAAAGTATTGCGACCACGGCCGATCTACAGCGCTACTGACGACGACATGGCCGACCTTTTTGGCCCGCAACTCCTGCGGGTCGGGCGGGAACCCGAGATAGGCGTCGACCTTTCCGGCGGCGAGGAGCCGCATCCCCTCTGCGGACGGCCGCGTGACCCAGTTGATGTCACGCTGAGGATCGAGACCCACGTACGCCGCCATAGTGGAGAGAAAGACATGCTGACTCGAGCCGAGAGCCTGCACTGCAACCGTCCTCCCCCTTAAATCCGTGACCTTGTGCACACCCTCCGTTCCGAAGAGTTCGAAGCATCCCACATGGACGCCGGCCAATAAGACGACAGGATCACCCGCGTCCATTCGGATGATGAACGGTGCGACAAAGTTCATGGTGAGATCGGCCTGGCCGGATGAGAGGATCTTCGCCGGTTCGATGCCGGCCTGGGACTCGACATAGTCGACCCGGCGGAAACCCTCCGCCCGCAGCAGATCCTCGGCCACATATTGCGGTGCGATGCAGATCCCCGGAATCCTAATCAGACGGATCGTTGTCGTTTCCGGCGCCGGTTCGGCAGCGGCTGGCTTCGGGGTCAGCCCCCATGACACCGCGGCTGCGGCCGTGGTCAGGCCACCGAGAAACTCACGCCGGCTCCAGGGCTTGCTGCGGCTGTCACCCACGACAACCACCTTCCTACGCCGTCAATTCCCTCTTCAATTGCTTGAGCTTGCTGAAACAACCGGCACCGCGAATGTGCGGTCTATCGCCGCTCGGTAAGCACATCTCTGCTCGGAGTCCCGATCAGCAAGTTCCGGCGACGACGAGTGAATGAGCGTAGGTGAAGAGATAAAGACCGTTTCGGTTGCCGACGCGACATGCGCGGCAACCATCGTAAGTGAAGGAGCCGCTGGCAGCGTGCACGTTCGGCAGTGTGGATCCGTTCCCTGCCGCGGCCCTGCCGCGGAACCGACTTGGCTTGATCAGCAGCCTCGCCCGTGGGCGTCGCGACCTACATCCTTCATAACGCAAGTTAGTGGCCGGCGCTGTGAACTCTGTCACAGCTGGAATGTGACGCACATCACAAAATCCTTCTGATACGCGAACGAGAGGGTACGACGCAGTCAGTGGCCGTGCGCGTGGTCCACCGCGAACAACCGCCACTCGCCGGGGACGCCCCGGAGGGGTCGAACGCCCGTGTCTCGCAGGCCGATCCCGGACCCGGCGATGAGGTCCTTTACCGTGTGGGACACCAGCACTTCGCCGCCGTCGGCGCACGAGACGATCCGCGCCGCGATGTGTACGGCGATGCCGCCGACCTTCGTATCAACCACCTCGACCTCACCGGCGTGCAGCCCGCTTCGGACATCGAATCCCAGTTGTCGAGCGACGTTTCTGACGGCCAACGCGCACCGGATCGCCCGGGTCGGACCGTCGAACCTGGCGAAGAGCCCGTCGCCTGCTCGGTCCACCTCGGTTCCGCCGAAGACCGCCAGTTCTTGCTGAACGAGTGCGTAGTAGCGCTCGAGAACGTCGCGCCACGCGGCGTCGCCCACGGCGGCGGCTCGCTGCGTGGAGCCCACGATGTCGACGAAGAGCAGTGTGGCAAGGCACCGCTCTCCGCCGATCGAGACGCGGTTGCCGGTCACGAATTCTTCAATGGCGACCATGACGCGCTCGGGTTCGATGGCAATCATGGAATGCGTGGCTCCGGGAAATTCAACGAAACGAGCGCCGGGAATGCACGATGCCAGATGCCGGGCCGCCTCGAGGTGCGCAAAAGGATCGCCCGTGCGGCTCATCACGAGCGTGGGCACCCGGATCGTCGGCAAGATGGGCCGGACGTCGATCTGCGCGTTCATTTGCTCCAGAGCCACAATCGACGACGGGCTCGCCGCGGCCTGGGCATAGCGCAGGTACCCTTCGAGTTCCGCGGGATTGATATCTCGCCCCAAACCCGCACCCGGTCCTACCAAATATTCTACGGAGGGCCACTCGTCGCGGATCGTCTGGATAATCCGTTCGTGCTCAGCCGGCGTGAGGCCCCACGGGTAGTCGTCAGTCCGGACCCATCGTGCCTGACCGCCCCAGATCATGAGCGCATGAGTGCGGCTGGGATGTGCGGCCGCGAACACGCAGGCCATGGACGACCCTTCTGACACGCCGAAAATGACCGCGCGCTGGCTTCCGCAGGCATCCATGACGGCCCTTATGTCATCGGTCCGTTCTTCAAGCGTCGGGACGCCGCAGCTCCGATCGGAAAGACCGGTACCGCGTTTATCAAACCGGATGAGCCGGCAAAACGAACTGAACCGCTCCAGCCACCGCGCCCATCCCGGATGGTCCCAGATGAGGTCGAGATGCGACGCAGTGCCAGGAGCCCAGACGACATCGGCAGGACCCTCGCCGGTGACCTGGAAGGCGACATGGATACCGTTGCTTTGAGCGTATCGTGTCTTCGGCCGCACGCGGGGTCGTTGCGATGCGGGCGCAACGGAACCCTTCTACGGCTTCAGTCCGGCAGCGTTCCATAGGTTGCCATCGCGGCGCCCGGCTCAGTTCTCCCACGCCCGCGGCACGAAGAGCCGCTCGTGGGTGCGGATCGCAAACCGGTCGGTCATCCCCGCCAGGAAGTCGCAGACCGATCGCTCGACGCCCGCCTGGCCGGCGTCGAACGATCGGCGGGCCTCGTCCCCCGTCTCGCCCGGGTGCGCGACGAAATATTCGAACAGTTCCCGCAGGAGCCGCTGCGCTTTGCTGACGTCGGCCTTGGCCGCCGAGCCCAGGTAGACATGGTCGAAAAGGAAGTCTTTTAGTTCGTTGAGCGCCCGGCGGACCGGATCGCTCATCCGGATCCGCGGCTGCCCCGCCGAGTGCTCCACGATGTCGCGCACCGTCGAATCGATCCATCGGCCACCGGGGCCCAGCACGTCGAGCACCGCGCGGGGCACGTCGTGTTCCGAAATCAACTCGGCGCGAATCGCATCGTCGGTGTCGTGGTGCACGTAGGCGACGCGGTCGGACACGCGCGCGACCTGGCCCTCCACGGTGTGGGGCAGTGTCTCCGCCTGCGTGTCGTCGATCTCCGGCAGCGTTTCCAGGTCGCCCGGCCCTTTCGAATGCCCGCCGATCCCGTCGCGGACTTCCCAGGTGAGGTTCAGACCCTGCTCGACGATGCCGGCGCTCGTCCGCCGGCGCTCGAGCGTCTCGACGACGCGCAGGCTCTGCACGTCGTGGCGAAATCCGCCGTGGCCGGCCATGACGTCGTTCAGCGCCTCTTCGCCGGCGTGGCCGAAGGGCGGATGTCCGAGATCGTGGGCCAGCACGATCGCTTCCGTGAGGTCCTCGTTGAGCGCGAGGGCCCGCGCGAGCGTGCGCGCGATCTGCGCCACTTCCAGCGTGTGGGTGAGGCGCGTGCGGTAGTGGTCCCCCTCCGGGGCGATAAACACCTGCGTTTTGTGCATGAGGCGCCGGAACGCCTTGGAGTGGATGATCCGGTCGCGGTCTCGCTGAAACGCCGTGCGGATCGGATCGGGCGCCTCCGGACGGACGCGCCCGCGCGAGCCGGCGCTCCGCGCGGCGTACGGCGCCAGGAATTGTTCCTCCCGGGCTTCCGTCGTCTCGCGCGGGCCGCGCGGCCCTGATGTTATTTGTCGCGCTCCGCCCGGGCGCGGCGTTCGCGCAGCGCGGCCTGCGCCGCCGCCAGCCGCGCCGTGGGCACCCGGTACGGCGAGCAACTGACGTAGCTGAGCCCGACCTTGTGGAAGAACTCGATGCTCGCCGGGTCGCCGCCGTGTTCGCCGCAAATGCCGAGTTCGATGTCCGGCCGGACCTTGCGTGCTTCCCGGACCGCCATGTCGATCAACGCGCCGACCCCGTCCACGTCGAGCACCTGGAACGGATTCTCGGGCAGGATCTTCCGCGTCACGTACTGCAGCAGGAACTTGCCCTCCGCGTCGTCGCGGCTGAAGCCGAAAATCATCTGGGTCAGGTCGTTGCTGCCGAACGAGAAGAACTCGGCGAGTTTGGCGATTTCGCCGGCCACGACGCAGGCGCGCGGCACCTCGATCATCGTGCCGAACTTGTACGTGACGCGGACGCCTTGCTCGTCCATGACGCGCTCGGCGAGCGGCCGCAGGCGCTCCTCCACGACCCGCAGCTCGTTGACGTGCCCGACGAGCGGGATCATGATCTCGGGGTGTGTCGGTACGTTCTCCTTCGCCAGCATGCAGGCCGCCTCGAGAATGGCGCGCACCTGCATGTCGATGATGCCGGGGAACAGCAGGCCGAGCCTGATGCCCCGCAGGCCCAGCATCGGATTTTGCTCGCGCATGCCCTGCACCGCCCGCAGCAGGTGCTCCTTTTCCGCGAGCGCGTGGGGATCGTTGCCGCGGACGCGCAGCTCCACCACCTCGGCGAGCAGTTCGTCGTAGCGCGGCAGGAACTCGTGGAGCGGCGGGTCGATCAGCCGGATGACAACGGTCTGCCCTCCCATCGCGCGCAGGATCCCGATGAAGTCCTGTCGTTGAACGGGCAGCAGGAGATCCAACGCGCTCTGCCGGTCCGCCTCGGTCTCGGCGAGGATCATCCGGCGGACGACCGGCAGGCGCTCCTCTTCGAAGAACATGTGCTCCGTCCGGCACAGCCCGACGCCTTCCGCGCCGAACGTCCGCGCCCGCTCCGCGTCCCGTGGATAGTCCGCGTTGGCCCACACGCCGAGACGGCGGGCCTTGTCCGCCCATCCCAACAGGGTCTGCAGGTCCTCTTCCTTGGTCACGTCGGGATCGATCGTTCTGATGGACCGGCCGAATACCTCACCGGTCGTCCCGTCGATCGACAGGAATTCTCCCTGCCTTACAACCTGACCGTCGACGCTGAACTGCCGGGCCTCCACGTCGACACGAATGGCTTCAACGCCGGCGACACACGGCTTGCCGAGGCCGCGCGCCACGACCGCGGCGTGACTCGTCGCGCCGCCACGAGCGGTGAGGATGCCGCGCGCCACCAGCATGCCGTGGACGTCGTCGGGATTGGTTTCAGGCCGGACGAGGATCACCGCCCGGCCCTTGCCGCCGAGTTCGGCGGCGGTGTCGGGATCGAAGACGGCGATGCCAGTCGCGGCTCCCGGCGAAGCGTTGAGCCCCCGTGCGAGCAGTTTGCCCTCGCGCTTCGCCGCGTCTTTGTCCTCCGGAACGAAGCGAGGCAGCAGCAATTGATAGAGTTGGTCTGCGTCGACGCGCAGGAGCGCCTCGTCCTTCGTGATCAGCCGCTCGCGGACCATATCGACCGCGGTCTTCACCGCGGCCTGCGCGGTGCGCTTGCCGCTGCGGGTCTGGAGCATCCACAGCTTCCCACGCTCGACCGTGAACTCGAGATCCTGCACGTCCCTGTAGTGGCGCTCCAACATCTGCGCCACCTTGAGAAACTGCTTGTAGACGGCGGGCATCTCCGACTGCATCTGGCTGATCGGATGTGGCGTGCGGATGCCGGCGACCACGTCCTCGCCCTGGGCGTTCGGCAGATACTCGCCATAGAGGCCCTTCTCGCCGGTCGCCGGGTTCCGCGTGAACGCGACGCCGGTCGCGCTGTCGCCGCCCATGTTGCCAAACACCATGGCTTGGACGTTGACCGCGGTGCCGAGGTCGTGCGGGATTTTGTTGAAGTTCCGGTAGTCGACCGCCCGCCGGCCCATCCACGAATCGAAGACCGCGCGGATGGCCCTCTCAAGCTGCTGCCACGGGTCTGTGGGAAACGTTTCGCTGGTCTCCTGTTTGATCAGATCCTTGAATCGCCCGGCCAACTCTCGCAGGTCCGCGGCGGACAAGTCGGTGTCGAGCTCCGCACTCACCCGGCGCTTGTGCTCATCAATGAGGTGCTCGAACTTCTTAGCGTCCACCCCGAGCACGATCTTGCCGAACATCTGCACGAAGCGCCGGTAGGCGTCCTCGGCGAAGCGCTCGTTGCCGGTCAGCGCTGCGAGGCCGCGCACCGTCTCGGGATTGAGCCCGAGATTAAGAACGGTGTCCATCATTCCCGGCATCGAGAACTTCGCGCCGGAGCGCACCGACACGAGCAACGGGTTCTTGGGATCGCCGAACCGTTTGCCCATCTTGCGCTCCACGGTCGCGAGCGCCCGCCGCACCTCGTCCATGAGCGGCGGGAACGTCTTCTTGTTGGCGAGGTAGGCGTTGCAGACCGCGGTCGTGATCGTAAAGCCGGGCGGGACCGGCAGGCCCACGCGGCTCATCTCCGCGAGGCCGGCGCCCTTGCCGCCCAGCAGCTCGCGCATGGTCGCGTTGCCTTCCTCGAACAGCCAGATTGGCTTCGCGCCGGGCTTCTTTGGCTCACGCCGCAGACCCGCTGCGGCGCGGGCGCCGTCGGCGGCGACAGTGTGTGACGGCCGCGCCCCCGCGCCTCCGCGGGAGCCCTTCCGGTTGCCTCGTTGGGCAGGCTGACGCCGCGGTTTCGCGCCAAGACGCATCGCCATTACACCGTCACCTCTCGGAAAGATGTGTCCTGCCCGTGGGCGCGAGCTATCTTTGGGATACGCGCGCCGGCTTTCCTTCCCCGCCCGCCTCGCCGACGACGAGCCGCGAGAGATCGGCGATCGGCCGCAGGAGGCGCACCACACCCGCCAGGAGACCAAGGCGATTTCGCCGGACCGCCTCGTCTTCCGCCATGACCAACACCTCGGTGAAGAAGCGGTCGACCGGAACCGCGAGCGCCGACAGCCGGCGGAGGGTCTGCTCATAGTACGCGGCCAGATCGCGGGCGGTTGCCGCGGCGGGCGTCCGGCCGTCCCGGCCGGCCGCGCGAACGGCGTCCCACAACTCGCGTTCCGCCGGGGTGGTGATGAGGTCCTCCCGCACGTCGCCGTCGTAGTCCGGCGGCACGATTCGAGCCGCCCGATCGAAGGCGGTGTAGGTGCCGGCAAACTCCGGCGCCCGTCGGAAGGCCCACAGCGCGCGGGCGCGCGCCGCGGCATCGGGCGGCGAGTCAACGCCCGCCCCGAGCGCCGCGTCGACCGTATCGTAACTGATGCCTTCGTCGATAAGCGCGGCCCGCAGGCGCTGGCGCACCAGGTCTCGCACCGCCTCCAGCACACGCGCCCGCACCGCGCCGTCCGCGACACCGTAGCCGTCGAGCGCAAATCCGACGAGGTCCGGGATCGCAGTCGGCCAGTGCTGGTCGAGCAGGATGATGACCAGCGCGTTCGCCGCGCGCCGGAGGCCGTACGGATCCTGTGAGCCGCTCGGGACGAGCCCGGCGGAGAGGGCCCCCGCAAGTGTGTCGATGTGATCGATGAGGGCGAGCCGCGCGCCCACCGGTGTGCGGGGGAGCACTTTGCCCCGGGGCAGGTATTGTTCCTGAATCCCGGCCGCCACCGTCTCGGGCTCGCCGTCGAGCCGCGCGTACAGGCCGCCGACGACACCCTGCAGTTCGGGAAGTTCACGCACCATCTGCGTGACGAGATCCGCCTTGGCCAGAGCGGCCGCGCGGCTCAGCGCCCGCGCCGTCGCGAAATCGTCGCCGAGGGCCGCGGAGAGCCGGCCGGCCAGCGCGCCCAACCGCGCGGTTTTCGCCGCCATGCTGCCGAGGGGCTCGAGAAAGGTCACGTCATCGAGGCGCGACACGCGATCGGCCAGCGGCCGTCTGCGGTCTTCGTCGAAGAAGAACCGCGCGTCGGCGAGCCGCGCCCGCAGCACCCACTCGTTGCCTTCGCGTACCCCGTCGAGATTCCGTGTGCCGCCGTCGCGGACCGCGGCAAATGCCGGGAGCAGCGTCCCCTCTTCGTTCTCGACCGCGAAGTACTTCTGATGGTGCTGCATGACGGTGATCAAGATCTGCCGCGGCAGCGACAAGAATTCCGGCTCGAAGCGGCCGGCGAACGCGGTGGGCCACTCCACGAGCTGCACCGTCTCGTCGAGCAGGTCCGGGTCCAGGATCGGACGCCCGCCCGCGCCGCGCCCTGCGCCGCGCACCTCTTCCTCGATCCTCCGCCGCCGGTCGTCGGGATCGAGCAGCACCCGCGCCGCGCGCAGCGAGCGTTCGTACTGCTGCGCCGAGGGAACGGCCCGGCGGCGCGGATGAAGCGTGCGATGGCCGGCTGTCTCGCGTCCGGCCTCGACGCCCGCGAACGCGCACGGAATGACGTCTTCGCCGAGCAGCGCGACGATCCACCGCACCGGCCGCGCGAATCGGACCGTGCCGGCGCCCCACCGCATCGCCCGCGGAAATGACAACCGGCCCGCGAGGGCCGGCAGGAGCTCTGCGAGCGCGGCCCGTGTCTCGCCCCCGGCTTCCCGGCGGACCGCGTAGACGTACTCCCCCTGCGGGGTCGTCCGCCGCTCGAGGGCGGCAACGTCGACGCCCTGTGCGCGTGCAAAGCCCGCCGCGGCCGGGGTGGGCGCGCCGTCGGGGCCGAAGGCGGCGCGCACGGCGGGCCCCCGCACTTCGCGCACGAGTTCACGCTGCCGCAGCGCGACCTGCGCGACCGTCAGCACGAGGCGGCGCGGCGTGGCATACGCGCGGATCTCACCGGTGTCGATGCGGTTCTTGTTGAGGGCGGTACCCGCCGACTCCTGGAGCTGCCGGATACCGTCCCACGCCGCGGAGGGCGGCAATTCCTCCGTGCCGATCTCGAACACGAGGCGGGCCCGCCCCGGCTGCGGCTGCGCTTCTGTATCCGTGCGGCGCCGGCGCTCAGGCGACATGCGCCTGTCCGCGCAGCAGCGGCCACCCCATCGACTCGCGTTGTGCGAGATACCGCTCGGCGCAGCCCCGCGCGATTACACGGCAGCGCCCCAGCAGGCTCGCGCGCTCCGCCACCCCGACGGCGCCGCGCGCATCGAGCAGATTGAACACGTGCGAGCACTTGAGCAGATGCTCGTACGCCGGCAGCACCAGGCCGGCCTCAAGCAGGCGGCGTCCCTCCCGATCGTACGCGTCGAAGAGCGCGCGCAGCGTCGCGACGTCGGCCGAGGTGAAGGCGTGAGCCGACTGCTCCACCTCGTCTTGCCGGCGGAGTTCACCGTAGGTGATACCGGGGGCCCATTCGAGATCGAAGACGCTCGCCTTTCGCTGAATGAACTGCGCGATCCGCTCGGTGCCGTACGTCAGCTCCGCGGACACCAGCGGCAGATCGAGGCCGCCGACCTGCTGGAAATACGTGAACTGGCTGATCTCCTGCCCATCGAGGAGCACCTGCCATCCGACGCCCCAGGCCCCGCCGGTCGGCCACTCCCAGTTGTCTTCGAGGAATCGCAGGTCGTGATCCGGCGGACGAATGCCCACCGCCCGCAGGCTCTCGACGTACAGATCCTGCACGGCATCCGGGGACGGCTTGAGGATGACCTGATATTGGTGATGCTGATAGAGGCGGTTGGGGTTCTGCCCGTAGCGGGCGTCGGCGGGCCGGCGGCTCGGCTGCACGTACGCGGCCCGCCAGGGCTCCGGACCCAAGGCCCGCAGGAACGTCGCCGGGTGCATGGTGCCGGCGCCGACTTCAACATCATAGGGCTGCACGATGACGCAGCCCTGAGCCGCCCAGAATCGCTCCAGGCCGAACAGCAGCTCCTGAAACGTCACGCCGCCGGTTATCCGATGCCGAGCGGCTCTTCCTCGCGCACTTTCCGAAACGACGGCAACTGCGTCACCATGCTCGCGAGCACGAACGCCGCCAGTCCGGCCGCCGCCCAGGTCAGGGGCATTTCGAGCACTTTGTCTTCGGTGTGGAACCGGACGACGCCCGGCCTGCTGTTCCGCACGACCCCCTGGGCCTCTTCCATCGCCGATCCAAAATGGATCAACGCGCGCTTCGCCCGCTCGAGATCGACCTCCATGTGACCACCTCCGCGTCTATCTTATCATGTAGTCGCCCCGGTATCGGCGCGGCCCCATCCGACACCCGCGCTCGTTGTCGCACGATTCGCCCTACGAAGTCGTCTCGGCGCCGTGGGACGCCGTCGCCTGCCGGAGACGCGTGATGACGGCCGGGGCGCGCAGCCGTCCGTCGAGGTGATACTCGAGATGCGCCTGCACGAGACCGGCCAGCTGCCGGCGCGGCCGCTCCGCCACGCGCAACCGCCGGGCGCGTTCCGCGGTCCCGCGGAGGAGATAAGCTCCCGTCGCGAGCACGCCCGGTGCCGCGCGGACGGCCGCCGGCGCGCGCGCCGCGCAGGCCGGACACAAGGCGCCGCCTGACCCCGGGCTGAACGCCCAGGCCGCTCCGCGGCCGCCCTCGGCCGCCCGCCCGGCCGCGTCATCGGCGCTCATCCCGCCGGTGGGCAACGGACGGCCGCACGCCACGCATCGGTCCATCTCGGGCCGGTAGCCAAGGCTGTCCGCGAGGTGCAGCGAAAACCAGAGCGCGTACACCTCGGCCTCGTCCTCGTCCGCGCCTTCGATCACCGCGAACGCGTCGAGCACGGCGTCGAAGACCTCGGGATGCCGGTCGCGATCGGCGAGGAACCGGTCGACTAGTTCGACGATGTAGGCCGCGTACGCGCTGCGGAGGAGGTCCTGCTGCAGGCCGGCATAGGCGCGCACCACGTCGCCCTGCGCGACCACGTCGAGCGTCCGGCCGCGCGCGAGCAGCAGCCGCCCATGCGTAAACGGCTGGACCCGGCCGGCGAGGCGGCTCGTCGTCTTCCGGACGCCGCGCGCGGAGACCCGCATCTTGCCGTATTCACGCGTAAAGAGCGTCAGGACGCGGTCGGCTTCACCGACCGGCTGGTGGCGCAGCACGACGGCCTCGACCTTATAGACCGGCACGGCGTCCTCCACGCCCGCGGCGGCGAGCGGCGCGCCGCGAAGACGCTCCCGCGCGGAGGCGCCCGGTCACGGGGCGGCGCCGGCGCCCGAGGCGGGCGGAGGTGAACGGCCGCGGCAAGAGGTCGGCGAGCGGGATCAAGGTGGGCGGGCCCGCAGGCCCGGCGAGAAGCACGGTCCGCACGCCGAACTCCGCCATGACCTGCCGGCACGCGCCGCACGGCGTGATGCCGTCGGGGCCGGCGACCGCGACGGCGCGAAGCCTGCGGCGGCCCGCCGCGACGGCGGTGTGCACCGCCACCCGTTCCGCGCACTGTGTGAGCCCGAAGGACGCGTTTTCGACATTCGCGCCCGGATAGATCGAGCCGTCCGCGGCCAGCACCGCGGCGCCGACCGGAAAATGGGAGTAGGGCGCGTACGCATGGCGGCGCGCGGCCCGCGCCGCGCGGACCAGACGCTTGTAGCCGGCGCGAACGGCGCCCGCCGGCCACGCCGCCGCCGTGTCGTGACCCGGGAAACGGGAAGACATGTGCGCTCCTCGTACGGCCGCGGGTGTGGATTCGCGCGTAAGGTCCGCCGTCCTGTCCGCTCTGTCCGCGCGAGGGACGGGACCGACGGACGCGAAGTGTCCGCTGTGGCCCCCGCCCCTCCCCGCACGCAACATCCATTCTATATGTACGAGGCGATGCGCGAGCAGCCGGACGCGTTCGCCGCGGTCGCGGCCCGCGTCGGGCCCGCGGTAACCACGCTGGCGCCGCGGCTCGCCGCCTGCGATCGCCTCTACCTCGTCGGCATCGGTACGTCGTACCACGCCGCGCTCGCGGGAGAACACCTCGTACGGGCCTACGGCGGCGGCCTCCCGGTCCAGGCGGCGCACGCCTTCGATTTCGCCCTGTACGGACCGCAGCTCACCGTGCGCGACGCCGTCGTCACGATCACGCACCGCGGGACGAAGCGATACACCCGCGATGCCCTCATGCGCGCGCGGGAAGCGGGCGGCCCCACCGTGGTCGTCACCGGCGACGGGCCGGACGACCGCGCGCAGGCCGACGTGCTCTTGCACACGGTCCCGCAGGAGCGCACCTCGGCGCACACGGTGAGTTACGCCGGCGCGGTAGCGGCGCTCGCCGCGCTCGCCGCGCAGGTCGGCGCGAGCCGTCTCGGGCAGCCCACACTGGATCCCACGACGCTGACCACCGCGCTGCCGGCGGCTCTGCGGGGTGCGCTCGCGCTCGAGCCGGAGACGGCCCTCGCCGCGCGCCGCTTCGCGACGAGTCCCCGGATCTGGCTCGTCGGCGCCGGACCGGGGGCCGTCGCGGCCGTCGAGGGGACCCTCAAGATCATGGAAACGTCCTATACGACGGCGCAGGGGATGAGCGCGGAAGCCATCCTGCACGGACCGTTCCAGTCCACCGAGCCGGAGGATCTGTTCATTCTCATCGCGCAGGCCGGTCCCGGGCAGGGCCGCGTAGCGGACGTGGCGGCGGCGATCCAGGAAATCGGGGCGTCCTTCGTTGTCGTCGACGACGGCTCGGCGGCGATGCTCGCCGACGCATCGTCGAGATGGAGCGTTCCGCCGGTACCGGAACCTTTTGCGGCGCTCACCTGCGCGGTCCCGCTGCAACTCTTCTCTTATCACCTCGCCCTGGCCCGGGGTACGAATCCAGACGGCTTTCGGCTCGAAGATCCGCGGTTTGCGAAGGCGTTCCGCCGGGTGACCTTGTAGACCGGTGACCCTCTAAGGCGCTGTCCTGTCACGCGGCCTTGAGGGATATTTCCATCGAGGTTAGGTTTAGTGGCACTCGTCTAGACAGCACACCACTAGTCTGGTATGGTTCGGGCCGATGGTTCAGCCATGGTTGAACGAGACTGATTTGGCCACGTCGCTGGGCCGGCTGGTAATCCTCACTACACGGCTGACGCGACTCCTGCCCCTGCGCGAGTTGATCCCGCTCATCGGGAACAGCGCCCGCGAACTCAGCAGGGCCAAAGGCGCGATCGTCTGGCTCGAACATCCCGGCGGGGCGCTCCACTGCGCCTGGTCGGACGGCGTGCCGGCCGACTTTATCGCCACGGTCGCATCGGGCGGCCAGGTATTTCCCACCGGCCGCCTGCTGTCGGCAAAGGCGGGACCCCTCCGGATCGGCCGGTTGGACACCGAAGGAATACCGCCGATTCTCTATCCCGACCCCGGCTCGATGCCCGCGGACGTCCGGCGCACCGCGCTGCCGGCGGAATTTCAGGCCCTCGGCGAATGGCCGCTCCTCCACGGCGGCCGCGCCATCGGGACGCTCGCGTGCTATTTTGACGCTCCGAAGCGATGGTCCGATTCGGAACAGGAACTCTTTTACGCGTTCTGCGGCCACGCGGCGATCTCGCTCGAGAACGCCCGCCTGCACGAAGACCAGATCCTCCTCGCCATGACGGACAGTTTGACGGGGCTGCCCAACCGCCGCGCGCTGCAGCAAACCCTCGAGCGTGAGCTGGCGCGCGCCGTCCGCAAGGACGAGACGGTCTCGCTCCTGCTCGTGGACGTCGACCAGTTCAAGCAGGTGAACGACGCCTACGGCCACTCCACCGGCGACGCGGCGCTGCAGGCGCTGGCCGGGGTGCTACGAAGCGCCTGCCGGTCGATGGACCTCGCGACCCGGTACGGCGGCGACGAGTTCCTAATCGTGCTGCCGGAAACGGAGAAAGAGGGGGCGCTTGACGCCGCGGCGCGGATCCAGGAGCAGGTCGCGAGGCTGCGGATCAAAGAGGCGGCGGGCGCGCGCCTGCGCATCAGCATCGGCGTCGCCACGACGAAAGAGTCGGGGACGGACGAAGCCGGCTTGATGAGGGCCGCGGACCGGGCGCTCTACAAGGTCAAGCGCGCCGGCGGCGACGGCATCGGCGAGCTGTAGCCCGGCAGGGCCGGCCCACGCGGTGAGGCGGCCGCGCGCGGCCCCTCGCCAACGGCTCTGGGGACGGGTCAGGCGCCGGCCGCGGGGGAGCGCGTCGGCAGCGAGGCTTCCTGGGCGGCCGGCAGCGGCGATAGGCGCGTGATCCGCACCTTGGTGATCCGTTGGCCGAGAACACGCTCCACGCGGAGTTCGGCGCCGGCAACCGACACGGTCTCACCCTGCACCGGCACACGGCCCGCCAGCGCATAGACGAGCCCGGCAATCGTGTCGACTTCTTCGATGGGCGGCAGTTCAAGCCCGAGTGTCTCGTTGACTTCCGCGATGGACGTGCGGCCGTTGACGACCGCCGTCCGGTCGTCTAGGAGTTGAATCGGTTTTTCCTCCAGATCGTACTCGTCCTGAATCTCGCCCACGATCTCTTCCAGCAGATCCTCCATCGTCACGAGCCCGGCCGTGCCGCCGTATTCGTCGACGACGATGGCCATGGAGACCTTGCGGCGCTGCATCTCCCGGAAGAGCTCGTCGACCTTCTTCGTCTCCGGCACGAAGAACGGCGGCCGCTGCACCTCGGCCACGGGCTGGTCGAACCGGCCCTGCCGCAGCGCCGGCAGCAGATCGCGCACGTACACCACGCCGACCACGTGGTCGATGCTCCCCTCGTACACCGGCAGCCGCGAGTGCCCGTACTCCATCACGAGGCCGAGGGCTTCGTTGATCGTGGCCTTGGCAGGAACGGCGATGAGATCGACGCGCGGCCGCATCACCTCGCGCACGAGTGTGTCGCCGAATTCGAAGATCGAGTGGATCATCTCGCGCTCTTTTTCCTCGAGCACGCCCTCTTCTTCCCCGACCTGGACGAGGAAACGCAGCTGGTCCTCCGTCACGAGCGGCGCCCGCGGCGTGATGGCGCCGCCGAACGGGCGCACGATCGCGGTCCCGACGAGCGAGAGGACGCGGACGAGCGGCGTGAGCACGTAGCTGACCGCCCGGACGCTCCCGGCCACGTGCAGCGCCCACTTGTCCGCGTAGCGGACGGCGAGCGTTTTCGGCGCGATCTCGCCGAGAATCAAGACGAGCACCGTGGCCCCGACGAAGGCCACGAGTTCGCCGGTTTGACGGCGGAGAAAACTCAACGCGATGGATGTCGCGACCACCGACGACCCGACGTTCGCGATCGTGCTGCCGGCAAGCAGGGTTGTGAGGAGCATCCCCGGGTCCTCGAGCATCTGGTGGGCGGCGCGCGCGCGACGGTCGCCGGCGTCACGCAAACGCCGCAGCGTCATCCGGCTCGCCGCAAACAGGGCAGTCTCCGCGGAGCCGAAGAACGCACCGCAGAGAATGAGAACGGCGAGAAGCAGAACACGCAGGCCCACTCGTACTATCCTTTACCCGCCGCGCCGGAGACGGCACGCCGCACGGGACCAATTCGGAGACAAGACGACGTCGTGGCGTTGAACAAGTCCAACGGGTGAATTATAACATCCATCTGGCGGCGGCGCGTGCTCAGCCGCCCGCCGCGCGGCGGCGCGCCGCCATGACGGCCGCGGCGAGACACGCGACTCCGAGCGCGGCGGCCGCGCGGCCGGCCGCCGATCCGCCGGGCGACACGTGCCCCAGCAGGATGAAGAGCGCGAGCGCCGCCGCGGCGCCGGAAACGGCGAGTACCGCGCCGGCCGACACATCCTTGACCGCGGCCGCGCGCGGATCTTCGGTCGGGCACACCAGATCCGTCACGAGCTCGATCGAAGTGTTGAGCAGTTCCGCGGACAGCACAAGCCCGCCGGCCGCGGCGAGCAGCGCCAGTTCAACGGCCGTGAGCCCGGCGGCGGCGCCCGCGAGCAACACCAGCCCGGCGATGGCGATGTGCGCACGGAGGTTCGGCTGCCGGCGCGTCGCAAACCGGAGCCCCCGGAGCGCGCACGCCACGGCCGCGGGAAACGAGCGGGGCCGGCGTGTGGACGCGATCCCGGCGGGGGACTCGCTCGTCCGGGCCCCGGCGGCCGGGGGGGCGGCGGCGGGACGCACTACCGCCCGAGGTCCCGCGCGGGACGCGCTCGCGGCGACGGCGCGCCCTCGCCGAGAATCGTCTCCAGCAGTTCCTTCTGGCGCGCCCACATCACCGATGCGGCCGCCTCGGTTTCGTCGTCGTAGCCCAAGAGATGCAGCAGGCCGTGGATCGCAAGCAGCGCGACCTCGCGCCGCAGCGGGTGTTTGAACTGCCGTGCCTGCTCACGCGCACGCTCCACGGAGATGACAATGTCGCCGAGCGTCGCCTCGCCGGCCTGCGAAGACGCCGGCGCGCCGTCGTCGGGATCGATGGGAAACGCCAGCACGTCCGTCGCATAGTCGCCGCCGCGATACTCGCGATTCAGCACCCGGATGTAGCCGTCGTCCACGAGCGCCACACCGACGTCGGGCGGATGGCGGTAGCCCTGAAGCCGGAGCGCCTGCACGAGGACGTCGCGCACGAACCCCACGTCCACCTGTGCGCCCTGCAGATTGGTGACGATGACATCCATCGCGTCGCGGAATCGGTTCGGCCTTCCCGGAGGCGACCCCTCTGATACAAGTGACGGGACGCCCCCGGGTCGTGACGACTTCCGGCCGCGGATCGATCGCTACGGGGCCCCGCCCTCCATGACGCGGCGCAGCATCCCGAGCAGCCGGCCGCGGCCCGCGCGCCGGCGCGGGACGATCAGAATCGTGTCGTCGCCGGCGACGGTGCCGACCACGTCGGGCCACTGCATCTCGTCGATCGCCGCGGCCACGGCGTTCGCGCGGCCGGTCAGCGTGTGCACGACGACGAGTTCCTCGCCCGCGTCGACGGAGAGCACGTACTCCATCGCGGCATGCTGCAACCGCCGCAGCACGTCCGCCGGCGACGGCCGCTCCGGCGCGACGTACTGCGACCGGCCGTCGGACAGCGGCAGCTTGACGAGGCCGAGGCGCTTGATGTCCCGCGAGACCGTGGCCTGGGTCACGGCCAAGCCCTCGGCGCGCAGCCGTCCGACCAGGTCGTCCTGCGTCTCGATCGGGTGGCGGCCGAGAATTTCGCGGATGCGGCGCTCACGCTCCGCCCGCGTCGCCTCCCGCCGGCGCCGGGCCGCCGGCTTCGCGTCGCGGGCGCCGTTCGCCCGGCGCGGTTTGGGCTCACGCCGTAGGCCTAGTCGCATGCCGTTCGCGGGTCCCACGGTCGCGGCCTACGCCGGCTTGCCGCCCTGGGGGCGGTGGCCCTCCGGCGTGGGCCGAGGGTCCTCGCCGGGCGACCGCGCCGCGGCCGTTCGTCCCCCGTGACGGCCGAAGGCGCCGCCCGCGGGCGCGGTGGTGCCGCGCTCCGCGGGGACGGCGGGCAGCGCGGCGAGCCACGACAGGGTCCGCGCTACCGCCGCGCGCGCGAGCTGCAGCTGCTCCGCGACACGCTCGGGCGCCGTTCCGCCCTCGGAGCGCTTCGCCGCGACCCCGCCGGCGGGGGTCGTGAAGTCGCGCGCGTCGGCCTCGAGCAATGGGCTGAATTGCTGGTACTCCTCGGGAGAGAGTTCCCAGAGTTCCCGGCCGTGCTCCTGCGCGTACAGCACCACGCGGCCGACCAGTTCGTGCGCCTCCCGAAACGGCATGCCGCGGCGCGCGAGGTAGTCCGCGAGCTCGGTCGCGCCCATCAGCCCCCCCCGCAGTTGCGCGGCGATGCGATCCGTGTTGAAACGAATGCCGTTGAGGATGATGCCCATAACCTGCAGGCTCGCCTGGGCGGTGTCGACGGCGTCGAAGACGGCGTTCTTGTCTTCCTGCAGGTCGCTGTTGTAGGCAAGCGGGAGGCCGCGCAGCATCGCCAGGATCGCGGTGAGATCGCCGATCACGCGCGCGGCCTTGCCGCGCACCAGTTCCGCGGCATCCGGATTCTTCTTCTGCGGCATGATGCTGCTGCCGCTGCTGATCGTGTCCAGCAGTTCGACGAACCCGAACTCCGATGTCGCCCACAGCACGATCTCGGTGGCAAGGCGCGACAGGTGCGACATCAACAGCGCCGCGGCGGCAACAAACTCGACCGCGAAGTCCCGGTCCGCCGTCGCGTCCAGGCTGTTTTCCGCGACACGCGAGAACCCGAGCATCGAGGCGACCAGCTGACGGTCGATGGGATACGACGTGCCGGCCAGCGCCGCGGCCCCGAGCGGCAGCACGTCGGTTCTCGCGAAGACCTCGCGGAACCGCTCCGCGTCGCGCTGCAGCATCCACAGATACGCGAGGAGATGATGCGCCAGGAGCACCGGCTGCGCGCGCTGCATGTGCGTGTAGCCGGGGATGATCACCGACGGGTGGCCTTCGGCCAGCATCAGCAGCACCTGCTGCAGGGCGGCGGTCCGGCCGACGAGCGTCACGATCTCGCCCTTCAGGTACACGCGCAGGTCGGTCGCGACCTGGTCGTTGCGCGACCGGGCCGTGTGGAGCCGTCCCGCCACGTCGCCGAGGCGCGTCCGCAGCTGTGCCTCGACGAACGTGTGAATGTCTTCGGCGCCTTGAATGCGCAGCACGCCCGCGTCGATTTCCTGGATCAATTCACGCAGGCCGCGGACGAGCTCATCGGCTTCGCCGGCCTCGATGATGCCGCAGCGGCCCAGCATGGTCGCGTGCGCGATACTGCCGAGGATATCCGCCCGGTACAACCGCCGGTCAAACGGAAGCGACGTCGTAAAGGCCGCCACCGTCGGGTCGATCGTGCCCCGGAACCGTCCGCCCCACATGCGGGCGGTCGCGGAATCGTCCTGGCCCCGGCCGCGCGGCCGTTCGTTCATACGCGGTCCCGCGTCCCGGCCGTCCCCGGAGGGACCTACCGGGTCCCCCGGCCGCCCTGGCCCGACGCGCCGGCCGGCGTCTCCACCGGAATCGGCGAGGCGTCCTTCGTGGTTTCCGGGTTCGCCGCCGCGAACACCTTGGTCGGCAGGCCGAACAGCCGGATGAAGCCGGCGGCGTCCTTCTGATCGTAGCCTTCCCCGCGGCCGAACGTCGCGAGTTCGTGGCTGTACACGGACCGAGCCGCGCGGCGGCCGACGACGGTGCACGTTCCCTTGTAGAGCTTCACCCGCACGCTGCCGGTCACGGTCTCCTGCGTCGACGACACGAACGCGTCGAGCGCACGCCGGAGCGGCGAATACCACAGCCCGTAGTAGATGAGCTCGGCGTACCGCGGCGCGACAAGAGCCTTAAAATGCTGGGTCTCGCGGTCGAGCGTGATCGTCTGCAGATGGTGATGCGCATCCACGAGCACCGTACCGCCGGGTGTCTCGTAGACGCCGCGGCTCTTCATGCCGACGAGCCGGTTCTCCACGATGTCCGCGCGGCCGACGCCGTGGGCGCCGGCCCGGCGGTTCAGCGAGGCGACGAGATCGACCGGGTCGAGCCGGCGGCCGTCGACCGACACCGGCGTGCCTCCCTCAAACCCGATCTCCAGGTATTCGGCGGTGTCAGGCGCCTGCGCCGGGTCGACGGTCAGCCGGAACATCTCCGCCGGCGGTTCGGCCCACGGATCCTCCAGGATGCCGCTTTCAAAGCTCAGGTGCCAGAGGTTCTGGTCCATGCTGTACGGCTTCTCACGTGTCACCGGCACGGGAACGCCGTGGGCCCGCGCGTAGTCGATCTCCTCTTCCCGCGAACCGAGGGTCCACTCGCGCCACGGCGCGATCACGGCGAGGTCCGGAGCCAGCGCCTGGTAGGCGAGTTCAAACCGGACCTGGTCGTTGCCCTTACCGGTGCAGCCGTGCGCCAGCGCGTCGCATCCCTCGGCGAGCGCCACCTCTACCTGCGCGCGGGCAATGAGCGGGCGGGCGAGCGATGTGCCGAGCAGGTAGCGTCCCTCATAGACCGCGTCGGCCCGCAGCGCCGGCCAGATGTAGTCGGTGACGAAGATGCGCCGCACGTCGACGACGTGGACCGCATCGGCGCCGCTCCGCCGCGCCTTGTCCTTGACCTGGTCGAAGTCGTCGCCCTGGCCGACATCGGCCACGATGGCGACGACGCGCGCGCCGGGATAACGCTCCTTGAGCCACGGGATGATGACGGAGGTATCGAGGCCTCCACTGTACGCCAGTGCGATGTTCTTGGGCTGCGCCATAACCTCTCCCTCGCCTCCGTCGTTAACCGGCCGGCGCCGCAGCGTGTGAGGCGGCCACGTCCCGCAGCGCGGCCGCGAACAACTCGATCGCCCGGTCGACATCGGCGTGTGTGGCGATAAGCGGCGGCACGAAACGGACCGACGTGGGCCGCACGTTGTTGACCAGCAGCCCGCGGGCCAGGCAGGCCGCGACCACCTTGTCGGAGGGCACGGTCACCTCGGCGGCGACCAGGAGCCCGCGCCCGCGCACATCCGTGATGCCGGACGCGGTCTCCACCAGTTCCCGCAAGCGGCTCATGAGGTAGGCGCCGGTGTCCTTCGCGTTGTCCACGAGGCGTTCGGCCTCGATCGTCTCGATCACGGCAAGGGCGGCCGCGCACACGAGCGGGTTGCCGCCGAACGTGGTGCCGTGGGTGCCCGGCTGGAACGCCTGCATGATCTCGTCGCGCGCGACGAGGGCGCCGATCGGCACGCCGCCCCCGAGCCCCTTCGCCAGCGCCACCATGTCCGGGACGACGCCGGCGTGCTGGTAGGCGAACCAGCGGCCGGTGCGGCCGAATCCGGTCTGGATCTCGTCGAGCACTAGGAGCAGCCCCCGGGCGTCGCACAGGCGCCGGAGACCCGTGAGGAAGGCGTCGTCCGCGGGATGGATCCCGCCCTCGCCCTGGACCGGTTCCATCAGCACGGCCGCGGTCTTGGGACCGACCGCACGCTCCACCGCGCCGAGATCGTTGAACGGCACTTCCACGAACCCGGGGACGAGCGGCCCAAAGCCCTCGTGGTACTTCGGGTTCATCGTCGCGGCGAGCGCGCCCATCGTCCGCCCATGGAAACTGTGGCTGCCCACGATGATCTCGTACACGTCGGCATTCCGCTTGGTGCGGCCGGCCTTGCGCGCGAGTTTGATCGCCGCCTCCGCCGCCTCCGCGCCGCTGTTGCAGAAGAAGACTCGCCCGTCGGGGATCCCGGTCACCGCGACGAGCCGTTCGGCGAGGCGCGCCTGCTCCGGAATCTGAAAGAGGTTGGACACGTGGACGAGCCGCGCGGCCTGCTGCTGGATCGCCGCGACGAGGCGGGGATGCGAGTGGCCGAGGACATCGACGGCGATGCCGGCGACGAAGTCCAGGTACTCCTTGCCCTCGACGTCCCACAGGCGCATCCCGCGGCCTTCGCGGAACGCCACCGGCGCGCGCCGGTAGTTGGGCGCGAGCACCCGGGCACTCAAGTCGGCGATCTCACGATTCGTCATCGTCCACCTCCTGATCGCATCCTTACGGTGTGAGCATCGTCCCGATGCCGCGCTCGGTGAACAGTTCCACCAGGAGCGCGTGGGGGACCGTGCCGTTGATGATGTGCGCGCTCGGGACGCCGCCGCGGATCGCGTCGAGGCAGGCCGCGACCTTCGGGATCATGCCGCGGCTGATGGTCCCGTCGCGGATCATCGCCTCGGCGTCGGCGGCGCGCAACTCCGAGACCAGCGCGCGCGCCTCGTGGTCCCGGTAGACGCCGTCCACGTCGGTCAGCAGAATAAACTTGCTCGCGCCCACGGCGATCGCGAGCGCCCCCGCGGCGGTGTCGGCGTTGAGATTGTAGCTCGCGCCGTCCGGGCCGATGCCGATCGACGCGATGATGGGAATGTACCCGTCCGCGCTGAGCGCCCGCACGAGCCCCGGGTCGACGGCCTCCACTTCGCCGACGTGGCCGAGATCGACATCCGCCTCATACTTGCGGGCGAGCAGCATGCGCCCGTCTTTACCGCTGAGACCCACCGCGCGGCCGCCCGCCTGGGTGATCGCCGAGACCAGCGATTTGTTCGCGCGGCCCGCCAACACCATCTCGACGACGTCCATCGTCTCATCGTCCGTGACGCGGAGGCCGTCGACGAATGTGGACACCTTGCCGAGACGCTCCAGCATGCGCGTGATTTCGGGGCCGCCGCCGTGCACCAGCACCGCGTCGATCCCGGCGCCCTTCAGCAGCACGAGGTCCTCCGCGATGGTGGACCGGCCGGCCACGTCCAGGACGCTGCCGCCGAACTTGACGACGACCGTCTTGCCCTTCCAGGCGTTCACGTACCTGAGCCCCTGGGCGATCACGCCGCCGGCCGGCACGGCTTCGCTCGTGGCCACCATCGGCGTCCGGCTCATCGCGCCTTCACGTGAGGTAGTCGGCGTTTTCTTTGACGTACTGCTCCGTCAGGTCGCATGTCCACATCGTCGTTTCCGCCCTGCCGAGGCCGAGGTCCACGACGACCGTGATGGTGTCGCCGGCCATGTACCGCGCCACTTCATCGAGGCTCTCCGGCTCCCCGGCCGGCCCGCCGCGCTCCGCCACGAGCACCGGCCCGATCCGGACCGACATCCGTTCGGGCTGGACCTCGGCGCCGCAGCCGCCCACCGCAACGAAGATGCGGCCCCAGTTCGGCGAGCGGCCGTAGATGGCCGTCTTGACGAGCGGCGAGAGCGCGATCGCCCGCGCCGCCCGGTAGGCGTCTTCGTCGCTCTGCGCGCCGCGGACGGTGACCTCGATGAGTTTGGTGCCGCCCTCGGCGTCCCGCGGGATCATGCGGGCAAGGTCCGTGGCGCAGGACACGAGCGCCGCCTCGAACGCGTCGGCCGCCTCGCCGGGTTCGGTGATCTCCGGCGCGCCCGCCTCCCCGTTGGCGAACAGCAGGATCGTGTCGTTCGTGCTCTGGTCACCGTCGACGGTGATCCGATTATAGGAGACCTCCGCCGCGCGCCGCAGCGACGCCTGCAGCACCGGCGGCGCCACGGCCGCGTCGGTTGTCAGCACGGTGAGCGTGGTCGCCATCTGCGGGTGGATCATCGCGGCGCCTTTCGTCATTCCGCCGACCGTGACCACCTGCCCGCCGATCGGCACCTGCACCGCCGCGGCCTTGGGCACGGTGTCGGTCGTCATGATGGCTTCCGCGGCCGCCGCGCCCTCAGGACTGAGCAGGCGCACGGCCTCGGGAATGCCGCGCCGCAGCGCGTCCATCGGCAGCACCCGCCCGATCACGCCCGTGCTGCAGACGAACACCAGGTCTTCCGCGATCCCCAGCCCTTGCGCGGCGAGCAGCGCCATCTCCCTCGCGTCGCGCATGCCCTGGTCGCCGGTGCAGGCGTTGGCGTTCCCGCTGTTGAGCACCACCGCCTGCCCGCGCCCGGAGCGGATCCGCTCCATGTCCAGCAGCACGGGCGCCGCCTTTACCTTGTTGGTCGTGAACACACCCGCGGCCGCCGCCGGGACGCGCGAGAAGACGACCGCGAGGTCCTTTTTCTGCTGCGCTTTGACGCCGCAGTATACGCCCGACGCGAGAAACCCCTGCGCCGACGTCACCCCGCCCTGCACCAGCCGCGATACGCCGCCCGCCATGCCGCCTCCCCCGGTGCCTTCGGTCGGATGCCTACGGGTAGAGCCCGGGCGTCCGCAGCCCGGTGTCTTCCGCGAATCCGCACATCACGTTGAGATTTTGGACGGCCTGGCCGGCCGCGCCTTTGCCCAGGTTATCGAGCGCGGCCATGGCGATGAGGGTCTGCGTGCGCGGATCGACCCGCACCGCGACGTCGCAGAAGTTGCTGCCGAGCGTCGCCTTTGTTTGCGGCAACGCCCCGTCCGGCAGCACGCGCACGAACGGTTCGCCCGCGTACCCCTCGCGCAGCACCGCGGTGGCCGACGCGGTGTCTGCCGCCCGGGCCAGGCGCGCGTACGCCGTGACCAAAATGCCGCGGGTCATCGGCGCCAAATGCGGCACGAACGTCACCCGCACCGGCCCGTCCGCCTGCGCGGTGAGTTCCTGCTCGATCTCGGCGGTGTGATTGTGCGTCGCCACGGAATACGGGCGCAGGTCTTCGTTCGTCTCGGAATAGCCGTAGCCGCCGGAGGCGCCGCCGCGGCCGGCGCCGGACACGCCCGAGACCGCATCCACCACAATCCCGTCGGGGCCGGCGAGGCCCTGCTTCACGAAGGGGGCGAGGGCCAGCAGCGCCGCCGCAGGGTAACAGCCGCAGTCGGCGACGAGGCGCGCCGTGCGGATTTGATCGCGATGCAGTTCGGTGAGCCCATACACCGCCTCCGCGAGATACCTGGGGGCCGTGTGCTCGAACTTGTACCAGACCGGATACTGGCCCGCATCGTGCAGCCGGAAGTCCGCCGCAACGTCGATGACCCTGGCGCCGCGCTCGAGCAATTCCGGCACGAGGCCCATCGCCCTGCCGCTCGGCAGGGAGACGATCACCACATCAGAGTCCGCCGCCAGCGCGCCGGGATCGGCCTCTTCTGTCACGAGGTCCACGAACCCGCGCAGGTTGGGGTAAAGGTCGGAAAAGCGTTTGCCTTTTTGCGTCTCGGCCGTCAGGTGGCTCAGCGTGACCTGCGGATGCGTGGCGAGCAAGCGCACCGCTTCCGCGCCACCGTATCCGGATGCCCCGATGACCGCGACCCGCACCGCCATGGTGGCATAATAATACAGTTTAATGAATAAAGTTGCAAGCCGGCCCTTCGGTGCGGTCCCGAGGTTGCCTTCGTGGTGCACGCTCGTCTGCGCGGCCCAGGTAGGATATGGTATTGATATTAAGATATTAAAGCGGAGGTAGGCGTGCATGAGGCGGACAGTCTATTTCCCCGGTCCAGGAAGCCGTGGAAGCCCTGATAGGCCGCACGGACCCGCATCGGATCGTTCGCCTCGCCGGAATTGTGCGCCGTGCCACCGGACCGGCAGCCCGCGATCGCGCTGAGGACGCTGCGATTGCCGACGAACGGTAGCGTGCAGTGAATCAGGGCCTTCGCCGCCCCGACAACTACGGGCACCGCGCCCGTATAGGACTGGTGTACATCGCATCCAGCATCGTGATGGAGCCGGAGTGCTACGCGATGGCTCCGGAGGGCGTCTCGATCCACACGACTCGCATCCCGCTCGATGGAAAGGTTGACATCGACCGCTTAAGCGGACTCGCCGGCGACGAGGCCGCCGGCCCTCTCATGGACGCGACGCGGCTGCTTGCGGCGGCGCCGCTGCACAGCATTGTCTTTGCCTGTACGAGCGGCAGCTTCATCGGCGGACGCGGTTACGACGACCGCATCCTGGCGCGCATGGCGGACGTCGCCCGGGGCATCCCGGTGACGACGACCACGACGGCCCTCGTCGCGGCGCTCCGGACGCTCGGGGTGCGGCGTGTGGCGCTGGCAACACCGTATACGGAGACGGTGACAGGCCGCGCCGTCGATTACTTGGACGGACACGGCTTCACGGTCGCATCTGTCGGTTGCCTCGGGTTGGACGAGGACCTGGCGATCGGCTTCACGCAGCCCCACACCGTGGAGGCGCTGGCTCGTTCGGTCGACCGGCCTGACGCTGAGGCCATCGTGATCGCCTGCACCAACTTGCGCACCGTCGGATCGATCGAGGGGCTGGAAGCGGTCTGTGGCAAGCCCGTCGTCTCAGCAATTCAAGCCTCGTTCTGGCACGGGCTCCGGCTGGCCGGTTATCACGATTGTGTGCCGCACTACGGAAGGCTGCTTCGGCTCTGATCAAGACAACAATATGGACAGCAACTCACCGAGAGGTAAACGGCTCTTTAGAACGTAGGGTTAGCGAGTGATTGGTGCTCGGCGAAACACGCCGCGCGTGAACTTGCCATTGTCGTCGTAGAGTCCGTTGAGTGATCCGCCGTTCATGCGGTATGTGACGCGCGCACCGCTTAGCCGGCCCTTCAGGTGCACCGCGCCATTTGCGAGGGTGCCGGGAACACGAACCCAGCCGGCTTTTGAAATGCCCCACGCCCGAGAGACGCCCCAGGCATAAACGGCAACAACTCGAAGAGCGCCGCTATCGTGAATCTCCTCGACGACAAGGATGCTCGGAAGTTCATTGGTGTTTCCCCACCAGCCCTCCCATTTCCCCGAGAACGCCGCGACATTTCTGGTTATGTCCGGCTGGGGACGCACAATACGGAGATTCTCGGGTAGCGGCACACCATTCCAAAGAAGACCTGCTGCGAGTCCCGTTGACGGAATCGCCAAAACTGCAATCATGATCAGCATTTCCAATCGCCGAAACATCATCTCTTCAGTCTCTACTTCACCCCGTCGTCTTTCTTTAGAGCGGCGAGACCTCCATCGCCGCGTGCGGCGCCGGGATTTCCCCGGCCTTGATCGCCGTCAGGACATCGAGAAACGCCGCGGCCGTATCGAGCGACGTGAAGCACGGCAGGTGCCGTTCGAAGGCCGCGCGCCGCAGCGCAAAGCCGGCCCGGCCCGGCGTGCGGCCCCGCGTCGGGGTGTTGAGCACCAGGCTCACCGCGCGCTCGTGCACCAGACGGAGCGCCGTCTCGGGGTCGCCGTTCTTGCTGACGTGGATCGCGTGGACGCCGTGCTCCGCGAGGAACCGCGCGGTGTCGTCCGTCGCGTAGACGGTGAAGCCGAGCGCGACGAACCGGCGGACGAGGCCGATCGCGTTGGCCTTGTCGCGGTCGGCGATGCTGGCGAGCAGCGCCCGCTGGTCCGGCATGTCGATGCCGGCCGCGACGAGCGCGCGGTAGAGGGCGCCGGGAAGGCTGTTGTTCTGGCCCATGACCTCGCCGGTGGAGGTCATCTCCGGTCCCAGCAGCACGTCCAGCTGCGCCATCTTCTCGCTGCTGAACACCGGGGCCTTGACCGACACGCGCGCCGGAGCCGGCAGCCGCGTCACGCCGGGGTAGCCGAGATCGGCGAGGCTCCGGCCCAGCATCACGTGGACGGCCAGGCGGACGAGCGGCGCGCCGGACGCCTTGCTCACGAACGGAATCGTGCGGCTGCTCCGCAGATTCGCCTCGAGGACGTAGACGCGCCCGGTCTTGACGACGAACTGGATGTTCAGGAACCCTCGGACGCCGAGTGCGCGGGCAATCGCGACCGTCGCGTCGACGACCTGATCCGTCTCCTCGGGCGTGAGGTGCTGGGCCGGAAACACTGCGATGCTGTCCCCGGAGTGCACGCCGGCGCGCTCGATGTGCTCCATGACGCCGGGCAGAAAGACCGCGTCGCCGTCGCTGATCGCGTCCACCTCGACCTCGGTGCCTTCGATGTAGGTGTCGATCAGCACCGGGTGCTCGGCGTCCGTCTCGAACGCCGAGCGGAGGTACCGCACGAGCTCGTCCTCGGTCATCACGATTTCCATGCCGCGGCCGCCCAGCACGTAGGACGGCCGGACGAGCAGCGGAAAGCCGAGGCGCGCCGCCGCGGCCCGGCCCTCCTCGATGGACCGCACCGCGTCGCCGGCGGGGCGCGGAATCTCGAGCCGGCGGAGCACCTCGTCGAACTTGCCGCGGTCCTCCGAGGCATCGAGACCCTCCACCGGCGTACCGAGCACCCGCACGCCGTGCGCGGCGAGCGGACCGGCGAGATTGAGGCCGGTCTGCCCGCCGACCTGCACGATCACGCCGTCCGCCGCTTCACGCTCGACGACGTGGAGCACGTCTTCGACGGTCAGCGGCTCCACGTACAGCCGGCTGGCGACATCGAAATCCGTGCTGACCGTCTCGGGGTTGTTGTTGATCAACACCGCGTCGAGGCCGGCGTCGCGAAGCGCCTTCACGGCGTGCACGCTCGAGTAGTCGAACTCGATGCCCTGGCCGATCCGGATCGGGCCCGACCCGAGGACGACGACCCGGCGGCGGGGCCCCGGGTCCGGGACCTCGTCTTCGCGTCCGTAGGTGGAGTAGAAATACGGTGTGACGGCGGGGAACTCGCCCGCGCAGGTGTCCACGACCTTGTAGACGGGCCGGAGGCCTTGGCGCGCCCGCGCCTCGCGCACCGCGTCGGCCGTCGTCTCCCACGCGCGCGCGATCGCGGTGTCCGGCAGGCCGAGCCGTTTCGCCGCCCGCAGCGTCTCGGGATCGCGGTGGGTGCGCAGGCCCCGCAGCATCCCCACGATGTTCGCGATCTTGTTGATGAAGAAGAGGTCCATCCGCGAGAGGTCGGCGATCTCCTGTGGCAGCATGCTGCGGCGCAGCCCCTCCGCGATCGCGAACAGCCGCTCGTCGCACGGCTCGGCGATCCGCTGCCGGAGGGCTTCCCGCGACCAGCCGGCCGCCGCCGCGTACTCGAGCCCGTCGACGCGCTGGTCGAGCGACCGCAGCGCCTTGAGGAGCGCCTCCTCGACCGTGCGCCCGATCGCCATCACTTCGCCGGTCGCCTGCATCTGCGTCCCGAGGCGCCGGTCGACGTTCGGAAACTTGTCGAACGGCCAGCGCGGAATCTTGACAACGCAGTAGTCGAGCGCGGGCTCGAAACACGCGTAGGTCTGACCGGTGACCGCGTTGCGGATCTCGTCCAGCGTGCGGCCGAGCGCGATCTTGGCGGCGACGCGCGCGATCGGGTACCCGGTCGCCTTGCTGGCGAGCGCGCTCGAGCGGCTGACCCGCGGGTTGACCTCGATGACGTAGTACCGGGCGCTCTGCGGATCGAGCGCGAACTGGATGTTGCAGCCGCCTTCGATGCCCAAGCCGCGGATGATGCGCAGGCTCGCGCTGCGCAGCATTTGGTACTCCCGGTCGTTCAACGTCTGGCTCGGCGCGATCACGATGCTGTCGCCGGTGTGCACGCCCATCGGGTCGAGGTTCTCCATGTTGCAGACCGTGATGCACGTGTCCAGCCGGTCGCGCATCACCTCGTACTCGATCTCCTTCCAGCCGGCGACCGAGCGCTCGACCAGCACCTGGTGAATACGGCTCACGGCGAGGCCGCGCGCGACGATCTCTTCGAGCGCGCGGGCGTCGGACGCGATGCCGCCGCCCGTTCCGCCGAGCGTGTAGGCCGGCCGGACCACGACCGGGAAGCCGACCCGGGCGGCGAACCCGCGGGCCTCCTCCACGGTGTGCGCGACGACGCTCTCCGGGACCGGCTCCCCGTACGCCCGCATCGCGTCCTTGAACAGCTGACGGTCTTCGGCCTGGCGGATCGCCGCAAGCGGCGTGCCCAGGAGCGCGACCCCGTACTCGTCAAGGGCCCCGCTCTCGGCCAGCGCGACCGCGAGGTTGAGGCCCGTCTGTCCGCCGAGCGTCGCGAGCAGGCCCTGCGGCCGCTCCCGCGCGATCACCCGCGTCACGAACTCGGCCGTGAGGGGTTCGATGTAGACGCGGTCCGCCGTCTCGACGTCCGTCATGATCGTCGCGGGATTGCTGTTGATCAGGATGACTTCGACGCCCTCTTCCGACAGCGAGCGGCACGCCTGGCTGCCGGAATAGTCGAATTCCGCGGCCTGGCCGATCGTGATGGGACCCGACCCGATGACGAGGACCTTGCGAATGCCGCCGGACATCAGGGACCGGCGCCCCGCCCCTCCCCCGATCCCACCGGCGCGGCCGGCGCCGGGGGCGCGCCGTCCGGCGGTGATGCGGCGCCGACCATCTCCATCCACGCGTCGAAGAGATACGAGGAATCGAGCGGGCCGGGCCGGCCCTCCGGATGGTATTGGACCGTCATGATCGCCAGGCGCGGGTGCCGCAGGCCCTCGACCGTCCCGTCGTTCAGGTTGCGGTGGGTCACCGCCAGTTCCGTGCCGGCCACCGAGGATTCGTCCACGGCATAGCCGTGGTTCTGCGTCGTGACGCACACCCGGCCGGTCACGAGGTCTTTGACCGGATGGTTGCTGCCGCGGTGACCGTAGGGCAGTTTGAACGTCGCGGCACCGGCCGCGCGGCCGATGATCTGGTGGCCGAGGCAGATGCCGAACATGGGCACGCGGCCCCACAGCCGCTGCACCTGCGCGACCTGGTGCGGCAGCATCTGCGGATCGCCCGGACCCGGCGACAGGACGAGGCCGGCCGGGACGAGTTCGAGGATTTGCTC
This sequence comes from bacterium, assembly GCA_035307565.1. GTDB lineage: Bacteria > Sysuimicrobiota > Sysuimicrobiia > Sysuimicrobiales > Segetimicrobiaceae > DASSJF01. Next base: position 70,498 of record DATGHZ010000015.1, on the reverse strand, counting down.
GGCTGTGGCCCGATGCGGGAGCACCCAGACGTCGCAGCCCCGGCGCCGGAGCCCCTCGATGATGCCGGCCTTGACGCCGCAGTCGAGCAGCGCGATGCGCGGCCCCGGACCGGCGAGATGCCGGACCGCCGGGGGGCTTACTTCGCCCACGAGGTCGAGCGTCCCGATGTCCGGCAGCGCCCGCGCGCGCGCGACGAGCGTCTCGTCGGGGACGTCTTCCGTCGACACGAGGCCGCGCTTGAGGCCGTGCGACCGCAGGTGGCGCACGAGGAACCGGGTATCCACGCCCGCGATGCCCGGAATGTTCCAGCGCGCCAGGGTGGCGGCGAGCGTCGTCTGCGCCTGCCAGTGATGCGGCAGATCCGCGGCTTCGCCGACGACGAACGCTTCCACGTGCGGCCGGTACGACTCCCACGCCTCACCGCTCACACCGTAGTTGCCGATGAGCGGATAAGCCATCGTCACGATCTGCCCGTTGTACGATGGATCGGACAGCACTTCTTCATAGCCCGTCATGGCGGTGGTGAACACTACCTCACCGCCCGCCCATCCGCGCGCGCCGATCGCGCGCCCGGCGAGCACGGTCCCGTCTTCCAGCGCGAGCCGAGCCTGCATGCCTATCCTCCCGCCGCCGCGGTGGTGTGGCAACGACTATGCATGATTATACCATTTCATGCATAAAGATACAATAGCGGGGGCCGAAGGGGCCGGCGGGATGCCCGCGGCCCGGCGGGCATAACGAAAGGGAGCCCGGAAGAGGCTCCCCGATCCGCGCACGCTGCCTTCCGGCGCACCATCGATCCCTCCCGGAGATCGTTAATGGTCCGCACTCGTACTAGTACGCGCTTTACTCGTACTAGTAGCTCGTACCACCTATCGATTCTACCGAAGCGGCGAGGAAATGCAAGCGGCCCCACAGAAGAAGCGGCTGATGAACGTTATCGATAGCCTCCGCCGGGCCCCGTCCTCCGGGGCCCGCGTTCTGTACCTGGCACTCCGAGTGATCGTCATTCTGGGACTCTGCTTTGGGGCGTTTGTGCTGTCCGTCGTGGCGAGCGTGTGGGGATTGACCGCCGTGCTCGTCGGCGCCGCGCTCGTCGCACTCGTGGCGCTCCGCGTCGTTCATGCCGTCCGCGGGCGCGAGACCGCGCCCATCGCCCGGCCGCGCCGTGCCTTCGTCATCACCGGGGTCGTCGTCGTCGGGTTCTTCGTCCTGCTGACGCTCGCAAGCCAAATCTGGGCGTCGCACTAAGGACCACCGCCCGCCAATCGCCATCGCGCAAGACCTCGTGCCGGCGCAGGCCCGCCGCCCGCGCCGCCCGCAGCACCGCGCGGGTGCGGCCGGCGACGATGCCCGAGCCGATGAAGACCCCGCCGCCCGTCAGGCGCGACGCGGCGTCCGGCAAGAGGTCCACAATCGTATGCGCCACGATGTTTGCCACGATGATGCCGGCCCGGCCGCGCATCGTCCCCAAGCCCGATCCCTCGAGGACGCGCACGCGGCGCACGCATCCGTTCAGGCGCGCGTTGGCCCGCGCCGCCGCCACGGCGACCGGATCGCAGTCGACCGCCTGCACCGGCCGGGCGCCCAACCGGGCGGCCGCGATGGCGAGGATTCCGGAGCCGGTCCCGACGTCGATCACCGCCGCCCCCGGCCGCGCCCGAAGCGCGGGGACGAGCGCCCGCAGGGCCAGCCGCGTACTCGCGTGGGACCCCGTGCCGAACGCCATACCCGGATCAATGGCCACGGCGACGTCGCCCGGGCGTAACGCCGCGCGAATCCACGTGGGCCGGATGACCAGGCGGCCGACGCGCACGGGTTTCGCGTGTGCGCGCCAGGCCGTGGCCCAGCGGCGCCCGCCGGTACGGCGCGTCGTCACGGTGACGGCCCCCGGATCGAGGCCGTAGGCGGCGAGGCCGCGGATCCGGGCACGCGCGGCCGCGAGAGTTTCCCGCATCACCCGCGACGGCGGCAGGTAGCAGCGAAACTGCACACGTCCGGGCGAGGGATGCTCCTCGACCAAGCCGCCGCCGCGCAGATCGCGCAGGATTTCAGCGGTGGCTTCGGCGGCCTCCACGGACACCACGACGCGGACTTCGATCCAGAAACACGGCTCGGCGCCTGTGCGGCCGGATGACGAGCGGGTTATGCCGGCGCTCACACGCGGGTGCGCGCCGCGTGGGGATACGCGGTTCAGCCGTCGGACGAGCGCAGTTTGCCGAAGAGGGACTTGCGGCCCGCCGAGCCCGTCCGGCGGGAGCGCGGCTGGGCGGCGCCGGTGCCCTGCAGGCGGGCGAACTCCGCGAGCGCCGCGGACTGTTCCTGTGTCAGCCGTGTCGGGATGGCGACGCCGACATGCACGACGAGGTCGCCGCGCGCGCCGCCGCGCGCCCGCGGCATCCCCTTGCCCGGCAGAAGCAGGACCGCGTCGGGCTGGGTGCCGGCCGGCACCGTCAGCGTCGCGGGACCGTCGAGCGTCGGCACCTCGATCGAGGAGCCGAGCGCCGCGTGCACCATCGGCACCGTGACCCGGCAGTGCAGATCGCGGCCTTGGAGCGTGAAGACGCGGTGTTCGGCGAGATGCAGATCCACGTACAGGTCCCCGCGTCCGCCGCCGCGCATCCCCGCTTCGCCTTCTCCGCTCAAGCGCAGCCGGGTGCCGTCCTCGACCCCCACGGGGATCATGACCGAAATGTCGCGCTTCGCGTCAACGCGGCCGCGGCCGCGGCATTCGCGGCAGGGATGCCGGATGATCTTCCCCTGCCCGCCGCACTGCGGACACGTCGTGATCTGCTGAAACGACCCGAAGGGGGTTTGCCGGCCGTAGCGCACTTGGCCGCCGCCGCGGCACGTCGGACAGGTTTCCGGGGCGCTGCCCTTTTCCGCCCCGGTGCCGAAGCAAACGGAGCAGGTCTCCTCGCGCACGATCGTGATGGTCTGTTCCGCGCCGTGCGCGGCCTCCTCGAGCGTGACCGCCAGGCCGACGCGCAGGTCGCTCCCGCGTTCGGGGCCCGGCTCGCCGGCCCGCATCCCGGCGCCCATCGTCTGCCCGAAGAACATGTCGAAGAGATCCTCGAGGGGGCCGGCCGCAAAGGGCCCGCGTCCGTCGGGACGCGACGCGGCCACCGGTTCGCCGCGGTCGTAGCGCGCGCGCCGCTCCGGATCGCCGAGCACCTGGTAGGCTTCGTTGATGACCTTGAACCGGTCGGCCGCGGCCGGGTCTTTACTGACGTCGGGATGGTGCTCCCGCGCCAACTGGCGAAACGCGCGCTTGATCTCCTCCTGAGAGGCCCGGCGCTCGATGCCCAACACGTCGTAGTAATCGGTCCGCGGCATCGGGAATGGTCAGACGCGCCCGAGCGCCTCGCCGAGTGTATCGGCGAGGAACCGCACGAGGGAAATGGCGCGGCCGTACCGCATGCGCGTCGGTCCGACGATCGCGAGCTCTCCCGCGGGGCGGCCGCCGACATAGTACGTGGCCGCCACCACACTGCAGTCGCGCACTTCCTCGCGCCGGTGTTCCGCGCCGATCGTGATTCTGATGGGCGCCGTCCCCCCGTCGTGCAGCAGTTCGGCGACGACTTCATGGCGCTCGAGTGCCGACAGCACCGGTTCGGCGCGCCGGGCGTCCCGAAACTCCGGCTGCCGCAGGATGTTCGCCTGCCCGTCCGTGTGAATGCGGGACCACGAGGCCGTGATTTGATCGCCGACGAGCCGGCCGACCTCGGTAACCACCTGGCGGTACAAGGATGCCTCGCCGATCACCTGATCCATCGCGCGAACCGTCAGATCGCCGAGCCGCCAGCCGGCGATGCGCCGGCTGATCTCTTGCGACAAGCGGTCGCACTCCTCCGGCGCGGTCGGCGCCCCGAGTTCCACCGTTTTGCCCTCGAAGACGCCGGCATCGGTGACGACGACAATGAGCGCGCGGTGCGGCGTCAGCGGAATCAGGTGGAGGTGGCGGATCACCTGGTCTTGCAAATGCGGGGCCTCGACCACCGAGGCGTAGTCCGTGCCCGCGGCGAGCGCATGGGCCACGTGCGCGATCGCGCCCTGAGGCTTGTCTCGCGTAAACAGCGTCTCGCGCAGCCGTGTCTGCTCGACGCGCGACAGCGGCTCTTCCGTCACGAGAGAATCGACGTAGACACGATACCCGCGGTCCGTGGGGACACGGCCGGCTGACGTGTGCGGCTGATTAAGAAATCCCATCTCCTCCAGCGCGGCCATTTCGTTGCGGACGGTCGCCGAACTGACGTTCAGGCCGTGACGTTCCCGCACCGCGTCGCTGCCGATCGGCTCGGCCGTGGCGATGTAGTCGTCGATCACGATCCTCAAGATCTCGCGCCGCCGGCCCTCGATGGGCTCCACCGTCGGACCTCCGCCGCCCCACCCACGCCCGGTACGACAACGTGCTCCGTTCGCATGGGCCCAGACATCCCCCGGCACAGTCCGCCGGCCGAAATTATTAGCACTCACCGCTTCAGAGTGCTAAACGCTTCGAACCGAGCCTATCATCCGCCCAAAACCCGTGTCAACTGCGCGGCCCAAACCGCAAGAGCCGTAATTCCCGGACACCGAGTACACGGCAGACCAGGAGGTAGACCGCGGAGCCCGCGCCGGTCGCCACGAGCAGCACGATAAGGGCGCCGCTCAGGCGGCCCGTCGAGACCGTGTGGGCCGCGAGGCGCAGTACGGCCGCGATCACGCCGGCCAGACACAGGGCGGCCAAGCCGGTGCGCCCCGCCGTCGACGCAAGCGCGCTCCCGTCGAGCCGGCCGAGCCGGCGCCGCAGGATCCACATCAGCAGACCGACGTTGGTGAAGGCGACGATCGACGTCGCCAGAGCGATGCCGAGCGCGCCGAACCACCGCATCAGCACGAAATCGCCCAGCGCGTTGAGGGCCACCATGTACAGGCCGACCTTCACCGGGGTGCGCATGTCGTGGAGCGCGTAGAACGTACGCGTGACGATGTAGTATGCGGCATAGGGCACGGCGCCGACGGCGTAGCCGACGAAGGCCACCGCGACGGCCTCCGTGGCCGCGGGGCCGAATGCGCCGCGCTGGAAAATCACGCGCACGATCAGCGAGCTCGCCGCGAGAGTCCAGGCCATGACCGGCATCATCGTGAAGAGCACCCCGCGAAGCCCCAGCGACGTCGCCTCCCGCAGCGCACGCCTATCCGTCTCCGCGTGGCGCACCATGGTCGGGAAGAGCGCCGTGGCAATCGACAGCGCGAAGATGCTCACGGGCGCCTGCACCAATTGAAACGCGTAGTCGAGCGCGGCGAGGTAATCGACGCCCGGCTGCGGGTGCAGGAACGAGGCGAAGAAGCGGCCGACGTTCGAGTTGATCTCGATCACGGCCAGACCGAGCATCGCGGGCAGCGCCAGGCGGCCCATTTCCCGGACGGCCGGGTGCGAGAGATCGAGCGACAGCCGCCACCGGAACCCCGCCTCGCGGGCGTCGGGCAGCTGTACGAAAAACTGCGCCGTCCACCCGAGGAAAAAGGCCACCGCGACGCCCAGGATGCCGAGCCGCGGCGCGAGGACGTAGACGGCGGCGATGATCACGATGTTGAACACGACCGGGGCGAGCGCGGGCGTGGTGAAGCGCCGGTGCGCGTTCAGGTAGCCGGTGGCGAACGCCGACAGCGCGAGAAACGCCATCGACACGAACATCACGCGCGTCAACTCGACGGCGGTCGTGAGCACGCCCGGGTTGGTGCGCAGGTAGCCCGGCGCGGCGATCGGCACGAGGAGCGGCGCGGCCGTCACCCCGACGGCGACCATCGCGGCGCCGATCAGGAGGACGAACGTAAACGTGCTCGACACGACGCGCGCGACCTCGTCGGGATCGCCCTGCACGAGGACGCGCGTGATCGCCGGAATGAAGACGATGCTGAGTGTGCCGCCGAGGAACAGCCGCTGCGCGAAGAACGGCAGCGAGTAGGCGATGACGAAGGCCGACCGCGCGGAGGTCGCGCCGAACATCGCCGCGATCAGCACGTCCCGCACGAGCCCGAGCACGCGGCTCGCGATCGTGCCGGCGGCAATGATGCCCGCCGACCGCGCAATCGAGTCCGAGGTCGACGCGGCCGCGGCTCCCTCACCGCGGCCGGGGCCGACGGCCGCCGCGGACGCATTCGACGCTGTCATGTCCGGGGCAATTATACCCTCCGACGTCCAATTTGGCCACGCGCGGCGCGCGGACCCCGCACCGGGAGACCCGGCGACGCGTCGAATATCCCGGGTCAATGAAACGCGCCGTCATCGTCATCCTCGATGGGCTCAGACGGGACCTTGTGAGCGCCGAACACACCCCGGCCCTCGCGGCGTTCCGGGAACGCGCGGAGGACTTCACCGCCCACCGCTCCGTCTTTCCGTCCGCGACGCGCGTCGTCGCCGCGAGCTTCGCGACGGGCTGCCGTCCGGCCCGGCACGGTCTTCAGGGCAACGCCGTCGCCCTGCTCGAGCACGGCGTGTTTGTCCGCCACGATGCCGGCGGGCCGGAGTTCCTTCAGCACAAGCGGCGAATCACCGGCACGGCGCTTGACGCGCCGACGCTGGCGGAACGCGTCGCGCGGGCGGGCGGGGCCATCACGTTCAGCAACGCCTCGCCGGGAGCGGCCTACGCCCACGATCCCGACGGCCACGGATTCTTGTACAACCGGGCCGGGTCGTTCGGTCCCGGACGCGTCCCGGTCCCGGCCGGCGATGAATTGCGCGTGCCGGATACGCTTGCCGGAGATGCGGCCATGACCGCACGATTTATCGACGAGGTGCTCACGGAGCGGCGGCCCGCCGTGGCGACCCTCTGGCTGCACGAACCCGACCACCTTCAACACGAACTTCCGCTGGGCTCGCCGGCGCACCTCGCGGCGCTCCGGCAGGCCGATGCCCACGCCGGTCTCGTGATCGCGGCGGTCGATCGCCTCCGGGACGCCGGCGACGATGTCCTGTTTGCCGTTGGATCCGACCACGGGCACCAGACGGTCGTCGGGATCGTGGACATCGAGGCGGAACTGATCGCGGCGGGTCTCAAAACCGGCCCATCGTCGGGCGACGTTCTGTCGGTCTCAAGCGGGACGGCCGCGCTCATCTACGTCCATCCTGACCACGCCGCACGGCTGCCGGCGTTGGGCGAGTTCCTCGCGTCGCGCGGCTGGGCCGGGCGGGTGTTCCCGCCGGATCGCCTGTCCGACGTCGGGCAGGCGCCGCGTGGAGGGTTGGCCTTCGGCGTCTCCATGCGGGCGGAAGATCGCGCCAACGAGTTCGGCGTGCCGGGCCTGAGCCTCGAAGCGCGCGCCTCCGACGGGAAACCGGATCATCTCGGATTCGGCCAGCACGGCGGCCTCGGCACCTACGAGCAGGCGCCGTTCTTGATGATCGACGGTCCGGGGTTTGGGCGCGGCGCCGGCCGGCGCGAGCCGACCTCGGTGGTGGACATCGCCCCCACGGTCCTCCGCCACCTGGACCTGCCGGTCGAGGACATGGACGGCCGCCCGCTCCAACGCGCCGCCGCCATGCTACAATGAGCGTCGCCCGGAAGCGCCGCACGATGCCGCGGCATCAACCGGCGGAACCGGAACCGACACGTTGGGACACGAGGTGACGGAGTGGCAAAGCGGACGAAGTCAGGCCTGAAACGGAAGCGCCAGGATCTGCGGCGCGCGGTCCGCAATCAGGCGGTCCGGTCGAGAGTGAAGACGCTTGTCAAACAGGCGCGCGAAGGCGGGCGGCGCGAGGACGACGCGCTGCGTACCGCGATCAGCGCGCTTGACGCCGCGGCGCGGAAGGGCGTCATTCATCCGAACGCCGCGGCCCGAAAGAAGTCCCGGCTGATGCGGTGGGCCGGCGCGCAGACTCCGGCGACCGCGCCGGCGTAGGTCCGCGGCAGCTTCGGACGACTCCGCGCCCGCGCAGCGAGAGCCCGCGCGGGCGCGCTACTGCCCGCTCATCCGGACAATTAAAGTCTCCAGCGCCAGCCTCGCCGGCATTTGCCCGGTCTTGATCGCACCGTCGGCGTCGAGCAGCATTCCGAGTAACGTCTCCACGTCCACGCGGCCGAACGCCTCGACCTGCTTCTGAAAGTCGCGGTAGCGCCACGCGCGAGCGCCGAGCGCGCGCTGCACGTCCGCGCGATTCCGCACACCGCGGTCCACGAGTTCCTGCACCCGCGCCAGTATGCGCACCTGATCCTCGAGCATATAGAGGATGCGCAGCGGCGGCTCGCCGAGCGCTATGAGCGCGTCGAGGAGCCGGAAGGCTCGATCCGCCTGCCGGTGGCCGACCGCGTCCATGACCTCGAAGATCGTGGCCTGCGCCGCCACCTCGCTGGCGGCCTCCCGCACGTCGTCGGCCGTGATCGTCTCCCGTTCGCCCGCGTAGGCCGCGAGCTTGGCCACCTCAAGCCCGAGGCCGCGCAGGCCGCTGCCCGCCTGCTCGACGAACAGCGCGGCCGCCTCCGGTGTCATGGTCTTGCCGGCTTCGCGTGCCCGTGCCGCGAGCCACGCCGGGATCTGTTCCGGCTCGAGCGGGTCGCACCGGATCACCTGCGCGGTCCGCTGCAGCACCTGGGTGAGACGGCGGCGCTGATCGAGCCTCGGCGCGACGACGATCAGCACGGACGGAGGCGGCCCCTGATTCAGGTAGTCGGCGAGCGCGTCCTGGTCGGCGGCGCGCCACGCCTCGGGATTGCGGACCTTGATGACCACCACGCGGCGCGCGCCGAAGAACGACAGCGTCTCGCACCGGATGATGACATCCTGGATCGGTACCGCGCCCGCGTCGACAACGTCGAGGTTGAGCGCCCGCTCCTCTGCGGGCACGAGGTCGCGCAGCAGCGCGCGGAGGGCCTCGTCGGCGCGCAGATCCTCCTCGCCGAGCAGCAGGTAGACCCCCGCCGTGCCGCTCATAAAAGCCGGCCGGGGACGCGCGGGCCGTGACCCGGCCGATACGGTGCCGCGGTAAGAATGGGGCGAGGCGCGCGATGACGGGGACACGCATCGGACTGTTCTGGCGGCTTGCCGCCGCGGCGGTTGTAGCGGGTGTACTGTGCGCGGTGGAGGAACCGGCCGTGTTGCCCGCGGCCGCGGCCCCTACGGCCGCAGTTCCGGCCGGCGGCTTCGCGATTGTTCCGGGCGAGTCGTCCGTGACATTCGCCGTGCCGGACAATCGCGGCGGATTCTCCGGCCATACCACCCAGGTATCGGGCCGCGTGGAGGTGGCACCGGCCGCCGGGGAGACCTACACCGCTCGAATCACCGGCCTCGTCGACGCGCGCAGTCTCACGACCGCGAATGCGGTCCGGGACAACGCTATGCACACGACGTTTCTTCAGACCGGCACCTACCCGACGGTCGCGTTTGCCGGCACCGCCACGGCTCGGCCCGGTCTCGGCGTCCGCGCGTTTCCCACAACGGTCCACGGCCAGCTTACGATTCGCAACGTCACGCGGGAGACGGAATTCACCGCCGCGGTCGTGGCGCTCGGGAAGGAATACGTCGCCGACGCCACCGCGACGGTCCGCATGGCCGAGTATGGCATTCCGTATCCGCGCGCGTTCATCTTCGTGGCACGAGACCCGGTCACGGTCACGCTGCACATCGTCGCGCGCGCCCCGTAGCGTTCGGCCCTCCGCCGGCCGAACGGCGGCGGCGCCGCCGCAGGCCGCCGCACGGGCGCCTCACCGCCGGGCGGCGGCCTCCGCCGCAACGCGGGCGACAAACTCCGCGAGCGGTTGCGTGCCTTCGTCCCCTTTTGCACGGCTGCGCACGGCCACTGCGTTCTGGGCCTCCTCGCGGTCGCCGACGACGAGCATGTACGGAACTTTCATCAACTGCGCTTCGCGGATCTTGTGTCCCGTCCGCTCGCTCGACGCGTCCACCTCGGCGCGGATGCCCTGCTCCCGCAGTGCCTCGGCGGCCCGGCGCGCGTAGGCGAGGTGCCGGTCGGCGATCGGCAGCACGCGCACCTGCTCGGGAGCGAGCCACAGAGGGAAGGCGCCGGCGTACTGCTCGATCAGAAACGCCATCATGCGCTCGAGCGTGCTGATCACGGCCCGGTGGATCATGACGGGCCGGTGGGGCTGACTGTCCTCGCCGATGTATTCGAGGCCGAAGCGCTCCGGCAGGTAGAAGTCGATCTGCACCGTGGAGATCGTCTCGTCCTTGCCCATGACGTTCGGCACCTGCACGTCCAGCTTGGGCCCGTAGAAGGCGGCCTCCCCCGGCGCCTCGACGAACTCGAGTCCGAGCGTCTGCATCGCCCGCAGCAGCTGCCCTTCGGCCGACTCCCACATCGCGTCGTTCTGCATGAAGTTCTCGCGGTCGTTGGGGTCCCGCAGCGACACGCGATACCAGAACGGATGCAGCCCCAAATCCTGGTACACGCGCTGGATCAGCCGGACCACGGCAATGAACTCGTCCATCAACTGGTCGGGGCGGCAGAAGATGTGCGCGTCGTTCAGCGTCATGGCCCGCACCCGTGCGAGGCCCGTGAGCACGCCGGACCGCTCGTACCGGTACATTGTGCCGAGCTCGGCGATGCGGACCGGCAGGTCGCGGTAACTGTGCTGCCCCTGCTTGTACACCATGATGTGATGCGGGCAGTTCATCGGGCGCAGCACGAGTTCTTCGCTGTCCACCTTCATCGGCGGATACATGTTCTCGCGGAAATGGTCCCAGTGGCCGCTGATCTTGTACAGCTCGACGTTGGCCAGGTCCGGCGTGTGGACGTGCCGGTAGCCGAGGCTCTCCTCGAGGTCGATGATGTAACGCTCGAGCAGGCGGCGCACCGTCGCGCCCCGCGGCAGCCACAGCGGCAGCCCCTGTCCGACCTCCTGCACGGACGCAAACAGCCCGAGTTCGCGGCCGAGTTTCCGGTGGTCGCGCCGCTTCGCTTCCTCCAGACGCGCCAGGTATTCGTCGAGCGCCTGCTGCGTCGGAAACGAGATGCCGTAGATCCGCTGCAGCATCGGCCGCCGCTCGTCGCCGCGCCAGTACGCGCCCGACGTGCTCAGCAACTTGACCGCCTTGATGAGGCCCGTGGATGGCAGGTGCGGGCCCCGGCACATGTCTTGAAAGCCGTCCTGCCGGTAGAAACTCACCGGGTCGTCGGGGATGCCGTCAAGCAGTTCGGTCTTGTAGACATCGTGCCGGTCGCGGAACAGCCGGAGGGCCTCCGGGCGAGGCACGGCGATGCGCTCGATCGGCTGGTCGCGGGCCGCGAGTTCGCGCATCCGCTGCTCGATCCGCTCCAGGTCCTCGGGCGTGAACGGCCGGCCGATGTCGAAATCGTAGTAGAAACCATCCTCGATCGGCGGGCCGATCGCCAGTTTGGCGCCGGGGAACAATTCTCGCACGGCCTGGGCGAGCAGGTGCGAAGTGCTGTGCCAGTAAACCTCGCGGCCGGTGGGATCGGCGAACGTGAGCCACTCCACGTTTGCGTCGCGGTCCACCCGGGCGGAAAGGTCCCGCACGTCGCCGTCGACGCGCGCCGCGAGCGCGTCGCGGACCCCCGCCTGCCGCGCAACCTCGGCCAGGGTGACCCCCCGCGGATACGGACGCGTCTGCCCGCCGGGCAGGCGCACTGTAATGTGGTCGACCGACGTCCGTTCGGCCATGCTTACCATCTCCTTCCGGCCAGGAAACAAGAAGGCCCCCGTCCCGATGGGACGGAGGCTCCGCGGTTCCACCCACTTTTCCGCCGGATTGGTCCCCCGGCGGACACTCCTTGCGCTGCCACGGGCGCTCCCGGCGGGCTTCGGCGTGCGGCGTCCGCCCGCGGCTCCGGGGTGGTCTTCAGCCCCGCGGCCGAGCGGGGTTTGCAGCCACGACCCCGCCTCTCTCCCGGCCGCCGGCCGGCCTACTCGTCCCCGTCATCACCAAACGTGAGCATTATAGCACGGTTCCGGCACGGCAAGGAGTGCCAATTACGGCACCGAATGTACTCTGGCTTTGAACACATTATGACCGCAGGGAGGCGTCGCATGGTAAGAGCGCCACAGGGGTGGAGGCGCGTGGCTACCTCGCTTGGTATTGTTGCCGCGCTCATCGCCGGGGTTCTGTTCGTCCCCGGCTCGGTGACGGGCTGGGCCGCCGCGCCCGTGACTTTTATCTGGGGCAAATCGGGGGACGCTGACTCGTTGGACAGCCCGACGAGCACAAACGGCGAGGCCTACGAAGTCACTACGCAGATCTTCAATATCCTCGTCAGGGCTGTGCCGGGGAAGACCGACATCGAACCAGACCTCGCAACTAGTTGGTCGGTCTCGCCGGATGGGCTCGTCTGGACCTTCAAGCTGCGCCAGGGCGTCACGTTCCATGACGGCACGCCGTTCAACGCCGAGGCGGTTAAGATCAACTGGGACCGTTGGGCGAACTCGCATAACCCCGCCCTGTACCAGTATTGGGACTCCTTCATGAATGACTACTTCCAAGAGGCCAAAGTCGTCGATCCGTACACGATTCAGATTGTCTTGAAGAAACCCAACTCACCGATGCTCCAGAACCTGACGATCATTTCATTTCAGATGACGAGCCCGGCATCGATGAAACAATATCCCACTCCTGAGACGCTGGGCCTGCATCCCGTCGGAACCGGGCCCTTCAAGTTTGTCGACTGGGTGCGCGACGATCATGTGACACTGGTGGCGAACCCGAACTTCTTCCGCAAGGGCCTCCCCAAAGTCCAGCGCCTGATCGAACGCGTCATCAAAGACAACTCCGCCCGGTTCCTCGCGCTCAAATCCGGCGAGATCAGCGCGATGGAACTGCCGAACACCGACGACGTCAAAGTCGCCCAGAGCGATCCGAACCTCAAGGTGGGGTACCGGCCCCCATTCAACACCAGCTGGCTCGCGTTCAATACGAACGATCCGCTATTCAAGGATATCCGGATCCGCCAGGCGGTCGCTTACGCGATCAACCGGCAGGCGATCGTGCAAGGGCTGTACTCTGGGTTAGGTGAGGTCGCTACCCAGTTCATGCCGCCGGGGATGTGGGGCCGGGCCTCCAGCCCGCCCGCGATCCCGTACGATCCCGCCAAGTCCAAGCAACTGCTCGCGGAGGCCGGTTACCCGAACGGGTTCTCTTTCAACTTCTGGTACATTCCGGTGAGCCGCCCGTACTTCCCGAACGGCAAGGAGATCGGCACGGCAATCGCGAGCGACCTGGGCAAGGTCGGCATCCGCGCGAATCTGCTGACTGAGGACTGGGCGACGTTCCTGAAAGATGAACGGCAAACGAACAAGATGCCGATGTACATGGGCGGCTGGATCGGCGACAACGGCGACCCCGACGACTGGCTCGGGTTCTTCTTCCCGAAGTACGATGCCACGAGCGCGTCGTTATCGTACAATAACCCAGCGGTGTTCGACCTCATCAACCGCGCCAAGGTCGAGACCAGCCAAGCGAAGCGCGCGCAGATGTATGCGCAAGCTACGACACTCATCCTGAAGGATCTGCCGAGAATTCCGATCGCGCACGCCAGGGGGCCGCTGTTGATGCGCAAGAACGTGGAAGGGTTGATCGGACAGCCCGATGCGAACGAATACATGGAATTGGTCTACTTCAAGTAAACCGCAGCCGCAGGGACGGGGGCGCGGACCTCGGTCCGCGCCCCCTCCGTATCTTTAATCGATGGGCCGATACATCCTCCGCCGAATACTCACACTACTGCCGATCCTCCTCGGAGTATCCGCGGCGGCATTTTTGATGATCCACCTGATCCCCGGGGACCCCGCGACCGTGTACGTTGGCGAACACGGGGGGGCGGACGCTATCGCGCGCGTGCGCCACGAGTTCGGCCTGGACAAGCCGCTGCCGGTTCAGTACGGGATTTACCTCTGGAACGCCGTGCGGGGCAACTTCGGCGAATCACTCGACAGCCACCGCAGGGTCCTCGACGAGTTCGTCCCGCGGTTCCCCGCGACAATCGAGCTAACGCTCGGCGCGATTACCGTCGCACTCTGCCTGGGCGTGCCGATTGGGATTATGTCCGCCGCCAAGCCGAATTCAATCTTTGACCGCCTCGGCATGCTCGTGGCGCTTGCCGGCGTCTCGGTCCCTGTGTTCTGGCTCGGCCTGATGCTCATCTATATCTTCAGCGTGTACGTGCACGCGCTACCGACCGCGGGTCAACTCGGCGTGAACGTGTCGTTGACGCCGCTGACGCACATTGATGTATTGGACGGCGTGCTCACGGCGAACTGGCCGGCCGCTGGCGATGCGCTGCGGCACCTTCTGCTGCCCAGCGTCACAGTCGGATCCATTCCGACTGCGATCATCGCGCGGATGACACGGGCGTCCATGCTCGACGCGCTGCATCAGGACTATATCCGGACGGCGAGGGCCAAAGGCCTTACAGGTCTCGTTGTGGTGGTCCACCACGGGCTGCGCAACGCGCTTCTTCCGGTCGTCACGGTCGTCGGACTCCAGTTCGGCTCGTTCCTGACCGGCGCGATCCTGACCGAAACGATCTTCTCGTGGCCGGGCGTCGGCCGGTTCATGTACGACTCGATTCTGTTCCGCGATTATCCGGTGATTCTCGCCGGCATTCTGCTGTTCTCGCTAATGTTCGTATTGGTCAACCTAGTCGTTGACGTGCTGTACGCCTTCCTTGATCCCCGCATCCGCTTCGCCTGAGCAAGCGCGCGAGCGCGTACGGCCGAGTTCGGCGGGCGCCCTCTCTGCTCGCCGCAGCGGACGCTCGGCGACCCGAATGGCCGCGCGCCGTTTCTGGGCCAACGCAAATGCGCGGGCGGGCCTCACCATGATCGTATTCTTCGGATTGGTCGCGATCTTCGCCACGCACATAGCTCCCCAGGGTCCCGATGATGAGAATCTGCTCGATCGGCTCAAGCCCCCGACTGCGCAGCACTGGTTCGGTACCGATAACCTCGGCCGGGACGTATTCAGCCGCGTCATTCTGGGCACCCGGATCTCGATGACCGTCGGGTTCGTCGCGGTCGCCGGCGCGCTCTCTACAGGGGCGCTACTGGGGATCACGGCCGGCTACGCGGGCGGCCGAATCGACAACGTGATCATGCGAACGATGGATGTCATGCTGGCTTTCCCGTCCATCATTCTCGCGATCGGCATCGTGGCGCTGCGCGGGCCCGGACTCAATAACACGATCCTGGCCGTCAGCATCGTGAACATTCCGTCGTTCGCACGCGTCGCGCGCGCCTCTACGCTCGCGATCAAGGAGTTCGAGTACGTAACGGCGGCACGGGCCCTCGGCGCACGGCCGTGGTGGGTCTTGCTCCGCTCCATCGCACCGAACGCTGCCGCGCCCCTGGTCGTGCAGGGTTCACTCGGAATCGGAGGAGCGATTCTTGAAGCCGCTGGGCTCGGCTTTCTCGGATTGGGAGCGCAGCCTCCGACGCCGGAGTGGGGGGCGCAGTTGGCGGACAGCTACCGGTACCTGCTCACCGATTTTTGGGCGGCGCTCGCACCGGGGCTGGCCATCGCGCTTGTCGTGCTGTCGTTCAACCTGGCGGGTGACGGGCTCCACGACGCGCTCGATCCCCGCCTGTCGACACGAAGTTAACAGCGAAGAAGCGGAGCGCGCAGAGTTTAGACGTGTCCAGCCGCCGGTTTAACGAGGCGCCCCGGATCGAGTCACACTCCGGCTCCGGACGTGTGTGAGCACCAGATCTGCCGCCGTCTCGCCTGACCGTATGCAATCGGAGATCCCGACACCTCGATAGGCGCCACCGGCGAGGGCCAAGCCGGCGTGCCCCGCCACGCGGGCCTCGATCGCGGCCACCCGGGCGAGATGCCCGACGACGTACTGCGGCATTGCGTCGCGGTGGCGGTGCACGCGTGCGAACCGCGGGGCGGTACCGGCGCCCAGCAGCCTCTCCATCTCCCGGTGCGCGGTCGCGACGAGGCCGCCGTCATCCATATCGAGCGTGCCCGGCGCGAGCGCGCCCCCCAGAAACACCCGCAGCAGCGCCCGATCGGCAGGCGCGCGGCGCGCGAACTTGACGCTCAAGAAAGAGGCGGCGAGAATGGGCCGCCCCTCAACGCGTGGGACCACGAAACCGAAGCCGTCAAGCGGATGCCGCACGTCTGCGCGCCGGTACGCGAGGGTCACACTCGCCGACGATGCGTAGGAAATCGCGGCGAGATCCGCGGCCAGCGTTTCGTCGACGCCGCCGAGTAGCCGCGCTGCCGCGGGCGCGGACGTGGCGACAAGGACGGCCTCGGCCTCGAGCCGGCCGCCGCCGGCCAACGCGACGTGATACCGGCGTCCCGAGGGCACCGGCGACACCGACGTCGCAGAAGTTCGCAGCCGCAGAACCCCGGCCGGAAGGCGACCCACCGCGGCCTCCACGAGCGCCTGCATCCCATCCGCAGCCGTAGCGAACACTCCCAGCCGGCGGTCCACCACCCCGGGGCCCGAAGTCGCCGGCCCTCGCGCGGCTTCCGGCACCGCGGTCCGCGCGCGACGGAGGCCGCGGATGACGCTGCCGTGGCGCCGTTCGAGATCGAGGAAGCGCGGCATCGTCGCCGCGAGGCTGAGCGCGGCCGCGTCGGCCGTGTAAATCGTGCCGATCATCGGCTCGGCCGCGCGGTCGAACACCTCGCGTCCCAGGCGGCGCGTGACAAAGGACTCCACACTCTCATCCGGCACGGACCCGCCGCGCGGCAGGATCCAGTCCATCGCCATGCGCACCTTGCCGGGCCATGAGAACAGCGGCGAGCGGAGCCACGGGCCGATCCGGGTCGGCGCGAGAATCCTAAAGCCCTCGGGAATCGGGGTGAGGCGGCCTCGGCACACCACGTACGTCCGTGCCGCGGCCGGCTGAACGTCCTGCAGCGTCCCTGCGATGCCGATCTCTTCGCAGAAGCGCAGCGCCTCGGGCTTCTCTGTCAAAAACGAGTCGGGGCCCGCTTCGACGAGGTACTCGCCCCGGTCGCCGCCCCGTTCGGTGGCAATGACCCCGCCGGGCCGGGGGCCGCTTTCGCAGACGACGAGATCGAGTTCGGGAGCCTCCCGTGCGATGCGCAGCGCCGCCGCGAGCCCGGCAATCCCCGCGCCGACGATGACGATCCGCGGTGACGAGACGGGACCCGCGCCGCGCGGCGGCCGGCTGTCGCCGCTGTGATCCGCGGTCACGTGCGTTCTGCTGACGCCGCGGCGACGAGGGCGGCGAGCATTTCGATGAAGGCCGGGTGGTCCATCACCGTGCCCGCCCGATGGTAGGCGATGCCGAGGTCCGCCGCGGTCCTGCGCGCCTCCGTGTCGAGATCGTACAGTACCTCGATGTGATCCGAGACAAAGCCGATCGGCACCGTCACTACCGCGCGCACGCGGCGCTCCGCGAGTTCGCGCAGCACGTCGTTCACATCGGGCTCCAGCCACGGCTCGCGCGGATCGCCGCTCCGGCTCTGGTAGGCAACCTGCCACCGCGGGTGGCCGAGCCGCGCGGCGACGAGCCGGGCGGAGATCTCGACCTCCCGCGCATAGTCGCTGCGCTCGGCCATCGCGACCGGAATGCTGTGCGCGGTGAAGACGAGCGTGGCGGCGTCTCGCTCCCTTTCGGGCAGCGGTCTCAGCACAGCCTCGACGCGATCGGCCTGCGCAGTGATGAAGCCCGGCCGGTCGGACCAGGGGCCGACGTACTCGACGGCCGGCGCGTCCCGCCCGACGTGTCTCCGGGCGTCGGCGACGTTCTCCTGGTATTGCTCCCAACTCGCATAACTGCGGTGGGGGGCCATGACAATCCCGATCGCCCGTTGCACGCCCGCGTCGCGCATGGCGGCGATCGTCTCGTGGAGATACGGGTGCCAGTTGCGCATCCCGACGTAGACGCCGAGCCGGCGTCCTTGTGCCGCGAGCGCCTCGTGAAGCGCGGCCGCCTGGCGGCGTGTGAGTGCCGTGAGCGGCGAGCGCCCTCCAAAGAGGTCGTAGTGACGCGCGACTTCTTCCAGACGTCCCGGCGGCACGCGGCGTCCTTTAAGGATCCCGGCCAAGTATGGGCGGACGTCCTCCGGGCCGTCCGGTCCCCCGTACGCGATGAGCAGGACCGCATCGAATGGTCCGCGCTCGCCGTCCCCGCCGGCCCACAGCGGCCCCGATTCACCTCGCGACGCCTGTCGCGCGTACATCACCGCCGGCTCAACTCGTGAACCATGTCCACCATGGCCCGTACGTGCTCCCACGGCGTGTCCGGAAGGACACCGTGGCCGAGGTTGAAGACGTGTCCCGGCCGCCCGGCCGCCGCCTCGAGAATGCCCGCGACGCCGCGCTCGATCTCCGCCCGCGTGCTCAACAAGATCGCCGGATCGAGGTTGCCCTGCACCCCGACCTCCAGGCCGAGGCGCGCCCACGCGTCGCCGAGGTGAACGCGCCAGTCGAGACCAATCACGTCTCCGCCCGCGTCGCGCATCGCTTCGAGCAGGCCGGCCGTGCCTGTGCCAAAGTGAATCACCGGCGCATGATCCGGCAGCGCCGCCAGGACCGCGCGCGTGTGCGGCATCACGTAGCGCCGGTAGGCGTCCGGCGACAGGCAGCCGGCCCAACTGTCGAAGAGCTGCACCGCTTCCGCCCCCGCGTCGATCTGACCGCGCAGATACCGCATCGTCATGCCCGCCAGCAACTCCATCAACGTGGTCCAGGTCTCGGGGTCCGTGTACATCAGGCGCTTTGTCAGCACGAAGTCCCGGGACGGACCCCCTTCAATTAAATACGACGCAACGGTAAACGGCGCTCCCGCAAAGCCGATCAGCGGCACTCGGCCGGCGAGCGCGCGGCGGGCGAGCCGCACGGTCTCGAACACGAACGGCACCGTGTCCGCGGGGTCGAGCCGCGGCAGGCGGGCCACGTCCGCGTGGGTACGGACGGGCCGGCCGATCACCGGCCCTTCGCCCTTCGCATACGAGAGACCCACGCCGAGCGGTTCAACGAGCAGGAGAATGTCGGCGAAGAGAATGGCCGCGTCGACGCCGAGCCGGTCGACGGGTTGCACCGTCACTTCCGCGGCGGCCTCGGGTGTTTTGCACAGATCGAGCAGGCTCATCCGCTCCCGGATCCGGCGATACTCAGGCAGGTAGCGGCCGGCCTGCCGCATTGCCCACACCGGCGTGTAGGTCACGGGAAGACGGCGGCATGCGCGGAGGAACACGCTGGCAGCGGGCGCGGACACGGAGAGCGTTGGTTCTCTGGCGGCCGAAGGCGCTCCTGTGAAATCTCCAGGACCGCCACCGAGAAACGCGAACTAGTTCGGGATGCGAGATCGCCCGATACAACCGAATCCGCTTGTGAGGGGGGGAACGGTGAGCGTTCGTGCGCGCGTGTGGTTCCTGATCGCCGCAGCGGCGGTGCTGTGCGGACTCGGGTCTCTGCGGCCGGATCCCACCTGGGGCGCCAAAGACACGCTGACGATCGGCTTACGCGGCGACGCATCGTTTCTCGACCCGATCATCGCAAGCGACGGACAGTCGTACGAGGTCGAGTGGTCGTTGTTCGACTGCCTCGTGGAGTACGACGAGAACCTCGCAATCAAACCGGCGTTGGCCGAACGCTGGGATGCGTCGCCGGACGGCCTGAGCTACACGTTCCACCTCCGCCACGGCGTGCTGTGGCACGACGGGCAGCCGTTCACCGCCAACGACGTGGCGTTTTGGGCGGCCTCGATGCTGAATCCGAAGGTGCGCGCGCCGTCTCGGGCGTTTTTCGGCGCGCTGGCAGGATACGGGGAACTCACGAACGCCGACCACCCCGCGGACATCCGGACGCTGGCCAAGAAGCCGGTGGAGGTGCTCGATCCGTACACCGTCCGCGTCAACCTTGCCCATCCCTACGCCGCCCTGCTCGGTGTGCTGACATGCCCGCGGGGCGCCATGGCGCCGCAGCACGTGCTCGAAGGCAAAGATCTCAACACCGACGACTTCAACAATAAGCCGATCGGCGACGGCCCCTACCGGTTTGTCGAGTGGCGCAAGGGCGACCGGATCGTCCTGCAGGCCAACGACCGGTACTACGCCGGCCGGCCGGCGATCCGGCAGATCGTCTTCCGGATCATCCCCGATCCGGTCGTGCGCACGCAGGCGCTGCGCACGGGAGACATCGATGTGCTCGAAGGACCGCCGCCGGACGAGCTGGACCGGCTCAAGACCGACCGGCAGTACATGATCGCCGGGGCGTATACGCCGAGCTACCAGTACTTCGGCTTCCGGCTCGACCGCGCACCGTTCAACGATGTGCGCGTCCGCCGCGCGTTGTCGTATGCGGTCGATTTCGACGCCATCGTACGCAAGGTGCTGCGCAGCTACGCGGTCCGGGCGACCGGGCCGATCCCGCCGACCAGTTGGGCCTACACGCCCAAAGTGACCATCTATCCATACAATCCCGCCAAGGCGAAGGCCCTGCTGGCCGAGGCTGGGTTCGCGCCGGGCCCGGACGGTACGCTGCAGAAAGGCGGGCAGCCGTTCCGCTTCTCCATTAAGGGCGACCAGGGCGATCAGGCGGTCCGGGATTCCGCGGTCATCGTACAATCAGATCTCGCGCGCGTCGGCGTGCAGGCCGACATCAGACTGCTCGACTGGCCGACCTTCGTGCGGCAGTTGTTCGCGTCCGACTTCGAAGGCATCCTCGTTGGTTGGACCGGCCATCCCGACCCCGATCCGTTCAACTACACGATCTGGCACTCCAGCCAGTGGAACGGCCGCAACTTCGCGCACTACAAGAACGCCGAGGTGGACCGGCTGCTCGAGGACGCGCGCGGCACGCTCGACCGTGCGAAGCGCCGCGAAATCTACGTGAGATTCCAGCAAGTCTTGGCGGACGACGCACCCTACGTCTGGGGCTATTACGGCAAAGAGATGTACGTCTACCGGCGCGAGCTCAAGGGGCTGGCCCTTATCCCGTCGCAGGGCGCCCTATACCGGTCGCTGCGGACGGCCTCCTGGGGACCTTAGCCGCGTGTGCCGGTCATAGCGCCCGGGACGCCGGACTGAGCCCGGCCGTGTGCGCGCCGCGGCCCGGCGCGGCCGCATGACCCTGCCGCGCCGGTAATCGGGGACGCCGCGTGGGCGCGTATGTGCTTCGCCGGTTGATCGGCACGATTCCGATGCTGCTCGGCGTCTCGGTGGTGCTCTTCGTGCTCGTCCACCTGGCGCCCGGGGGACCCGAAGCGGCCCTGCTCGGCGGTGACATCTCGCAACAGGCGGCGCAGGCCGTCCGGCACAGCCTGGGCCTCGATCGGCCGCTGCCCCTGCAGTACGTCCTGTGGCTCCGTAATGCCGCGCGTGGCGACTTTGGCCGATCGTATTTGCAGGGGGCGCCCGTCTCGCGGGTCATCAAGGACCGGATGGGGGCCACGGCGGAACTGGCCGGGGGTGCCTTAGCGCTGGCAGTCCTCGTCGCGGTTCCGCTCGGCATTGTCGCGGCGACGCGGGCGAACTCATGGCTCGACCGGTCCGCGACCGGAATCGCGCTCGCCGGCGTGTCGTTTCCGAGTTTTTGGCTCGGCATTCTGTTGATCTTGCTTTTCGCGAGCCTGCTGCGCTGGCTGCCGTCGTCCGGCATGAGCAGTTACGGCCTCGAGGGCGATATCGCGGATCGCCTGCGCCACGCGGTCCTGCCCGTGGTTACCCTCGCCGGCACCCAAGTGGCCGCCTTCCTGCGGTTCACGCGCTCGAGCCTCCTCGACTCGTTGCACCAGCCGTTCGTCTCCGTGGCCCGGGCAAAGGGACTGCGCGAGCGAGCCGTGCTGCTGCGCCATGCGTTCCGAAACGCTCTACTGCCGCTGATCACGCTGCTCGGCCTCTCCGTCCGTTTTCTGGTGGGCGGCGCGGTGCTGACCGAGACGGTGTTCGCGTGGCCCGGCATCGGCCGGCTCGCGGTGGACGCCGTCACGGCGCGCGATTATCCGCTGCTTTTGGGCCTCAACATGCTGCTCGCCCTCGTGGTCATCGGGGCGAACGTCCTGACAGACGTGCTGTACTCCATCGCCGACCCGCGCATCGCATGGCGGTGACATCCGGCGCGCTGCGGCCGCCCGAGGCCGGCGGCCGCATCCCCCCCACGCGTGTCCGGCGTGGCACACTCGCCGCGATCGGCCTGGCATTCGCCCGCAACCGCCTCGCCCTCGCGAGCGCGCTCGTGTTCGCGGCGATCGGCGTCGCCGCGCTCCTGGCGGTCCGGCTGGCGCCCTACCCCTATGCGCTGCAGGATCTCGACCGGCGCTTGGAGGCGCCGAGCGCGGCGCACCTGCTCGGCACGGACGCCTTTGGGCGGGACGTACTCAGCCGGATCGTCGTGGGCGCCCGCGCGTCGCTCGCAACCGGTATCGTCGCGACGGGCGTCGCGCTCGCCGTGGGCACACTCATCGGCATCGCCGGGGGCTACTTCCTCGGCACGACGGACCTGTGGCTCACCCGGCTCACGGAACTCGCGCTTGGCATTCCTCCCCTGTTCCTCGTCCTGCTCATCATCGCGCTATTCGGACCCAGCCTCCGCAACACCATCCTCGTGATCGGCCTCGTCTACTGGCCGCCGACCGCACGGATCATCCGGGGCGAGGCGCTGCGCCTGCGCCAGCACCAGTTTATCGAGGCGGCCCAGGCGCTCGGCGCGTCCGCGGCGCGCACGCTGTGGCGGCACGTGTTTCCGAATCTCCTCCCGGCGGTGATCGTGCAGGCCACGTTGTTCATGGCGGATGCGATCCTCATCGAATCCGGCCTCTCGTACCTCGGCGTGGGCATTCAGCCGCCGCTGCCGTCGTGGGGCAACATGCTCGTCGACGGCCGGCGCTACGTCGACAGCGCGTGGTGGATTGCCACGTTCCCGGGAACGGCCATCTTCGTAACAGTGCTCAGCATCAACCTCGCCGGCGACGGGCTGCGGGACGCCCTCGATCCGCGGCGGAGCTGAACAGGAGGAAGTCAGCGTGCAGGTGCGCGTCGGCGACGTGGATCTCTTCTACGAGATGGCGGGCGAGGGGCCGCCGTGCGTGCTCGTGCACGGCGGCCCCGGCGTCGGGCCCGCCGCCGGACGCCTCGCGCAGTACGCTCCACTCGCCGGCCGCGCGCGGCTGATCGCCTACGATCACCGCGGCCACGGCCGGTCCTCCAAGGCGCCCGAAGCGACGTACACGCAGGCCCGATTGGCCGAGGACCTTTGGGGGCTCTGCCGCGCGCTCGGCGCCGACCGGCCGATCCTGCTCGGCACCTCCGCCGGCGGCTTCATTTCGCTCATCTATGCGGCGACGTACCCCGAGGCATTGCGGGCGCTCATCCTGGTCGGCACGTCGCCGAGCAAGGGGTTCATGGCGCGGGCGGCCGCCAACATGGAACGCCTGGGCACCCCCGCGATGCGGGACGCGTACCGCCGTTTGTGGGACGGTTCGATCGACGATCCGGCGGAATTCCGGCGCGCCTTCGAGACGATTCAGCCCATGTACTACCATGATAAGGGCTTCGCGCCCGTCTCACTCGCCGGCCGGGACTTCGATCCGATGACACGCCGGGCGCTGATCCGCGACTACGATCGGTACGACGTACGGGAGGAGCTTGGCCGCATCCGTGTGCCCACGTGGATCGGCGTGGGCCGCCACGACTGGATCTGCCCGGTCCCCGAATCGGAGGAACTCGCGCGAGGGATTCCTGGGTCTGAACTCCACATCTTCGAGCACAGCGGCCATTCGCCGCAGACGGAAGAGACGACGCGGTTTATGGAGAGCGTCCGGACGTTCCTCAACCGGCTGTAGAGGAGGAGAGAAGATGGCGATCGCACGCGCATCCAGTCCGCGCAGGTCGGTGGAGCAGGAATACCGGTACGAGCATCTGACCTGGCCGGAGATCAACGACGCCGTGGCCATGAAGAAGGTGGTCGTGCTCCCGGTGGGCTCGACCGAGCAGCACGGCCATCATCTGCCGCTCGACGTGGACGCGAAACTGAGCAGCAGCGTCGTCTACGAGGCCGCGCGCCGGGCGCCCGCCGATATGCTGGTCCTGCCGCCCGTCGCCTACGGGTACTGCCATCACGTCATGGACTTTCCCGGCACTATCAACATCGAACCGAGCACCTTCGTGAAGTTTCTCCTCGATATCACGCGTTCCGTCGCCTACCACGGGTTCAAGCGGATCGTCGTGGTCAACGGCCACGGCTCCAACCATCCGCTGGTGGAAGAGATCGGGCGGCAGACGATTCTGCAGACGGACGCGCTGTGCCTCACCCTGTCCTGGTGGCAGCTTGTCGCCGAGCGCTGGAACCGCGAGTGGCGGGAGTCGGTCCTGCCGGGCGGCTGCGCGCACGCGTGCGAACTCGAGACCTCGATGTACCAGCACGTCGATCCCGCCGGCGTGCGCGCACAGGAGATTCGCGACGAACTCGCGGCGTTCATGGCGCTGCCCGGCGCGGCGCGGTGGCACACCGTCGACCTGACCGCGTCGTCGCCCGCGGCGATCGTGGAGTGGACGTCGACGTACACGCAGAGCGGCGTGATCGGGGAAGCGAAGAAGGCGACCCCGGAGAAGGGCCGCGAGGTGTTCGAGCACGCCGTCGGCCAATTGGTCGAGATGGTTCGCTGGTTCCGGACGCGTCCCCGGCCGGAACGGCACGACCACCACGCCGCGGCGCCGACGTTCGCCTTACCGTTCGGCTGGTAAGCGCCGCGCTGATACCGTATTGATATCACTCCGATCGGACGGCCTTCATGCCCGACATCCTAATCCAGCGAGTTCCCGTGGCGACCGGGAGCGATGATGGCCTCGAGTCCGTAGAGAGTCTACCGCGCGAAGTTATCGGAGACGAGCGTCAGTAATTGGTGCCGCACCTGCGCGGCGGTCTCGTGCGCCTCGCCGGCGTGAGAAAGCAGATTGTCAATTGCGCTCCGGAGTGCGCGCAGAAGCTCCGCACGGTCGACCGCACGCACGAGGGACGCTTCGAACGGTTTCAAGACATCGGGGGACAACTCGTCATAACCGCGACCCTGCCGCATCTCGAGCCCGCGGCGCCGGCAGGCAAGCAACAGACCGATCTCGCGCAGTTCGCTGATCCAATGCTGCGCCTGCCACGGCCGGCCCCGTTCGATGCAGAACCTCGCACGGACCGCATGGTGGACGCCGAGGCCAAACAGATGCCGCGCCGACGGCGGTTCGACCGGAGGGTGCTCCACGGCACGGCCGGAGAGCAGCCGGAACTTCGGGCCCCGCGAACCAAACTCGGACGCGGGGGCGAAGGACAGATCGACCTGCAGCGCGCCGGGGAACAGGAACACGCGATAGATCGTGGACCCTACGGTGAGGTCGAAGAGGTGCGTGGCGTCAAACTCGCGCTCCAGACGCGGCGTCCAGTCCGCCAGTAGATCGGCCGGCGTCGCATCTTCACCCACGCCGAACCCCAGGTCCAGATCCGACCAGCGGTCCCCTCGTCCGAGGGCCGCGGCGCCAATGACCGCCGCCGCGACGATCCGTGGATCGGCGCGGGCCATCTCTAGAATGCGCTCCTGGATGCGATCCCGTTCCTCAGGCGCGAACACGAATAGCCCCCCCACGCTGGAGTCGACGGCGCATCACCTCGGAGGACGTGCCTGCCGCAGCGCGAGGCTACGTCTTGGCGATTCCCAACGGCTGAGCCGGCCGCGCCTGGTGCGGGATCCGGGGCTTGATCGGCCGGGCGCGCAATTCGCGGACGATCTCGACGAGCTCCGCGGCGCCGGCCGCGAGCGCGCGCTCGCCCTTCTCCGCGGTCGCGCGCGTCGGATCGCCCTTGATCCCGTTCGTCGAGTCGGCGCTCCAGTACTCGGTCATCCACAACGGATTCTTGAAAGACGGGTCCGGCTTGCGGCCGGCGAGATCACCCCAGAAATGGGGCGACTGTTGATATGTATTGTCGGCGGCGGCGCGATCCATCCGGACGCGCGACGCGTCGACGGCCAGGTATACGGAGGTCTCGATCTCGCACGCGTGCGAGGTGACCCGGGACTCGCGGACCGCATTGAAGGCCGTGCGCACGTCCTGGAGGTCCCACCACGAGGTGTACGCACAGTGCACGTCGGGACGCTCCACCACCGTTATCCGCGCCGCCATTTCAACGAGCGGCCGGTTGCTGCCATGGCCGTTCACCATCAGCATCTTCGTGAAGCCGTGGTGCGCGAGACTCCGCGTGATGTCGGCGAGATACTCGACAAACGTGTTCCACCGGATCGTCAGCGTGCCGGGGAAGTCCATGTGGTGGGGACTGTAGCCCACGCGGACGCATGGGAGGAGCGCGATCTCCTCCGGCGCAAGCCGGGCCGCACGCTCGCAGAACGCCGACGCGATGACGACGTCGGTGTCGACGGGAAGATGCGGCCCGTGATCTTCAATGGT
Organism: bacterium; assembly: GCA_035307565.1. GTDB lineage: Bacteria > Sysuimicrobiota > Sysuimicrobiia > Sysuimicrobiales > Segetimicrobiaceae > DASSJF01. The sequence continues at coordinate 44,169 of DATGHZ010000015.1, read as the reverse complement.
CCCGACGGGAATCAGCGCGACGCGGCCGGCGCGCACGGCGTCGTTGACCTCCTCCCACGTCATGTGTTCGTACAGGTACCGCTGCTTGGGCATTCCTCTTCCCCCCGTCCGGCCGGCACATCGCGGCGAGTTTAGTCACCGTGCCGGCGTTTCGAATCGTGAACGCTGTGCCGAGCGCTTTCTCGAGCGGCACGGTAGAAAAGACCGTCGTGCCGGGTTTACGGCGCCGGCGCCAGTAGATCTCGCGTCCCCGGATGCGGAAGTCGTCCGTGGCGGTCCGCAGCGCGGCGACGGCGCGCCGCGCCGCGGCCCTCGGCGGCGCGGCGAGGAAAATGACGTTGTCAGGCAACCGCGGGCCGGGCTCGTCCGCTCGAAACGGTGCAAAGTGCGCGATCGCCTGCAGCTGGTCCGGCGTTCGGATGAAGACGCCCACGTCGTAGCCGAGGGCCCCCCCTAAACGCTCCCCTATCCTTTGTTCGAGCGCGGCCACGTTCCCCGCCCGGCTCGCGAAGAGGACGTTGCCGCTCGCGATGAACGTCTCGACGTCAGAAAAACTCATTGCGGCGAACTCGCGGCGAAGCCGGTCCATCTTGACCACGCGCCCCCGGCCCACGTTGATGGCCCGCAGCAACGCGATCAGCCGCGGCATGTTGCGCGCCGGCGCGAACGCACGGCCACGGGTCGGCCGGAGGCCGCGAGAGGCGTCACAGGGTTCGGATGCGCGGATCCAGCACGTCGCGGAGTCCGTCCCCGAGCAGGTTGAACCCGAGCACCGTGACGGCGATCGCGATCCCGGGCAGCACCGCGATCCACGGATCGATGAGCATGTACTGCCGGGCCGTGCTCAGCATGAGGCCCCACGAGGCGGTCGGCGGCTGCGTCCCGAGCCCGAGGAAGCTCAGGGCGGCTTCGGTCAAAATGGCCGTCGAGAGGGACACGGTCGTCTGCACCAACAGCGGCGCGGACACGTTCGGGAGGACGTGCCGCGCCATGATGACGGCGTTTGAGGCGCCGATGGCGCGGGCGGCCTCGATATACGGCTGGCCGACGATCGACAGGGTCGGTCCGCGGGCCACGCGGGCGAACGTCGGCGCATAGACGATCCCGATCGCGATCATCGCGTTGGTGAGGCTGGGCCCCAGAATGCTCGTCAGCGTGATCGCGAGCACAAGCGCCGGCATCGAGAAGAGCACGTCCATCACGCGCATCGCGATATTGTCCAATCGGCCGCCGTAGAATCCGGCGGCAATGCCGGATGAGGCGCCGAACACGAGCGCGATCACGACCGCGAGGCCGCCGACATACAGCGAGACCCGAGTGCCGAAGAAGAGACGGCTCAGCTCATCCCGGCCCAACTCGTCGGTCCCGAGCGGATACCGGCCGCCCGGGGCCAAGAGCGGCTGCGCGATTTGCGAGACAGGGTCGTACCGGCTCAGCAGCGGCGCCGCGAGCGCGATGAACACGGTCAGCGCGATAATCGCCGCGCCGGCCACCGCGGTCGGATTGCGGCGGGCCAGGCGGCCCGCGCGGAGAGCCGACCGCGGGGAGACCGGGGGGCGCCATCCCGCGGCCGGTGCGAAGGCCGCACCCGGCAATGGACCGGCTTCCGCGCCGCCTGCGCGCTCGCTCATTCGAACCGAATCCGCGGATCGAGCGACGTGTACAAGAGGTCCACCGCAAGGTTGACCGCGGCGAACGTCACCGCAAACAGCATCACCGTGCCCTGTACGACGGGATAGTCCCGCTGGTAGACCCCGTTCAAGAGCATCCAGCCCAACCCCGGCAGGCCGAAAATCTGCTCCGTGATCACGACCCCGCCGAGCAAGAACCCGCTCTGCAGACCCAATACCGTGATGATCGGAATGAGCGCGTTGCGGAGCGCGTGGCGGAACAGCACGGTGGCGCCGCGCAGGCCCTTGGCCCGCGCGACCTTGACATATTCCTGCCCCAACACTTCCAGCATCGACGATCGGGTCATCCGCACGACCACCGCCGCGAGGCCGAGCGCGAGGGAGAGGACCGGCAGCAGCATTTGCTGGGCGTTCGTCCACGGCGCCACCCAGGGGGGGATGAAGATCAGCGCGGGCAGCCAGTGGAACGCGTACGACGCCAGAATGATAAGCATCACGGCCGTCCAAAAGTTCGGCACGGACAGGCCGAGGAGGCCGACGATCTGCGCGACCGCCTTGACGCGCAGGCTCGGCGTGACGCTCGCCAAGATGCCGAGCGGGATGCCGATGGCGGCGACGGCCGCGATGGTGAGCACGGCGAGTTCGATCGTAATCGGCAGGCGCGACGCGATGAGTTCGCCGACCGGCTGCTGGGTCCGGAACGACCAGCCGAGATTGCCGTGCATGAGGTTCCAGAGCCACAGCCCGTACTGCACGGGCAGCGGCCGGTCGAGGCCGAATTGATGCAACACGGCCGCCCTCTGCTCAGGGCCGAGGCGGCCTTCCGTCCCCGCGAGGATATCGACGATCGTTCCCGGGAGCAGCCGCACAAGGCCGAAGATGAGAACGGAGACGCCGAGGAGCGCCGCGACCGTCCAGGCACCGCGCCGCAGCAGGTACCTCATGGGCGCTCAGACCGCCGCGGCGGACCCGCGCCTCCCGGCGGCGGGCCGGCAGGATGCGCCGGCCCGCTCCGCCTCCGCGGACGCCCGCCGCGCCGCGAGATCGATGCCGCTCAGGTCAACCAGGCCTGCTTCAAAAGGAACCGACGGCCGGTGAACGACTGCGTGAAGCCGTGCAGCCGGGCCGAGACGGCGTCGATGTTGTACTTCACGTGCCACCACCAGTTCGGCGACTCTTCCAGCAGCGTGCGCTGAATTTGTACGTACAAACTCTTACGCTCGTCGTGGTTGAAGATCGATCGCGCCTGCACCATGAGCGGATCCAACTTCGGGTTGGAGTAGCCGCCGTCGTTGATGGAACCCTTGCTGTAGAAATACGGGTAGATGTACCCGTCGGGGTCCGGCCGGAAGGTATTGCCGGAGCAGAAGATCTCTCCGCCTTCCTGGCCGTGGGTCTGCAATTCCCGGTTGTGATCGGCGACGAAGGCGCCCCACTCCATCTGTTTGACCTGTGCGTTGATGCCGATTTTCCGGAGCGAATCCTGGATGACGAGCGACATCGCCACGTATTCCGGATACTGCGGCGAACACAGAATCTCGACCGGAAAGCCGCCGTTCGGGTAGCCCGCCTCCGCGAGCAGTTTCTTGGCGCCGTCGACGTCCGGCTTGTTGTAGGGCAGGCTCTGCGGGGGGACGTACCAGTCGCCGTACCCGGTTGGGATCGGGCCGGAGGGGACCGCCGCCCCGAACGCGGCCTTCTGGATCACTTCGTTCGTGTCGACGGCCATGCGCATCGCCTTGCGCACGCGCCAGTCGTTGAGGGGCTTGCGGGAGACATTGATGTAATGCAGCGATACGTTCGCGACCAACCCCCGCAGCACGGCGACGCCGGGAACGCCCTTGAGCTGCGCTTCGCCCTGCGCGCTGATGGCCGCGTATTGAATCTGCCCGGCGCGCAGCGCCGCGAGGCGCGCGTTCTCTTCCGTCAGGATCTTGAACGTCATGCCGTCGAAGTAGGGCAGCGGCTGCGCCCAATATTCCGCGTGCCGCGCGTACGTGATGTGATCTTGTGGCACGTACTCCACGAGTTTGAACGGCCCGGTGCCGATCGCCTTGATCTTGAGATTTTCGCGTTCCGCGAGGCCTTTCGGGATGATCCCGGACGCCCGCATGCCAGCGAACGAGCCGAGCAGCCCCGGGTACGGCGCATTCAGGTTGATCTGGACCGTCATGGGATCAATGACGCGCGTCTCCTCGATCGTATCGAACCAGCCGCGCCACGGGGAGGCGGTCTTGGGATCGACCACCCGATCGACGGTGTACTTGACGTCGTCCGCCGTCATCGTCTGGCCGTTATGGAACTTCACGTTCGGCCGAAGATGGAAAATGTAGGTCTTGCCGCCGTTTTGAATTTCCCACTTCGTCGCCAACATCGGCACCAGGCGGTTCTTCTCATCGAACCCCGTAAGGCTCTCGTAGATGTGCTCGAACGCCTGGGCCGCCGAGAAGTTGGAGTTGGTATGCGGATCAAGACTGACCGGGTCCACCTCTGCCGCGGCGACGAGCATACCGCCGCGCTTCGGGATCGCGCCGGCCGCGAACGCCTCGGGCAGGCCGCGGCCCCGAACGAGATCGAGTCCGGTCAGGCCGCCGCCGAGCGCGAGCCCGCCGGCGAGTACCTGTCTCCGGGTCAAACGCGAACGTGCCATGCTCCACCCCCTGGGATCTCGGTGCGCCGATCCCGGTCGTCCGGGCAAAACCGGCGCGGTGGTTCCGTTCCATAGAATTCGCGGGACTCCCTGTGGGGCTGGCGCACCGGGTCCCGGGCCCGCCCCGCGGTGGGGGGGACGCCGCCCTACGAGTAGCGGAGGCGCGGATCGAGATAGTCTCGCAGCCCGTCGCCCAGGAGGTTGAGGCTGAGCACGCTCAGCACGATGGCGGCGCCCGGAAAGATGCTGATCCACCACGCCTGACGCAGGTAGACTTGGCCCTCGCTGATGATGCCGCCCCATGTCGGAATCTGCGGCGGGATGCCCACGCCGAGGAAACTCAGGGCCGCCTCCCCGAGCATCGCGTACGCGGTGATGAAGGTCGCTTGAACGATGATGGGCGACGCGGTGTTGACCAGCACGTGCCGGACTAGGATGCGCGCCACCGGCGCACCCACGGCGCGGGCCGCCTCGACGTACTCTTGGGCCACCACGACGAGCACGGAGGCGCGGACGATCCGCGCAATGCGCGGCGTGTAGACAAACCCGAGCGCGATCACGACGTTGCGCGCGCTCGGCCCGAGCGACGCCATGAGCGCGATGGCGAGCAGGATATCCGGAAACGCCATCAGGCCGTCCATGACCCGCATGAGCAACCGGTCCGCCTTGGCGCTGGTGCCCGCGACGAGGCCCACGGCGATGCCCGCGGTCGTGGCGAGCGCCGTGACCAGCGCGCCCACGGTGAGCGACAGCCGCGCGCCGTACAACGTCCGGCTCAGGATGTCGCGCCCAAACTCATCCGTCCCGAACGGATGCGCCGGTCCCGGGGCGGCCAGACGCGACGGCACGTCGAGCGCAATCGGATCGTAGGGCGCGAGCTCTGGCGCGAGAACCGCCGCGGCGAGGATGCCGAGGAGCAGGACGAGACCCACGGCGACGATGCGCCGCCGCCGCACCATCCGCCACAGCAGCGCCGATCCCGGACGGCGCGCGCCGGCAGTCCCGAGCGCCGGCAGCGCGGCCGAAGGCCGGCCGGCCATCCGTTCCGCCGCCTTCAATACCGGACCCGCGGATCGACGACGAAGTACATCATGTCGACGGCAAGGTTGACGAGCACGTAGATCGTCGCCACGAGCAGCACGACCCCCTGAATCACGGGATAATCGCGCCGCAGGACCGACGAGACGACCAGCTGGCCGACGCCCGGCAGGCTGAAGACCGTCTCCGTGACAACGGCGCCGCCCATCAGCGCGGCGAAGGTGAGGCCCACCACGGTGAGGATCGGCACAAGCGCGTTCCGGAGGGCGTGGCCGAAAATCACCCGCGGCCGCGGGAGGCCCTTCGCGCTCGCGGTGCGGATGTAGTCGTTGCCGAGCACATCGAGCAGGCTGCTGCGCGTGAAGCGGATGATGAGCGATGAGTTCGGCACCCCGAGGGCCAATGCCGGCAGGACGAGGTAGTGCAGGCTCTGGACCAGCCCCGCCCCGGGGGAGCGGTACCCCGAGGACGGCAGCCACCCGAGGTCCACCGCAAACAGCACGATGAGGGAGAGACCAAGCCAGAAGCTCGGCACAGCGGCCCCGAGCATCGCCAGCGCGAGGCTGGCCTGATCGAGCCAGGAGTTGCGGAACACCGCGGACACGATCCCGACCGGAATGCCGATCGCGAGCGCCACGCCGAGGCCCAGCAGTGCCAGCATCGCGGTGGGGCCGGCGTGCTCCGCGATGTCGGTCGTCACCGGGAGGTGCAGGAAGAACGACAGACCGAGGTCGCCCCGCACCGCGCGGCCGATCCAGAGCGCGAACTGGAGCGGCAGGGGCCGGTCGAGGCCCAGGTCGTGACGCAGCGCAGCCACCTGCTCCGCCGTCGCGTCCTGGCCCAGCAGCACGCGCGCCGGGTCTCCCGGCGTCACGTGAATGAGCATGAACACCACGATCGCAACGACCAGCAGCACAGGCAGGAGCGCCACCAGCCGCCCCAAGAAATACGAAAGCACAGGCTAGTGAACCGCCGGCCGTCCCCGCGCGGCGGGGGTTACTTCACGGCGGACACGTTCCAGGGCACGATCCAATACGACGCGCGGAACGTTTCGAGGGCACGGCTGCGCAGCAAGAGCCCGTAGAACTCGCCGGGCCGGACGATCGCCGCTTCCTTGTACATGAGGGCCTGGAGCTGGCCCCATGTCTTCACGCGCGCGCTCTGATCCGATTCGCTTGTAAACTCACCGAGCAGAGTATTTTTCGTGGTCGTGTCCCACCAGCCGGGGTAGGCGGAACTGAACACCGTGATGAGCGCCGGATCCGGTACAAACCCATGCGAGGTCGTGAACATATCGTAGTCCGCGGGCTTGCTGCGGTGGTCTAGGACGCCGGCCCACTCCAGCACCTGCATGTCGACGTTGAACCCGGCGTGCTGCAGTTGTGACGAGGCGACCACGGTGCTCTTGAACATGTAGTCGTACTGCTGGGTGGTGAGCCAGCGGATCGGTTGCCCGGTGTACCCCGCTTCCTTTGCCAGTTCTTTCGCCCGCGCGACGTTGTGGACGTTGTACCACTCGCTGCCCGCCGTCGTATACCACGGCGTACCCTTCGGGTAGATGCTCGGGTAGAGCGAGTACAGATCGGGGTTGCCGAAAGTCGCCGACATGATCGGCTGCATGTCGAGCGCGACGAGCACAGCCTCGCGCAGCTTCTCGTTTGCCATGATGCCCTGCTTTTTATTGAAGAAGAAGGTGAGGAAGGAACCCGGCCGGATGATCTCGGGCACCACGCGCGCGTCTTTTTTCAGCGCCGCGTACGCGTCTTGGTTGATCCCGTCGGCGACATCGTAGTCGCCGCTCTGGACACCGGCGATCCGCGTCGCCACTTGGGAGACGGGATAGTACATGACCTCGTCGGCCAGCGCGTCCCGCCGTCCCGCGTACCCGTTCGGCGGCTCCGTTCGCGCGGCATAGTGATCGAAGCGCGCGAGCTTGACGTAGCGATCCGGCGCCCATTCCACAAACCTGTAGGGGCCCGTGCCGATGAATTGCTTGATTGGACTGGTGCCCGCCGCTTCGACGATCTCGCGCGGCATGATGGCGGCGGCGCCGTTCGGAAGGGCCAGAAAGGCCAGCAACGGTGCGTAAGGCTGCTTGAGCTTCAGCACCACCGTGTCGTTCCCGGATGCCTGCACGCTGTCCACGTGCTGGTAGACGGACGGACCGCGCGGGCTGACGCGACCCCAGCGGTTCAGCGATGCGACGACGTCCGCCGCCGTCATGTCGCGGCCGTTGTGGAACGAGACGTTCTTTCGCAGCATGAAGGTGTACGTGAGCGCGTCCTTGCTCACCGTATACGATGCCGCGAGCAGCGGTTGAATCCGCCAATTGGCGTCGAAGATGAAGAGTTCCTCGAAGACCGGCAGCGTGATCGTCGACGTCAGGTCGGCGGTCGTCGCGACCGTATCGAGCGTCAGCGGCTCGCCGATCTCCGCAATGCGGAGCGTGCCGCCGCGGCGCGGCGCGGCCGTCGCGACCCCGGCCGGCGTGTCGCCGAGCCAACCCCGGGCGCGGCGGTCCAATCCGGCGGCCAGCCCGGCCCCAACCGCCGCTCCTTTCAGTAACCCACGCCGTGTGATCCGCATCGGTGCGTCCACGCCCTGCCTCCCTTATCCGAGATTCCGACGTACTCCGGCCGTCACGGCCTTACTTCCGGTGGGCCCTGTTTAGCGGACACGCACGAACTTTTGCAGGCTCCGCAGTTCGCGCGGGGGCGTCAACTGCCGGCCGCGGATAGTGTAGGACACTTCGCCGACGTAGACGTCGCCGCGCGAATCCACCGTCACCGTATGCGGGGCGACGAATTCGCCCGGACCGCTGCCCGGAAGGGGCGCACCGATCCGCGCGACACGCTCGCCCGCGGGCGTGAACACCTGCAACCGCGCGCCCAGGTTTTGGATGCCGTCGCTCACCGCGACGCTCGAACACAATTCGCCCACGTAAATGCGATCCTGGTCGCCCTGCCGGTCGACATAGAGGCCGCACGGGCGGTAGAGGTTGTTCCACTGCGCGATGAACCGGCCGCCCGGATCAAAGACCTGCACGCGGAAGTTCTCCCGGTCCGCCACATACATGCGACCCTGGCGGTCCACGCCCACGTTGTGCGGCAGGTTGAACTGCCCGGGGTCGGTGCCGGGTTCGCCCCATGACCCGAGATGCCGGCCGTCGGCTGTGAACCGGTGCACCCGCGTATTGCCGTAGCCGTCCGTGATGTAGAGCGATCCATCCGAGGCAAGCGCGACGTGCGTCGGCCGGTTGAACGGCGTGCCGCTCCACTTTGGCGCGGGCTGGTTCGGCGCACCGACGGTCAACAGCACCTTGCCGTCGAGCGTGCAGTGCCGGACCGTATGGTCGCCGTCGTCGACCAACCACAACGTATCGTCCGGCGCCATCGTGGCGGCATGCGGGCGCGTGAACACGCCTTCGCCCCACGAACCGAGGAAGGCGCCGTCGCGGTCGAGCACGATCACGGGATGCTTGCCGCGGTTGAAGACATAGAGGCGGTCCTGGCGGTCGACGGCCACACCCGAGACCTCGAGGTAGGACCAGCCGTCGGGCAAACGGCCCCAGTTATCGTGGATCTCGTAGGTGTGCTCGCCTGATCCAACGCGCATCGCGGCCCTCCCACGCGCTTCGTGCCCATCCCCTTCGCGGCGCCTTCGGCGTTTTTCCTACCTGCCGGAGGAAACGCGCGGTGCCGTGCGAAACGATCGAACGATGGCCGGCCGACATTTTTTGCAAATCCCCGGTCCCACCAATGTCCCCGAGCGGGTCCTGCGCGCGATGGACCGCGCGGTGGTCGATCACCGCGGCCCGGATCTGCCGGCGGTCGTCGGCGAAGCCGTTGCGGGCCTAAAGCAGGTCTTCGGCACCACGCGCGGCGAGATCGTACTCTACCCCGGCTCGGGGACCGCCGCCTGGGAAGCGTCCCTCGTCAACACGCTCAATCCGGGCGACGGCGTGCTGGCCTTCGTGAACGGCCACTTCAGCGCGCTCTACGCGGAGTGCGCGCGGCGGCTCGGGCTCGCCGTCGAGGCCGTCGATGTGCCGTGGGGGGAAGCGGTCCCGCCGGACCAGGTCGAAGCACGCCTGTCCCGCGATACCGCCCGCCGCTACCGCGCCCTGCTCGTCGTGCACAACGAAACCTCGACCGGCGTGACGTCCGATCTCGCCGCGATCCGCGCGGCGATCGACGCGGCGCGCCATCCCGCGCTGCTTCTCGCCGACGTCGTCAGCTCGCTCGGCAGCATCGACGTGCAGTTCGATGCCTGGAAGATCGATGTCGCGCTGACCGGCACGCAGAAGGGGCTCATGCTTCCGCCCGGTATGGCGGTCCTCTGCGCCGGCCCGCGCGCGCTCGAAGCCGCCGAGCACGCGAGCCTGCCGCGGTACTTCTTCGATTGGCGGCCGGTCATCCGCGAGATGCAGCGCGGGTACTTTCCCTACACCCCGGCGACGCTCTCGCTCTACGGCCTTCGCGAAGCCGTCCGCATGCTGCTCGAAGAGGGCCTCTCCAATGTGCTGGCGCGGCACCACCGGCTTGCCGAGGGGGTGCGCCGCGCGGTCGCGGCGTGGGGCCTCGTGAACCTGTGCGCGCGGCGAGAGTGGTGCTCCAACAGCCTGACGGCGGTCGTGGTGCCGGAGGGCGCCGATTCCGACGCGGCGGTACGCGCGGCGGCCTCCCGGCTCAACCTGTCGCTCGGCGTCGGCTTGGGCCGTCTGAAAGGCAAGGTGTTTCGCATCGGCCATCTCGGCGCGCTGAACGAACTGGAAGTTCTGGCAACGCTCGGGGGGACCGAGCTTGCCTGCACCATCGCGGGCATCCCGCTGCCGCTTGGGGCGGGGGTGACGGCCTGCGAGCGATTCTTCGCCGAGCAGTATGCCCAGGCCGCGGCGCCGGCCGGGCGTCCCATCTAGTCGCCGCCTCGCGGCTTCGCCGCCAGTAACGCTTCCACCGCGCGCCGCTCCGGAAGCCGGCCGGTCTCGCATCGCACCGCGGCCGCGGCGGACGCGAAGATCAAGGCCTCCTCAGCGCGCCGCCCTTCCACCAATGCCACGACGAACGCACCGTGGAACACATCCCCCGCACCGGTCGTGTCGCGGGCCCTGACGGGAAACGCCGGGATCCGGCCGTCCGCGTGCACCGCCCCGCGGGCGCCGAGCGTCACAGCGCCCCATGCCCCGCCGGATGTCAGCCGCGCGAGGAGGGCTTCAGCCCCGCCCAACCGGTTCGCGAGGTCTTCATCGGCAATCACGTGGGTCGCGGCCCCGACCAGCGCCCACACGTCCGGCGCATCGACGTCGAGATCCATCACCACCGGAAGATACCGCGCCCGCGCCGCGGCGGCGAGCGCCGCGCCGGCCCGGGGCAGGCGGCTGTCCACGAGCACCGCGTCCGCGTCGTCGAGCGCATCGACCGGGACCCAGCGCGCGTCATCGCGCAGGCCTTCGCCGGGATAGGAGACGATGAACCGCTCCCCTCCGGGCACGATGACGATCGACGACACCGCGGTCGTCGCCGCCACGCACACCGTCAGGCGTCGCGTGTCGGCGCCGTAGGCTTCGAGGAACCCCGCCACGCGAGCGCCGGCGGCATCCTCACCGCGCAGCCCTAGAAACGTCGCGGCCACGCCGAGGCGGGCAACGGTGGCCGCCGCGACGGCCGCGGGCCCCCCGAGGTCTTCCACGTAGGCGGTGGCGCGCGTGCGGCGGCGCACGGGCGGCCATTCATCGACCCAGACGCGGTGGTCCAGGACCGCGGCGCCGAGCAGGGTGACGCGCTTCACGGGAGCGGCCGGCCGCACCGCCGGCGGAAGATCCCCGACAGGGGGCCGAACGGCGTCAGGGACCGCCGGCGGCCGAAGGGCGCCGCAGTTAGGGCGGCGCGGGGCCCAGCACCGCGGCCGCGTGCGCGGCGTACGAAGGGTTCACGAACCGGGCGGCGGGGACGAACTCGCTGATCTGGTGCTCGTTGAGCAGCCAGCGCTCGCAGTCGAGGATGGTCCGCGTGGTCACCGCGCCGGCCGGGTTGAGGCCGGCGCCGGCCGGACCCGTCGGCCGGGCGGCGGCGCCCACCGCACAGATGATCGCGCAGAACGCCGCCCCGATCAGCGCGCGCCGGTGGCGCCGCCGCGGAGCGCGCGGCGCGGTCATGCCGAGCGCGCCCGAGTCCGCTCCGCGGCGAGGCGGCGGAAGTTGCCCTCGTCGATCATGCGCCGGTGCTCCGGGGCGATCCCGCTCTCATCGAGATCCCGGATCGTGTCGCGAATGTACCGCGGCCCGCCTTCGGGGTCGAACGGCATATCGCTGCCGAAGAGCACGCGCTCCGGCGGAAAATACGCCAGGCCGCAGCGCATCGCGTGAGCCGCCCCGAAGAGCGCGGTGTCGGCGTAAAAACGGGGGAAGTACCACCCCGGCGGGTGGGCGAGCGGGACCGGCAGCCGCTCGGTCTCGCCTTCCGCGCCGCGCGTCCCGAACTGCTCGAATCCGCCGTTCATGCGCCCGACGAAGTGCGGCGCCATCCCGCCCAGATGATGCGTGATGATGACGGCGTCGGCATGGCGGTCGAAGAACCCGGTGAAGACAAGGCGCGCCATCGCGATCGTCGTCTCGTACGGCCACCCGAAGATCTGCCAGAGATCGTAACGCGATTCGGTCTCGTTGACGTAATCGGCGAAGGCCGCGGACCGCGCCGGGTGCAGAAAGACCGGGAGGCGCAGCCGGGCGGCCTCCTCGATCACGCGGAGCGTGGGCGGTTCATCGAGCGGCCGCCCCGCGACGTTGGAATGGATCTGCACGCCGAAGAACGCGGGATGGCCGGCGAGCCGCTCGAGTTCGCGGAGGCTCGCGTCGGGATTGTTGAGCGGCAGGCCGCCGAACGCGCCCGCGAACCGGTCCGGGTGGGCCGCCACCAACTCGGCGAGTTCGTCGTTGGCCAGGCGCGCAAGCGGCGGTGTGGCGTCCGGCGGGCCCAAGCGGTCGATCGACGGAAGCGCGAGCGAGAGCACCTGCCGGTACTCTCCGAACCGGTCCATGATGCGGAACCGCAGATCGAGGTCCACGAGGCACGGAATGCCTTTGACGCGCTTCGCCATGAAGAAGCCCGGTTTTGCCTCGAGTTTGGCAAAGTACCGGGCCGGGAGAATATGCGTCGCGACGTCGATGCGCATGCCAGTGGCTACGCCGCCGTGCGGCACGCTCCTCCCCGGTATGCTCGAGCTGGCACGGCGGCGCGCGGCGGGCTCCGCGAAGAGCGCGATCATCTCGCAAACGAGCACACTCGAATCAGTCGGCGGTGCTGCGGGCCAGCGCGATCCGCTCCGGCGAATACCGGTACGCGCGAAACACCGAATTCTGCTCCGCGGCGTCGGGCTGTCCGGCCGGCTTCGCAAAGTACGGGTTGACGTACTCCCAGACGACCTGCCCGTCCGGCGTGACCTCGAAGAGCCGCCCAAAGTTGCCTTCGCAGATCAACGTGTTGCCGTTGGGCAAGCGCTGCGCGTTCGAGATGTAGGGGCTGAAGAAATCAAAGAGCCGCCGCTCCCGGTACGACCACACGATCTCCTTGGTGGCGGGGTCCACCTCGATGACGCGCGAGTGCGGCACCGGATGATCGATCCGGTGGGTGCCGTTGTCGAAGATGAGCAGGTTGCCGTTCGGCAGCGGCGAGGGCGCGTGCTGCTGGGCCAGCGCCGGCGGACCGAGTTTCCATACGATGCGGCCCGAGCGGCGGTCGACGATCACGATCGTCGAGATGTCGCGAAAACTCAGCACGATGTTGCCGTCCGGCAATTCCGCGACCGTGTTGGCATGGGTCCACTCGTGCCGCCGGTCCTGCGGGGTGATGCGGTCCGTCTCGGGATCGAGATGCTCCCAACTGCGCCATTCCCACACAGCCTCGCCCGCCGTGGACATCTCGACGACGTAATCGCCGTACATCTCGCCGTGGTGCTCGGTGCCGGGCAGCCCGCCCTGGACGCGACGGGCCAGGTCGGCCGGAATCGGAGCCATGCACAACAAGAGCACATTGCCGTTACGGAGACGCATCGCGTCATGATGATGGTCCGGGTGGCGGACCTCCCACAGGATCCGTCCGCGCCAGTCCGCCTCCAGCACAGCGCCGCCCTTCCACGGCTGCGTCTCGATGAACCGTGAGGCTGTTCTATCGAGCACCTTGCCGTTGTAGAGAAGCGTGCCAGCGTCGGTCAGATACCCGTAGAGGCCCGGCGGGTACGGCATCTCCCACGTGTGCACCACGCCGCCGTCGAGGCCGATCAGGTACACCGTCCGCTCGCCGGTGAGCGGCGTAAAGAGGGTGAAGCCCGGACAGGCGCGTTGGAGATCGTGGGCGCGCAGCCCCACCCCGGCGCGCTTTAATTTGATCTGCTCCACCGGCGCCGCATCGTGCCGGCGATCCGGGACCGCGGTCACGGCTCGGTCGTGCCGCCGCTCCGCACGACGCGACCGCCCTGCATGACGAAGGCCACGCGATGCACCGCGGTGATGTCGGCCGTGGGATCGCCCTCCACCGCCACCAGGTCGGCCAGTTTGCCGCGGGCGATGACGCCGAGCCGCTCACCCGCGTCGAGCGCCTCCGCCCCGCGGCGCGTCGCGGCGAGCAGCGCGTCGGTCGCGCTCATACCGGACTCCACCATGTAGACGAGCTCGTCCGGCAGCGATTCGAATCTGTCGAGCCCGAAGAAGATGTCCGTCCCCGCCGCCATCGGCACGCCGGCCGCCATGGCGATTTGGAAACTCTCCACGTGCCGCTTGGCGCGCACCGGAATCGAGCGCATCATCGGCACCGCTTTGAACTCGTCCCACCGGTCCATGATCAGCTTCGAGACGAGCAGCGTCGGAACCATGGTCACGCCCTGATCGGCCATCGCGCGGGCCGTCTCCTCATCGAGGTCGCAGCCGTGCTCCACCGTATCGACGCCGGCCCGGAGCGCCATCTTGGTCGACTCGAGCAGCGACGCGTGGCACGCCACCCGCCGGCCGAGCCGGTGTGCCTCGTCCACCAGCGCGTTCAGCTCGTCCTGGCTGAACTCCACGACGTTCAGCGGCCCGTTCGTCGTCACTTTGATGCAGTCGGCGCCGGCCTTGACCTGCTCGCGCACGGCGCGGCGGCAGTCGTCCGGGCCGTCCGCCTCGCGGGCGAGCCCGGGCGGCGCGGGCGGCTCCGACCCGTGCCCCCCGGTCATGCAGATGATTTGCCCGCAGGGGTACACGCGGGCGCCCGGCAGGTCGCCGCGCGCGACCGCGTCGCGCACGGCGATCGCCACACCACCCTGCGTGCCCACGTCCCGCAGCCCCGTGATGCCGGCGGCCTGGGCGACCCGGACATTGCGCGCGGCGGCGAGGGCCACGGCCGCGACGCTCGGGACGGCCGCGCGGGGGCCCCAGCCGAGGTGGACGTGGAGATCGATCAGACCCGGCAGCACGGTGCAGCCGGAAAGATCAATCGTGCGGGCCGACCCGTCCTCCCCTACCGCGCCGTCGGCCACGACGTCGGCAATGCGATCGTCCTCGATCACGACGGTCCGGCGCGGCGGGGCGCCGCGCCCGAGACCGTCGAACACGCGCGCCGCCCGCAAGATGGTCCTCCCCATGGATCGCCTCCTCCTCAGATCTGCAGCCGCGGATCGAACGCGTCCCGCAGGCCGTCGCCCACCAAATTGAAGGCCATGACCGCCAGAAACACGCAGAGCCCCGGGAAGAACGAGACCCACCAGGCGACGCCGAGATACTCGCGGCCGTCGGCGATGATGTTGCCCCAGCTGGGCTGCGGCGGCTGCACCCCCAACCCCAAAAAACTCAGGCCCGCCTCCGTGAGAATCGCGAGGCCGACCCGCAGCGTCGCCGAGATGACGATCACCGGCACAACGTTCGGCAGCAGGTGCCGGACCATGATGCGGGCATTGGACGCCCCGGTCGCCCGCACCGCGGTCACAAAATCGCGCGCGCGCAGCCCGAGCACCTCCGCGCGGACGAGCCGGGCGGTGGGCGGCCACGCCGTCAGTCCGATGATCCAGATGAGCCGGCCCACGCTCGGCCCAAAGAGCGCGAGAAAGGCGACGGTGAGGAAGAACACGGGGATCGCCAGCACCACATCAGTGACCCGCATCAGCGCGCCGTCGACGTGGCCGCCGAGAAAACCGGCCAGGGTTCCCACGAGCACGCCGGCGACGATGGATACGGCCATCGACAGGACCCCGATCTCGAGCGACACGCGCGACGCGACGACGACGCGGCTCAACACGTCGCGGCCGAGATTATCGGTGCCCAACCAATACGGCCCGCCGGGCGCGCGCAGGATGTCGAGGACGTGCGGCGCCGCCGGTGGAAACGGCGCGAGCCGAGGCCCGGCCGCCGCCACGGCCAGAAAAAGCAGCATGATGCAGGCTCCGGCGAGAGCGCGCGGATTACGCACGAAACGCGCCCACGGACCGCGGCGGACCGTCCGCGGCGCTCCCGCGAAACGGGACGGCCACGCCGCCGGCGCGCCGAGCGCGCCGGGCCGGCTAGCCATCGCCGCGGGCACCGCCGCCGCCCGCGGGCCTCATCGGCACCGGGCCCTCATCCGTGCCGGATCCTCGGGTCGAGATACACGTACCCGATGTCCGCGAGCAGGTTGCTGACCACGACGAGCAGCCCCGCAATCGCCGTGGTAGTGAGCACCGTCGGGTAATCGCGCGAGAGCGCCGCGCTGACGGCGAGCCGGCCGAGTCCGGGGAGCGCAAAGATGGACTCCACGATGACCGAACCGCTCAGCAGGAACGGCAGCAGCAGGGCCAGGACGGTCAGGACCGGCAGCAGCGAGTTGCGGGCGACATGCTTGAACAGCACGGTGCGTTCGGCCAGGCCCTTGCTGCGGGCGACGCGCACGTACTCCTCGCCAAGCGCGTCGAGCAGCGACGAGCGCGCATAGCGCACCAGGACCGGCAGAATGCCGAGCGCCTGCACGATCGTCGGCATGACGAGAAACCGCCAGATCACGAGCGGCGAGTAGCCCGCCGCCCCGGTCGGCCGGATGCCGCTCGCGGGCAGCAGGCCGAGGTGTTCTGTGAACACATAAATCAGCACGAGCCCGAACCAGAACGTCGGGAGCGAGATCCCGAGCAGCGAAAACAGGGTCGCCGCGTGGTCGACCAGTCCGTAGGGCCGCACGGCGGAGACCACGGCAATCGGCAGCGCGAGCGCCCCCGTGAGCGCAAGGGACGTCACCGTGAGGATCAGTGTGGTAGGGAGCGCCTCGGCGACTTGGCGCGTCGTCGGCCGCCGATCGCTGAAGCTGCGGAGGCGCCCCGTGAACAGATCGGCCATCATGGACACGTACTGGACCGGCACCGGCCGGTCCATGCCGAGTTCATGGCGGAATTGCGCGAGATCAGCGGCGCCCCGCTGTTCCGGGGGAATCAGGAACAGCACCGGGTCGCCCGGCGCCAGCACGAGCAGCGCAAACGTGATCGCGGTGATGCCGAAGACCAGCGGGACAAGCGCGCACAGCCGCCGGACCAGATACGTACCCACAGGCCGCCGGCCGGCCGCGCGGCGCCCGGCCTACCGAGCGGTCCAGCGCGGAATCGAACCGAAGAAACCGCGCAGCGAGTCGATGCCGCCCGGCAGGACGAACCGCTTCCGCACGCCCCAGATGACGTCCGGGCGCACCGTCAGCACGTGCGGCACGTCCTGAATCACCAACTGCTGGATCTGCGCGTAGAGCGCCCGCTGCTTCGCGCGGTCCCGCGTGAGGATCGCCTCGTCCAGCAGTTTGTCCATGTCCGGGTTGCTGTACGCGATGACCTTGGCGCCGCTGCCGGTGCTCTTGAAATTGTCCTCGAGTTCGGACTGCGGCGGGAAGAGCAGATTGAACCAGGCGATGCCGACGAGTTCAATCGGACCGCCCGGCGCGAAATACCGCCCAAAGAAGTCGCCCCGCTCGATCGCCTGCACGTCGACGTCGATGCCTACCGCGCGTAGGTACTGCTGAATCAGGAGCGCCTGGTTCTGATAATCCTTGCCGGCGAGGAAGCCGTATTTGACTTTGAACGGCTGCCCGCCCTTCTGAAGAATCCCGTCGGGGCCCGGCGTCCAGCCGGCTTCGGCCAGCAGCTGCTTGGCCCGGGCCGGATCGTACCCGTAGCCCTTGAGGTCCTTGTCATATTGCCACAGGCTGGGGTGGATCGGGCTTTGTGCCACGGTCCCGAGGCCCTGATACAGCGCGCGCAGCATCTCCGGCCGGTTGATCGCGAACGCCATCGCCTGCCGGACGCGCACATCCTGAAAGATCGGCATCTGGAAGTTAGGCGCAAACCAGTAGAAGGTATCGCCGGGCACGCGCAGGACGGCGACCTGCGCCTCGCGCTGGAAGCTCCGGTAGGCCTCGGGGATGATGCGGCCCGCGTCGATGTTGCCGGCGCGCAGCTCCGCGATCACGGTCGCGTCCTCTGGGATCAGTTTCAGCACCACCCGGGGCAGCGCGGGCCGGCCGCCCCAGTAGCCTGACGAAGCGTCGAAAGTGATGCTCTCGCGCTCCCGCCAGTCGGCCAGGCGGTACGGGCCGGCACCGATCGGCTTCCGCGTGAAGGAGGATTCCTGCAGGCGCGTCACGTCGATGCCGGCAAGGGCCTTGGCGGGGAGAATCGGCTGCGTGCCGATCTGCTCGTAGAAGAACGGATACGGACGGTTGAGGATGAAACGCACGGTCCGCGGGTTTACGACGCTGATGCCCGTGACGGACGCCGCCTTGCCGGCTTTGTAGTCCGAGGCGCCGGCGATCTCGAGCAGCGCGGGCGAGGTCGTCGGGTATTTGGGATGCAGGTACAGTTCGTAACTCGCCTTGACGTCCTGCGCGGTGACCGGCGTGCCGTCCTGGAACGCGGCCTCGCGCAGCGTCACGAGATACGTCTTGCCGTCCGGCGAGACCGGAAATCGCGCGGCGAGCCGCCCGACCGCCGTGCCCTGCGGGTCAACGGCCGTGAGCGAATCATTGATGAGCAGGTTGACGTAGCCGGTCACCGCTTCGCTGCTGCCGAGAATGCGGACCGGCAGGCCCCAGATCGCGACGACCGCCTGCGCGGGGCCCTGTCCGCGCGCCGGTCCCGCGCCGAAACCCGCACACGCCAGCAGCGCCGCGGCGACCGCGGCGGCCACCCATCTGCTCATGCACCCGTCCCTCCCATCGCGCGGCGCGTCCACCGTCCGGCGGCATTGCCGGGGCGTCCGGCCGCGGCTCTCTCACTTCAGTCCGGCGCGCACGTCACCTGCCCGAAGGACTGCCGCCGGCACACCGAGAACGCCGTTCGGCCATGGGCGAGGAACGTCCCCGCGTTGTGACCGATCACGTGCTCGTCGCCGTCCGCGATCTTGCGGAGGCGGCCCGCCGGTTTGAAACCGCCTACGGGCTGCGGGCGCTCCAGGGAGGGCGCCACCCCGGCGTCGGCACGGCCAACATGATCGTCCCGTTGGGATCGTCGTACCTCGAGTTGATTGCGGTGGTGAACGAGGACGAGGCCGAACGGTCGGCGACGACCCGCCGCATCACGCGCGCGACCGAAGACGGCCGGACCTTCGCGACCTGGGCGGTGCGGACCGACAATCTCGACGCCCTGCGCCGGCATCTGCGCGCATCCGGCCTGGAGCTCGCCCCGCTGGTGGCGGGCGCGCGCGAGCGGCCGGACGGGGTCACGCTGAGGTGGCGGACACAATTGCTGGTGCCGCCGGGCGACGCGAGCGTGCTGCCGTTCGTCATCGAGTGGCAGGTACCGAAAGGACAACACCCGGCCGAAGCGCCGGCCAATCACCCCTCGCGGGCGCGCGGCATCCGGACGGTCCGGCTGGGCGATCCCGATCCGGCGGCCGCCGCGGCGCAATTTCGCACACTGTTCGGGGAGGGCCTCAACATCTCGATCGAACGCGCGGCATCGGCCGGGGTCGCCGCGGTCGAGATCGACACGCCGGGCGGCGTGGTGACGATCGCGTAGCGGCGTCCCGCGTTAAGGCTTGAAGAGACCTCGCCCCACCGCCACAAGTTTGCCGTCCGCGCCGGCGACTTCGACATCGGCCACGGCGAGCGACCGGCCCACCCGCACGGGCCGCGCCGTCCCCGCGAGATCGCCGGACCGCACGGGCCGCAGGTAGTCGATCCGCAGGTCTACCGTGATCACGTCGTGGCCGACCGCCGCGATCATGGCAAAGGTCCCTGCGATGTCGATCAGGGACGCGATGGCGCCTCCGTGCACATACCGCGCGGCTTCTTCGTCGTCGGCGAGCAGGTCGTCAGAGAACGGCATCCGGACGACCACTTCGTCCGGCGCGGCCCGGACCATCTCAAGGCGCAGGAGACGCGCATACGGCGACCTCCGGAGCACCGCGGGAAGCGTCGCAAGCGGCATGACCGAGGACACCTACGTTCCCCCCTTCAACGTGCCGACGGCCTGCACGGCCCGCGCCCGCAGCGCCTGCCGGTCGACTTTCCCGGTGCTGCCGAGCGGCGCGGCGTCCAGGAACAGCACGGCCCGCGGATGCGCGTAGGCCGGCCCCCGGGCCAGGACGAATTGTTTCAGGTCCTCGGCCGTCGCAGACCGCCCCCCGTGAAGAACAACGAACGCGACCGGCGCCTCGCCCTTGACCGCGTGCGGCACCGGCACGACGTAGGCTTCGCGCACCGCGGCGTGGAGCAGCAGCAGGTCCTCCACTTCCTTCGGATACACGTTCTCGCCGCCGACGTTGATCATGTCATCCGCGCGGCCGAGGATGTAGTAATAACCCTGCTCGTCGCGCCGCACGAGGTCGCCGGTGTGCAGCCATCCGTCGCGGTCGAACTTGGCGGCCGTGAGCTCGGGCGCCTTGTAATAGCCGCGGGCGAGGCCGGGGTTGCGCGTCCACAGCTCCCCCGGCTCTCCTACCGCCGCGTCGAGCCCCTGCGCGGTGACGACCCGCACCTCGCATCCCGGCAGGGGCAGGCCGGTGCTGCCGATCTTGCGCGGACCGAACCGCGGATTCTCGAAGACCACCGGGCCGCCTTCGGTCAGGCCGTACCCTTCGCTGATGCTCGCGTGGAAGGTCTCCTCGAACTCCCGCAGCAGATCGGGCGGCACCATCGCGGACCCGCAGGCCGCCCAGCGAAGCGAGCTCACATCGTGGTCCGCGAGCAGGCGCCTTTGGTTGAGCAGCAGGCGGAACATCGCCGGGGTGCCGGTGATGTAGGTGCAGCGGTACCGCGCAATCGCCTTGATCACCTCGGCGGCGTCGAAGCCGGGCAGGATGACGAGCGCTCCCCCCGCCATGAGGATCGGTTTCACGGCCGCCGCCATCGCGTTCTTGTGGTAGAGTGGCACGGCCACAAGCGCCCGGTCGCTTTCGTCGAGCATCATAACGCGCCGCACCATCTCAGCGTTCCAATACTGGCCGGCGTGTGTCAGCAGCACACCCTTCGCCCTGCCGGTCGATCCCGACGTGTACGGCTGCATGCACACGTCGTCCGGCGCGACCGCGGCGCTCTCGAGCTCGTCCGGCGCTTCCGCCAGCAGCCGGTCGTAGGACAGTACGCCCGACGCCGGCTCGCCGGTGACGGCCACTGCGCGCAGCGCCGGCACCTCCGTCCGCAGACGAAGCGCCACGTCGCGTAGGCTCTCTGACGCGATCAATACCCGCGCGTCGGAATGCTCCACGCAGTACCGGAGCGTCTCATAGCCCAACCGGATGTTGAGCGGTACGGGCACCGCGCCCGCCCGCATGCTACCAAAGAGCGCTTCGACAAACGGCCATTCGTTCGGAAAAAGCAGCGCGACCCTGGCCGCGCCGTGCACATCGAGGCCGCTCAGCAGTCGGGCAACCCGGCGCATCCTCCCATCGAGCTGCCGGTAGGTCAGCGTGACGTCGCCCTGAATCACAGCGGGCCGGTCCGGAAATGCCCGCACTGGCACGTATGTGAGGTCGCCGAAGTTGCGGCGGTACGCTGGATCGCCGGCCGGCGCCGCCGCGCGGTTACTCGAGTGGATGAATGATCACCTTCCCCACTACATCGCGGTCTTCGAGCAACCGCTCCCCCTCGGGGGTCTGCGCGAGCGGCAGCACGCGGTCGATGACCGGGCGGATGCGGCCGGCCCGGACGGCGGACAAGAGCGCCTCCAGTTCGGGCCGCGTCCAGCCGTCCGAGCCGACGATCGTCAATTCTCTGACCCAAACGTAGCGGAGATCGGTCCGAGCCTCAAACCCCGTGGTGGCGCCGCAGGTCAAGAGCCGGCCGCCTTTGCGAAGGCTGCGGATGCTGCGCGGCCACGTCTCCTGGCCAGTATAGTCGACGACGACGTCAACGCCGCGCTTGCCGGTGAGGCGCCACACCTCGCGGTCGAACTCGACCTCACGGTAGTTGATGAGATGTTCTGCGCCGAGATCGCGCAACTTGTCCAGCTTGTCTGCCCGCGACGCCGCGGCGTACACCGTACAGCCGACCATCTTGGCAATTTGCACGCACGCAGTGCCGACGCCACCCGCGGCGCCAAGGATAAGAATCCGTTCGCCGGCCTGTACCGACCCGCGCGTGAGCAACATCCGCCAAGCCGTGCCGTAGGCAATGGGCAGTGCCGCCGCTTCGTCGAACGACACCTCGTCCGGCAGAGGAATGAGATTGGCCGCCGGGGCGAGGGCGTACTCCGCGAGGCCCCCCGGAGCGTCCTCGCCGATCGCGCCATCCGGGATCGCGGGGTCTACAAGCACTCGCTGCCCCACGCTGAAGCCCGATGCGTTGGCGCCCAGCTCGGCGATCGTCCCCGCGATGTCGCCTCCCGAAATGAACGGCAACGGCGTCCGCTTGCCGGGCATGCCGCGGCGGACGAAGATATCGAGATGATTGAGGCCGCAGGCATGCACGCGCACGACAGCCTGCCCCAGACCCGCGCGAGGGACCGCGGCGGCCTCATCGAGTTGAAGTTTGTCCCGCCCGCCGTGCTCGCGAATGACGATGGCGCGCATGCCGGTCGCACTTCGCTGGCCCTCACGGCTTTGCCTCGCCGGCTCACCCACGGTGCGCGGGCTTAGGTACGGTGGCGGGGGTCCAGGTAATCCCGCACCGCGTCGCCGAGGAAATTGAAGGCCAGCACGGTCGAAAAGATCGCCGCGCCCGGAAATCCCGCGATCCACCAGGCCTGCGGCAGTTCGCGTCCCGCGCTAACCATGGCGCCCCATTCGGGGGTCGGGGGCACGGCGCCAAGACCGAGGAAGCTCAACCCGGCCGCGGTGACGATGGCGGATCCTAAGTCCACGGTCGCCAGGACGATGATGCTCGCGCGGATGTTGGGAACGATCGCACGCAGCAGGATCCGCCACGGGCGCTGCCCGATCGCCACCTCCGCGTCCACGTATTCCATCCGCCTGATGTTCAGTACCTCGCCCCTGGCAAGCCGGGCGTAGGTGGGCCACCACACCAGCACCATGGCGAAGGCCGCGTGCAGCACGCCGGGCCCCAGCGCCACCGCTATGGCCATGGCCAGGATGATGGACGGAAACGCCATGATGACTTCGCTCGAGCGCATGATGAATTCGTCAACGCTGCCGCCGACGTATCCGGAGACGGTGCCCACCGCCATGCCCGCGGCGCTCGCAACCGACACGACGCCGATGCCGATGAGCAGCGTCACGCGGCCGCCGTACAGGACGCGGGTGAAGATGTCCCGTCCCAAGTCATCGGTCCCGAAGACGTGTCGCGGACTCGGGGGTTGAAGGCTCTCCGTGACAAGTTGCTCATCGAAGCCGTACGGCGACACCAGCGGCGCCGCCGCCGCCGCGAGCCCCCACGCCGCGAGCACGAGCACGCCCGCCAACACGCCGATGGTCCGCCACAAACGCCTCGAGTGGACCGCCCGGACCATCTCCGCGACGTCCGCCGAGTCTGTCCGGCCCACGACCGTGTCGAGACTACTCATACCGAATGCGCGGGTTAATGTACGCATAGAGGACGTCGACAACGAGGTTGAGCGCAACATAGAACACACCGATCACAAGCGCGACGCCCATGATCGCCGGAAAGTCGAGGTTCCCCGCGGAGCTGAAGGCGTAGCGCCCGAGCCCCGGCCACGAGAAGATGGACTCCGTCAGTACGGTGCCCGACATCAGCTGCGCGTACAGAATGCCGATCACCGTGATGATCGGAATCAGGGCGCTGCGGACGGCGTGGCGCCACACCACGCGGGCCTCCGCGAGGCCTTTCGCGCGGGCGGTCCGCACGTACTCCCGTTGCAGCACGTCGAGCACGGTGGCCCGCGTGATGCGCGCGATGAATCCGACCCCGACGGTCCCAAGGACGACGGCCGGCAGCACGAGGTGGGCCAGCGCGTTCCGGAACACCGGCCAGTTGCCTTCCAGCAGGCTGTCGACTACATACATCCCGGTAATCGGCGGCCCGGGTGCGAGCCCCGCGTCGAGCTGGCCCGGCCCCGGCGCCCAGCCGAGGACGAAGTAGAAGACAAAGAGCAGCAGAATCGCGTACCAGAACGTCGGTATCGCGACCCCGGTCGCCATAATGCTGCGCACCGCCAGATCGATCGGCGTGTCGCTGCGCACGGCCGCGGCGACGCCGAGAAGGCCGCCGATGACGACCGCCGCGAGCATGCCGGACGAGGCCAGTTCGACGGTGGCCGGCAGCGACAGTGCGAGCTCCGTCCGCACCGGCCGCTCCGTCGCGATCGATGTGCCGAGATCGCCCCGCAGCAGGTGCTCGACGTAGATCAGATACTGCACGGGGGCCGGCCGGTTGAGGCCCCAGCGTTGGCGGAATGCAGCGACGAGCTGCGGATCCTGTGCGGCGTGGTCTCCGAGGTTGGCCAGCACGAGGTCGGCCGGCAGCGCACGGGAGATCAAAAACGTGACGAGCGTGATGCCGAGCAGCGTCGGCACACTCAGCGCGACGCGGCGGACGATGTAGCGCAGCATACCGACCGTGCCGGCCCCGAGGCCCCGCGGGCCTCGGGGCCGGCACGGCTACTGTAACGGTCGGTGCCCGGGGCTACTTCCGGCGCAGCGACTCGAGCTGCAGGAAGTAGATCGGGTGATAGTGATACCCGGCCAGATTGGCGCGGGCGGGCACGATCGCGTACGGTTGCACGAGAAAAATGTACGGCGCGCCGGACTGCGCGAGGCGCCGGTTGTAGTCCTCGTAGAGCCGCTCTCGGGTCGCGGCGCTCCCGGCGGCCGCCGCGTCCTCGGCGTCTTTCTTGCCGGTCGCGTCCATCCAGTCGAAGCGGTGGGCGACGAACCCGCTCGCGAAGTACGTGAAGTTGTCGGGATCCAGATAGTCAGGGCGCCAGATGTTCAGAATCGTCGGGGGCTTGCCGGTCCGCGCGGTGGTCAGAAGAATCGATCCCTGGACCGGCTTCGGGTCCAGGATGATGCCGACGCGCTGGAGGTCAGCGCGCAGCTTTTGTGCGATGTCGTCGGCCGACGCCGAATCGTAGGCGAGGCCGAGGCCCCACACAAAGTCAACGTGCACGGTCCCCACCCCGGCCTCCCGGAGCAGCGTGCGGGCCTTGTTCAGGTCCTGGTGATAGAGGAGTTGCCTGTTGAGCGACTCGGGGAAGCCCAGAAGGCCCGGCATGAAGATGCTGCCGAGCTGCCTCGCGGCGCCGTGCATGACCCCGTTGAGCAGCCCATCGTAATCGACCGCGTACTTGGCGGCCTCGCGCACGCGGGGATCGGTCCACGGTTTGATGCTGGTCTTCATGCCGAGATACGCGGTGTAGGACGAAGGCGCCTGGAAGAACTGCAGCCCCGGCTTGCCGCGAATCGCGTTGACCTGGTTGATCGTCATGTCCAGCGCGAGGTCCGCGTCTCCGCGCTGCACCATGAACGACTGCGTCGCCGGTTCCTTCACGTGTTTGATGATGACGGTCTTGAAGTACGGCGCGGGGCCGAAGTAGCGCTCGTTGCGTTCCATGACAATCTGGGACTCCCGTACGAACGAGACCAGCCTGTACGGCCCCGACCCCACCGACCGGTCCGCAAAGAATTGCTCCGCCTTGTCCAGCTTGTCCGCGCCGGGGGTCTCCACACCGCCGGCGGCCCGGACTGCCTTGGCCTCGACGATCGAAAGCGTGCCCGAGGCCAGCGCCGCGAGAAACGCCGCGTTGGGATCGGTCAGCACCACACGAACCGTCCTGGGATCCACGATTTCGACGTCCTTCAGCGGATCCGCGAGGAACGATCCGTAGCCTTTGATGTTCTTGGCCCGCAGCAGCGAGAAGCGGACGTCTTCGGCCGTCACCGGCGTCCCGTCGCTGAAGGTCGCGTCCCGAAGCTTAAAGGTCATCCCGGTGGCGTTCGGATTGACCGACCAGGACGTCGCGAGATCCGGCAGAATCTGGTCGAGATTCGGCGCCTCCTGCTTCACGAGGCGGCTGTAGACGGGCCCTTGCAGAAAAACACCGCTGATGTCATAGTTCTTGTTGACGTCCGGCGTGTGGATGTCGGAAATATCCTTCGCGATCACGAGTGTATCCGGCGCCGACGCGGCCCGAGCCCCGCCGCCCGACCCCAACGTCGTCAAGCCCGCGGCGAGAATCAGAGCGATCGACGCCGCGCCTGCCCGCCTCACCATACCGCGGTCTCCCCCCTTGCCCCAACGTTTCCCGTGCTCGATCCGTGAGAGTGCGCTACCCGTTCGTTGCGGTGCCAACGAGTCCTGCGCTGGCGCCGAACAACAGCCGCCATCCGGCCGGCTCAATCCAACCTGCCCTCCTCAACTTCCCTACCGCATGGAGAGGGTAATCGAAATTTCCTCCCAAACTCACTAACCGGCCTGCGACGCGGGCGCAGGCCTGCGGCTTGGATTACAAGATGGCGCGCCGCCGGGTCGGCGCGCAGGGCCAAAGCGTTCCGAGGCCCAAGGCCCCGCGCGCGGCAGGCAGACATACACATGAGGTGAAGTGCGGGATGAAGTTCGCGCTGACACTGCCCAATCGGGGGGTGCTCCTGGGCCTCACCACCCCGGAGCAAATGCTGCAGATGTCCGAGTCGGCCGAGCGTTCGGGCCGGTTCACCGACGTGTGGGTCGGCGACAGCCTGCTCGGCAAGCCGCGCATGGAGTCGGTCGTCCTCTTGGCCGGCATCGCGGCGCGGACGAAACGGCTCCGCATCGCGCCCGCCTGCATGGCCAGTTTTCCGCTGCGCGACCCGGTGCTGCTCGCGTATCAGTGGGCGAGCCTCGACCTGCTGGCGGGCGGCCGCACGCTGCTGATCGCCTGCACGGGCATCGTCCCGCAGGCCGGGGGCGCACTCGAAGCGGCGCACTATGGACTCGACAACAAGGCGCGGGTTGAACGGCTTGTCGAGTGGATCACGATTCTCAAGCGGCTGTGGACGGAAGACGAAGTGAACTTCGAGGGCAAGCACTACCGTTTGCAGGGGATCACGATCGAGCCGAAGCCGGCCGCCAAGCCCCGGCCGCCGATCTGGATCGCCAACAACGCCACCGGCCCCCGCGAGCGGATCGAACGCACGCACCGCCGCGTCGCCCGTCACGCCGACGGCTGGCAGACCTCGCTGTCGGACCCCGACGATGTGGCGTGGCGCCTGTCGGACGTGCGTCAAAAGACCCGCGAGGCGGGACGTAATCCCGAGGACCTCGAGACGAGTCTCTACCACAACATCAACGTCAACGAGAACCGCGAGGCGGCCCTCGCGGAATCAAAGCGGTTCCTCGACACTTATTACATGGTCGACTTTCCGCCGACGCGGGTGGCCAGTTGGACGGCGGCCGGATCGCCGGCGGAGTGCGTCGAGCACCTCAATGTCTACGCGCGCATGGGCGTCCGTACGATCGGGCTGCGCTGCACGGGTTGGGATCAGATGGGCCAGTTGCGCCGCGTGATCGAAGAGGTGCTGCCGCACGTCGACGGGGCCGGATAACCGACGGCCGGCGCGGGTCCACCGGCCGGCCGCGTGTTTCCGCCGCGCGGCGCGGGGGTAAATGCGTGGTGCGCAGCGTCACACAAATCCTCGACCGGAGGCGCGCGCACATGGACATTCACCTATTGGAATGTGAAGTCAACGAGGAGCCCTTCGCGAACATTGTTCGCCCGTCCGGTGAGGTCGATCTCTCGACGGTGTCAATTCTGCGCCATGCGCTGGCCACCGCGGTGGCGCTCGGCCGCCACGTCGTCGTGGACCTCAGCAACGTCACGTTCATCGACAGCACGGGGTTCCGCGAACTGCTGATCCACCGCCGGATGTGCCGGGAGGACGACCGCCTCATGGTCCTGGTTAACCCGCGCCCGCCGGTGCAGAACGTCATCGACACGTTGAACTTCTATCAGATGATTCCGGTGTTCCCGTCCCTCGAGGTGGCACAGAACAACCTGAAGGCCGCACCGCACCCCGTCGAACGCTGACGCCGTGTCCTACATCGGCCCGCCGGCCGTGCCTCTCGGGCGCCCCCGCGGCTCCGTGCCGGCTCCGTGTCGGAAGCACGTCACCAGGTGGTCGTCGGCGAGCCCGGCCGCCTGCATGAAGGCGTAGCAGATCGTGGGCCCGACGAACCTGAACCCTCTGGCCTTCATGTCCTTGCTCAACGCGCGGGACTCGGCCGTCTCGGCCGGCACATCGGCCGGGCGCCGGCGCACCCGGCGGATGGGCTCCCCTCCGACAAACCGCCAGACGTAGGCGTCGAAGCTGCCGAACGCGTCCCGCGCCTCGAGGAGCGTGCGCGCGTTGGCAACGGCGGATTCGATCTTCAGCCGGTTTCTGACGAGACCGGGGTCCCGCAGAAGCCGCCGACGGCGGGCGCCGTCGAACCGTGCGACGGCGTCCGGATCAAAACCGGCGAATGCCGCGCGGTAGTTCGCCCGCTTTCGCAGGACCGTAATCCAGCTCAGGCCGGCCTGCGCGCCCTCGAGCACCAGCAGTTCGAACAACCCCCGATCGTCGTGGAGCGGGGTGCCCCACTCCGTGTCGTGATAGGCTGTCAGCAGCGGGTCACCCGCCGCCCACGGGCACCGCGTCACCATGCGCCGGGCACCGTTCCACGCCGGGCCACCTCGCCCCCGTCTATCCGGAAAGGCCGGTGGGCACAAGCGTAGATGCTTACATGGCAGTTCGGGATCATTTTAGGGTCAGATTTTTTGACGTTGCCTTGATGCCGTACCGGGGGAACAGTCACGGAACCAGCCGCGGCACGTGGAAACGAGCCGCCGCGCACGCTGCGGGCGAAAGAGTGGGCCGTGGTCCACGCCGGGCCGGCGCTCAAATGCTTCAAGATCGCCTTTACCGGGTGGGCGGACCCCAAGAGAGAAGGCGGACAGCCCGCGATCGCCATCTACGTCGACGGCGATCGGGAGGCCAACCTCGTCAAATCACTCTCGGCCGGCGATTCCACGGAGATTTGCGGAAAGGCGATTCGCGTGTACGGGCTGCTGCGCGGCGCGCAAGTCGCCAACTGGCAGGTGAGCGAAGACGGCGTGACGGACTGGTTCGAGTAAGCTCTGCTCCAAACGCGGGAGGGGACGGCGCAATGATGGTGTGGGCGGGCAACCCCTTGCGGGTGAAGGTAATCCAGTCCGTGTCCGGCAAGCACGATCCCGGATTCGGCAGAGACGTCTACGCGATACAAGACAAAGACGGCGACGTCAGCGTCCTCGTTGTCGATGACGACGGCCACTTGAGTTGGGTGGCCCGGGCGGAGTTCACCGTCATCGGCGGGAAACGAATGGGTTAGCCGGCCCCGTCCCACCGCCTTCTCCTGTCCGCTACGCGCGATACCCCCGTCTGATCACCGGCCACGGATCCGGCATCTCGCCCACCGGAACTTCGATCAACGCCGGCGCGTCCTCGCGCAGCGCCGCGGCCAGCTCGGCGCACAGCCCCTCCGGCCCCTCGGCGCGGCGTCCGCGGACGCCGAACGCGTCGGCCAACTTCGGAAAGTCCGGATTGTGGAGTTCGGAGCCGAGCACGTGGCCGCCGTACTGGCGCTTCTGCGTCCGCCGGACGTTCCCGTACGCGTTGTCGTTGAACACGACGGCAATGGCATTGATCCCGTGCCGCACCGCCGTGGCCAGCTCCTGGACCTGGTACATGAAACCGCCGTCGCCGCAGACGGCGACGACCCGCTGCGCGGGCGACCCCACCTGGGCGCCGAGCGCCGTGCCGTATTCATAGCCGAGGGTGCCCTGATACCCCGCCGTGAGCAGCGTGCGCGGACGGTAGACCGGAAACGCGCCGAACTGAATCCAATACCCGAGCTGGGTCACGCCGCTCACGACGATCGCATCATCGGGCAGCGCCTCGCGGATGGCACGCCCGTACGACACCTGCGGCTCCAGCACGCCGAGCACTTCGTCGACCTTCCGTTTGGCCGCCAGGCACTCGTCGCGGCGGGACGCCCGCGCGCGGTTATGGCGTTGCACGCGCGCCAGCAACTGACCGAGGGCCCACTCCGCGTCGGCGGCGATACCGGTGCGGACGGGATGGTTGCGGCCGATCTCGTCCGGGTCGATGTCGACCTGAATCACCGGCTGATCGGGCCGCGGTTTCCACGTCGAGTTGGCCGGCTGCAGGAACCGTGTCCCCACCACCAGCACGACGTCCGCCGCCGGCAACAACTGCTGGGCGGCGGTCATCGTTTGTGCGAGGTAGTGCCGGTCGGACACCGCCCCCCTGCCGCTGCTTGACATGATGACCGGGGCTTGCAGCATCTCGGCCAGCGCTTCGAGGGGCGACCAGGCGCCGGACCGCAGCACGCCGCCGCCGGCGAAGATCAGCGGCCGCGCGGCCTGTCCCAGCATCTCGGCCGCCGCCTCGACCGCGTCCGGATCGCCCGCGGCCCGCCCGCCGTCTACCCGCGCCGGCAGCGTTACCTCGGCCGCCGTCTGCAGGACGTCTTGCGGCACCTCGATCACCACCGGCCGGAGGCGGCCGCTGTGGAGCTGCCGGAACGCCTCGCTCACCACCGCCGGGATCTCCTGCGGACGGCGGACCTGTCCTGTCCACTTGGCGACCGAACGCGCTGCGCCCATTTGATCCGGGATCTCGTGCAGCAGGCCGCGGCCCGCGCCGATGTGCTTGGACGGAATTTGACCGGCGATGCAGAGCACGGGAGCGGAACAGGCATACGCGGTCGCCAGTCCGGACGCCGCGTTCAAGAGACCGGGACCCGGCACGACGAGGCAGGCGCCGACCCGTCCGGTCGTGCGGGCATACCCGTCGGCCATGTAGGACGCGGCCTGCTCGTGCCGTGTGTGGATCAGGCGGATCGCGTCGCGCGCCTCATAGAGCGCGTCGAACGCCCAGTCCAGCTGCACCCCGGGCAGGCCGAAGAGAACACCAACGTCCTGAATCTTGAGACACTCGACGAGGGCCTGCCCTCCCGTCATCCGGCGCGTCGCCGCCGTCACATGATCTGCCGCCGCCACGCCGACCGCGACGCGCGCCTGCGGCGTCTTCTCCGACCGATCACTGGCACTCATCGCGTGCCTCCGTTCTAGGTGGCTTGTCCTACCCGCCGGCGCGTTCCGCCGTGGCCGGCCCGAGCGTGGCGCGGCAATCCACGGCCACTGCCCCTTCACCCGCCGCCCGGACGACAATCGGATTCACGTCCAATTCGATCAGGCGCTCGCCGAGGTCCGCGGCGAGCACGCTGATCCGGCTGGCGATGTCTGCGAGCCGGTCCACATCGAGCGGCGGCCGCCCGCGCGCACCCGACAGGACCGGCCACAACCGGAGCATCGTGAACAATTCCCGGGCGCGGCCGGGCGTGATCGGGCACAGCGCCATCTGTACGTCGTTGAGGACTTCGACCTGTGAGCCGCCCCATCCCACGAGCACCACCGGTCCAAACTGCTCGTCATGCCGGGCGCCGACGATCACTTCTGCCGCTCCTTCCACCATTTCCTGGACAACGCAGCCCTCCCAGCCGGCTCCCGGCAAGCGGCGCACCGCGGCCGTGATCTGCTCCCACGCCCCAATGACCGCGCCGGAATCGGTGAGTCCGAGGTAGACGACGCCCGCATCGCGTTTGTGCACCAGGCCGCGGCAGACGGCCTTGAGCGCGACCGGGTACCCAAGCGCTACGGCCGCCGACACCGCCTCCTCGACGCCGGCCACGACTCGTTCCCTGGCAACCGGAACACCGTACACGTCGAGGGCGGCCCGCACTTCCGGTGCCGTGACCGTTCCACCCGCCAACCGTCGCAGCGCGTCGTGCCGCTCCGCGAACAGCCCCGGCCGAGCGGCGTCGTGCGGCGGAACGGCGTGCGGCGACGGCGCGCGGCGGCCGAAGGCAGCCCAGAGCGCGGCCACGCGAAGCGCGTCGTCGAGGCGGTCGTAGTACCGGCAGCCGAGCTCGCGCAAAATACGGCGCGGCCCGTCGGCCGCGGACCCGGGTGTCACCGCAAACAAAATCGGCTTGCCGCCCCGCAGGCCGGCGGTCGCGAGCGCCCGTGTCGTCTCCTCATAGGACGGCACGGTCGTCAGGGGCACGAGCACCGCGCCGACGTCCGGGTCCGCCGCGAGCAGCGACATGACCCGAGCCGCCGCGGCGACCGGGTCTCCATCGCGCCGTCCACCGAGATCGATCGGATTGTCCGCCTGCGGCGGATGCAGAATCTGCCGCAGGGCCTCCCGCGTCGGCGGCTGCAGCGCCGCCAGACCGAGACCGGCCTCGACGAGGCGGTCGGCGGCGACGGCCGCGCCCCCGCCGGAGGGTGAGAGGACCGCGATGCGGCCGTCGACGGACCGACCAGCCGGGCGTCCCAGAAGATCGGCGGCCAGGATCATCCCGTCGGGATCGTCGGTCAGCAGTACGCCGCGGTCCCGGCACGCCGCCACAAAGACGGCGTAGGACCCGGCGAGGCTCGCGGTGTGGGAGCGGGCCGCCCGCACGCCGGCGTCGGTGCGCCCGGCCTTCACGACGACGAGGGGTTTGCCCCGCTCCCGGGCCGCCTCCGCCAGCGCGAGGAACCGCCGGACGTCGCGAAATCCTTCCGCGTAGACGGCGATCGATGCGGTACCGCCGTCGTTCACCATGTACTCGAGGACGTCGCAGATGTCGATATCCGCCTGATTGCCGAGTGAGACGCAGGAGCTGAAGCCGATGCCGGCGTCGTGGGCGCGATTGTACATCGAAACCATGAGCGCGCCGCTCTGGCTGATCAGGCCGACCGTTCCCGGCAGCAGCGACTCCACGTCAAGGACGAGCGATGAGGTCAGTGCAAGGTGATGGTGGGGGTTGATGAGCCCCATGCAGTTCGGCCCCAGGAGGCGCAGCCCGGTGCGGCGGACCACCTCGACGAGGGCATCCTGCCGTGCGGCGCCCTCGGGCCCGGCCTCGGCAAATCCTGTCGTCATCACAACGCAGCAGCGGACGCCCGCCTCGGCGCATTCGGCCACCGACGGAACGACCGCGCCCGGAGGCACGGCGAGAATGGCCACGTCGACCGGACCGGGGGCTTCGCCGATGCGTCCGTAACAGGGCCGGTCGAACACGTGCGCGCGCCCGGGGTTGATCGGCACTAAGAGCCCCGGGAACCCGTGCTTGACGAGATAGTGCATGATCCGTCCGCCGAACTTGGCGACGTTCTCGGAGGCGCCCAGGACCGCGACGGAGTCCGGATGCAGGATGTCACGGACCGTCGCCCGCGCCGCCGCCGCGGACGTCGCTGGCCGCGTCGTCATACGAATGCCGGCGTCTGGAGCAGTTCGCGGCCGACGATCAGGCGTTGAATCCCGGACGTCCCATCGATCACGGTCAGCATCCTCGCATCGCGCCAGCGGCGTTCCACGCCCGCCGCGTCCGACAGCCCGTGGGCGCCCATGCAATCCATGGCGGCGGCGCAAACCCGTACGGCGGCCTCGGTGGCGTACATTTTCGCCATCGACGCTTCCTTTGGACACCGCTGATTCTGGTCGAGCAGCCACAAGGCCCGCAGGCACAGCAGGCGCGCGGCGTCCAGTTCCGCGGCGGCATCGGCCAGTGTGGTCTGGATGGCCTGAAACCTCGCGAGCGGCCGTCCAAACGCGACCCGCTCCCGCGCATACTCGACGGCCGCAGCGAGGGCCGGCCGGGCGAGACCGGCCGCCTGCAGCCCGACGAGCGCCCGCGACGCTTCGATGGCGCGATAGAACGCGTCGGTGCCGGCCCCGGGCGAACCCAGGATGTTCTCGCGCGGCACTCTCGTGTCCTCGAAGCGAAGCTCTGCGTACGACAGGTTGTGGAGTCCCACACTGTCGAGCTCCTCGCTCGTCCACGGGGAAACGGCGCGCTCCAGGACCAGGCGCGTGGTTCCGGCGGCCGCGCCGGCCTCCGGGTCGGTCACGGCGAGAAGCGTGATGAGATCGGCGGCGCCGCCGAGTTTGATCCATTTCTTCCGGCCGGTGACCCGAAGATACGCGCCGTCCGCCACCGCCGCGGTCCGCAGGGCGCGAAGATCCGAGCCGGCCTGCGGCTCGGTGATCGCCGCCGTCGAGATCCAGTCGCCCGCCAGCAGACGCGGCAGCCATCGGGCCTTCTGCTCGGGGGTCCCGAGCGCGCTGATCGTCCGCGGCGGCACCACTTCACCCAGGATCACGGGCCCGGCCGCCAGCGCTTCCAGCAGCAGGCCGTAGTCGACATAGCTCATGTCCGCTCCGCCGTCGGCTTCCGGCAGCGTGCCCCCGAGATAGCCGAGCGGGGCAAGCGCCTTGTAGATTGTGCGGAGCTGTTCCGCGGTCAGTTTGCCGCCGCGCGGAACCGCGGCCGCCACCGGCGCCACGGCGCGGACGTGCGCCTCCGCCGCCCGCTCCTGCAATTCCCGTTGCCGCGACGAGAGGGCGAACTCCACGGGCGGCCTACCGCCCCTGGAAGATCGCGGCGCGTTTTTCTCGAAACGCCGCCACGCCCTCGCGGGCGTCGTCCGAACCGAGGAGCCGCTGGCTCCAGCGCTCTTCCAGCGCCGCCGCGCGCTCCAGCCCGTCGCGGCACTGCGCGCCGACCCCCTCTTTGATCGCCTGCATCGCAAGCGGCGCCCCCGACGCCAGCCGGTCCGCGATCCGCGCGGCTTCGCCGTCGAGCGCGTCGTCCGGGACGACCCGGCTCACGAGGCCGAGTTCGTACGCCCGCTCACCCGGGAGGTCCTCCCCGAGCAGCAAGACATCCAGGGACCGGTTGCGGCCGATGTAGTGCACGAGGCGTACCATGCCGAGGCTCCAAGTCGGGATCATCCCGAGGTACACGTCGCCGGCGCGGAATGTCGCGCCCTGCGCGGCCACGCGGATATCGCACGCCCACGCGAGACCGGTACCGCCGCCGATGCACCAGCCCCGCACCACGGCCACGACCGGTTTCGGAAACGTCTCGATGCGCCCGACGACACGCCGGCCGGCTTCGCGAAACGCCCGTCCGCTCTCCGGGGTATGAGACGCTTCGTCGCGGAGGTCGGCGCCGGCGCAGAACGCCCGCGTCCCGGCGCCGGTCAGGATGACGGCGCGGGTTTCCGGCCTGGCCTCCACCGCGTCGAAGGCCTCGTCGAGTTCGCGCAGCATCTGCGCGGTAATGAGATTCAGCGGAGGACGGTTCAAGGTGATCGTGGAGACCCGCGCGCGGTGCGCGAGGGCAACGGTCTCGAACAGGGACACTCCCCCTCTCCTCCGGTTGCCCGGGCCCGATCAGGGCTCCAGGATGCCGACGGCCTGAAACCAATCCGGTGTGGACCACGGGTTGTGCTGTACAGTCATCCCGATCCGCCGCATCACGCCGGTCGAGGCGGCATTGTCGTACTCGGCCGTGGCCACCACACGGCGCAGGTGGAGCTCATCGAATGCGAATCGCGCCATGGCGGCCGCCGCTTCGGACGCCAATCCGCGGCCGCGATGCTCGGGGAGGACGGCCCAAAACAGCCCGACTTCAGGCGTGAACCTGGCATCCGCGGTGCGGCCGAAGAACGGCAACTGGCCAAAGGGCCCGAGGCTCGGCACGAAGCCGACCGCGCCGACGAGCTGTCCCGTCTCTCGCAGGACCATCGCCCGGTCGCCGTACGGCGGCTGGTGGAGTTCCGCGAGCACTCGCTCGCCGAGTTCGTAGTACGCGAGCCGGTCGCGATAGGCGCCGCGCGCCTCGGACCGCCCGAACGCGGCATCCAGCAGCCCCGCATACGCGTCGAGATCCTCGAGCGCGAACGCCCGGATTCGGAGCCGGTTCGTCGTCATTTCACGCATCAGGCACACCTCGGGCCGCCGCCCTCAGTCGTGGCGAAGCCTGGGGTTGAGGATGTCCTGCAGTCCGTCCCCCAGAAAGTTGAAGCCCAACACCACCGAGAGAATGGCGAGACCGGGAAACGTCGCGACCCACCAATACTCGAACTTCGACTGGCCCGCGGCAATCATGGCGCCCCACTCCGGCGCCGGCGGCACGGCTCCCAGGCCGATGAACGAGAGGGCGGCGATGAGAATGATGGCATTTCCGATGTCGAGGGTCCCCTTGACCACCGCCGGGGGAAAGGCGTTCGGCAGCACATGGCGCAGCAGCACGCGGCCGGCAGACCCGCCGAGGGCCCGGGCCGCCAGCACGTAATCGTTGGATTTGGCGGCGAGGATCTGCCCGCGCATGAGCCGGCTGTATTCGGCCCACCCCACGAGGACGATCGCCAGCATGGCGTGGGGCAGCCCGGGCCCGAGGGCCGCCGTGATAGCCATCGCAAGCACGATAGACGGGAACGCCAGCACCACGTCCACGAAGCGCATCAGCACTTCGTCGGTCCATCCCCCGGCATATCCCGACACCGCGCCTATACCGGTTCCGAACGCACTGGCCACCGCGATGACACCGAGCGCGATCGGCACGGTGATGCGCGCGCCGTAGAGGACGCGCGAGAAGTTGTCGCGGCCGGACTCGTCCGTGCCGAAGGGATGGTCCCCGCTCGGCGGCTCGAGCCGGTGCATCACGTCCAGGTCGAGGGGACTGTGCGGCGCGACCGCCGGGCCGACGGCCGCGATGACGGCCCAGGCGCCGACAATGACAGTCCCCGTCCACAGCGCGACGCTGCGGCGCACGCGTCTCCAACCGTGCCTGGAGAGGGGCGTACTCGCAGCGGCCGCCGCCGTGGACGCCGGCCGCTCCCTCGTTATTGACGGCGCCTCGCCGGCCACGGGCCTCAGACCCTGATCCGGGGATCGAGCACGGCGTAGAGCACATCGACGGTGAGGTTCACCGCGATATAGATCACCGCGGTCAGCAGGGTGACGCCGAGAATCGCCGGATAATCGAGCCGCGTGGCCGCGGTCACGGCATAGCGGCCGATTCCCGGCCACGCGAAGACGGTCTCCGTGAGCACGGCGCCGGAGAGCAGGCTCGCGAATGCCAGGCCGTTGACCGTGAGGATCGGAATCAACGCGTTTCGAAGCGCGTGAAGGCCGACGACACGCCGCTCGCCGAGCCCCTTGGCTCGAGCGGTCCGCAGATAGTCGGCGCCCAGGACCTCGAGCAGCGACGCACGCGTCGTGCGCGCCGTGAGCCCCATGATGAACCAGCCGAGCACGAGCGCCGGCAGCACGATGTGTCCCAGCGCCGATCGAAACGCATCCGCCCGCCCGGCGACGAGGCTGTCGATGAGCAGGAAGCCCGTGACCACGGGCGGCCGCGCGAGCCGCGGGTCGAGTTGGCCCGGTCCGGGCGCCCAGCGCAGCACAAAGTAGAAGACGTAGAGGGCGATGAGGCCGGTCCAAAAGATCGGCGAGGCCGCCCCGACCAGCGAGACCAGCCGCGCCGTATGGTCGACCGACCGGTTGTGGCGCAGCGCCGCCCACACGCCCAACGGCACGCCGGCGGCAACGCTGACGAAAAACGCCGCCAGCGACAGCTCGATCGTCCCCGGGAGGAACTGCGCCAGATCCCGGATCACGGGACGCCGGGTCGTAAACGACTCGCCGAGATCGCCGTGCGCGACGTTGCCGAGATAGACTACGAATTGCTCGGGCAGGGGCCGGTCGAGCCCCCAGCGTTTCATGTAGGCGGCGCGAATGCGGGGATCCTTGGTCGCCGTGTCGCTCAGCACGACGGCAAGCGGATCCGCCGGCACCATGTGCGCGACCAGAAAGGCCACGAGGATCGCCCCGAAGAGGGCGATCCCCGCGAAGGCGAACCGCCGGCCGAGATAGCGGACAAACATTACCGGCCCGCCGCCGGCCGGGTCAACGGCTCAGGTTGGCCAGCGTGACGAACCAGATCGGATGGATGGCGTAGCCCTTGATCGACGGGTTGACGCCGACGAACGATTTCGGCTGGATCAGCATGATGAACGGCACGTCGTCGAGCGCGACCTGCGTGAGGTCGCGGTAGATCGCGGCCCGCTTTGTTGGATTGAGTTCGCGGTCGCCCCGCGCCACCAGGTCGACGGCCTTGCTGTCGTCGTAGGAGACGCGCTTGGCGGCCGGTCCGCCCTTCCGGTAGAACGCGTCGGCCCACGGATGCGGATCGAGGTAGTCCGGCGACCACGAGGCCAGCATCAACTGCGGTTTGCCCTGCCGGTACTCGGTGATCATGACGGAGCGTTCCTTCGGCTCGAGGGTGACCTTGATGCCCACGGCGCCGAGGTCGGCCTGCAGCTTCGTGGCGAGCGGCTCCGGCGGCACGCCGAGCAGCGGCGCGGTCCAGTAGTTCAGCTTGACGGCGAACCCGTTTGCGAGCCCGGCTTCTGCGAGCAGCGCCTTCGCCTTGGCCGCGTCATGCTGGCGCGTCTGTTTCGGATCGACCCCAAGGATGCCCATCGGGATCATGCCCGGCGGCCGTTCGCCCGCGCCCCGCACGAGCCCCTTGATGATGCCGTCGTAATCGATGGCGTACGAAATCGCCTCGCGCACGCGCTTGTCGGCGAGTTCCTTCGACACCT
Source organism: bacterium (assembly GCA_035307565.1). Lineage (GTDB taxonomy): Bacteria > Sysuimicrobiota > Sysuimicrobiia > Sysuimicrobiales > Segetimicrobiaceae > DASSJF01. The sequence continues at coordinate 6,003 of DATGHZ010000015.1, read as the reverse complement.
GCGGGTTGTTGTTGAGCGCCATGTACACCTGGTTCATGGACAGCCCCTCGATGATCTTGAGCCGGGAACCGGGGGTGATCTTGGCCGCGATGTCGGCGTCAAAGTCCTGGGCGATGTCCGCGTCACCCCGTTCGACCATCTGGCGCTGCGTCGTGCCGTCCTTGACGTGGAGGAACACGATCTTGGCGAAGTACGGCCTCGCCCCCCAGTGCCCCGCCACCCGTTCGAGCACCGTCTGCTCGTTCTGGGTAAAGGCCGTAAGCATGTAGGGGCCGGAACCCGGCGTGTGCTCGTTCAACCACGACGTCGCTTTGTCTGTGGTTTTGGCGCTGTCGGCGTCCGTCCCGCCGTGCGCCATCACGACCTTCGAGTCCAGAATGCCGGTCGGCGGCGCCGCGAGCGCCGCGAGGAACGACGCGTCGGGCGCCGACAAAGTGACCTTGACCGTGGTCGGATCGACGACCTGAACGTCTTTCACCGGATCCATGAAGAACGACGGGTTGTCTTCAAGATACTTCAACCGCCGCATCGAGAACCGCACATCGGCGGCGGTGACCGGGTTGCCGCTGTTGAATTTGACGCCCTTGCGCAGGTAAAAGGTGTAGGTCAGCCCGTCCGGCGAGATCTGCCACCGCTCCGCCAGTTTCGGCTGAATCTTCGTGAAATCGGGCGCCTCGACCGTGACCAGACTGTCGTAGGACGACTGGTCCCACATCTGCGCGCTGTACTCGTACTGCCGGCTCGGGTCGTTGGTCACGTAGTCGTCGATGTTGCGGACGACAATGAGCGTTTCGGAACGCCCTTGCCCCCGGGCGGGGCCGCTCCAGAGACCCGCCGCGAGCAGCGCGGGCATGACCAGAGCGGCGGCCGCGAGCCGGAGCCTACGGCGAGGGCGATGCGAACGGGATCCCCCCATACGATTCGCCTCCTCGTGCCAGGCTGTTGCCGGCATCCCAGCCGGCGTGTCTAGGTGGGGCGCCCGCTTCCACGCCCCGTCTTCCGTTTCCTCCGGTACCGCGAATGAACTACAGGTAGGTGGTCACAAGCGCCTGCAGTGGGGGAAATGAGCGGGAGTGGAAGAACTCAGCAACGCGAGAGGCGGAGAGACCTTGCAGTGGGCTGACCTTCGCTCATGCGTGGAACAACTGGGGAGGAGTGGGTCGGTGTCCGATCAGCTTGATCCGCATGTTCTGTCGCGAAAAATCCGGATCTCCTTTCCAGATGACGGCGTCTCCGCCGTCGCAGATCTTCTCGACGCGGACTGCCCAAACACGTGTGAGGCGATATGGCACCTCTTGCCCGTGCGCGTGAAGGCGATACATGACATCTGGTCCGGACATCAGCTATTAGTCCACCTGGACAACACGTTTGTGCTACCGCCCGAGAACGTCCTCACTTATCTTCCCCTCCCAGGCGACATCTTCTATTACTATAGGCCTCCCAACTACTTCCGCGGATCCCCCTATGGAAGATCTGAATCCGCGGAGATAGGCATCGTCTATGACAGGGACACGAGGCCCCAGGGCCCGCGAGGGCCAGAAGCCGTGAGCCTCTTTGCGAACATCTCCTCCAGTCTAGAGGGCTTCGCCAGAGCGTGCGAAGACATGATCTACCGGGGCCAGAAGGACCTCCTCATCGAAAAGTTGGAGCGAGCCGGATGAGGCAGTTGCTGTTTGAGCTGGGTGGGACAAGGGCCGTAGCCGAGATGCACGATGACGTCGTACCGAAGACATGCGATGCGGTCTGGAACGTGCTTCCGGTTGAAGGGATGGCGATCCACGCCAACTGGTCGAGCCGCGAGATCATGCTGCATCTTCATGGCGAGAAGATACTTCGGCTTCCCCCCGAAGGGCCGGCTCGGCGCGGGACCACCGCTCCCGGTGACATCGTCTATTTCTGGCGATCCCCCCAGATGTCTCGCGGCAAGCAGTTGGCCTACAGCTCCGAGTTCCAGCGGGAGCTCTCAGAACTCGCCATCTTCTACGGCGACCCTGCCGGCGGCGGCCTGGCCGCGGACGATCCAGCGCGCAGCGGCCGGGACTCGAATTTGCAGGTCGCCACGTTGTTCGCCACCTTCATCGACATCCCAAAGGAATTCGCGCAGAAGTGCGAAGAGATTCGCCACAATGGCCTGCAGAGGCTGGTCGTGACGAGATTGGAACGTTCACGGTGACCGGAGTAAGGCCCTCAGGGGCAAGACTCGCCCGATGACGAGAGTGAAGATCACGCTGGGCAGCGCCGAGGCGTTCGCGCAGCTCGACGAGAAGGACGCGCCAAAGGCCACGAAATGGCTAAAGGAGATGCTTCCGATCGAGCGGCAGGCCATGCACAGCATGGAGAACGGCCGCGAAGTATACGTCGTGCTCGATGCTCCCCATCACGTAGAGGAAGAGAATCAAACAATCTACCAGACCGTCGGGGACCTGATCGTGTACTACAAACCCGCCATCTTCGTGAAACCCGAGTGGCCGAGGCATATCCGGGACATTCTCGTCATCGGATTCATCTACGAGCGCGACAGCGCGATAAGGAGTTTGAGCGCCCCACTCGCGACGAACCTTGTCGGAAAGATCACCGAGGGGATCGATGCACTCGCCCGCGAGGCCCCACGCATGCGGAGGGAAGGCTTCGGGAAGATGAGCATCAGCGTAGCATAGATGAGCGGGCACCTCGCGGCCTGATGGTCAGGTTTGGCGTCGGGATGGCGCCGGTGGAGCCGCTGAAGAAGGTGGTCTCGGTGGCGAAGCTGGCCGAGGACCTCGGCTTCGAACACATCGTGCACGCCGACCAGCGATTCTCGGGCGAGAAAGACGTCTTCGTAACGCTTGCCGCCGACGCCCTGCATACAAGAACGATAAAGCTCGGGCCGTGCGTTTCCGATCCGTTCAGCCGGATCCCTGCGATGCTGGCTGCCGCCGTCGCGAGCCTCGACGAACTCTCGGGGGGACGGGCCCTGCTCGCCCTGGGCGCCGGAGGATCTGGTTTCGCTGAGATGCATCTTGAGCGGAGGCACGTCAACGAGGCCCTCCGCGAAACAGTCACAATGATCCGCGCGCTGTTCAGCGGGGAGACGGTCAACTTCGACGGCAGACTCTACAAGCTCACGAACGCGCAACTGAGGTTCGATGTCCGGCCGGACATACCGATCCTCATAGCGAGCAGAAGTCCGCTGAACCTCGAGCTCGCCGGCGAGATCGCAGACGGCGCGGTGATAGCGACCTACGTGTCGAGAGAGCAGCTGGCGTTCGCGATCGAGCGGGTGAGGGCCGGAGCCACGAAGGCGGGAAGGCGCTTTGAGGACGTCCGGTTGATTTCGTGGGTCTACACCTCGATCTCAGACGACGGACGACAAGCCGTGGAGAACGTCCGGCCGTTCGTAACCCAGGCGCTGTTGAATACCTCCCCCGAGGCCTATCCCGTCATACTCGACGGCTTTGATGAAGCGCTGCCATCCTTCCTCGGAAAGTGCCGCACTATGGGCCGGGCGGGATTGGAGGCGGCGTACGAGGATCGGACGCATCTCACGGACGAGGTCATCAAGCGGTTCTCGGTCGCGGGCACGGCCGAGGATTGCGTCGAGAAGATCAAGGCGATCGTCTCCTTCGGCATCAACGACATCTGGCTGAGGTGCTTTTCCGCTCCACGGTCAGAAGTGGAACACGAGAAAGTGATCGTGCCCTTCGCGGAAAAGGTGATGCCGCGTTTTACGGCCGCTTGATGAATTGGTTCGTCCACAGCACACCTTCGCGCGTATCCGCCTGCCCGTTCAACGCGCCGATCGACGTGAGCACGTCGACCTGGTTCTTGACCGCCCGCTGGCTCAGCCGCCCGCCCTTCTTGATCGCGGGAACGAGCGCGTTAAACGACAGCGCCAGCGTAGCGTCATCCGTCTCGGGGAAGTAGACCTTGAGGAGACGCAGCGCGGTCGGCCGATCCGTCAGCATCCAGTTGTAGGCCTCGTTGAGGGACCGCGTGTAGGCCTCCACCGTGGCGGTGTTCGCGTTCGCCCACGACTTCATCGTGGCGATCGACTCGAAGGCGAAGTCCGCAAACTCTGTCGGGCCCTGTCCCGCCGAGTTCTTGATCAGCACCGTACCGTCGCCGTCTTTCTCAAGGATGTACGGCGCCGGGGCGGAGAGCATGAACGCTTCGATCCGTTTGCTCTTCATCGCCGCGACAAGCGCCTGGCCCCCGCCGACCTGCACAAAGGTCGCGTCCTTTTCCGGGCTGTATCCGGCCTTCCGCAGCAGATACTGCGGGAAGAGCTGCGTCACCGCGCCCGGCCGCGTGATGCCGAACGTGAGGCCGCGGAGCGCCCGGAGCTTGCTGTCGAGGGATGAAGCCGGGGTGACATTCAACCGCTTCAGCACGTCGTTGCGGACGACGAGATCCATCGTCAGCGAGTTGACCATGCTGTAGATCAGGACCGGGTCCTTCCCTTCCTTCTGGAGCGCCACAATATCGTCGACGCCGAGGTCGACAAACTGGACGTTGCCGCTCAAGAGCGAGGCGACGCCGAGCTTCCCGCTGTCGATCTCGACGTATTCGAAGTCCAGGCCGTTTTTCTGAAAGATTCCCTTGGACTTGGCGAGGAGCGGGACCGCGAGGTCGATCACCTTGAAGCCCGCCTGCCGGATTTTGGTCAGCGACTGCGTCCGCGCGGCGGGAGCCGCAAGAAGAACCGCCAGCAGCAGTGCCGCAACCACGAGCCCCGTCCGCTTCATCGCACTCTCCCTTTGCCGGATTGGCGCCGTGCCCGTTCTCACAGGACCGCCGTTAACCCTTCGCGGCCAAGACGAGGTCGCCGCGGGGCCGCCATCCGAGCAGCCGGTGCTCCAACAGGCCCAGCGCGGCGTCCATCGCAACGACGATCAACAGCAGCGCGACGATCGCCGCCAGCGTCGCTGCCGTGTTGAACTGTTCGGCCGCAGTGTTCACGAGATACCCGAGGCCCGCGTTGGCGGCCATGAATTCGCCGATCACCGCGCCGATCAATGCTTCCGGCACGGCGATCCGCAGGCCGGTCATGAGGTAGGGGACGACGCTCGGCAGCGCGATTTTGCGGACCACGTCGATGCGCCGGGCGCCCATCACCCGGACTACGCTGACGAGATCCGGGCTCACCTGATAGAGCCCCGTGACCATGTTCATAAACACCACGAAGAAGACAAAGATCGCGGCGAGGACGATTTTCGGCGCCGGCCCGAGACCAAACCACATGATGAACAGCGGCGCAAGCGCGATCTTCGGGATCGAATAGAAGGCGATCAAGAACGGGCGGAGCACGCGCTGCGCGGTTTCCTGGAACGCGACCACGATCGCCACGACGATGCCGAGCACCGCGCCGATCACGTACCCGCTCAGCACCTCCGCGAGCGTCTGGATCAAGTTCGGCCAGAGCCGTCCCGTGGCCACGAGCGTCCAGAACGCCCTCAGCACATCGAGCGGATCGCTTATGAACTGGCGATCGGCGAGGCGGCCGGACGCGAGCGCCCACGCGCCGAGCGCGACCGCGAAGACGGCGGCTCTGGCCACCGCGATTGACGCACGGCTCGCCGCTTCTCGCGCGGCCACCCGGCGGCCGATTTCGTCATGCAGGCGCAGTTCGCGCGGGGACGCCGCCACGGTGCTCACCGCCGTCCACTCCCCGTCCAATGTTCGGCGACGACGCCGGCCGGGACGACCGGCCCAAAGTAGCGGCGGAAATTGTCGAGCGTCATGGCCTGGACGTCCGCATCGGCCGCCGCGGTACCGTCCTCCACGACGACGATATAGTACCCGAGCGCGAACGCATGTTGCACGGTCGTCTGCACGCAGAGGTTCGTGACGACGCCGGCCGCCACCACTACGTCCACCTGTCGCGCGCGAAGCAGCGCGTCGAGGTCCGTGCCCGCGAACCCGTCGTAGCTGTGGCGTACGATGGTAATATCGCCGGGCCGGGGAGACGTGAGCTCGTCGTCCAGCGCGGCCCCCCAGCCGCCGGCCGCGCACAAAATCTCCTCG